>NZ_MUNW01000054.1 GCF_002002725.1 Sinorhizobium sp. A49 | reverse complement strand
CTCGCCGGCGATCTCGAATGCCGTCTGGCGGGCTTTCGTTTCGAAGAACCGCTCGGAGAAATCAGGAAAGTGTTCCCAGTGTACGGCGCAGCGACGCCCGCCTAGCAGGCCGGCGCGCGCGAGGCTGTAGAGGCCGCCTGCGAGCCCGGCGATGGGGATCCGGCCTCGCCGCGACATCCGCAGCCAGCCTTCGGCCTTTCCGTCCGCTGGAGGAACAGCGCTGCCGCCGCAGACAACGGTCATGTGAGGACGATCTAGCTGCTGCAGTCCGTCCTGTTCCGACGTGAGCGCTCCATCGGCCGCCACGCGCATCCCGCAGCTTGATCGCCCCGGTTGGCCGTCACGTGTCAGCAGACGCCAGCTGTAATAGGGCCTGCCCATCACGTCGTTGGCGAGCCGCAGCGGCTCGAGTGCGGAGCTGAATGCGTGCTGGGTGTAGCCGTCGAGAAGGTAGAAGGTAAACCGGCGGCCTTGTGTGCATGCCTTCTGCACTGCCCTTCCTCCTTTTGAGTTCATCAGCGCTAGGTACATGATGCAAATAATAGTTACATTATACAACATAAATAGACTTCCCGGTGCGTAATTTTGCGTGACCGGGCGATTGGGTCGGGTTCACTGCGCAAAACACGACTCAATCAGGCGATGTCTCGTCCTGAGAGGCACATCTTGTCAAAACGCCGAAAATGGTCGCAGATAACGACATGTCAGATAGTCAAAGCGCTCGCGCCCTCGCTCCCCGCCGCCATGGCGAGATCCTCCGCCGTCTGGTCTCCGATGGCACTGTCAGCATTACAGAACTTGCCGACCATTTCGACGTGTCGCGGCAGACGATCCGGCGTGACCTGAAACATCTGGCGGAGCGCGGCCAGTTGGATCTCGTTCATGGCGGGGCGACGTTGTTCGAGCCGACCGAAGCTGCCTTCACCGAAAGGCGAGGTGAGAACGCGTCGGCTAAGGCATCCATCGGCAGGGCCGCAGCAGCTCTCGTGCGCGACGGAATGGTGGTGTTTCTCGACTCGGGCACCACCACGCTTGCCGTGGCACATGCGCTGACGGACCGGAAAGATCTAACGATTTGTACCACTTCGCTGTCAATCGCGCTGCAGATGTGTCGTCAGCCGCAGGTGCGGGTGCATATGCTTGGGGGCGAGATCGATCCGGCGGAAGAGGCGGCCGTCGGCATCGACGCGCTCGAGGCAATCAGCCACTTCCGGGTGGATGTGGCGTTCCTCGGTGGCGGCGGATTGTCCCCTGACGGTGAAGTGACGGACTTTACCCGCAACGGCGCGGAGCAGCGCTCGCGCATGACGGCGACGGCGGGCAAGGCATATTTCGTGCTCGACAGCTCGAAGTTCGGCCGGCTGACTCCGCTGCGAATTCCTAGATTCGAACTTGCAGCCGGCGTGATTGTCGATCGGCGCCCGCCGGAGGCGATCTGCGAGGCGCTGAAGCGCAAGGGGCCGATCGTGATTGTTGCAGAGTGATGTAGTGTAAGTTTTTGTAACGTTTTGTCTTGTTATTTGCGCTTCCGTTGTTATGGTGTGGCCTTCCATCGCTTCGGGAGGTCGTTTCATGGCTCAGAATTTTCCAACGCAGGCACAGGTCGTCATCGTCGGTGGCGGCATTATCGGCTGTTCGGTCGCCTATCACCTGACCAGGCTCGGCTGGACGGACGTCGTACTCTTGGAGCAGGGGCAGTTGAGCGGCGGCACCACCTGGCACGCGGCCGGCCTCGTCGGCCAGCTGCGCAGCCACGCGAACATGACGAGCCTCATCAAATATTCGACGCAGCTCTATAGCGAACTGGAGGCAGAAACAGGGCTTGCCACCGGCTGGAAGAACTGCGGTTCCGTTTCGGTGGCAAGGTCTGCCGACCGCATGACGGTGCTGAAGCGCACGGCCGCGTCCGCCCGCGCCCAGGGCGTCGCCATCGAGGTGATCTCGGCAAAGGAGGCCCAGGATCTCTGGCCGGTGATGGCGATCGACGATCTGGCGGGCGCCGTCTGGCTGCCCGGCGACGGCAAGGCCAACCCGACCGACCTGACCCAGTCGCTGGCAAAGGGGGCACGCAACCGCGGTGCTCGCATCATCGAGCGCGTCCGCGTGACCGGGATTTCTGTTGCCGATGGGGTCGTGACCGGCGTCGAAACCGACCAGGGGACGATCTCAGCCGAGATCGTCGTCAATTGCGCCGGCCAATGGGCGCGCAAGGTCGGGCTGATGTGCGGCGTATCGGTGCCGCTGCATTCGGCCGAGCACATGTACATCGTCACCGGCAGGATCGAAGGCGTGCATCCGGATCTGCCGGTCATGCGCGATCCCGACGGCTATATCTACTTCAAGGAAGAGGTCGGGGGGCTGGTCATGGGCGGTTTCGAGCCGGAGGCGAAACCGTGGGGCATGGCGGGCATTCCCGACGATTTCGAATTCGCCTTGCTGCCCGATGACTGGGACCAGTTCGAAATCCTGATGCAGAACGCCCTGCAGCGCGTGCCGCAGCTGGCGACAGCAGAGGTGAAGAAGTTTTACAACGGTCCTGAAAGCTTTACGCCGGACAACAACTTCATGCTCGGCGAGGCGCCGGAGCTGAAGAATTTCTACGTCGGCGCCGGCTTCAACTCGATGGGCATTGCCAGTGCCGGGGGCGCCGGCCGGGCGCTGGCCGAATGGATCGTCAACGGCGCGCCGACAATGGATCTCTGGCCGGTGGATATCCGCCGCTTCGCAAACTTCAACAACAATCCGCGCTGGCTGCATGACCGCGTCAAGGAGACGCTCGGGCTGCACTACGCCATGCCCTGGCCCAATCGCGAGCTGGATACGGCGCGTCCCTTCCGCCGCTCGCCGCTCTATGACCGGCTTGCGGCCAAGGGCGCCTGCTTCGGTTCGAAGATGGGCTGGGAGCGCGCCAACTGGTTTACGACCGAGGGCGAAAAGCCGGTCACGGATTATGCCTTCGGCCGGCAAAACTGGCACGAAGCGGTCAGGCGCGAGATGAAGGCGACGCGCGAGGCGGTCGGCATCTTCGATCAGACCTCATTCGCGAAGCTTCTCATCCAAGGTCGGGATGCCGCGGTCGCCCTCAATCGTATTTGCGCGGCCGATATCGATGTTACCATCGGCCGGTCCATTTACACCGGGCTCCTGAACGATCGCGGCGGCTATGAGAGCGACCTGACGGTCATGCGTCTTGCGACCGACCGCTTTCTTCTCGTCACCGGTTCGGCACAAGCGGTGCATGACGCGGACTGGATCCGCAAGAACCTGACGGCAGACGCCCATGTGACGCTCACCGACGTTACCTCGGCCTATTCAGTCCTGGCGCTGATGGGGCCGAAGTCCCGCGATATTCTCACCCGTCTTACCTCTGCCGACCTTTCCAACGAAAGCTTCCCCTTCGCCACGATCCGCGAAATCGACATCGGCTACGCCACGGCCTATGCCAACCGCATGACCTATGTCGGCGAACTCGGCTGGGAGCTGATCGTCCCGACAGAGTTCGCCGTGGGTGTCTACGAGGCGCTGCACGATGTCGGACGCGATTTTGGGCTGACCGATTGCGGCTATTACGCGCTGGAGGCGCTCCGGCTTGAAAAGGGCTATCGCGCCTGGAGCCGCGAGCTGACGCCGGATATCACTCCTTATGAGGCCGGTCTCGGTTTTGCCGTGTCGCTCGACAAACCTGACGGTTTCATCGGCCGTGAAGCGCTCGTGGCGGCAAAGGCGAGGGGTACATCTTCCAAGCGCATCGTGCAATTCACCGTGGACGATCCCCTGCCGATGCTTTGGGGCGGCGAACTGATCCTGCGTGATGGACAGCCGATAGGGGAAGTCCGGTCGGCCGCTTACGCTCACACGCTCGGCCGCTCCGTTGCCCTCGCTCTCGTCGACAATCCCGCAGGCGTGGACCGGGCGTTCCTGGAAGCCGGCCGTTTCGAAGTTGAATTGGCCGGTGACCGGTTCGCTGCAACGGTGCATCTTTCCCCTGCCTATGACCCGAAAGGTCTGAGGGTGAAAGTGTAGGGCGAACCTTAACCGTCTAGGCCTTGGCGTCGCTGGGAAGTGGCGAAGGGGATTGCCGCAGGCGCGGCATCCCACCATCGACGGAGCCGGTTCGCGGAGCGCCGGAAGAAGTGCCGAGCGGGGCGGCGCACGGCGCGAAAGACCCCATCGGTAGATGAGCCAAATCGCTGGCTGCGGCGCCTTTGCCTGTAACATGCATCAACTCGAAGCACTGCACCGCCCTTCGCGTTGGCGGCAACGATCGATCGGCGGGGTGCGTCTGTCGCAGTCTTGGTGGCGAAGAAGCGACGCGCAGTCGTCGCCTCCAGATCGTCAAATTGACCTGAGGGCTGCCGCTTTCGCTGCAGCCCAATGATGACGACGAGCATGTGCCAGGAATGGTGGTCTTGCCCTCCGTGGCACCGGGCCGGCCCGCTCGTGTCGAACCTACAGGCGGATGCGCTCGCCGGAAGGATCATAGGCGCAGCGTTCGACGACTGTCGCCCTGCTGCGGCGGCCGAACGCCTCCACTTCGATTTCACTGAGCGCCATATCCTCGCCCTTGAGATATCCGAATATGAGCGAAGCGCCGACGGTGTGGCCGAAATCGCCGCTGGTGGTCATGCCGACCACGCGGCCATTCACCGACATCGCTTCGCCCCCATAGACCGGCAGTGGCTCATCGAGCCGGAAGCAAGCGAGTTTGCGGGCGATGCCGCCCTCCTTCTGCGCGGCGATCGCGTCGCGGCCCTGGAAGTTGCCCTTCTTCATAGACACGGCAAAGCCCAGACCCGCCTCCAAGGGGGTGTCGTCGGGAGTGATGTCGGCGCCCCAGTAAAGGTAGCGTTTTTCCATGCGCAGGCTGGAGATTGCCTTGTAGCCGACGTCGGCGATGCCGAACTCGGTGCCTGCCGCCTTCAACAGCTCGTAGACGTATGCCATGTATTCGGTCGGCACATGGAGCTCCCAGCCGAGTTCGCCGACATAGGTGACGCGCGCGGCCATGACGGGGGCCCAGCCTATACGGATGTCGCGACACGTCATGTGGGGGAAGGCGTGGTTGCCGACGTCGTCTTCACTCGCTTTGGCAAGGACGTCGCGCGACAACGGGCCGCAAAGGTTGATGACACCATAGGCGCTGGTTACATCCTGTACGTGAACAGAGCCGTCACGCGGCATGTGGCGGCGGATCCAGCCGCCATCGCGCGTGCCGAAGGCCGAACCTGTCACCACATGGAACCGATCCTCGCGGCGTCGCATGATCGTGAGATCGGCTTCGATTCCGCCGCGCTTGTTGAGCAGCTGCGTGTAGATCACCGCGTTTTCACTGCGGTCGACGTTGGCGGCTGCCAGCCATTGCAGGTAACGAAGAGCACCTGGCCCTGAGACCTCGAACTTGGAGAAGGACGATTGGTCGACCAACGCTACGCCCTCGCGCACCGCCCGATGCTCGCGACTGATGACGTTGCCATAGGGCGCGCGCTCAAAGGTTTCGAGCGGCGGTTTTGGCTCGCCGGATTTCAGGAAGTAATTGGGGCGTTCCCAGCCGAACTTCACGCCGTTGACCGCGCCTTTCGCCGTTAGGGCTGCATAAAGCGGCGACCGGCGCAACGGGCGGCAAGCCGACCGTTCCTCTTCCGGCCAGGCGACGGCGTAGTATTTCGAGTAGGCCTCGATGGCACTGTCGCGCAGGTATGCGAGCCCGCCGTGCGGGTTGCCGAAGCGGCGCAGGTCGAAGGCCCAGAGGTCCATGCCTGGGTCGCCCTCGACAATCCAGTTTGCCATGGCACGCCCGGCACCACCCGAGGCCGCGATCCCGGAGGTGAAGCCGCAGGCAACGAAGAAGTTCTCGAAGTCACCCGCAAGGCCCATCACCGGTTCTCCGTCGGCCGAGATCGGTATGGGACCGTTGACAACCGAGCGCACGCCGAGCTCGTTCAAGATCGGAATACGGTTCGATGCGCCTTCGATCACTTCGGCAATGCGCTCGAGGTCGTCGGGGAACAGTTCCTGGCCGAAGCTCATCGGCAACTTGCCCAGACCGTAGGCGGCGCGCGTTTCTTTCTCCCAGCCTCCGATCACCATAGCGCCCGGCTCCGGCTTGACGTAGAAATTCGCATCGGGGTCGCGCAGTGTCGGCAGATCGTCCGGCACCAGCGGTGATTTCTCGGTAACAAAATATTCGTGCTCGACAACGGTGATCGGCAGGTCGATGCCCGCGAGTTCGCCGAGTTGGCGCGCCCACAGGCCGGCGGCGTTGACGACGACCTCGCAGCCAATGTCACCTTCAGTGGTCTTCACCGTCGTGATGCGGCGATCGTCTATCGTAAAGCCGGTTACGGTAACACCTTCAACGATGCGCACGCCGCCAGCCCGGGCACCCTTGGCATAAGCATGGGTCAACGAATAGGGGGCGACGTGGCCGTCCGAGGCAATCCAGGTCGCACCGCGCAGCCCTTTGACGTCGACAAGCGGAAACAGTCGCCGGATCTCGTCCGGGCCGACCAGTTCCATGTCGAAGCCGTAATTTTTCGCAGCGGTGTGGGCGCGTTTCAATTCCTCCCAGCGGGCATCGGAGGCGGCCAACCGGAGGCTGCCAACGTTCTTCCAGCCGACGTCCTGTCCTGTTTCCGCACCGATCCGGGCGCAGAGATCGGCGCTGTACTGCATCAGGCGGGTAAGATTCACCTTGCTTCGCAACTGCCCCATCAGCCCGGCAGCATGCCAGGTAGAGCCTGCGGTCAACGCCGTCTTTTCCAGGACCACCACATCTTTCTCTCCGGCCTTGGCGAGATGATAGGCGATGCTGGTACCGATGGCGCCTCCGCCGACGATGACGATGCGGGCGTGCGAGGGAACTTTGCTAGACATATTCCGCCTTTTTGGATGGAAGTCGGGACAGCGAAAGATTGCTTGTTTGCTCGTTGAGACGGCCTCCCGCCGACGCAACGCTCATTCGTCAGGCTGGAGGAGGAAACCTCGCGAAACCCGGCGTGAACAGGGACCACCAAGCGTGTCCTTGCCGCTGGACTTCGGGGCGCCTCCTGGCGATGGCCGGAGATGCCGTGGAGGGTGCGGACCACGCAGGAGCCGCAGATCCTCTACTGGCAGCTCAACCCGAGTCCGTGATGCACCCTTGACGAAATCTCGGTCGACCGGATTTGAGGCTACATGTCTGCAGCTCCGCCGCGCAAACGCGAATACCTTCGGGTCAGGGCAAGAAAATTTAATGGTCTGCTGCCGTTCCGAACGCGAATGGCCACTTTTGAGATGTGCGTCGGATATCGCTGCCGCAGTGACGCAAAAATCGGCCTAGCTTCCTGCTGTGCCGGCGCCCTAGTCGCGCTGCATTCCCAAGACAAAACCTCTTGTCGTTGCGCAGGAGCGGCGTTTCAGACGTCCGCCTGGGGCGGCGGCCAATCAGGGCAGGCGGGCCAGATGGCCGACTGCGCCGGCGTCTGTCAGTTCCGACAGGGCCAGCGACTGGTCCAGATGCCGCGCGCGCCAGGCTAGTAGCCGCTCTGCGCATTCGAGCCGAACAGACAGCCAGGCTGGGTCGTCGGCGAGGTTGCACGTTTCGCCGGGATCATTGGCGAGATCGTAGAGCAATGGCGGTAGGCCGGTGCCGAAGTGCACGTATTTAACCGTCTCGGTGCGGACAACGGCCAGGTTGAGGGCACGGGAGTCCACACCGAAGTGGGCCTCGGCTGCCCCTTTGGCGATCGAGCGGAAGTCGTATTCCCAGAATGCGGCGTCGCGCCAGGTATCGGGTTCTGCGTTATCGAGGAAGGGCTTCAGCGACTGGCCGTCGAGATGCGGCAGGGCCTTGCCGCCGATAAGGTCGAGCAAGGTTGGCATAATGTCCACCGCACTGGTGAAGCGATTGACTTTCGTGCCAGCAGCCTGTGCGTGCCCAGGCGCCTTGATGATGAGGGGGATGTGGTAGCTGCCGTCGAACCACCCGCCCTTTCCGAGCATGAAGTGGTCGCCCATCATCTCCGCATGGTCTGAGGTGAGGATGATGATGGTATCGTCCCAGACGCCTTCGTCCTTTATGCCTTTCCACATGCGACCTAGCTGTCCATCGACCTCCGATATCATGCCGTAGTAGAGCGCGCGAATCTTGCGAAACTCGTCCTCGGTCCAGTCGGCGACGTTGCCGGCAGCACCAGGGATGAAGCCCGACTTTTTCTGGCTGTGCTCAAGATGATAAGCGAGGAAAGGGTGGTGTGCCTTTTCCGCCTCGACCGTGGAAGCGCGATGATAGCCTGGTCCTTCTGCCGGGTCGTACATCGTGTTGAACGGCTCGGGCACGATGAACGGCGGATGCGGGCTGAGGAACGAGACGTGGGCGAACCAAGGCTCGCCTTCATCCTGCTCACCAAGCCACCGCAGGAATTCGCCGGCAAGGAAAGCCGTAGGCGTCTCGTCCTTGGAATAGGCGGGCACGGCGTTGCTGATCTCCGGGGCATCTGAAGCAACCGGCCGATGGACAGCAGGGAAGCCGCCGCTGGAATCGATGCCGCGGGCCGCAAGCCAGGACAGCCAGGCCTTCTGATGCTCGGGCAAAAGCTGGCGGGTCGTGAAACCGGGCAGAACGCCTTCATAGGTGCGCAGAAACGGGTCGGCGGGCGCGTGGTTGCGCGGATCGGGTGAAACATCAGTATACCCGAAGAGCGTTGGATCGTAGCCGACTCTGCGGGCAGCGCGGGCAATGTTATCGTGCCGGTCGTCGAGCGGCGTGCCGTTGCGGCAGACACGATTGTTCATCTGATAGAGGCCGGTGTAGAGGCAAGCGCGCGCCGGTGAGCAGGGGGCGGTACCTGCATAGTGGCGCTGGAACAGCACGCCCTCTCGGCCTAATGCGTCCGCATTGGGCGTTTTTACGACGGGATGACCAACTGCGGACAGGCTGTCGCCGCGCCATTGATCGCAGGTGATAAGAAGAATGTTCGGCCGTCCAGTTTTGTTTCCCACGCTCACTCTCTGGAAATTGAAACCGGGTCAGGTAAGCCAGATTCACCCTGGCGTACAAGCGTCTTCATCCGCAATGCTTCATGCTGAGTGTAAGCCACCTTCCTAAATGGTTGCGGCCCCGCCCAATTGTCTTGGCGCGCGATTGGGCCCGGACAGCTATGCCGCAGCCCGCGTCTTTCAGGCATCTTGTCCTGTGCAAGCGACGGGGACGTCATCGACTTCGAAGACGTCACGGGTGCTGTCGAGGCCGGAATAGCCTGCGGTCGGAGGCCGACATCGCCCGCGTCGCCGGCAACAGTCTCTGCATCGCATTTCAGGTGAAGGGTGGGGGGCTGCTCAACACCGGCAGCGACCGTCTTCAAGTCTTCAAGGACGGTGACATGGCGATCAGCTACTCCGATCTGCCCTACAGTGCGACACCGGGCGGACATGCCGATTTCCACTTCCAGGTGCTCACGATCCCGTTCGACGACGAGGACAACGGGGCAACCCAATCGAAGCGCATCACGCCGGTATTGAGGCCAGGGTTTCAGCCTCTTTCTTGCAAATGTGCCATGAACACTTCTGTCGGTGTCCTGTAACCCAGGCACTTTCTCGGCGGCGGCTGGCGAAGTGTCCAGTACTTCGCCAGCCGCCGATATGTGCTGAAATCAAGCTATAGCGCGCGCGGGCGACATGATCGCATGCATCTCGCCGTATATGCCCGCAGCAATGTCGGTGCGCGTCATCGCCATATGCAGATTGGCCGCGACGAAACCTGTCGGGTTTCCGCAGTCGAATGTCCGGCCGGCAAATTCGAAGGCACGGATCTCCTGATTTGCCATCAGCGTGATCATGGCGTCGGTCAGTTGGATCTCGCCGCCAGCACCCGGTGTCTGGTTCTCGAGGATCGAGAAGATCTCGGGCTGCAAAATGTAGCGGCCGGAAATGAACAGGTTGCTTGGCGCTGTCCCCGGGGCAGGTTTTTCTACAAGACCGTCGACCAGCGCACCGGCCCTCGTCTGCTTCAGGGAAACGATGCCGAACTTGTGGGCCTCTTCCGGCAAGCACCGTTCAACCGCCACCAGATTGCCGCCGTGCCGCTGGTAAAGATCCGTCATGGATTTGAGGCAAGGCTCGTGATCGACCATCAGCATGTCAGGCAGCAGAACCGCGAAAGGTTCGTCGCCGACGATGTGACGCGCAGTCCAGACTGCGTGTCCAAGACCACGGGCCTGTTGCTGGCGCACGAACGAGATACTTCCCGCATCGGGCGTTGCCGTCGCCAACCGGTCGGCCAGCGGGTTCTTGCCGGCCTTGCGAAGCGTGGCATCGACCTCGAATGCGTGATCGAAGTAGTCTTCGATTGCACCTTTCATGCGTCCGGTGACGATGATCACGTGTTCGATTCCTGCGGCAAACGCCTCGCTGACGATGTAGTCGAGGATGGGGCGGTCGACGATCGGTAGCAGTTCCTTGGGAACGCTTTTCGTCGCCGGCAGCATTCGGGTGCCGAACCCGGCGGCCGGGATGATCGCCTTGCGCACCTTGTTCGGGATTTTCGCGTTTTGCATATTCACACCTCTTCGCTTCAAGCAACTCGGGAGATTTTCGACTGTGGGGTCGTGAGGATGTCGTGCATCTTGTGCGCGACACCATTTTCGGAGAGGAACCGGCACATTTCGCCATAGGTGTGGAACCAGGCACGGTTGTACCGGTCGAAAAGGGCTTGGTCCCAATAGTCCTCGAGGCAGAACGCCGTCTGCCCGAAGACGTCGAAACTCGGGATCTTGAATGTGTCCGAGAATTCGGCCGTCCGGCTGTCATAGGTGCAGTAGATCGAGGGGACCCCGTTCGCCAGCGCCATCAGGTTGCCGTGCAGGCGGTAGCCGAGCACCAGATCCTGGGCGCGGATCAACCGTTCGTAGTCGGCAACGACATCGGAATAGAAAAGCCTTTGCCGGTAGAGGTCCAGCATCGTCTCATCGAGGTACCACGATGATGTCCAATGGTCGGCCTTGAGCGCCGTGATCGCTTCTTCGCGTTGTGCCTCGTCACCCAGCACGAGCTTCTTTTCCTCGACCTCGCCTTGCGCCAAAAGCACCGTCTCGAAGCGTCCGGCCATGGCTTTCACCAGATCACGATGGAAAGTGAGATAACGCTCGATGTCCTTGGCGTAGGCGCTTGAGACTTCTCGCCGGACAGTGACACCGACGTTGCGGACCTGCTCCAACGGCGGCAGCGTGATGCGCAGTTCCGGGTCGTTCCGCCGGAAGGCGGTGGGGCAACCGACAATTCTGATGTTGCGGATGCCAAGGCTCCAGAGAACGTCGGCCGAATAGGCCCCACGCACACCGATCGTCGTCGTCGATTCAGACATCAACTGCAGCACGGTGCGGGTGTCGTCGGAGATCCTGATTTTTCCGTCCACCGGCGCCTGTGCGCCAATACCGAAGCCGATGATGGGCAGGCCGAGCGCCTTCAGGACCGTCGCTGCCGCTTCCCAGTCCATGGCATCGTGAATGTAGTTCGATCCGCGCAGGAACACGTAGTCGTATTCCTCCCGAAGACGGGCGATCTCGCGTGGCCTGAACTCTGATATCTCCAGAACACCGAGTTTTTCGAAACGCAGCAGCTTCAGCGACGAGTCGAAGACGAACGCATCGCCCATATTGTGGTAGGTATCGATGTGAGACGAGATGTCCCAGTGTTGATACCAGCGAACGCTGTCATGTGCGTAGATCTCGCCGGCGGGGATCATGACCAAAATGCGTGCCAAAAGCCTATTCCGTCGTTGGAACTGTCACGAGACGCGCATCTCGACGCGATGTTCGCGCTGCGCGGCACTGGTTTTTTCGCTGAGCAGGCTGCGATAGACGTTGAGGTGTTCGCGCGCACAATCCTCGGCGCTGAAGGGGCCTCGCATGGTGCTGCGCAAACGGCCCCAGACCGTGTCGTCGTTCAGGACCTCGACGATCCGATCCGCAAGGTGCTGGCCGTTGCCGGCGCGGAAATGCAGTCCATCGACACCATCGCGGACTTTTTCGGCCATGCCGCCTATGTCGGAGCAGATGAGCGGGCGGCGGTGCAGCAGCGCTTCCTGGATGACGACGGGCGAATTCTCCCACCAGATCGATGGAAAGATCACCCAATCGACGGAGCGCATGAGCTTTGGCAGATCCGCATTCTGGTAGCTGCCGTAGAAGCGGACGCGCCGACCGGCTCGCTCGATCAGCTTTTTCATCCGCTCCTGGAATTCGACCGGCTGGCGCTCGAGATTGGCGCCGAAGATCATCAGATAGGCGTCGTCACCCCATATCTCATCGGGCACCCGGCCGACGGCATCGATCAGCACGTCCACGCCCTTGAACGGCGTCATCTGGCCGAAGAACGCGAAGCGATTGCGACGGCCGTCGCTTCGCGTAACGTCGCGGACAGGAGCCGCTTCCTTCCCCATGATCCCATTTTCGATGACCCGAATGCGCTGCCGGTCGATCCCCCACTCGGCGTAGCGCTTGGCGAGAAAAGCGCTCGGCGAAACGAATGCATCGACCATGTCGAGGAGCATGGTGCGCACGAGCGCCTCGCGCCGCAGGAACCTTGATGCTGGGATATCCGGAAAACAGCTGTTGCAGGCCGTGGGCGAGGCCTGCTCGCAGAGCTGGCCTGTCGGTCGCTTCACCATCTGACCGTGGTTGTGGCAGATCGGGACGAATTCATGCAGCGTGAGAAGGATTGCGGCGTCTGGCAGAGCGTTGCGCACGGCATAAAGGGCTTCGAGGCCAAAACCGAGAACGTGATGGAAATGAATCACATCCGGTTTGACATCGCGGACGAACCGCAGCAGATCGCGCTCAATCGCTTCGACATCCTCATTCGCCAGGTGAAAATGATCATAGGCATCCGTGTGGAACAACACCTCTTCCTGTGGCAAACGGGCACTCATGAGCGCCGATGACGCGTGTCGTTGAAGTGGAGGGGAGGCCGCCGCGAGATACACGGATTCGACATTCTCCATCGCGTTCAGGCTGCGATGCAGGTTATGCGAGGCGACCTCCGCCCCACCGAGCGAAAACGTGGGATGTGCATGCGAGATCACCAGGACGCGAAGCTTTTGCCCCATCATGCGGAAATCCTGTCAAATGAATGATGGCTCTCATGGCCGTTTCGCCACCGTGACTTAAGTATCTCGACGTCGATGCGTTCGGCGAGGGCGGCAAGCTTGCCGTTCTGCTCTCCCGACATCGGCTCGTCGCAGCCGAGCATTTGGATCGACGGCAGCAACCAGGCGGCAATGCCTGCCTGGTTGACCCTCAGGCCGATCTCGCGCGCCTTCTGTTTTGAACCGAGATAGACGCCGCAATCACGCATCGCATCCTTCAGGACTGCGCGCGGCATGATGCAGCATTCGAGCGACGCAATGTCGACGCGCGTCAATTGCAGCGCCGCAATCGCCATCAACGGATAACCGGCGTAACGATCGAGCAGCAGCTGGTCGCCACCCTCGGAAAGCCAGCTCCCGGCCCATTTCACCGAATGATCGTCGTAGGCAAGCATCGGCGAAATCACGCTTCCAACGTGGTCCACTCCGACCGCCGTCAGTGCGCCGTACCACCCCTTGGCCGCCGGGACGAGTGACCCAGACATGGTGACAACGGTCTCGCATGAAACCTCTGCTGCCCCAACCGACAGGAGATCGAACCGATCGAGCGCTCCGGTTGCACAGACCAGTCTGACTGAAAGCCGGTAAAACCGTGCCAACTGTCGCAATCGCACAAGATCCCGTTGGAAGGTGGGCTTGCTCACGACGATCACAAGCGGCGCGCAGCGGGTCTGCGGATCGAGCGCGAGCAACGCAAGCAGCGGGCCGACTTCCGGCATGCCGACAGTGGAGCCGACGATTATAGGGATGCCGGTATTCTCGTCGAACTGCCCGATGTCGACAACCGTTTCCATACGGGGCGCGGCGACGGCGGCGTTGCAAAGCAGCGGAACGATCTGGCGATCGACAATCGCCGGCAGCGCCCAGTTGGCCGCATCGAACAGCGACAGTTGTTGGAGTGCGGCCCTTCGGGCGGGCAACCGCTTGGGCATCAGGGGCAGAAAGGCGCGGCGTCCATCTCGCAAGGTGAGTTCCAGAAACGGCGCTGCGTCGGGTTTGCCACCAGACAGCTTGGCATGGGCGACAAATCCGTGGGCCTGATCGTCGCTGTCGAGCGACGCCCGGAACGCGGGTTGATCGGCGAAGCTTTGCGAAACGTCGATCCGATCGAGCCGCGTCCACCTGTCGTCGAGCCTGGCCTCTCCGCCAGGCCGCCGTAGCTTGACAGCCAGAACATGGTGCTCCGGGTCGAGCAGCCAGCCGGAAATCAACATGTCGCCGTCATCGGTCTCGAAGACCCGGTCGACGTCCATGCGAACCGGGACGGGGAGGCTCGATACCGTATCCTTGCCGGTAAAGCCGTTGGCCGCGGACCGCAAGCGCAGCATGACCTCCGGCGTCGCCCGGGCTTCGAGCAGCACAGAGCGGATATGGTCCGGTGTGTCCAGGGCCGCGCTGACCTGCACGCGAGAATGGGCCGGCGTCATGTGCCAGCCGCCACCGGCGTTGTATATGACACCTTTGAGCGTGTCGGCGCGCACCCTACCGTCTGTCTCGAGAACGGCGATGAAGCCCAGTTCGCCGTCCGGTATATCGGGCCGCGCAAAACTGGCGACGAAACAATCGGCGACAGTCGTTGCGCCGGCAAGAAGATAGGCTTGGAAACGTCCGGGAACGAACGCGCGGCTCCAGCCCATGATGACGATGACGCCGTCATGGGTCTCGCCGACCAGTTCGATGAAGCCGTCGGATGGCTGCAGCGCCCGGATCAGGGAAAGTCCGGCAGAAACCCTGCCGCGGTTCGTCGGCTGTGCCATGAGCTGGTCGGCGAGGCGACTGATGACCGCGACGGTCTCTCCTGCAGCGGTCTGCGCGATGAGGGCTGCCGCTTCTTCGATCGAGATCTGTCTTGGCGCGACGATGAAACGCTCACGCGTGCGCCCGTCATCAACGTCGACCATGGTGATAGGCGTGCCGGCGTTTGGCTGCGTCAGAAGTGCTGCGAAACCGTGCGTCGCTGAAGGCGACGACGCCGGCAAGGCCCAGTTTGCTACAAAGGCGGCGTCCTGCGCGGACGATGCGCCATCAGCCCTGACCGAAAGCGCATGGCCCCTCGGACGGCCGCTGCCAAGGATGAGCACGGTGTCTGGATCAATCCGACAGGAAATCGCCCGGCCCTTCCCGAAGCGCACGGACTTAGCCGCGGTTGGGGAGCCGGTGGGACCATAGGGCTTTTCGTCGATTGCCGTTGCCTGCCGCATCATCATCTCGCCAGCAAGGTGAGCAGCGCGCCCGCTGCAAACCCCATGAGAACGAAGAGAAGCAGCACAAGCGGCTTGGTGTCGCCGCCCGCCCGCTTCTGTAGAGCGGCAAGTGTCTTCTCCATACCAGCCACGACGCCATCCATCCGCAACAGGTGCACGTCCAGTTCGTCAAGCCGCTGGCTCACATCGGCACGAAGACCGTCGATGCCGGCGCTCGGGTCTTCGGCGCCGTCGCCCTCCGCCGCATCCGCGCCGATATGAGGTACGCGCTGCAGCGAACGTTGAGAAATCTGCAGCTGCCGCTGCGCAGCCATCAGCACGTCCAGTTTGTCGAGCACCCTGGTCAACGGTGCGGCGATCAGCGCTTCTGCTGCTTGCTCGTCCGGTTGCGGCACGCGCAGAGGCTGGCCCGCGCCGTCTCCCGTGATCGCCATGACGACGAGATCGCGGCTGCGCTTCTGCACCGCCTCCGGCAGGGCGATCTCGAAAGCGTGCTTGCCGTCTCCGATCCCGTTTCGCTTGAGGTCCGGCCGGTTACGGTCGGCAATGGCTTCGGCGACCGGTGCGCCGTCGAGGAGGACGCGGACCTTCAGCCGTTGATCCGGGGCAGCGGGGTCGAACGCCCAGCCGAACAGACGTCCGCCATCGACGGCATCGACGCGGCCGTTGACCGGTTTGCCGCCATCGTTCTCAGGCGGCGTATCGAGTTTTTGTGCGACTTCAGCCATGAATCCTCTTTATGCGGCCTGAACCTGCTGGAGATCGAAAAGAGTGAGGTAACGCCCAGCAGTCGTGTCGATATCATCAGGCCGAACGGCTCTGCCTGACAGTTGACGCAGTAGCGTCGGCTTTTCGATGATCTGACGCATGGCGCCCGCAAGCTGGCGCGGATCGTCGGGAGCGACGGTCAGGCCGTTGACGCCGTTCCTCACAAGCTCAGCCATTCCGCCGATATTGCTAACGATCACCGGGCGGCCCTGCGCCTGTGCTTCCTGGATTACCAGCGGTGCATTTTCCCACCAGATGGAGGGCACGATCGTGCAGTCGACGGCGCCGATAAGGGCGGCGACATCCTCCCGCCGATATGGTCCGCGTCGCTGCACCTGGGGTGCCGTTTCGGAAAACAGGCGCTCGATGTCGGCAACGAATTCAGGGGTCTGGAACGGGGCGCCGCCGTGGACGCGCAGCTCGAAGTCGACGCCGTCAACGATCAGTTGACGCGCCGCTTCCAGCAGCACTTTGGTCCCCTTCCAAGGGTTGAGGTTGCCCAAGTAGCCGAAGACGGGCCGGCCGGCCTTGGGTTTGTTACTGCTGGTCTCGAATGCTCGGGCCGGCAGGCCGTTGGGGATGACCGAAATACGGCTTTCGGCAATTCCCCATTCGACATATCGACGCTTCAGGAACTCGCTCGGTGCGACGAAACCATCGATCGTGCCCAGTAGCGCCTTGAGATGTTGTTCGCGCAAGGCGAAGCGATCGGGCTTGATGTCTTTGAAACAGGCATGGCAGCGGTCCGGGCTCGATCCGTGGCAGAGTTCCCGTTTGTCGGTACGCACCATCAGCCCGTCATGGTGGCAGATGGGGTAATAGTCGTGCAGCGTCATGACGACCTTGCATGCTGGCAGCGTCCTGCGCACGATATGCGGGAACTCGGCGCCCATCAGCAGGATATGGTGAAGGTGCACCACATCCGGTTGGAATTCGCGCAGCAGTTCGGTGAGATCAGGGACGAACCCGTAGAGATCGATCTGGCTCATGAAAAAGCGATCGAAATGACCCGCCCAAAGCAGGATTTCGTCGCCCGTCGGCCCAATGGCCTGGAAACTCGTGCCCGGCCTTGCCTCGCGATGAACCTGGTTGACCGCACCCAGGAACAGCGCCTCGTGTCCTGCCCGTTGGTAGGCGCGGAAGAGATCGTGCGCGAAGACTTCCGTGCCGCCGGGATGAAGGGCCGGATGATTGTGGGCCACGACGAGAATGCGCTTGGTCATGCAGCGCTCCGTCGACGCTCGCCCACGAGAATGTCCTGATAGTGGGTGCCGCCCGGTGCACGCCAATGGCCGAAGGATTTGAGCACGACCGAGAGGCCAGCGCGATCGAGCGCACCCTCCAGAAAACCATCGTCGAAACCGACCGCTGCGAGCGGCGGCTGGTCCGGCACGAACCAGCAGGGGCCCTGGCCGGCGCGCGCGAAGGCGAGGCGCGGGTCGCGGCGGCCCGTGGCGTTTTGTCTGGCGACGTCATCAACGATGAAGGCGGTCATGAACAAACGGCCGCCCTGTGCCAGCACCCGGAAGATCTCAGCCAAATAGGCCATCACCTCGTCTGCTGGCAGGTGCGTGACAACCGATGTCATGATGATGAAATCGAATTGCCCGTCGGCAAACGGCAGTTTCAGCTCACGCCCTCTGATCTTGCCGGAAGGGTTGTAGAGGTCATGGGCGATGTCGAGGCGCTGGAAGGCGAAGTTCGGGTAGGTCGGCGTCACTGTCGACCTGCACCACCGGATACCACCCTCCACGGGGTCCAGGCCTTCATAGCGGCCGCGGTCGCCATCGAGATATTGGGTGAGCGGAACGGCCATGCGGCCGATGCCGCAGCCGATATCAAGGACGCGATGATGCGGCCGCAAGCCGCCCTTTCGGATAAAATGGCCGAGAAACTCGGCGCCGATCGCCCGGAAATCGCCGTCGCCGACGAAAATGCTGTTGGCGTCCGGCTGCGGAAGGAAGCGGTTGCGCGAAACGCTGTCGGTCAGCCAGGAAAGATGCGCATCGTCAACGGGCGGCGGTGTACCGATTTCATCGCGCGGCAGGGCATCGATCATGCATTTGTCCATTCAAGTGTGCGGTCATCGGGGGACACGGGTTCTCTTTGCGGTCGAACATCGCGCGCCATCAGCGCGGCGATGTCATCGTCCCAGCGCTGGGTGTGGAGCCAGGAGTTGTATTGGCTGGCGACCCCGCGCATGTAGTCCTGGCTGCGCCGAATCGATTGGCGCTCGAAGTGATAGAGACATGCCGACGGCTCGTAGCCGATCTCGAAGCCGGCCCGGCGGATCTTCAGGCAGAGGTCGCTGTCTTCATAGTCACCGATGATGTAGTCCTCGGTGAAGCCGCCGACGCTGTCGTAGATATCCCTCGAGGTGACGAGGCAAGCTCCGGTGACGCCGGGAACGGCTCGAGCCAATTGTGCCGGCAGATAATTGCTGGGCATGCCCTTATGGAAGTGGTGGTTCAGCCAGATCCCGCGCTGGTCGCGGCCGAAATAGAGGCCAGCGTGTTGTAGAGACCTGTCTTCGAAGATCAGCCTCGGGCCGATCGCACCGAATTCCCCGCGCATGATCGGTTCTATCAGGGTCTGCACCCAGCCCAGTTCGCAAGGGACGACATCGGAGTTGAGCATGACAAGCATGGAGCCACGAGCCAGGCGTGCGCCGGTGTTGCAGGCCCGCGCGTAACCGCCGTTCCGGTTCATGACCACCAGTCGCATGGGGAGCCCGTGCAACAGGTGCAGCCCGCCGAGAAGATGCTCGGTCTCGTCCTGTATTTCCGGAGAATCGAGCACGAAGACCAATTCGGCATTTTCCATCAGCCAGGGGTCTGTCGCCATGCCCGACAACTGGAAGCGGAGAAAGTCGAGGACCTTGTAGAGCGGGATCACGATCGATACGAGCGGCGCCTGCTGCGGCAGGCCATAGTCTCTCGTGCGCTTTACCTCGACCGTCTTGCCGAGACGTTGCTCGACTTCTCTCAGCGCCGGCGCGAGGATCGTGCGGAAGGCGTCGTCGATCGCGTGTTGCGGTGGGACTGCGCGCAGGATCTGGTTTCGCTGCAGCACCGGTTCGAAAGGCTGCGGCGGCGGGATGAGGGATTTCACAGCCCCAGATGCGAACCGCATCTGAAACCGTGGCTGCAGCAGCGGGCCGAGCGGCTGATCAAGGGGGAGGCGGGCCACGAAGCCGGTCACATCCGTCTTCGATTTGTCGGCCTGCGTCTGAGCCCATCCGGGGAATTCGTAGATGTTGCCGTCGAGCGGCACGGCTTTGCCATCTGCCTGCAGGTAGTCGATGCCGGCGAGCATGGAGGACGGATCGTGATACCAGCCGCCGACGAGCAGGCTGTCGGAAAGGGCGAGCGCCAGGTCTACCTGTCCGGATGGCTGTTGCGCCGCTCTCTGGACGTGGCGTTCTTTGAGGGGCGCGCGGATTTGCAGGTCGATCGCGGTTGCCGGTCCGCCGTTCGGCCAGGTGGCGAGGTGCTGAATGAGCAATTCTCGCAGTTCGACCGCGTCACGATTGTCTGTCCACCAGCGCGTCAGGCCCGGACATTGCGCATCGCGCTGGGAAAGCTGCCTGATGGCGGCGCCGTTCTTGCTGAGCAGCACAAGCTGAAGCGGGGGGCTGAGGTTTGGCATCTCGGCTATGAAGTGGCAGGCCTGCCAGGCTCCTTTCGTGCGGCGCCGGACGATAGCCTTGGGCCGCAACTGGCTGACACTTGCCGCGCCGACCACGTAGATCGAAAGCTTGTCGTCGAACTCCGCGTTGATCGTCGTCTCGACCAGGTACCGTCCGCGGCCAAGTTCGCAGGTTATGCGCGCCGGCCGAGGCAAGGGTGCCAACGCATTGAGAGCGTCTTCGACGATCAGGCAGAAATAGGGATCTCCGGCAACTTTGAATGCGCTTCGCCAGGTTGTCAGCACGACGCTGAGAAACCGGATGCGCGCTTCCGGCGCGAGTTCCAGAAACAGTTGCTCCATGTCGAGGGGGGGCAGGTTGCTCGCAGGTTCGATGCTGATCTGGACCGTGCTACCGCCGCCGTCAGTGGCAATGACGGCCGGCATCGGCACTCTTGTCGTCCGCATGGCCCATAGCGTTCGCTGCTGTCCGTTGGCGAGCGATAGCGTCACGCTGACGAGTGGGACGGGCGGCTTTGCCATCGTCAGCATTGGCCGTGTGGGAATTGGCAATGCCGAAGGCAGGTCCCAGATGAGAACAGCCAGGTCCGATCCTAGACGGAATGCCCTTACGTCCCGAAGATCGGTATTCGGCTGCTTGATATCGCTGAACGGCAAATTCGATCCCTCTTGGAGTGCGCGCCCTGCGGGAGGAATGCAGGGCACGCATCGTCCACGCTTAGTGAACCGTGAAATAGTTCTCGGGATTTGCGTGAATGTCGTCCACGTCGACATTGACCAGGGTCAGTGAATCGCCATGGCCGAGGTCGATGATGACATTGCCGCCGACCTGGGTGATGCGCGAGGCGAGGTCGTCAGGCGAGGTGATGTCGAGACCGTTGATGCCCTTGGAGATCTGCAGCAGATCTTCGCCGGGTGTGAAGTCGAGGATGACGTCGTTGCCGCCGCCGCCATCGAAAACGAAAACGTCGTTGCCGGCTCCACCAACCAGGAGGTCATCGCCAGCGCCGCCGTTGAGGACGTCGTTGCCATCACCGCCAAACAGCGTGTCGCTGCCTTTGCCGCCGGACAGGAAGTCGTTGCCCTGACCGCCAAGCAGAATGTCGCTGCCGTTACCGCCGAACAGGAGATCGTCACCCCATCCGCCGGTGAGGATGTCGTTGCCGTTCTCGCCATAGAGAACGTCGTCGCCTTCGCCGCCAAACAGCGAATCGTTGCCGTTTCCGCCGAATAGCTGGTCGTCACCTTCGTCGCCGAAAATGATGTCATGTCCGTTGCCGCCGCTCACGAAATCATCACCCGCTCGGGCATGGATGAAATCGTTGAAGCGAGAGCCGAACAGCGCGTCGTCGTATGCGCCGCCTTCTAGTGTGGCCATCTGCCTCTCCTCTTGGTGGATAAATCGCATGTCCATCGACCGGGTCGATGTTGATGCGTCGGGAGTGTGCATCGGCGTAGAGTATATTTCAACAGAGATTCCATGATTAAAACGTGAAATCTTCGCGTTGTTATTGTCATTATTTATGGGTATTTGATCATCGATTTAACATATACTTAGTTTGCATCAATTGTATCGGCATTTTGGCGCAACAATAATTCAAAACTTGTAGTAATTTACTGCATACTTCGTCCTTGTAAGCCTGATTCAATCTTCCCGGAAGGCGCGATTGAAGCTCTCCGTCAGCGGCGACACGAGGTAGTCAATCGCACGACGCGCCTTGTGAACGATCAAAACTTCGGCCGGCATGCCCGGGTAGAGGCGGACATCGGGATCGGCGGCAAGGGACGTCGCATCGATCTTGGCGCGAGCGGTGAAATAGGAGACGCCCGACTTCTCGTCGACCGACTGGTCTGCGGCAACATAGGTCACCTCGCCGTTGAAGGGCAGGCGCGAACGCTGATTGTAGGCGGTCAGCCTGATCTGCGTCGGCGAGCCCACCGATATGCTGTCAATATCGCGCGGGTTCACCCGCAATTCGACGACCAGTGGTTCGTCTTCGGGGACGATTTCCAGGAGGGGCTGGCCGGGCGTGACGGCGCTTCCAGGGGTGCGCAGCCAGATGTTGCTGACCACGCCTGCCTGCGGTGAGCGGATTTCCATGCGCCGCAGCACATCCTTTGCCGCGATGATCTGCTCTTCGACGTCCGTCAGGTCGATGCGCGCCGTCGTGATCTCTCCGGCGATCGTCGATTGAAACTCGCTTTCGATGCCGATCAGAGCAAGCTGGGCGCCAGCCTTTGCTTTCTCCGCCCGCGCCTTGTCGCCTGCCAGTTCGCCGCGCGTTCTTGCAAGCTCGCTCAGCCGCGTGTCGACCTCTATGAGCTTGGCGCGCTGCACGAAACCTTTCTCGACCAGCGTGGCGATCGCGGTGCGTTGTTCGGTGATGAGGGCGATCTGGCGATCGGTCGCTTCGACCTGCGTGAACAGCGATTTCGTCTGCTCGCCATATTCCTCGATCGTTTTCGTCTGAACGTCGACACGTCCGGACTTGGCCTCGTGCCGCTTGTCGAAGAAGACATTCTCCGCCTTGATCGCTTCATCGACGGCGACGCCGCCTGCTTCGCGGAAGTTGTCCGGGAAGGTGATCGTAGTTGCACCGTCCTGCTCTGCCTTGAGCCTGGCTAGCCTTGCGATCAGGCCGATGCGACGGCTGGTGAGAGCGTTCAGGTTAGAGCGTGCCCGCGTATCTTCCAGCAGGATGAGCGGCTGCCCCACAGCGACCTGTTCGCCCTCCTGAACCAGAAGGCGCCCCATGACGCCGCCTTCGAAGTGGCTGATCGTCTTGCGCTTGGAATCGACGATGACGCTGCCGTTGGCGACCGTCGCACTGCTGAGTTCGGTCGATACCGCCCAAGTGAAGAAGCCGCCGAAGGATACGAAGATCGTTGCAAACCCGGCGACCATCAGGCGGCGAAGGGCGCGCTCGGCACGTGCGTCATCGACCTCGGCGGGTGGCGGCGCGGACCGCGCCACCAATTTTACCGGGGAGCTGACATTGGACGTGGAGGACTGAGGTTCGAGCGGAAGCAGGTCTTTTTCGGTCATTTGGAAGCAACCTCTCTCAAGGTTTCGCCAGGACCTGGCACAGCGGTCAAGATATCCGTTCGCGGCCCAAACTGGCTGATACGACCATTTTCCAGGACAAGCAGCTTGTCGGCGACCTGCATGATCGATGGTCGGTGCGCGATCATGATGACGATGGCGCCCTGGTCGCGCATCCGTTGGATTGCGCGCACCAGCGCGCGCTCACCGAGCGAATCGAGGTTGGCATTGGGTTCGTCGAGAACGACGAGACGCGGGCGATTGTAGAGGCAGCGCGCCAGCGCAATGCGTTGGCGCTGTCCGCCCGAAAGCGTCAGATGGCCATCGCCGACGGGTGTGTCGTAACCGAGGGGCAGGCGGCCGATCATCTCGTGGACTTCCGCCAGTCGAGCGGCTTCGATGACCCTGTAGGGGTCGCCGTCTTCCATCCGGGCGATGTTTTCGCGGATCGTGCCCTCCAGCAGCGACACCGATTGTGGGAGATAGCCGACCTTTTCCCCAAAGGATCCGCGCTCCCAGAGATAAGTGTTGTGACCGTCGAGAAAGACACCGCCCGACGTCGGCTTCAAGATGCCCACCAGCAGCCTGGCAAGCGTCGACTTGCCGGCCGCCGAGGGGCCGACGACGCCCAGTACTTCGCCGGGGGAAAGCGAGAAGGAGACGCCCTTGATGATCGGCACCTCGACGCCCGGGACGGCGTAGACCAGTTTATCCACAATCATGTCGCCAGCCGAATGCGGTGTCGGCGTCGTCTGGCGGATCGCCAGATCTTCGCCGATCGCCGCCTCGATCCGACGCCAGCCGGCGACGGCAAGCACCCACTGGCGCCAATTTTCGATGATCGTGTCGAAGGGGATAAGCAGGCGACCGACGAGGATGCTTGAAGCCATCATCGCGCCGGGGGTGATGGCCTGATCAAGTACGAGCAGCGCACCTGTTGCAAGCGTGATGACCTGGATCGAGTACCGCAGGCTGCGCGTCAGCGACGTCATCGCCTTGCTCCTGCTTCCTCCGGCTTCGAGTGCGCCCAGAGCGTGGATTTGCAGGGTGCGCCAGCGCCTGGCAAGTGCGGGCAGCATGCCCATCGCCTCGATCGCCTCGGCATGTCTGAGCGAGCCCGCGATCTTGGAGACGGCCTCGACATTCGCCTGATTGGCTTCCTTGGTCAGCTGGCGCGTTAGTATGTCGTTAACCAGCCCGCAGCAAATCAGCACTGCCACCGATACAACCCCAACGAGCCCGAACAGTGGATGGAGCAGGAATAGGGCCCCCAGAAAAATTGGCGACCAGGCGGCGTCGAGCGGCGCGACGACCGCCGACGAGGTGAGAAAACCACGCAATTCCGACAGGTCGCGAAGGGATTGTGCCGCGCGCGAAAGCCCTTGATTTACGGAGGCTTGCACCGCCGATGCCAGAACCGGGGCATTCAGCCTTCGCACGATCGCGCTGCCCATCGCCTGAAATGCAAGGGCCCGGATCAAGTCGAGAACGCCATAGACGACCAATGCGCTGATCGCGAGCAGCGTCAGCATCGTGAGCGTATCGAAGCTCTGACTGTTGAGAACCCTGTCATGAACCTGCAGCATGAACAGCGGTATCGTCAGCTGAAGCAGGCTTATGCAGACACTCAGCAAGGCAGCGTAAAGCGATACGGAAAGAAACACACGTTTGGCCTGCAGCATTAGCAATCGTGGATTGATAATCTCGTCCTGGCGCATAACCCCTAAAATTTGACCGTTGCTAATCGTCTCGTTCCGAACAGTATCACGCATGGGCGGTTGCCTGAAGTTAACGTTAAAGCCCTCCGTGGAGGACGGCTGGCTTTAAATTAGGGTGGAGCATAGTATTGCTTCGCTATTTGTGGCACGAAAGTAAGAGGTAATGCAAGTTTAAGGTCAAAGGGAGGGGGTTGGTGTATTTAGATTTACTTCAAGATTTGAAGTAAATTTCGAAATGGAGAGTTGGATGAATGAAAGAGTACTCTATCCGTCCACGGGGATCAAAGATGTGTCGTTGCTCCAGCAGGAGGAGCAAGCGTCCACGGCGGTAGGAGCCCAAGATCAAGCGGACGCCGCGAGCGATTGCCGACAGCTGACCTATTTCGAGCTTGCGCGCCTGATGGAGAGGGTGAGCAGGCGGTTTTCCGGCTTGGTGCGCGCCGAGCTGACCAAGCTGCGCGTCGACGACATCGGTCCAGCCCAGGCCATGGTCCTGCTGGCGATCGGCGATGCCGAGCTTTCGGTCGCCGAGCTGCTGGATCGCGGGCACTATGTCGGCTCGAACGTATCGTACTACCTGAAGCAACTGGCCGATGGAGACTACATCGACCGGGTTGCCTCCCAGCGCGACAAGCGTTCGGCGCGCATCAAGCTGACGGAAAAGGGCCGGCTGCTTCGGGCGAACTTGCGCGATGCGGCGATGGCCTATGAGCGGGCACTCAATCGCGGCCATCAGGATCGTCAGAACCTGGAGACCGCCTTCCAGACCCTACATCAACTCGAACTCGTCTGGGGCAGCGCGTCACGGTACGACATGTGACCGGGCGGAACCCAATGTGCACGTCATTCAGGTAGCGGATTAGTAGCATGCATGTGGCATTTGTTCATCGGCGCGGCTTCGGCCAGTTCGCCGCGTTGGCGGCTGACCTGGTTCAGTCGGGCAACAGCGTCAGCCTGATCACTGAAACCGTGGATCAGAAGATCCCATCCGTACGCGTCATTCGCCACCGGGCCGAGGCTGGCCCAAGGGCCTCCGCAGCGATCGCCCGACACATGGCTGTCCCGGATCACCACACCCGGATCGGACACCGGGTTGCCGAAACGCTCGACGCGATGGCGCGGCAGGACATGACGCCCGATATCGTCGTCGGCCACATCGGCTGGGGCAGCATGATGTTCGTCAAGGATGCCCTTCCTCGCGTTCCTGCCCTCGGGTATTGCGAGTTCTTCTATCGATCGCATGGCGCCGACATCGGCTTTGCGGCCGACGACCAGCCTGATCTCGAAGAGCGCAAAAGATTGCGGCTGCGCAACGTCGCACAGCTGCTGTCACTGGAAGCCATGGATGGCGGCATCAGCCCGACTGAATGGCAAAGGAGCCTCTATCCCGCCGATACGCGTGAGCGCATTGCCGTCTGCCACGAGGGTATCGATACGGCGCTGTTTCGTCCCAACCCTGCGGCTTCGGTCAGGCTTCCTGATGGTCGCGTGCTGAAGGCCAACGATCCGCCCGTCGTGACTTTTGTCGCGCGCGACCTTGAGCCCTACCGTGGGTTCCCTCAGGCGCTGCAGGCCGCCGCTCAAATCGTGCGTAAACGTCCCGATGCGATCTTCGTCTTTGTCGGAGGTGAGGGCACCAGCTACGGACCTCCTCCTCCTGGCGGCGGCTCTTGGAAATCCCATCTGCTCGCCTCCCTCGACGTGCCGGCAGACAACATCATCTTTCCGGGCGTTGTCCCGCATCACATCCTTCGCCAGCTTTTCCAGGTCTCGGCGGCGCATGTCTACATGACCTATCCCTTCGTGCTTTCGTGGTCTGTGTTGGAGGCCATGGCCTGCGGCGCCTTGATCATCGGCTCCGACACGCCTCCGGTTCGCGAAGTCATCCGGACAGGTCACAACGGCATCCTAGTGCCCTTCTTCGATGTCGACGCACTCGCCGAGGCAGTGCTTGGCGCGCTGAGCAATCCACAGGCCTCCATCAGCATGCGGGCGGCCGCGCGAAGAACCGTCGAGCGGCGCTTCCGGCTGGAGGACTGCCTGCTCCGCCAGCGAGAGCTGATAACGGCGATGACAGGCCGTCCAGCTACGCCGTAGCAACGGCGTCAACTAATACTTCAAATATTGAAGTATATGTGAAGTTTATTGTTGCGGTTGGCAAGTATTTTACCGTTGTGCATCGCAAAATTCACTGCTACGTAGTCAGTGTGATGAGTGGTTTCGACAGTATATCTGTCGTCCACCCGGAACTCCACCGATATGCGTTATCGTTTCTTCTGAGGGCGTTACGTGCAAGAAGTAAGACAATCCGCCATGGGCCATCGGCTCGGTTTGAAGAAGCTGTTGCTGGCATCGGATCGCGATCGGTCGATCCTGCAGGGCAGCAACGTCGCCCATCTCGTGGATTACCTCGAAACCGATGGTGGTTCCTTCGATATGTTGAAGGATAGCTTTCCGATCGCTGCGATTGCATTTTCCGACAAGGGCGAGGCGGATCTGAAGAAGGGGCTGGCGCGGCTTTCTGCCTTGCGCACCGTTCCGGAGTTGGCGGTCTTGCGCCTTGATCCCGCCAATGTGACGGAAAGCTCTGCTCTTCTGCGCGCGCTTGTCGAAGACGGGGTCGGGCGTCTGGCCCGATACACGTCCTCGATCACGTCCGAGCTTGCAATGCTCCGGCGCGAGCGTGAAGAACTCTTTGAAAACTATCGTCTCCTGGAAGACGCCTTCCATGCCCGAAACTGGGAGCCGGTTGCCGAAGTCTTTGCCCATGATCCCTTTGCCGATCCAAAGGATGAGGGCGTGGGACAGCTGTTGAGCAGCGCGTTCATCGAGCAGCTTCTTCCCGTCTCAAGCCTCGGCGTGGCAGGCTTTTCCCTTCATCTCCACGCATTGCCGAAGGGCAGTGGAGAGCTGATTGTTACCTTGAGCAATCTGGAGAGCGGAGAAGGCATTGCGGAATGGAACGTTCCCTATGGCGGCCTGGTTTCCGGTTGGAACTTCTTTTCGCTGCCGCGTGCCTGCGGTGGCGCGGCGAGGACCCTTCGTCTGCGCGTATCCGCCAGCGGCTCGGACGCACTTGGCCTTTCGCTTGGGCATCATATCGCCAGCGAGCGATACTCGGCGCGCTCGGAGCACCCGCATCCTGACCTCGATCTGCGCCCGCTCGCGTTCAGAGTGTTCACGGGTCTGCCTGGGGTCAAGCCTGCCAGCACTGCGAACATGATTGCCCCCACCAGCTTGCTGGAAGGGCAATTCACCGTCGATTACAGGCTCGGGCTGGACAAGCTCAGCCAGATTGCCGACGTTTCCGTCACTCAGATCGTCCCGGATTTCCAGACCATCCGGTTTCTCGACCACGAACACGCAATCGTCTGTCATCCCCTGGCAAGCGGCATTTCGGCCGGCGCGATCAATCGCGCCATCGAGCCTGGAACGGTCTCGTTGTCGGCAAGCGCCATTATCGATCACCCCAAAGGCGCGCCGGCAGCCGTCAGCTTTCTGTTGAGCCCGGCCAGTTCGAACGCCCGCGCGGAGGTCGCTGAACTCGCCCGCAAGGGGACGGTAAAACCCTCGACCGTGTTCAGCGGTTGGCGAGAGGTCGGTGCTCAGCAATCGATCAGCATCAGCATGCAGATGGACGAGGCGATCCGTGTTCCGATGGACCTGATCATCCTCAGCCGGGCGGCGGGCGACAGCGTCGATTTTTGCTGGCTCAAGGTGTCGAGCTTCCGGCTGGTCAAGCAATCGACGGAGGCCCTGAATGTCCGGTAATGCGGAGGCTGATCTCATCGCGATCGCGATGCCGCTCTACGGACACGCGGCGCTTGTCCTGGAAGCGATCGAATCCGCACTAGCGTCCGACCTCAGCAAATCCCGACTTGCGATCGTTGTTTCGGTCGATGGAGACCCGTGCCACGAGACATTCGACCAGCTGTTGCTCTACGCCGCGACCCATCCATTCATTCACGTGATATTCGGCCGCAATGCGGGACCGGGTGGTGCCCGCAATCGCGCCATTGATTTCATTGTCGAGCGCCTGCCCGAGGCTCGGGCGGTGTATTTCCTCGACGCCGACAATCGTGTTCTACCGCGAACGATCGAAACGCTTTACCAGAAGCTCGTCGATACTGCCTGCGGCTGGGTCTATACCAATATCGACACGTTCTCCGTGTCCTGGCGTGCGCATTACGGCAATCAATACTCGAGGCTGGCGCATTGCATCACGGACAATATTTGCGATACGGGCTCCCTGATTTCCATCGACGTTTTCCGCTCAGGCGTGCGCTTCAGCGACGACCGGCAGAACGGCTTTGAAGACTGGGAATTCTGGTTGTCCTGCATCGAGAACGGCTTCGTCGGGGTGCCCTGCCACGACACGGTCTTTGAATATCGCTTGCGTGCCGAAAGCCGGTTCAAGGAAGCCAACCGGGAGCGCGCCACATCAGTCAGCTACCTCAGAAAACGCCATAAGGCCCTCTATCGACGGCCGATGCTCGTGGACTTCGAGCATGAGGAGGCCCCGCGCTATCTCTTCGCGCGCACAGAAAATGCGTCGATATCGCTGTTTACCGATCCGACCAAGTCGCCAACCGTGCTTCGCCTCGATGATATCATCCCAGCGTTCTGGGCGAATGTCGGCGAACCGGACAACGTGCATTTCCCGCCCTTTCTCGTGGCAGGCAGCGGTTCGGCGTTCGACCTCTTGCTGCGCTCACGCATGCTTCCAAACATTCTCGCCCACCTGGAGCGGTTGAGCGAAAATACCAACGCGTTGTTCGTGCAGCTTGCCAATGACGGCGCGAAGCGCGGGATCGAGGCGATTGCCCTGCCGGCTGGATCTCAGAATGTAGGATCTGCGGACCTCGTTTTCGTTCCGACCCCGCTCGTCAGGGACGTGATCCTGAACAATGCGGTGGAGTGGTTCGCATCGATCGGCAACCAGCAGGTCTGGCCGACGGTGACTTTGCTGAAGGTTCGCTTTCCTTTCCCCAAGAGCCTGCCGCGCCGATCGCTGATCACGCCACAGCAGATGATGGTCAATTGCATCAACGCGATTGCTTCAAGCCCCTTGCGTCACACCTCGGGCAAGCGTTGGACATGGCGGCCTTCGCGGTTGGTGCCCTATGGCGAGCTCTATAGGGAACTGCGGAGGGAAGTCGGTGGCTCGCCCGTCCTGCCGCTCGGGCACAGCGCTGGCAAGCGGACCGCAGCACTTCTGGTGCCGAACGCCTCCTTCGGCGGCGCCGAGAAGGTCGTTTATGCCGTGGCGCGAGAACTGAAGCGAACCGGTTTCGAGACGCATCTGTTCGTACTCGGCAGCGCGAAGATGGACGTCATCGACGAGTTCGATCAGAGCTTTGATCACATCCACTTCTGGGATCTCGGCGTTCCCGCATGGGGTGGGTCAGGCTCCTTCCTCGGCCAGGACTTCATCGCCGAAGAGCATGGTGTCGATTGGCAAGCGTTGAAGGGCCAGCTTTCGGGTTTCGATCTGGTGATCAACAACCATGTCATGGCCGTCCATCCCCTGATCGCCCGGCTGCGCTCCGAGGGGACGCGCACGGCATGCTATCTACACGTCGTCGACAACACCGCCTTCAAGCGTCCGGCAGGCCAGCCTTTTGCCGCCATTGCCCACGAACATTGCTATGACGCCTTCCTGACCTGCTCGGAACAGCTCAAGACCTATCTGCACAGTTTCGGCGTGCCGCACGCAAAGGTCTTCGCGGTCGCAAACAGCGCCGGCTTTTCGGTCCCGCCAAAAGTTCAAACCGAAGTCTTCACAGCCCGGAGACAGCCGCGCGGCGGCGCGCAGCTGCGCGTGCTCTACCTGGGGCGGCTCGACCGTCAGAAGGGCATCGACCGGCTGGCCGCGACCCTGTCCGAGCTCCGCGCAAGGAATGTTCCGTTCGAGGCGCGCGCCATCGGCGGGGAAATTCTCGCCGATACCAGCGTCTCCTGGACTGAACGATTGAAGGATCTTTCCGTTGACGTCCGTCCACCGGCCTTTGCCACCAAGGAACTCATCAAGGCGCTGTCCTGGGCGGATGTGCTCGTCATGCCCTCGCGCTGGGAGGGGGCTCCGCTCGTCATAGCCGAAGCGCAGCAGCTCGGATGCGTTCCGATCGCGACGGCCGTTGGGGCCGTCGATGAACTGATCGTCGATGGCGAAGACGGTGTGCTGATCCATGCGGCGGCCGATCCCGAAGTCGTCCGGTCGATGACCGAAGTCATCGAAGCGGTAGCCCGCAACCCTGACCAACTTGCTCCGCTGATCGAAGGCTGCATCAAGACTGCAGCCCGTCGTTCGTGGACATCCTCATTTTCGCAGTTTCTCGCGTGGTGCGACACCTCGGTCGACAATTCGTCCCAGGCAAGAACGGCCGTCTTTCCCTCGGGTCCGGCGGTTGACGCCGGCATCCGGGCGGCCGGTTGAGCCCACGCCAGTTTTTTAAGCAGAAAGGTCGATTGCATGCCTGCAAGGATTCTCGTGACGGGTATTCCCGGTCACTACACGCGCCTCGTCAATGGCGCTCACGGTTTGTCCGTCTCCTATGCGGAGCGCCAGAAACAACCGGAGACCAAAGAGGAGTTTCTGCAGGAGCTGCGCAATATCAGCAACACCGGCAATTACCTCATCGGCGAAGGTGCGCTGCGCGCGCTTTCACCCCATGCCAAGCACGTGCCGTTCTGGCATCTCTACAATTGCGCCAAGAACGGTGTCGGCCTCGACGAGTTCAACGCCAATTTCGATATCTGCGTCTTCACCTGCGCCAACCTGCTGCGCAAGGGCCTTTCGGCTGATGCTGAAGCCGATGTGCTCGAGAAGCTCAAGATGCCGATCGTCATGCTCGGCATTGGCCAGCAGAACCGCAAGGACCTGGAGAACAATCTGCCGGAGGGTACCAAGCGGCTCCTCGCCATCCTCAAGGACCGTGAGCATTTCTTCCTAACACGCGGCTTCGAGACGGAAGGTTTTCTCAAGGACCAGGGCTTCAAGTTCGTCCGGCCGACGGGCTGCCCATCGGTCTACTTCATGCCCGACAACATGCGCAAATCGCTGAAAAAGCTGCCGGAAGTCGACGTCGCCAAGGCGCGCACCATCTTCTCCGGTTACCTCGGCGGCAACCAGGATACGGTGCTCGATGCCAAGGCGCTGCCCGGCGGCGACAGCGTCCCGCAATACGTTGTCCAGGATGAGTTTCTCCACTTCGACATGAGCGTCGAGCCCAATGCCGAGGGGCGTGTCTACGACACCGCGTCGGGCACGATGGTGGGCAATCTCGCCTACCCCGGCGCCGACAGGCTCGGCAAACCTTTCCAGGTGCGCACCTTCTTCGACACCAACCAATGGCGCGCCTGGGCTTCGTCGATGGACTTCAATCTGGGTCGCCGCTTCCACGGCTCGATCATCGCCATGCAGGCGGGCGTGCCGAGCCTGATGGTTGCGGTCGACGACCGGATGCGCGAAATGCTCGGCTACACCGGTTTGCCGGCGGTCGACATCAACGAGATCGACGGCGCCGAGAACCGCAGCGAATTCGTTGCCGCCCATCTGTCTAAGCTCAATGCTTCGGAACTCGTCGACCGATACTCCGATCGCGAGCGCGCATTCCGCTCGACTTTGCGGGAAATCGGCATCGGCCAGTAACTTCGTCAAAACAAAGAGATAGAGCGTTTCCGAGGGCTTCGTTCAAGCCGGAAACGCTCTGGCTGAACCTGGCATCCTCCCAAGGGCTCGTTCAAAGGACAGTTATGCGTATCTTACTTACAGGGATCCCCTCGTATCTGCAGCGCACGATCGGCTCGGTTGCCGGCAAGACGGTGCACCATCGTCCCTATTTCGACGAGGTGACGGCGAAAAAGGACTTCCTCTCCCAGGTCCGGAAGATTGCCAATACCGGCAACTATCTGATCGGCGAGGGGGCAGCCCAAAGCCTGCGGGGACATGACGTCACCTATGTGCCATTCTGGCATCTGGCCAATAACCGATCCTCGGACGAGGTTTACGAGCAGGCAAACCGCGAGTTCGATCTCTGCGTCTTTGCTTCCGCCAACCTGCTGCGGCCCGGATATTCCGCCGATCTCGAAGCCGAAGTCTTCGCCAAGCTGAAGATGCCAGTGGTGGTGATGGGCATTGGTATCCAGCGCAAGGAAGGCCTCAAGGAACTGCTGCCGGCCGGAACGCTCAAGTTCCTGGATGTGCTCAGGAACCGGGAAAGCTACTTCCTGACACGCGGCTATTTCACCGCGGAGTTTCTGAAGGAGCAGGGGATGAAATTCGTCAAGCCGACAGGTTGCCCCTCGCTTTACTTCGCGCCCGATCAAATGGTTCGTTCGCTCACGGCACTCGCCAATCCTGCTTTGGCTGATGCGCAGAAGATCGCCTTTGGCGGATATCTCGGCAGCGTCGCCGACACGATCGTCGACGCGCACGCGTTGCTGGGGCCGAAATCCGTTGCCAGTTACGTGGTCCAGGATGAAGTCATCGCCTACAATCTGGAACTGCCGGGTGACGATGCTACGCCGGTCTACGATCGCGCCAGGGGACTGATTACGGGCGAGACGCAATACAAGCACAAGGAAAAATGGCAGCGCGAGCACGAACTGATCGCATTCTTCGACACAAACCAGTGGCGCACCTGGACCACGAGCAGGGACATGTGCTTCGGCCGCAGGTTCCATGGTTGCATCATCGGAATGCAGGCGGGTGTTCCCGCACTGATGATCGCCGTGGACGACCGCATGCGTGAAATGCTGGAATTCATCGGCTTCCCCTATATCGAGGCGGGGACCTGGAACCGCGAAGGCGACAAGCGCACCTATCTCTCGAACTTCCTGTCGAAGATCGACGCGGAGGCGGCGATCGACCGCTACAGGGCCTGCGAGGCCAACTTCAGAAATGTGCTCGGCCAGATTGGGATCTGAGCGCGGGATGTGGAATGTGGTGGCGCGCAGAGGCCTGCTTTGCGCGCTGCTTTCACTTCTGGCCTTCGAACCCGGATCGGCGATCGGGCGCGATCGAAACCTGGCCGATATTGTCGGTATCAACAGAGTCAATCTCGCCTGGCTGGCACCGGATGAGCAGAGGAAAATCCTGGGTGATATCGCCGCGAGCGGTGCAACGCACGTGCGGCTGTCCCTGTCGACCCCGGTCGACAGGAGCATCGACGCGGTCGAAATCGCTCACGGCCTCGGGCTGAAGATCTTGCTGGAAATCCAGCTTACGAACCCGGATTACTATCCCGATGGCGTGCGCGCCCGAACGGGTTTCGGACGCATCTGGGACATTCGCCGCCTTTCCGACCTGGCCCCAGCGAGATACCGTGAAAACCTCAGGGCGGCGCTTCATCGAATGGATGACGCCGGGGTCAGTCTTGCGGCCGTCGAGCCCGGCAACGAAATCAATTACAGCGCCTACAATGGTGACCTGGTCGTATTTCGCGAACCCGGCGCCGTCACACCACGTCGCGCGTCCGATATCCGCAACCGGGACGCCTTCGAGCGTGGATTGGCGACCTATGTCGAGATTGCCAGAATTACGAGGCAAGAGTTGAAGGCGACGGCCCACAGCAGGAACGCGGTGGTCGTCTCCGCCGGCCTCTCGGACATGAATGCCGGTGAGGCAGACCAAAGAGGCATGGAGCGTCTGGACCCGGAAGAAGTGATCGCACGCCTGAAATCGCTCGGTATCGACAGCTATGTCGACGCCTATGGCATTCACGTCTATCCGGGACGCAAGGCAGGGCCGAAGCTTGCGGGCTATATCCGTGATCTTCTTCGTTTCTGTGCGGCAGGGGATCGGGGCAAGCCCTGCTGGGTTACCGAGTGGGGGGTGGCAAACGCCGCCCGCTCATGCCCGCTCGACGATCGAAAACGGGCTGACGCGGTTGCAGCGATGCGGTCAGTGTTTCAAACCCTCATGTCGTCGGGCCGATTGACGGCCGCCTTCTACTACGACTGGGACACGCACGCCGCTTATGGTGTCTGGCGATGCGGTGGTCTCAGCTCTGCCGGAGTGAGGGCGATCGCCCCGAATTAGTCCGACGCATCGCTCGGAGCCGTCGTGCGCAGCGACACAGGTTGTGGCGCGACGCCGCTGCATACCGGATACCGCGCCGCCTTCCTCGCTGGCGCCATCCGGTCAACGTTCGCGGCGTCGAACGCACGGACGCTTTAGAGAAAGTCTGCCATCTCGGCGTTGTAGTAGACCTTGGTCCGCGGTCCAGCCAGAATGGGATCAATAATGCGGACGCATTCCTTGTAATGCTCGGTCCTGCGATGGTCTTCCAGCGCCTCTGCAGATCGAAAAACTTCGTAGATGAGAAAGGTGTTTTCGTCCTGCGGATCGCGCAGGACGTCGAAACGCAGGTTGCCCGGCTCGCTGCGCGTCCCTTCGTAGTTGATGCGAAAGGCCTCGAGAAATTCGGCCGCATGGCCTTCCTTGACCTTGATGTTGACCATCTGAATGAGCATGTCGTTTTCCTTGGTAACGTTAGAGCGGCACGCGGGCGCGTGCGAAGAATGGGGTTAGAGACCGGGAGCCTTCCACATGGCAGTGGTGACGCCTTCATCGACCAATTGACGTTGAAGCGCGTAGGCTCGGGCCCAACGCTCGCCGGCGTTGTCGTAGATCGCCTTGTGTTCGGCATTGGGTTCGAAGTGCCGGTCCCAACGAACCCAGCTTTCGGCGGCCTCGACGAAATTGCGGTGGAACCCAACGCCGATTGCCGCTGCAGCCGCACAGCCGAGAGCCGTCGCCTCTTTGACAACAGGTGTTACCACCGGCAGTCCGGTTGCGTCCGAAAGGATTTGCGACCAATGGGCGGACTTGGAGGCGCCGGCCGCAAAGACGATCTTTTCAGGCGTCTTGCTGGATAGCTTGAAAATGGCGGCGAGGTTGCGGGCCGCGACAATGGCCGCGTTTTCCTGCAGGGCGCGAAAGATAGCTGCCTTGCCGGATTTCTCCGGGTCGATGGAGAGGTTCAGCAGGGACGGGGCCGCATGATACCATTTTCCATAATGCATCACGTCCGAGAACACCGGGATAATGCCGTAGGCGCCTGGAGGAACCAGCGCCGCCTTCTGCTCGAGCAGGCGATAGGCGTCGCCACCGCTGCCGGCGGCGGCAATTTCCTCGGCGCCGAAGCTGTCGCGGAACCAGCGCATGACGATGCCGACGAAGAAGCTGATGGCCTCGGCCTGGTTGAGACCGGTCACGACGTGCGGGTTGATGCGCAGATCCATCGACGGATCCGTAACGGATGGCGCCACATTGACCACCTGCTGCCAGAAAGTGCCCCCAAGCACGGCGCAATCACCTTCGTTGACGACGCCGAGACCTGCCGCGCCGATCTGGCAGTCGCCGCCGCCCATCACCACCGGTGTGCCGGCGGCCAGGCCGGTCTCATCGGCTGCCTGTGACGTCACGTGACCGATCACGGTCCCTGGCTCGGCGCTCGGCGGGAAGATATCGTCTCGCATGCCGGCCCGTGTCATCGCATCCGGGAGCCAGTTGCGCGCCTTCAGGCTGTAGAGACCGGTCGTGCCGCCATTGGACGGATCGCTGGCGATCACGCCTGAAAGCCGTGCGAGCACCCAGTCTGAAAGCATGCTGACGCGATGCACACGATCATAGACATCAGGAAGGTTGCGTTTCAGCCAGAGCAGGCGGGGCAGGGCGCCAAGCGCAAACGTCTGGCCGGATTGGGCATAGAGTTCAGCCTCGAGTTGCGGAAAGTCCTGCTTCAGGGCGCGCACCTCGTTGTTGGCGCGGCTATCGACATTGGCGCATGCCCAGATTTCCTGGCCATCGCGATCGTAGGCGACAATGGCTTCGCGCATGCTGGTGGCGCTGACGGCCGCAATATCGGCTGCCCGGATGCCCGCATCGGCAATGACGCGGCGGACCGCCCGCGCCAGAAGGGCCCAATTGCCCGCGACATCGAAATCCATCGAGCCGGCAAAGCGCGGGTCAGGCTTGTGCCACCACTCATGCTGGGCGCTGGCGATTTGATTGCCGTTGTGGTCGAAGATGACGGCGCGTCCGCTGCCCGTGCCGGCGTCGACGGCGAGGAGATATCTTGCATTCATTGTAATGCTCAGTCCTTGATCTCGAGCAGTCCGGCGGCGGTCGTTTCATCGGTGATGAGGATGCCGACGAATTTTCCCCGCAAGGCGGAATGGATGGCTTGTACCTTTTGCAGGCCACCTGCCGCGGCCACGACTTTCTCTGCGCGCGACAGGGTCGCAAGCTTCACCCCGATGACGCGATCGTGCAGCGGCAGATCGAGCACCTCGCCCTGTTCGTTGTAAAACTGGCAAAGGATATCGCCGACCGCACCCTTGCGGCGCAGCGGCTCCACTTCATCCGGAGTGACATAACCGGAGCGCACGACCGTCGAGGCGGGCGAAAGCTCACCGATGCCGACGAGCTGAAACGATGCGTTGAGCGCCATATCGAGCAGGTTGGCGACAGCTGGCTCGGAGGAGAGGTTGCTTGCAACCTGCGGGTCTCTGACGACAAGAGGTGCGGGGACAAGATGGACGCTGCTACCCCAATTGGCGGTGCGCATGCCGTCCACATAGGTGCCGACGCCGCCGGTCAGGCTGACGAGGCCGATATCGCGTTCGTTGGCGAGATGACCGAGACGTTGGATCGTGTTGCTGACGGTGGCGCCCCAGCCGACCGCCAGGAGGTCGCCATGTTGCAGGCGCTGCATGAGGAATTGGGCGGCCGCCTGGCCCAGACGGTCGCTCGGGTCCTGATCGGGCAACTGTGGCACGACATAGGCCTCCAGCAGCCCGTAGCGTTCCTTGATCTCGCGTTCGAGTGTCAGGCATCCCTGATAGCGCGAATTGATGCGCACCTGGATAATGCCCGAACGGCGGCCACTCTCCAGCAGACGAGACACCTTGATGCGCGACATGTTCAGCCGTTCGCCGATCTCGTTCTGGGTCAAGCCGTCATTGTAGTAGTACCAGGCAATGCGGGTGAGGGTCTCCTCGTCCGCATCCGCGTAACTCCACTCGCCATTGTCCGAAGCCATGCGGCCCATTCCTTTGGGTTGTTGTGATCATTTGAGTATCGCAAAAACATTTGATACGTCAACGGTGCTGTGCTCCGAAAAAATCTATTGCTCGGCAACCAGCTGTTTTCGCGCACTTATTTGCACATTTTCTGCCTAAATACCCGGATTCGTTTCCGTTCGGTACTGCTGACCATATTGACGGCAATCGGGCGTTATGATCACATGATGACAGTCGAGTACATTTGAACAGGTGGGGAATGATGAAGGAACAAGCGGCCGGGAGGGTCGCCCTTCTGGAAGACATCTGGAAATCCTATGGTGCTGTGCCTGTCCTGAAGGGCGTCTCGCTGGCGCTCGAAGCCGGAGAGGTGCACGCACTTCTCGGAGGCAACGGCGCAGGCAAATCCAGCCTGATGAAAATCATGTCCGGACTGATTCCGGCCAATTCGGGCCGGATCGAAATCAACGGCCGGACGTTGACGCACGCCTCGCCGGCGCTCGCCCAGGATCTCGGTCTCTATCTCGTGCCGCAGGAAGCGCATATCCTGCCAAACCAGACGGTCTTGGAGAATATCTGCCTGGGCCTGAAACCGTCACCACGCTCGCTGCGGCCGCGCGTCGAGGCGCTTGTCGCCGAGCTCGCCGTTACCGTCGATCTCGATGCGCAGGCAGCCTCGCTCGAGATCGCCGAGCGGCAGATCGTCGAAATCTTGCGTGGCCTGGTGCGGGACGCCCGCGTCCTTATCCTCGACGAGCCGACCTCGGCCCTGACCCCCTTCGAGACGAGCGCGCTTTTCGAGCGCGTGCGCAAACTGCAGGGCCAAGGCGTCGGCATTTTCTTCATTTCCCACAAGCTGCGGGAAATCCGGGAAATCTGCAGCACCATCAGTGTGCTGCGGGACGGCGTCATCGTGCTCTCGGGACCGCTCGACGAGCATACGGACGCTGAGATCGTCGAGGCGATGAGCCGTGTACAGCTTGTAGCCGACGGCGGTACCGCCAAGGCCGGGCGCAAGGTGGCGCAGATCGGTCAACCGAGGCTCACGGTGCGCGGGCTGTCGGGAGAGGGCTTTCGCGATATCGACCTCGATGTCCGGGCAGGAGAGATCCTCGGTCTTGCCGGTGTCGTCGGTGCCGGGCGCACGGAGTTTGCCGAGACGCTTTTCGGCCTGCGCAGACAAAGCGCCGGGAGCGTGCATCTGGAAGGCAAGGAGCTGAAGAACAGGCAGCCACGGTCGTGCATCGATCATGGCCTCGTCTATCTGCCCGAAGACCGCCAGCAGAACGGCCTCTTCCTCGAAGCACCGCTCTACTGGAATGTCTCGTCCTATCTGATCCATCGGCTGCCGTTTTTCCTGCGATCGGGGACAGAGCGCCGGATCTTCGACGGCTTCCGCGACAGCATGGGCATCAAATGCACCGGCGCCGGGCAGGCAGCCCGTGGTCTCTCCGGGGGCAACCAGCAGAAGGTCCTCATGGCAAAGTGCCTGTCGGCGGGACCAAAGGTTTTGATCCTCGACGAGCCGACGCGTGGGGTCGACGTTGCTGCGCGAAATGACATCTACGCGCTGATCCGCACGCTCGCCGGCGAAGGCGTCGCCATCGTCCTCATATCCTCCGACTTCGACGAGATCGAGCAATTGGCCGATCGCGTGCAGGTTATGGCCTTTGGCCGGCACGGCGGCGAACTTTCGGACGCGATCAGCGTCGATGCAATCGCCAGACTGGCCTTCGGCGCCTCGGAGCCCAATCATGCTTGATCTCTTTGCCCGCAACCGCGTGGTCACGCTCGTCCTCATCCTGGCGCTTGCCTACGCCGCAATCGGCGCGGCGGCGCCGGGTTACCTCTCCGGAGCAACGCTCTCGACCGTGCTGTCGAGCAGCCTGGTGCTGATGCTGATCTCGCTCGGTACCATGGTCGTCATCCTGACGCGCAACATCGATGTGTCGAGCGGCTCTGTGCTCGGCCTGAGTGCCGCTGTGCTTGGCCTGCTGTTGAACGCCGGGTTCAGCCTGCCGGTCGCGATCGTGTTTTCCCTCTTCACCGGTGCCCTGGCCGGTGCGTTCAACGGGCTGATGGTCGCCTATCTCGGCATACCGTCGATCGTCGCCACGCTGGGCACGCTTGGTCTTTATCGCGGCATCATGCTGGTCATGACCGGAGGGCGCTGGATCGAGGACCTGCCGCAGGACCTGAAGGCGCTTTCCGCCAATCTCGGCTCCGGCTTTTCGGCGCTGTCAATCGTCGTCGTTTTCCTGATCGTCACGCTCTGGCTGTTCCTGCGCAAGACGCGTTTCGGCCGCTTCTTCTATGCGGTCGGCGACAACAAGGCGGCTGCACACCACCTCGGCGTGCCGGTGCGGCGCGTGCAATTCGCGGCTTTCGTGGCGGCCGGATCTTGCGCCGCGCTGGCCGGCGTCGTCTTTGCCGCCCAGATCGGCTTCATCCCGAACCAGGCGGGGAACGGCATCGAACTCAAGGCGATCGCCGTCAACGTTCTTGGCGGCGTCAGCCTTCTCGGTGGCACCGGCTCGGTCGCGGGCGTTGTCGCTGCGGTGACCTTCATCACATCGATCGACAGTGCACTCGTGTTCCTGAAGATCCCCGCCTACTGGAACGACTTCATCGCCGGTGCACTGTTGCTGTCGGTTCTGCTTCTTGACGGCCGCATCCGTCAACTGATCGAGCGGCGCATTCGTGCACGCCGCTACGCCATCCATGATCGTGCGTCCGCCCACGACACCAAGTCTTCGACAACCAGGATCGCGGAGGCGCGCCGATGAAAAAGTTGATCTTCCGTTGGGAGACTGCGTTGCTCGCCATGCTGGTGGCAGAGCTTGCGATCTTCGGCATCATCAACCCGCGCTTCCTCAATCCTGCAAACCTGATCTACGGCACCTCGGATTTCGTCCAGATCGGCATCGTCGCCTTGCCGCTGACCTTGGTGATCATCGCCGGCGGCATCGATGTGTCCTTCGCATCGGCCATCGGCCTTGCGGCAATCGTGTTCGGGGTTGCGACCTTCTACGCCGTACCGCTGCCGCTATCGATCTTGCTGTCGCTTGCGACCGGCGCAGTTTGCGGCCTCTTCAATGCCACAGTTATTCACCTGTCGAAGATCCAGCCGCTCGTCGTTACCCTCGGCAGTCTCTATCTGTTTCAGGGGACTGCGACCGTCGCCTCGGGCCTTGTCGGGGCTGGCGGTTACGAGGGGATCGGCAACTTCCCGGAAGCCTTCAATGGGTTCGGCTACGCACAGCTGTTCGGGCTGCCCGCGACCCTTGCCGTCTTTCTAGGGCTTGCCTTCGTTCTGGTCGTACTGCTGCATTTCACGCGCTTCGGCCGTGCTGTCTTTCTTGTTGGACAATCGGAGAATGCGGCCCGTTTCGCCGGCATTCCGGTGGCCACCATCCAGACGATCACCTACGTCGTCACCGGGCTGTGTGCCGCAATAGCGGGGCTCGTCATGTCCGCCTATTTCGGCTCGGCGCGCGTCGATCTCGGCGCCGCGACATTGCTGCCGGCCGTCACCGCGGCGGTCCTCGGAGGGGCGTCCATCTACGGCGGCCAGGGTTCCATTCTCGGAACGCTCATTGCCACATTCGTCATCGGCTATCTGCAGCAGGGCCTGCAGGCAAGCGGTGTTTCAAGCCAGATTTCCAGCGCACTTTCGGGAGGGTTGCTGGTTATAGCGGTCGCATTGCGCCACGGAAGCGCTTTGCTTGCCGATTTCGTCGCCGTTGCCAGGCAGCAGAAGGGCCGGGCGGCAGTTACTTCAGGAGGAGAAAAAACATGACCAACACATTGATCAAAAACGCTGTTCTTGCGGCCAGCCTTCTTGCTGGCACCATGCTCGCGTCCGGAACGGCACAGGCCGAATCCCAGATCGCCTTCATCCCCAAGCTGGTCGGGGTCGGTTTCTTTACCAGCGGCGGTGCTGGCGCCGTGAAAGCCGGCGAAGAAGTCGGCGCCAAGGTGACCTACGATGGTCCGACCGAGCCGAGCGTCTCGGGGCAGGTGCAGTTCATCAACAACTACGTCAACCAGGGCTACAACGCCATCATCGTTTCGTCCGTTTCGCCGGATGGACTGTGCCCGGCGCTGAAGCGTGCAATGGAGCGCGGTGTGCTGGTGATGACGTGGGACAGCGACGTCAATCCGGATTGCCGGAGCTACTACATCAACCAGGGCACGCCCGAACAGCTTGGCAGCCTGCTCGTCGACATGGCGGGAGAGGGCGTGAAGAAGGAAAAGGCGAAGGTTGCCTTCTTCTATTCGAGCCCGACCGTCACCGACCAGAACGCATGGGCGGAAGCTGCCAAGGCGAAGATCGCCAAGGAGCATCCCGGCTGGGAGATCGTCACCACGCAGTATGGCTACAATGACGCGCAGAAGTCGTTGCAGACGGCCGAAAGCATCCTGCAGACTTACCCGGATCTCGACGCGATCATCGCGCCAGATGCCAACGCTTTGCCGGCCGCTGCCCAGGCCGCCGAAAACCTGAAGCGGGCCGACGGTGTGACCATCGTCGGGTTCTCGACGCCCAATGTCATGCGTCCTTACATCGAGCGGGGCACGATCAAGCGGTTCGGCCTCTGGGATGTGACCCAGCAGGGCAAGATCTCGGTCTTTGTCGCCGACCACGTCTTGAAGAACGGGCCGATGAAGGTCGGTGACAAGCTGGAAGTTCCAGGCGTCGGCACGGTCGAAGTCTCGGCCAACAAGGTCCAGGGCTACGATTACGAGGCCGAAGGCAACGGTATCGTACTGCTGCCCGAGCGTACCGTCTTCACCAAGGACAACATCGGCAATTTCGACTTCTGATCCTGAAAACACCATACCGGGCGGCCAGCGAGTGGCCGCCCGTTCTCAACTGCTGAAAAATGGAAATCCATCATGAAGAGCCGCTGGAACGACATCGACGCCGACCGTTATGTGGAGGCCGCCCGGTCCGCCGGTCATAGCGAAGCGTTGGGGCTGCGCATCTATACCTCGCGCATCATCGGCGGCGATCCGGATCTCGTGCTACACGGCGGAGGCAATACCTCGGTCAAGGTGACGGGCGAGGATGGTTCAGCGCTCATGCATATCAAAGGCAGCGGCTGGGATCTCGATACCATCGAGGCGCCAGGCCTGCCGGCGGTGCGGCTGCCGGAGCTTCTGGCCGCGCGCGACGGACCCAGACTTTCCGACCCCGATATGGTCGCCTTGCTGCGCGCCAATCTGCTGGATGCCGCCGCACCCAATCCCTCGGTGGAGGCGCTTTTGCACGCCTTCATCCCGCACGACTTCGTTGACCACACGCATGCGACCGCGATCCTCGCGCTGGCGGACCAACCCGACATGCGCGATACCGTTGCGCGCATCTACAACGGCCGCGTCGCCTATGTGCCATATGTGATGCCGGGCTTTGACCTGTCTATCGAAGCAGATCGTATCTTTCAGGCGCAACCGGATTGCGAAGGCCTCTGGCTCGAAAACCATGGCCTGTTCACATTCGCCGGTACGGCCCGCGCATCCTACGAACTGATGATCGAATTCGTAGACATTGCGGAACAGGAGCTCGCCCGAAAAGAGGTTGTGCTGACGGGACCCCAGCCAAATGATCGCGTGGCTGACGCCGGCCTGACGGCGCGACTGGCCAAGGCCTTGGCTGGTCCCGGCTCTCCCTTCGAACATGCGGTGTCGGTCGAATTTCGCTCGACGCCAGCCATTCGCACCTACGCGTCGCGGGGGGACCTTGAGAGCGTTTCCCGAAGAGGTACGGTAACGCCGGATCACGTCATCCGCATCAAGCCGTGGCCGATGATAATCGAACCAGAGGCGGATGCGGACGAGATCGCGGCGGTCGTTGAAGGCTATCGTGCCGAGTACCGCGCGTATTTCCAGCGGAATGCCGGCCGAACGCCTGTTCCGAAGACCATGCTGGATGCCTATCCACGCGTCGTGGTCGTGCGCGGCGAAGGTATGTTCGCAATCGGAGGAAACGCCAGAGCCGCGCGGATCGCAGGGGACCTGTGCGAGCAGGCAACACGCGCGATCAATGCTGCCGAATCCTACGGCCGCTACACGCCTATTGAAGAAGCTGATCTGTTCGACATGGAATACTGGGTGCTCGAACAGGCGAAGCTGAAGGTCAATCAGGCGTCCTGACCTTTTGGGTATGAGCCCCGGAGGCAGACAACGAAAGAGAACAAAATGGCGCCGTGTCATGACGGCGCCGGATAACAACTCTGGTTGCTTCGCCTCCATCGGGAAAGCACGCGGCGATCCTGCGCAGTTGCGGCATCACCGCGAACCGGAGTTTTGGCCTGGTGAGAGCCCGTCGAGCAGGAAGTCGAGGCCCTTCCTGAAAGTGCCGTCCCAATCGCTGTCCAACAGCAGACGGGCGCGTTCGATTGTCGGATAGTGTTCGCTGAGACCTGTAAGGCGTTGTTGCGCGGCGGCTCGGTCATCGTCCGAGAGGCCGAAGCTCGCACGAGTGATCGTGGCGCCCATCACATAGTTCCACAAAGACCATATCGCGACGTTCAGGTCTGCGTCCGCCACACCGGCTCTCGACAAGGTCTTGCTCAGCAGTTCCAGGCGATTGAGGATGTTCGGGCCGAGCGCCCGGCGCGACAGCAACGACGCCGACCACGGATGGCGCAGCATGCTGGCCCGCCAGTCTTGGAGCAGGTGAACGGCTTCATCGCGCCAGTCTTCTGGCTCATCCACTTGCGGCGCTCCGCGGTATTCAAGCACCGCATCGAGCGCCAGATCAAAGACCTCCTCCTTGTTGTCGACATGCCAGTACAGGCTCATTGCGCCCGCGCCGAGGCGATCGGCCAGCCGACGCATCTTCAATCCGTCGACCCCTTCGGCGTCCAGCAGCTCTACCGCGGTGGCCACGATCCGATCCAGAGAGAGAGGCGGGTCACCGTGTGGTTCCTGCACGGACTGGAGTGATACACTCTTCCGTTGAGATCGGTTGCTCTGCGCGCTGCTGCGTTTGGCTGCCATCCGCTTTCCCTGCTGATCAGAACGTCGTTCTAAGCCGACAATGCGACGAATGTCGATACTCACCGATTGACTCGTACGCTGTACGATGCAATCTAATCGTACAGCGTACGAGTCAATCTTGTAACGAGCTAAAATTCAATCCTGCAGACCGCGAGGGTACATCGCTCGCAGTTCTCAAGGCCGAGAGAAGATTATGTCACGCACAATCAAGCATGTGCTTATCGGAGGGGTCATCATCATGACCATGGCAGTTCCCACGGTGGCGCCAGCGAATGAGAAAGATCGCAAGCTGACCATCGTCAATCCACAAACACTCTATGATCCGACGCCGAACGGCTACAGCACGGCGGTGATCATGCCGCGCGAAGGCCGGGTCGCCTACATCTCCGGGCAAGGAGGCCAAGACGGCACTGGAGCCTTGTCGCCCGACTTCGCCGCTCAGGTTAAGCAGGGCTACGCGAATTTGCGCGCCGCCCTCGATGCGCTTGGCGCCCGGACGGATCAGGTTGCCAAGCTCACGGTCTTCGTGGTCGACCATGATATGTCCAAGCTTGGGGTATTGACCAAGAGCGTCAAGGAAATGTTCGGCGAGGCGCTGCCAGCGCAGACCTTGATCCCGGTACCGAAACTGGCGGTCGACGGCATGCTGTTCGAAGTGGAGGCCGTGGCCCTGCTCGATTAGCGCGGGCATCATCCGCCGCATCTCGGTGACGTGGCAGTCGGGCGTACGCGCCCTCTGGAGCCAGAGCGGCCTTCCGAATTAATTGTGCTGGTGGCCAGTTCCATCTGCGCTTTGGTGGAGATGCTGCTCCTCGGGTTGGGCCCGCAATTCGTTGATCTGCGCCGTCCTGGTGGTCAGATACGAGATGAGGTCCGATGCGTCGCTCGCCGACAGGCCGAGGTTCGGCATGCGGACGCCTTTGTATTTCGCGTCGAGATCGGCGAGGATCGGGTCTTTGTTTGCGCGCAGTCGGGCCGGATTCGTGATCATCTCCGACAACCACAGGCCGTCACGCCTGTCCGTGACGCCGAGGAGATCGGGGCCAGCATGGTCGATTACGCCGACTGTGTGGCAAGGTGCGCAGATCTTCCTGAATAGAACCTGCCCCGGTTCACGGCCGATCGTCAGGTCTCGCGGGTCGTGATTCGCCGCCAGAGCATCCAGCCAAACGTGACGCCGATCCGTCCAGTCCGGCTCCATATGACGCTCCACAAACGCCCCAGTTAGATCCACCTATGAACGTTGTGCGGAGGCCGGAAGAATGCCCTTCAGGATCGTCTCGGTGATCGTTATCGCCGCGGTCTCGTAGTCCTCTGCCTTCAGACGCGGCTTCTTCAGGCCGTCGGCGGCGATGGGTTCGAAATCCGCGTAGTACTGCGTCGATGCCCAGAGCATGATGAACAGGTGGCGCGGATCGACGGGCAGCATCTTTCCCGCTGCGATCCATCCCTCGACGACGGCCACATGCGCGTCCGTGACCTGGCGCATATGGTCGCGATCCTTCTTCTTCAGGAATCGGGCGCCCTGGATGATCTCGCTGGCGAAGAGCCGGGATTCTGCCGTGTTCTTGCGGGTGTAGTCGAGTTTCGCCTTGATGTAGAGGCGGAAGGCCTCGGCCGGCTCGCGATCCGGCGAAATGTATTTCAGCGCATCGTCCCAGCTGGCGATGAGGTGGGAGATGATGGCCTTATAGATCTCTTCCTTGGAGGCAAAGTAGTAATAGACGTTGGCCTTGGGCAGTCCCGAGGCCTCGGCGATTTCGGCGATGCGCGTGCCATCGAAGCCCTTGCGCGCGAAGATCTCGATCCCGGCCTTGATGATCAGACGCATATTGCGCTCGCGGATGCGTTCCTCCGGATCTCGTGCTGCCTTTGCCATGCGATCTCGCCTCCATCTCGCCGCCGCTCCCTACCAGACAATCATGCGTGGCGGCGAGGCCGTTTGCGCAATTTCCGAGTTTTCCGGCGAAATGCAAGCGCATCGCCATTTGCCTAAAACCTGACTATCTGATCAAAAAAACCTGACGGTACAGTCATTTTCTCTCTCAAGAAAGTTGACACTTTGGTCAGCTTTTGTCTAGTCTCCTTTCAACGAGTTGGAGGGGTGGTGTGATGCCGGCACGACTGAGAGAGGCGATGGCGGAAACGCTGGCCGGCTGGGAGGCCGATCTGCCACAGGTCTGGCAGGATGCGCTCGGACCGATTGGGGATGATTTCGATCGGGTCGATGTCGGTCTCGCGTTCGAAGCCTGGGAGCCGATCTTCCCGGCGCGCCGCGGCAGGATCTTCCCCGGCCAGCCGAAGGGCGCGCATGCGCTTGCGGCATTCGATGGAATTGCGCCCGACGGCGTGCGCTGCCTGATCCTGGGTCAGGATCCCTATCCGGAACCGGGTTTCGCCACGGGCCGCGCCTTCGAGGCCGGCAATCTCGCCAGCTGGGCCGAGCTGGACAAGATGTTCTCGAAGAGCATCCGCGCCTACATGCAGCTGATTGCGGCAGCGCGTCTGGGCGACGAGAGCCTCAGTGAGGACTTTGGTCGCTGGCCCGATGTGCGGCAGCTGTTGTGTGATCCTTCAGGGTCGTTCGAGGCGCCGGATGTGATCGCCGACCGCTGGGTCGGCGAGGGCGTGCTGTTGCTCAACGCATCCCTGACGCTGTCGCGCTTTCGCGTCGATATCGACCCGCACCAGTCGCGCGGCCATCTTCCGTTCTGGCGGCCCTTGATGCTGCGCGTGGTCGAGATGCTGCTTTCGCGCGGCGAGCCGATTGTCCTTCTCGGGTTCGGCGCGGCCGCAGCCGATATTTTTGCTGAAGCCGGTATTCGTGAGGGCCGCCACGGCAATGTCGCCTGCGTCGAGCGCGAGCACCCCGCTTTTGCCGACAAGGTGCTTGGCCGGGAAAACCCCTTCCTTCTCTGCAATCTCTATCTGGAGGCGATGGGCGCTAGTCCCATCGCATGGTGAACCATGGCGTCCAGCCCGGAATATGATTTCATCATCGTTGGCGCCGGTTCGGCCGGCTGTGTTCTTGCCAATCGCCTGTCGAAGAACCCGGCCAACCGCGTGCTTTTGATCGAGGCAGGTGGAAAGGACCGCAATCCCTTGTTCCGGCTGCCGATGCTGATGGGCAAGCTCTTCCACTCGGGCATCTACAACTGGCACTATCACACCGAACCCGAGCCCTATCTCAATGGCCGTTCGCTCTATTGGCCGCGCGGCAAGGTTCTGGGCGGGACCTCGACGATCAATGGCATGATCTATGTGCGCGGCAATCGCCACGACTATGATCGCTGGGCACAGCTCGGCCTGCCTGGTTGGTCTTATGACGACGTCCTGCCGGCGTTCCGCCGCTCGGAAACGCATGTTGAGCGCAAAGACGCGTTTCACAGCACGGAGGGCGAACTCACCGTCTGCCGGGCCCGTGGTCACAATCCGCTGATGGACGTGTTCTGCGAGGCGGGCCTGCAGGCCGGCTATCCTGCGAATGATGACTTCAACGGTGCCACCCAGGAAGGGTTTGGCCGCTACGATTTCACCATCCGCAAGGGCAAGCGGTGGTCCACATCCTGGGCGTTCCTGCGCCCGGCGCTCGGCCGCAAGAACCTGACCGTGCTGACGGGCGCTGAGACCACACGCCTGATCATCGAGGGTGGCCGGGCTTGCGGTGTCGGGTACCTGAAGGACGGCCGGCCGGGGATCGCGCGCGCTGGGCGAGAAATCATCCTCTCTGCGGGCGTCGTCAATTCGCCGAAGGCTCTACTGCTTTCCGGTATAGGACCGGCGGACGAGCTGAGCGCGGTTGGCATCAAGCCGCTGCTCGACCTTCCCGGCGTCGGCAAGAACCTACAGGACCACGTCGACTGCGTCATGAGCTGGGAATGCCGCGAGCCGGTCACGCTGTTTGGCGACCTTCGCGCCGACAAGCTCATTCCCGCCGTTGCCCAAGGCATGCTATTCGGGGAGGGCATCACGACGACGTTTCCCTACGAGGCAGGGGCCTTCGTCCGCTCGAACGACGGCCTGGTCTCGCCCGATATCCAGCTGCACTTCATGCCGGCGCTCGAAAAGACCGCCAACCTGCATTTCCCCAATCCCTTCGCCAAGAAGCGGGCGGTCGAGGCGGATCACGGCTTCACCATCCGGGTGGGTCCCGTCAATCCGGCGAGCCGCGGCGAGATTACGCTGCGGTCGGCGAACCCGACCGACAAGCCCAAGATCCAGGCGAACTACCTGCAGTCCGATTTCGATATCCGCACGATGATCGATGGCATTCGGCTGACGCGCGACATCGTCGGGCAGAAGGCATTCGACCGCTTTCGCGGCAAGGAACTGGCACCCGGGCCGGAGGCGCTCGACGACGCCGGCCTGACCCGCTGGCTGCGCGCGACCGCGATGACGACGTTCCATCCGGTCGGCACCGCCAAGATGGGCAACGACCCCATGGCCGTGGTGGATGCACAGCTCAAGGTGCGCGGCATCGAAGGACTGCGCGTCGCCGACGCTTCGATCATGCCGATCATCGCCAGCGGCAACACCAACGCGCCCGCCATCATGATCGGCGAGAAATGCGCCGAACTGATCCTGAACAGCTAAGGGAGTGATCCGATGATCCTCGAACACCGAACCTATACGTTCAAGCCCGGCACGGTCGACAAGTGGATGAAGAAATACGAGGCTGACGGTCTTCCGGTGCAAAAGCGCCATCTCAACACATTCGTCGGCCTCTATGTTTCGGAGCTCGGCACGCTTCACACCACCGTTCTGATGTGGGCCTACGACAGCCTTGCCGATCGCGAGGCGCGCCGGTCGGCCATGTATGCCGATCCGGATTGGCAGAACTTCATCTCCGAGGTTTGGGCGCTCGACGCGATCCAGAAGCAGGAGGTAATGATCATGAACCCTGCATCCTATTCGCCGCCATTTTGAGACGACCCGGCACGCGCCGCGCATTGCCCGCGCGTGCCGCAATGCGCATGACACAAGACAATCAACAAAAGAGGGAACAATCATGACTGACAAAACTTCACAACACATCATGCATCGCCGCACATTCCTACAGGCAAGCGCGGGCGCCGCAGCGCTCGGCTTTGCCGCAAGCATCGTGCCCGAATTCGCCAGGGCATCCGGCGGGCTGGTCGCACTCGTCCATACGCAGGCTGCCGGCGACAACGGCCCGGTCGACCAGATGATCGCCAAGCTCAAGCAGCTGTCGGAAGAGAAGGGGTTCGAGCACCGCGCCATCTACGCGCAGGACCCGGCGACCTATGAAACCATCTACCGGACGCTTGGTGATGCAGGTGCTCAGATCATCATCTCCACCTTCAACGAAGTGGCTGAACCCTTCAAGGCACTGGCGCCGTCCTACCCCAACACCAAGTGGATCCAGCTGTTCGCCGACCCCTTCGAGCCGGCGATCCCGAACGTGGTGACGGTATCCTACGACTATTATCTTGGCTGCTACCTCTCCGGCGTCTTTGCGGCCAAGATGACGACGACGGGCAAGACCGGCTTCATCGGCGGCGTTTCGATCCCGCCGCTCAATGCCGATTTCAACGCCTTCAAGGCCGGCGTGCACTCGATCAAGCCGGATGCCAGCGTCGTTGCGGCTTTTGCCGGCTCGTTCCAGGACCCCGCAAAGGGCCAGGAAATCGCCACCCAGATGTACAATGACGGCATCGACTATATCCAGACGGACGCAGCCGCCACAGATGGCGGCATCATCGCCGCCGCCAACGAAAAGGAAGGCCGCATGGTGAGCTGCCTTGCGCCGGGACAATACGCACTTGGCCCGAAGTCGCTCATCTCCATCGTCAGTCTCGATTTCGGCGTCTCGCTTTACAACGAGGCCAGCAAGGCCGTCGGTTCCGACTGGAAGGGCGGCGCGCACGAGCACACTGGGCTTGGCACCGGCGTCATCGACTTCGTTGCCTCGCCGATCTTTGCCGAACAGGGACCTGCGGATCTGAACGCCCGGGCGAAGGAGGCGCTTGTCGAGGTCGAGAAGGCACGTGCCGGTATCCTTGACGGCTCCATCAAGGTTCCGTTCAACACCACGCTCTGAGCCACTGGAGCATCCCGCTTTCAAGTGGAATCACTGAAAGCGGATGAGATGCTCCAGAATCAAAGTCCTAGTGCGTCCTTAGCGCGTTCTTCCGAACGCGCGGCGCTCTAGCGCCGGCCCGCCGGGTCGGCGCGGAGCCTTGACAGAAAACCGGCACCGGTCTTTCCCCTGAGGTGAGGATCGCCGGACGTTTGCGGATCATCACGCATTGGTCGATGGCCGCGAACCTTTGCTCTCGATGGGAACCTTTTGATGTCTAATCCTCCGAAACCCGCGCTGGAGTGCCGTGATGTCACCGTGAAATTCGGCGACGTGACGGCATTGTCCGACGTTGCCGTCTCGTTTGCCCCCGGTCAGATCCATGCGGTCGTCGGCCAGAACGGCGCCGGCAAGACGACATTCGCCCGCGTCGCTGCGGGGCTCGTTCAGCCGACTGCCGGCGCGGTCGACGTGATGGGTGAAGAAATCCGCACCGGACACGTCAGCCAGAGCCGGGCTGCGGGCGTGGAACTGGTTCATCAAAGCTTTGCTCTGCCGCCATCCTTCACCGTTGCCGAAACGATGGAGTTCGGCGCCACGGGCAAAGGTGGCATCTACAGTCGCAGGGGGCTTGCCGAAAAATGGCGAACGCATCTCGCCGGTCTCGACGTCCAGGTTGACCTGAACCGGCGGATCCGCGACCTGCCGATCGAGACCCAGCAGGGTATCGAGATAGCAAGGGCGCTGGTCATGGACGCGCGCGTGCTCATCCTCGACGAGCCGACCGCGGTGCTGTCGCCCTCCGGCATAGACATGCTGTTTGCCCGCGTCCGCCGTCTCAAGCAGCGCGGCGTGACCGTCATCCTCATCCTGCACAAGATCCGCGAAGTGCTCGGCATCGCCGATACGGTCACGGTGTTGCGCGGCGGAAGAAAGGTCGAAGGGCCGCTGCCGATCGCCGAGGTTTCGGCCGAGAGGCTCGCCAACCTGATCGTCGGCGATGCGATTGCCAAGACGCTCGACCGGCATGAGCGCGACGCGCTGGTCGGGACGAAATCTCCAGTGGGCGAGGGCGCAGGTCATCCCGAAAATGCGACAGGTCCAAGTGTCCTGTCCATGACAGCCGTCTCGACGCGGCCCGACAGTGAGGGCATCGCGCTCGATGGCATCGATCTCGATATTCGCCCCGGCGAGATCGTCGGCATAGCCGGCGTGGAGGGCAACGGACAGAAGACGCTGGTGCGCGCCATTTCCGCCCTTGCCGATCTGGCAAGCGGGTCGATCCGGCTCGCAGGCCAGGACGTGACCGGTGCACCGCTCGCCGCCCGTCGCGCGATCGGTCTCAGGATCATTCCCTTCGAGCGCAATGTCGAAGGTCTCAGCCTCACGAGTTCGCTCTGGCAGAACTGGAGCGCAAGGGAGCTGCTGCAAGGAAGCCTGCTCAAGGTGATCCGCCCCTCGGCGGTGCGCGAAGCCTGCGACCGGTCGCTTCGGGAGTGGAGCGTCCACTACCACAATTCCATGCAGAAGGCCGGATCCCTGTCGGGCGGCAATGCCCAGAAGGTGATCCTGGCGCGCGAGGTCGATAGCGATGCCAGGCTGATCATCGCCGCTCAGCCGACGCGCGGTCTCGACATCGGTGCCACCGCCTTCGTGTGGCAGGCGCTCCGGCAGGCACGCGATCGCGGCGCCGCCATCCTCCTGATCTCGTCGGATCTCGACGAGCTGTTCGACATCTCCGACCGCGTCGTGGTGATGCTGTCGGGGCGGGTGAACGGCGAATTCCGCGCGCCCTTCGACATCGCGTCGGTGGGTGCAGCCATGACCGATGCGGCTGCGAGGACAAGCGCATGAAAGACAGTCTCTTAACGGTTGTCCGCAGCCTGATCTTCGTCGCTTTCGCGCTCGTCCTGTGCGCGCTGGTGTTCCAGTTCGCCGGTTACAATGCCCCCACCATGCTTTGGGCGGTGGCCGACGGCGCGTTCCTGCGCAGCGGCGCGATCGAACAGAGCCTCAGATGGGCGCTGCCGCTGTTCATCACGGCCGTCGGCGTCGGGATTTCATTCCGGGCAGGTTTCTTCAATATCGGCGCCCAGGGCCAGTTCTATGTCGGCGCGATCTGCGCCGCCTTCGCCGCCGAGGCGTTCAAGGGTGGGCCGGCTTTCCTCGTCATCCCGGCGCTCATCATCGCCGGCATGCTCGGCGGCGCCCTCTGGGCGCTCTGGCCGGGGCTCCTGAGGTTACGCTCGGGCACGGACGAGGTGATCACGACGTTGATGGGTAATTTCATGGCCGGTCTGCTGCTCGTCTATGTCACCTCGGGGCCGCTGAAAGACCCTTCGGGGTCCGGTCAGCAGGCATCAAGCAGGCCGCTCGACGCGGCCTATCGCATCTCGGACTCACTCGGTCTGTCGCCGACCATCATCGGCATTGCCGTCGCCGTCGGCATCCTCATGTGGCTGCTGGTCAACCGCACCGCCTTCGGCGTACTTGCAAGCCTTGCCGGCCGCAACGGCACGATGGTGGAGTGGCAGGGCGCGCGGCTGTGGAAGCTGGGCCTGTCGAGCTTCGTCATCTCGGGGGCGCTCGCAGGTCTTGCCGGAACCATCGAGTTCATGGGGCCGAACGGCCGCATCGCCTCGGGGTTCCTGCCGGCCCACGGCTTCACGGCGATCCTGATCGCACTCGTCGCCAATCTCAACGTGGTCGGCACGGCTGCGGCGGCGGTGTTCTTCGGCGGCCTTGCCTCGGCAGCACTCTATCTGCCGATCATGGCAGGCCTGCCGGCTGCTGCGATCGACATCATCAATGCTGCGATCGCGCTGTTCATCACCGCAAGGTCGAAGCTCGTCGACAAGGTGCTGCGCCTCGGAGGGCGCCCGTCATGAACGAGATCATCATCGCCATCCTGCGCTCCGGCACGCCGCTGATCTACGTCACCCTTGCCGGCGTCATTGCGCAGCGGGCAGGAGTGTGGAACCTCGGCCTCGAGGGTCTGATGATCATCGGCGCCTGCGCCACGATCGTCGGCATCATGCTGACCAATTCCATCCTCGCTGCCATCCTGATCGCCATCCTCATGTGCGTGCTCGCCTCGGTCCTCCTCTGGTTCGTCATCGACAGGCTGAAGGCCAATCCGATCATTGCGGGCCTCGGCCTCACGGGCCTTGGCGTCGGCGGTACGGCACTCGCCGTCCAGTCGATCTTCGGAAGCCAGGCGAGCGTAACGGCGCCTTTCGGCATTCCGAAGCTCGGGCCGGCCTTTGGTGCTTACGGGGTGCTGTCGATCTCGGTCGCGGCCATGCCGTTCGTCGTCTTCGGCATTTGGGTGCTGCTGCGCCGCACCCGCTTCGGTCTCCGGCTTGCCGCCTGCGGCGAGCATCCCTTCGCTGCCCGCAGCGTCGGGGCCAACCCCTCGCGCATGCGTCTCGTGGCGCTTTCGATCGGCGGCGTGCTGTGCGCCATCGGCGGCGCCGAACTTGCCGCCGGCAGCCTGCAGTTCTTCGCCCAGGGCATGACCGCGGGCCGCGGCTTCATGGCTTTTGCCGCGGTCATCTTCGGCGCTTCGCATCCGGTGGGGGCCACTTCCGCCGCACTGTTCTTCGCCGTCGTTGGCGCTCTTGGCATACGGGCGCAGCTGATGTTTGGCGACAAGATCCCGCACGACCTCCTGCAGGCGCTGCCTTATCTCGCCACCGTCTTCGGCGTCTGGCTTTCCGGCAAGCTGCGCGGCGGCGCCAAGGCTGCCAGTTCCTTTGCCGAGCTCAAGGATCAGTAGGAGACACCCATGACCTTTGCCCAGCGCCATCCGATCCAGGATATCTGCATCCTGGTCAGCGACCTTGAGGCGTCGATCCGCTTCTACACGGAGAAGCTCGGCTTCGAGCTCAAGCATCGCGCCCCCGGGTTCGCCGATTTCACCGGCGCCGGGCTGACCCTTGCGCTCTGGGAGCGCTCGCATATCGAGGCGCATGCCGATGTTCGCGTGCCCAAGGGATCGGCATCGGCGGTTCTCGTGGCGGTGCGGCTCGACAGTCCCGCCGAGATCGATACCCTCTATGCCGACCTGACAAAAGAAGGCGTCACCTTCGTCAATCCGCCGGCCGACTACCCGTGGAATGCCCGATGCCTCTATTTCCACGGGCCGGATGGCGAGACCTGGGAGCTTTATGCCTGGCTCGATGGCGGCGCTCCCGGCAAGGTGGCGGCATGACACGTAAGCTGATCATCCTCACCGATCCCGGCCAGGACCAGGCGGCCGCCATCCTGATGATTCTCGGTCAGCGGCAGGCCTTCGAGGTGCTCGGTATGGTCGCCACGGCCGGCAACATCAACCTCGATCACACGGTCGCCAACTGCCTGAGGTTGATGGAACTGGCTGGCCGGCCGGAAATCCCCGTCTTTGCCGGTTGCCCGCATCCGATCATCCGCCCGTTGGTCATGGCTGAGCACGTGCATGGCCCGACAGGTCTTGACGGCCCGAACCTGCCGCAGCCGTCGATCGGGCCACAGGAAAAGCACGGCGTCGACTTCATTATCGATACCGTGCGGGCCTATCCTGGCGAGATCACCCTATGCTCGCTGTCGCCGGTGACCAATCTTGCCATGGCCTTGCGCAAGGCGCCTGACATTGCCGGCAAGATCCACGAGGTCGTCGCCATGCTCGGCGCCTATTTCGAGGTCGGCAACATCACGCCGACGGCGGAGTTCAACTGCTATGTCGACCCCGAAGCCGCTGACATCGTGCTGAACGCCGGCATCAGGACAACGCTTCTGCCGCTCGACGTGACGCATAAGATGCGCTCGACGCCGGAGCGCCTCGGCGCCATGCGGGCGCTTGGAAACCGCTGCGGCGTGGCGACCGCCGAAATGCTGGAATTCTCCGAAACCTTCGACCTTAAAAAATACGGGTGGGATGGTGCGCCGTTGCACGGGCCGTGCGTGCCGGCCTTCATGCTGGCACCGGAGATGTTTTCGGGGCGGCAGATCAACGTCTCCGTCGAGCTCAACGGCGCATTGACGTCAGGCATGACGGTCGCCGACTGGTGGCAGATCACCGACCGCCCGAAGAATGTGTTTTATGTCACGGACGGCGACCCGGTCGCCTATTACGATCTTCTCCTGAAATCGCTGGAAAACCTGCCATGAGTGAAATCCTGATCCGCAACGCGACGATCGTGGCGATGGACAACAGCCATGGCGCAGCGCCATTTGTGGGCGACGTGCTGATCGAGGGCGAGACCATAAAGGCGATTGGCGAGGCGCTTTCGGCCGGCCCCGACGCACATATCATCGAGGGACGCGGCAAGCTGGTGATGCCTGGGCTTGTAAATGCCCACACCCATTCCAGCGAGACCTTCCTTCGCGGCCGCTATGAGCGCATGCCGCTCGAAATCTGGCTGCTTTATGCCTATCCGCTGCTGATGAATGACCCGATCGGCGAACGGCTGCTCTATCTGCGCAGCCTGCTGCTCGCGATGGAATCTCTGCGCAACGGCGTCACCACCTTCTGCGACGATTTCTTCGATCCGCCGCGCCATGATCTTGATCGTCTTGCGACGGTCTTTCGCGCCTATGACGATGCCGGTATTCGCGCCAATGTTTCGAGCGCCGTGATGAACGTCCATACGCTCGATGCGCTGCCCTTCGCTCGCGAGGTGATGCCGGCCGAGTTGCAGGCCCTTCTCGACTTCGGCCCGCCGCTGACCGCGAGCGCCTACATCGACTATTGCCGCTCGGCCTTCGCCAGCCTGCACGGGAAGTCCGGCCGGCTGAATTTCATGATTGCGCCTTCGGCGCCACAGCGCTGCTCTCCGGATCTGATGGCAGCGTGCATGGACCTGGCGGTCGAAAAGCATGTGCCCTTCCACACGCATATTCTGGAAACAAAGACCCAGGCCGTGACCGGCCACATGCTGCATGGCAAATCCCTGATCGCCTACATGCACGATCTCGGTCTCCTGAAGCGCAACACGACGATCGCGCATTCGGTCTGGGTCAGCGACGAGGACATGCGGCTAATGGGGGAGGCCGGTGTCTCGGTCGCCCACAACGCCGTGTCGAACCTGAAACTCGGCGCGGGCATCGCTCCGATCCGCCGCCTGCTCGATGCGGGGGTGACGGTCGGTCTTGGAACAGACGGCGTCTCCTCGAATGACACGTCCCGCATCTTCGACGTCATGCGCGTCGCCGGCCTGGTGCACAGCGCTGCCGGGCCCGACCATTCGGCATGGGTGGCAGCGGATGAGATCCTCGCCATGGCCACCATCGGCGGCGCACGGACAGCCATGCTCGAAGAGGCGACCGGTTCGCTGGAGGTCGGCAAGGTCGCAGACCTCCTGATCCTCAACCTTCGCAGCTATCCCTTCATGCCGCTCAATGACGTGGCCAAGCATCTGGTCTATTCGGAAAACGGCTCTTCGATCGAGACCGTGATGGTTGCCGGCCGGATCGTGATGGAAAACGGGCGTCTGACCACAGTCGACGAACAGGCCGTCTTCGACGAGATCGCCGGGCTGGTGCCGGCCTATCTTGCCGAACATGCCGACCTCGAGCGCCGCAACAGCGTTTTCGAGCCAGTCATGGCGGAAATCCATCGCCGTGCCACCCGGGCCGATATCGGTCTCAACCGCTATCAGGGGGATGGCGCCGACGTTCATCGCCAGTCCTGAGCCGTTGACGCTGCAAGCATGGTGGTCTCTCGTCAATGAACCGGGATCACCACGCTCAGGATCTGCTGTTCAAAGAATTTCGAAAAGGCCGCGATGCGCGGCGGCAGCGCCTGGTACGGGGGATAATAAAGCGTCAACCACAGATCCTGCGGCGCCCATCCCTTGAAGGCATGGACCAGCCTTCCGGTCCGCAGATGCTCGGCGATATGAAATCCGGGAAGCAGTGCCACGCCCGCACCGTCTGCCGCCATGTCGGCAAGGATCTCGCCGCTGTTGGCGCTGAACGCGCGACCTGCCGATATCGTCACGGATGAACCGCCGTCGGAGAGAACCCAGCTTTCCCGGCGGCTATCGCCACTATAGGCGAGGCATTCTTCGGGCGTGAGCTCTCCAGGATGGCTGAGGCCGGCGCAGCGGCTGCCGGGGCTTGCGACCAGGATGCGCGGAATGGCGCAGATCTTGCGCCAGATGGTGAACTTGTCGGAGGGCTGCGAGGAGATGCGAATTGCCAGGTCGTAGTCGTCGTTGACGATGTTCACGAGCCCGTCCGAGAGCACGACCTCGAATGATATCTTCGGGTAGAGTTCCTTGAAGCCCGACAGGATCGTCGGCAGAAAGGTTTTTCCGAGCCACGTCGGGGCACTGATCCTGAGGCGCCCCTCATCCGCCTTGTGCGCGTTCATGACGTCGCGTCGCGCGCTTTCCAGCGTTTCCATGGCGGGCTGGATCTGGGCTGCGAAAATTGCGCCGTCCGTCGTCAGCGAAACCTGCCTGGTGGTTCGAACGAACAATTGAACACCAAGATCGGCTTCAAGTGCCGCGATCGCGCGCGTGACCGCAGCCGGCGTCATGTCGAGCTCGCGGGCGACCTGCGCGAAGTTTCTTTTTTCGGCGGCCATCAGGAAGGTGCGGAGCGCTTTGTAGTCGTTCATCTCATTATTTCAAAAATCGCAATTCATTCGAAATTAATATTGCAATTCCGCCGGTTCGGCAATCTGCGTAGGTTTGTTTTCAGCAACAGACACCGGACAAAACGCAAGGAAACGCGGTCATGATCAAGGGCATCAATGGACTTCATCACGTCACATCCATGGCGTCGGACGCCGGGCGGAACAACGCGTTCTTCACCAACACCCTCGGCTTGAGACGAGTGAAGAAGACCGTCAACTTCGACGAGCCGAGCATCTACCACCTGTACTACGGCGACGAGACGGGTGCTGCCGGAACGGTGATGACATACTTCCCATTCGATAACATGATGCGTGGCCGCCCTGGTGTCGGAGAAGTGGGCGAGACCCAGTTCGCTGTTCCAAAGGGCGCGCTGGCCTACTGGAAGGATCGTCTGGCATCGCAGGGTGTCGCTGGCATCAAGGCCGACACGATCTTCGGTGCCAACCGCCTGCGGTTTGCCGGCCCTGATGGTGACGGATTGGCTCTGGTTGAAAAGGCCGACGATGCTCGCTCCGCCTGGACGGCCGCGGGTGTGCCTGGAGACGCTGCCATCCGTGGCTTTGCCGGCGCCAGATTGAGCCTGCACGATACTGCGGCCATGGAGGAACTTCTTGGTTTCATGGGCTACGAGCGCGCAGAAAAGGAAGGCAACGTCACGCGGTTGGTGATCCCCAACGGCAACGGAGCCGACATGATCGATCTCGAAGCTTTGCCGCAGACCACGTTCGCTCGCCAGGGGGCAGGCTCGGTCCATCACATCGCCTTTGCCGTCGATAATCGGGCTACGCAGCTCGAGGTTCGCAAGGCGCTGATGGATACCGGCTATCAGGTCACACCGGTCATCGACCGCGACTATTTCTGGGCGATTTACTTCCGCACCCCCGGCGGCGTCCTGTTCGAAATCGCGACCAATGAGCCTGGGTTCAATCGCGATGAGGATACCGCTCATCTTGGCGAGGCGCTGATGTTGCCGCAACGCTACGAACCCTTGCGCAACCGGATCGAGGCAGGCCTCGTCCCGCTTGCAGCATAAACGACAAATGCCTGCGGGCGGCCCGGCGCAGCCCGCATCTTCGACATCCTGAAGGCCTCTCGGGCAACGTCCGCCAACACCACCCTCCGATTGGCCAGTCCTGTTTCCAAGCCCGCCGCCAGACGGCACACATCACGCACGAAGGAGAGACCCAATGTCCAGAAAACTCGAAGTCCTGACACCGCAGAACAGCCAGCTCATCTTCATCGACCAGCAGCCGCAGATGGCCTTCGGCGTCCAGTCGATCGACCGGCAGACCCTGAAGAACAACGTCGTCGGCCTCGCCAGGGCCGCAAGGATCTTCAACATTCCGACGACGATCACGTCCGTCGAGACCGACAGCTTCTCGGGCAACACCTTTCCCGAACTGCTCGGCGTCTTCCCCGAAAACGACATTCTCGAGCGTACCTCGATGAACTCCTGGGATGATCAGAATGTGCGCGATGCGCTGGCGAAGAACGCTGCCAACGGCCGCAAGAAGATCGTCGTCTCGGGGCTCTGGACCGAGGTCTGCAACACGACCTTCGCGCTCTCGTGCCTGCACGATACCGACTACGAGATTTACATGGTTGCGGATGCTTCGGGCGGCACGTCTCTCGACGCGCACAAATATGCGATGGACCGCATGGTGCAGGCAGGCGTCATTCCGGTCACCTGGCAGCAGGTGCTGCTCGAATGGCAGCGCGACTGGGCGCGCAAGGAAACCTATGATGCCGTCACCGGGCTGGTGAAGGAGCATTCCGGCGCATACGGCATGGGCATCGACTATGCGGTCACGCATGTTCACGGCGGCGCCGAGCGCGTCAGCCACGGCAAGCGGATTGGTCCCAACCCCGCCAAGTAACGGTCGCCGGTCGCTCCGGCCGGATACGTCCTGCCGGAGCGCTTGATCCATCACTCCGCGAGGTTACCCCATGAAAGTCTATCTTCTGTCGCTCGGTGCCGGCCTGCTGGTGGGCGTGATCTACAGCCTGTTGAACGTGCGTTCGCCCGCCCCGCCCGTCGTCGCGCTCATCGGGCTGCTCGGCATTCTGGTCGGCGAACAGCTCGTGCCGCTGGCAAGAAACGTCTGGGCGCGAGAGCCGGCCGCTCTGTCCTGGCTTCATCAGGTTAAGCCGCATATGTTCGGCCATCTGCCGAAGGGCGGCGTGAACGTCGCCACTTCCAGCCAGCATTCGCAGGAGGACAAAAGCTGATGACGACGCGCCGAACCTTTCTGGGTGCAGCGACCAGCCTCGCCTTTCCCAGCCTGTTTTCACCGGCAAATGCCGCCGACCCCAGCAAGACCGGAGCCGCTCCCATGCATGCCGATATCATCCTTCACAGCGGATTGATCACCACGCTCGACCGCGCCAATCCGAACGCAACCGCGATCGCGATAAAGGACGGCCTGTTCATGAAGGTCGGCAGCGATGCCGAGGTCATGAATCTGGCGGGACCCGGGACGAAAATTATCGATCTGAAAGGCAAGCGCGTGCTTCCCGGGTTGATCGACAACCACACCCACGTGGTGCGGGGAGGGCTGAACTACAACATGGAACTGCGGTGGGACGGCGTTCGCAGCCTTGCCGACGCCATGGACATGCTGAAACGACAGGTGGCGATCACGCCGGCGCCGCAATGGGTTCGCGTCGTCGGCGGCTTCACCGAGCACCAGTTCGCCGAAAAGCGCCTGCCGACCATCGAGGAGATCAACGCAGTTGCGCCGGATACGCCGGTCTTCCTCCTGCACCTCTACGATCGTGCCTTGCTCAATGGCGCAGCGCTGCGCGCTGTCGGCTATACGAAGGACACGCCGAACCCACCGGGCGGCGAGATCAGCCGCGACGCCAACGGCAATCCGACCGGCATGCTGCTCGCCAAGCCGAACGCCGGGATACTCTATTCGACGCTTGCCAAGGGGCCGAAGCTGCCCTTCGACTACCAGGTCAACTCCACCCGCCATTTCATGCGCGAGCTGAACCGGCTGGGGATCACCGGCGTCATCGATGCCGGCGGCGGTTTCCAGAATTATCCCGACGACTATGCCGTCATCCAGAAGCTGTCCGACGAAAACCAACTGACCGTTCGCCTTGCCTACAATCTCTTCACCCAGAAGCCGAAGGAAGAAAAGCAGGATTTCCTCAACTGGACCCAGTCGGTCAAATACAAGCAGGGCAACGATTATTTTCGTCACAACGGCGCAGGCGAGATGCTTGTCTTCTCCGCCGCTGATTTCGAGGACTTCCGCCAGCCCCGCCCGGAGATGGGACCAGAAATGGAAGGTGAATTGGAGGGCGTCGTTCGGATACTGGCGGAGAACCGCTGGCCCTGGCGCCTTCACGCCACCTATGACGAAACCATCACCCGTGCGCTCGATGTCTTCGAAAAGGTCAACAAGGACATCCCTCTCGAAGGGCTGAACTGGTTCTTCGACCATGCCGAAACCATCTCGGATCGCTCGATCGACCGCATCGCTGCGCTCGGCGGCGGCATCGCCACCCAGCACCGCATGGCCTACCAGGGCGAATATTTCGTCGAGCGATATGGTCACGGCGTTGCCGAAGCGACACCGCCGATCAAGCGCATGCTCGAGAAGGGCGTCAACGTCTCGGCCGGCACGGATGCGACGCGCGTCGCCTCCTACAACCCCTGGGTCTCGCTTTCCTGGATGGTGACCGGCAAGACCGTCGGCGGCATGCAGCTTTACCCCCGTGCCAATTGCCTCGACCGCGAGACGGCATTGCGCATGTGGACGGAAAAGGTCACCTGGTTTTCCAACGAGGAGGGCAAGAAGGGCCGGATCGAGAAGGGCCAGTTCGCCGATCTCGTCGTCCCGGACAAGGATTTCTTCTCCTGCACCGAGGACGAGATTTCCTTCCTGACCTCCGAACTCACGATGGTCGGCGGCAAGATCGTCTATGGTGCCGGTGCTTTCAAGGCGCTCGATGAAAACGACGTGCCGCCGGCCATGCCTGACTGGTCGCCGGTCAGGGCCTTCGGCGGCTACGCCGCCTGGGGTGAACCTGAAGGGGCCGGCAAGCGTTCGCTCCGCCGCACGGCCATCTCGACATGCGGCTGTGCCAGCGACTGCGGCGTGCATGGCCACGACCATGCCGGAGCCTGGACGTCGAAACTGCCGATCGCCGATCTCAAGGGGTTCTTCGGTGCACTCGGTTGTTCCTGCTGGGCCGTATGAGGCCCTGTGCTGTCACTAAGCGATGAACGGGCAGCGGATTGCTGCTGCCCGTCCTCACCTGCCTATCGGGCGCTGTCTGGCACATCGCCTTCGACCCACTTGCATCGTTGGTGACTGTTGCCGAAATCGCAATTAAATCGAAATGATTAGTGCAATTGTTCGGGGCGGCCACCCCCGGCAACATAGCCTCCATCAGACGAACATACCGCTGCTCCTGCCGAGCAGCGAAGATCGCAGGAGCAGACATGACCGATCGTTCATTTCCCATCATTCGCCCTGGCGGGCCTCTTGAAAGGCTTGCCGCGTCACGCATCACGCGGACCGTCGCGCTTCTCGCCTTGTGCGCGGCCTATATTCAGGGACCGCTCACCAAAATCTTCGATTTTACCGGCGCAATCGCCGAAATGGAGCACTTCGGTCTTCGTCCGGCAGCGCTGTTTGCTGTTGCCGTCATCGCATTCGAACTCACCGCCTCGGTCATGGTTCTCTCAGGCTATCGGCGTTGGCTGGGAGCGCTGGCGCTCGCCGTCTTCACACTTCTCGCGACATTTATCGCCCTTCGCTTCTGGGAGCTCGCGCCGGGCATGGAGCGGATGATGGCGACCAATGCCTTCTTCGAGCATCTGGGCCTCGCCGGCGCTTTCGTTCTCGTCGCAGCGATCGACATCACCAAGGGAGCCGGCAAATGAGCGCCTCGAAATCATCAGGCGGAAGCTTCGCTCCGCTGCGCCAACCTGTCTTCGCGGTCCTCTGGGCAGCGACTGTTCTCGGCAACACCGGCAGCTTCATGCGCGACGTCGCCAGCTCCTGGCTGATGACGGATCTCTCCGCAGCACCGGCGGCCGTCGCCATGGTGCAGGCGGCCGGTACGCTGCCGATCTTCCTGCTCGCCATCCCCGCCGGCGTCCTCTCCGACATTCTCGACCGGCGAAAGTTTCTCATCGCCATCCAGCTTCTGCTTGCCTGCGTCAGCATAACCTTGATGACGCTTTCGCATATGGGACTGCTGTCGGTCAGCGCATTGATCGCCCTCACGTTCATGGGCGGCATCGGGGCTGCCCTGATGGGGCCGACATGGCAGGCGATCGTTCCAGAACTCGTGCCGCGCGAAGATGTCAAAAGCGCCGTTGCTCTGAATTCCCTGGGCATCAATATCGCGCGCTCGATCGGTCCGGCGGCAGGCGGCCTGTTGCTGGCAGCCTTCGGTGCCGCCGTTACCTATGGCGCCGATGTGGCGAGCTACATCCTCGTGATCGCGGCGCTGGTCTGGTGGCCGCGCGCCAAGAATGCGGATGATGCGCTTTCCGAAGGGTTCTTCGGGGCCTTCCGGGCGGGGTTGCGCTACACCCGCGCCAGCCGGCCGTTGCATGTCGTGCTGTTGCGGGCCGCAATCTTCTTTGCTTTCGCCAGTGCGGTTTGGGCGCTGCTGCCGCTGGTTGCGCGTCAGTTGCTCGGCGGCGACGCCAGCTTCTACGGCATCCTGCTCGGTTCGGTCGGTGCCGGTGCGATCGCCGGCGCGCTCGTCATGCCGAAGCTGCGCCAGCATTTCGGCGCAGACGGCCTGCTGCTCGGGTCCGCCCTGGTGACCGCACTGGTCATGGCGGCGCTGTCGCTGGCCCCGCCGCAATGGCTGGCGGTCGTCATCCTGCTCTTCCTCGGAGCTGCCTGGATCTCCGCTCTGACAACGCTCAACGGCGCTGCTCAGGCAATCCTTCCGAACTGGGTGCGCGGGCGCGGGCTCGCCGTCTATCTCACCGTTTTCAACGGCGCGATGACGGCAGGAAGCCTCGGCTGGGGCGCCATCGGCGAGGTTGCCGGTGTCTCCGGCACCTTGCTGATCGGAGCGGCTGGACTGTTGGTGGCCGGACTGGTCATGCATCGCATCAAATTGCCGGCTGGCGATGCCGATCTCGTCCCGTCGAACCATTGGCCGGAGCCACTCGTCGCAGAGCCCGTCCCCCATGACCGCGGCCCGGTGCTGATCCTGATCGAGTACCATGTCGAGAAACACCACCGCGCCGCATTCCTGCATGCACTCGATGACTTGTCGCAGGAGCGCCGCCGCGATGGCGCGTACGGGTGGGGCGTGACCGAGGATTCGGCCGACACTGAAAAGCTGGTCGAGTGGTTCATGGTCGAGTCCTGGGCGGAACATCTGAGGCAGCACAGGCGGGTATCGCAGGCCGATGCCGATCTGCAGGGCAGGGTGCTTGCCTATCACTCAGGAACGGAAAAGCCTGTTGTCCGGCACTTCCTGACGATCAATCGGCCGGGTAAGGTATCGGCGTGATCAATGGGGGGCGTTCTCGTGCGCCCTTTCATTGCGAAACTTGCAACTCAATCGACACCATTGTTGCAATTGTCGGCATTCTCTTCTCGGTCCAATATCTCTGCACAGACACTCACAACGCCGCGAAACCAACCTCTCTTCAAGCACTCAAAGGAGAAATGAACATGGGCTTTGTTACCACCGCAGACGGAACCGAAATCTTCTACAAGGATTGGGGTCCGAAGGACGCCCAGCCAATCATGTTCCATCACGGTTGGCCGCTCAGCGCCGACGATTGGGACGGGCAGATGTTGTTCTTCCTGTCCAAGGGATACCGGGTCGTCGCGCACGACCGCCGCGGCCACGGCCGCTCGACGCAGGTCTCCGACGGACATGACATGGATCATTACGCTGCGGATGCCTTTGCCGTCGTCGAAGCACTCGATCTGAAGAATGTCGTCCATATCGGCCACTCGACCGGCGGCGGCGAGGTCGCCCGCTATGTTGCCAAACACGGTGAGCCGTCGGGCCGTGTTGCCAAGGCAGTGCTGGTTTCCGCCGTGCCGCCGCTGATGCTGAAGACTGCAGCGAACCCTGAAGGGCTGCCGAACGAGGTCTTCGACGGCTTTCGCGCCGCGCTCGCTGCCAACAGGGCGCAGTTCTTCCGCGACGTGCCCGCCGGTCCGTTCTACGGCTTCAACCGCGACGGTGCGACCGCGCAGGAAGGCGTGATCCAGAATTGGTGGCGGCAGGGCATGATGGGTAGCGCGAAAGCCCATTACGAGGGCATCAAGGCTTTTTCGGAAACCGATCAGACGGAGGACCTGAAGGCAATCGGCGTGCCGACGCTGGTCCTGCATGGTGACGACGACCAGATCGTACCGATCGCCGATGCTGCGCTCAAATCGATCAAGCTGCTGAAAAACGGTACGCTGAAAACCTACCCAGGCTTCGGCCACGGAATGCTGACGATCAATGCCGATGTCCTCAATAGCGACCTGCTCACCTTCATCCAGGCCTGACATCGCATGAGAACGGATGCGGCGCCCGTCGCCGCATCCCTTGGCCCGAAACAGCGTTCGCGACGTGCCGGCCGCAACTGCGACGATATCATCGATATCGCGCGATCACCCGCCACGATGGACGCCGGACGGGGCCGGTGATCGCCCTCAATCACGCGGAGCGGCTTTCTGGAAGTCGGAGCCCCCGGTTCCCGACAGATGCCGCCGCTATGCTGAACCGCTTAGCGTGACGCGTGTAGCGGACCGCGCAGCAGATCGCGCGAAACCACGCCAGCGGCATTGTCCGAGTTGAGCAAAGTTGTCCGCGTGCACAAGCAATGCTGCGCACACCTCTATTTGGATCTCAGAGACATGGGTGGCGGTGCCCGTACGAGCACCACTCGACAGGAAGCAGCTCTCGCCGCTGCCGATACGCTCTTCGCATATCCCCTCAAGGAAGAGCCACCTGTCCCTTTATCTATATTTCGTCGTCCCCGACGTGCTCGGGAAGGGAGCGGCTGCCGCCATGGCGACCACAGGGCTTCCGAAACGGCATCAGGGGCGAAAATTCTTCCGATTCGGAATAATTCTGTTGACTCAATTCCGGTTCGGCAAATAAGATATCCGTCAGATAAACCTGAGGAGCATCTCGTGACGAACCGAGACGATCTGGACGAGCTCGACCGAACGGTCATTTCCATGTTGACAGAGGATGGGCGCCTTTCCGCTTCGGAAATTGCCGGACGTATCGGCAATGTTTCCGAGCGCACGGTACGTAACCGCATCGCCGCGCTCCTGCAGAATCGGCACATCGTTATCGGTGCCATCCCCGACCCGACAGCCATCGGCCGCGACGTCCAGGCGGAATTGTTGATCGAGGTCGAGCCCGGCAAGGCCGATGAGGTTGCCGCCGAACTCGGCGAATATGATGAAGTCGGATATCTCGCGGCGATCACCGGGCGTTACACGCTGGCGGCATCTGTCTTTTTCGACACCAACGCCGAACTCTTCGAATTCACCGAGGGGACCGTCGGCAAGATCCCAGGTGTGCACCGGGTCGTCACCAACATGATCCTGCGGATGTACAAGATCTACGGCACCCGCACGACGGCACTCAGCCAGCGTGAGCCGCAGCCGAATGGCGGGGCGCGCCGCGCCAGGAGGACGAAATGATCGAGCGGTTGCGTATTGGCGTAGACGTCGGCGGAACGAACACAGACGCGGCGTTGCTGCGAGGTAACGACGTTCTCGCGACAATCAAGACGGCAACGACCGAGAACGTCACGGATGGCGTCTCGGGCGCGATTCGCTCGGTGCTTAATGCCGCCCGCATCGACGGCGATAAGGTTGGTGCCGTGATGATCGGTACGACGCATTTTCTCAACGCCCTGGTCGAGCGCCGCCGCCTGCAGCGCACCGGCGTGCTGAGGCTCTGTGGATCTTCGACGCGAGCCCTGCCGCCAATGATCGACTGGCCTGAAGATCTCAAGCGCGTCGTCGACGGCGGCGCAGCACTTGTCGGGGGCGGTGTAAACTATGACGGCTCAGCGATCGCGTCGCTCGACGCGGATGCGATCCGGCAGGCCTGCGGCGACTGGCGAAACCGCGGCATCAGCGCAATTGCCATTTGCTCGGTGTTTGCACTGGTCGATCCCCGCATGGAGCAGCAGGCAGCCGCGATCGTTGCGGAGGAACTTCCGGGGGCATCGATCAGCCTGTCGCATCGCATTGGCCGAACCGGACTCTTGCAGCGCGAGAGCGCGACCATCCTCAATGCCAGCCTCCACCGCATCGGGCACGAGACCATTGCGGCATTCCGCAGCGCCTTTGGCGAACTCGGCCTCTCCTGCCCGCTTTACCTGACCCAGAACGATGGGACGTTGATGTCGGCAGACTATGCCGAACGCTTTCCGGTCTTCACCATTGCGTCCGGGCCGACCAATTCCATGCGCGGTGCGGCCTTTCTCACCGGTCTGAAGGATGCGGTCGTCATCGACATCGGCGGCACGACGACAGACATCGGCATGCTGATCGGCGGGTTCCCGCGCAGCCGCGGCGAAGGCGCTTCGATTGCCAGCGTGCCCACGAATTTCCGGGTGCCAGACGTGTTTTCGTTCGGCCTTGGCGGCGGCAGCATCGTTCGCGACGGGGTCTGTATCGGGCCGGAATCTGTAGGCTTCCGCCTGCCGGAAAAGGCGCTCTGTTACGGCGGCGATACATTGACGGCGACCGATATTGCCGTTTCCGCTGGCCTCGTCGACCTCGGCGACAGGACGCGGCTGAAGCATCTCGATGACTCGATGGTGACCGCTGCGCTCGCCAAGATGAAAAGCGATGTCGAGGCCGTGGTCGATCAGATGAAGCCGGGGCCGGAGCCGATCCCGGCAATCCTTGTCGGCGGCGGCTCGGTGCTGATCGACGGCCTCCTGGAGGGAACGAGCGTCTCGCTGCGGCCTGACCACTTCGGTTCGGCCAACGCCATCGGTGCCGCGATCGCCCAGGTCTCAGGGGAAGTCGACAACATCGTATCGCTCGACGGCCAGTCGCGACAGGCGGCGCTCGATGGCGTTATCGCCGAGGCGCGCCGACGCGCGGTCGAGGCGGGGGCGGCCGAACACACAGTGACGCTCGCCGAAATAGACGAAACGCCGCTCTCCTATCTGCCCGGCAATGCCATGCGGATCGCGGCCAAGGTGGTGGGGGATCTCAACCCATGAAGTTCTGGAACTTGCAGGAAACCGATATCGACCGGATCGCGCTTGGCGCCGGCATCCTCGGAACAGGCGGCGGCGGCAGCCCCTATCTCGGCGCGCTGATGGCCAAGGAACAGCTCCGGCAGGGACGCCGGATCAGGGTGATCCGCCCCGTCGATCTGGCACCGGATTCCATGGTCCTGGCGCTCGGCGGTATCGGTGCGCCGACCGTCGGCATCGAAAAGATGGACGAGGGCGACGAAGGCATGCGGGTGCTGCGCTCGGTCGAAGCCTTGATCGGACGCCGGATCGACGCCGTCATCGCCGATGAGATCGGCGGCGCCAATGGCATCTCGCCGATGATGACAGCGGCAAAACTCGATATTCCGGTCGTCGATGCCGATGGCATGGGGCGCGCCTTTCCCGAAGTGCAGATGACGACATTCTTCATCAACGGTCATCCCTCCGCACCTTCTGCGCTGGCCGATGCGTCCGGAAATGTGCTTGTCGTCACGCAGGCGACCAGCCCGGAAATGCTGGAAAAGCTGATGCGCGCCGGAACGATTGCGATGGGGTGCACGGCGCATATGTGCACGGCGCCGATGAGCGGCGATTTCGTGCGCCGGTTCGGCGTTCCCCACACGGTAAGCCAGGCCTGGCGGCTTGGTGACGCTGTGCTTGCCGCACGTGCCGCCAAGACGGATCCGGTGGCTGCGGTGCTGAAGCTGGAGGGCGGAACGCTGCTGCTGCAGGGCAAGGTCATCGATATCGGTCGCAAGATCGAGGGGGGCTTCGTACGCGGGCGGATGACGATCGCCGGGCTCGGCGCGTTCTCGGGCCGCTCGGTCGAAGTCGATATCCAGAACGAATATCTGGTTGCGCGCGAAGACGGCCGCACCTTGGCAATGGTCCCCGACCTGATCTGTATGGTCGACAGCGAAACGGGGCGGCCGATCGCCACGGAGGAGCAGCGTTACGGCTTGCGGGTCAGCGTCATCGCGATCCCGTCGCCGGCCCTGTTGCGGACCGAGCGGGCGCTTGCATCCGTTGGGCCACGCGCCTTCGGCTACGGATTCGATTTCGAGCCGTTGGGTGAGCCGAACGCGGTTGAGCCCGTGCATGCCTATGTCAACGACAAACAGATGGAGCGCGAAATCCTTTCGGCTCCTGTGGGAGCACTGTGATGAAGCGTCGCGATCTGCTGAAAACTGCCGGTTTTGCTGCCCTTGCCCTGGGTGCCGGAATGCCCGTCTTGCGCGGACGCCCGGCGATCGCCGCCGACGGCACGTCCATCTTCACGCTCGCCTATCCCGCGGGGTTTCCCGATCTCGATCCTGCCACCTCGTTTTCAAACGACGGTGCTGTGCTTGCCAACACCTATGAGACGCTGACGCGCTACATTCCGGCGCGCGACGGTGCTGAGGCCAAGGTGGAGCCGTTGCTGGCCGAAAGCTGGCAGGCCTCGCCGGATGGCCTGACATGGACCTTCCGCCTGCGTCCAGGCGTCAAGTTTCACGACGGTGCGGATCTGACGTCACAGGCGGTAAAAGCCTCGATCGAACGGACCAAGAAGATCGGCGGCGGCGCTTCCTTCATCTGGGCGCCCGTCGAGACGATCGAGACGCCGGATGCAGCAACCGTGATCATGCGCCTCAAGACGGCGCAGCCGATGGATATCACCGCAGCTGCCGGATTTGCCGCGTGGATCTACAGCCCCGCCTCAACCGACAAGGACAATGCCTGGTTCAATGCCGGCAACAGCGCCGGCACCGGCCCCTACAGGATCGAATCCTACGAGCCCGGCCAGCGCGCGATCCTCACCCGGAGCGAGAGCTATTGGGGCGGTTGGTCCGAGGGTGCCTTCGACAAGGTGGTCTTCGAGATCATCGAAGACGTGGTGCTGGCGCAGAGTAAGCTCGAAAGCGGCGAGGCCGACTGGACCTTCGGCATCCCCTACGACAATCTCGAAAGCCTGAAAGAACATCCGGAACTGAAGGTTGTATCAAACCCGTCCTTCGAAACGCTCGTCGGCATGTACAACACGCGCCGTGCGCCGCTCGACAACGCCAAGGTGCGCCAGGCACTCTCGATCGCCTTTCCCTATGACGATGTCATCTCTGCCGGAACCGCCGGCCTTGGTGCGCGCGCCAGGGGTATCATTCCGCCAGGTATCTGGGGACACGATGCGGAGGCCCCGATCCCTGCAACGGACCTCGACAAGGCACGGGCGCTGCTGGCCGAGGCGGGCATTGCCGAAGGCGGGCTGGAACTGACGCTCACCTACGCGACGGGCGACGCGCTTGAGGCGCTGGCCGGCGAACTCTGGAAAGCCAACCTCGAGCAGTTGGGCATTACGCTGACACTGCAGCCGATGGCCTGGGAGGCGCAGTGGCAACTGGCCAAGGCCGATCCCGCCGCAGGTCAGGATATCTTCCTGATGTACTGGTGGCCGACATTCGTTACGCCTTACGATTACCTGTTCAATCTCTTCCATTCCGAAACCGCGCCGAATTTCAACCTCGGCTATTACGCCAATCCGGATTTCGACAAGCTGATTGACGAGGCGAACACGCTTTCGGCAATCGACAGGCATGCTGCGGAGGTGTCGTTCAAGAAGGCGCAGCGCATCCTGATCGACGAGGCGGCGGCGGTGTTTGTCGTCGACAAGCCAAACGTCCACATTATCCGCGCCGATATCAAGAACTACGCCGACAACCCCGCCTATGGCCATGTGACCTTCGTCCACGAACTGAGCCGCTAGGGCAGGGAGCGAAGCGTCATGCACCTGATGCGCTATTTGTTACGACGCCTGGTTCTTTCGGTCTTTGTCGTGCTGGGCGTCACGCTGCTGGTCTTCGTGGTGGCACAGGTGGTGCCATCCGATCCGGCCGCACTTTATGCCGGGCCTCGTCCGACGGCTGAACAGATCGAGGCAGCGCGCAAGGTTCTGGCGCTCGATGCGCCGCTGCATGAACGCTTCTCCTCCTTCGCTGCCAGAATGGCGACTGGAGAATTCGGCGTTTCCTACAAGACGCGGCGTTTGATCGCCGACGACCTGTCTGTCTTTCTGCCAGCGACGCTGGAACTCGCGGTCTTTTCCACCGTGCTGGCATTACTGATCGGCGTGCCTGCCGGGGTGCTGACCGCAGCCGGGCGGGGCGGGTTGCTCGATCGGTTGGGCGGCCTGGCCTCGATTGCCGCCGTGGCGATGCCGACCTTTTTCCTCGCCATGCTGCTGCAGGCTTTTTTTGCCCAGTGGCTTGGCATCCTGCCGCTTTCGGGCAGGCTCTCCAAGGAATTCGCGGTGCTTGCGCCCTTGCCCTCCGTCACTGGTTTCAATCTGGTGGATTCGCTCCTGGCCGGGCGTCCTGCTGCCTTCTTCGATACCCTCTCGCATCTGGTCTTGCCGGCTCTGACACTCGCCAGCTATCCCGCGGGTGTCGCCATGCGGCTCACGCGATCGGCCATGATCGAGATCCTCCAGCGTCGGCACATCGTTGCCGCCCGCGCGCTCGGCCTTTCGGGCTCGCGCATCCTCTTCGGACATGCACTGCCGAATGCCATCGGCCCCGCGCTCACGGTGGTCGGGCTGAGCTTTGCCTATGCGCTGACCGGCGCCGTGCTGGTCGAGATCATTTTCGCCTGGCCTGGTCTCGGCCGCTACGTCTCCGAGGCGATCCTGTCCAAGGACTTTCCGGTGATTGCAGCGGCGACGCTGGTGGTGACGCTCTGCTATGTCGCGATGAACCTCCTGATCGACCTTGCGCAGGCGATCTTTGATCCGAGGGTGACCCTGTGATGCACGATATGCTCAAGCGGCTCGGCTGGGCCGGCTCCATCAGCCTCTTCGTCATCATCTTCGTTGCGCTGCTGGCGATCTTCGCGCCTGTGGTTGCGCCTTTCCCGGCGCAAGGGTTGGGTGCTCCCAACATCGCCGACAAGCTTGCTCCGCCGTCAGCGGAGTATTGGCTGGGGACCGATCATCTCGGCCGCGACATGGTCAGCCGCGTTATCTACGGCGCGCGAGTTTCCTTAACCACGGGCCTGTTGATCGTCGCCCTTTCGCTCGTGATCGGACTGCCGGTTGGGTTGGTGGCGGGCTATTTCGGCGGATGGGTCGACGATGCGCTGATGCGCGTCACCGATGTCTTCCTTGCGTTCCCGGCGCTTCTGTTGGCGGTATTGATGGCGGCGGCAATGGGGTCGGGCATGGTCAACGCCACCGTGGCCGTCGCCGTCACCTGGTGGCCGTGGTATGCGCGGCTGGCGCGCGCCGAGGTCCTTGTCCTGCGCGGCCAGCCCTACGTCGAAGCGGCAAGGGTTATGGGGGTCTCGCACGGCACCATCATCCTCAGGCACATCCTGCCGAGCACCAGCCGGCCACTCGCCGTCCAGGCTGCGCTCGATTTCGGCCCGGCGCTGCTCACGGCATCGGCATTGTCGTTCTTGGGCCTTGGCATCCTGCCGCCGACAGCCGACTGGGGACAGATGGTCAATGCCGGTCGCGCCTTCTTTCCGCTGCGCTGGTGGTATGCCGCCGCCCCGGGCGTCACCATTTTTGTGCTGGCGCTGGCCTTTTCGGTGTTGGGAGATGCGTTGCGCGGCGACGATGGAGGGCAGGGCGATGTCGCTCGTTGAAATCAAGGGGCTGTCCATCCGCTTCGGCAGCCTCCACAACCCCATCCATGCCGTTCGTCACGTCGACCTGTCGATCGAACGCGGAACGATCCATGGTCTGATCGGGGAATCGGGCTGCGGCAAGACCATTTCCGGCATGGCGCTGCTCGGCCTGTTGCCGCAAAGCGCGCGTGTCTCGGCTGATGCCTTTCGCTTCGACGGCCTGAACCTTCTCGACGTGGCAAAAAGCTTGCGCGGCCGGCGCATTGCCATGATATCGCAGGACCCGGCTGCAGCCCTCAATCCGGTGCTGCGGATCGGCCGGCAAATGGACGACGTGCTCAAAAGTCATAGCGGCCTGCCGCGCTTCCAGCGGCGCGCCGCCGCCGAGGAACTGCTGGCTGCAACCGGTCTTGCGGATCCACGCCGGGTGCTGAAGAGCTACCCTCATCAGCTTTCGGGCGGCATGCAACAGCGCGTGGTCATCGCACAGGCACTCGCAACCGGCGCCGACTTCATCATTGCCGACGAGCCGACGACGGCGCTCGACGTGACGGTCGGCGCACAGGTGCTGGCATTGCTGAAACGCCTTGTCCAAGAGCGTGCCCTGACGGTGCTGATGATCACGCACGACATGGACGTGGTGGCCGAATGCTGCGACAGCGCGACCGTGCTTTATGCCGGCCACACGGTGGAGGCGGGGCGTACCGAGGAACTCCTGGCCGCGCCACGCCACCCTTACACACAGGCGCTGCTCGCCGCTCTGCCTGATGCTGTGCCCAGGGGCGAGAGGCTGGCGTCGATCGAAGGCCACATTCCATCGCCCTTTGCCGTGATCGAGGGCTGTCCTTTCGCGTCGCGTTGTGCGAGCGCCTTGGCGGTCTGTCGCGAGGCCAAGCCGCCAGAGCGGGATGATCGGAACCATGGCTGGACATGTCACCTGGAGCCGCACCATGGATGAGCCGTTGCTGCAGATCCGCGATCTCGTGGTTCGTTACCGTCGGACGGGTCTTTTCTCCGCGCCACCGCCTCCGGCGGTGAACTCGATCAGCCTGAAACTGGCGACCGGCAGCACGCTCGGCCTCGTCGGTGAATCGGGCTCGGGCAAGAGCAGTCTGTTGCGCGCGATCCTGCGGCTTGTTCCAGTCGAAAGCGGCACCATCCGTCTCGACGGCGACGACTGGTTGGGTTTGCCGGAGCAGGTCCTGCGCGCCCGCCGCCGCGCGATCGGAGTCGTTGCGCAAAACCCCTTCCTCTCCCTCAGTCCCCGGCTGACCATCGCGGAAATTCTGGCAGAACCCATGACGGCACAAGGCCGCATCCCTGCCCAGGAGCTGCGTGAGCGTGCTGGCGAGATGCTCGAGCGTTGTGGGCTGCCGGGCACTTTTCTCACCCGCCGGGCGCGGGAGCTTTCGGGCGGGCAGGCACAGCGCGTCGCCATCGCGCGAGCGTTGATCCTTGAGCCCAAGCTGCTCATTCTCGACGAGCCCACTTCGGCACTCGATATTTCCGTTCAGGCCCAGATCCTCAACCTTCTGGCTGATCTTAAGCGGGAACTGGGGCTGTCGATGTTGTTCGTCACGCACAATCTCAAGGTCGTCCGGCATGTTTCCGATACGCTCGTCGTTATGCGCAGCGGTCGAGTTGTCGAAACCGGCTCAACCGAACAGATATCGTTTGCACCCGCCGAAGAGTACACACGCCAGCTGATGGGATATGGAGGAAGTCTGCATCGCCGCGAATAGGGGGCGATGAAGATGGACGAGGTTGGTTCTATTGAGAATGCTGCCCTCCTCAACGTCGTGCAAAAGGCAAAGTCGATCCGGTATCGCCGACCGGCAGCGTAGGCGGCTCAAGTCGAACCCCAGGCAAGGCCGCCGCAAATGGCCAAAGCCCTTTTGTGGACGTCCCCTCGGTGGAAGGGTTAGGCCTCGGGTTCGTGGCAGACCACTTCGATGTTGTGACCGTCCGGACCAATGACGAAGGCTGCATAGTAGTTTGCATGGTAGTGCGGCCGCAGACCGGGCGCACCGTTGTCTTTGGCCCCCGCCTCCAGAGCCGCGCGATAGAAAGCTTCGACTTGCTGACGATTGTCGGCCGTGAACGCCAGGTGAAGATGCGCCGGCTGTTCCGCGGTTTGGTACAGGCACAACGAAGCCTTACCTTTTGGGCTAAGCTCGACACCGTACGTCGGCGGCCCCTCGGCGACAACAGCTACGCCGAGCGGTTCGAGTGCCTTGAGGAAGAACGCTTTGCTCGCGGCATAGTCGCTAACGCCGAATTTGACGTGGTCGAACATGAGTTCTCCTGAAGTGTGTGGAAGTGCCTGACGGGGAGGCAACCGCAACAGGCCAGCCGTTGCGCACCTTGCAATGTCTGCTTGTGCTGCAAAGAGGTTCATCGCGGCCGCTTTGCCTCGCAGGCTTTAATGGCATGCCTCAGCCATCGATGGCAAGACACGGAGGGCGGGAGGCCGGAGTGGCAGCGTCGTTCGAGGAGCACGATCTTCGAAGGGCGTTGCCTTACCCTGCGACGATACCTTCTCGCTGGTCGCAACCTGTCTTGGCGAAGGCTTTGTGCCGGAATAGATACTGGACCTGCCCGAGCACAATTTCGAGATCAGGAAGGTGAGGGGCGTCTGCGTCCTGATCGGGCTCGGGGTCGCGTGGAGTAAGAACGGCCGCGGCGGCCGAGAAATCTGGCTAAGGCTCCGCCTATCAGCGAACCATTCGCGGGCTTACGCTCGCCAGTATCCTGATAATATCGTCCTCCAGTTTCTGACAGAGATCTTCATATTCCGCCATGAGCGTGGGGTCCGGCGTCCGTTGCTCGCGCAACTCATCGCGCTTGACGGCAGCTTGACCGTAAGCTCCCAGCAAAGCGTTGATCGCAAGGAAATTTGCGTCGGAAATTTGCTTCCGATGCCGTGGCAGCCGCATCATCATTCGGCTTCGCCCGACCTTCTCGAAGTCCATCATCCGCTCCTCAGTCTGTCGGCTAAGGAGATTGTCTCGCACCAGGTTGAAAGTGGCAACTAGGCTGCTTGCGGGAGTCAATCGGGGTCGGCACCCATGCTCGGGTGAATAATCTCATCGCGGCGCACGCTGGCTCATGTATCGAGTTGTGATCGCACTGGTCCGAACTGCTCATATGGTTCCGCGGCACGCTTGGCGCTTGCATCACAAACCGTCGCGTCATCCTCGCGGCGGAAGATCTTGCGGTTGCGGGAAGACGCTTCTTTGTGCCCCCTTCAAGGGACCTGCCGCAATGCCGATTGGTGTTCCTGCGCGCGTTTGATGACGGCTTGCGTCGGAAATCGAGCGGCCGCGCAGTTGGCGACAAGGTCTGCAAATTGAATTGCGCCGCCGACAAGCGACTGTCGATCGCCTATGTTATATATTCTAGGGGAATTTTGGAGCCAGCATACACGCGAGTGGTAGGGGCGACGGATGCTCGAAAGTCGGGTCAGCAAACCACGACAACCGACGAAACCTTCGGGGCGCAAGGGACGCCTCTCCGAATACGGAGGCGAGCGGCGGATCGTCACCGCCCTTTGTTATGATCTCGTCGGATCGACGAGACTTCTCCATCTGCTCGACATAGAAGACTATCAGGACCTGATCGTTGCGTTTCAGAACGCCGCGAAACAGTCGATAATTGCCCATTACGGCGTGATACAGCATGAGGCCGGTGACGGTGGCGTGGCGCTCTTCAACGTCGAGATCGGTGCGAAGGATGCGGCATCGCTCGCCATTCGCGCGGGCCTCGGGATCGTCGAAGGCTGCGCGCGCGTCGGCCGAGAGGCCGGGCGCGACGACCTGCACGTCCGCGTCGGCATCGCGACATCCGTCGCGCTCATTCAAGAGACGCAGGATGAGAAAGGGGAACCGGTTGCGGCGGCTGCACTTGCCATAGCCACCCGTCTGGAAGAGATCGCCGCGCCAGACACCGTTTTTGTTTCAGGCGACACTCGCGACCTGGCCGGCAGGTCGCACGCTTTCGTGTTCGAAGGCGTGAAGACGCTCAAGGGCTTCACTGTACCGGAGAAGGTGTGGCGTGCCCTCGGGCACAAGATCGAGGTCGACAGGTTCTACGCGTTCGGTAGCCTTGGCGGCCGCTTCATTGGCCGCGAAAGCGAGTTGCGGACGATCGCCGCCTGCTGGGAAAGGGTCGCCGCGACCGGTGGCGAGATACTCTTGCTGGAGGGAGACGCAGGCATCGGAAAGTCGCGGCTCCTGCGGGAAGTCCGCAAGATGACGCGTGACCGTCGATCAGGGCTTTTCTTCTTTCAGTGTTTGCCAGGGGGGCATCGCTCGACGCTGCATCCCCTGTTGAACAGCATAGTGGGCGCAGCGTCCGGACAAGACGATCAACTGGGCCTGTCAGCGCACGCTGTGGCAACCCGCTTTGAGCGAAATGGCATTCGCGACGCAGAAACGATTGAAACATTCGCGTATTTGCTGGGTGCGTTGGGGCGAAATCAACAGCTCGCCGACAACGCCCCGAAAGCCATCCGGGAAAGAGCTTTTCGCGCTGTGTTTCGCGCACTGGAGGCGTTGTGCGCGAATGGCCCGATCGTGCTGGCAGTCGAAGACATTCACTGGATCGATCCAACCTCCCAGGATTTGCTGGCGGAGGCCGCTCGGGTTGCGCGGCAGCTCCCGATTCTTCTCGTCGCGACCGCACGTCCCGGCTTTGCGGCGGACTGGCTGGATGCGGCAAACGCCACGCGTCTGACCCTAGTCCCGCTCGATCGTGACGAAACACGACAGGCGATAGAGGCAAGTTGGCCGGAGCAGAGGCGGGCAATGCTCCCCGGCCTCTACGACGTCATGGAGAGGATATCCGGCGGCGTTCCGCTTTTCATCGAGCAGATTTGCCAATGGATCTCGGAGAACGTCGCCACAGACACTACGAACCTATCCGACAACGTTAAGCCCAGCCATGTGTCCGCATTCGAGGAAATATTGGATGCCCGGCTCAACCATTTGGGCACAGCCAGAGACGTGGCGCGTGCGGGAGCGGTTGCGGGCGCGCAGTTCACGCTGTCACTGCTTCGCGCACTGCTGCCAGGGCTTGGCAAGACGTCCTTGGCCAAGGCCGCAGAGACCCTGAGCGATTCGGGGTTCCTGGTGCGGATCAGGGCGCGGGGACATACCACCTACGGGTTCCGTCACGCTTTGATTCAGGAAACGATCTACAACGCGCTCTTGCGCAGGCAGCGGCAGGCATTGCACCGGCGGCTGTTCCTGGCTGTCAGTCAGAACCGCCAATTGGCCGCCTGGATCGACACCGGAAGGCTTGCCGAACATGCGGAAAGCGCAGGACACATCGAAAGCGCGATCGAACTGTACACTGCGGCGGGCAAGGAAAGTTCGAGCCGATCGGCGATGGTAGAGGCGCGCAACTATCTGGAGCACGCCTTGGCGATTTGCGACCAATTGGGTGAGGGGCATGCGATCGAGCCACTACAGCTGTCTGCCCTGACTTCACTCGGTCCAATCCTGACCGGTCTTGTCGGACTGAACTCACCTCCGGCACGCAAGCTCTATGAAGATGGCGTGGCCATCGCCCGTCGGCAGCCGATGGCAGATCAATCCAGGTGGTTCCCGATCTATTGGGGGTGGTGGCTCACGGGAACGGATTTTCGCATTATGCATGATCGCGCTCTGCAAGTGCGTGCGATGCTCGCCGGGACGGAAGATCCTGAGATCAAGCTCCAGGTCAATCATTGCATCTGGGCCATTGATTTTAACCTCGGCCACCATCGAGAAACCCAGGATGCGATCAAGGCTGGACTTGCGCTTTATGACGAGCAATCGGCGAAAACCAACCGAACGTTATTTGGGGGCCATGACGCCAAGGTGTGTGGTCTAGGGCAACTGGCCCTTTCGCTATGGCTGACAGGACAATCGAAAGCATCGGATGCGGCGCTTTCGAAGATGGTCGCCTTCGTTGACCGAATATCACACGCGCCGAGCAAGGCGCATTCGCTTGATACGGAAGCGGTGTCAGCGTTCTACCGGGACGATTATGCGCGTCTCGCCGAAATTTCCGGCAGAATGGCAGACTTCGCGAAGTTGCATGAGATGCAGTCGCTGTCCGGCCTGTCGTTGCTCTTCGCCGGATGGGCTCGCGCGCATGGCGAAAGTCTCACGAGCGGGCATGCGATGTTTCTCGACGGGCTGTCACTCTTGAGGAGCCTCGGCACTGTCGCGGATCTCCCGATCTATCTCTCCATGCACGCCACGTTGCTCGGGCATGCGGAAAAATATGAATCGGCGGTTGAGGTTACGAACGACGCGATCGAAAAGGCCAGGGAAACCGGCCATGCCTACTGGCTCGCCGAGCTTTACCGTCGCCGCGCCGTTCTCAACGCGCGGGGCAACGCCATCACGGATTCGATCGTCGCCGACCTGACCTCAGCCGTGGAAATTGCCGAAAGCCAAGGAGCAAAGGCGCTTCTAAAGCGGGCCAGGCATTCAATCCAGGAGCTTGGCGTTGCCGTTCAGCGTTGAACCAGCGGGCCCGGCATCGAACGATCCGTCAAGTCTTGACGGCAGGCTCGCAACCTTTCACCACTCCGTGGTTTCCGGCCTGTGCACTCCCCTTTCGCGCCCAGTAGGTCCGCACGATGCTGAGCAGTGCCTGCGTGCAATACTGCCGCTTTGCCATCGTGCTCTCATAACCCGGCTCGGTGATCTGACCGGACTTGACCGGATCGGCCTGCCGGTGGTTCAAGCCGTTCGACCCGCCGCCCTCTCCGAAGTCACGTCTCTCGGGCGAGGCCTTCCCCTCGCGGAAGCGGCAGTGGGCGCGCTCATGGAATCGCTCGAGCGGTTCTACGCCGAAGCCATTCCGCCGGAGCGGGTATTTTCCACGACGGCGGATGAACTCGAGATTGCTGGCGGCCTGTTTGAAAATCTGCTGGCACCCGATCTCCAGGGGAGCTGGCGTCAGAGGACGATACCCTGGATCACCGGCATCGATGTTGCGGCTGGCGTCCCGCAACCGGTCCCCCTGGAGCTGGTTCACACCTGCTACACGGATCCACCCCCCCCTCATGACGGCCTGTTCTTGCGCACGACCACCGGCCTCGCCTGTCACAGGACCGTCTTCGGCGCGTTCCTGCACGGACTGTTCGAATGTATCGAGCGCGACGCCATCGCTCGTGCCTTCGCCACCCACGGCTTCTTCGATCGAATGCGCATGTCCCCGCTCGGGCTGGGTGACGGCGTTGATCACATATTGTCCCTTGCGGGCGAGCATCACATTTCCTTCGGTCTTTGGCTTGCCCCTTCGCCGGCAAATGTTCCGGTGGTCTGGTGCCAGACGATCGAGACGGGTCCCGGCGAACCGATCCTTGCCCTTCCGACCGAAGGCTATGCGGCGGGACCAAGCATCGCTGCGGCGGCTGAAAGCGCGATGCTCGAAGCCTTGTCCGCGCGGGCCGGGGCGATATCAGGCGCGCGAGACGATCAAACTCGAGAGCACTACAGGCGCAGCACCGACCGGATCGTCGCCAAGGCCCGCCAGCTCATTCTTGCCGACACATCCGGATTGCCTCGGCGGGCAACTGAAGCGGACACCGTTTCGGATCTCGGCTCGCTCATGAACAGAGTCCTTTCCGCCGGCATGGGGCCCATATTGGCTGTGCCGGTGGGAACGGACGCCGAAACAGGCGTTGAGTGCGTGAGAACCATCCTTCCCGGCGCCAGTCCCTTTTCGATCCTGCGGTGAGTGTTCACATGGCCGATGCGAGTGAAAAAGGTCCGATCCTGGTGTTTCTTGGTCCGACGCTTCGGTTGGCCGAGGCGGCGCCGGTTCTCGACGCCATCTACCTGCAGCCCGCCGCGCAAGGCGACATTCTGCTTGCCGCCCACGCATTCCGTCCGCAGGCGATGATCCTGATCGACGGTCAATTCGAGGACAGACCGGCTGTACGACACAAGGAAATCCTCTGGGCGATGGCACAAGGAATCGTCGTGATCGGAGCAGCAAGCATGGGCGCGCTCAGGGCGGCGGAACTCAATGAATTCGGCATGATCGGCGTCGGCGTGATTTACAGATGGTATCGTCGCTGGCGGCTTGCTCCCGATGATGCTGTCGCTGTTCTTTCGGGACCGCCGGAGCTTGGCTTTCTTCCTTTGACAGACGCGCTGGTCGATCTCCAGCGGATGTTCGCAAACCTGCAACGCCGGAATTTCCTAACCGCCGCTGAACGCGACTTGCTCACAACAATGGCGCGAAACATGAACTTTCGAGAGCGCCGGTTCGAAGCGATTTTGCGGGATGCCGGGTGGCGGGAGGAGGGGCTCAAGGATCTTCGGAAGGACATCGTGGGACAAAAGAAGCAGGATGCTCTCCTGGCGCTGCGAAGCGCGCGAACCCTCCTGCTTCAGGGAAATGCAGGGCATCGAGTGCGCGATGCGTGGGTCGCAACGAACACCTTTGTCCGGGATCTCGAGGCGAGCGGCATTGACTCAAATTTAGTAAACACTTATAAATTGAAATCTTAATTGCCGGATTTTCCATCGTTGGGGGCAATTGTGCGATGCGTCTGATTCGAGACGATGCCCTCGACTCCGGAAATGCGCGTATTGGCACACGCTTCTGGATCTATCCTCAACCACCCTTTATTCCCGGATACGAACAGCCCGATCGCGTGTGGTTGTCGATACCGCGCGACGAAATAGGCGAGGGGCCTAGCGACCTCTCCATGTATGTCGCGGATCCGCTCTATGACAAGCAGCCCTACGGCTTCGCGAACTTGCCGCCATTCGACGGAGCAAGGCGCGCGCCGGTGAGGCCGGGGCCTGACCGGCACTTCGACAACATCGATCCAACCTCGCGTCCATTTCTTGCTGTTCACGCCTACGCCTGCGTGCGTTTCGTTCTCGATATCTGGCAGAGCTATTTGGGGCGGCGGGTCCACTGGTTCTTCGATCAGACCTTTCCAAGGCTTGAAATCGTTCCATTTGTCGATTGGGACAATGCTCAAGCGGGCTACGGCTTTCTGGAACTGGGCCGTTCCGACGTCGATGGCATACTGAGGCCCTACGCGTTGAACTTCGATACGATCGCGCACGAGGTCGGGCATCTGGTCATGCTCTCGGAGACGGGCATACCAACCGTGATATCGCCTGACGGCGACTTCTTTTCGTTCTCCGAAGCTTTTTCGGACTGTGTTTCACTGATCTCGTTCCTGCACTTCGATTCCGCAATTGACCGGCTCTTGCGGCGAACGAGAGGCAATCTGCTGCTCTACAACGAATTGAACCGCTTTGCGGAGACGAGCCCCGAGACGCAGATCCGCCTGGCGACCAATTTCCGGAAAATGTCCGCGGTTACCCGCGAGGTGCACGACCGCGCGCTGCCGTTCGTTGGTGCCATCTTCGACAGCATCGTCGCGCTCTATCATCGCGATCTGGTCGCGAATGGTTGCGCCGACAGACGGCTTCTGGATGTCGACCTGCGGGAACTGGGGCAGGACGAATTCGATACGTTCCGTCAGGCGACGGCGGAGGCGTTCAGCACCAAGCCATTGTATTTCAAGCTGGCACTGACCGCTGCACGCGATGCGGTGGGCGCTGCACTTGCTACCGCATTGAAAACGCTTGATCCGAACGTACTGCGTCTTGAGCAGGCGGCAGATGCCGTCACTGCCGCAGCGCAAGGGGCGGCGGCCGAGCTGCTCGAAGAGAATTTTGCCTGGCGCGAAATCATCGCGTCAAAGTAAGCCAAAGGAGGGAAAGATGAGTGGTTGCTATGTTAATCCCGTTGTTGGAACCGTGCAAAATCTAAAAGATATCATTGACTATCGATATTATCGACCAGGCGATGTTAGACTATATGGACGACCAGCTCAATTCTATGAAAGAAAGAATAAGGATGATGCTATCAGGGAAGCTATAGCTGACCTCGAGGAAAAACTAAAACGCATTGGAAATAATGATATTGCTGAAGAGATCCGCAAAAGAATCGGAGAGATTATTGACTATATAATGAAGAGCTCAGGAGTTGTCGGCGACGGCGTAACAATCGCCGTTTTCGATGGGGAGTATTATAGCTTCCTTCCTGTCAGCATGAACGTTCCGAAGAATTACATTAATAGCATTGGCGTGATTTATGGTTATGCGTATGAGGGGCATTGCTACAAGCTACCAAAACCGCAGATCATGTGCCTATCAGAAAGACCGTCGAAGATCGCCAAAGGCGATTGCGGCTGCGATTGTGGATTTGACCCGGCATTCGGCTACGCGGTCTGGTCGATCGACAAACTCGAGCGGGCCATATCTCTCGACATTCGCGCTGACGATCTGAAAACGTTGGTACTGGACGAAAACCTGCCAGGCAACCGGTCGCCGCTCGCCTATGCGCAAACGATGGCGCTGGCGCCACAGCGGCTCCGGGATTGACGGGAACGCCCTTACTGCTCGTAAATGGTATCGACGGGACCTTCAGTGATCCCGCTTGAAGGCGGGATGCTCCAGATTGGGAAGCCGTCAGGCGACCTCAAGGTGAGAGCCTGTTGTCCCTGGCGCGATGGTGTGTCCGGCAGGCTCACTTTTCAAGTGGGAAGCGTTCAGTCGCCGCGCCACGATATCGTGGTTGAGCCACTGGACGGGACCGGCGGGGTTTGAGGATTCGCCAAAAATGAGCTTGCCGGTCGCCTCTACGACGAGCGCACTCAGGAGGTCGCTGATCATCGCCTTGCCGTCCCGATGCATCTGCGTGATCTCATTGGACGTGCCGATGGTCAGATCGGACTGTGCCTGGCTGTTTGCCATGGGCCACGCCGAGAAGTCGTAGAAAGGACGCATGACCTCGTTGGCCTGCATCTCGGTGATCTTCCGAATCACATCGTTCATCGTGAAGCCGTCTGCCAGAAGCTGCTGGCATGCCTGCCACTGGTCCTCTGCCCATTGGCCGCCGTTCTCTTTCTTCAAGGCTAGCAGCAGCGGGATCAGGGGAAGCTCGATGCCCGTGAAGACGTCGGATGAATTGGTTCTGATTTCGGGGCAGTTATAGACGGTTGCCTTTATACCCGCTGCCCAGGCGTCCTGCGCGATGCCTTCGAGCCGCATCTTGGCATAGCCCTGGGTGTAGTTGGTGTAGGTCTGCCAACGATAGCTCCCGTCGATCAGGACTGCTGTTCCGTGATAACCGTAGGCCGTATACCGGACCTGAGCACCCGATGCCTCCACGCGCTCGCGGATCGCCGCGCTGAAGTCGATGAGATGTCGAAATGTGATTGCCGAGACTTCGTCGAAGTTCTGCAGGATCAGCTTGCCCATATCGCTGTCGAGCAGGGCTTGCGACGACATGTGGCGGGAACCACGCCCCTTGTAGATTCGATTGGCGACGACCAGGAACACCTTCGCCTTCGGGATACCTCCGGCCATCGTATGGGCGAAGAAGACATTGCGGCCATCGGCAATCATTCCATCGAGAACGGCCATGACCTGCGCAAGCGAATTCGTAAATCGGGCGGTGGCGATCTCCCGGCACTGTGCGATGTAATCCCAGTCGAGCGTATCCTGTTCCCAGCTCTCGAGCGTCATGCTCGCCAGAAGGTCCGTGGGAGTGGGGCCTTCGACCGGCGCGTCGAGATCGAAGCCAGCCATGAGAGGTATGTTGATAATCCGTCCGCCCAATCGGTCCTCGGCGGCCGAGAGTTCCTCGGCGTCCAGAGGCCGCAACGCGTTATTCTCGTCGCGCCGTCCAACCGTGATGCCAACGATCTCCATTCCAGCCCGCCGGGCTTCATCGAGCAGGCCAGTCGCATATCCGCGACCGAACAGTTCGCCGAACAGGACAAAAACATCACCCTTACGGAAGACGTTGTTTTCGGCGATGCGATTCAATGCGATCGGGTTTTCCATGCTGTCAGCTCTTTAGGTCAGTTGGTCGTCGAGCAATGACTCAGACGAACTTCAATCATCACATGACCGCACTGACCGGGAATAGGAAGTCATTTTACGTGACCGTTCATTTCAATGCGTGAACTCCCGGAGGGATTTTATGTTATCCAAGTCGGACAAAACAGGTAGGCGCGAGAGAGAATCTTCGGGAGATCCGGCCTAACCTCCGCAGTCAGATTTTGGAAACGACGGCTTCGCCGACATGCGGCCCGACACTCAATCGCCAGGAGTCGAAGGGCGGTTAGATGTGCCGCATGATCCACACGGTTGCCAAAAAACCATAATTGCGCCACCTAGATTGCACATCGACACTCGGCATTAAGAATTGGATCAACGCTGAATGCGCATTTCATACGTCTTCCTTGGCGCTTTTCTTGCCGTCGTGCAGCCCGCATATGCTGACGTCGCTTCACCGCCTGTATTGGAGCCAGTCAAGCAGCAGGCAAAAGCCGCTCAGTTGAGCGCAAAATTTCTCACGCGCTTCAGCTACAAGCCCGTTCCACTCGATGACTCCTTGTCGGCCAGGATCATGGATCGGTTCATCGAGTCCCTTGATCCCGACCGTGCGCTCTTCCTGCAAGCGGACGTCGACAGTTTCATGGCGGACCGCAGCGAGATCGACGACGCCATCGAGCGGAAAGACTTGAAGATTCCGTTCGACATCTTCAACGTCTATGGCAAGCGCGTTGTCGACCGCATGGACTATGCACGCCAATTGCTTAAGCAGGGCTTCGATTTCCGCCAGCAGGAAAACTACGCCGTGCTGCGCGAAAAAGCGCCTTGGCCGCAGTCGGAGGCCGAGAGCAACGAGCTTTGGCGCAAACGCGTCAAAAGCGACTGGTTGCGGTTGAAACTGGGCGGCAAGAGCGACGCGGCTATTCGCGAAACGCTCGACAAGCGATATGCCAACGCTCTCGAGCGCGCCTACAAGTTTAAGAGCGACGACGTTTTCCAGTCGTTCATGAACGCCTACACAACGTCGGTTGATCCGCACACGGACTATTTTGGCGCGAACGCGTCTGCCGCTTTCGATATCGCGATGAAACTCTCGCTGGTTGGCATCGGTGCCGTGCTGCAGGAGCGCGACGATTACACGACGATCCGTGAACTCGTGCCTGGCGGGCCTGCCCAGTTGTCTGGCAAGCTCGCGGTCGGAGACCGCATTACCGGCGTCGGCCAAGGCAAGGATGGGGCGATAAAGGAAGTGGTCGGCACGCGCCTTGATGAAGTCGTACAACTGATTCGAGGAAAGAAGGGGTCCGTCGTGCGCTTGGACATCTTGCCGGCGGATGCCGGAACAGATGCCCCGCATCGGGTTGTCAGCCTGGTGCGCGACAAGATCAGCCTCGAAAAGCAGGCTGCCCAGAAGGCGGTGTTGTCTGTGAAAGTGGGCGATGCCACGCGCAAAGTCGGGGTGATTACTCTGCCGGCGTTCTATGAGGATTTTGAGGCCCGGCGCAAAGGAGACAAGGATTATAGAAGTGCCAGCCGCGATGTCAGAAAGCTCCTCGACGAACTCAAGCAGGAGAAAGTCGACAGCGTTCTCATTGACCTGCGCAACAATGGCGGCGGCTCCCTGGAAGAGGCGATTAACTTGACCGGCCTGTTCATCGGTACGGGACCTGTCGTTCAGCAACGCGATAGCGACGGTAAGGTCGCGATAAGAAGCGCTGATTTTTCAGCACCTGTCTGGACCGGCCCTGTGGGCGTGCTGATCAATCGCGGGTCGGCATCGGCATCGGAGATCTTTGCCGCGGCAATCCAGGATTACGGTCGAGGCGTGATCGTTGGCGAACCCAGTTTCGGCAAGGGCACCGTTCAAACTGTCGTCAATCTCGACGATATGGCTCGCAACAACAAGCCGGAATTCGGTGAGCTGAAAGTGACGATTGCGCAGTTTTTCCGGATCAACGGCGGCACGACGCAGCTGCGCGGCGTGACACCGGATATCAGCTTGCCGGGGCTCTCCGATCCGACGACCTTTGGCGAGACCAGTTATGACAATGCCCTGCCGTGGGCGCAGATCAAGCCCGCGAAGTATCAGCCCGCCGACACTGTCATGACAGTGCTGCCGACACTGCAAGGCCGCCACGATGCACGGGTTGAGGGCAATCCGGATTTCCAACGCCTGCTTAAGGACATTGCAGACCTGAAGGCGCAGCGCGAGAAAGGGGTTATCTCCCTCAACGAAGCCGAGCGTCGCAGAGAGTTGGCTGATAGAGAAAATCGGCTCAAATCTCGAGCGCAGGCCGGTGATGGCGAAAACACCGGTGAAGATGATGGTCTCTATGCCAACGAGCGCAGCCTGAGTGCGGATATTGCTCTCGAAAACGCCCGCAAGAATGCGAAAGACGTCCTGCTGAACGAGACCGCCGCCATTCTCGCCGATGCGGCGGACTTGCAGGAAGGCGTGCTAAAGGCGGCCACAAAATAATAGGGAGACACGGGTGGAAGATGATCTTCGCTGGCCCGTGCACGGCAATGGAGCGCAACCAGAGATTCGGTGAGCATCCTGCGAACCGCCTGAGGCGTTCCGCTGGTCGCCGAAAGCTGGTTGGATGGGCGGGTTACAGATCTTTCCAGCTATGAAAGACGGCGGCTTGACCGAGATACTCGCCGTCGGAGCGCGCAAGCTGCCAGACGGTGGCGTGTTCGATCCAGAACCGCCGCCCGGATTTCGCGATGCGAAGGCCGCGATAGTTATCAACGAAACCCTGGGCAGAAACGCTGTCTAGAAAGCGCTGCCTTTCTTCACGCTCAGGGGCCCGTGCAGAAAGGTGCGACGGCATTCCGATAAACTCGTCCCAACCATAGCCGAAACAATCTTGGGCGGTTTTGTTTGCGTAGATGAAGCGCGGATCATCGGATCGATCGTGTGCGAGCACGGCAAAGGGAGCGGACGCATAGAGCCATTGGCTGTCCGCCGCTGGATCAATCAGGCTGCGACCTGTCACCTGGCGAAAGCTTGCAATGATCAGCAAGCCGATCTCTTGCGCGTCATGATCGGGCGTCACGTCGTTCCCTTCTGCTGCACATGGGTGGCCGGTTCGTACTTGCACGCTACCATCCAACACTCGGTCCGTCGGCAAACGCGGAGTCGACTGTAGCTGCTGTTTTGGTTTGCTGCCGTCTTCTATGGGCGTTGGCGGTGTTTCTGACGGCAGGAGCACTGCGAAAAATTCTGCAACATCCATGTTGAGTGCCGCGGCCAGACGGTCAAGGAGGACAACAGACGGGTTGAATTCGCTACGTTCAATTCAGCTGATCGGCTTTGCGCGCGTTCTTAAATTCCGGACCCGTCGAGCTCTCGCTCGTCGTCGCCTTCCCAGGGCGAGGGCATCGAGGTGCGATTGAGATTGGCCGAAGGCATCGGCATCCAGCACTTCAATTCGGGCTCGGCGTATTCGACGATGCGGCCAGGCGAGGAATCAGAGGCGCGCCATCCTTCTGCACCGAACTGGTCGCCATTCGACCAATAGGCGAGATCAACTTCAGCCGCCCCCTGTTCGGACGGGCGGATCGTGACGAGGATCCGACTGCCGTTTTTCGGCGCGCTTGCCATGTGGCGCCAGGGGTCCGGCTCGGCCATCATTTTTCCTCCTGCCTTGCTTTCGGTTGCAAGTGTCGCCTCGCCATCGAAAACGGTCAACTCACCATTTGCGCAACCCACCGTCTATCGATTGACTGTCCGCTCAGCTTGCCCCCGAATTGAGGCACGCCATCACTCCCCCATCCGGCCTTGGCATCGGCCTTGTGCCGGAATGCGCCAGCTTGTCCATTCGTGACCTTGAGCTCAGGAAGGTGAGGGGGAGCGCCTTAGACCGCGCAACGCAGATGGCTGCCGCTCACCCTGTCGAAACTGCCGTCCTCCACACCAAAAGGACCTCAGGGTCCGAGAACCGTGAGAAAGAGCCGTGCCGGTTCCTTTCCGGTGCTGGTGAACCAATGTTCCATGTCCACGCGCAGCGTGGCTGTATCGCCGGCGCTCAAGATAACCGTTTCCTGCGCTGTGCAGACCTCCAGCTGACCAGCAAAGACATGAAATATCTCGCGGGTTCCCGGCTTGTGCGCGGCGAAACGGCTGGAGGTTGCGCCTGGAGGCACGGTGTATGAAAGGAGCTCGACGTCCTGGCTAGGACGAGCCAGCGCCAACCGCTCGATCCCGGTGGCCGTCCACTTCCTGGGCTGACGCCCGGCCGCTACACACCAAACGTCAATCAATTGACCTAGCGTGAGTGAATTCCCCTTACGTCAATGTGTATGCGGCCTTGACGGTTGTGTAGAATTCGGCGGCATAGCGCCCCTGCTCGCGCGAGCCATGGGAAGAGCCCTTGCGGCCGCCGAAGGGCACGTGGAAATCGACGCCGGCGGTCGGCAGGTTGACCATCACCATGCCGGCCTCGGCATTGCGCTTGAAATGCGTCGCATGTTTCAGGCTGGTGGTGGCAATACCCGACGACAGGCCGAACGGCGTGTCGTTGGCGACGGCAAGCGCCTCGTCATAGTCCTTCACGCGGATCACCGATGCGACCGGTCCGAAGATCTCTTCTTGGCTGATGCGCATCTGGTTGGTCGCCTCGGTAAACAGCGCCGGCTGCAGATAGAAGCCGGGCGTGTCGCGCTTCAGCAGTTCGCCGCCGAAGGCGAGCTTGGCGCCTTCCTGCTTGCCGATGGCGATGTAGTCGGTGTCCTGCTTGAGCTGGCTCTGGTCGACCACCGGGCCGATATGAGTGCCGGCCTTCAAGGCATCGTCGATGACCAGACCCTTCATGCGCTCGCCCATCGCCTGAACGAACCGGTCGTGAATGCCTTCCGTCACGATCACCCGCGACGACGCGGTGCAGCGCTGGCCGGTGGAGAAGAAGGCGGAGTTGACGGCAGCCTCGACGGCAACAGTGAGATCGGCATCGTCGAGCACCACGAACGGGTTCTTGCCGCCCATCTCCAGCTGGTATTTGCGATTGTGCTCGACCGAGGCGAGCGCGACGCGCTTTCCCGTGCCGGTCGAGCCGGTAAAGGTGATCGCCTGGATGTCGGGGCTGTCGAGCATCGCCTGGCCGACGACCGAGCCCTTGCCCATGACCAGGTTCAAGACGCCCTTCGGCAGGCCGGCGCGCACGAGGATGTCGACGATCGCCCATGAGCAGCCGGGCACCAGTTCGGCCGGCTTGAAGACGATGGTGTTGCCGTAGCAAAGCGCCGGCGCGATCTTCCAGGCGGGAATGGCGATCGGAAAATTCCACGGCGTGATGATGCCGACGACGCCGACCGGCTCGCGGGTAATCTCGACGCCGATACCAGGACGCACCGAGGGGATGACCTCGCCGGCCAGCCGCAGCGCTTCGCCAGCGAAGAAGTCGAAGATCTGGCCAGCGCGCACGGTCTCGCCGATGCCTTCTGCCAGCGTCTTGCCCTCTTCGCGCGACAGAAGCCGGCCGAGTTCATCCTTGCGCGCCAGGATCTCGTCGGCAGTCTTTCGAAGGATGGCATGGCGCTCGAGAATACCGGAGCGCGACCAGGCAGGAAAGGCAGCTTTCGCCGCGGCAATCGCCGCCTTGGCATCCTCGGCCGAGGCGCGGGCATAGTCCCCGATCACGTCGTTGGTGTCGGACGGATTGATATTGCGAACCACGTCGTCGCCGTCGATCCATTCCCCATCAATCAGGTTGCTGTGCATCATATCTGTCCTCCACGACGGTAAGCGCTTGAAATGTCCGCTCGCTTATCCGACGGGCACGGGGCTCAAACAAAGAACAATCTTTCGAGCCTGCCGTTGCCGAAAAGGCAAAGCCGCGACAAGTCTGTGTGTTGCCGTATCGGCAATGCTTACCGCGAAAAATTGTGCTTTATGAGATGCCAAATTTCATCATCATCGCTCCCATAACAAGCCAGGGGAACGATATGTCTCATTTCATGATGAACCGCCGGGGTTTCCTTTCCAATGCCGCTGCAGTCGGCGCGATTGCCGCGACCCACAGCCTGATCAATGTTTCGCCCGGTCGGGCTGCCGAACCGGCGACAATCCGGATGCAACTCGGCTGGCTGCCCTCCAACGGGCTCCTCGGGGAACTGGTGGCTCGCAAGAAGGGCTATTACGCCGAGAGCGGCGTCGAGCTGGAAATCGTACCCGGCGGACCGAATGTCGACGGTGTCGCCGGCGTTGCCGTCGGTCAGTCGACGATCGGCCAGATTTCCTCCAGCCCGTCTGTCATGCTCGCCCGTTCGGCCGGTGCGCCGATCAAGGCATTCGCGGCCGGTTATCAGAAGCATCCTTTTGCCTATTTCTCCCGCAAGGCAAATCCGATCGCCAAGCCCCAGGATATGATCGGCAAGACGATTGCCGCCATCCCGACCTCGGTCATCCTGCTGCGCGCACTCCTCGCCAAGAACGGGATATCGGAGGACCAGGTCAAGATCGTCAACATGGGTTCCGACATGAACCAGCTCGTGACCGGTCAGGCCGATGCAGTCTGTGGGTGGCTGACCAATGTCAACGCTCTGAAGGTTCTGGGAGACGACCGGGTCGACCTGACGCTTTGGGACGGCGGCATCCGACTTTATGCCAATGTCTACTACACAACTGACGACCAGCTGGAAAATCACGCCGACCATCTCGCGGCATTCGTATCGGGTGCGGCACGCGGATGGAACTATGCACGCGAACACCAAGAGGAGGCGGTCGACATCCTGCTCGAATCCTATCCGAACCTGGACAAGGCAAGCGAACTCGAGGCCATAGGGCCGCTGATGAAATTCGTCTTCAACGAAACCACTGCCAAAGTCGGCTGGGGTGGCATGGAGCGTGCAAACTGGGAGGAGCAGATCAAGACCTATGCGGACCTCGGCCAGTTCAATGGGCCGGTTCCCAGTGCGGACGACGTCTATACGATGGCGATCCTCGATGCCACCGCCGACATCCGCAAGAGCGTAGGATAAGGCGATGCTGGAAACGCTTAGCAGACCCAAGCCGGTGTCGGTCAGCGCAGCCAACGGCTCCGCCGTGTCGGTGACAAACCTTCATATCCGTTTCGGCGCGGATGATTCCAGCTTCACCGCACTCTCCGACGTTTCGGTCGAAATACCGACCGGCTCGCTCGTAACCATGCTCGGCCCTTCCGGCTGCGGCAAGTCGACGTTGCTGCGGACGGTCGCTGACCTCGTGCATATCAGCGACGGGTCAGTGTCGGTGCATGGCCAGACACCGCGCAAGGCACGTGAGGGCCGTGATTTCGCCTTCGTCTTCCAGGAAGCGACGTTGCTGCCCTGGCGCAACGTGATCGACAACGTGCGCCTGCCGCTTTTGGTGGGAAAGCGCGAGGCAGGCGCGACCTATGCCGACCCGGAAGAGTTAATTGCCCTCGTCGGGCTGAAGGGTCGCGAAAAGGCGATGCCGCACGAATTGTCGGGCGGCCAGCGCCAGCGCGTGGCGATCGCCCGTGCGCTGGTGACCCGCCCACGCATCCTGTTGATGGATGAACCGTTCGGAGCGCTCGATGAGATCACGCGCGACAAGCTGAACGAGGAATTGCTGCGCCTTTGGCAGGAAACCGGGACCACGATCCTGTTCGTCACCCATTCGATCCCCGAGGCCGTCTTTCTCGGCCAACACGTCCTGATGCTTGCCGCCCATCCCGGTCGCGTCAAGGAGTTCATGAAGGTCGACTTGCCCTATCCGCGATCGCTCGCGATGCGTGACACGGTCGAGTTCATTCGCGTGACCGCCCACCTGCGCACACTTTTGGGAGAATGTTGATGGCTAATGCTCTTCCTTCGCAAGCGGAGGGCCGCGCTCTGGTAGACGGCAACAGGTTCAAGATGCTCGACGCGGTCGCCGCCATGGCCCTGCGTCACCTGCCGGCAACGCTTGCCATCCTCGGCTGCATCCTCTTGTGGCAGCTCGTCGTCTGGGGCTTTTCGGTGCCAACGTTCATGGCCCCAGGGCCGCTCGACGTGATCCAGGCCTTCGGCGAAAATGCCGGCGTGCTGTGGTCGAATTTCTTGCCGACGCTGATGGAGGCGGTTCTAGGCTTCGTGTTCGGCAATGTCGTTGCCGTCCTGCTCGCGGTCTGGTTCGTCTATAGCCCACTTGCGGAGCGGGCGTTCTACCCGATCGCGGTCATCGTCAAGTCGATCCCGATCATCGCGTTGGCGCCGATCCTGGTGCTGCTCGTCGGCAACGGCATTGCGCCGAAGATCATCATCGCCGGCCTGATCTGCTTCTTCCCGACGCTCGTCAACATGGTGCAGGGATTGAAGTCGGCAAGCCCGGCAATGCTCGATCTCATGCGCATCCTGTCGGCCAGCAATTCCGAGATCTTCTGGAAGGTTCGTCTTCCGAGCTCGCTGCCCTTCCTCTTCGCCGCCCTGAAGATCGCGGCGACGAGCAGCGTGATGGGGGCGATCGTTGCGGAGTGGATCGGATCGAGCTACGGCCTTGGCGCCCTGATCATCGAGGCGACCTATAATTTCCGTTCGCCGCTGCTCTATGCGACCGTCGTGGTCGCCGCTTCTCTTGCCGTGGTTCTCTTCTTCGCCGTTTCGTTCGCGGAATCGAAGATCGTCCGCTGGAAGCCGACGACGGACCACTGACCCCCCACACCCTTCGCTGCCGGATCGGATCCCCGGTCCGCCTAACCGACAAAGTCACTGGCTGTGAGCGCCCTCACATTTCGCCGGACACGCCCCCTATGGAGGAAAGACAATGGAAACAATCAGGGAACCCTTGCGCAACGCCAGGATCGTCGACCGCTCGGACGTGGTCGTGGTCGGTGGCGGTCCTGCAGGCATTTCCGCCGCCGTGTCGGCGGCCCGCACGGGCGCCAGCGTCACCCTGCTCGAGCGCTACCCCTACGTTGGGGGCCTTGCCGCAGGTGGCATGGTCCTGGTGCTCGACGACATGGTCAATAGCGTTGAAATCACCGTGCGCGGCATCTGCATGGAGATGATCGAACGGATGAAGACGCTTGGCCTTTGCGTCACGCCGACCGATGGCGACCGGCAACTCGATCTTCGCGATACGCCGGAAGCATGGCGCCGCTGGGCACGCTGGGGATTGTTCGACTTCCACACCCCGTCTGCGCCGCATCCGATCTGCTACGCGGCCGCATTTGATCCGGATGCTTTCAAGCGTGTCGCCTACGACATCTTACGCGAATCCGGCGTCAAACTCAGGACGCACAGCTGGTTCTCGTCGGCGATCGTCGAGAACAACACGATCAAGGGCGTAGTCTGCCAAACCAAGGCAGGGCGCGAGGCCATCATGGGGGATGTGGTCATCGATGCGTCGGGCGATCTCGATGTCGCTGCCGACGCCGGCGCCCAGCATACGGACGGCAACTTCATCCTGACGACCGTCTCCCGCTGGGGCGGCATCGATACCGAAGCGGCCGAACGTTTCGAGTTCGAGGACCCGGAAAGGTTCAAGATGCTCGATCATGAGGCCAAGCGCCTGATCGGCGGTTGCTGGTCTTTCTGGTGGCTGAAGACGCCGCTGCCCGGCGTGATCTGGCTGAACTGCCCGCACATGCCGAAGCTTTCCGGGCTCAGCGTCGAAGACCTGACCTACGCGGAACTCGAGGGTCGCACCCGTATCGCTCGCCTGCTCGACTTCGCCCGGGCGAACTTGCCAGGCTTCGAAAATGCCCATGTCATCGACTTCGCGCCGCAGACGGGCGTCCGGCAGTCGCGCCTGCTTCAGGGTGAGTATGTCGTCACCAAGGATGACGTGATGAATCGCCGTCACTTCGCCGATACGGTCTGCCGTGGCCGCGACTACTACACGCCCTACCGGGCCATGCTGCCCAAGGAGGTCGACCAGCTGATCGTCGCCGGAAGGCATTACTCAGCGACGATCCAGGCACAGAAGTCGAGCCGCGAGATACCGCCATGCATGGCGATGGGCGAGGCGGCCGGCGTCGCGGCGACCGTGGCGCTCAACGCCGGCGTGAAAGTACGGGATGCGGATGTCAGGGCGATCCAGAAGCAACTGCGCGCCCAGGGCGCCGATCCCGGCGACATCCCATCCGAGAATGCAACCTATCTGGAGGCCGCAGAATGACATCTCTTCCCCTCGACGGTATCCGCGTCGTCGATTTCACCCAGGTCATGCTTGGTCCTTGCTGCACACAAATGCTGGCCGACTATGGCGCAGAGGTGATCAAGGTCGAAAAGGCCAAGATCGGCGATCTCTCGCGCTGGTCGCTCGGGTCGGATCCGGATGGCCTCAACAATCCGGTCTTCTCGTCGCTCAACCGCAACAAGAAGAGCCTGGCGCTCGACCTCAAGCAGGACGAGGCGCGTGCGGCGGTGCGCGCCCTGATCGACACGGCAGACGTGGTCGTCAACAATTTTCGCCCCGATGTCATGGAGCGCATGGGTTTTGGCTATGAAGATCTCAAGAAAACCAATCCCCGGCTGATTTACGCCGTCGGTACCGGCTTCGGCTTGGAAGGCCCCTATCGGCACAAGGGGGGACAGGACATTCTCGCGCAGGCGCTTTCGGGTGTCATGCGGCGCAAATCGGATGCAAGCCACCCGCTGTCGATCTATGCGACGCCGCTTGCCGACTACTCGGCCGGCATGCATCTGGTCCAAGGCATCCTGCTGGCCCTCCTGCACCGCGGGAAAACCGGCCAGGGTCAACAGGTTGCGGTCAGTCTCTACAGTTCCATGCTCGCCATGCAGATGCAGGAGGGCACCACGCACATGATGCGGGAGAAGGACCTGAACTGGGGCGCCTTTCCTCTTACGGGCGTCTTCGAAACCACCGATGGCGCCATCGTCATGGTTGGCGCCTTCAAGCCGAATCCCCTGCGGGACATTTGCGTCGCGCTGGAGATCGAGGACCTGTCCCTGCAGCCGCAATTTGCGGACTTCGATGAGCAGATGAAGCGTCGCCCGCAACTGCAGCAGATCTTTCGCGAGACCTTCGCAACGAACAGCAATGCACACTGGCTTGCACGCCTGGAGCAGGTCGACATTCTCTGCGCACCGGTGCGCTCGCTTCCCGAAGCCCTCGACGACGAGCAGACGACGATCAACGGCATGGTCCTGGACGCCGGCGAAACGAAAGCCGGTCCGGTCCGGCTGGTTGGCTCGCCGATCGCCATGTCCGCGGCAATGGTGACGGTGCGCATCGCGCCGCCGAAGCTCGGCGAGCATAACGATGAGATCCTCTCGGCGATTGCCGTGCGTCAGGGAGATGCGGCATGAGTGTCGAGTTCGTCGTAAAGGATCGCGTTGCCAGCGTCACGCTTTGCCGTCCGGAACGGATGAATGCGGTGGACGCGGCAACCGAACGCGAACTGGAGGCGATCTGGCAAGAGATCGAATCGCGCGACGACATAAGCTGTGTCGTGCTGACCGGTGCCGGAGAACGGGCATTCTGCGCCGGGGCAGATCTGAAGGGGGCCGAAACGACCGGCCTCGAATACTGGACCGAAAGTCGGCCGAACGGTTTTGGCGGGCTGGCTTTTCGCCGCTCTCTCGATGTTCCCGTTATCGCCAGGGTCAACGGCTATGCGCTCGGCGGCGGCTTCGAGATGGTGCTCGGCTGCGATATCGTCGTCGCCTCGACGGCGGCGGCCTTCGGACTACCGGAGGCTCGCGTCGGGCGCCTGCCGCTCGATGGCGGCATGGTCCTGTTGCAAAGGCGCATTCCCCACAATCTTGCGATGGGCGTGCTGTTGACGGGCCGGCGGTTTTCCGCCGCCGAAATGCAAGGGTTTGGCATCGTCAATGAGGTCGCCGAACCGGGGGAGCTCGACGCCGCTGTCGCACGCTGGACAAATGAAATCGTCGCCTGCGCGCCCCTTTCGCTCCGGGCGATCAAGCAGACGGTCAATCGCACCGGGCATCTTTCGCCCGCCGAGGCTCAAGCGCTGCGCACGCCCGCGCTGGTGAGGGCGCTCAATAGCGAGGACGCAATGGAAGGTGTCAGTGCGTTCCAGCAGAAGCGTGCGCCCGTTTGGAGGGGACGGTGAGCGTGCTATAGGTCGGTGCCCAGGGGGAGGGAAGGTTCCAATCGAATGCACGCCAGCATCTTGAAATACTTTGTCGCGGTCGCACGGTCCGGGTCCATTCGCAAGGCCTCCGAGGAGCTCCATGTGGCATCCTCGGCGGTCAGTCGCCAGATCAAGAAACTGGAGGACGAGCTCGGTATCGCCCTGTTCGAGCGGCTTTCGAACGGCTTGAAGCTGACTGTGGCGGGTGAAAACGTGCTGCGCCACGCTCGGGGCACGCTCGAGAATTTCGAACTTCTGCGCAGCGACCTCGGTGCGTTGCAGGGAAAGAAGACCGGCCGCGTGCAGATGTCCTGCCTCGACAGCCTGGCCATCCAGTTCCTGCCGGACATGGTCAAAGCCTTCCACCGCATCCATCCCGGTGTGAGCTTCCATATCCACACCGCCGGTCACGGCAACATCAGCAGTCTGGTGGCCGAAGGCGACGTCGACATGGGGTTGACCTTCGATCTGGCAAGGCCGGACGATACGGAGATGCTCTTCCGCGTGCCCATGCCGCTGATGGCTTTTGTCGGGCGTGGGCACCCACTGGCCAGGCAGCGGGAAGTCTCACTGGCCGAGTGCGCCCAGTACGATCTTCTGCTGCAACTCGACACCCAGCCGATCCGTTCGCTCATCGAAATCGAATTGTCCGTCTTCGAGCGGACCGGACGGCCTTTTGTGCTGTCGAACAGTCAGATGATGCTCAAGCCCTTCATGATCTCCGGCCAGGGTGTGGCCTTCTTCACGCCGATCGGTTTCCTGGCGGAGATCAAGGCGGGTGACCTTGTAGCCATACCGCTTTCCGGGTCGCGTCTTCAAAACCTGCACGTCGGAATTCTCGTTCAGCGGCGCCGCCAGCGCACGCACGCGGCCGAGGCTGTCATCGAGTTCGTCGGCGCGGAACTGCAGAGGTTCAGCGATCAGATCATGGAGGCTATCCGCACGTGAGCGCAGGAGCGATCCCCGGACGACTTCTCTTGCGTCCCGGTCATGAGGCTGCACGCCGCGCGGATCTCTTGCGGCATCTGCCGGACGGCGTTTCACCGCCAGCAATCCCGGCCAATGCTCTCCTCATGCCGCCGCCCGTCAACGCCCATGACCACGGCTATGGCATCCGCACGCTCGATTTCGGTAACATCGACGATGCGCTGGAAGTCTGGATCCCGGGCCTTCGGCTGAGGCCCCGAACCGACCCTTACCTCGAAGCGCTCGTGGCGTTCTCCCGGTTGGCGAAGACGGGTATCGGCGCGACGATGCATTGCCACAACTCGCTGAATATCGACCGGCTGGTAGAAGAGGCTGGCGCCGTGATGCGCGCCGCTCGCGATGTGGGCATACGACTTGCGCTCTCCTGCCCCCTGCTGGATCACGACCCTTGGGCCTATGACGGTGGGCCGCAGCGGCTGCGACCGTTTCTCACGCCGGCAGACTGGGACGAACTCAGCGCCTCGATCCCGCACTATGCGCCGCCCTCGGTCCAGATTTCGGCGGCCGACGCGGTCGCTGCCGCAAACACCAGCCCGCTGATCGATATTCAGTACGGCCCGATCGGGCCGCAATGGTGTTCCAACACCCTGCTCGAAAGCATCGCCGAGGCTTCCGCCGCGACAGGCCGTCGCATTCACATGCATCTGCTCGAAAGCCCGAGGCAGAGACAGTGGCTGGACCGGCGCTTCCCGCAAGGCGTCGTGCGATACCTCGACGAAATCGGTTTCCTCTCGTCACGCCTCGCGGTTGCCCACGGCGTTCAGTTGCGACCGGATGAACTGGAGCTGCTGGCTGCGCGGGGTGTACAGCTCGTTTCCAATCCCTCGGCAAACTTGCGCTTGCGTTCGGGCGTGGCGCCAATCTCCGCGGTGCCGGAAAGCGGGCCCGCTTTTGCGTTCGGTCTTGACGGCACGGGGTTCGACGACGATCAGGATCTCTGGCGCGAACTGCGCCTTGCCCATCTGCTGCACGGTGGTAGGGACGTGACACGGACCTTTACGCCGGCGCGGGTGTTCGACGCCGCGATCCAGGTCGGCGCCAAGGTCGTGAATGCGCAAGGGAATGACGACTTGGTGCTCGTGGACTACAGCGCCCTGATCGTCGACAGCCTGACCGACGATCTGGACGAGGCGGAGGTTCTGCTCGCCCGGATGACGGCGGCTCACGCGAAAGGTCTCTACGTCGGCGGACAGGAGATCATGCGTGATGGAAAGCTGACCCGGATCGACCATGAGGGCGCCCGGGCCGAACTGCTGAAGCAGGCACGCGCCGATCTTCCGCGGCTGACCGGCGAGCGTCAACGTGTGACCAAACTCGCCGCTGCCACGCGGGCTTATTACTCCGGCTGGTGAACCTCAACTGCGAGAAGGTCGAGCGAAGACCGGTGTGCCGTGGCGAGCTGCGGCTGCGGCGGCGCCGCATTGAACCAGACTGGGTTCCCCGATCTCTTGGCCACCAGGTATTTGACGGACGGAATCAGCGGGTTGGCGGAAATCGCCTGCCGCAGACGAAGCACTCGATCTTGCAGAGGGATATCGCCCTGGCTCTTCCAGAGCTTGGCCGACAGACCCGGGTCGACATTGACAGTCGCGGAAATCGTGCCGGCGTAGTTGTCGGCGTCGGCATCGGCAAGCGTCGCCTCGTTGCTGGGAAAGACGGCGAAGTTCGGGATCGCGGCCAGCTGACGGGCATAGTCGAGATCGCCTGAGCTGTCCTTGGCGCCCTTGATGCGAACGGGAAACGCCGCGGCAAGTCTCGCGACTAGTGCCGGGCTGAAGGTAATGCCGGTCATTTGCGGAAAGTTGTAGAGATAGATCGGGATCGGGCTTTTCTCGGTCGCCTGGATGAGGCGCTCGAACCAGGCGAAAAGCCCGTCGTCCGAGGCCGGCTTGTAGTAATAGGGTGGCAGGACCAGTGCAACGGCATAGCCGAGGCGATCGGCGAGCGCTGTGAGGGCGATCGTCGTCTCAAGGTCCGGCGTTCCGGTGCCGACCATTAGTCTTTTCGTATCGAGCGCCTCGGCAGCGGCCACCATGACGGCCCTGCGCTGCTCGAAAGACAGCGAGTTGGCTTCGCCGGTCGTCCCCAGCACATTCAGACCATCACAGCCATTGTGCAGGCACCAGCTAGCATGTTCGACAAAGGCTGCGGTATCGATCCGGCCCTGATCGTCGAACGGCGTCGGCACGGCGGCAACGACGCCACCGAATTCGGTCACAGACATGTCTCGTTCCTACTGCTGAAATACTGCTATGCTACTGTTGCGGCCTTATCGAAGCTGGCAACGAACGGGTGGTCCAGCACTGTCGAGCACTCTTTGCTCCATCCGCCAGGCGACCCCATTGCGGTAACGTCGGGGCCGAAGAACTCCTTGTTGACGGCGATGAAATGGCGCTGGCTCCCGGAGATTTCCTGGTCCCAGACAATGGCATCGACGGGACAGATCGACAGACAGAGCCCGCAGTTTATGCATTCTTCCGGATGGATGTAGTACGTACGTCCACCTTCGTAGATGCAGTCGACAGGACAGGCCGCGGTGCAGTCGCCGTCTTTCACGTCGATGCACGGCTCTGTAATGACATAGGCCATCTTGCTTGCCTCTGATGAGTTGCTTGCAAGCACAATGTTTCAGAGTTTCTCCTGGCGAAGAAGCATAGATATTCGCAACGGACGTTGCCAAAAAGGCAACGTTTGGCGGCTGTCGGCGTTCCGCCGCAATCCGTTCAACGTGTCATTCGCGCTTGCTCGCGCCAATTCGTGAGATGGCGATATGGCCAGCGTCGGGCTCCTTTCGGAGCCCGCTGCTCCTCTATTGCGCAGTAGCGCCGAGATCGACCTTATCGAGAAGAAGGGCAGGATGTTCTGCGGCTCCGACCAGTTCGAGCGCACTGATGCCGGCGGCGTCCTTGGCCTTGGCCGTCAGGGTAAACGTTCCCGGCTTGTTGATGAACTGGGAAAGCGCCATCGCAGCCTCCTGCAGCTTCGGTTGAGTGGACGCAAACTGTTGCAAGCCCGCCGTCGTCATCATCACGAGGATTCCGCGCACGCTGTCTTCGGTCATGGCGTTCTCATCGGCATAGAGCTTTATGCCCTTGGTCATGATCCCCTTGTCTTCGAACTTGAGCTTGGCCTCCCGGACCGTGAGGCCAAAGAGTGCCATCTGTGCCGCGGTCATGTCACCGGAGAAGAAGTCCTTGGTGGCACCGCCCATGATCCCCGAGAAGGAAAGGCTGCCCATGTCCTTGCCGCTCAAGGAAATCTCCTTGATGACGAGGTTCTCCTTCGGCTCGTCCCAGGCCAGTTCGAAGTTGGAAGAAATGATCAGCTTGTCAAGACCGAGCTGGCGCAGCGCCTTGGAGGCTTCGTCTTCGGCGTCCGACGGAACGGGCACGCTGAGATCTTGATAGGCGATGCGGACTTCCGTCGGGATGCCATTGCGAGGCTTGGTCAATGCCACCTCATAGCTGTCCAGTGTAAACCGTATGCGCTCAGGGACCGAAGGCATGGTCGCCTGGTCCGCTGGTGCCTCGTCCAATGGAGCGTCCTGGTTGTCGGCGCCATCAGACGGATCCCTGTCGGGCAATGTCTCGGCGCTTGCAGATGGGTCGGTGTCAGCGCCGGGTGCGCCTTGTTCATCCTCGCCGGCTTCGCTTTCCGCCACACTTGCTGTCTCGCCAGGCATGTCGACGTCCAGACCCTTCAACCGGATCGTGCCGAACTCCGGCATGAGCGTTGTGAGGGGGAAGTCTTCAAGCTGCTCTTCGTTCAACTCTACCAGCTTCGTCAGCGCTTCCATGGTCGGATCCCAGGAGAAGCCACTGATGCTCGCTTCGGAGAACTTGGCGTAGTCGGCGCCTTCGCCGATGGAAACTCCGTGCATGGCACCGTTAAAGGTACGGCCTTCGAGTTGGACCGCCATCTTGTCGATGGCCAGTTCAATTGTCTTGCTCTCGCCGCTGTCGTCCTCTTCGGAGATCTGCGTCTTGAGACCGAGCATCTCGATGTCGCCCTTGCCGATGATGTCGGCAAGGGAAAGGGCGCGTTTGAAAAATGCCTGACGCTCGGCAGGCGGCAGTGCGTCCAGATCGGCCGATTGCAGTTTCTCAAGTTTCTCAAGTGTTTCAAGAAGTGGTTCGGTCGGCATGCGGACGCTCAAGCCGCTGCTTTGCACCTCGTCATATCTGAAAGACGACGTGCCGTGCGACAGGACGATGTTTTTGACCGAAATCGGGCCGTAGAGTGGTTTGGGTTCCTTGTCGCCAGGACCGGCCTTTTCCCCGTAAATCCGGGCGAGGTAGGCTGCATCAAAGTCCTTGCCGCTCATGGCGCCCATGGAGCCGCTCATTTCCTCCTGCTTCGGTGCGCCGTCCCCATCCTGGATTTCCAGCGCCAACTCGAAGTTCGCCCCGCTGGCGGAATAACGCGCCACGCGACCGCCGGCGATATCCTCAAAAGCAACGTTCTTGTAGACGGTCATTTGTTTGGAGCCGGCGAACACCTGACTGACCGTAACCTCCGGCGCCACGACACGCTTCGCCGCAAAACGTTCAATGCGTTTCAATGGCGTCACGTTGGCCTGATCGCCGGCCTTTGCGGCGTCCGTTGCGAAATTGGGCTCCTCGACGCTTGCCTGCGGCACGGAAAGCTTGCCCACCGCCAGGTCGAGTTCGATACCTTTCAACTCGAACCCGCCTTTCAGGAAGGAAATCCTGGGTCGTCCGTCGATGGCAGCGACCCGCACACTGCGGCCGCCGGCGAAGGGAAGTGTAACGTCGCGCATATGAACGCGCCCGAGAAAATCCACCTCGACCGCAGCTGCCTTGCCGCCACGGTCGACAAGAAACCTGTCGGCCGCCCTTGTGAGCATGAACTTGCCAGCGGTTGCGCCGGCCACTGCGAGCGCGACGACCGCAACGGTGGCCCAAAGCGCTTTGCGGCCGCCATTGCCGGTTCGAATTTCTGCCTGCGGCACGATTTCTGTCCTTTCATCAAACAAGACTGACAACGATTCCTGACGTGCCGTGTGACTAATGAGCCGTTTCGCTTTATGCAAGTTTGGCGAGAAATAATCCGCTGGAGGAATCCTGGTTGCAAGAACCCTTGTGGCACAAGACCGGCTGCGGCAGCGATTTGCGTTGATGGCTGGCGGTGGAAAAGACCCGGTCACGCCGTCGGCAGTTAGGGAGCGGCGGCCGCTATCGACGGGATAATGCCGCTCGCCTGACTTAGCTAGCGGATGGTTCCCGCTAAGCAGCGAAGCCTGGATGATAGCCGTGTTTGAACGCGGCAGGGAGGACCGGAAAACGGTAGGCAGACGTGATGAGAATGGCGGACGCTGGGGTACCTTCGGTCTCATCTCTGCCGGCGCCGACTATCTGCTGTCGGAGAAGGCCCTGATCGGCCTGTCGTTCCACTTCGACAGCATGACTGACCCCACCGACGCCGATGCCGAACTTACAGGTAACGGCTGGCTGACCGGCCCCTATGCTTCGTTCGAGCTCGGCTCCGGCGTGTTCCTCGACACCAGCCTGCTTTACGGCGGTTCCTGGAACGACGTCGACACGGAACATTTCGACGGCTCGTTCGATACGTACCGGGTGATGTGGGACTCGAAACTGCAGGGGCAGTGGCAACTCGGGGACGCAACCGTACTCACTCCTGCGCTACGTGCCGTCCTCCTCAACGAGACCGTTGACGACTATAGCGTCTCGAACGGCGACGGTACCAAAGTCGATCTCAAAGGGTTCGCACAGGAGCAACTGCGGTTCAGCGTCGGCGCTGAACTGGAGCGTGCTTATCGCCTCGAAAGCGGCCTGCTGCTGACGCCCCGATTAGGCGGCATGAAAAAGATTGGCGATGCAGCCATGGCTGAACGGAGCGCCTGCCTCGTCGTGCCGATTTCAACCACATCATTCGTCGCGCTCGTTGGCGAGCTTAGACATGCGCCGGCGGTGATGTCGCCGCCGACGCTTGCTCGCATGTTTAGAAGTTTCGCTGGAAGCGCACAACGCCGCCGAAGGCGTCTTCGTGTCCGCGGAAACCGCGGAAGGCGGTGTAGTCAAGCTCCGGCGTTATCTTGAAGCCCGGCGCAACCTCGTAGGCGACGTTGAGCGCCGCGTTCCACGTGCCGTCCTCCTCGAACGAGATCTGGCTGTTGACGGTGGCCTTTTCGCTGACATTTGCGGAAAAGCCGCCCCACATCGCCCAATCGCCATACCAGCTGCCGTAGTAGTTCGGCCGGCTGGGGTCGGACTGGTAGCTGCCCATGACGAACAACGAGAGCGCCTCGGTGAGGTCAAGATTGACGCGCGCCTTGAGGGCCCAGGCATCGTAGCGCGTGTCGTAGGCAGCCATGCCGAAGAGCACGCCCCAGTCCTGCTCGTACTTGACGCCGCCAAGGAGATGCGGGATGCCATCGGCCCGGAGATCGAACCACTCGCGCTGGGTCACGCCGGCTGCATCGACCGTCTCCAGTTCCCACGAGCCATTGCCTTCCTCGGCGCCAACCATGGCGGAGAAACCGTTCCCGAAGTCGTGGGTGTAGCTCGCCTGCATCGTGCGGTCGCCGGAGTAGTAGATGACGTCGTCGTAGATGACGTTGCCGGCACCCCAGGTCCAGTTCGCAAAAAGGGAATCGGCAATGCCGACCGAGAAGCCGGCAAGCTCGATCAGTGCTTCTGAAATATAGATGCGCTCTCCGGATGCCTTGTGCTCGAAACGCGTCTCCAGATAGGAGCGCAACGTTCCGAGTTCGGTTTCGTTGCGAGCGTCAAAACGCAGCGTGGCTCGCGCCTTGCCAGGCATGCCATCGAGCGAGCCGCCCCAGTAGACATCGTCGCCTGCAGCAACCTCGTGGCGCAGATAGCCACTGATCTTCAGGCAGGTTTCGGTGCCCGGTACATAGAAGAAGCCGTTGCCATAGGCATCACAGACACGGACATATTCGACGGGTTCCGCTTCTGAAGCCGTCGCCGGCTGTGCGCCGGCCATGACGCAGAGCGCTGCTGCGGCGCCTTTCAGGAGGAGAGGCGACGTCGCACTGGATTGTTTGTTCATGTCGAGTTGGTTCTCTCGTTGGTTTGGAAAATCGGGAAAGCTTCGCCAGCTCCGTCCACGGCGCGCGGGACAAGCAGATCCTGATTGGGAATGGATGATGGATGGACAGAGGAAGGGCCGGCGTCGGTTGCGATGCCGGCCCCTGTCGGCTGTTATCCGCGCGGCGGCCAGACTTCGCCGGTGAGGCCGGTCTTCGGCTCACCGAGGAGAGGCGTCTTCAGGGCGCGGATGCCGTCGATGCTGATCAGCCAGATGATGTTGCGGTCATATTCCGTGAAGACCGCGAAACTGGCGTTTTCATAGGTATAATCCGGCATTTCCTCAGGCTTGGGGAAGCGCGGTACGTAGTAGCCGGCGATCTTCGGGTCTTTCGGGTCCTTGACGTCGAAGATCTGAAGGCCGGCATTGTAGAAGGCATAGGGCAGGATGCCTTCGCGGCTATGGCCCGGCTGATGGGTCGTGCCGGACCGCTTCGGGCCGAAGCTGCCGCGCCTCTGGCAATAGTCGGTGAATTCGGCCTCTGCCGGCGGCGTCGGGCGCGGGAAGGTGGCGACGACCTTCGGGTCCTTCGGATCCTTGGCGTCGATGACCAGCACGTCCTTGTAGGGCTCATAGCAGTTGGAGTTCATCGGATAGCCGTTGGCAAAGACATAGCCGGTGCGCTCGTACTGGCTGGTATCGGCATTGTCGAATTCAGTGCCGGCAAAGCTCGGCGGGATGCTCAGATGGCCCATCATTTCCGGTGTGCCGGGGTTGGTGAGGTCGAAGGTGTAGAAGCCGAGACCGCCCATGGCACCGAAACCGATCGTGCCACCCTTCTCCACGGGCTTTGGCAGGAACAATGGCATGCGCGAACCCATCCAGGACGTACGGTTGCCGGCGCGCGGGTTCATCAGGTAGGCGTCCTCGCTTGCCTTGTCTCCGACGACCTGACCGGGAACGGTGACCTGGCTGACGAAAAGAGGATTGGCCGGGTCCGTCATGTCCCAGGCCTGGTATCCCGGCGAATGCAGGTAGTCCGGATACTCGGTCAAGGCGTAGCTGTCGTCGGGCGCCGACGAGAGATACATGTATTTGCCGCCGAACCAGGCGGGCGCGTCGAGCGAGCCTGAGCCCTGCTGCTTGCCAACAGGCGCGTCAGGGTTGTTGACGTCGGTCGTGCGGGTGGCGATCAGCTTCCAATCGCTCGGCAGCGGGCCGTTCATCTCGTAGACCTTGAAGCCTTTGAGCGAATTGTAGTGGCGCAGCGTTTCGACGATGTCCGGCTGCGTGCGCTTGTTGTCGAGGATGCCGAAGCGGCCGATCTCGTAGGAGGCAACGACGACGTTCTTCTGGAGCTTCTCGCTCCAGGCGATGGTCATGCCGCCGAAATAATCCTGTACGGTCTTGGCGTCCCATTCCTCGCTGGAACCTTCCGGTCCCCAGACGCCACCCTTGGAATAGACGACTTCGGCCTTGGCAGGGTCCGTGATGTCGAGCACGCGCATATAGTCGCGGTCATGCAGGTACATGTAGCGCTTGCCGCCGAAATCAGCGACGTCGGGCCAGGCATGCCACGGCGACGTGATGTGCGGGTAGAAGGCAATTTCTTCGACATTGCTCTTGTAGGTCTTGTCGTCCCAATGGGTGAGCTGGCCCGGGAAGTTCGGCGATGCGCCGAGTGCGGTGGCACGCGGTGCGTTGAATTTGCCCGTCGCCGGGTCCATGCCGTAGTCCTTCCCAGGCGTCAGCGCCGGGGGCCGCTTGTCATAGGTCAGTTCCGACCAGCGCTTGAGGTGGGGATCCTGGATGTTGATCTCCGTCGGCACTTCCTTTTCCCAGCCGGCGCCAAGGGCAGAGCCCGCCGCCAGACACAAAATCGAGCATGTGATAATCAGCCTTTTCGGCATGTCCGTCTCCTCCTGCAATATCGGTGATATGCCCGCGTCCGAAGCTGGCAGCGGCGCAAGGCAAACGACAGGACGGCGGCGAACACCTCACGGCGTCGCGTTCCGAATTCCTTCGTAGTGTCAGTGGATTGCGCAGGCTCCCTCACGCCCGCAGCAATCACGCCGCTCCCGTTTGCTGGCCGGTATGAAACAGAGTCGCTTTCCCTATAACAATCGCCTTAATCGGCATTAATTCATGCGGATTTCTTATGAGTGCGCGTGCGCGCTCCTTTCTTGCGCGCTGCGAGCGCCGCCGCTTCCCCTTCCTCGACGGCGTAGACTTCCAGCGGATAGCCGAAATGCTCGCCCATCAGGAAACGGGCGCGCTCGGCGTTGCGGTCGAGCACGGCTTCCATAAGTTCGGTATGCGGACCGATCGACTGCGCCTTGTGCAGCGCGGCCATGGCCTCCTCGTATCCCGCAGTCTCGCCAGCGGCCGCGCGGAGCGCCGGAGCGAAGGCCAGGAAGCGGTAATGGCGCTGGAGCTGGTCCGAAATGGTCGAGCGGAAACGCATCAGCCAGCTCGATTGCGCCGCGCTGAGCAGCGCGGCGTGAAAAGCCTCATGCCGTTCCATCCAGGCATCGACGGCAAGGTCGGAGGAATCCTGGAGGATAGTCTTGCAGCGCGACAGGCGGTAATGCGCCGTGACGATTGCCGATTCCCATTCGGGACCGCCGCGCTCCATGGCTTCCAGCAACAACGGGATTTCGACGACAGTACGCGCCTTCGTCAGATCCTCCAGCTCGGCCCGCGATACGGGCGCGACGGTGAAGCCGCGATTGGAGATAGCCACGACCAGCCGCTCGGCCTCCAGCCGCGAAAGGGCCTCGCGCAGCGGCGTCCGCCCGACATCGTAGGTCTTGCTGAGGAGGTCAACCCGCAATGGTGTTCCCGGTTGCAGCCGGGTCATAAGGATCTCAGTCCGCAAAACCCTGTAGGCCGCCTCTGCTTTTGTGCCGTTCTCTTGCTCTTCGGTCACTTGCGCTCCCCCAAAAATGCCACCTCGATGAGGGGCCAATATATATTCGAGAAAAGTATATGATAATCGCAAAACACCATAATTGTATACTATCTCGTTGACTTTGCCGCGCAGCTGCGCTTCCTCATCCGTCGTCGTGCTGTCACCGCGACACTTGGAGGAGGAACACATGGCAACCACGAAATCGAAACTTATCACGGGCCTGATGGCCGTTGGCCTGGCGCTTGCCGGCATCAACTCGGCCGCCGCCGATCCGATCCGCATCGGCATCGCCAATTACGGCGAGCACCCGCCGCTCAATGCCGCCATCGCCGGTTTCAAGGCGGCGCTCGCGGAAAACGGCTTCGTCGAGGACAAGGACGTCGTTTACACGGAGAGCCACACCAATTTCGACGCCTCGCTCGTGCCGCAGATGATCGCCAAGCTGCAGGCCGAACAGCCGAAGCTCGTCTACACCGTCACCACGCCGGTCTCGCAGATTGCCAAGAAGGCGCTCGCCGGCTCCGGCATCCCGGTCATCTTCACCGCCGTCACCGATCCGGTCGCCGCCAAGCTCGTCCCTTCGCGGGAGAGCGGTGACGATGGCATCACCGGCGCGACCGACAGCCAGGACATGGCGGCAGTGCTCGCCTTTACCAAGAAGCTCCTGCCGAACGCCAAGCGCCTCGGTCTTCCCTACAATCCGGGCGAAGCCAATGACGTCGCGCTGCTCGAATCCCTGCGCAAAATTGCACCGGAACAGGGCTTTGAAGTCGTCGAAGTCGGCGTCGACAACCTCAACGACATCCAGCAGCGCATCACCTCGCTCGCTGGCAAGGTGGATGTCATCTACGGTCCGACGTCCAACATGATCCAGCCGGCGATCGCCGCAGTCGCGTCGGCTGCGCGCCAGTCGGGCATCCCCGTCGTCAACGCCGTCGATACCGCGGTTCTGGAAGGCTTCGTGCCAGCAAGCTTCGCCGTCAACTATGAGCAGGTCGGCAAGAATGCCGGCAAGATCGCGGCCGAAGTGCTGAAGGGCAAGGACCCGAAGTCCATCGCTCCCGTCTTCCCCGCCTATGAGGATCACCAGGCGCTGATCTCGAAGAAGGCCATGGCGGCCTTTGGCATCGAGATCCCGGCTTCGCTCGCCGACTGCAACTGCATCGTCGATTAAGCGGACGCAAGCAACGGGCGGTGGCCTTGGCGTCACCGTCCTTCAGAGCGCCGAGGGCGTTCTGTCCTTTTGTTTTTACACGAAGTGCGAACGCAAAGCCGCGGAGGCGGCTTTGCTGGAATTGCTCACAGGAGAAGCGGATGCTCGAAATCCGATCTGCACGAAAGATCTTCTATAAGGGGCAGCCCGACGAGAAGATCGCCCTCAACGATCTTAGCCTGACACTCCCGACCGGCAACTTCGCCATCGTCATCGGATCGAACGGCGCCGGCAAGAGCAGCATGCTGAACGCCATCTCCGGCGCGCTGATGCTCGATTCCGGCAAGATCCTCATCAACGGCGACGACGTTACGGCGCTGCCGGTACACAAGCGCGCAAGCCGCGTCGCCCGGGTCTTTCAGGACCCGATGAAAGGCACCGCCGCCTCGATGACGGTAGCGGAGAACATGCTGCTCGCCGAATTGCGCGGCAAGAAGCTCGGCCTCAGCCGTGGTCTCAACGCCATGCGGGTCGCGAGCTACCGCGAACGCCTCGCTGCGCTGAACCTCGGTCTGGAGAACCGGTTGGATACGCGTGTCGAACTGCTTTCGGGCGGCCAGCGGCAATCGCTTTCCCTGATCATGGCGACTTGCGACCAGCCGGACCTCCTGCTTCTCGACGAGCATACCGCCGCGCTCGATCCCCGCACGGCCGATATCGTCATGCAGGCGACGGTGCGTGCGGTCGAAGCTTTCAATCTCACCACGCTGATGGTGACGCACAACATGCAGCACGCTGTCGATTTCGGCCATAGCGTCGTGATGCTCGACGCCGGCGCGATCCGGCTCGAAATCACCGGCGCGGAAAAGGCCGAAGTCACGATCCCGAAACTCATCGGTCACTTCGGCATGAAGACCGACCGCATGCTGCTGGCAAGCTGAGACGGACATGGAAACAGTTTCTACGATAATTTCGAACTTCATCACGCTCATACCGGTCACGCTGGCGCAGAGCCTCATCCTTTCCTTCATCGTTCTCGGCATCATGCTGCCATTCCGCACGCTGAACTTTCCGGACCTGACCAGCGAAGGCGCATTCCCGCTCGGCGGCTGCGTCTGCGCGCTGTCGCTGGCCGGCGGCGCACCGGGCTGGCTTGCCATTCTGGTGGCGATGGCAGCCGGGTTCCTGGCCGGCAGCTGCACCGCCTTCGTGCATCTGCGCTTCCGCATCCATACGCTGCTGGCCGGCATCCTGATGATGACCATGCTCTACAGCATCAATCTGCGGCTCATGGGCAAATCCAACCTCTCGGTCTACGGTACGCCAACCATTTTTGATGGTGTACCCTTCGTCGAGCCGGGCTTCCCGATGAGCAAGATCATCGTCACCGCTCTGCTCGGTATCGCCATCTATTGTCTGCTGAACCTCTATTTCCGGACCGAACGCGGCACGGCCATGCGCGCCGTCGGCTCCAACCCGGATATGGCGGAAGCGCAGGGCATCAGCATCTGGGCTGCCACCATCGGCGGCGTCGGCCTGGCTGGCGCCTTCTCGGCGACCAGCGGCGCGCTCATGGTGCAGTCGCAGGGATTTGCCGACGTCAACATGGGTATCGGCACCCTGATCAACGGGCTTGCCGCCCTGATGATCGGCGAGGCTATCGTCGGCAAGCAGACCATTCGCCGCCAGCTTGCCGCCCCCTTCGTCGGCGCCATCGTCTATTACCAGCTTGTCTCGCTCTGCCTCGCAGCCGGCATGCCGCCGACCGACCTGAAGCTCGCGACCGGCCTCTTCGTGCTCGCCATGCTGGCCCTGCCGACCCTCAAGCGCAGCCGCGGTGCCATGCCTGCCCGCGAAACCATTCGTGAATAGAAGGACTACCCCCAATGCATGCCCCCATGACCATCGATATCCATGCCGTCGAGGCGCTGGACCGCGACGACCCGCTCGCCGGGTTCAAGAGCCGCTTTGATCTGCCCGAGGGCGTCACCTATCTCGACGGCAATTCGCTCGGCGCGGCGCCGCGCGCCGCCTATGCCGAGATCGAGAAAGCCGCGAAGCTCGAATGGGGCCACGACCTCATCCGCAGCTGGAACAAGGCCGGCTGGTTTGCCCTGCCGATGACGCTCGGCGACCGCGTCGGCCGTCTCATCGGCGCAGCACCTGGCCAGACCGCCGTGACCGACCACACCTCGGCAAACGTCTACAAGGCGCTGCACGCAGCACTCGGCCTCAATGCGGACCGCAAGGTCATCGTGGCGGAATGCGAGAGCTTCCCGACCGACCTCTATATGGCCGAGGGCGTGATGGCGACGCGCCCCGGTACGGTCATGCGGCTGGAAGGCGTCGACGCGCCCCGGATCGAAGACTTGATCGACGAAACCGTTGCCGTGGTGCTCGTCAACCACGTGAACTACAAGACCGGCGCACTCCGCGACATGGAGGCGCTGACGAAGCGCGCTCAGGAGGCCGGTGCACTCGTCGTCTGGGACCTCTGCCATTCCGCCGGCGCGCTTCCGGTAGAACTCGACCGATGCAACGTCGATTTCGCCGTCGGCTGCACCTACAAGTACCTGAACGGCGGCCCCGGCGCGCCGGCCTTCATTTACGTGGCCAAACGCCATCAGGAGAAGGTCAGCCAGCCGCTCAGTGGTTGGTGGGGCCATGCCCGCCCGTTCGGCTTCGAGCGCAACTACGACGGTGGCGCAGGCATCTTGCGCTTCCTCTCCGGCACGCAACCGATCCTGTCGCTGCGGGCGCTCTCGGCAGCACTCGACCTGTGGGACGAGGTGGATATGGCGGCGATCCGCAAGAAGAGCACTGCGCTCACCGATCTCTTCATCAAGCTCGTCGAGGCACGCTGCTGTGCGCATGGCTTGAAATTGGTCGGGCCGCGGGACGGGACTGTGCGTGGCAGCCAGGTCTCCTTCGAGCATGAGGGTGCCTACGAAATCATGCAGGCCCTGATCGACCGTGGCGTCATCGGCGATTTCCGCGCGCCTGCCACCATCCGCTTCGGTTTCACGCCGCTCTATACGAGCTTCAAGGATGTCTGGAACGCTGTGGACGTGCTGCATGATGTGATGGAGACCGGTGCGTGGCGCGATGCCCGCTATGCGGTGCGCAGCGCCGTGACCTGATCACCACCCCGTACAAGAGATGAAGAGGGCGCTTTCCCGGCCGGGAAAGCGCCTTTTCGCGTTTGTTGGTTGACCGAAGACTTATCACATTTCGATATCAATTCATTCAACCTATGTGGATTGTTATATCAGACCGCTGATTGCATCCATTGCTGGACAGGAAGGCTCAGCCTTCAAAGGAATGGCGAAAAGGCAATCTCATGGCTCAGGAAACGTATGCTCAGCTCTACATCGGCGGCAAGTGGAGGGCGACCTCCGAAACGCTCGCCGTCATCAACCCCGCCAATGAGGGTGTCATCGGCAGGGTCGCAGTTGCCCGCGAGACGGATCTCGCCGATGCGACCGACGCGGCCTGGCGGGGTTTCCAGGTCTGGAGCCGGACATCGCCCGCAGCGCGTGCGGCCATCATCCTGAAAGCAGCCCAGTTGCTGCGCGAGCGTTCCGAAGAGATCGCCCGCACGATCACGCTGGAGAACGGCAAGCCGATCTCCGAAGCAAGGTCGGAGGTCATCCGCGGTTGCGAGTTTTTCGAATGGGACGCCGGCGAATGCGTACGCCTCTATGGCCGCGTCATCCCGAGCGCGCCGGGCGTCCGCTACATCGTGCTGCATGAACCGATCGGTCCGGTAGCGGCCTTTTCGCCGTGGAACTTCCCGATGAGCCAGCCCGCCCGCAAGATTGGCGGGGCGCTTGCCGCCGGCTGCTCCATCGTCATGAAGGCGTCGGAGGAGACGCCGACCGGCGTTGTCCATATCGCCAGGGCCTTCCGTGATGCGGGCCTGCCGGCAGGGGTTCTCAACCTCGTCTTCGGCCATCCCGCCGAAATTTCCGACTATCTGATCCCGCAGGATCGCATTCGCATGGTCGCTTTCACCGGCTCGACCGCTGTTGGCAAACACCTGACGATGCGCGCTTCGCAATACATGAAGCCAGCGTTGATGGAACTTGGTGGCCACGCGCCCGTGATCATCTGCGAGGATGCCGATCCCATCGCGGCCGGCATTGCCTGTGCGACCCGCAAATACCGCAATTCTGGCCAGGTCTGCACCTCGCCGACGCGTTTCTTCGTACACGAGACGCTCTATGACCGCTTTATCGCAGCCTTCCTGGATAAGGCACAGTCCATCCAGGTCGGCGACGGCCTCGAGGCCTCGACCCAAATGGGGCCGGTCGCCAACGACCGTCGCGTTGCTGCCCTCCAGGAGCTTGTGGACGACGCCCGCTCCAAGGGCGCGCGCGTTCTGTGCGGCGGGGGGCGCCTTGACGGCAAGGGCTATTTCTTCGCGCCGACCGCGATTGCCGACTTGCCGGATGATGCCCGCGCGCTTTCCGAGGAGCCTTTCGGCCCGCTCGCCCTGATCAATCCGGTTTCTTCGGTGGAGGAGGCTGTTGCCAAAGCGAACGCACTTCCCTTTGGTCTTGCCGCCTATGCCTTCACCAACTCTGTTGCCAATGTCGATCGCCTCATCCAAGGCATCGAGGCCGGCAACCTTTCGATCAACACGTTGGAGGCCTCCGTCGCCGAGACGCCGTTCGGCGGCGTCAAGGAAAGCGGCCTTGGCCGTGAGGGCGGCGCGGAAGGCCTGCATCACTATACCGTCGTGAAGAATGTCTCGCTGCGCATCGCCTGAGCACGTCTGACGCGCGGCAACCGTGCAAATCCGAGGCCGAAACCGTTGCTGCGACGGTTTCGGCCTCGTTGCGTTTCGTCAGCCGATCACCGGAATCATGTCGCGCAGCACCTTGCGCAGCACAGTGCGTACCGCGAGCGTCGCGGGGGAGGGCGTGCGCTCGCGCGCGGTGATGACTGCGACGTCCCGGGCAATCGATGGCTCGACCAAGGGCCGGGCTGAAATCTTTCGGCCGTTCAGGCCGGTAAAGGCATAGGTCGGCAGGATGGCAAGGCCCGCCTCTCGTTCAACGAGGGAAAGGGCCGTGTTGATCTGGTGCACTTCCAGGGAAGGCCGGAGCGGCACTCCAGCGCTCTCGAAGCCGACTTCGGTCAGAAGGCGGATGTTGCTCTCACGGGTCAGCGTGATGATCGGCTGGTCGGCAAGCGCGGACCAGGCGACTTCGGCCTTCGCGCAGATCGCGTGGCCCTCGGGCGCGAAAACCATCAGCTGGTCGCGCAGCACCCGCTGGATCTCAAGACCGTCCTCGTCGCTGGCGAAGGTGCCGACGCCGAGATCGCAAAGGCCGCTACGCACGCGGGGGGCGATGAGGTCTGTCACCACGTCCTCGATCCTCAGCTTGAGGTTCGGATGGGTCGCGGCAACCTCCTGCAACAGACGCGGCAGCACCGTCGCGCCGAGAAAGGGCGGGGCGGCGATGCGAACGAGGCCGGTCCTCAGCTGCCCGAGGTCGTGCACCGCATCGACGGCACGCTCGATTTCCGCCAGTCCCGGCAAGGCTCCGGCGGCAAAGACGCGCCCGGCTTCGGTCAGCTCGACGCGTCGGGTCGTGCGATCGAAGAGCCGCGCGCCGAGCAGCGCCTCGAGATCGCGGATCGCGTGCGAAATGCCGGCCTGGCTGGTGCGCAATCGCTCGGCGGCGCGGGAGAAGTTGCCGAGTTCGACCACGGCCTGGAAACACTTGATCTGACGGAGATTGAGCATCGGGTCATCCATACTGATTTCAGCATGAATATATACGAACTATGCGTCTTTATGAATAAGATTCTCCTGCGCTAAATGGCGACAACAGAGACCGGAACGGCCTGCTTCATGCACCGCCGGAGGACATGCAACAGGGAGCGTCATGAAGTACCAGCGTAAAGATGCAAAGGCTCATTCCCGCGCCACGATGCGCGGCATCTGGGCGGCGGCGAATACGCCGTTCACCGCCGATGGCGCGATCGACGAGGAGGGCTACCGCCGGAATGTCGAGCATTGGATTTCCGACCTTGGCATCGATGGCCTGTTTATCGCCGGCAAGCAGGGCGAGTTCTTCGCCATGTCGATCGACGAGCGCAAACGCATGTTCGATCTCTCGGTGAATGCTGCCGGTGGTCGGGCGCAGACCATTATGTCCTGCTCGGATCAGAACATGGACGTGGTGATCGATCTTGCCCGACACGCACAGGCTTGTGGTGCCGACTACATCGTAGTGCATGCGCCGATCCTGCATTTCTTCAAGCAGCAGGACGAAACGCTGCTGCGCTACTATGAGACCATCGCATCAAAGGTGGATATCGGCATGGCGCTGTGGTCGCATCCCGACAGCGGCTACCTGATGAGCCCGGAACTGTGCAACCGGCTCGCCGATATCGAGACGGTGGTGGCCATCAAGTATTCCGTGCCCCGCGACCTCTACAAGAAACTGACAGCACTTGCCGGCGACCGCATCCTCGTCTCGACCGCTTCGGAAGAGGAGTGGCTGGATAACGTGCTGGAACTGGGCTGGCAGCTTTATCTCTGCTCGTCGCCGCCCTACACGCTCCAGACCAAGACGGACCGCCGGATGGCCGAATACACCGCGCTCGCCTTCGCCGGAAAGGCCGACGAAGCGCGCGCCGTCAGCGCGAGCCTGCAAGACGTGCGCGACGCTTTCCGCAAGACCAAGCCCGCGGAAAAACCGCATGCGCACCAGAAGTACTGGCAGGAATTGCTCGGCCAAACGGGAGGCGCGGTCCGCCGCCCGCTGCTGGAGCTGACTGACGAGGAAAAGAGACTGACCCGAGCCGCCTTTGAAGAGTGCGGCCTGAAGTTGGGTTAAACGGGAGAGGGAGGAAAACCATGACCAAGCTGAAAGCCTTCAACCTGCAGAAGTGGATCGACGAGCACAAGCACCTGCTGAAGCCGCCGGTGGGCAACCAGCAGATCTGGAAGGATGCCGATTTGATGGTGACCATCGTCGGCGGTCCCAACAAGCGCACCGACTATCACGACGATCCCGTCGAGGAGTTCTTCTACCAGCTGAAGGGCGACATGGTGCTGAAGCTTTATGACGGCAAGGACTTTTACGATGTGCCGATCCGTGAGGGCGACATCTTCCTGCTGCCGCCGCATGTGCGCCATTCGCCACAGCGACCGATGGAAGGCTCGATCGGTCTCGTCATCGAGCCGACGCGACCGGAAGGCCTGCTCGACGCGGTCGAATGGTACTGCTTTGAATGCACGGAGCTGGTGCACCGCGCGGAGGTGGATCTCGAATCCATCGTCGACGATCTGCCGCCGATCTACCAGGCTTTCTACGCGGACGAAAAGCTGCGCACGTGCCCGAAATGCGGAACCGTACACCCCGGCAAGACCCCGCCCGAAGGCTGGGTGACGCTCTGAACCGACAGCAAGAAAGCGGAGGACCGTTATGTCGACAGTCGAAGCCATCTGCCTCATCGGCTGGGGCGCCATCGGTCAGCGTGTCGCCGCGCTTCTGAAGGCGCGGGGCGCGAGCAGCCGGATCGTCGGGGTCGCGGTGCGCGATCCAAAGGAAATCGAAGGGTCCATGCCGGAAGGGGCGGTTCATCTTGCCAGCCCCGAGGCGTTGGCGGCGACCGGCGCGTCATTGGTCGTCGAGGCTGCGAGCCGCGAAAGTGTGCTACCCTTCGCCCGTGCCGCGCTGACTGCGGGCATGGATTTCGCCGTTTCCTCCACCTCGGCCCTGGTGGATGGCGCCGTGCTCGACGAACTCGTCGAACTGGCGCAGCGGAATGGTCGCAAGCTTATCATTCCGCCGGGTGCGCTCGGCGGCATCGATGCCCTATCGGCGGCGTCGCGCTTGGGGCTGGACAGCGTGGAGCACGTCATCACCAAGCCCGCGAGGGCCTGGCTCGGGACGCCGGCCGAGCAGTGTTGTCGCCTGACAGAACTGCAGGAGGCGGAAGTCTTCTTCGAGGGGTCGGCGGCAGAGGCGGCAACGGCCTTTCCGCAAAATGCCAATGTGGCGGCGACCACCTCACTTGCCGGCATCGGCATGCATCGTACGCGTGTTCGCCTCGTCGCCGACCCCAAAGCCGTGGAAAACATGCACAGTATTTGTGCCCGCGGCCCCTTCGGCACGCTCGAAATACGCCTTCAGAACCGTCCACTTGCGACCAATCCGAAATCCTCGGAAATGACGGCGCTGAACCTCGTTCGCTTGATCGAAAACAGGACCAGCGCACTCGTCCTTTAAACGATGGCATAGACTGGGCCTATTGTCCGACAGGCTTGGTCTGGCCGGAGTAGCACCAGGTCACCACTTCGACACGTGGCCTGAGCATCATCGATTTCTCATTCCTGCCCCCTTGGCACAGAGGTGCCCTTCGCCGGATCCATCACATCACACGTGTCTTCCTCGTGACGGCAGGATCGGCGGCCGTGTTTCAGGTCGCTTGGCGCGGCAAACAAAGAGGAAAGATAGAAGCCGGAGCGATCTCGGTGCGATGGAAAGGATCGCATCATCTATCGGCTGGAAGCATCTGCAAAAACGCAGATGCCGGTCTTTGAAGCGACTCGAAAACGTCCCCGGAGTGCCGGCTCTCGCCGCCGGCCTTCTGCACGGCGGCGATTTTGGACAACCTGACCGAAGTGCATCGTGCCCGTTTTGAGGGTAGGGGCTCGGCCACCTTCTTGCAAATGTGCCGTGAACACTTCTGTCTGTGCCCTGTAGTTGAGGCACTTTCTCGGCTGGTCATTTTGCTGATGTCGTCGGCAACCGTCGAGAAGTCGCCCCTATACTCGGGCAGCTCGCGATCGTGGAATGTGTTGCGCCTGATCTCGCGATAGATCGTCGATCGATGACGGCCGAATTGACGCGCCATTTCATTGATCGGCACTTTGCGTTCGACAAAGTGGTGTAGGCGGCGGCGATCGGTAAGATTGAGCTGCGAATAGTGTCGCGACATCCCAAAATCTCCAAGGGGAACCCATTGAAGTTATTGGCATGTCGCACTTGGAAATAGAATGTACCGGCTACAATAGAAAGATCGCGTAATCTGTATTATGGAACCAGGCGTTGGAGGTGAGACTTACATGCTGGTACGCAGCGAGACGGCTGTTATGCCCGTTCGCGCGCGGATCGGCCGCTCAAAAAGGCTCGCCGCAGGCGGTTCAGCATAGAGTCGGCGAACGGCCAAGAACAATGCTCCCCCTCCATGGCTAACCGCATCGGAAAGGCTCGATCCTGCCACAATCATGGGTCGCTGAGACGCAGCGTCGACGAAGATTACCGCCATTTGGCCGCTAAGCTTTTATGACCCGTGCGCCAAGTTCGCACAAAGTGCAACGTGCACTTCAAAGGGACTGACTGAAGTCGGCGACCGAAATCCATCGTTGAGATGACGACCGCTGCGCGCGGCCGCCATCACTGGTTCTACCCTTCACAGTCGCCTGGCAGGCGCTGCATTAAATTTCGTGCCACAACCTCTTCCTCGAAGGACCGCCAGTTGCCAGGTTCATCAGGAGATATTTGTAACTATCAGTTCAAAATTCCTTGACATTTCAACTGAAAAGGCTGGAACTAAGATAACAACAAATTCATGGAGCTCGTTTCATGCTGGCAATTGTTGCCGATGACCTGACCGGCGCCCTGGATGCGGCCGCCCCATTCGCCAGCAGGGGCCTGCATACTGAGATTGCGCTTACTGTCGAGGCCCTCCCAGGGGCCTTGAGCGCGCGCCCGAAGGTCGTTTCAGTCAATATTGGCTCGCGGGAAATGGATGTCGCATCGGCGCAACAGGCAACAGCTGCGGCGCTTGCTGCCTTGCCGCCGGGCGCGCGCCTTTTCAAGAAGATCGACTCGCGCCTCAAGGGCCACATTGCTGCCGAGCTCGATGTTATCCCATTTCGCTCAGCGCTTGTTTCTCCTGCCATTCCGGATTTCGGACGGATGGTAAAAGCAGGCCGTGTACAGGGCTTTGGGGTGGATGCGCCGATACTGATCGCCGAAAAGCTTGGCCGGCACGCACGCAACGTCACGATCCCTGATATCGCGACTGCGGAGGAAATGCGCCGCTCGCTTCAATCGGCCCAGGAATCGGGAGTGGACCTGTTGATCGGTGCACGTGGACTGGCCGAGGCACTGGCATGCCAAATGAGCGGCGGAGCAAATCCGCTCGCTGCCGAGGTCCCCGAAGGTCCGGGGCTTTTTGTCATTGGCTCGCGTGATCCGATCACGCTGGCGCAGATCGAAGAATTGCGGGCAACACTCGTGCCGCGTTATCTACCCGCGCCAAACGGACGCCTGAGCGAAGCGTCTTCGGATGGCAGCTTGATAACTCTGGTGCAAGCGGTTGAAGGCGATGTCGCAATGACCTCCCATGAAGTCTCTCGCCTTCTAGCCGAAAGCGTCTTTCCGGCTTTGACACAGGCCGCTTCCACGTTGCTTCTTTCCGGTGGCGCCACTGCGCAGGCAGTGCTCGATGTGATGGGGATCACGCGTTTCCGGCTGATGGGTGAGTGCATGCCTGGTCTGGGCTTGGCCTTCGCCGACGGACATTGCATCATCGCGAAATCCGGAGGATTCGGTGACCCGGCGACGCTGAGGGAGATTGCGGGCAGAATGCTCCGCAACATGGGATGACGATGGGACTGGAGAACGGAACGACACGCAAGAGCCTGGCCGACCTCGTCTTCGAGCGGATGCATCGCGCCATCAAGTCGGGAGCCTACAAGCCCGACGAACGCTTGCCGACCGAGCACGACCTGGCGGCTGAATTCGAAGTGTCCCGACCGGTCATTCGCGAGGCGCTCCGTCGCATCCGTGACCAGGGCCTGATCTATTCCCGCCGGGGCGCCGGAAGTTTTGTTCGTGCCGTCGGCATGAAGGAGCCCCTTGGCTTCGGGCAACTGGAGAATGTCGCGGATCTCTTGAACTGCTACGAGTTCCGGCTGACGGTCGAGCCGGCAGCGGCGGCAGCGGCAGCGGCGCGCCATGATGACGCCAGTCTTGGCGCCATTCGCCAGGCGTTGGAGTTGATGCGGGACGCGACCAACCGGCAGTCGCATCGCGAGGACGCGGATTTCCAGTTCCATCTGGCGATCGCGCGCGCTGCCCAGAACAGCTATTTCTCCACCGCGATGGAAGCCCTCAAGGACCATATTGCCGTCGGCATGAAATTCCATGGCGCATCGGTCAAGCGCGAGACGGCGGGCCTCACACGCGTTTTCGCCGAGCACGAAGCGATTTGCGACGCGATCGGCGCCGGTGACGGCACCAAGGCAAAGCAGTTGATGCATGATCACCTGACCGGCTCGCGCGAGCGGTTGTTTCAGACGACCAGATAGGTCGGCGCCGGCCGCAACGCGAAACGCCCCGGCTTATGGCCGAGGCGTTTGCAATTGGACAAAGCCCACAGGGCTTAAAAGGCTGCCCTGTAGACAGCCAGAACCTCGTCGACGCTCATATCAACAGGGTTATTGTCCATCAGGCGGCGATTGGCATGCGCCTCGCTTGCATAGAGCGGCAGATCGTCCGGCGTCGCACCGTGAGCGGCGAGCGACATTTCGATGCCGAGATCGCTGCAAAACCCGTGCGCGGCGCTCAGAAGGTCCGCCTCGGAAAGAGCTTCGCCCAAGCCCAGCGCCCGCGCCACCTCATCTGTCTTCCTTGTGGCGACGGAACGATTGAAGGCGAGCACGTGCGGAAAAATGATGGCGTTGGCAAGGCCATGCGGAAGCCGGAGCCTTGTTCCCAACGGATAGGCGATGGCGTGACCTGCGGCCGTGTTGACGGGCCCAAGGCATATGCCGCCATAGTAGGAGGCCAGCATGAGCCCTTCGCGGGCCTCGGTATCGGCTCCGTCCTTGACCGCGCGGGCCAGATATTTGCCGACGAGATGGAAGCCCATCCTTGCAAAGCCATCGATCATCGGATGCGCTCGCCGATTGGTGAAGGCCTCGACGCAATGTGCCATCGCATCGACACCGGTCGCCGCCGTGACTGCTGGCGGCACCGAATAGGTCAATTCCGGATCGAGAACGGCAAGGTCAGCGATCATATGTGGGCTTTCCACGGCGATCTTGGTGCCTTTTCCGGTGTCGGTGATCAGCGAGCGAATGCCCGCCTCGGAACCGGTTCCAGCCGTCGTCGCGACCTGAACCAGGCGCGTGTTGCGGCCGGCGACGCGATTGGGGCCGGCAACATCGACGAGCGTCTGGTCGCAATCCCAGAGCGCGGCAACCAGCTTCGCGACGTCGAGCACCGAGCCGCCGCCGAGACCGACGATCAGGTCCGGCTTGCATTGCCTCGCTGCCTCGAGGGCTGCGTCCAGCGTTGCGATATCCGGCTCTCCGGGTATCGCATCGAACACGGTGACACGGCCGGAAAGCCGCAGCCGATCTGCAAAGCCCGCCGTGATCGGCGTTGCGATCACCAGAGCGGAGCCCACTTCACCGGCCCAGGTTCCGACCTCGCCGACCGTGCCCGCGCCGACCACAAGGCGGCGTGGTTGGTGAAGGGTGATTTGAGCGTTTGTCATGGCTTGAGTCATCCTTGCTTAGCGCTGCCGGCCACGAGCTTGCGCGCGTAGGCTATGGCGGAGTTCATGTTGCCGTGGTCGGCGATGCCCTTGCCGGCGATATCGAAGGCCGTACCGTGGTCGACCGACGTGCGATCGATCGGCAGATCGACGGAGACGTTGACCGCTGTGTCGAAGGCGACAAGCTTGATCGGGATGTGTCCCTGATCGTGATATTGCGCAACGATCAGGTCAAAGGCACCGGAATAGGCGCGGTAGAAAACCGTGTCCGCCGAAATCGGCCCGTAGACGTCGATCCCTTCGGCGCGCGCGGCCGCGACCGCAGGCGCGATCTGGTCGTCATCCTCCGTGCCGAACAGGCCGTTTTCACCGCAATGCGGATTGATGCCGGCAACGGCGATCCTGGGCGCGGCGTAGCCGGTGCGCTTGAGATGTGCGTCCCCGGCCCTGATCGTTGCCAGCACCCGCTCCGTCGTCGCTCTTCTGATTGCCTCTTGCAGCGAGACATGCGTCGACACATGGATGACCTTCAGCCGCTCGGAAGCGAGCAGCATATAGGCGGCCTTCGATCCGGTCAGGCTGCGCAGCATGCCGGTATGGCCATCGTAGTGATGGCCTGCAAGGTTAAGCGCTTCCTTGTTGATCGGCGCGGTGACGATGCAGCCGATCGCACCGGCTTCAGCGTCGCGCACCGCTTTCTCGATAAACCGAAAGGCAGCATCGCCGGCGACCGCGCTCAGCTGGCCCCAGGGCAGCGGCGCGTCCTTGATCGGCAGATCAACGACATGAGGTGCGAGATCGATGTCCAGGCCGAGCGCAGACCGGGCGGCCTCAAGCGTCGTCAGATTGCCATAGATGCGCGTCTGCGCACGGTCTGCGCTGGACATTTCTGACAGAGCCCGCACCGCGATCTCGGGGCCGACCCCACAGGGATCGCCCATGGTTATACCGATGATATTGCTCATGTAACACTCCGTCGAGCCGCACTGTCCCAGCCGGGAGCCAGGCGGACATATTTGATCGCGCGCCGATGATAGGTGTAGGCGAGATGCAGCGTGCCGTCGGCGCCCTCAAGCAGCCACGGGTAGGACATTTCCTGGTTGCGGCCATCGGTCGAGTCGTTGGACAGACAGGTCCCCGGGCCTTCCTCGATCGATAGGCGCAGCGCGAAGGAGCGCCCGCCATCCTCGGAAAGGCAAACCGTAACGGGCGCGCGCGGAACGCCCCAGACAGGAACGCACCCCCCACGTGGATCCGCATCGGGCCGGCCATCGTCTTCGCCCAACTCGTCATAGAGCGAGGCGCGCCGGTCGGCCGACAAAAGCGCATTCACCGGATTGCAGATCATGGCGATGCGGCCGTCGCGAAGGCGGATTGCGGCAAGCGAGGAGTTGTTGTTCGGCACTTCGGTGGCGTGGGGCACCGACCAGGACCGGCCACCGTCGACACTCTCGGCCCGGTAGACAAAGTCGGCCTGGCGACGCCGGAAGAAGGCGGCGTAGCGATCCGCCCCGAGTGCAACCGGCGCCATGTGCACACAGCCGATGGACTGTTCGATATCCTCTAGTCGCCACGTGCTGCCTGCATCAAGCGAGACACCCACCGCGGCTGTGTCGTGACTGCCGTTCCATTTCTGGCCGGGGCGTTGCACGCATCGGAAAATCGGCAGCAGCCATGCGCCATCATCGCGCACGACGATCGGTGCGCGGACAAAACACCCGCGCGGCAGGTCGAGGTAACGCCCTTGCTGAGCCGAGAGCTTCAGTGGATCACTCGGATCACGCACAACCTTTGCCATGCGGATCCGGCACTCGTCCTGATTTCCTGATGGTTGCGATGTGTGAAACAGCCAGAGCGTACCGTCCGGCGCGGAAAACAACACAGGGTTCTGTTCCGAATGCGCGGGGTCGTCACTCAGTGGCTGCGGCGGTCCCCAGCTCGTCGAACCTAGCGGCAGTATGGACGCGAAGATGGAGATATCCGACTTGCCTTCCAGCGTGCCGCCGAACCAGGCGCACAGGAGCGCGCCATCATCGAGCACGTGTAGAAATGCCGCATGGTTCTGGATCATTGGCGAAGGCAACAAGGCTTCGTGGCGCCCCGTGGACGCGGATCGAAGCACGCCGTTCATGTTGCGAGCGATTTCATCGGGATGCATTGGGCCCTCCAGTCGGCATCGAAAATCAACCAAATTTCCAAGTTGTCAAGTTCGTTTATGTTATTTACATTTCACTCGCCACTCACAGTCCTACCATATTATATTGAAACTATTAGCTTTTTTTAGACAAGAATTGTCCGGTATAATTTTACATAGGAAAACGATTTGACAAACTTTGTCGAAAGCTAGATGGTCATTGCAACACGGCACGAGGATGCCGGGGACGGAGGATCTTCATGTACAGCGCCAGCAGCCGCCACCAGGCTACGACGGCCGTCGTCTTTGCAGCGGGAGCAGCAACGCTCGCCGCGGCAGATGCCGTGATCGTGCGGGCGCTGAGCGGCGCAGTGCACCCTTTCGTCATCGGATTTTTCCGGGCGTTCTTCGGCGCACTGATCCTTCTGCCCTGGATCGCGCTACGCCCATCCGTTCTTCGCACGACGCACCCAGTGCGCCAGCACGCCCTGCGCGCCGGCTTCAAGCTGTTGGCGATGGTCGCTCTGTTTGCCGCCTTCAGCTGGGGGCCGCTGGCCGACGTGACCGCAATCGCCTTCACCTCCCCGATCTTTGTCGTCCTCGGCGCAGCCTTGACGCTTGGCGAACGGCCGGGTCCGATCATGATTGTGGCGGTCGCCCTCGGCTTTGCCGGTGCCATGCTGGTGATCGGCCCGTCCGCAACGGGTTTCACGCTGGCGATCTCGCTGGCACTTGCGGGGGCCCTGCTTCAGTCAGCGATCCAGCTGCTCTTGAAATCCATGTCGAAAGGCGACGCGACGTCGACGCTCGTCGTCTGGAACCTTCTCCTGACCGTGCCGATCGCCCTCCTGCTCGCCCTTCCCTTTTTCGCCATTCTCGGCCCAAGGGAAATGGGCCTGCTCGCGCTTCAGGGCGCAGTCGGCACCGCCTGCATGGCGCTGATGACCCATGCCTTTTCTCTGGCACCGGCGACCGTCGTCGCACCGGTGGACTTTCTGCGCCTGCCGCTCGTGGCCTTCGGCGGATTTGCCCTGTTCGGCGAAACCGTTGCGCTGACCACCATTGGCGGAGGGTGCGCTCATATGCTGCGCCGCATTGATTGCCGCGCGTTCCGGAAAATTCAGGCCCGGCAGCACGCCGGACTGAACGAGACTTTCTAGGGAGGAAAATGCAATGAAGAAAACGCTTATCCTGGGGGCGCTCCTTTTGGGCTCCGCCATGTCACCTGCCTTTGCCGCATCGGGACCGATCAAGATCGTGCTGGCCGAGGAAGCTGACCTGCTCGAGCCCTGCATGGCAACCCGCTCGAATATCGGCCGCGTCATCATGCAGAATGTCAGCGAAACCCTGACCGAGCTCGACGTTCGCGGCGACAAGGGCGTCGTGCCGCGCCTTGCCGAGAAATGGGAGCAGAATGAAGACGGAAGCTGGCGCTTTCACCTTCGCCAGGGCGTGACATTCTCCAATGGCACGACCTTCGATGCCAAGGACGTCAAGCACAGCTTCGACCGCATCATGAGTGACAAGAATGCCTGCGAGTCACGTCGCTACTTTGGCGGCATGACGGTCACCGCCAACGTCGTCGACGATCACACGATCGATTTCAGCGCGGACCCGGTGCAGCCGATCCTGCCGCTATTGATGTCGCTCGTCACCATCGTTCCGGAAGAAACGCCGCTCGAATTCATCCGCGAGCCGATCGGCACCGGCCCCTACAAGCTGACCAACTGGACACCGGGCCAGCAGATCGTGCTGACGCAACGTGATGACTACTGGGGCCAGAAACCGCAGGTCACCGAAGCAACCTATCTGTTCCGCGCCGATCCATCGGTCCGGGCAGCGATGGTTCAGGCCGGCGAAGCCGATCTCTCGCCGTCGATCTCGCAGCTCGATGCAACCGACCCGAAGACCGACTTCTCCTATCTCGACAGCGAGACAGTCTATCTGCGCATCGACCACAATATCGAGCCGCTGAACGACGTGCGCGTCCGTCGTGCGCTCAACATGGCGATTGATCGCCCGGCGTTCCTGGGTACCCTGGTGCCCGACAGCGCGCTGCTTGCCACCGCGATCGTGCCGCCGCCGACGCTCGGCTGGAACCCTGACGTGAAGGTCTTCCCGTACGATCCAGAGGCCGCGAAAAAGCTTCTGGAGGAAGCCAAGGCCGCAGGCGTGAAGGTTGAGACACCGATCACCATCATCGCACGCTCGGCAAACTTCCCGAACGTAACGGAGATCATGGAAGCCATTCAGGCGCAGTTGCAGGAAGTCGGCTTCAAGATCGATCTCAAGTTCGTCGAAGTGGCCGAACATGAAGGCTACTATTCCAAGCCGTTCAAGGAAGGTCGCGGGCCTCAGCTCGTCGCTGCCATGCACGACAACTCCAAGGGCGACCCGTCCTTCTCGATGTTCTTCAAATACGCAACCGAAGGCACGCAGTCTGGCTTTTCCGACCCCAAGGTCGACGACCTGATCAAGCGCGCCTCGGCGGCTGTCGGCGAAGAACGCGCCAAGCTCTGGTCTGAAACGATTGCCTATGTGCATGATGAAGTGGTGGCCGACGTGCTGCTCTTCCACATGGTTGGCTTCTCGCGCGTTTCCGAACGCCTGGATTTCAAGCCCACCATGGCGACCAACTCGATGCTTCAGCTCTCGGAGATCGGCATCAAGTGATCCGTTCCGGCGAGCACGAACTTCGCCAGTGACAGATGCAATCAAGGCGGCGGGAAGATCCCGCCGCCCTAAGCAATCGAGAGGCACAAGATGAGCTTCATTCGCAAACGCGCACTGGCCAGCCTGATTTCCCTTGTCGGGCTAATCGTGATGGTCTTTTTCCTCTCGCGCCTGACGGGAGATCCCGCCGCCCTGTTCCTCCCCGTCGAAGCATCGGCGGAAATGAAGGACCAGTTTCGCGAGATCCACGGCCTTAACGATCCGATCATGGTGCAGTTTGGCCGCTATGTCGGCGACGTCGTCACCGGCGATTTCGGCGAGTCGCTGCGCAAGGCACGCCCGGCACTCGACGTGGTTCTGGAAGCTTTCGTGTGGACCCTCTGGCTCGCTGCAATCACCATGTCGCTCGTGACGGGCGCTGCCATCGTCGTCGGCTCGCTGGCCGCGTTCCGCGCCGGCGGCTTTTTCGATCGCCTCTCCTCGGTAATATCTCTGATCGGCGCGGCGGTTCCGGACTTCTGGCTTGCCATTGTCGCGATCGTCGTCTTCTCGGTGAACCTTGCCTGGCTCCCGACATCCGGCACCGGCTCCCTCCTGCACTGGATACTGCCGATCGGCGTTTTGTTCGTCCGCCCGTTCGGCATCATCGTCCAGGTCGTTCGCGGCTCGATGATCAGCGCGCTTTCGTCCGCCTATGTGAAGACGGCCCGTGCCAAGGGCGTGAAGTCCGGGCCGATCATCTTCATCCACGCGCTGCGCAACGCCATGCTTCCGGTCATCACCGTCATCGGCGACCAGGCGGCGAGCCTGCTCAACGGCGCAGTCATCGTCGAAACCATCTTTGGCTTCCCCGGCGTCGGCAAGCTGATGATCGACAGCATCCTGCAGCGCGACTTCAACGTCGTTCTGGCCGCCATTCTCGTGACCGCGCTGGCGATTTTCGTCATGAACCTGTTGATCGACCTCGCCTACACGCTGCTCGATCCACGCATCCGTCATTGAAGAGGCCGGCCATGACCTTACAGACGACAGATACGGCGATACTCCAGGAACCGACCTTTGCTGTTCGCATGGCGCGCATGCTGTGGGCGGACAAGTTCGCTCTTTGCGCCGCCATCTTTCTGATCACAGTGCTCATTCTCGCGATCGTCGGGCCGAGCTGGCTTGGCGACCTTGCGACGAAGCAAAACCTGCGCGGCCGAAATGCAGCACCGTTCGAATGGGAGCGTGGCTGGGTCTGGTGGATGGGGGCGGATGCGCTCGGTCGTCCGCTGTTTGCCCGCATCATCGTCGCAACGCAAAACACGCTGATGGTTGCCGCCGGTGCGGTCGCGATCTCTGCGATCGTCGGCACCACGCTCGGTCTGATCGCAGGCTTTTCCTCCGAGCGCGTCAACCAGGTCATCATGCGGCTGGCCGACGTCATCATGTCGTTCCCGTCGCTGCTGATCGCGGTGATCGTGCTCTATGTCCTCGGCTCGTCGATCCTGAACCTGATGCTGGTTCTCTCGATCACGCGCATTCCGGTCTATCTGCGAACCACCCGCGCCGAGGTGCTGGAAATCCGCGAGCGCATGTTCGTGCAAGCCGCACGCGTCATGGGCGCTTCCAGCAAGCGCATCCTGTTCCGGCACATCCTGCCCGTGGTCCTGCCAACCCTGACGACGCTGGCCACCCTCGACTTCGCCTATGTGATGCTGGCGGAAAGCGCGCTTTCCTTCCTCGGCATCGGCATTCAGCCACCCGAAATCACCTGGGGCCTGATGATTTCTCAAGGCAGGCAATATCTCACCAATGCCTGGTGGCTGTCCTTCTGGCCGGGGCTTGCAATCATCTTGACGACCATGTCGCTCAACCTGCTTTCGAACTGGATGCGCATCGCGCTCGATCCCGTCCAGCGCTGGCGCCTGGAAATGAAAGGTCGCAAGAATGGCTGACCATCTGCTGGAAGTGCGGAACCTCTCGGTCGAATTTCACACCGTGATGGGCGTCGTCAAAGCCGTCCGCAATATCTCGTATCACCTCGATCGCGGCGAAACGCTGGCGATCCTGGGCGAAAGCGGGTCGGGCAAGTCGGTATCGTCGTCGGCGATCATGAACCTGATCGACATGCCGCCCGGCCGCATCAGCTCCGGCGAAATCCTGCTTGACGGCGTGGACCTCCTGACGATGCCGACGCACAAGCGCCGGGAAGTGAACGGCCGCCGCATCGCGATGATCTTTCAGGATCCGCTGAGCCACCTGAACCCGGTTTATACGGTCGGTTGGCAGATCCGCGAGGCACTGACGACCCACGGCACTGGAAACACCGAAGCGCAGGCCGAGGCCCTTAGGCTGCTGACCCGCGTCGGCATTCCCGATCCCGAAAAATCGCTCGACAAATATCCGCACGAGTTTTCCGGCGGCCAGCGCCAGCGCGTCATGATCGCCATGGCGCTTGCGCTCCGCCCAGATCTGCTGATCGCCGACGAGCCGACGACGGCGCTCGACGTGACCGTTCAGGCAGAGGTGCTGGCGCTTCTCGAGGAACTGCAGCAGGAAACCGGCATGGCGGTCCTGATCATCACCCATGATCTCGGTGTCGTCGCCGAAATTGCCGACCGCGTCGTGGTGATGGAAAAGGGCGAACTGGTCGAGGCGGGAACGGTTCGCGATGTCTACAAGAACCCACAGCATCCCTATACCCGCAAGCTGATCGCCGCCGCCCCCGGAAAGGGCAAGATGCATTCGCCCGCAGCGCGCGGCGCGCCGGTCCTGTCGGTTCGTGACGTGCGCAAGCACTATGGCAGCTTCGAAGCGTTGAAAGGCATCTCGTTCGACCTCATGCCGGGCGAGACCATGGCCGTCGTCGGCGAGAGCGGCTCGGGCAAATCCACCCTCGCCCGCATTCTCCTCCGGCTGGACGAGCCCGACAGCGGCAGCGCCCTATGGAAGGGCCGTGACCTGTTCCAGCTTTCGCCGGCGGAACTTTACAAGCTACGGCGCGACCTTCAGATGGTGTTCCAGGATCCCACCCAGTCGCTCAACCCGCGCATGACCGTTTACCAGCTGATCTCCGAGGCCTGGGTGATCCATCCGGACATCCTGCCGAAGGCGAAATGGCGCGAGCGCGTCGCCGAGCTCCTGGTTCAGGTCGGCCTTGGCCCGGAGCATATGGGGCGATATCCGCACCAGTTTTCCGGCGGCCAGCGCCAGCGCATCGCCATTGCCCGAGCGCTGGCGCTCGAACCGCAACTGATCATCTGCGACGAGGCCGTCTCGGCGCTCGATGTCTCGGTCCAGGCCCAGGTCATTGCCCTTCTGGACAAGCTTCGCAAAGACATGGGCATTGCCTTCATCTTCATCGCCCACGATCTTCCTGTTGTCCGCGACTTCGCCGACCACGTCATGGTGATGCAGAAGGGCAATGTCGTCGAACTCGGCACGGTACGCGAGGTCTTCGAGGCGCCACGCCAGGACTATACGCGCGCGCTTCTGGCTGCCGGACTTGATCCGGATCCCGACGTCCAGGCGGCCAATCGCGCCGCCCGCCTCGAATGCGCCTCTTGAGAGAGCGCTCCCATCACTGGAGATAACAATGTCCAAGCAAGCCTTTGTCGCGCTCGTTACCTGCTTTAACGACGATGAGACGATCAACTGCGACGCGACGCGCGCCCAGGTCCGCCGACAGGTGGAAGCCGGCAACAACATCATGTGCGCCGGCACGAACGGTGACTTCAGCGCTCTCACCTTCGAAGAAAAGGTACGCCTGACCGAGGAAGTCGTCGACGAGGTCGCCGGCCGCGTCAAGGTGATCGTCAATGCCGGCATGCCCGCAACCTTCGAGACACTGAAACTCGCACGCGAATTCGATCGCATCGGCGTCGATGGCATCGCCGTGATTACCCCGTTCTTCATCGCCTGCACCCAGGATGGCCTGATCCGTCACTTCTCGACGGTTGCCGACGCCGTCGAGACCCCGATCTACCTCTACGATATTCCGGCCCGCACGCAGAACCACATCGAGCCGGAGACCGCGCGCAGGCTTTCAGGGCACGGAAACATCGCCGGCATCAAGGATTCCGGTGGAGCGAAAGAGACGCTCGAGGCCTATCTCGCCGTGGCCAGGGACGTAGAAGGTTTCGAAGTCTATTCAGGTCCCGACCATCTGGTGCTTTGGGCACTGCAAAACGGCGCGGCCGGGTGCATATCGGGCCTAGGCAATGCCATGCCAAACGTCCTGGCGGGTATTTTGACAGCGTTCAATTCGGGCGACGTTGCCGAAGCCGAGCGGCAGCAGGCCATCTACTCGGCCTTTCGCACGGATCTGTATGCCCTCGGCTTCGCACCGGCGATGGTCAAGCGTTCGCTCTATCTGCAGGATGCTTCCGTTGGCGCCAGCCGTCAGCCGGCCCTTTTGCCCAACAAGGATCAGGACGCCCAGATCGAGGACATTCTGCGACGGTACGAACTCCTGTGACCGGCGATTGCTCCGCGAGACGATAGACAGCCGGTAACAACGGTGTGAACACAGGCGTCGATCGAAACGCCTGTGTTCAGAAGCTCTACACTTTTCCTGGACAGGCGTTAGGACGCCACCATCAGGCTTTCGGCATAGGCCATCATCAGCGGCCCGACACCTTTGGCGTCATCGGCAACGACAGGCTCGGTGAGATAGTAACCTGGGGAGCCGTCGCGATAGTTGCCCTCGAAGCCGCCAAGACCGGCGACGTGGACGATGGTTGTGAAACGAGCGATGCCTTCGGCATCGGCGACGATGCGGGTATTCAGGAGGGCGTCGAGCGCTCGTCTACCGGCTGCCACCAGGGCTTCTGTCCGATCCGGCTCGAACAGACCGTGCCGGACGGCGCGTATGAGCGCATAGGCGAACATGGCCGAGGCTGAACTCTCCTCGTAATTGCCCTCGAGATCCGGCGCGTCCAACACCTGCGGCCAGAGACCGGTAGAGGTCACCTGGCGGGTCGTGATCTCCGTTAAAAGACCGCCCGCCCGCTGGCGCAGCGAAGCGGTGGCCTCGTCGGCCGGCAGCATCGCCAGAGCATCGACCAGTGCCATGGCTAGCCAGCCGACCGCACGTGCCCAGACGGCGGGAGACTGCCCGGTCACCGGGTCGGCCCAGCGCTGCCGGCGGCTGTCGTCATAGCCATGGACATAGAGGCCGCCCGGGGTGGCCGTTAATGCAAGAGCCGTCGAGAACTGCTGCAGCGCGTCGGCGATCAGGCCGGCGCGGCCGGTGGATTTGCCGTACTCGATCTGGAACGGCAGCCCCATGTAGAGCCCGTCCAGCCAGACCTGATGCGGATAACGCTTCTTGTGCCAGTAATTGCCGGCAGCGATGCGGGGATGGCTCTGCAATTGCCTTGCCAGACGGTCCGCCGCCAGACGATAGCGCGGATCGTCAGCCTCTTCGGCGAGCGCGAACAGAGAGCGTCCGGCAAGAATATGGTCGATGTTGTATTCACAAGGATCGTACCCCGAAAGCGCACCGTCAACCGCGATCTGCGGATCCGCAAGGCGATGAAGATGTGCCTTCCAGCGCGAATCCCCTGTCGCCTCGAAGAGATGAATGAGGCCGCGATAAACGCATCCATCCTCGTAGCACCAGTCGCCGCCTTTGTACGGGCTGTAACGCGTGGCGAATTCATCGAAATAGTCTGTCGGGTTCACGGGCGGATCTCATTCAAAGGAAAGGGAAACGGAGGCGGCACTGAGCAAGGCGGGATCGTCGCTATTGATCTCGGATTGCTCGGCAACGATCGCCTCATGGCGCATGGGCCGTACGCGGTCGGCCATGATGGGAGGCGTCGCGATTGCCGCGGGGTCGCGCGAGATGATTTTCAGGCGGCGAATATCAACGTTGCGGATCGGGGCTTCGGGTAGACCGAGAAACGCGCCTGCCGCGTGGGCGAGCCCACGGATCTCGACGTCCTCTATGGTTACGCCGTCGATGACCGGCGTTGCGGAACTGACGGCCGCCGGCTCACGGCTCTGCACCCAGGGATCGTGGCCATCGGCATCGCAATGGTAGTGGGCGTTGGCCGAAAGCGCGGTTTCGACGCCATCGAGCCGCACGCGGCGCATGGCGATATTGGTGATCGACCCGCCGCGACCGCGACGGGTCTTCAACCGCAAGCCGCGATCGGTGCCGATCATCTCGCAATCCTCGACGCAGACGTCATGCACGCCACCGGACATCTCCGAGCCGATCACCAGCCCGCCGTGGCCTCGCTCCATCAGGCAGTGGCTGACGCGAACGCCACGCGTTTCGCTGAGATGATCGTCTTCACCATCGGGACCGCGTTTGCCCGCCTTGATCGCGATGCAATCGTCGCCGACAGAAAAGCGGACACCTGAAATCGCGACGTCTCGGCAGCTCTCCGGGTTGAAGCCATCGGTGTTCGGGCTGTCAGGCGGCGCGACGATCGTAAGTCCGGCGGCCGTCAGCCGCTCGCACCCTTGCGGATGAATGGTCCAGGACGGCGCGTTGCGGATCGTGAAGCCGAGCAGGGTTATATCGCGGCACGAAATGAGATGCAGGCCGCGTGGGCGCCGCGCCCCGTCCCGGGTCTCCTTCGGCCAGCTCCACCAATCGCCTCTGTCGCCGGAGCCGTCGACGGCGCCCCTTCCCTCGATCACTAGGTTTTCCGCCGAAACAGCGTGCACCGGCGCCGCAAAACACGCTGCAGGCAGACCTTCCCAGCTGCCGAGCATGCGGCCGCAATGATCGTGCGAAGGCAGAATTGGCCACCCGGTGCGCCCAGATGGCGCTTGAAGGATCGCCCCTTCCGCAAGATGCAAGGTCATCTGACCCTTGAGGCGGACCGGCAACGACGTCCACAGGCCCGCACCAAGGAAAAGCGTGCCTCCCTTGGGAACGGCTGCGACCGCATCGGTGAGTGCTACGGCATTGGCGCCGGCGCCATAGAGATCGTCGGGCGCAACATCGGCCACGAGACCGAAATCGGCTGCATCGACGCGACCGGCGCAAGGCGCTGTTTCGAACGCCACCGGCAGAAACCCCTCCGCCTCGAAAAGATAGCGGCGCGCCGGATGAAGCCTATGCAACAGGGTCACGACAGTGTCGGCGACCCCCTGCTGCCAGTCCAAGGCGTCGTCCGGCGAGGACAGCCGCCAGGCGGTCTTTTCCCGCAGCCAGTAGAGCGCACCGGGCGCAGGCAGGCATAGCGCCGCCGTTCGCGCCGAGAGCGCGATGATGGATGGTCGGATCATGTCTTGCCTCGTGTTCCATGCCCGTCTGGCGGGCGGAAGTCCCGCCGCGGCATCCCGCGGCGGGCAATCTTTTTGGTCAATCGAACTCGGCGAGAACGTCGTTCACCGTGTCGATGATCTGCTGGGCAGCCTCTTGCGCGGTGAGCTGGCCGTAGGCGTATTCCTCGAGCGTATCGATAAAGGCGGCTCGAATTTCCGGATGTTCGTTGAAGGGCGAAACCGTCGGCCCGGTCGCGGCCATGACGATGGCGTTGGCGGCGCGAACCTCCGCCTCGCCCTTGTCGCCGAGGCGGGCGGCAGCGGCCTTCGATGCGGGAAGCCCACGCGACGTGCCAAGGGCGTCGATGCCTTCCGGCTCGTTCAGCAGGCAGTTGACGATCTGAGCGGCGGCCTCCTGGTTTTTCGAATTCTTGGAAATCGAGAACACCATGGAGGGCTTGCGATAGACGCCTTCGGTCACCGCGCCTGCAAGCTTCAGCATCGGCACGGGTTTGAGAACCTGACCGTCTTCCAACGGATCGGCGTACTTGGAATAGGTTGAATCCCATTCATAGGAGCCGGCGACCTTGCCTTCGGCCCAGGCGGGCTTTTCAAACAGGTTGACGTTGCCGTCGGCTGCCTCTTCTTTTTGAGAACGGATTGCGCCGGTCTCCACCAGCTTGCCGAGGAAGGATATGCCTTCGGCGAGTTCCTCAGGCGTCCAGGCGACACGATTGTTTGTCTGGTCGACGAGGTCCTTGCCGGTCTTTTGCACGACGGCAAGCGTCACCAGCAGCTGGGCGGTCTCCTTGACCGCGTTGAAGGTGTAGTGGTCCTTGCCGAGCTTGTCCTTGATGGTCGCTGTCGCGGCGAAGAATTCGTCCCAATTCTTAGGGATATCGACGCCGGCCTTTTCAAAGGTGGTCGCGTTGAAGAAGAAGACACGACCCGTCGTCGAGACGGATAGTCCCTGCAGCACCCCGTTCATCGAGCCTGCGGCGAGATCGCCCTCCGTCCAGTTGGTCAGATCGATCGCCTTCAACGTGCGCAGATCGGCGAAACCTTCGCCGTTCTTGGAAAACAGCGGCAGCCATGGCCAGTTGACCTGAACGATGTCTGACTCGGTCCTGCCGGCCATCTGGGTGGTCAGCTTTTCGAGATAACCGTCGAAACCGGTGAACTCACCCTTGACGGTGTGCCCGTATTTCTGGCCACAGGCAGCTGTCGCCTTCTGGGTGGCGACGTGCCGGCTGTCGCCGCCCCACCACGCCATGCGCAATTCGGCCGCCTGAGCGGTGGCGCCGAGCGAAAGCGCGCCATAGGCGACGCCGGTCAATGCAGCTAAGATTCTCGCGGTCTTCATGGTTCTCCTCCGTGTTGATACAGGGCTCAACGTTGCCTCCTCAAAGCGAGACGTTGCGGCCGTCGGTCTTGTCGAAAATGTGCAATCGTTCCAGGTCGGGACGCAGGCGGATCGTCTCCGAGCGCCCCAGCGCTTCGAAATCGGCCGCACCAACGACGCTGACGACCCTGTGGCCCTCCAGGTCGGCATGGAGATAGACTTCGTGGCCCATGAACTCCGCATTGGCGAGTTTCGCCGTGAAGGCGGCGGGACCGTCGGCGGCAAGCGAAAGGTGCTGCGGGCGCATGCCCACCACAGCCTCCGCCGGGTGCGCCGAAAGCCGGCCCTCCAAATGCGCTCCGAGCGGCATGCTCTGGTTGCCGATCGAGAAGGTGGCGCCATCGAGCCTGGCATCGATGAGGTTCATCTCAGGGCTGCCGATGAACCCCGCGACAAACAGGTTCGCCGGACGTTCATAGAGTTCCTTCGGCGTCGCAACCTGCATGATGTGCCCCGCCTGCATCACGCAGATGCGGTCGCCCATCGTCATCGCCTCGGTCTGGTCATGCGTCACGTAGATGACCGTCGACGACAGACCCTCTGCTTTCAGCTGCCGGTGCAGATCGGTGATGCGAACCCGCATAGAGGCGCGCAATTTTGCGTCGAGGTTGGACAGCGGCTCGTCGAACAGAAAAACGCCCGGCTTCTTGATCAGCGCACGCCCGAGTGCGACGCGCTGGGCCTGGCCGCCCGAGAGCTGCTTGGGAAGCCGGTCGAGCAAGGGTTCGATCTCGAGAATCCTGGCGACACGTTCGATCGCGGCATCGATCTCCGCCTTGGGTTTCCCGGCGATTTTCAGTCCGAAGGCCAGATTGCCTCTCACCTTCATGTGCGGATAGAGCGCGTAGTTCTGGAACACCATGGCGATCGAGCGCTTGCCGGGTGGCAGATCGTTGACACGTCGATCGCCAATGACGACCTCCCCGCCGGAAATCTCCTCAAGTCCCGCAACCATGCGCAATGTCGTCGACTTGGCGCAGCCGGACGGACCGACAAAGACCATGAACTCGCCATCGTCGATATCGAGGTTGATGCCATGGACCGCCTTGAAGGCGTTGCCATAGACCTTTTCGAGATTTTTCAGTTGAACCTTAGCCATGGTCAGCCCTTGATCCCCCCGGAGGAGATCCCTTCGATGAAATATTTCTGCGCGGCGAAGAAGACGATCAACGCCGGAGCGATCGTGAGCACCGACATCGCCAGGATGCGGTTCCATTCGAACGCTTCCGTCGTGTCGATGGAAAGCTTGAGGGCGAGACTGACCGGATACTTGTCCACCGAGGACAGGTAGATCAGCGGCCCGAGGAAGTCGTTCATGGTCCACATGAACTGGAACAGGCACACCGAGATCAAAGCCGGAGCGAGCATCGGCACGACGATGTAGATCAGGGTCTGGAGGCTGTTGGCCCCATCGACCCGCGCCGCCTCCTCCATGTCCGTCGGCAACGAGCGCAGGAATTGCACCAGCATGAAAACGAAGAAAACGTCACCGGCGAGCGCCGAGGGAACCCAGAGCGGCAGGAAGCTGTCGAGCCAGCCAAGGTCGCGGAACAGGATATACTGCGGAATGCGGGTGACGACGTTGGGCAAAAGCAGGATCGCGATCACCGAGCCGAACAGGATCTTCTTAAAAGGAAAATCGAACCGAGCGAAGGCATAGGCTGCCAGCGTGCAGGAGATGGCCGTGCCGATCACCTTCGGCAGGATGATCAGGAACGAATTCCAGAAGAAGCGCCCGAACGTGTAGGGCGTCGATGTCTGCCAGCCCTTGATGTAGCCGTCGGCGGTCGGATTCTCCGGCAGAAAGCCGGCACCTGCAAAGATCTCCGAGTTCGTCTTGAAGCTAGCGCCGACCAGCCAGATCAGCGGATAGAGCATCACGAAGCCGACCGCGAAAAGAAGGATGTAGCGGATCGCCGTCGAGATCAGTCTGAGCCTTGCGCGGCGCGCGGCCTGGCGGTCGTTGAAGGTAAGATCGGTCATGTCAGATCAGCTCCGCTTGTCGCCGGCGTAGAAAACCCACTTCTTGGAAGACCAGAAGGCGACGAGGGTGAGTACGGTTATGATGGCGAAGAGGACCCAGGCGATGGACGACGCGTAGCCCATGTTGAACTTCTTGAAGGCCTCATCGTAAATGTAGAGCGGCAGCAGATAGGTGGACTTCAGGGGGCCGCCCTGGGTGATGATGTAGGGGCCGTTGAACTCCTGGAACGCCTGAACCATCTGCATGATGAGGTTGAAGAAGATGACCGGCGTCAGCAATGGCAACGTGATGAAGAAGAAGGTGCGCACCTTGCCTGCGCCGTCGATGGCTGCCGCTTCGTAGAGCGACTTGTCGATCGACTGCAGCGCGGCAAGGAAGATCACCATGGCTGAACCGAACTGCCAGCAGCGCAAAAGCGTGATGGTGAATAGCGCGTTGGTCGGATCACCGAACCAGTCGACCGGGGAAAGACCGAGCGTTGCCAATGCCATGTTGGCAAGGCCTTCCGTGGCGAAGATGTAACGCCAGAGAACGGCAATAGCGATCGAGCCGCCGAGGATCGACGGAACGTAGAACGCGGTCCGAAACAGGCCGATGAACATCAGCTTGTAATTGAGGATCGCCGCAATGAAGAGCGCAAAAGCGAGCTTCAAAGGCACCGTCAGGAACACGTAGAGTAGCGTCACATTTAGCGATTTGATGAAGGTGCGATCGCGCGTGAACAGCCGCTCATAGTTGGCGAGCCCCGTCCAACGCGGCTCGCTCATCAGGTCGTAGCTGGTGAAGCTCAGATACAACGATCCGATGAACGGGATCGCCGTAAAGACCAAGAGGCCGACGATATAGGGGGTGAGATAGCCTAGCCCCAAAAGCCGCTGCATCTTCATGGCCACCCTCCCGGGCAGCACCTGAGCGCAGTGAGATTAGATGCAATTTTGTACAAATCAGGCTCCTAATTCGGTGCAGGAAATGTGAGCGGCAACGCCCCCACCTATCCCACGAACCGATCTCCTCCCCAGAAGACGCGGTTTATGCGGTGACATTCTCGCATTTTCAGATCAGAATGAATTCACAAAGGGAAGGAAAAAGATGGACGAAATCGAAGGTGGAATTCTCTCGGCCATTCCGCCGGCTGCGTTGGCGCTCAATCTGACGCGCGCGGCGATCCGCATGGAGCACTCGCAGACCTGGAGGATCGACAAGTCCAACCCGGTTGACGATCTCATTATCTGCCTCGAGGGCCGCGGCCACTACCTGATCGACGGCGAGCCACACGTCATGGAGCCGGGCGACGCGATGTTGATCGGCGCCGGCCAACGCTTCGTCGGCTGGAACGAAGGGCGTGAAACCTATGTCGGCGTAGCGCAGCACTTTACGCTCGACATCTATGGTCGCCATAACCTGATCGCGCAGATGAACATGAGACCAAAACTGCAACTGAGCCGTTGGTCGTTGCTCGAGCCTATCGCCCGCCACTATCGCCAGAGCGCCCCCCCGTCCTCCGTCTCGCTCGGCCAGCATCACCTTTTCATGGTCCTGCTCATCGCCTTCATCGAGGATGCCTTTCTCGGCTGGCGAGACCATGCCACCTATCAGCCGGAGGGGGCAGACGCGATCGACCTTGCGGTGATGAAGGCGGCAACGATGATCTCGGCCCATCCGCTCGATCCGGAGATTGCGGCGAAAGCTGTCGACGCCTCGCCCTATAACGCCGATTATTTCCTGCGCGAGTTCCAGAAGCGGGTGGGCCGCACACCGCGCAAGTACCAGGAACTCAAGCGCATGGAGCGCGCCATGCATTTTCTCGAAGGGGGGCTTTCGGTGGCGGCCGCGGCGGCGGAAGTCGGCTATAGCGACCCCTACTATTTCTCGCGCATGTTCAAGCGAACACTCGGGCTCAGCCCGCGCGGTCATATGAACAGGGTTCACCAGAGCCGGCACGGCGATTTGCTGCAGCTCGATGAACCGGAACAGGAAATCCGTCTAGCCAGGGCCGGCGCAATGGAGAAGCGACGGGCTTAAGACGGGATGTGACCGGATTGGCTTGGTATTCCAACGGGTGCGGGCGGACATCCTTCGTCAGGTGCCCGGCATCTTGAATTCGACGAGCGCCTTGCGATTGACCTCTATCCCGAGGCCGGGCCCATCCGGAATGGCGACCACGCCGTTGACCGCTTCCAGCGGCGCCGTGAGTACCGCCTGACGGAACGGGTTTTCCGTGCGATCGAACTCCATGATCGGCTCGATCGGATTGGCGCGGACCGGATCAGGTACCATCGCCGCCATGAATTGCAGCGCAGCGGCGATCTGCACGCCTGTCCCCCAGACATGCGGCACGATCCGGACGCCATGAAGTGTCGCCAGGCTTGCGACCTTCTGAGCCTCGGAAAACCCGCCGCAGCCGCAAAGGTCAGGCTGGAGTATATCGACGGCACCACTCTGGAGGGCAGACCACATGCCATGGCGCGTATGCCAGGTCTCGCCGCCGGCGACCGGGATGGGCTGAGATGTCCGGATCTCGCGATAGGCCGAGAGTTGCTCGGGCACCACCGGTTCCTCGAACCAGTCGATATCGTATTCCGCGGCTGCCTTGCCAAGCCGGATTGCTTCGGTGACGGTGTAGCCGTGGTTGGCGTCGATCATCAGCCGCATGTCGGAGCCGATCGCCTCGCGCACTGCGCGGATGACGCTCAGATCCTCGTCGACACCGAAACCAATCTTGATCTTGCAGGCATGGAACCCCTGCGCGCGTCGCTCCGCCATTTCATTGGCGTTGTCCGATATCCGGTCGACGCCGTCGCGCTTGAAGCTGCCGGTCGCATAGGCGCGCACACTTTCGCGCCAGCGCCCGCCGAGCAGCATGGAGATCGAGGCGCCATAGTGCTTGCCCTTGATGTCCCAGAGCGCAATGTCGATGCCCGACAGCGCGGTGATGGTCAGACCGCGCTGGCCCTGATCGCGCAGTGCGTTGTAAAGCACCGCCCAAATCTTCTCGGTCTGGCGCGGGTCCTGACCGATCAGCCAATTGGAATAGGCTGCGACCACCGCCGCATTGGGCCGGGCCGGGCCGAGGCATTCGCCCCAGCCGGTCGTCCCGTCATCGCATTCGATCTCCACCAGCACATGGGCGCGCCGGTCAAAGCGCATCGAGGCGCTTTCGAACGGCGTGTCGAGCCGGTGTTCCAGGAGATGCGTGCGAACAGCGGTGATCTTCATCGAGTTCCTCCGGAGTTCGCCGTGTCAGGCCTTGCGCTTGTGTACGCCGATAAGGGCGTCGAGCATGGTAAGCTCGTCATCGGTCAGATCCACCAACGGTGCCCGCACCGGACCGGCGTGGAAGCCCTGCAGCCGCACGCCTGCCTTGACCGCCGAGACGGCATAGCCCTTGGCCCGATTGCGGATCGCCATGAACGGATAGAAGAAATCCGTCAGGATGCGGGCGCAGGTGGAGTGATCGCCGGCGCGAAGGGCCACGTAGAACTCGTTGGCAAGACCGGGCACGAAGTTGAACACGGCAGACGAGTAGGTGGTGACGCCGGCACCGAGATAGGCTTCGGCAAAGAGTTCTGCCGTGGGCATGCCGCCCAGATACATCAGGCGATCACCCATCTTTGCGGTGACCTGGCGCAGCAGGCCGATGTCGCCCGTGCCGTCCTTGAAGCCGATCAGGTTGGGGCACTCGTCGCAAAGCCGGGCAAGCGTATCGGCCTGCAGCACCGAATTGTCACGGTTATAGACCATGACGCCGATACCGACCGACTGGCAGACCTTCTTGATGTGGGCGTAGAGGCCCTCCTGAGGCGCGTCGATCAGGTAGTGCGGCAAAAGCAGGATGCCGTCGGCGCCGACCTTTTCGACCGAGCGGGCGATATCGACGGCGATATCGGTGCCATAGCCACAACCCGAAACGATGGCTGTTTCTCCTGCCGCTTCCTTGGCGGCGGCGACCACACCCGGAATCTCATCCGGCTTCAGCGAGAAGAATTCCCCGGTGCCGCCGGCTGCGAAAAGCACCGGAGCGTCGTAGCCGGCAAGCCATTCGACATGCGCCTTGTAGCTTTCCGGTGCAAAGCGCCCTTCAGCGTCGAAATGCGTGACCGGGAAGGAGAGAAGGCCGGAGCCGAGAGCAGCCTTGATGTGTTCAGGGTTCATTTGCGTTTTCCTCTGTGCATGCTTCAGATGCACACTTAGCTACACATAATACCTATGTCAATAAGTTATCATACAAGTTATATGATAACCAACTCACTTGACGGATCACCGCGACAGCCAGCCACCGTCGACGTTGAGAATGGCGCCGTGCACGTAGTCCGCTGCCGCCGAAGACAGGAAGACAACCGCACCGGCGATGTCCTCTGGTCGACCCCATCGATTGGCCGGAATGCGCTCGAGGATTGCCTTGTTGCGGCCAGCGTCGGCACGAAGTGCTTCAGTGTTGTTTGTTTCGATATAGCCGGGCGCAACGGCGTTGACATTGATGCCCCTGGCCGCCCATTCGTTTGCGAGCAGCTTGGTGAGGCCGGCGACGCCGTGCTTCGCAGCGGTGTAGGACGGGACGCGGATCCCGCCCTGGAACGAAAGCAGCGAAGCGATATTGACGACTTTCCCCGGGCGCCCTTTGGCCAGCAATTCCTTTGCGAATGCCTGCGTTGTGAAGAAGAGCGCCTTCAGGTTTACATCGATCACCGCATCCCAGTCGTCTTCGGTAAAGTCGACCGCGTCAGCGCGCCGAATGATGCCAGCGTTGTTGACCAGGATGTCGATGCCCTGATCCCGGAAGATGTCCCGTGCGGCCATGGGATCGGTAAAGTCGAGGGAAAGGCCACCAGCCTTGCCGCCGGCCTTTGCGATCAGATCCAGCGTCTCGTCGGGCGCACGACGGGCAGCGCACAGGACCTCCGCCCCTGCGGCGGCGAGGCCAACCGCAATCGCTTGGCCAAGGCCGGTGTTGGAGCCGGTGACAAGAGCCTTACGTCCTTGAAGCGAAAAGGAATTTATCATTTGAGATCCTTCGGCTGAATGAAGTCCATGTCGGTGTAGTCGACATTGTCTCCGGCCATGGCCCAGATGAACGTGTACGAGCCGATACCCGCGCCGGAATGGATGGACCAGGGCGGAGAAAGCGCACCCTCCTCGTTCGAGATGAACAGGTGACGCGTCTCCTGGGGCTCACCCATCAGGTGGAGCACCCGTGACTTTTCGTCCATGCCGAAATAGAGGTAGGCCTCCATGCGGCGGTCATGGATATGCGAGGGAATGGTGTTCCAGACGGAGCCGTCCTCAAGCGTCGTGTAACCGAGAACCAGCTGGCAACTCTCCATCACAAGCGGGTGGATGAACTGGTTGATGGTGCGCTTGTTGGAGGTTTCCGACGCGCCCATTTTCACTTCCTTGCTTTCGGAAGCAGTGATGAGGCGTGCCGGCAGGCTGCGATGCGCGGGGCAGGACGTGATGTAGAACCGGCCACCGCCGGAAAAGGTCACGGCACCCGAACCGGCGCCCAGATAGAGGACGTCGCCACGGTTCAAGGTGTAGGCATGCCCGCCCGCCGTCACGGCTCCAGTCTCGCCGATATTGACGATGCCCATTTCACGGCGATCGAGGAATGACGGGGTCTTTGTTTCCTCCACCTTGTTCAGCGTCAACGGCTTCTCGCCGGGCACCGCCCCCCCGATCACGAAACGGTCATAGTGGGTGTAGATCAGCCGGATCTCTCCGGTTTTAAACATCTCCTGCGCCAAGAAATGCTTGCGAAGCCCCGAGGTATCGAGCGTCTTGGCGTATTCCGGATTGACGGCCTGCCTTGTTTCAACGGTCAGCATTAATTTCCTCCATCATGTTGTGGACTACATATCATATATGTTACCGTTATTGTATGATATGTTTGTCGAGGTCAAGATGCCCGCTGGAGCGACGCGAAAATGTTCGGGGTCAGGCGATCATGGGACCTTTGGGCGCGGAGCGTCGGCTGGAAGGCCGACGCTTCATCAGGATCAACCGCTCTTCACCGCGATCAGGTCGGAGCGCGCAGCAGCGTTTTTCCTGCGGCCGATGTCGCCTGACATCGGCGCATGCATGCACTGGGCAGTGCCGCGATTTATAAAAGGAAATCGGAATTGAGACGCCTATTGATCACCGGCGCGGCCGGCCAGCTCGGCCAGGTGATGCGCAAACGCCTTGCACCGCTCGCCAAAACCATTCGCCTCGCAGATCTTGCACCTCTGGATCATCCTGAGCAGAATGAGGAGACCATGGCCTGCGACCTGTCCGATGCGGCCGCAGTGCATGAGATGGTCTCCGGTTGCGACGGCATTGTCCACCTCGGCGGCGTTTCCGTCGAGCGGCCGTTCAACCAGATTGTCGGCGGCAACATCGTCGGTCTTTACAATCTCTATGAGGCTGCCCGCGCCCACGGCCGACCGCGCATCGTCTTTGCCAGTTCCAATCACACCATCGGCTACTACCCACAGACCGAGCGCCTCGGGCCGGACGCGCCCTTTCGCCCGGACGGGCTCTATGGTGTTTCGAAATGCTTTGGCGAGGCGCTGGCCCGCATGTATTTCGACAAGTTCGGGCAGGAGACGGCGCTGGTGCGCATCGGCTCCTGCGCGCCGGAACCTATCAATTACCGCATGTTGTCGACCTGGCTTTCCCATGACGATTTCGCCGCGATGGTCAAGGCCATCTTCCGCGCGCCGACGCTTGGTTGCCCGGTCATCTGGGGCAGCTCCGCCAACGACGCCGGCTGGTGGGACAACTCGCATCTCGGCTGGCTGGGCTGGAAGCCCAAGGAGAATGCCGAACCCTACCGCGCGCGCATCGCAACCCACACCCCGAAACCCGCGTCGAGCGACCCGATGGTCCGCTTCCAGGGCGGCGGCTTCGTCGATAATCCGATCTTCAAGGAGTAAAGAATGACCTATGTGCCGCATGGCAAACATCTAGTTGCGGGCGAATGGCTCGCTACGCAGCCCACGTTCCGCAGCGAGCCTTCCCACGGCGATGCCTTCGAATTTTCCGTCGGTACGGTCGATCTGGTGAACAAGGCCGCCGAGGCCGCCGAAGAAGCCTTCTGGTCATACGGCTATTCTTCACGCGAGACACGCGCCGCCTTCCTCGACGCCATTGCCGAGGAGATCGACGTCCGCGGCGACCAAATTACCGAGATCGGCACTTCGGAGACGGGCCTGCCCGCGGCCCGCCTGGAGGGCGAGCGCGGCCGAACGACGGGGCAATTGCGCCTGTTTGCCTCCCACATACGCAAGGGCGAATACCTCGACCGGCGCCATGACGAGGCACTACCGAACCGCACACCCCTGCACCGGCCCGATATTCGCCTCCTGCAGCGCCCCATCGGTCCCGTCGCCGTCTTCGGCGCGTCTAACTTTCCGCTCGCCTTTTCGACCATGGGCGGCGACACCGCCTCGGCGCTTGCCGCCGGCTGCCCGGTCGTCGTCAAGGGGCACTCCGCCCACCCCGGCACCAGCGAGATCGTGGCCGAGGCCGCAGAGGCCGCCATCCGGAAAAGCGGGATCCATCCAGGCGTATTCTCGCTGATCCAGGGCGGCCGCCGCGACGTCGGCACGGCGCTCGTCACACACCCACTCATCAAGGCGGTCGGCTTTACCGGCTCGCTTGTTGGCGGTCGCGCACTCTTCGATCTCTGCGTTTCACGCCCCGAACCCATTCCCTTCTTCGGCGAACTCGGTTCGGTGAACCCGATGTTCATCTTGCCGGAAGCGGCGAAGGCCCGAGGGCCTCAGATCGCAAGGGGATGGGCGAACTCACTGACCATGGGGGCCGGCCAGTTCTGCACCAATCCCGGCATCGCCGTGATCCTTTCCGACCAAGCGGACGCATTCGCCGAGGCGACCCGCACCGTGCTTGCCGAGGTTGGCCCCCAGGTCATGCTGACAGACGGTATGGCGAAGGCCTATCGCGAGGGAAGCGTGCGCATCGCTGTGGGCGCAGGCGTGCGCGAGGTCCTGACCACCGCCTGTGATCTGCGCAACGCCACGCCCTACCTCTTCCGCGTTTCCGCCAAGGACTGGCTCTCTAACCACGTGCTTGCCGAAGAGGTATTCGGTCCGCTCGGCTTGATCGTCACGGTCGAGACGAACGAGGAAATGGTCGCCGTCGCGAAAAGCTTCGTGGGTCAGCTCACCGCCACGCTGCATCTCGATGAAGCCGACACGCAGTTGGCGCGCAGGCTGCTGCCGATCCTTGAGCGCAAGGCAGGTCGCGTCCTGGCAAATGGTTATCCGACCGGCGTCGAAGTCTGCGACGCCATGGTCCATGGCGGCCCTTATCCCGCCTCTACCAACTTCGGCGCGACGTCCGTCGGGACGCTCTCGATCCGAAGGTTCCTCAGGCCGGTCTCCTACCAGAACATTCCGGAGGTGCTGTTATGTGAGGACCTGAAATCGATCTAGCAATGGATTGCGCCATTGCCCGGCAATGGCGTATCCACCATCAAGAGCGGATGACCGCCTCACTCACCGAATGGCTCAGTGCATGACAAAAGCAACCGCACAAGATACGGCTCCCCAGCAGGCCACGACGCTGGTGGTAAAGGTTGCCGATGCGCTTCGTGCGCGCATTGCCAAGGGGGACCACAAGCCCGGCGACCGACTTCCCTCGGAAGCACAGCTGACGCAGGACTTCGGCGTGAGCCGCACGGTGGTGCGCGAGGCGATCGCCGCACTTCGTTCCGATGGGCTGGTGGAGCCGCGCCAGGGCGCGGGTGTCTTTGTTCTCGATCCCGCCTTGACCGAGCGCCGTCCGTTTCAGAATGTCGACCTTGCCCGCGTGTCGTCGCTGATCGAAATGCTCGAACTTCGAACGGCGGTTGAGGGCGATGCGGCGGGCCTTGCCGCGCTGCGTCGCTCGCCGGGTCAGGAAGAAAAGATCATCGAAGCTCTCGACGCGTTCCGCACGAGTTCGGCCAAAGGCCGACCGAGCGCTGAGGCCGATTTCGCCTTTCATATCGCGATTGCCCAGGCGACCAACAATCCGCGCTTCGGCGAATTCTTGCAGATGCTCGGCCCGACGCTCATTCCCCGCCGCGCGGTGACCGAGAGCGGCGAGGAGGCCGCCCTCCCCCCCGCCGACATCGAGCGGCTCTCGGAGGAACATGAAGCGATCCTCGTCGCCATACAGAATGGCGACGAAACGGCAGCTCGCGCCGCCATGCGCACCCACCTAAAGAATAGCCAGGCGCGCTATCGCGCCATACTGCGAACATCGCGCTAGAGTACAGGTTAAAACAGCCCACCCTTGCATTCGGACAGATAACCGATAACATGCCAGACAGGTTCAATGCAGGTGAAGCAGAAATGGAAGCCGAGAACAATCACGCCAGAGGCACGTCGCTGGCTGCGAAGATCAGCACCGACCTGCGTCGCGAGCTGACCGATGGCGTATTCAAACCAGGCGACCGGCTTCCGAGCGAAAGCGCGCTGACCCGCGAGTACTCCGTCAGCCGTACCGTGGTCCGTGAGGCGATCGCCATTCTGCGAGCCGACGGCCTGGTGGAGGCACGCAAGGGTGCGGGCATCTTCGCGCTCGAGACCTCAGAGGGCAAGAAACAGCCATTCAAGGATCTGACCACCGAACGGATTTCTTCGGTGATCGAGCTTCTGGAACTCAGGACGGTCTTCGAGGTCGAATCGGCAGGACTTGCGGCATCGCGCCGTTCCGCCGCACAGATTGAAGCGATTCTGGAGGCCCACCATCACGTTGGCGAATGCCTGGCGACAGGAAGCCCTACACGGGACGCGGATTTCGAACTGCATCTCGCCATCGCCGAGGCCACTCAAAATCGCCGTTTCCCGGAATTTCTCCAGCTGATCCGATCCGGCATCATCCCGCGCGGCGAACTGCAGGGCTCCGCCCCCGGCTCGCGCCCGAAGGACTACAACCTCCATCTTCAGGAGGAACACGGTCTGATCGTCGACGCCATCATCGAAGGCAACGCGGAAACAGCGCGCGAGCGCATGCGCGCCCATCTTCGCGGCAGCCTCGATCGCTACAAGTTCCTGCTTCGCTCCCGCACCCTGTCCCCGGAAGATATTAACCTGTCGTAGCTTGTCATACAGATGCCAGTACATGTATGCTAATGGTGTCATACACCATCAACGAGGCATCCATGACCCTTCCCGCCTTTCCCATTACCCCAACTGACACCGGCATCACCCGCCAGGTGCTTTCCCACTCACCAGAGATCATGGTCGTGTCCTTCCGCTTCGAAAGCGGCGCCGAAGGCAGGCTACATCGTCATCCGCACGTGCAATCGACCTATGTCGCACGTGGCCGCTTTCGCTTTTTCCGCGGCGGAGAAGCCCACGAGTTGAAAGCTGGCGACAGTCTCGTCATCCCCGGAGACACCGAGCACGGCTGCCAATGCCTGGAGGCGGGAGAGCTTATCGACTGCTTCACACCGAGACGCGACGACTTCCTTTGACTGGATTGGCTTGACAGCACAAACAGCCTGTGACAGATTTCGTTAAGTTGTCATACAGGATAGGAGCCTGTACCGCCGCACCGTCTGGCGAATGACAAACGGAGGAATCATGTCACACCGTCGCATACGCTTCTATGGCGCGGCCGGGCAGATCGGGACCATTGCGGTCACGCTGCTCGGCCTGCTTCTCCTGACCTTCTTCATCGGCCGGCTGATGCCCGCCGATCCTGTCCGCGCCATCATTGGCGAAGATGCGACCCGTGAGACCTATGAACAGGTGTATCGCTCGCTCGGTCTCGACCGCCCGCTTTGGGAACAGTTCTTCTATTACCTCCGCGACGTCTTCACCGGCAACTTCGGCACTTCGATCCGTACCGGCCAACCCGTCATCCAGGATATCCTGCATGTCATGCCGGCGACCATCGAACTCGCCACCTTCGCCATTCTCATCGGAGCGGGGCTCGGCGTACCACTTGGCGTGTTCGCAGCCGTCAACAAGGACCGTTGGCCCGACCATGTCGTGCGCGTCTTCAGTCTCTTCGGGCATTCCATGCCGATTTTCTGGACGGGCATGATCGCTCTTATCGTCTTCTATGCCCATTTTGGATTGGTCGGCGGCAGCGGGCGGATGGACCAGTTCTATATCGGCCTCGTCGATGAGCGCACCGGCTTCCTCCTGATCGACAGCTTGATTGCCGGCGAAATGGATGTGTTCTGGTCGGCGGTGAACCATATCATTCTGCCGGCAACCCTGCTCGGCTACTCGTCTTCCGCCTACATCACCCGCATGACCCGCAGCTTCATGCTCGACCAGCTCGGCCAGGAGTATGTGACGACGGCCAGAGTGAAGGGACTTTCGCGCAATCAGACCATATGGCAACACGCCTTCATCAACATTCGCGTCCAGCTCGTCACGATCATCGCGCTCGCCTACGGTTCGCTGCTCGAAGGCGCCGTGTTGATCGAGACGGTTTTTGCATGGCCGGGGTTTGGCCAATACCTCACCAACAATCTCATCACCGGCGATATGAATGCCGTCATGACCTGCGTGCTGATCGTCGGCGTCATCTTCATCGGGCTCAATCTTCTGTCCGATGTTCTATACCGCATCTTCGACCCGAGGACACGCTGATGTCGACAAGCACCGAAACCACCTTCCGTCTGCCGGCTCCGATTCTTGCGCTGAAAAACATCGTACTGTTCCTCCTGAAGAGCCCGACATCAGCCTTCGGCCTTGCCGTGCTGACGCTGCTCGTCCTGGTCGCCGCCTTCGCGCCGCTGATCGCCACCCATGAGCCCTATGCGCAGGACCTCGCCCTGACGCTGCAGGCGCCGGGCAATGGGCACCTCTTCGGAACCGACGAGCTTGGCCGCGACATCTTCAGCCGCCTTGTCTGGGGCGCGCGCATCACGCTGACGATCATCTTCCTGGTGTCGATTGTCGTCGGCCCCATCGGCCTCATCATCGGCACCACCGCAGGCTATCTCGGCGGCAAGGTCGATACGGTGATGATGCGCATCACCGACATTTTCCTGTCGTTTCCGAGCCTCATTCTGTCGCTCGCCTTCGTCGCCGCGCTGGGGCCAAGCCTCAACAACGCCATCGTCGCCATCGCGCTTACCTCCTGGCCGCCGATCGCACGGCTTGCCCGCGCCGAGGCAATGACCTTCCGCAAGGCCGACTATATCTCCGCCGCAAGGCTGCAGGGGGCATCGCCCGCGCGCATCATCTTCAAGTCGATCATGCCCATGTGCCTGCCTTCGGTCCTCATCCGGCTGACGCTCAACATGGCAACCGTCATCCTCACGGCCGCCGGTCTCGGGTTCCTCGGTCTCGGCGCCCAGCCGCCGCTGCCCGAATGGGGCGCGATGATCGCGACGGGTCGCCGCTACATGCTGGACAGTTGGTGGCTTGTCACCTTCCCGGGCATCTCGATCCTGACAGTAAGCCTTGCATTCAACCTGCTCGGCGATGGATTGCGCGATGCGCTCGATCCCAAGCAGATGAACCGGAGGTAAGCCTGATGGAAAAGCCGATTCTCGAACTCGAAAATCTGCGTATTCGCTATGGCGGCGCTTCGTCTGAAGCCGTCCGTGGGGTCTCCTTCACGCTCGGCCGCGAACGGCTTGGCATCGTCGGCGAATCCGGTTCAGGCAAGTCCACAGTCGGGCGTGCGCTGCTCCGCCTTCTGCCCGGCGCCACGATCACGGCTGACACGCTGCGTTTTGGAGAACAAGACCTGCTGACGCTCTCCGAAAAGGAGATGCTGAAAGTCCGCGGCCGTCGCATGTCGATGATCCTTCAGGATCCCAAGTTCTCGCTCAACCCGATCCGGCGCGTCGGCGACCAGGTTGCCGAGACCTATCTGCGCCACTTCAAGTGCTCGAAGGCAGAGTCCCGTGACAAGGCTCTCATTATGCTCGAGGCAGTCAAGATTCGTGACCCGAAACGGGTCTATGACCAATACCCGCATGAAATATCCGGCGGCATGGGCCAGCGTGTGATGATCGCCATGATGCTGTTGGCCGATCCGGACCTTGTCATCGCCGACGAACCCACCTCGGCGCTCGATGTCACCGTCCGGCTGCAGGTGCTGAACATCCTCGATGGTCTCGTGCGCGACCGCGGCATCGGCCTCATCATGATCAGCCACGACCTGAACCTGGTGCGCAATTTCTGCGACCGCGTTCTCATCATGTATGCCGGCCGGGTTGTCGAAACACTCGCCGCCCGCGACCTCGACAAGGCGGAACATCCCTATACACGTGGGCTGTTGGCAGCCCAGCCGCGCATTGGCGGGGGCCGTGCGCCGCTCGCCGTGCTCGACCGCCAACCCGAATGGCTGGAGGAGAAAGCCTGATGTCCGTTTCCGTCGAAACTCGCGACGTGTCCATCACCTTCGGCACCGGCCCTGCCGCCGTCAGGGTCTTACCAAGCGTCGGCTTTTCGGTCAGCCCCGGCGAATGCTTCGGGCTCGTCGGCGAAAGCGGCTCGGGAAAGTCCACCGTGTTGCGGTGCATCTCCATGCTGACCGACATCTGGACGGGCGACATCCTTATCGACGGCAAGTCGGTGCGCGAGATGCCGCTCATCGAGCGCTGCCGCACGCTGCAGATGGTGTTTCAGGATCCGTACGGCTCGCTGCATCCGCGCCAGTCGGTGCGCACCGTGCTCTCCGAGCCTCTGGTGATCCACAAGCTCGGCGACCGCGAAGAGCGCATGCGCAAGGCAATCACCGATGTCGGCCTTCCCGTTTCCTTCCTCGATCGCTTTCCCCACCAGCTTTCCGGTGGTCAGAGACAGCGGGTCGCCATCGCCCGCGCGCTCATCCTGGAGCCTTCGCTCCTGCTTCTGGACGAGCCCACGTCGGCGCTCGATGTGTCGGTGCAGGCCGAGATCCTGAACCTGCTGCAGCGCCTGCGCGAAGAGCGCGGCTTCACCTACATCATGGTCACGCACGATCTGGCGGTGGTCGACCATATGTGCGACCGTTTTGCCGTCATGCTGCACGGAGAAATCACCGAAGTGCTGCCGCGTGATGCGATCCCCGCAAACGGCGCCACCCACCCTTACGCCCGGGAACTCATCGGCGCCTCGCTCGAATACGAAAACGCGCACTGAGCTCAGACGAGATGCCCGCGCAAAATCTGCGCTGCATTTAGGCGCCAAGAGCAGTTATCTTCGGGCCAGCTCAGACCTCGTTTGCACTCGCCGAGCATGGATTGGCCGGTGCATTCGCCGTCATTCCTTCGTAGGCTCCCATAGCTCGATCGGATTGCCTTCGGGATCGTGGATCCGGGCAAAGCGACCGACTTCCGAATCCCACTCCGCCCGCGTTTCCACCGCGATCCCGCTTGCCGTGAGGTTTGCCAGCAGCCCATCCAGGTCATCGACCCGGAAGTTGATCATCCATTGTTGTTCTCTTCGTCCAAAATAATCGGTGTTCTGAGAGAAAGGCCCAAAGATCGTCGTTCCCGCCTCTTGCTGCCACACGGACTTATGCAGGTCATCAACACCAAGGTGCCTCTCGTACCATTCCGCTAGCCGAGCCGGGTCCGCCGCCCTGAAGAACACACCGCCAATTCCAACGACCTTTGGCATGAGCCCTCCTTGGTTTGTTAGAGGACAATGCCGGTGAAGCGGCTTACATGCAACCTGAAGGTCAAGCTCGTCGCGATGTCCGCATGCGGGCTGAACACCGATTGCCATCGAATACCGCTGCGTTCTCAACATAGCCGCGTACGGAAAATGCGTTCCGGCATCGAGGCTTGCCTGAGAACGGAACCAGCCGGGATGTGCCCGACGGGAGGCCCCATCGGGCCACTCCGGCCTCGAGGAAATCCACTTGCAAGGGAGAGATATCTGTCCGTCGAGCGACGTCACACGCTGGAACCATTATCGGATCCAGCCTCGTCGAAACGCAAGAAAGGCGCGTGCCGGCACGCGCCTCTCGGTTTTTCGAAGACTCAGACGGGTGATGTTTTCAGCGTTCCTTGGTCACGCCCTCGAAACGTGAAAGCCACGGGCTGACGATCATACCCTTGACGTCGCTGCGATAGGCGGCGGTGTCGATCACTTCGGAGAAGGGCTGGATCGACATGACCGCCTCATCCATATAGCCCTGCACACCTTCATAGAGCTTGGCCTGCTTGGCCGGATCGCGCTCGACCAATGCTTCCTCGATCAGCTTGTTGAGCTTCTCGTCGTAGAAACTGGTGCGCCAGCTCTGGTAGTTGGTCAGCTTTGCATCGTCGGAATTGTCGGGATTATAGGCGATGGAACGCAGGTTGTTGTCCGGGTGCGGTTGCTGACCGCCGCCGCCGCGGCCGACCAGCAATTCGAAGTTTCTCTCCCGCATCGCGCCGTAGATCTGGTCGCCCGAACCGCTGATGAGTTCCGCCTGGATGCCGGCCTGGCCGAGCGTGTTCTGGATCGCCGTCGCTGCCTTCATGAACGGATCTTCGGAGAGAACCCTGAGCGTTGTCTTGAAACCGTCGGGGTAGCCGGCTTCGGCGAGCAGGGCCTTTGCCTTCTCCACGTCCAGCTTGTAGCCCTCGTCCGGCAGCGCACCGAGAACGCCGGTCGACAACGGCCGCTGGTGCAACTTGCCGTAATAGGGCATCACCGCCTTGTCGAGGCCTTCGTAGTCGATCAGGTAACGCAGAGCCTCGCGGACCTTCTTGTTGGCGAAGCGCTCGTCCTTCATCGAGACGCTGAGATAGTAGAACCCCGAGCCCGGCGTCGATGCGATGGTAATCGCCTTGTCGGCCTCCAGCGACTTCAGATCCGGTGCCTGAAGGGAATAGGCGACATCGATATCACCCTTTTCCAAGAGCAGCCGCTGCGACTGGGATTCCGGCAAATGGCGCATCAAGACGCGCTTCATCGCGGCCTTTTCGCCCCAGTAGTCGTCGTTGCGGGCAAGGATGATGTATTCGTTCGACTTCCACTGCTTCAGCGTAAAGGGACCGGAGCCGGCTGAATTCAGTGTCAGCCATGCGGCACCGAGGTCACCGTCCTTCTCGTTTTCGAGTGCCGTCTTGCTGTCGAGAATGGAGCCGGGACCGTTTTGCGCCAGGATCATCAAGAGCAGGTTCGGGTCATCGGGCTTCGCCAGGTTGATCACAAAGGTGTGGTCGTCTTCGGCCACGAACGCCTTGTCGGCATCCTCGAGCGTGAAGCCACGGGTCTTGAGGAAGGACGACTGCGCCAGATTGCGGGCGAGCAGTCGCTTCAGGCTCCAGGCGACATCGCCGGCGGTAACGGGATTGCCGGAGGCAAACGTCGCATCGGCACGCAGGTGAAAGCGGATCGACTTGCGATCCTCGGCAATTTCCCAGCGCTCGGCAAGGCGCGGCTGGACGCTACGGTCCTGCGGCGAAAGGACGACCAGCGTGTCATAGATGTTGTTGAGCACCTGCACGGTCTCGCGGCCGGTGATGGCAGCGGGATCGAGCGTAAGAATGTTGCTCATGGTGGTTGCGACGACCAACTGGTCGGCGGGCGTCTCGGCGAGTACGCCGATCGGCGCGGCCGTGGCGAGAAGCGCGCCGAGCGCGGCTTTTACAAAAAAGTGTCTCATATACTTCCTCCTTTGCGGCCGTCTCTTTCGGATTTCGGCCTACCAGTTTCACGACCCGCACGCCTGCTCCTCCGCAGGCGTTGAAACGGATCAGGCTAGAATTGCGCCGACGGGGGCTGCGAGTGCCCGTCCGATGGCGGCGGTCGCGGCAGCTTCCAGGTGCACGCCATCGATCTCAGATCCACGGGCGACGGCGCCTGCATCGAAGAACGCGTGGCCGAGTTCGGTGGCGAGCTTGCGGTAAAGCGGGGAAAGCCGCTCGGATTCCGCAACGCTTCGGCCGGCCGCCGGGTGCCCGCCTGGGCCGGGCGAACACGGCGGCGGCGCGACGATCAGAACTTTCGGCTTCGCCCCGCTCGGTTTGTAAGGAAAGGTGTCTACGATCTGCGCCAGGCGGCGCATGCCGGAAACGGCCCCTTCCGCGCGTCCGCCATGCACCGGCTTGATGTCGTTGGTGCCGAGCATGACGATCACCAGATCGAGCGGCATGTGGCTGGCAAGCGCCACCTCCAGCGCCTTGGCGCCATTGCGGCAGGCGGGGCCGGCATGGTCGTCGTAGCAGGTGGTGCGCCCGCCGAGCCCTTCCGATATGATCTTTGCCGCTCCGCCGAGTTCCCGACCGAGAACGTCAGGCCAGCGGCTCTCGGACGGATGACGCAGACCTGTTTTCGGATCCGCACCCCAGGTCAGACTGTCGCCGAAGGCGAGAACGGTCTTCATTGCCCAATCACCTCGCTCGTCACCGTACGCGGTTGTTCTCGATGAATTCCAAGTCGATGTCCTCGCCGAGCCCCGGCCGATCTGGCACATGGACAAACCCGTCCCGATCCATCGGATCGGAGAGCGACTTCAGATAGTCGTGGCCGTCGTCATATTCGAGGAACGGGTGCAACAGGCCGCGCTCGTACCAGCGGCAGTTCTTGGTAGCGGCCACCACGTGGAGGTTCATCGCGGTGTTGCCGTGCACCTCACATTCCATCCCGAAGGCCTCGGCCAGATGCATGGTCTTCAGGGCAGGCGTAATGCCGCCGACGTCGTTGACGCCGGTGCGAAGTATGTCGCAGGCGCCGGCCTTGATCCATTCGGCGCGGTGCCAGTGCTTGCCGGCCGCACTTTCCGGACCGACCACGGGAATGTCGAGATTGTCCGCAAGCCACTTGTAGGAAGAGAGCGACTGCTCATCCATCGGCTCCTCGATCCAGTCGAAGCCGAGCTTTTCAAGGCCGCGCCCAAGTTCGAGCGCGTCGGTTCGAGAATACCAGTGGAAGGCATCGATCATGAGGCGGATGTTCGGACCCACGGCCTCGCGAACAGCTGCGCAGGCCTTGATATCCATCTTCACATCTGGAGCCCAACTGACCGGCGGCATCCAGGTGTGCAGCTTGATACCCTTGTAACCGCGCTTGACCAGCGTCTCGGCGAAACGACCGTAATCCTCTGGTGTCGCCAGGCCATTTTCCAACTCATCACCGCACATGATGGAGCCATAAGCCAGCACCTTGTCGCGGTAACCGCCGATCAACTTGTATACAGGTTGATTGAGTGTTCTGCCTGCCAGGTCCCACAGCGCGCAATCGACGACCGCAAGCGTGCGGTCTGTGAGTTGCGCGGCGGAGCCGCGCTGCCAGTGGGCGAGATCCTGCCACAGCCTCTCGCGATCCCGGTGATCCTGGCCGATGAGGACCTTTTTCACGAATTTCTCGATCAGATGCGGGCGGACGATTTCGGGCGCAGTGAAGGAGTGCCCCTCATGACCATCTTCCGTGCGCACAGTGAGCATTGCCTGCTCCACCTGATGCGGCGGGCCCGGATGCGCGTGACCGGCACTATCAGAATGGCGGCGCGTCGTCGTGCGGAAGACTCGCACCTCGATGTCGGTGATGATCATTGTTCCTCCGGTATGCTGATATGGCCGGTTGCCCGCGCCACCCTGTATGACACATACTTAGACAGATCGCGGACTACTTGTCAAATCTGTATAACAAGTTTGCGTAAATGACTGACAAGAATTCGCGCGGCTGCCATGTCATGCCGGTGACGTGCCCATTGCCACTTGCCGGCACAAAGCTCAGACGGAGGACAGGCGTAGACCGTTGCGCCTACACCATGAATTGCGCGCCATTTGGTTGCCGTGCCAGCGTCATGCGATCTGAAGGCTGCGGATGAACACCGGAGGGAACCGCCGGCAGGACGATCACCGAGATCGCAGCCAGGAGGGCCTTCTATCGCCCGTCCCGGTGGATTTATGCCACCTGGTTGCCGGCGACCCCGCTCTCGAGGATGGCTCTTGCCGCAGCCGCCAGCAGATCGGTTTGCGAAATCAGGCCCAAGACTTGGTGGTGATCGTCGACGATGATGACGGCGTGAATTCTGCCGCTGGTCAAGGCGGGCAGAAGGCTCATTGCCCGGTCATCCGCCCCAGCGGTCACTGGAACCGCGAGATTGTCCGAAAGCATGCCACCGGCTTCTGAAAGCTCTCTGAGCCCGACGGTACCGACGAGCCGGCCGTCACCGTCCTTGACCGGCAGCACTCGGACATTGTGCTTGAGCAGAAGCGAGCGCGCCAGTTCGCTGTTGTCGATGTTGCCTACGCTGATGACGTCGCGCGACATGATATCCCTGCACAGGATGTGTGGTGTCGCCCGTTTGACCGCCTGCAGCTCGACCTGCCGCAACAGCCGCTCGAGATCGTCACGACTGATGTCGAATGTCTCCTCCAATGCCTCGAGAGCAGCGTCGACGTCTGCACCGGTAAAACCGACACGCCGGTCCGACGGTGGGTCGACTGTCTGATGCGTATTTGAAACGGGCAGCGGGACATGCGGATAGTTACGCTTCGCAAGCTTGTGAAACAGGACGCCGAGCCCAACCAGCAGGCAGGAGTTCAGCGCAACCGGGACCAGCGGAAACCAAAGCCCCCAACTCGCAACGACGGGACCTCCAAGGACCGCGGTCAAAGCGGCTGCCCCGCCTGGCGGATGGAGGCAGCGTGCAAACGACATGGCCGCAATTGCGAGTGCAACCCCGATACCGGTCGCGATCAGCGGGTCCGGCACGAACATCGCCGACAGGACGCCAACAAAGGCCGAGATCGTATTGCCCCCGATGATTGACCAGGGTTGAGCCAGTGGGCTGGCCGGCACGGCGAACAGCAGAACGGCAGATGCTCCCATTGGCGCCACGATCAAGGGAAGGCTGGCACCAGCGCCAAAGACGCTGCCGCTGATCATGCCGGTCAACAGAATGCCGGCCAGCGCCCCAAGGCACCCGACCAGGCGCTCGCGCAATGTTGCCCCAGCAAGGATTGGCACGAAGAAGCGGCGACGCGCCCTCGCGGGCGGCTCGATATTCGGTGAATCGACCATGGAAGTATCCGTTGCTGGCAGTGCTTTCGAAATCGGGATCGCCGATTGCACGAGGGAAATGATCAGTCTGCGGGGCGGCCGGGATTGCCGAGCAGCGCCTGATGCAGGTTCGCGATCGCCGGGGAGCGCTCCCCCTTGCGGGAGATAAGCAGCGTCTCAACATCGCGCAACGGGTAAATCCCGACCTCCCCCGGCCAATCCATCAGATCAAACACCGATCTTGGGACCACGCCGATCGCGTCACCCGCAGCGACGCTTGCCAATATCGCATGGTAGGACGAGACTTCCGTGGTGGTGATCGTTCCGGCTGATCTGGTCCATTGTTCTGCCACACGCCGGTAGGTGCAGCCGGGCTCAAGCGCCGCCAGGCAGGCGACACGCACGTCGGCAACCGCCGTGATGGGCGGGTGGGAGGCCGGCAGAACGATGAGCACTTCCTCATGGTAGATCGGCGCAGCCTCGAGATCATCGAGCAGGTCTGACCGTGGCTCGACGATATCGGCCGGCATGGATGCGATGAGAGCGCAGTCGATCTCCTCGGCAAGGACGGCCCGCGTCAGTTCCTCGGAAGATCCCATCGTCAGCCGCACGGACACATTCGGATGTGCCAGTTTGAATGCCTGCAAGACCTGCGGCAGGCGAGCAGCGGCTGTGCTTTCCATGCTGCCGACACGCAGCGTATCGGGCATGTGGGTCGGCTTCAGCGCGCGGCGCGCCTCCTCGCCAAGCGCGATCAAACGGCTGGCATAGGAACGGAACAGCCGGCCTTCACGCGTCAACGTCATCTTCTTGCCTTCACGACTGAAGAGTTCGACCCCAAGCTCCTCTTCCAGTGCACGAATGCGGTTCGTGACGTTTGACGGTGCACGGTCCGCCGCCATGGCCGCGCGCGTCACGCTGGTATGCTCGGCGACTGCCAGAAAAATCTCGAGGCTCATGAAGTCCATTATTAGCCTGCAGAAGGAATGAAGCAGCTTTATTGTTCTCAATATCGAAACGATAATCAAGACGGCAACCGGAACAGAATTTCGAAACTTCGCTGGATCTGGAGAAAGGCAGGCGATCGTGACACGGAACAATGAGGACGACATTCCGCCGACCTGCTCGTCGGCTCCATGTGTTATGAACGATGTGGATCCTGTCAAAACGGGTCATGACCTGGCCAAGCCGATTTCGACCTACGAATGGCGCGAGCAACAGCGCCAAGCGCTGATCAGCTCAAGACAAGCGCTACTCGCTGGCGAACGTGCAAAGTTGACGAAGGCGATCCAGGAAGCGATCGATTCCATCGCACCTGAGGTCGCGGGCAAGGCGGTCGCGCTATACTGGCCGTTTCGCGGCGAACCGGATCTGCGCCCATGGATGAACGTGCTCGACGCCCGTGGCGCGCAATGCCTGTTGCCGGTTGTCGTCGCAAAAGCAAGGCCGTTGAGTTTCCGGTCGTGGCGACAGGGCGAACCGCTGGAAAGGGGCGTGTGGGGCATACCGATACCGGCAAGCGGGCAGGATCTCAAACCCTCGATCGTGATCGCGCCTGTGGTGGGTTTCGACGAAGACGGTTTCCGCCTTGGCTATGGCGGCGGTTATTATGACCGCACCCTCGCCGGCCTCAAACCAAAGCCCCTTGTGATCGGCGTGGGTTTCGAACTGCAGAAGATTGAGAGCATCCGTCCGCAATGGCATGACATTGCCATGGACGCGATCGTGACCGAGGCACGGACGCGGTTGCGAACATAAGGCCTATGCTCGAAACAGCGGCGGTTTCCGACCGGCGGTCAAACGGTCGAAACCCATGGTCCCGCCAGTTGCAGGTAGGAATAGAGAGCCACAGTCGAGATGACGAGCGAGACCGTCTGCGGAACCAGACGGGCGGCGAGGTGCGAAAACCCAATTCCAAACACCACCGCCGCGCCGCCAAACCAGAGGCCCTGATAGCTGAACACCAGACCGAGCGCAGTCAGGCCGACGGTTGTCGCAACCGTTGCCCGAACCGCATTGCCGCGCTCGTCCTCAACACGTCCGCTCAATCCGCAGGTTGCCCCCTTGAAACTGAACCCCATCGAAACGCTCAGCAACAGCGATAGCAGCAATCCATTCCACATCGTCTGCCCAACCCTTGAGTTCGTGCTTCAGAAAGAGGAAAGCAAAAGCCGGGCCACCCGTAACATCCTCGCTTCACCGCGTTCGACCCCTGGGCGAGTGCAACGAATTGCCGGAGAATACGGCACGCGAGCGCAGCAGGTTGCCCGTTCGTTGTGCAGGTCAAGCAATCGCTGCCAGTGCTGTGGCAAGATCGTCTCTAAGGAGAGTTTGCAGAGGAAGGCGATCGTCAGCCTGCTTGCGGCAATCCCGGCTTCATTCGTCGGCACGATCTTGCCAATCGGAGGGCATCACCGACATTCTGGCAAAAGGACGCCGTGACGATCCGGTCCCGAGTTCTCCACCTCGACGGTAAACGGTACGAAGACAATCCTGAAGATTGGCAGTTTTGACGTCCTGGCCCACCAGGATGTGGAAATCGAGGCGGCGCTCAAGCTCTATTCTGCCGCCGCACCGCTTTCGAAGACAGGCGAGACAGCCCTTCCAAGCGCGCACCTTCAAAATGCCCGATCATGGCGAGGATCGATCCATCGTCCGGCAGGAGGCAAGCGGCTGTCGCGAGTGCATCGGCTATGGCGGCGGAAGCGGCAGACACCGAGACAGAGCACCAGTTCGCTGGCGCGGGCACCCCGGTCGCAGGATCGAGGATATGACCGTCTCTCCCGGCCTGATCGAAGGTTGTACCGAGAGGTGCGGAGGTGGCCAGTGCGCGTTGGCGCAACGTCAGGCGCTCCCCCGTTTCCAATCGCACCGGCCACTCGCCACCCTCCGGCCGTCCCCCGAGGGCACGCAATTCGCCTGTGTCGATCAGGACGTTGGTCAGCCCCTCAGCATTCAGAAGCACGGCGACCCGGTCGGCGACATATCCTTGACCGATCCCATTCAGCGTCAGCGCCATACCTGGATGCAGAGTGATCGCCGCAGCTTCAAGCTTCACCTTGCCCCAGCCAGTATCGGCCCGAGTTCGTTCGACAGCCGCCGCATCCGGTCGCTTCCCGTTTACGCCGGATTCGGCCCAGAGCCGCCAGAGCGGCTGCACAGTCGGATCGAACCGGCCATCGCTCGCCCGATACACGGCGCCGGCCAGTGACAGACATTCCAGCAGCTCGAAGGGCGGGGCAGCAAGGTGACCATCGCGGTTCAGCCGTGAAAGCGCACTGTGCGGACGATAGAGACTGAGGATGTTTTCCAGGCGATCTACCTCGGCCATCACGCGCGTGACGATGACGTCAGCATCAGGGTGATCAATCCGGATAGAGGCACGCGCGCCAAGCGCCTGGCCAGTCCAGAAGCGGGGTGCGGTCTTGGCGCGGGCTGCACCGGGCACAGTTGCCAGGACTGCGGAAATTGCGATCAGGCGGCGTCGGGTCAGCATCATGGGATCAACCTCCGGCTGGATGAGGCAGTGCACGCACACGGCCGAGATAATCGTCGTCGTCCGCCCCCTGCTCCGAGCCGGTCTCAACCGGGGTCAGAACCATGGCATCGGTAATATTGGCAAGCGCCAGCACCTGGCCGCCCTCGACAAGGACGAAAGCCGCAGCCGCATCGCGGCTCGAAAAGGGCACGGCTTCAGGTGCGCCCATGCCACCTCGACGGGCAGAGCCAACGACGTAGAACGCCTTATCGGCGGCAACCCAGTTGCCGTCACCCGGCTGGTCCCATGTTGCCCCTGAAGCCCCCATGTCATTGACATAGATGGCACGGATCGGCGCAATCTGCTCCGGCCCACGAGCGTAGGCGATGGCGTCACGCACCTGGCTGAAGAACAGCGGCGCCGGGCTTCCGTCAAGAAAAATCTGGGCCTTCGGGCCGGGATGCTCCAGCAGGTTCATCTGACAGTAATGACCGAGGGTCTCGGGCGTCATGTCCAAGGGCACGATACTTTGGCTAGCGTGCTCTTTGCAGGCGGCAAGCAGCACAAGCCCTGCAGCGAGCAGGATGAAGCGAAATCGTTTCCTCATGGCGTCACCTTCCGGAAGGCTGCGGCAGCGAGTGCAATGGCGGCAAACGGCCAGAAGAGGAGTGAGGCTGCCGATTGCCAGAGCGGGATTGCGCCCGCAGCCCCACCTAGACCGCCAGCGGCAGCAACGGCTTGCGCCGCCGAGAGATTGAAGACGCGAAAGGCGTCGGCCGGGTTGGCGAGCAGAGCGGCGGGCAATGCCTGTGTGGTGAAGGCACCGCCTCCATCCGTAACGATCAGCGCCAACAGGGCGAGGTCGTAGAGCACCACCGCCACCAGCCAGAGGGCAATGGCCAGCCCCGCCGCCCCCGACGGCCGTCGCGCCAATGCTGAAAGCGCATAACCCGTGCCGAGAAATGTCGCACCCAGCAGGACCGAGGACCAGATCAGCCGCCACAACGCGCCGAGCCCGTTGACTGCTTCCGGATCGGACAAGACTGCCACCAAGGCTGCAGTGCCATAACCGAGCGTCACGGCAAGACCGAGGATTGCGAGATGCGCCAGAAGCTTGCCGAGCAGGATCTGCAGGCGCGAGACGGGATAGGTCAGAAGCAGCGGCAGCGTGCCGCGCTCCACCTCACCCGCCACGGCGTCGAAACTCATCAGCAATGCCAGCAACGGAACGAGATAGACCGCAAGCGATGTCAGCGAGGCGACCGTCACGGAGAGCCGGTCGACGCCGACATCGCCCGTCGGGGCCGAGCCGGCGGCGGCCAGAACCAGAGCGAACAGCACCATCATGCCCGTGGCAATAGAGACCCAACGATTGCGAAAAGCGATGCGGAATTCACACATGGCGGTGGCAAGGATGCGGTTCATTGCCCGTCCCTCCGGCTGAAATGGCTGTAGATATCCTCAAGGCTGGGCGGGATCACATCGAGATCGACAACGGCGTTCCCGAGCGCTGCGATGCGGGCAAGGAGCGGCAGTTTTTCCGATTGCGCGCAGCAAAGGCGCACGAGACCGTCCCCGCCTGGTGTGCCTTCAGGAAAAGTTGCCGCCAGCACCGCTGAATGGCCGGACGCCGGGCGAACGGAAAAAGCGACCGGGAGCGCAGCGCGGGCCCGAAGATCGGCAAGCGTCCCTTCGGCCACCAGTTCCCCACCGGACAGGATGAGGATGCGGTCGGTGCGTGCCTCCACCTCGGTCAACACGTGAGAGGAGAGCAGGATGGCCGTTCCCTCGGCGGCCAACCCGTCGAGCAGATCGTAGAAGTCCCGTCGCGACACCGGGTCGAGACCCGAGGTTGGTTCGTCCAGCACCAGGAGACGCGGGCGGCCGATAAGGGTCTGGGCCAACCCCACGCGCTGGCGCATGCCCTTGGAATAGGTGCCGATCCGCCGCCGCGCGGCATGGCCAAGCCCGACCCGCGCAAGAAGCTCTATGGCCTGCCGCGGGTTTTCGCCACGCAGCGCGAGATAGTGGCGAACCTGCTCTTCTCCAGTCAGGGCCGGGTGAAAGGCGGCATTTTCCGGCAAATACGCCACCTGCGCCCGCGCAGCAGGCGAGCCAGGGGCAGTGCCGCAGACCGAGACCTCGCCACTGTCGAAGGGAATGAGACCAAGTACGATCTTCATCATCGTCGACTTGCCGGCGCCGTTATGGCCGAGCAGCGCTGCGCGCCGTCCCGGCTCCAGCGTCAGGGAGACGGACTTCAGCGCTTCCACCGATTGGAAGCGTTTAGTGAGCCGAGAGATTGTCAGCGTCGGTGTCATCATAGTTTCCTTCGGTCCAGCGCCCGGCGGCCTCGGCCTCGTAGGCAAGGATTTCGAGCGGGACAGGGATGGTCAGGGGCCGCATCAGCGGCACGCTGTCGCGCACGCCTCCGGGCAGCGTGGCGGGGAAATCGCGCTGGCTCCAGCGTACGATCTGCACGGCGGGCGAGCCGATGAGCAGGCTTGCCGCCGGCTGCGACCAGAGGATCTGGTCCACCAGGTCGTTGGGGCGGTAGAAACTGTCCGCAATGCCGTCGCCGTTGAGGTCGAAGGCCGGATGGTCGGACCAGAAATTGCCGCGGCCATCATGGCTCCATTCCATGTTGCGGGTGCCGACATATTTCACCTGCTCGCGGTTGGCGATGAAGGCGTTGCCCGTCAGGACATTCTTCTCCGATCCAGCCGTGAAATGGATGCCGATGCCGCAGTTCTCGAACCGGTTGTCCCAGATCAGATTCTTGTGGGCGTTGTAGATGAAGAGGCATTTCTTCGTGCCGCCGCGCACCAGATTGCCGGACACGTCGGCATTGTTGGCATAGTTCAGCATCAGCCCGTGCTCGCGGTCGCCAAGACTGAGATTGTTCAGGATCTTCGCGCGATTGGAGAACATAATGGCGAAACCGAGATGGTTGCCGATCGAGATGTTGTCGGAAACCTCGGTATTGCGGGTGTACATGAAGTGCACGGCAAAGCGCAGGTCGCGCATGACGTTGCCGCGGTAGACACTGTCGGCGCTGGCGTTGGAAAAGATGCCGTCGCGACCGTAACGGATGGCATTGCCCTCCAACAGTGCGCCGGGACTGTTCCACACATAGATGCCGTTGCCACGCTCGTTCATGCGGGGACTGCGTGTGCCGATGATTTCGTTCCCGGTCACATTAGCGTTGCGACCGCCGTGCACGTCGATGCCGTGCATATTGTCGATGACGCGCAGTCCTTCTATGCGGGCGCGGTCGGCGCCCTGGACAATCTTCACACCGGAATCGAGGTCCTGGTTCACACGACCCGAGCCGGTGACGGTGAACCCTGACAAGGTCACGTCCGGCGCGGTGATCGTCACCACGCTGCCTTGCCCGATCCCATCGACCACCGCTCCGCGAGGGCCGGTGATAGTGAGGGACCGGTCGACGGTGACGGGGCCGAAATAGGCCCCGTCGGTCAGTGTCAGCACATCGCCGGATTTAGCCCCGGCGATGGCCGCTGCGAGGCTGCCCGTACCCGGCATGACCGCGCGCTCCGCCGCTGCGAGCGGCGAGGCGAGAAGAAGGCCGATCAGGAAAACGGACAGGCGCATCGATCAGGCGCCCTTCGGTTCCACGAACATGCGTCCGCGCATTTCCATATGCAGGGCATGGCAGAACCACTGGCAATAGTACCAGTAGACGCCGGGATTGGCCGCGACGAAGGTGACGGAACTCGTCTGCTGAGGCCCAACCTCCATCGCCACGCCATGGTTGCCCATGGTGAAACCGTGGGTGAGGTCGTCGATCTCGTCGAGATTGGTGACGATGACCGTGATCTCGTCGCCCTCCTTCACCGTGAAGCTTTCCTGGCTGAAGCTGGGCGCGACCGAGGTCAGATAGACGCGAACCTTGTTGCCGTCGCGGATCACCGCGTCCGTCCATTCGTCAATGTTGACGCCATCGGCCTCGGCCTGCTTGCGTGTTTCGGCCCACAATGGGTCCTTCCGGTCCCAGACCGAGCGGATATTCGGCAGGATAGAGGGGGCGACGGCGATTGCGTCATGCGGTTCTGCAAAGTTCGGGCCGTCGTGCACCAGCACCATCTTGTCACCGGAAATGTCGATCAGCTGATCGTTTTCCGGCTTCAGCGGGCCAACATTCAGGAACCGGTCCTTGGAGAATTTGCACAGGCACACCAGCCAGTCGCTTGTGGCGTCCAGCGTCTCGCCCATCACCGTCTTCAGGTGGCCGGGCTGGTATTGAACGTCGAGCTTGTCCTTGATCGGGTTGATCTTTTCTCCGGCATAGGCGCGGATCGCCTCCTCTATGTTCCACTTGACCACCTGGCTATCGAGGAAGAGCGAGGTATAGGCGTTGCCGCGCCCGTCAAAGGCCGTGTGCAACGGGCCGAGGCCCAGTTCAGGCTCCGCCACCACAGCGCTGCGCGGCTCGGCATTGTCGTAGAACAGGGCGTCGAACTTCGTCACGTCCAGCACGGTGACGGTCGGTGAGAGCTTGCCGGCGACGCACAGGTGCTTCCTGTCCGGCGCCATGTTGCAGCCGTGCGGATTGTTCGCGATCGGGATGTAGCGCGTGAAGAGCGACTTGGCCTCCTTGCGCCCGTCCACCACCTTGACGCCGTTGATCTCCTCATATTGCCCGGCCGCGATGGCCTTCTCGATCTCGACGATGTTGAAGACGACGACATGGTCCATCTCGGATTTGGTCATCTCCTCCAGCGTCATACCCATTTCGGAGTTGTAGCTGGTCGAGAACGCCCACTTGCCTTCGTAGTCGGCGTCGCAATTGTCGAGGTTGCCCGAGACCTTCACCTGCCAGGCCACGTCCCACTTGTCGGCATCGACAGCGGTAAAGACGTTCACATAGGTCGAAACATCCTTCATCGTGGAGCCGTCGTTGACGAGCGGCGCTTCGTCCTCGCCATTGCAGAAGACATAGTTCGAACGTGGCCATTTCTGCGGACGCATGCCGTGAATGCCCTTGGCGTTGGGGATCTCCAGGATGGCGTCTGTCTTCATCACGTCGCAGCGCACGCGCGCAACGCGCGTGTTGGCCTTGTCGTTCATGAACAGGTAGCGGCCGTCGTATTTGCCGTCGGTGAAGGACATATGGACGTGGTGCAGGTCGCCGTTGTCGTGAATTTTCTTGCCGTTGGCGGCAAGCTGCTTCTTCGTCTTTTCACTCATCGTTCTCTGGTGGATGTGGATCGATTCGTTGGTCTGGCCCCAGCCGGTGGCCGAGCAACGGTTGAACACCGGAACCCGCATCAGTTCGCGCATCGAGGGAATGCCGAGAATACGCATCTCGCCCGTCTGGCCTGAGGACCAGAAGCCGTAATAATCGTCCAGCTTGCCGGGTGCGACCGAGCCGTCGGCACCTGTCGCGGCACGGGCCGGAGTAGCCAGTCCTGAAGCGCCGAAGCCCAGTGCGGCCGGCCCCACCGTGCCGGCCAGGATGGCGCTGCCGGCCGTGGCGCTGAAGAGAGCCCGGCGGCTCAGTCCCTTGTTTTCATTTGATTCCATGATCGGGTTCCTTTTTTGTTTGAACCTTGGCTTCGATTAAACTTTGGCTGTGGGTTGGTGGATCGGCGCACCGCCCGGGCTTGCCGCAAGCTTGGCCCGCGACTTCATCTTCTTCATCACGACGGGGCAGACAGTTTCGGACTGATAGAGCACCTGGCAGTGCAAGCAGTTGATGCACTCGTTCGGATTGATCTCGCCGGTGCGGTGGATCGCCTGCACAGGACACTGGTTGGAGCAGGTCTGGCAGGGGTTTCCGCATTCATGGTAGCGCTTGAGCCAGTCGAACATTCGGATGCGCGCGGGGATCGCCAGCGCCGCACCCAGCGGGCAGAGGTAGCGGCAATAGAACCGCTCAACGAAGAGCCCGGCGACGAGAAGTGCGACGGCATAGGCCACGAACGGCCAGGCACGAATGAACTTCAGGATGATCGCGGTCTTGAACGGCTCTATCTCAGCCAGGTGCTCGGCCTGCTCGACACTGATCAGCGAGACGCCGAAGAGACCGAGGAAGATCATGTACTTGATCGGCCATAGCCGTTCGTGCAGTCCCCAGGGCAGCGTCCATTGCGGAATGCGCAGCTTGCGCGCGATCTGATTGGTCAGTTCCTGCAGGGCGCCGAAGGGGCAGAGCCAGCCGCAATAAGCTCCCCGCCCCCAGAACAGGAGTGCAGCTGCAACGGCAAACCACAGGATGAAGGTGAGCGGGTCCAGCAGGAATGCCTGCCAGCTGAAGCCGGCGACGAAGCTGCCGAACAGCGCCATAAGGTTGACGACGGAAAGCTGTGCGTTGGCGTACCAGCCGAGGAAAACCAGCGTCACCATCAGGAAGATGATGCGGAAGATATAGAACGCCCTAGCGTTCCTGACCGCGTAGGTCTGGAAGAAGAACACGCCCGTCAGCACAACGAGCATGGCACCCAGCACTACAATCTTCAGTTTCGAGTCGTCCCAGATGCGCTTCCACAGGTCGGCCTGGGCGGCCCCTTCGCCACGATCCCCAACAGCGGCAACGTCCTTTGCCGGCGGCGCGACGGCGCGCAGGTATTTCTGCGGAAGCTGATAGCCCAGATCGAATGTATGGAAGACCTTTTCGATCGGCCCGACCTCTCGCTGCGCCAGGAGCTGGATGCGGAAGGGTTTTGTCGGGTCGAAGCCGAGGCCGGCTGGGATGCGGAACAGGTCCATCTCGTTGAATTCCGGCGCGCTGGCGAGCGCAATGGCTCCCAGCCGACGATGGTCGCGATCACGAAAGCGAACGGAAACATCGTCCTGGATCAGCACGATGCGATCGAAGATGCCGCCGCGCACATAGCCTGAGCCCTTGAAGGAATAGAGGCCGCGCCCCACGAGGGCGATGGCATGCTCGCCCTCACCGAGCCATGCCTCCAGGTTTTTCTCCCCGGCTGACCCGAGAAGGGCCTTGGCGATGGGGGGCGCCGAGACCAGTGCCGCCTGCATCTCGATGAACGTGGTTTCCGGCGCTTGCCCAATCGCGCGATCGCGGGCGCGTTCATCTGGATGGCCGGCGAAAGCAGCGTTGACCTGCGCAACGTCGAGCGACAGGCGGCGCAGCGTGCCGTCACCCTCTGCCTCGACCCAGTCGGCTGGCGCGGCGGCCGCAGGATCGATCTCGAAGCGTGGGCCTGTATTGGCCCTTTCCGGCGCCAGTCCGCCGAGGCCGAGCGCGCGCGCGACCTTAAGCCCGGAGCGAACGATCGAATCGTCGATGACCATCACCGTCACTGTCGCGCCCGAGATGATATCGACTTCATGGGTCGTGCCACCGGACTTCGCCTCGGCGACGAGATCGAGGCCGGAGTAACCCGCGACAAGCGCCTTTACCTTGGCATCGGGAATGCCAATGAGGACGATGGGCTCCGAGTGCTTTACCAGCCGGACGCCGACAATTTTAGCATCCTTGTCCACCGCCACGAGGGTATGGATCGGCTTGCCGGAATAGCCGGTCGTTCCGACAAAGTCTGAAGTGATAAAGACCCATGCGACCGTCTGGCCGCCCTTCAGCACCGGGGCGACCGCCAGGTCGTCGCGCACGGCGCCGAAGCCGTCCGCTCCCGGCACAAGATCCGAGGCTGTTGCGGAAGGCAGATACTCCGGCAATACGGCAGCGGCGCTAGCCGATGCCGCGAAGTAAAGGCCAAAACAGAGCAGAAGGACAAGACGGACGAATTTCATTCCAGGGCGTTTCCCGCAAATCGTTGCAGGACCATTGGGACGTTGGCGCAGGATGGTCGTTGATCTGGCTCAAACAACCGCTGCTTGTCAGACCGAAGTCAGGGGCCCCAGCAAAATTCATTGCGCGCACAGCGCTTCAGGCCGACTTGAGGAAGATTAGCGTCGCTTCGCCCGTAATCGGCGCGAGAAGAAATCAATTCGAAGGTGGAATGTGCCGCTGGCCTACCACCCTCCCCTGACACAATGACCGCAAGAGGATAGCCGACGGCACGATTGACCATGGAGATTGGCCGCCGCCATGCCCGATAGGTTCATCGACGGTGCTGCCTTCATGCGACGCAAGCGTTCCCCGACCCCAAACGCGGGGCGGATTAGCGCGCGTGAACAACGCCTTAGGCACGCCTTCCCGAGTGAGGCAAAGGCGAAACTGCCGGGCAGTTCGGTTGGGAAGCCTCACCCAACCGAACGCGCTGTCGCTGGGCCAGGAGGACTACCGGGCTGCTTCGATGGTGGGAAAACGAGGAAACAGAACCTCGTTTTCCAGATGCATATGCGTGACAAGATCGTCGCAGAACTTTTCAACGCCGATATAGAGAGCTGTCCAGGACCGACAGGCGTCGCCCGGAAGCGCAAAGCCATGGGTCAAATGCTCGATCGTGGCGAGGCTCCGGCTTTCGGTTGCATGATCGTCCCGCATGCCAGCAATCAAATGCCCGATATCCGGGTCCGGCTCATGGCGCATCATGGGAAACAGAGCAAGCTCCTCCCGCGCCATGTGGGGAAGGAGGTGATCCTTCAGATCGGCCAGCGCCTCTGCCAGGCCCAGGGGCGCCGAGCGATGCGAACCGTGAACGTGTTCTACCTTCTGGGCGAGCGGGATCAGCCATTCCAAGTCGTTGCGGTGCGTCTGATGATACCGCTCCAGGATATGAGCGATAAGCTCACTGGTCTCACTCGGTGCTTCGCGCCTTGCCTCAAGCTCGAGCGCCTGGAGACGCGCGAGCAGGTGGGCCGCATCGACCCCGGCATCTGCGGCCGCCTCAGCAAGCGACACCTCACCGCCGCAACAAAAGTTGATACCGTGCTGCCTGAGCAGTTCGGCGGCCCCTGGAAGCTCGCATGCAAATGCTCCAACGGAAGTGTCCAAGTTATAGTCAGTCAATGTGTTCTCCCTACTGCCTCAAGCGGTGATCAACCGCGAGCGAAGTTAAGACGGGACAGGATCATGACCCGCTGATCAGTTGAGAACGTGAGCCGTTTTGCCTGATCGTTCTTTGTCGAAACGCAACTTCCATCAGGAGAGATCGCAACAGCAGACGATCTGAACGGCCGAGGGCGCCTAGCCGGCGTTGCCGTGACGGCGGCGCCAGTTGGCCAGGCGCTCGCGATCAAACGAGAAGACTTCGTCGACCACCTTGCCGTCGGCAGACACGGTCGCCGTCCAGAGGCGACCGCGGCATCGAAGCGTCAGCCTGAATGTTCCCAGGTGCTCCCCCTGACCGATCTCAACCTTGCTCTTGACTTCTCCGCGGCTGAGGCGGTTCCTCAGTTCCGTCGGCGGCAGACGCAGCGCCGAAGACATGGTTGCCGCCGGCACGGAAAAGTCGCCGCCGGCATCGCGCTCGACATGCAGAATTCGCCGGCTCGTCAATGTCAGCATGGGACTGCCCTTTCCGATAAAGCATTTTCTTTCGCGAGTGGGCCGGGCCGCTGCAGACGATCACGCGATGTCTCGAGGCGATCGGCAAGAAGATCGAACAAGGAACCGCCATCGACGCCGGCAGCCGGCATGCTGGCCAACAGCTCGGCGATCTCAATCGTGCAATCGCACAAGGTTGGATCCCTCTCTTCCATCTCAATCATCACGCTGAGCCCTCCTGCGTGCCCGATCGTCCTGCAGATGGACGCTCTTCTGGCAACCTGTCTGACCCTTGTTAGGCTCGCGGCGGCACGCCCTCGTTGCGCTGACGCAAGCATTCGTTGTTCGGCAGTCCCGCCACGGTGTCGCCAGTACGACAGCATGCCGCATGACCGCCGATTTACAGCGTCGCTATCGAGGCTTAAGGAAGACCCAATCAGAAGACATCGATGGAAACATCATGGGTGCGACGCTGCTTCCAACCAGTATATCCGAAGATCTGATCAGCGCGATTGTTCACGACTTCTACGGCCGTATCCGTCCAGACCCCTTGCTCGGGCCGATCTTCAACGCGCGCATCGGCGAGCATTGGGATCTGCATCTGTCGACGCTTGTCGACTTCTGGTCGTCCATCGCCCTGAAAACGGGCCGCTACAGCGGCCGGCCTCACGTCGTCCACCAGGGTCTTGACCTTGTACCTGAACACTTTGAGCATTGGCTCTCAATGTTCGAGGCAACCGTATTCCAACATTGCACCGGTGAAGCAGCAAGCTTCTTTCTCGACCGTTCAAGGCGGATCGCCGACAGCCTGCAGATCGGCCTCAACATCGGACCGAACGCGATCAAGCTGCCCGCAAAGCAGCTGTAGACGACAGTTTTTCAACAACGCTTCAGCCAGCTTACCGGCAAATGCCGTCCGCCAAACCAGGCCGAACCAGGAACGCGACAAAGCCCTGCAGCCATATGGCGTGGGCAAGCAATACTCTCGAGACGCGACCTCACCGTCCCAGGGATGCGCTGTTACAATCTGCAGATCCAGGCAGGCTTGGGCGCGCCTCGCATGGCGGCTGCATAACCTTTCGGCGCAAGGCGCATGGTCAAGATGACCGCGACTGCGATACAGGCCATTTGCCACGTCCAGCCGGCTGAAAACCCGCCTGTCCAATCATGCAGGGTCGACACGATCAACGGTGGGCAGGCGGCAAGAAGGAAGCCTCCGCCTTGCATCAGTGCTGAAAGCGCCCCTGCCGGCACGGGATCGCGGAAATGATCGAGCGCCACCACCAGTGACAGTGCGAAACACCCGCCCAGTCCGAAGCCGGTCACGGCGACGAAAAGAAATGGTGCCAGGTCAGGCGCAAGCGCAAAACCGGCAAAACCCGCAAACTGGAATCCGAGCGTCAGCCACAGCCATGGCCGGCGGTCGGATCCGTTCCGGTGCGCCAACGCCGGCAGGAAGAGGGCAGCGGCGGCCTGGCAGATTGCCATGACGGCAAGCAAGCTGCCGCTCGCCGAGGCGCTCCAGCCAAGCTGCTGATAAGAGGGGGCGAGCCAGACGACGACGGACGTGTAACCGCCGTTGACCAGACCGAAGAATGCCATGAGCAACCACGATCGCGGCCGGCCGAGCAAGGTTCTAACGACATTGCCTTCGGGCATCCGCAGTCGGTCGGCCGGCAGGCCGAGCCATGCGACGATGACGGCGACAAGCCCGAGCAACGCCAGGGCGCCCAGCCCGAGATGCCAGCTTCCCGTCAACTCCATGAGGATGGGAGAGGCCTGCGCGCCGAGCGCGCCGCCGCCTAACAGCATGGCGGAATAGAGCCCCATGACGGGACCCGCCTGTTGCGGGAACTCACGCTTGATGATGCCCGGGAAGACGGCTTGCACCACCGCAACGCCGAACCCGATTACCGCCGCCGTGCCCACCATGGTCCAGGCACTCGAAACGAAGAACCGCATTAACGTCCCGAGACTGATAACGACGAGCCCCGCGATGACCGACGGGCGGGCGCCCAAAAGCCGTTGCAGGGCCGGGCCGAGGAATGCGAGGCAGCCCATCAGCACCATGGGCACGAACGTCAGCAGGGCAAGGCCATGCGAACTCAGACCGGTGGCGGCGCGAATGCTCTCGGCCAAAGGCCCGATGCTCGTGATGAACGGGCGAAGATTGAGACCGATGACAGCTACGGCAATCAAGAAAGTCCAACGCGACCCGGAATGGCCCTGCATGTGTTTGTCCTGTCGTCGACGCTGATGTCGGCACCGCTGCTTGCGCCCGGATCCCGAGCGGGACCGAGCGCGTACCCATGTGGTGGATGCCGGCCCGCGGCCGAAGGATGGCTAGGCTATGCGGGCATAGTGTTCGAAGCCGACCGCCTTCATCGGCGGCGTTTCATGCCGGTAACCCGGCGGACGTATAGGGCTTCTGAGTTCGCGCGCCGCAAATACGCGGCTGCGGCGCTGATCCGGGTGCACGATCGGTACGGCAGACAGCAATTGCTGTGTGTAGGGGTGGGCGGGCGCGCCCAGGACGGCGTCTCGCGGGCCGATCTCGATGATTTCGCCCAGATACATCACGGCGATACGATCACTGACGCGCTCGACGACGGCCATGTCGTGAGAGATGAACAGGATGGAGATCGCAAACTCCTCCTGAATTTCGGCAAGCAGGTCCAGGATCTGGCCCTGAATGGAAACGTCGAGTGCCGAAACCGGTTCGTCGGCAATGATCACCTTAGGATTGAGCGCCAGAGCGCGGGCAATGCAGATGCGCTGTCGCTGGCCGCCCGAGAATTGGTGTGGGTAGAGGCTTGCCTGCGCCCGGGTCAGGCCAACCCTGTCGAGCAGGCTGAAGACTCGATCCCGGATTTCAGTCGGGCTGCCGATACGATGGATGCGCAAGGGTTCGGCTACGATCTGCTCGACCGACATGCGGGGATTGAGCGACGCGTAGGGGTCCTGGAACACCATCTGGATGCGTTTGCGCATCTGCGTCATTTCGGAAGCTCCAACGCCTTCCAGATTTCGGCCCTGAAGCAGGACCTCTCCACCGTTCGGGCGGATGAGCCGCATGATGCTCTTGCCGGTCGTGGACTTGCCGCAGCCACTTTCGCCGACGAGCGACAGCGTCTCCTTCTCCCGCAGGTCGAAGGAGACGCTCTCGACCGCATGGACATTTGCGACGACACGCTGGAACATTCCCTGCCGGACGGCAAAGCGCGTCACGAGATTGCGCACACTGAGGACGACCTCCGGCTTGGATGTGTCGGCGTCAGGCGCGTGTGCCTGTGCCTCGGGTATGCTTTGAGGGCCACATCCCAGCCGGGCGCTAAGCTTTGGTGCGGCATCGAGCAGGCGGCGGGTATACTCATGCTGCGGCGCATTGAAGATAGCGTGCACGTCGCCACTCTCGACCACCTCGCCCCGCAACATGACAACAACCTTGTCGGCGATTTCGGCCACCACGCCCATGTCATGCGTGATCAGCAGAATGGCCATGCCGGTCTCTCGCTGAATGGTCTTCAAAAGTGCCAGAATTTCAGCCTGTACAGTGACGTCCAATGCGGTCGTCGGCTCATCGGCAATCAGCAGGTCCGGCTTGCACAGGATGGCCATGGCGATCATCACGCGCTGGCGCATTCCACCCGACAGTTCGTGTGGATACTGTTTCAGCCGGCGCTCAGGCTCCGGGATGCGAACCTGCTGCAGCGCGTTCAGCGCGATCGCCGCGGCCTCCTTTCGGCCGGCCTTGCGATGCTTGACAACCACCTCGCACAATTGCTGCCCGATGGTCAGGACGGGATTGAGGGAGGTCATCGGCTCCTGGAAGATCATCGCGACACGGTCGCCCCGTACCTCCTGCATGCGCGCTTCATCCAGGACGAGGAGATCGGTCGCACCACCTGCCCGCTCACTCAGCATCGCCTGGCCACGCACGATCTTCGCACCCATGAACTCGACCAGCCGCATGATGGATTTGGCCGTGACCGATTTACCCGAGCCGGACTCTCCGACAATCGCGACGACTTCGCCGCGGCCGATCGCCAGGTCGATGCCCTTGACGGCGAACGCGCCATCTGGCGCACCCTGAAACGTCACGGCAAGATCGGAAATGCTAAGCAGGTTCTCGGTCACGGTCGTCTCCAGATTATGCAGTTGGTTGCAACATCAGCATGCGGCGTAGGCGCGGATTTCGACCGCACAGTCGCGACGCGCCGCATGCCCTGTCACAACAGAAAGGGCAGGCACGCCCTCGGGATCGATCCAGTCGTTCCAAAGCTCGCAAAAAGCGGGGTACTCGCTGATGTCAAACAGCCAGACCTGCACCATGAGGATCTTTCTGCGCGACGATCCGACGCTTTCGAAATATTCCTCGATGGCGTTGAGTATCTGGAGCGACTGGTCCTTGAGGTCGCCTGTCTTGTCCGGGGCGGTCAGGCACACGGAGGCCAGTGTGTCGGAAGCCTTGCCGAGACATATGCGCGGCTGATGGCCGGCACCGTCCTTCTTGCCGAGTTCTCTCAGTTCCATGGGGTTCTCCTTCGGGATGTCGCTCAGGCGCGATAGGCGATGACGACAGCCTCGACGAGGACATCCGAACGGTAGAGTTCTCCGCTGACGCAGGTGCGTGCCGGCGGATGCGCTGTGTCTGCCCATTCGTTCCAGACGGAATTCATGGCCCCGAAGTAACGCATGTCCTTCAGCCACACATGCACGACAAAGATCGATTTCTGGTTCGACCCGGCTGCTTCCAGCAGGCGATCGATGGTCTTGAAGACCTCGCGGGTCTGCTCCTTGATGTCGCCGCTGGTATCCGTCGCATGGACGCCTGAAAGGAAGACCATGTCGTTGTGGACGACAGCCATGCTCTTGAGGGCGCCGTCCGCCATCGATGTTTCGATACGCTCAACCAATGCAATAATCCTTCTTCTTGGGTGTGGAACCGTCACGCACGGTTCAGACGGGGATCGAGATGGGTTCTCAGGACATCGCCCAGGAGATTGATGGCGAGAACGGTGCAAAAGATGCAGAGGCCGGGAAACAGGGCCATCCACCATGACGTGCTGATATAGGCGCGCGCATCCGACAACATGCCGCCCCAGGTCGGGGTCGTCGCCGGCACGCCGAGACCGAGAAAACTCAGGCTGGATTCGGCGATGATCGCCGTCGCCATCGCAAAGGTGGCAACGATCAATGCGGACTGGATGAGGTTGGGCAGGATATGCGTGCGCAGGATCCTGGCGTCGCCGGCGCCAAGCGAACGGGCGGCAGAAACGAACTCCCGCTCGCGCAGGCTCAGGGCTTCGGCGCGGGCAAGGCGGCAATAGGGGATCCAGCGCTGCGACGCCAGCGCAACAATCAGGATGCCAAGTCCCTGACCGAGAAACGCGACGATGGAGATGGCGAGCAGCAGCGGCGGGAATGCCCAGACGACCTCCAGAAATTTCTGGACGATCGAGTCGACGCGGCCGCCGTAGTAACCGGACACGACACCCAACGTGACGCCGACCACGCCGGAAAAGAGGACGACGGCGACGGCGATCAAGAGCGAGACGCGCGAACCGTAAATGATGCGGCTCATCATATCGCGCCCGACGTGATCCGTGCCGAGGAAATGCGGCCCGGCCAGTTGCGGCGGCGTCATCGCCAGCATCAGATCCTGACGATTGGGATCAAATGGCGCGATCAGCGGGGCAAAGGCAGCAGCCAGCAGCAGGAGAGCAATGACGGCGAGGCTGAAGGCCGCCTTGGGCGATTTTAGCGCCTTTGCGAGCTTTCGAGTTTTGGAGGAGCGAACCATCCTAGTCACCCCATACGGATGCGCGGATCGACGATGGTGTAGATCATGTCGATCGCGAGGTTGATGAGAACGAACAGCGTCGTATAGACGAGCACCAGGCCGGTGATCAGCGGGAAGTCGCGGAACGAGATCCCCTGCAGCAGCAGGTAGCCGATACCCGGCCAAGCAAACACGGTTTCAACGATGATGGCGCCGCTGATGAGGGTGCCGAATTCGAGACCGATGATCGTGATGACGGCAATAAGCGCGTTGCGGAAAGCATGACGCCACAACACGACACGTCCGCTCATCCCCTTGGCGCGGGCCGTCATGACATAATCCTCCTGCAGGTTCTCCAACACGGAGGCGCGAGTGATCTGCATGATGATGCCGGTCATGTTCGTGCCAAGGACCACGACGGGAAGCGCAAGGTGGCGAAGAGCATCCCACAGGGCGTCCCAACGTCCGGCAATGATCGCATCGATCGTCAGAAATCCGGTGACCCGTTCGACATTCAGGCCCCAGGTTTCCCGGCCACCGGAAGGCAGAAGGTTGAAGGTTCCGGCAAACAGCAGGATCAAGAGGATACCGAGCCAGAAGTTCGGCAGGCTGATGCCGAAGAAACCGCCGATCGAGCCAACCGTATCGACCAGGGAATTGGGCCGGCTGGCCGCCCAGACGCCGAGGGGAAGGCCGATGGCAACCGCCAGCAGCGTCGAATAGATCGCCAGCTCGAGGCTCGCTGGAAGGCGCTCAAGGATCAGTTGCATGACCGGCTCGCGATAGCGGAAGGATTGGCCAAAATCGCCCATCACCGCGTTCTTGAGGAAGGTCAGGTACTGGACGTAAACAGGCTGATCGAGACCCCAGGCCGAGCGGATCGCCAGCCTGACCTCTTCGGTCGCCTCGTCGCTTACCAACATGTCCACCGGATCGCCCGGGGCGAACTGGACCAATGCGAAAATCAGAAGCGAGACCATGAACAACACCGGTATGGTGCCAGCCACGCGTCTCAGCGTATAGCCAAGCATGGGAGATCCTTGGAGCTCTTGAGGAGGATTAGGCGCCGGGGCGACGCGTCAGACGGCCCCGGCGTGTAAGGTGGTCCCGCCTATCGCAGGTGGATTTCCCAGCCGTTGACCCGATCGGCCTTGCTCGGCTTGTAATCAACGCCCTTGGCCACGCCCCAGCTCAGCTTGTGCAGCCACAGGAAGCAGGCCGGCGCATCTTCGGTAATCGCCGTCATCGCCTTGGAGAGCATGGCAACGCGCTTTTCAGGATCGAATTCCTGGCGCTCGGCCTGGAGAAGTGCATCGACGTCCGGATTGGAATATTTCAGACGAGGCGAGGCGTCGGTCTCGAAGTACTGCGCCAGCGCTGGCGAAGGGTCGAGCATGTTGCCGCGCCCCATATAATAGAATGGGGTTTCACCGCGCTGAACATTGGTCCACAGCGTTGCCCATTCGGGCGTCTGGAGCGTCGCCTTGAAGCCGACGTCCTGGAGCATCGGGACGACCGCCTCGGCGATCTGACGATCGGCAATGTAACGACCGACCGGCGAATAGAGATCGACGGCCACGCCAACGGCGCCGGCCTCCTCCAGCAACTTCCTCGCCTTCTCCGGATTGTAATCGATGGGCGAGACATAGGCGGGATCGAAACCGAGCTGGCCCGCGCCCACCGGTCCGTTCAGCAGCGTCACCTGATTGCCAAGGATTGCCCTGGCGATGCCTTCGCGGTTGATCGAATGGCAGACCGCCTGGCGCACTTTCGGATTGTCCCACGGCGCGGTCTTGGGGCTCATGGCAATGAACATCGCTTCGGCGGAATCGACAATTTCCGCCGTCGCGTTCGGCAGTTGCTGGACGCGACTGACGAGCTGCGGCGGGATGCCCTGGGCAATCTGCACCTCGCCATTCGCAAGCGCTGTCACCCGCTGCTCAGGCTCGGCCATCATGCGATAGATGATACGCTTGGGATTGGTCGGCTGGACCATCGGGTGATCATCGACACGCTCGATGACGATATGGCTGCCGATGCCGACCTCGACGAGGCGATAAGGACCCGCACCCACCGGATGCTCCCGGTCAGCGACCTTGGCGCCATGCTGATCGTAGATCTTCTTCGAAGTGATCTGCATCGTCGCCAGATAGTTCGGCAGTGTCGCCATCTTCTGGGTCGTCGTGATGCGCAGACGGCGATCGTCGAGAGGCTCCGCCTTCTCGATGTACTGGACCGAGGCTTGCGACATGCTTTCCGGATCGTTGCGCGAGCGCTCGATCGAATGAACCACGTCCGCAGCAACGACCGGCTCGCCATTGTGGCGCTTCCAGTCTGCGCGCAACGTCAGGATCCAGTTCAGATCGTCTTCCGGTTCCAGGCTCTCAGCCAGGAAGGGAACGAACTTGCCCGTTTCGAAATCCCAACGGGTGAGGCAGCCATAGACCTGACACCAGATGGAACCGATGAGCACCACGGAATCCGCGTAAGGATTGTTTCCGGTAATCCCCTCCGTAATCGCAACTGTGATCTGATCGGCCTTCTGCGCCTGCACCTGCTGCGCCGCCCCGCCGGCCATCGCTGCAGCCGCGCCGCTCAGCAACAGAAGTCTCTTGATTGCCTTCATCATTAGCCCTTCCCCTCTGTCGCCCGCTTCCTCAAGCGGGCGCTTCTCAAGCTTGCCTCCTGCATCGCAAAAAGCCGCTCCTCTATTTTTGTAAGTATGCTATTACTTACTTGGTTGTCAATTGCCACGATGACCGGATGCGGTAGAAAGATCTCTGCCGATTGGCACAATGAAGGGTGGATGCAGAATGAGTGACGCGGAAAACGGTGATCACCATCAGGTGGAAACAAGTGGGACGCGCTCGCGCAACGCCCAGGCGACGCGGCGATCCATCCTCGAAGCGGGAATAGCCGAGTTCTGCGAGCACGGCCTGAGCGGCGCCAGCACCGCCCGCATCGTCGAGCGCGCCGGATGCAACATCCGCATGCTCTACCATTATTTCCAGAGCAAGGAGCTGCTCTACAAGGCAGCACTCCAGGACGTTTACGACGACCTTCGCAGCAACGAAGCGGGACTCAATATCTTGGATCGCGATCCGGTCGAAGGGATCGCGGCGCTCACTGCCTTCACCTACGACTACATGGCGGCAACGCCCGCCTTCATCAAAATGGTCCTTGCAGAGAACCTGATGCAGGGCGAGTTCATTCGCACGATCGACAGCATACCGCGCTCGTCCAGGCCGTTGATCGATTCGATCCAGACGCTGCTCGATCGAGGCGTGGCCGCCGGCGGCATACAGCCGGGCATCGATGCCATGCAGCTCTACATATCGATTGTCGCGTTGAGCTTCATTCACATCTCCAGCCGCTACACGCTTTCGGTCACATTCGGGGTCGACCTGTCCTCGGAACAGATCGGCGTCGAACGAAGGCAGCATGTCGTCGACTTGATTGAAACCTACGTGAGATCAGCGCCGGTTCGCCTGCCCATGTAGCGCTCCGCACGGACCGCAAAGCGGCCATGGCAAGTTTCTTCGGTGGGAGGCCGAGGTCAGCACCTGTTGGCTATGGGGGGTCAGCGTGCAGGTCTCCAGTGATCGTTGCATTCGATCTGGAACCACCAAACGAAAACAAGCACGGCACAATGCCCGTCACGCCTTGCCACCGATCGTACCGAACTCCGGCAACGGGATGGGCAGCGCTCAACTAAAACCTGCTGTTGAGCTTAGACCGCTCGCGACTTCTCACGAGACCCAAGCTTGGCCATTTCGTTGTCTCCCGTACGCCATTGCTTGGGCAGCACCCGGAACGGAGGCCGCACTTCAATTCGCGCCTGAGGTCAAAACTTGGGTGTCAGGCCATTGAGGGTAACCGGCCCTCTTAATGCGGCCTGTCTGGCGTCAATGGAAGCGTCATCAAGCCGAGAACTTCACCGTCACGCCGCGCTGGCGAAAGTAGGCCTGCATAAGCTTCCTGCCAGAGCGATTGTTTTGCACGAGCTTAGCAGGGTCGAACACGGCCTCTTTCAATCCCGCCCGCGCCAACGCTGCCTTGAGGGCCGCGATATGCACATCGATGTCGGCATTGTCCGCCTGGAGCGATTCATAAATGCGGTTTGTTGCGTCTGCTACGGTCGGCTCAGTCACGATTATTCTCCTGTTTGACTGGCGCTTAGCACAATTTCTTGCTTGATCCTATTGTTGTGAAAATTGTCCACGTCAATGGGAGGCGATGGGTTGGCGTCCATCACACGTGGCACTGGAGGCTGGCCATCCTACCAGCGGGCAAGCTACGCAGTCCGGGATACCCCGGAGATGGTCGCCGGCCATTACGGCCGCTTCTTGCCACAGGACAAAGCAGCGCTTGCTGACAAGATTCTGACTCAGGTATGGGAAGCAGGTATGGGAAGCAGCGTAGTCTCCGCGATCTTCCCGAAAACTTGATAGGCATAGCACCCAGCGCTATGCAACGCGATGTCAGAACGGACTTTCAGAACGGCGTGGTTTTCCAAGCAGCGAAGAAAGCACGGATCTCCGACAGGGCCCTTTGCAAGGCGATTGAGCAAGTCGCACGCGGACAGGCTGACGATCTCGGTGGCGGCGTGTTCAAGAAGCGGCTCAACGATAACATGCACCGTTCGATCGTTCTGGCAAAAGGCGGTGAATACTGGGTGTTCGCCTATCTGTTCGCGAAGAAGGACCGCGCAAACATTGATGACGACGAGCTCATGGCTTTCCGGAAGCTCGCTGAACTCTATCGGCGCAAGACACAGGCCGAGCTTGATGCCGAAATCGGGACCGGCGCCCTATTGGAGATTTGCAATGACGACTAAGCGCAAGTTCAAGAGCGATGCCTTTGAGGCGATCCATAGCGCCGTCGAAGATATGTATGCGGCAGGCACCATCGACAAGGAAACCATGAAGACCTTCGATGAGACTCGCCTGTCCATCCCCCAAGAGCTGTCGCCAAGCGAGATCAAGGCGCTGCGCGAGAACAATCATGTCAGCCAGCCAGTCTTCGCGCGACACCTAAACACCAGTGAATCGACAGTGCAAAAGTGGGAAACAGGCGCGAAGCGGCCGAGCGGCCCCGCATTGAAGCTGCTCTCAATCGTCCGGAAACATGGTCTCAAGATGCTGTCTTAGGAGGACACCGGCGCGGAAGGATCAGCGCGCGCAGTTCTAGCCGATACATTAAGAGAAGATCGCAGGCATTTATTGTCGCCTGAGCCAGTGTCTTATGATCTCCGCTAAACGATGCGGCTCTTCCAGGGGGATCATGTGCCCCGTGTTCTCGATCGTCTCGAACGCTGAGCCAACTAGCCCTTGGTGAAGCTCAAGGACTTCCATCCGACTTCTAAGCTTATCCTGCTCTCCCGCGATAACGAGGGTCGGAGTTTTGATCGCTCCAAGGCCATCCCGCTCGTCCCTCCTTTCGAGAAGGGACTGTCGCCGAAACGTTTCTCCACCCAGCCGATGCCCCATCTCCTGAATCCGCGCGATAAAATCCGACCGACCTGCGTTGTTCGGATGCAGCGAGGATGCCACTGCCGACGCGCTGAGACTTTTGAACCCAGAAACATCTTTCTGCATAGCGATGGCGGCTTTCCTCTGGACTTGTATTTCACTATCTCCGCGCGCGGACGTCGCAATCAGAACGAGCGCGGTTACGCGTTCAGGCGCTTGGCGAACTATTTCTCGCGCGACGTATCCGCCCATAGAGAAACCGACCAACACAAATTCGGGTGAAGCTGCCGATAGAGCGCGGTATGCCATCTCGACGATCGTGCTGTCTTGTGAGAGGTCGGCGTGAAGCAGAGGCCCGAATTCAGTTAATGCTGGCTCCACATCTCGCCAGAGATCGGCATCGAGCATGAAGCCAGGGACCAGAAGCATCGACATAGTTATCAACCTTGATTCTTTGTCCGCATAAGGAGCCAAGGTCACCTACCGGTGCAACTAGAAACACCTGATGTCCGCTTTGTGTCTGAAGCCGACCATCAGATCTATTCTCTTTATGGGATACGAACCGGTGTTGGCTCGTTCGTCTTTTGTGCAGGCACGTGATATGGCGATAGACGGCGAAGTATGACAGCCGGACATCATTCCAGAGTTCGGAAACACTGGACCGAAACTGGAGAGCATTTATGGGTTGGAAAACGCCAAAGTTTGAATACGTTAATGGGTATAAGATCGTCGAAGTCGATGGACCCGCCTTCAAAGTTTATGACGGTGACCGTCAGTTAGGGGACGATTTTCCCTACTCCGGCGAGGCCGCTGCTTACGCAAATTCTTTGCCGAAGCGAGATCATCAGCGCAACTAGGCAGGAAGCCTGCAAAAATCAAAGGCAAACTTTGTCAATGAATGCGAAGCAAAATTTGACGAACTCCTGTCTCCACTCAGCGTTGGAAATGCTTGGTTGGTCTGGCTTTTTTGCGGATCAGGTAAAGCCGACCGAGGAAGACCTCGTACCCATGCGCGTCGCATCGGTGCACCGGGCACGCATTGAGGCGATGGGCGCCACGGGGTCAGTCAGGCTAGAGCTACCAGCCAATGCCAATACGGCTGACTTCGCGGTGGGCGATTGGGTGCTTGCCGATCCCAAGTCCGACATGTTTGTCAGCCGGCTTGACCGGAAAACCGTGTTTATGCGACGCCCGGAAGTCGGACGTGGCCAACAACTTGTTGCTGCCAACATCGACACACTGTTGATCGTGACGTCGTGCAACGCCGATTTCAATGTTGACCGGCTGGAACGTTACCTGATCATGGCCAACCAGGCGGGCAGCAAACCGGTCATCGTGTTGACCAAGGCTGACACCGCGGACGACGTTGGAGTATTTCAGGCCAAAGCCGAGGCTTTGCAGCGTGACCTACCTGTCGTTGCCCTGAATGGGCGCTCCGCCGATGCAAGCTCCCTGTTGAGTTCCTGGTGCGGCGTTGGCCAAACGATCGCCCTGGTCGGATCGTCCGGAGTAGGCAAATCGACGTTGGTGAACACGCTGACCGGACCTGCATCTGACTCAAAGCAGAAAACCGGGACTATTCGCGAACATGACGCGCAAGGCCGTCACACCACGACCGCGCGCTCGCTGCATGCCATTCCGGGCGGCGGCTGGGTCATAGACACGCCCGGAATAAGAACACTTTACGTCAGCGATATCACCGACGGGATCGACACGCTTTTTTCCGACATAACGGAACTGGCACCGCGTTGCCGATTTCGCGATTGTACCCATGCGCATGAGCCGGGCTGCGCGGTTCAGGCAGCTGTCAAAAGCGGCACTTTGGCCGCCGACCGTATAGAACGCTGGCGAAGTCTTGTTTCTGAAAACCGTGACAGAACACCTGTCATCAGCGGACCACGCGGCAACAAGATCGTTCGCAAAAAGAAATATTGAAGGTCTGACGCCTTGAAGAGATACGAACACAGAACCCGTTTGCAAAGCGGCGTGGCGAAAACACTGAGCAACATCTCGCCGCGCTCGGCTATGCGCTGACGATATCGCTCCGGCCCTTTCAATGCCAGCTTCCCCCTCATCGACCGGGTTCTGAGCGCTTCCGCACGATCGGAGCGTACTCTCTCAATCTCCGTCATGTCGGTCGCGCCGCAACGGGGTGGCTGCCGGGCAGCTTGCATCAGATCTGCAATCGCGAACAAGATGTGTCGTGCGAACGCGCCCGGGTCCTGCCTGCTGACGGAATTTCGCAGACCCAGCTCGCGCCAGGCCGTCCAATGGTCCTGCGTGATGCTGTAGAAGTCGCGGGCCAGAAGACGACGTCGATAGTGTCGGCAGTCCAACCGTGCGCCTTCGCAATGGCTGGAACAGTCGCGCCTGCAAAGACGGGTATTGAAGCTGTTCGTTCACAACGGCGCCTGGTTGCAATTCTTGCCGTTGACATTGTTGGTTGTTCCTCATTGGAGCCGATAAGGCCCGAACCTTGGCAGCCGTAAAGGCGTGCCGGGGAGCGGAAAAAAGTGGGGGGGGGATCTTCGGGTAGTCGAGCCTTTTCGCAAGGGGTACACGGGCCGGGCCGACCATTCCCGGGTGCTGCAGGAAGTCCTGCGAATACGGCACTTGCGACGCTTGAATCGAGTTTTTTCTCGAGGGCGTCGCCGAAACAGCGGATCAAGCATTTGAGACTGCCAACAGAAATTGGCGCGGGGGTGCAGCCTACGCCGCAACGAGAATACCGGCATCCGCATTGGCCGCGGGGACAATGTTGGTTCAGCCTCCTCGCGCGGTGGACGCGGCAATCGGAATCTTCCTATTGGCCATGATCCCGATGCGGCGCTGGCTTGCTGCAAATTTGCAGCGACTGAAGTTATCGCACCTCTCTTTAGCGGGCGCTATTGTCGGCGGGTGCAAGCCGCTTGCAAGTACTGTGGCAAGCCGGTTAAATCGACCCGCGCCAGCAATCGCTCAAGCCCCTTCAGGCTCTCCTTGTCGCGCATGCTGAACAGGAAATGCGAATGTCGTCTTTTGGATCAACCCTCCTGAACGAGCTGTCGATCACGCCCAATCTCGCCATCGCCGCCTTCCTCGGTATGGTGATCGGGCTGGAGCGTCAGTGGCGACAGCGGTACACGGGTCTCACCACTCATGCGCTGGTTTCGCTGGGTGCTGCGGCCTTCACCTCGCTTGGCATGCTGATCGACGGCGGCACGGATGTGCGCATGGGCGGGCAGGTCGTGACCGGGATCGGCTTTCTCGGGGCCGGCCTGATCATGCGTGATGGGCTGAGCGTTCGGGGCTTGAGCGGAGCGGCGACGGTCTGGTCTACCGGTGCCGTCGGCGTGCTGGCCGGCTATGGCTATTTGCTTGCGGCGTCTGAGGCCTGCGCGTTCGTTCTCCTGATCAACCTCACCATGCCCCGCATCGGCGCGCTGATCGAGCGGCACGCGCCGGAGAAGGAAGCCGTCGAGCGTTATTACATGATCGAGCTGAAATGCCTGGCCCAGGAAGAGGCCGTCGTGCGCTCAGCCCTGCTGCAGGCGATGGAGGCGCGAAAGCTGCGTCTCCGGGGACTTGAAAGTCACTCTGCGAGCGAGGGTGGCATTGTCGCAGTCGAAGCCGTCGTCTACACCGCAAGGGAGCAGAACCAACTGGTCGAGCAGGTCGTCGGCGATCTCAGCCTGTCGCCACTCGTCCTGTCTGGCAAGTGGACATCGACGACCGCGCCCGAATAGCATTCGTGGGCCGTTTACTCGCCGGAATACAGCTTGCCGAGGATCTGCGTGACGACCAAACCCGCCGTTATCTAGTTGGTTTGCGATGGCAGCGACAACGATCCACGCGATTGGCTGCTCACCGTGCTGGTTTGGCGCTTCTGCAATAACCTCTTTCACGGTGATAAATGGGCATACCACCTCCAGGTCAACTCCCTAATTTCACCCATGCCAACAGGGTCTTGCTGCGTCTCCTCGAACGACAAGGGCAATTAGCCCCAACGTATCATCAAATCTCCAGAAGATAACGCTCATGCGCGATCGAGAAGAACCGGAGCGAACCGATGTTTTCGGCGGGGCGGATGAAGATCTGGCCGTTCTAAAGGCCGCGGATGATGTCGTTGGTCGAACCGCTCATGATATGCAGCTCGATATCGGGATACTTGCGGCCGATGCGGGGCCAGGAGCGCCGGCAGCCGACCGATCGTTGCCGGATAGACGGTTCCCATCTTGATCTTGCTCCTCGGCTTGCTTCAACTGAGCGGATTTCGCTTGTCCTTAACTCGAGGCTCTGCTGAACCCGGCCGTGATGCTCCATCAATCTGATGAGTGCGGCTCGTCCATACAACTGAACAAAGAGCGGACATTCCCCCGAAAAAGGCGCTTCGTGTACAGGTTGCATTCGTATTTGGAATCTGCCAAGTCGGACTGCGCGCATTGTGCGATGAATACAATTTAAACCGGATAGTTTCGGCTTTCGATATTCTGAATTTGATCTGAGCTGTTTTATCGGTGCTGTGGTTGGGGGACTACATAAGTGCGGGCATGGGATATTGGGACCTGGCAAGGCCCCGACGCTATTTGGCGGCTCGGCCGTGACGGTCTCTCAGGTGTGTGGCGTCCGGAGCTTGCGGTGATGTCACGCCTCATCCAGTCGGCTCTTCTCGGCATGGTTCGTGCCGGTGCAATAGCAATAGCGTTTTGGCTGGCAAGCGCTCTTTCCGCCCATGCCGCCTGCACATGGAATGTCACCTTCACCGCAGTTGGTCAGACGCAAACGATCAATACCAGCACGTGCGAGACGTTGTGGTTCGGCAGCTTCAGTAGTTTCTACAATGTGCCGACGGATATCACAAATATATACGGCCTCGGCGCGGTAGACGACACCGGAGTTCCTGCCCCAGAGAGCGCAACTGGAAGCAATGGGGGAGTCTATGAATTTACGTTCAATGTAAATACGGCTGCACTCCAGATTAAACTACTGACCGCGCCGTCGTCGGAGACTGATGTCTATTCCGGTTATATGTTTACCGGTGCTGCCGATGATCAGACTCCGGAAGCAAATACGCCCGCGACGCTCAACTTCACCTATAACGCTCAGCCAACCGTAACGGCGGTCGCCCCGGCCTCGGGGCCGACCGGCGGTGGCACGCTGGTGGTCATAACGGGCACCAATCTCCTCAACGCCACGGCGGTGACGTTCGGCGCCACGGCGGCGTCCGGTTTCACGATCAACAGCGATACGCAGATCACAGCTACGGCGCCGGCCGGCTCGGCCGGCACGGTGG
>NZ_MUNW01000051.1 GCF_002002725.1 Sinorhizobium sp. A49 | reverse complement strand
CCAACGTCATGAACTGCGACCAGCCGAGGCTGCTCGAGCGCCAGATCAATCCCGACAGCGGGATGAGGATGATCAGCACCAGCCAGAAAAGCGTGACGCCGAGCGCCAGACCGAACCCGGGAAGCACGCTCGGTTGGCGAAACCGCCAGCGCCTGTTGCGGCCATGCTCTCTCAAATCCAGCTCACCTCTTCCATGCGCCTGAGGAAAACCCAGGCGCTCCCATTATACCCGCAATCCCCATGCGGGCCTGACAAAACAATCGGCCGGATCGGATGGTCCGGCCGATTGCATCATTGCTTCAACAGGGTCGATTATTGGCCCGGCTTGTAGATCTGGTCGAACAGACCACCGTCGCCGAAGAACTTCGGTTGCGCTTCCTTCCAGCCGCCAAAGTCCTCGATGGTCACGAGCTTGAGGTCACCGAATCGCGCGACGTCCTTGGGGTCGGCAGCTGCCGGCTTGAACGGGCGATAGTAGTGCTTGGCCGCGATCTTCTGGCCGGCATCGCTGTAGAGGTAACCGAGATAGGCCTCGGCGACCTTGCGTGTGCCCTTGGCATCGACATTGCCATCGACAAGTGCCACCGGCGGCTCGGCCTTGATCGAGATCGACGGCGTGACGATATCGAAATTATCCGGGCCCAGCTCCTCCAGCGAAAGATAGGCTTCGTTTTCCCAGGCGAGCAACACGTCGCCAAGGCCGCGCTGGACGAATGTCGTGGTCGAGCCACGCGCACCGGTATCGAGCACCGGCACATGCTTGAACAGCTCGGTGACGAATTCCTGTGCCTTGCCGTCGTCGCCGCCATTGGCAGCACGAGCGTAGGCCCAGGCTGCCAGGAAGTTCCAGCGCGCGCCACCCGAGGTCTTCGGGTTCGGCGTGATCACCTGGATATCATCCTTGACGAGATCGCCCCAGTCCTTGATGCCTTTCGGATTGCCCTTGCGCACCAGGAAGACGATCGTCGACGTATAGGGTGCGCTGTTGTTTTCGAACTTGGTCTTCCAGTCCGCCGGGATCTTTCCGGTTTCCTTGACGATCGCGTCGATATCTGCCTCAAGCGCGAGGGTTACGACATCAGCCTGCAGACCGTCGATCACGGAGCGGGCCTGCTTGCCGGAGCCGCCATGCGATGTCTGGATCGTCACGGTTTCGCCGGTGTCCGCCTTCCACTTTTCAGCGAAAGCGGCGTTGAAGTCCTTGTAAAGTTCACGTGTCGGGTCATAGGACACGTTCAGGATCGTCGTGTCGGCAAAAGCCACACTTGCAGCACCAAGCTGCAGGCCTCCGACTACAATTGCCAGTCCCACAATTCCGGTAATTCGTCCAAAGCCCATCTCGACCTCCATCGGTTACCAGATAAAACTATCAATTTAATCGACTGCAACAACGCAAACTGATCATGCCGGAAGTGACTATCGGGAAATGTCCTATCGTAATTTAGCGTTTTTTAGGAACGGTTTGCCCGAGGCCTGTTTGACGCCCCGATCTCCTGCTTGGAGAGCCGGCCGGAGAATAGCATGGCGCTTTCTGACGCGGGCATCAAAATTGCGGGTTGATGATTGAAGGCCTGCCGTCCGCTCGCGGCTTCGACGACGCGATCGACAGAGACGACGATCCCGCAGACGCGCGGTGAGCCTTGGAAAGGTCAGCTGGACAGCGGTTGCGACGGTTAAGGCAACATCCTAGAGCACGTGGCCGCGGGCGACGATCGGCCAAATGGCCTTCGGCTCATCGCCTTCGACGATATGCACGGCGTCGACCATGTTGGTGACGACGCAGGCGTGGTTGGGAACGATGCGCAACTGCTGCCCAACGGTCAGACCGATCGGCCCGTCGCTCACCAGCCGGCCGTGTTCTTCCGAAAGCTGGTCTATCCGGATGTCGTCGCGGCCAAGCACATGGCCATAGCCCGTCAGACCCAGGAGGTCGGCGGTCAGCACCTTGCTCCCGGCATCGATGATCGCGCGGTGTTCCGATGGCACCGAGACGACGGTGGCAAGCACCGTGAGGGCACAGTCGTCCCAGGTGGCGACCCCGCGCGAAACGAGGGAGCGGTCGTTGTAGATGTAGGTGCCGGGCCGGTATTCGGTCGCGACCGGCACGCCAGCGGCATGCATCATGCTGGGCGTGCCACCGGAAGTGATTGCGGGTACGGCGATGCCGTCCGCCTCGATCAGGCACTTGGCTTCGCTCATGAAAGCTTGGACTTTTGCCTCGCCGGCAATCGGCGGATAGGTCATCAGGCCGGCGAAGTCGATGCCCTCGCCATCGTTGATCCGGCGGGCCAGACGCGCGGCCTCCACGGGCGACGCCACCCCACAACGGTCCGCACCGGTGTTGCATTCGACGAAGACCCTGAGCGGCTTCTCCTTGCCAGCGAAATGCCCGGAAAGCCCGTCGATGACGGTCACGTTGTCGGCGACGACCGCAAGCGCAATGCGCTGGTTGAGACGTTCCAGCCGGGCAAGCTTGGGTTTGCCCAGGATGTTGTAGGTGATGAGCACATCGGCGATCCGCTCACTGCCGTCCACCATCGCCTCGGCCTCGGTCACCTTCTGGCAGGTGATGCCAACAGCGCCGGCGTCCAGCTGTAGCTCGGCCATCTGTGGCAGCTTGTGCGTCTTGATATGCGGTCGGACGCGGATGCCGTGCGCATCCGCATAGGCTTGGAACGTGCGGATGTTCCGCTTGGCAATCTCGATATCCACCAGCACGGCGGGGGTTTCGATCGGCACGGTCATCGCTCACCAATTCCTTCTGTCGGGCGCTCCATAAGACGAAGCTACATCATTCGCCCTTGACAAGTTATGACCGTCGACTTTCCGAACGTCAATCCGCTATTCGGGACTTAGGTACAGTATAATGGAATATGGTTAGAGGAAAAAATGGGAGAATACAGGTGATCAGTCGGCTGGCGGACGTCGGAAAAAGCATGCTGATTGCGACGCACGAGATGGTTTACGCCAAGAGGTTTCCTCCCGGCTGATCTTCATGAACTCGCGGGAGTGTCGGCGAGGAGCCTCCGCCCTCTTTTGCTAAGCGCCGGCCTTGGCAGGGGAGGCCGCGGGTGTGGGGCCGACTTCGCCGATCGCCCGGAAGATATGGTTGCTCTCGGTGTCACGAGGCGAGCAGCGATCTCCCGGTTTCCGGATCGAACAGATGCAAGGCGCCTTCGTCGAAGGCAAATGTCCGCTCGGCATCGATTGCAAGCTGGGTGCGCGGCGGCAGGCACGCGGTGATGCGCTCGCCGCCGATGCGCGCCGTCACCACCAGTTCCGGGCCGGTCAGCTCGACCACTTCCACGCGCGCCGTCAGCCGCGGCGCATTTGCCTCGTCGGTTGAAAGACGCAGCGCTTCCGGGCGGATGCCAACCTTGACCTGCTGGCCATTCGATACCTTGCCGTGAAAGCGCGCGGGAATTGCGATCGGTGCATTGCCGTCTCCCACGCGCAAGCCGCCTTCCGCGACGTCCGCATCGAAAATGTTCATGGGCGGCGAGCCGACAAAACCGGCGACGTAGAGTGTCGTCGGTCGGTCATAGATCTCTTCCGGCGTCCCGAGCTGTTCGATGCGGCCATCGCGCATGACGGCGATGCGGGTGGCGAGCGTCATCGCCTCGATCTGGTCGTGGGTGACATAGACCACGGTCGTCTTCAGCAATTGGTGCAGCCGCTTCAGTTCCGTGCGCATCTCCATGCGCAGCTTGGCGTCGAGGTTCGACAGCGGTTCGTCGAAGAGGAAAACCTGCGGGTTGCGCACCAGCGCCCGCCCGATGGCGACACGCTGGCGCTGGCCGCCGGAGAGCTGGCTCGGCTTGCGCTGAAGCAGGTTTTCGATCTGCAGCAGCTTTGCCGTTTCGCTGACCGCCTTTTCGCGCTCGGGCGCCGGAACCTTGCGCATTTCCAGGCCAAAGCCGATGTTGCGGGCGACGCTCATGTTCGGGTAGAGGGCGTAGGATTGAAACACCATGGCGATGTCGCGATCCTTGGGGTGCACCCCGACGATGGAGCGGGTTCCAATGCGGATGTCGCCGCCACTCGGCTCGGCAAGGCCGGCGATGATGTTGAGCAGGGTGGACTTGCCGCAGCCCGACGAGCCGAGCAGCACCAGGAATTCGCCGCTTTCCAGCGCGATGTCGATGCCCTTCAGCGTCTCGACTTCGCCGTAGCGCTTGTGAATGTTGCGGATCTCAAGCGCGCTCATGCGGTCGTCTCCTGAAGAAAGGCGGATAAGGGGTTTCCATAAGCGCGCGGCAGCGTCGAGATCGCCTCGGAAGCAATGGTGACGCCGGTGCGAAGGCTGTCCTTGAGCGGCATGCCGGCGGCAAGGGCTGCGAGAAAGCCGGCGTTGAACACGTCGCCCGCGCCGATCGTGTCGATGACTTTGACCGCGGGCGCGGCGACGGAGACGATGTCTCCTGTCGAGCCAAGTGCCAGTGCCCCGTTTGGCCCGCGTTTAACGACGACGATCGCGTCGTCGGGCATATGTGTCTTCAGTGCGCGGGCGGCGTCCGCTGGATCGGCAAGGCCGGTCAGCGTCGTCGTCTCGACCTCGTTGAAGAGCGCAAGCCGGCAGCGTTTCAGCCAGCCGATCGTCGCGGTACAGTTGGCGTCCGTCCAGCCGTCGAGCGGCCAGCCGGTGTCGAGCGCGACGGCAATGTCGTGCGCCTCGGCCCAGGCGAAGACATCGTCATAGGCAGCGGTCAGCGCATCGGTCAGGAACGAACCGGCAAGCAGCGCAAGGCCGCCACGCAGGCGCTCACCGTCGAGCATGCCGCGGACTTCTTCGAAGCTGAAGAGCGGCAGGTGCCCGCGGGTGGTGAAGAAGGTGCGTTCGCCGTCCGGATGGGTGATGCCGACCGACAGTGTCGTGCCGACGTTTTCGACGGGCCAGCCGCTGGCCCGCTCGGCAAAAGCGTCCTTCAGCCAGGTGCCGAACTGGTCGTTGCCAGTGTTCGCGGCAATCGCATAGTCGACGCCAAGCGAATCCCAGGCCAACGCGCTGTTGCCGGCACAACCGCCGACGCGTAGTTCGTCATGATCGACGATGATTTCCGTCCCGGCCTTCGGCCAGGGGGCGGCCGGCCCGAGGATCAGATCGACGTTGACGTTGCCGATGACGACAAGAGGACGCATGCTTCATTCGCTCCGGGTAATCTTGGTCGACCGGACCGGGGTTCCGGCATCGGCGACGCGCGCCGCGGCAAAGGCGATCATGAAGGATTGCGCCACCGGCAGCATCGCAAAGATCGCCGCCATGCCGGCAGCAGGTTCGAAGGAAAGGGTGGTCACGCCGGGGATCGGTGTCTCGCCGGACGCATCGAAGACGACAACAGGCGAGCTGGCTTCTGCTGCCGAAACCGCCATGGCGCTGACGAGACCGGCGGTGGCATCCGCGGCGCGAAACAGGACGACGCCGACCGACGGGTCGAGCATCTCCATCGGCCCATGCCGCAACTGCCCGCCTTCGAGGGAGAAGCAGGGCAGCCGCGACAGCTCTGTCAACCCGAGCCCGATCGCTTCGGCCAATCCCTGAAGTCGGCGGCCAGAGGTGACGACGGAGCGGACGTCTGCCAGTGCTGCGAGCGCGGGCGTCGTGCCGGGTGCTTGCGGGCTCTCGATCGCCTGCAGTGCCGATGACGGGTCGTCACCAAGGGCGGCGAGGATCGACAGGTGCAGGGCAAAGCTGATCGTCAGGCTGCGCGTGGCTGCGAATGCCTTCTCCGTACCGCCAACGCCGACCAGGGAGAGGGCGCTTCGGGCGAGAAAGGAATTCCCCTCGAGGGTCAGCCCGAAGGTGTCGCCAGTCGCGCCGTTCGTTTCCGCAAACCAGCGCAATACCTCCGCACTTTCCCCGGATTGGGAGGTGACGAGGATCGTCTTGCCCGAGATCGACAAGGGTTGTCCCAACTGTTCCGACAACGGCAGCGCGATCGCATCGATGCCGTGCGCACGGTAGAGCGGTTCAAGCGCGCGGCCGACCGCATGCGAGCCGCCCATGCCGAGCAGCAGCAGTTTGCCGGTCGATCTGAGCGATGCGGCGATCTTGCCGGCCAACGCCTGTGCCGCGTGGAATGAAGCGACGGCGTCCGCGGCCTGGCGGGCCATTTCGCGGTCGATTGCAATGAGCCCGGCCGGGCGGGTGGTTGTGTCGCTCATGGTTATCCCTTGACGCCGCCGCTGGTGAGCCCGGAAATCAGGGCTTTTTGCATGATAAGTCCGATCAGCACCGGCGGCAGGGCGGCAAGCACGCCGGCGGTTGCGATCAGTCCGTAATCGGAAACCCGGCCGCCGGCGAGATCGGCGATGGCGACCGTCAGGGTTTTTGCACGCAGGTCCGATGTGAACAGCAGCGCATAGAAGAATTCGTCCCAGGCAAGCAGGAAGGCAAAGAGCGCCGAGGTGGCCATGACTGGGGCTGCAAGCGGCAGGGTGATCAGCCTGAGGATCTGATCCAGCCTGGCGCCGTCGATCATCGCAGCGCTCTCGATTTCCTTCGGAATGGAATCGAAACCGGATTTCAGCAGCCAAGTGGTGAAGGGCGCAAGGATGGTGAGATACACCAGCGCAAGGCCGAAGACGGAATTCAACAGGCCGAGTGTGGCAAGACCCATGTAGAGCGGCACAGCCAACGCCACCGGCGGCAGCATGTAGGTGGCGATCACCGCGTAGAGCGACCAGGAGACTGCAGGCGTTCGCGACACGGCCCAGGCAGAGGGTATGGCAACGGCGATGGCTGCAAGCGTCGCCATGCCGGCCACCTTCAGGCTGTTGAGGAGCGAGGCGACGAAGGCCGCACCGGCGCTGTTTTCCAGCGTGGTCATGAGCACGCCGTAACGGGACAGGTCGATCTCATCGGGCCACCAGTTGAGCGGCTTTGCTGAGAGGTCGGCGGTAGACGAGATGCTCATGATGAAGAGCCAGAGCACGGGCGCAAGGATGACGGCGGCGAGCAACAGGGCTGAAGCGTAGATGAAGGCGGTAAAGAGCGGGCTCTGGCGTTCCATCAGGTGGCTCCCGCTGCTTTGCGTACGAGCGCGGCATAGGCGACCGCGAGCACCGTCACCAGCAAGGTGACGATCAACGCGAGAGAGGCGCCGGATCCCGCCCGCTGAAACGAGAAGGCTTCCTGATAGACGAGGATCGACAGCGTGCGCGTGCTGTTGGCCGGGCCGCCGCGTGTCATCACCCAGACAAGGTCGAACACCTTGAAGGCCTCGATCGTGCGCAGCACCAGTGCCACCAGCAGCGGGCCTGCGAGGTAGGGCATAATGACATAACGGAAGCGGTTGAACGGCCCGGCGCCGTCGACGAGCGAGGCGGCCGTGATGTCGCGCGGCACGGCCTGAAGGGCGGCAAGCGCGATCAGGGCGACAAGCGGAAAGTTCTTCCAGCAGTCGGCGACGATCAGCGCGGTCAGCGCCGAGCCGGGTTCGCCGAGCCAGGAGCGATAGCTGTCGATCAGTCCGATCTGCGTCAGGGCCGCATTCAGTGCGCCATATTCCGGATTGTAGATCAACCGCCACAGCGTTGCGTTGACGACGGTCGGCAGAGCCCAGGGCAGGATCATCAGGGCGCGCAGCGCCGTGCGTCCACGGAATTGCTGGTTGAGCAACAGAGCGGCCAGCACCCCGATCACCATTTCGGCAGTTACGGAAACAACTGCGAACCATGTGGTTGTGACCAGGGCGCGCTGGAAATTCGAGCCGCCGAGCACCTTAGCATAGTTGGCGAGGCCGACGAACGTGCCTTCGGTGCCGACGAGCTTTGCGTCGGTGAACGAAAGCCTGACCGTGTCGATCAGCGGCCAGCCAATGACAGAGATCATGACTACGAGCAGCGGCAGCATCAGAAGCCACGCGCGCGTTGTTATCCAGGTACCGGACATGGGATGGAAACCTTTTAGGCCATTTTGGCCAGGGTGCTATTGCCGGTCAAACCGTCCCGGCAAGTCCCGGGCGGCAGAGCCACCCGGGAGGTCGAAGACCGTGGGGATCAGAGACCGCTGTTTTCGGCGGCGGTCTTCAGCGCGTCCTCGGCGGAGGCCTGACCAAGCAGCGCCTCTTGGATTGCCTGTTGCAGGGCTGTCGAAAGCTCCTGGTACTTCGGCGTCGTCGGGCGCGGATACATGGCGGCAAGGCCGAGCTTGGCAGCGGCGATCAGCTCTTCCTGGCCCTTGGTGACATTGGCATCTTCATAGGAAGACGCCCAGATCGGCAGGCTCAGCTTGGCATAGGCATTCTGCGTCTGCTGCGAGGTCATGTGGACGATGTACTTCCAGGCATCGTCCGGATGCTTGCTGGTCGAGGTGATGCCGAGGCCCATCGAACCATTGACGGCCGAAACCTCGCTCTTGCCCGCAACACCCGGTGCCGGCACGACGCCGACCTTGCCGGCGACCTTGCTTTCCTTGGGGTCGTTGGCGAGGTTGTACATGTAGGTCCAGTTGAGCGCGAAGGCCGCTTCGCCGTTCTGGAAGACCTTGCGAACGTCCTCTTCGAGGAATTCCTTCGAGTTCGGATTGGTGAGCCCCGATGAATAGCTCGTGACCATATAGTTGAGCGCGTCGAGACCGCCGCCCGAAGTGAAAGCGGGCTTGCCGCCGTCGATGAACTTGCCGCCATAGGCGCTGACGAGCGTGGTGTAGTCGCAGATCGCGGCTTCCGCCTGCGACCAGCTCCAGGCGATCGGGGTTGCGGCCAGTCCCTTGTCCTTGATGATCTTGGCCTGTTCCGTCAGTTCGTCCCAGGTCTTCGGCGGCGCCTTGATGCCTGCCTTTTCAAGGATCTCCTTGTTGTAGAAAAGATATTTGGTGTCGAGGATCCACGGCATCCCGTAGCGCTTGGCGTCATATTCGACCGTTGTCCAGGCGCCCGGCAGGACGCCGGACTTCATTTCGTCGGTGACGCGGTCGGAGACATCGACCAGCACCTTGTTGGCGGCGTATTCGGCCGGCCAGATCACGTCGAAGAGCACGACGTCGTAGCCGCCGCCAGAGCCCTGCGCCAGCACGGTCTTGTCGTGCAGGCCTTCGTAGGGGACGAATTCAAGGTTGACCTTCACGTCCGGATTGGCCTTGGTGAAGGCCTCGGTCATGGCGCGCACGTCGGTTTCGCTATAGGCCGCCTGCGCCATGAAGAGCGCGTTGAGCGTGGTTTCGGCATAGGCGTGGCCGGCAAAGGACGAGCCGAGCAAGGTTGCGCTGAGCAACGTGGTTTTAATGGATTTCAACATTCCTGCCTCCAATAACTGAGCGTTTCAGTTTTGCCGGCACACCTCCCCGGTGGGCCGAATATGAGAAATCCGCCCACTTGCGGGCGGCCGTCGACATATCTATCGGAGCGCTTGCGACGACCTGTGGCCGTGGCCTTCGTTCCCCCGGAGCTCTTGTTGGCTCTCAATTAAGTCAATTGTCTTGACTTATTTCTTGTTCAATATTCTAACGGTGTCAAGTGGGGTTTTCGGGATGAACGATTTACGGCCGATCCGGGCAAAGAGCGGCACCAACCAGGAAGGGACGAGCGCCCACAACCGGCGCGTCATGATCGACGCATTGCGGTTGAACGGGCAATTGTCCCGCGCCGACCTTGCCCGTGCGACCACGCTGACGAAGCAGACGGTTTCCAACATCATCGAGGATTTGGAACGCGACGGGCTGGTCCAGTCGCTGACGGCGGTGCGCAATGGCCGGGGGCAACCGTCGACGCCCTATCGCCTGGTCGCCGAGGGTGCCTTTGCCATCGGCCTGCAGATCGATCGGCACGTCACGCGCACCATCGCAGTGGATCTCGAGGGTACGGTTCTGGCGCGCGCAGAGGCCAACCTTCCGGCGGGCGGACCGGCGACCGGTGTCAAGACCATTCTGGATCTCATCGAGAAGACCCGGCGTGACCTGGCGTCGATCGCGCCGCAATCGGAGCAACGCCTGGTTGGACTTGGCGCGGCGATGCCCGGCCCGTTCGGTGTCGAAGCCGCCGACGACGATCCCTGGATGATGGCGGCCTGGCAGAACTTCCCCCTGCTTGAAACGCTTGCCGCCGGCACCGGCCTCGACGTCGCCTTGCAGAACGATTCGGCTGCGGCCGCCACGGCCGAGCGTCTGGTCGGCGCAGCGCATGGCGTCGATCACGCCATCTGCATCTATCTCGGCTACGGCCTTGGCGCCGGGCTGATCCTCAATGGCGAGCTTTATCGTGGTGCCAACGGCAATGGCGGCGAGATCGGCATGATCCTGAGCCTGCCGCGAGGGGCTGCCGAGCACGAGCGCACACCGCTTGAGTACCGCGCCTCGATCGCTTCCCTCTGCAAGCTGCTCGAGCTCGATCCGGCCGACCCGGACCTCTATGCCCGCCTCGATGCGGCTGTCACAGACGGGGACATCAGGTTGCGCAATTGGCTGGATGTGGCCGTCTATGAATTGCGTGGCGCCGTCCAGGTGCTCGAAACCATCTTCGACCCGCAAACGGTGATCCTGTGTGGCGGACTGCCGCCGGGCCTGGCACAGCTGATCACGGACACGATGCAGCCGCTGCTTCCGTCACTCGCCGATCGGCGCGATCGCAGCCTGCCGCGCCTGCAGGTCGGCTTCACTGATCCCTGGGCGGTTGCCATCGGCGCCGCCGCCGAGCCGATCAGCCGCACCTTCGATCCGCGCTTTTCGGCGATCCTGAAGACACGCTCCGCCGACGGTTCTTGAGGCGTGGGCGGCCAGCGAGATGCTGCCCGATCACGTTCCCGGCTCGTCCAGCCTCGCAAGTTCGGCATATTCGTTCGCGAGGAAATCAAGCAATGCCCTGACCGAGGGAAGCAGCCCGCGCCGTGATGGAAAGGCGGCGTGAATGATGCCGGCCCGGGGTGCCCATTGGGGCAGTACGTCGACTAGTGTTCCATCCTTCAGGTCCTGCCTCACGACCATGGTCGGCAATTGTGTGACGCCGACGCCTTTCAGGGCGGCGAGGCGCAGGGCGACCATGTCTTCGGTCACGAGCCGCGGGTTGTGGCGCACGATGGCGTTGGCGCCGTCCGGTCCGTCCAGGCACCAATCATGCTCCTGCCGGTTCGAATTCCATGCCAGGCTCGGAAGGGCGGCGAGATCGGCGGGCGTCAGCGGCCGTGCGTCAGGCCCGAGCAGTCGAGGGCTGGCGACCAGGCGCTGCGCGCTTTCTGCCAACCTCTTGATCACAAGGTCGCTCTCCTCGAGCGGCGGGAAGCGGACGCGGATGGCGATGTCGATGCCTTCGCGCAACACGTCCACCCGTCTGTTGGTGCTTTCGAGCACCACCTCGACCTTCGGGCAGCCGGACATGAAGCGGGCAATCATCTCTCCCACCTGGAAATAGAGCACCGAGGAGGGGCAACTGACATGCACGACGCCCTGGGGTTCGGAGCGCGTGCGATCGATCACCTCCTGTGCGGCCTCCGCCTCCACCAGCATGGCGACGCAATGGCGGTAATATTCCCTGCCGATCTCGGTGACGACGAAGTGACGCGTCGAACGCTGGACAAGCCGGACGCCGAGCCGCTCCTCCAGCAAGCCGATGCGCCGGCTCAGCCGCGAACGCGGCATATCGAGCTTGCGCGCGGCAGCAGCAAAACCGTTCTGCTCGACGACGTCGACGAAAAGCTTAAGATCGTTCAAGTCCTGCATGGTCAATTATTGTCCTATCCATGGGACACTGTAGCCCGATTTGACTGTCTACTGCCAGATTTGTCGCTGGAATATGTTCCTCTCAACGTCATCGCTTGCAAGGCGATGCACAAGGAGAAACAGACATGCGCAAGATACTCGGCATTTTTGGGAACGCCCGACAGCACTGGGTCGGCGACGGTTTTCCTGTTCGCTCGCTGCTTTCCCATGACGCCGTCGGTGAACATGCAAGCCCGTTCCTGTTGCTCGACTATGCGGGGCCGACCGAATTTGCACCGACCAGCCGGCCGCGCGGCGTCGGTGTGCATCCGCATCGCGGCTTCGAGACGGTGACCATCGTCCATCGTGGCGAAGTGGATCATCGGGATTCGGCCGGCAATGGCGGCCATATCGGCCCGGGCGACGTGCAATGGATGACGGCAGCCGGCGGTATCCTGCACGAGGAGTACCATTCGGACGCCTTCACCAGGCAGGGCGGGACGCTGGAAATGGTCCAGCTCTGGGTCAACCTGCCGGCCAGAGCCAAATCCGCAAAGCCGGGATACCAGACACTCCTTAGCCGTGACATCCCCACCGTGCCGCTGCCGGAGGATGCCGGCACGCTCAGGGTGATCGCCGGCGCGTTCGACGGCCGCAACGGACCGGCGAAGACGTTTACGCCGATCAATCTCTGGGATGTCAGGCTGAAACAGGGAGGTTCGCTCGCGCTCGATCTGCCAGAGGGCCATTCGATCGGTCTGGCAGTGCTGCACGGCACCGTGCTGGTCAACGGCAGCGACCTGATCGGTGAAGCCCAGTTCGGCCTCCTCGGCCGCGAAGGCGGCGCCATTACGCTCGATGCCAGCTCGGATGCTACCGTCCTCGTCTTGAGCGGTGAGCCGATCGACGAACCCGTGGTCATGCATGGCCCCTTCGTGATGAACACGGCGGACGAAATCCGCCAGGCCTTCGCCGACTTCCAGAACGGCAGCTTCGGCGCCGTTTCAGCACCGGCACTTTGAGTTCTCGTGGGCTCGGAACTCCGCGCCGAACCCACGACGGCCGATCAACGGCCAGAGCACGCGGATATGACTAGAGATGAAGGAGTCTTCACTATGGCAAAAACCTACAAGCGTCTCGACAAGGATCAGGCTGCGGTTCTGCTCGTCGACCACCAGGCCGGTCTGCTCTCGCTGGTCCGGGATATCGATCCCGACAAATTCAAGAACAACGTTCTGGCACTCGCGGACCTCGCGAAATACTTCAAGCTGCCGACGATCCTGACGACCAGCTTCGAGGATGGTCCGAACGGCCCGATCGTGCCGGAACTGAAGGAAATGTTCCCGGATGCGCCGTTCATTCCGCGCCCCGGCCAGATCAACGCCTGGGACAATGAAGACTTCGTCAAGGCGGTCAAGGCCACCGGCAAGAAGCAACTGATCATTGCCGGCGTCGTCACGGAGGTCTGCGTGGCATTCCCGGCCCTGTCAGCCCTCGAGGAGGGATTTGAAGTCTTCGTCGTTACTGACGCGTCGGGCACTTTCAACGAGATCACCCGCCATTCGGCCTGGGATCGCATGTCGCAGTCCGGCGCACAGCTGATGACCTGGTTCGGTCTTGCCTGCGAACTGCATCGCGATTGGCGCAACGACGTCGAGGGGCTTGGAACGCTGTTCTCCAACCACATCCCCGACTACCGCAACCTGATCAGCAGCTACACGACCACCAAGGCTTCCCGTTAATTACGGGCCAGTCATAGGAGAAGAGCCATGACGAATGTCAACAACGTCGCCAACTTCAACGGCGCCCGCCCGGTCATCGATCCCGATGATGCGGTCATGCTTCTGATCGACCATCAGAGCGGCCTGTTTCAGACCGTCAACGACATGCCGATGCCGAAGCTGCGCGCCCATGCGGCAGCCCTTGCCAGCATGGCGACGCTGACAAAGATGCCCGTCATCACAACGGCTTCGGTGCCGCAGGGACCGAACGGTCCGTTGATCCCGGAAATCCACGCGAATGCGCCGCATGCCACATATGTCGCCCGTCGCGGCGAGATCAACGCCTGGGACAATCCGGACTTCGTGGCCGCCGTCAAGGCGACGGGCCGCAAGACGCTGATCATTGCCGGCACGATCACCAGCGTCTGCATGGCATTTCCGGCCATCAGCGCCGTCCACGAGGGCTACAAGGTCTTCGCCGTCGTCGACGCGTCGGGTACCTATTCGAAAATGGCGCAGGAGATCACGCTTGCCCGCGTTGTCCAGGCGGGTGTTGTCCCGATGGACACGGCGGCCGTCGCCTCCGAACTGCAGCGGACCTGGCATCGTGACGACGCGCAGCAATGGGCGGAGATCTACACCAAGATCTTCCCGGAGTATCAGCTGCTGATCGAAAGCTACCTGAAGGCCCAACAGGTGGAAAAGGAACACGAGACGCTCGATTCGGCCCGCGGCTGAACCAGCATTTGTTGAAAACGGCGTCGCCGGCGGGAAATCCCGCCGGCAACGTTTGTCGTTATTTCAGGTCGATCTGCAGCACCGTCTGCAGCAGGACGTCGGCGCCACGGGCGCATTCCTCCGGCGAGGAGTATTCGGCTTCGTTGTGCGACAGCCCGTCCTTGGAGGGCACGAAGATCATGGCTGTCGGGCAGTTGCCGGCGATGTGGGCGGCATCGTGACCGGCGCCGGAGACGACCTCGGTGGCGGAATAGCCGAGTGCGGCGGCGCTGGTGCGTACGGAATCGACAATGCCGGGATCGAATTTGACGGGTTGCTTCGACCAGATGTGACTGAGCGCGATCCTGGCGTCGATCGCGCCGATCGCCTGCTCGAGCGCCGCCTGCATCTGATCGAGCCCCGCTTCGGAGGGGTGGCGCATGTCGATCTGCAACTGCACCGAGCCCGGCACGACATTGCGCGAATTGGGGCCGATTGCGGCAAACCCTGTGGTGCCGACGCCGGGTGGGTGACGGCGCGCGATATCGCGCACGGCAAGCACGATCTGGGAGGCGGCGACCAACGCGTCGTCACGCTGCGCCATCGGGGTGCTGCCGGCATGGGCTTCCGTCCCGGCGATCGTCACATCGAACCAGCGCACCCCTTGCACGCCGGTGACGATACCGATCTCAGTCGCTGCCGCTTCCAGCAATGGGCCTTGCTCGATATGGAGCTCGACATAGGCGGTAAAGCCGACATGGCCGACAGCGGTTTCGCCGCGATAGCCGATGGCTTCGAGCGCTGCCAATACGGTCTTTCCGTCCCGGTCGATCAAAGCCTCGATTGCTTCCAGGCGCGATGCGCCGGTAAAGACGCCTGAACCCATCATCGCCGGCGAGAAGCGCGAGCCTTCCTCGTTCGTCCAGTTGACGACTGTCAGGGCATGCCGCAGCACTGTGCCGCTCTCCTTCAGCGTGCGGATCAGTTCAACCCCAGCCAAAACACCGAGAATGCCGTCGAACCGGCCGCCCTGCGGCTGGGTGTCGAGATGGCTGCCGACGGCGATCGGCGGCAGAGACGGGTCTTCGCCGGGATAGGTGGCGAAGATGTTGCCGATCCGATCGATTTCAATTGCGCAGCCCAGCGAGCGGCATTCCGCGACGAACCAGTCTCGAACCTGCCGGTCCTCTTCCGTCAGCGTCAGCCGGGTGACGCCGTCCATATCGGTCCCGCCGAAGCGCGCCGTGGAAACGATATCGGCCCATAGCCGGTCGCCGTTGATTGCAGGCATGTTGGTGCCTGTGGCCAGGTTATTGCGTGCTTGTCCCATGGCGGTCATTTCTGTTCTTCGGCCGCTTCGGCCGCTTCGGCATTCAGGCGGTAGCGGAAGTCGCAATGGGACGCGCCCTGCATCACCGTCTGCGTGCGCTCAAGCGTGATGCGCGGGTCGTAACCGGTACAAAACACGCCATCACGGTTGCAGGAGAGCAGGTGCCCGATATGGCCGAGTCCCATCTCGCGATAGGTCTCGGCGTATCGACAGCGCTTGACGTTATAGTGGAACTCGTCGTCGGTCGCTTTCGTCACCTCGATCGTCAGGGCATCGTCCTGCGTCCAGAGATCCTGCAGCTCCTGGAACGTCCGCAGATTGGTACCGCCGGGGGTCTTCGCCGCAAACGCCTTGCCGGCCTCGATGGCAGCCTGGCTGACAGCCTTGTCGAGGATCGCCTGGGCACGTTCCTCGCCGATCTCTTCGCGCATCGCCTCATAGATCGGCGCGATGATGCCAGCCTCTATGCGCCGCCGCGCGAGAATGCCCAGCTCGCCTTCCATCGCCGCCCGCGATGTCGCGGGGCCCGCTGAATTGTCGTTGTCCGTCATGAAATCTTCTACCTCCCTGCCCAACAAATGGTTGGGTTGAATGGCGACAGGATACACCGTGATTACGGATGCCGGGTTGCAATCCCTTGCCCTTCATAGGGGCCGTTGCGCAAATATTTCGCGCCTGGCTGCCTTTCCAGCGAAAATGTTCTTGGTCGGCCGCGGTTATCCGCGCGGCTTGAGCAGCTCGTACGGAAGCCAAAGCGCGGGTATCAACGACATCCGTCAACCCGTCATCGCTGACTGCTTGAAACGAACCATTTGTAATAGGGATTGGCCGGTTCGACGCGCATCAGCACTTCCATGTCGCGCGCCCATTCGGCACGGTAGCCGGCATAGGCATTGAGCGAGGCCTGGTAGAAGAGCAGCAGCCTGTTATGCGCTTCGGCGATTGCCGTTTTCGTTACGGGGTCTGCGGTTACCAGCGGAAGATCTGTTCTGAGGGCGATGAGAGCCGGAAGCGTGCGCTGCAGCTCGTCGGGTCGCGCCCAACTTGCATATTCGATCCGCGGCTGATCGTCCGTTACAGGAAGGGCGTCGCCGGCGTAGCGCTCCAGCCCCGAACGATCCATCATCCAGGTCGCCAGCAGATCGGCCGGGCTGGAAATTCCGACCTCGCCGAGCGCTGTCGCAAGCGGCCGTTCCTTCATCCGCTCCGCAATCCGCGTGGCGTCGATATCTTGGCGTGCGAGAGAGCCGACCAGAAGCATCTCGTGCAGTTCCGTCGACCAGAGCGTGACCTCAGGGAAAGTGTCGAGAAAGCTTCTGACGAGGGAACGGGTGTCCTCGTCGTTCTGGGTGGCGATCGGCAGCCATTGGGCCACCATGCCATTGTCTGCCAGACGCGCGCGCGCCAGCCGGTAGAAATCGGACGAATAGAGATTGACGACACCGGCCGCCGACGGCGGCGGTGGCTCGAGCGTGATCAGGTCGTAGCGCTCCTCGCTTCGCAACAGTTCTCGCCGACCGTCGCGCAGGCGGACCTCCAGTCGGGGATCATGGGGGGCATCGTAATTGCCCTTGAACAGAGCGGACGCGCGGGCGACCGAAGGCAAAAGTTCAGCAGCGACGCGGCGCTCCAGCCCTGGATAGGCGAGCAGCGACCCGGCGGTGATGCCGGTTCCAAGCCCTATCACCAGCGCCGACTTCGGTTCGCCCTTTTGGATCAGGAGCGGCAACAAAGCCTGCAGCCGCATGTAACGCAGCGACGGCATGGCATCGCCGGTGTTGGAAACGCCCTGGATATAAAGCCGGCGGAAGCGACGGTCGGCCTGTCCCTGTTCGATCACCGCGACGGTCGCGCCGAGGCCTTCTTCATAAGAGACGATCGTGCCGTCGCTACGCGACTTCGTCAGCAGATTGGCGAGCCGGTCCGACGGTACGAAGAACGCTAGCAGCAGGGTGAGGGCGCCGAGCATGGGCACGGCAAGACGAGGGCCAACCAACGCGCTGCCCTTGCCCCTGAAGATCGCGACAAGGCCGATCATGGCGGCGATGACCGCCAGGATGGCAAAGCTGCGGACGATGCCGAGCGTCGGGATCAGTAGAAAGCCTGTGGCAAGCGTGCCGGCGATGCCGCCGAGCGTATTGAAGGCCAGCACGCGGCCGGTATCGCGCCCGACATGGGCAGGATTGACCGCAAGGCGCAAGGCGACGGGAAAGGCGGCGCCGAGGATCAGCGTCGGGATGAAGACGATGGTGAGCGCCGCCACAAGGAAACGCGCGCACATGCCGGCGAAGATGCTGCCTGTCATCGCTGCGACCGTCGCTTCCGCATTCGTCTGCCAAACGGTGAGCCAGGTGCCGAGCACCGCCAGCTCGAAAAGCGCGACGAGGCCGGCAGCTGTAATGAGCAGGCCGAACGTGGTCCAGGGATCGGTCAGCTTGTCGGTTCGCCGCGAAAAGATCGCAGCGCCAAGCGCAAGGCCTGCGAGATAAGTCGCAAGCACGACCGAGAAGGCGAAGGAGCGGGTCGAGATGAATTGCACGATCGCCTGCGACCAGGCGACCTCATAGCCGAGCGCGACGCCGCCGGCGAGCGCGTAGAGAGCAAGCGCCAGCCGGGACCCGCCTTCGCCGATGGATGGTGTCGGAGATGCCTCGGGAGCTGAGGTGGCGGAAGCCGCGCCGCGAGAAACCGCGGTGGCAGCAGCGGTCAGGCCGAGAGCGGCGGCAGCAACACCGGTTGCCTGTACCCCGAGTGCGGGAATGATCACGAAGGAGACGGCGAGGCAGCCGACGATCGCGCCGAGCGTATTGGCAGCGTAAAGGCGTCCGCCCTTGGCACTGATGCCGCCGGGCGCCGCTTGCAGGGAGCGCAAGAGCACAGGAAGAGTGCCGCCCATCAAAAAGGCCGGCGCGGCCACGAGCAGGATCAGCATCCCCCAGGCGACAACGGGCAGGTCCATCTCGATCGAGACGAAGAGCGGCGCAATCCGCGCCAGTGCGAAGGTAACAACAACGCCAAGCAGCGCGACGCCGGTCTCAAGCAGCGCATAGAGACGCAAGGGGCGGGCGGTACGGTCACTGGCGCGACCGAGGGCGAAGCTGCCGAGGGCAAGGCCGAGGAAGAAGGCGCTGACGCCGGCGCTGACCGCATGGACGTCGACACCGGTGACGAGCGAGAGTTGCTTGATCCAGAGGACCTGAAAGATCAGCGCCGCTGCGCCGGACAAGAAAAGCATGAAGCCGGCCATTGCGGGGCTGAAGGCATAGGCCTGTTGCTGCATGCCCTGTCTCTCGTCGGGCCCGTCGACATCGACCGAGCGTACGGGCGCAGAAGTCTTTGCGGTCAATCCGGGTCACCATAGGTTCTAAATGCTAGGAATGAAAAGGCGGCACTCGCAAGAGCGCCGCCTTCTTCAGCTTATTGGGCCGCCGGGGCCTTCTTCATGATCTCGTCGATCTTGGCATGCACGCCTTCCTCGACCTGGTCGACCGAGAAGCTCGCGGGCTTCTGGCTCGGCGGGTACTCGATGAAGGTTTCGAGGAACGCCGCGGCCTTCATGGTGGCGATGCCGGCGAGATAGACGTTCTTCGTCCTCCAGTCGTTGTACTGGTCGGAGACAATGTCGGCCCGCTCATAGGGATCCATGCGCAGATTGAACATCTTCGGCACGCGCAGGCAGGTGAAAGGGTCCTGCCAGACGTCGAAGCCGCCAGGCTTGCGCATTTCGCAGAAAACCGCCTTCCAGTTGTCAAAGCGAATGGCGACCAGCTTGGCGTCGTCGTTGAAGTAGAAGAACTCGTTGCGCGCGCCCTTTGGCTGCTCGCCCAGAAGGTAGGGGAGCTGGTTGTAGCCATCGAGGTGAACCTTGAAGTCCTTGTCGCCGAGCTTGGTTCCCTTCAGCAGCCGGTCCTTTACGTCCTTGTCACCGGCAGCGGCAAGCAAGGTCGGGAACCAGTCGAGGCCGGAGACCATTTCGTTGGAAACACCCGGCTTGATCTTGCCCGGCCACCGCACGATGGCGGGAACGCGGAAGGCGCCTTCCCAGTTGGTGTCCTTCTCGCTGCGGAATGGCGTCGTTGCGGCGTCCGGCCAGGAGAACTGATTGGGGCCATTGTCGGTGGCGTAAACGACGATCGTGTTGTCGGCGATCTTCAGGTCGTCGATCGCCTTCAGAAGTTTGCCGACGTCGTTGTCGTGTTCGACCATACCGTCGGCATAATCGTTGCCCGGCATGCCGCTCTGGCCCTTGTATTCGGGCCGGATGTGGGTGAACAGATGCATGCGCGTCGTGTTCATCCAGGTGAAGAAGGGCTTGCCTTCCTTGACCTGCTTTTCCATGAAACCTATGGCTGCCGCCGTCGTCTCGTCGTCGATCGTCTCCATGCGCTTGGTGTTGAGCGCGCCGGTATCCTCGATCTTGCCATCGGCAAACGAATGCAGCACGCCGCGCGGCGTGGCCGCCTTGACGAAGGGATCGTTGGGATCCTTCGGCCAGTAGGGCCGTTCCGGTTCTTCCTCGGCATTGAGATGGTAGAGGTTTCCAAAGAATTCGTCGAAACCATGGGCTGTCGGCAGGAATCGGTCCTGGTCGCCCAGATGGTTCTTGCCGAACTGGCCTGTTGCATAGCCGAGCGGCTTCAGCGCCTGGGCAATCGTGACGTCGCGATCCTGCAGGCCGACGGGCGCTCCGGGAACCCCGACCTTGGACATGCCGGTGCGAAGCACCGACTGGCCGGTAATGAAGGTGGAGCGGCCGGCCGTGCAGCTGTTTTCTGCGTAGTAGTCCGTGAACATCATGCCTTCAGAGGCAAGCCGATCGATATTGGGTGTTTTGTAACCCATCACGCCGAAGGAATAGGCGCTGATATTGGTCTGGCCGATATCGTCGCCGAAGATGACGAGGATGTTGGGCTTGGCCGCATCCTGGGCCAATGCTGGCAAGGCCGACGCAGAGATCGTCGACATCAGCACGGTGCCGGCAAGCGCAAGCGCTTTCGGCTTGATGGACCTGTGGACTGCTGAAGCAGCCAGCAGGCCGAAGGCACTCTTCATATCAATGGGCATCTCATGTCTCCCTGAGGCACGATGGATTGCTTTCGGACGGGCAGGCAAAGTCCTGGATCGTACCGGTGAACTGTGAGTTGAAGCCGGTGTTAGCGGCAAGTACGTAACAGTTACGAAGGGCTGTATCGCGTCGCAAAGTCCCGGCGGCCAAGCGCTAGCGATTGGTCGGCGCGTCAGCTTAAAAGGCCGGATTGAGATCGGGCAGTTCGTTGCCCGAAGGCATATCGATGTCGGAGGTCTGTTCGAGCCAGCGCCGCCTTGCCGTGTTGAGGCCGGCCCTTAGCGCCACGAGATCTGGCGTCGGCATCGCTTCGGCAAGCCGGTAAAGCGACTGCTGGTGCTCGGCGAAGGCTGTCTTCGTATCGGGGTCGGCGAAGCGATCGAGCCATTGCGTCAATGGCACATTCCCCGTCTTACGCGACCATGCGTCGATCGCCGTTTCAAAACGTTGGGCGTCGCCGCTGCGACATCCCTCGTCGACGCGACGGAAAGCCGAGGGCTCGGACTGCGCGCGGCGCGCCTGCGTTTCGTCAAACCAGATCTGGATACGGCCTGCCACATCGGCCGCAATCCGGATCAGAAGCGCAAGCGCTGCGACGGCCAGCGCGGCCGCGACCCACCATAGCCAGTCGAACGGCACTTTCTCCGGCGGTGAGGATGGTGGAGCAAGATCTGTCGCATGGGCAGGCGCTGCGGCAACCGACACCTTGGCGCCTGGCGCCTCGGCCGTTTGGGTTCTGCCGAGTGCCGGATCGAACCACTGCAAGGGGATTGCAGGGATCGTGTAGTCCCCGGCCTTCGCGAAGACATAGGTGGCGGTGTCCTTGCGAATACCACCGCGGAACTCGCCCCGGTCCGTTCTGTCCTCGGAGAGAACGGGGTCGTGAACATAGACCTGCACGCCTTCGGCCGCATCGAAGGATGGCTCCGGGATCATCATCGACGCCAGCCCGCGCGCGTTGACGGTGACGGTGCGAACCAGGGCATCGCCGGCGCTGAGGCTCGCCAGGTCGCGATCGAAGGTCTGGGTGATTGTCACTTTCGCCGCGGTGACGCCTGGGTTGCCATCAGCGCCGCCAGGCACCGCCGAGACGGTCAGTCGCAGCGACGGCATTTTCACTTGGCCCTGCGTGGTCTCGCCCGGAACGGCGGCATAGCCGAATGGGATATCGACCGACGGCAATGTGTAGTCGCCGGCTGCCTGCGGGGTGATGACGTAGGTCTTGCGGATCCCGGAAAAGTCGACGCCGTCGATGGTTTCGTTGAGGTTCAGGCCGCGATCGTCGGGCATCGTCACGACGGTGCCGGGCAGGTCGAACAGCGGAAACTGCGGCGGCGACAGAAAGTAGTTGGGGGCGAAGACGTCGACGTCGATTTCTACTTGCTGCCCGGCATAGATCGTTCCCTTGGCGGCGAGCGTCGCACGAGCGAAGGGATCGGCCGCGCGCGCGGTGGTAGTCATCGACAGCCATAGGGCGGCCAACGCAAGGAGAATAAGCGAAATGCGAACGTTCATGGCTTCGCATCCTCCGCTTCGATCGCGAATTTACGCGCCAGCAGGTCGGCGGGCGAGACCTGGATGTTGCGCATCCACATCTCGGCGGTCTGTGCCGCCCCCTGGACCGTCCCTTGCTCGCCCTTCTTGCCCTTGTCGTCGAACTGGACCTGGTCCGGGTCGAGCCCGGCGGCTTCCTGCTGGGCGTCCTGATCCTGCTTGTCCTTGTCTGCCTTGCGTTTTTCGGCGACCGCCAGATTCTGTTTGGCTTCGGGCCAGTCCGGTCGCCGCTTGAGCGCCTGCTGGTAGGCGGCAATCGCCTCCTCGGCCTTGTCGAGGTGCATCAGGGCGTTGCCCTGATTGTAGTAGCTTTCGGAGGTATCGCCTTGGGCGAAGGCATCAATCGCATCCTGGTAACGACCGATGCGATAGAGTGCCACGCCCTGCCAGGCTGGATCGGTGAAATCGCCGGCGGCACCCTGGAAATCGCCGCGCTCGATGGCGCGTTGTCCCTGCTGATCCGGGGTGAACCAGAGATCGGCAAAGCTTCGATCGGCTGCTTCGGCCTTTGCGCCCGGCAGCACCGTCCCGATGGCAACCAGATAGACCGCCCAGCGCACCGACCAACCACGACGGAACCAGAGCGCGGCCAGGAGTGCGATCGGGATGGTCAGCCACCAGCCGGCATCGTACCAGCGCGTCAGACCTTCCGCCGTCTTCTGCGCGAAGCTCGTCTGGATCCGCCTGACGATCCAGCGCACATCTGTGTCGTCGGGCGTGACCGTCGCGACCTGGGCCTTCGACGCTGACTGCAATGCCTTCAGCGCATCGACGTCGAGTTTGGCGCGGACCCGCGCGCCCGTCGCATCCGTCAGGAACTGGCCGTCGGCCGTCTTCACCGGGCCGCCGTCGGCAGTGCCGATGCCGAGCACCATGAGGTCGTTGCGGCCCTTGTACTGCGCAAAGGCGTCGAACGCCGTGCGCTCGACGCCATCGGTCATGAACAGGATCGTGCCCGGCACGGTCTCGCCGGAAAGGGCGTCTTCCACCACCTGCAGCGCCTTGCCGGTATTTCTGCCCTCAACCGGCATGATGCCTGGCGAAAGTGCCGCCAGATAGGTTTTGATCAGGTTTGCATCGTCGGTGAGCGGCAGGACCATGTGGGCAGTGCCGGCATAGGCAAAGAGCGCCGTGCGGGCACCCTTTCGCAGCGAGAGGATGTCCTGCACCTTCAGTTTGGTCCGCTCAAGCCGCGTGGGCGAGATATCCGTGGCATTCATCGTCGCCGTCAGGTCGATGGCGATCGCCAGCGGCGCGGTGTCCTCGACAAAGGGCGGCTTTTCGCGCTGCCATGTGGGGCCGGCTGCGGCGATCGCGGCGATTGCGATCAGGGCAGCCGTCAGATGAACGGGATGGAACCGGCGCGCTCCGCCCTTCTCGATCAGAAGGTGATCGAGAAGATGCGGCGCGATCATGCCCTGCCATTGCGAGCGCACGTCGGTGCGCCGGCCGATCAACATCACAAGCAAGGGCGCCGCAAGCAGCGCCAGCAGCCAGAGGGGTCTGAGGAAATGGAAGTCGGCAATCATGCTCCGGCCTCCTGTTCGCGCCTGCGGTCGGCGCGCGCCGATAGCAGCCACATGATCGCGTGGTAGACCAGCACGAGGATCAACGCGGCGCCGAGCGGATAGTGGAAGAGTTCTATGCGCGGCCGCCAGGAGAGCGTCTTCTGGTTGGCCGGCGTCAACTGGTCGAGAAGCTCGTAGATGTTCTGCAGCGAGGCCTGGTCCTGGCCGAAGAAATATCGTCCGTGCGTCGTGGTCGCGATCCCCTGCAGCACCGCCGTGTCGAGCTTCTGCTCGCCTTGTGCATTGGGATCGCCGATGCCGACCGTGTGGATAACGATATGCTTTTCGGCGGCAATGCCAGCGGCCTTGTCTGGCGGCATCTTGCTTGCGGTGTCATTGCCATCGGTTAGCAGGATCAGGACCTTGTCCGGCGCCGTGCTCTGGTCGAACATCTTGATCGCAAGGCCGATCGCGTCGCCGATCGCCGTTCGCGGGCCGGCCATGCCCGGCAGGCTATCGGCCAGCATCGCCTGGACCGTCTTGTGGTCGAGCGTGAACGGCACGAGGGGATAGGGCGCGTCGCCAAAGGCGATAAGGCCGAGGCGATCTTCCGGACGCTTGTCGATGAAATCGGCGACGACCGCGTGCACGGCGGCGACACGGGCCTGAAGATTGCCGGCCGGATCGTGAAAGTCGCGCGTGTCCATCGATTGCGACAGGTCGATTGCCAGCATCAGGTCGCGCTGCGGTTCCGTCTTTTCGATCGGCGGCTCGATATATTGCGGCCGTGCCAGTGCCAGAACGATCAGGATCCAGCAGATCGGCGCAATCAGCTTTTGCCCGAGATTGGTTTTCGGCACCACCGACCCTTCGGTTGCCCCGATGCCTGCCGCCGCGGTGATGTCCTTGAAGAATGGGATGCGGACCGCCGCCGATTGTTCGCGATAGGCCGGCAACAGCCACCAGATGATGACAGGAAGCGGCAGAAGGACGAGCAGCCAGGAATGATCAAGAACGTACATGATGTGCCTCGATCCAATGGCGTGCCGCCGCGAGGTGGGCCTTCGCCTCGGCTTCAGGCACGGAGGCCAGTGCCGCCGGCCCGCGGTATTCCGCTTCCTCGAAGAAATGTGCCGCCGCTGCCGGAAAGACCGGGCCACCGGAATGGGCGTTGAGAAAGCCGATCCAGCCGCTGCCGCTCAGATTGGCAACTGCCTCCCGGGGCCAGACGGCGAGCGCGGTGCGCTTGAGAAGGGCGGGCAGTGCAGCGAGGGCATGGCCACGTGTTTGCGCCGCGCCGATGCGCCCTTCGATCTCGCGCAGCTCGCCAAGCGCCTCGCGACGGTAACGATTGAGCTGACGGTAGCGATACCAGCGCCAAAACGCCAAGGCGATCGCCAGGAAAAGAAGAGCGGCGAGCGCGGCCCAGGCCCAGGTCTGCGGCAGCATCGAGACGGGCGGCGGCGAGGCGATGTCGGCGAGGCCGCGGAGTGCTGCAGCAAGCCCGGGATCGACCGCTGGCGTGGTGCCTTCCATCGCTACCGTCTCCGCTGACGCCAGGCCAGTTGGCCGAGCATGGTGCGCAATTGCGGTGCTATCTCTTCTGCCGAGGAAATGGGCAGCATCGGCAGGCCCAAGTCCTCCTGCCAGGCCTTCAGCGCACGCCCGCGCTTGCGGGCGAAGCTGTCGATCGCTTCGCGAACGTTTCCATGGCCGAACTGAAGTTCGGCCTGCTCAGCACCGCCGCTGACGACGATGTCACCCTTGCGCGGCAGATCCAGCATGAAAGGATCGTAGATCAGGATGGCGATCACATCGTTATGGGCAGACAGCTTGAGCAGCATGTCGCGCGTCTCCAGGCCGTGCCCGTCGAAATCGCTGATGACGATGATCAGATGATCGTGCTTGGCAATATTGGCGACGGTCGAAAGGACCAGATCCAGTTGCTCGTCGCCCCTTGCAACCTGAGAGGTGGCGGTAAGCGCGGTGTTATGGCGAACGATGACGTCGGCAAAACGGATGACGGCCTCGCGGCTGCGATGGGGCTTGATCTCGTCGACGGTCTCGTCACTGAACACGAAGCCGCCGACCCGGTCGCCGAGCGCGGTGATGCGCCAGGCGCAGAGGGCCGCCACTTCCGCCGCCGCCACCGACTTCATGGCACGCCGGCTACCGAAGAACATGTTGATGCGCTGGTCAACGATCACCAGTGCCGGTCGATCCTTCTCCTCGTCATAGACCCGCACGACCGGCTTGCCGGTTCGCGCCGTCACCCTCCAGTCGATGGTGCGGATGTCATCGCCGGGCAGGTATTCCCGCAGTTCCTCGAACGAAAGCCCGCGGCCACGCATGCGTGATTCATGACGTCCGGCCATCAATCGCCGGACCGGCGCCTTGCGCAGGAAGGTCAGGTCGCAGGCTATCGCCTCGAGGGCGACCAGTTCGTCGACGGAGGTGTAGGCACCTGATATCTCCGTCTTCCCAGGACGGGAGATGCCCTTCGACCTTGCGAACGCGGACAGGGATATTGCCATCGGACCTCCTCCATCTCTCAGGCGACAGCAACCTGCTGCACGATCCTGTCGATGACCTGGTTGGCTGTCGTGCCGCCGGCATGGGCTTCATAGGAAAGGACGAGCCGGTGGCGGAAGACATCGTGCACGGTGGCCTGCACGTCATCGGGCGTCACGAAATCTCGGCCCTTCAGCCACGCATGGGCGCGAGAAACCTTGTCGAGGCCGATGACACCGCGCGGGCTGATGCCCACCTGGATCCACTTGGAGAGATCCTTGTCGAGCTTGTCCGGATAGCGCGTCGCCATGACGAGGGCGACGATGTAGTCCTCGATCGCGCTCGATACGGTTACTGCCGAGATCTCCTTGCGCGCGGTAAACACGGCGTCCTGCGCCAGCTTTTCGTCGGACTTGGCCTTTGACGTCGTCACCGTTTCTTCCGATCGCACCAAACGCATGATCTCGGCCTCCGACTTGGCGTCGGGATAATCGACCTGGATATGCATGAGGAAACGGTCGAGTTGCGCCTCGGGCAGAGGGTAGGTGCCTTCCTGCTCGATCGGGTTTTGCGTCGCCATGACCATGAAGAGGTCAGGCAGTTCATGACTGTCACCACCGACAGTGACCTGTCGCTCCTCCATCGCCTCGAGCAGTGCCGACTGCACTTTCGCCGGAGCGCGGTTCACTTCGTCGGCAAGGATGAGGTTGGCGAAGATCGGGCCTTGCTGAAAGCGGAACTCGCCTTTGCCGCTTTCGGTAAAATAGACTTCGGAGCCGGTGATATCAGATGGCAAAAGGTCAGGAGTGAACTGGATGCGCGACAGTTCGGCATCGAGGTTTTTCGCCATGCTCTTGATCGCCCGCGTCTTGGCGAGCCCAGGCAGGCCTTCGACCAGCAGATGGCCGTTGCTCAGGAGGCCGAGCAACAGGCGCTCGATCATGCCCTCCTGGCCGACAATGGCTTGGCCGATGCGCTTGCCGAGCTGCTCGATGTCGTCACGTGTACCCATGAGATTTAGCCCTTCCCGCCGGCCCGGCGGCGCCAGCCCTTGTGAACTCGCGACAGAGATTAAGGTTACATGTGGTCAGAAGGAAAGAACGTAACAGTAACGAAGGCAACGATTGCTGCGTTGCCCCGGGCGCCGGCGAGGAGAAATTCCGCAATCGTGAAAATCGTCCGTCTTCGTAACCGTTACGTACTTTGGACGCCGCAGAATTGCATTTAGGCTTCAGTCGACTAGGATGACCGGGACGTCCCAAAGGGAGATTGATGCCTGATGCAAGTCTTATCGACAAGACAGGTCCCTGACGAAACGCCGATGGCTATCAGCGCGCACGAGCCGATCTGGATCGAGGGCGGCACCTTCGTCATGGGGTCTGACAATCATTACCCCGAAGAGGCGCCGGCCCATCCGGTCAAGGTCGACGGCTTCTTTATCGATGTCACGCCGGTCACGAACAGACAGTTCGCCGCTTTCGTGGACGCGACCGGTTATGTCACCGTCGCCGAGAAGGCTCCCGACCCCAACGACTATCCAGGTGCAAAGCCGGAAATGATGCGGGCGGGTTCGGTCATTTTCGATCCTCCCAAACGGGTCGTCAGCCGGGATTCTTCGCAATGGTGGGACTTCAAGTTCGGCGCCGATTGGCGACGCCCCTATGGCCGGCAAAGCAATATCCGCGGCAAGCTCGACCATCCCGTCGTGCACATCTCCTATGTCGATGCCATGGCCTATGCCAAGTGGGCCGGCAAGGACCTGCCGACGGAGGCGGAGTGGGAGTTTGCCGCCAAGGGAGGCCTGGAGGGCGCGGAATTTGCCTGGGGCGATGAACTCGTGCCGGATGGCCGCTTCATGGCCAACACCTGGCACGGCGCTTTCCCGACGGAAAATTTGCGACCTGACGGCTTCGAGCGGACCTCTCCGGTCGCCAGCTTTCCTGCCAATGGCTATGGCCTTTACGACATGATCGGCAATGTCTGGGAATGGACGAGCGACTACTGGTCGAGCACTCATCCCGAGCCCTCGAAAAAAAGCTGTTGCATCCCCTCCAATCCGCGCGGCGGCGGGCTTGAGGCGAGCTTCGATCCGAGACAACCGGAAATCCTGATAGCGCGGCGGGTCGTAAAGGGTGGGTCCCACCTCTGCGCGCCAAACTATTGCCGTCGCTATCGACCGGCAGCTCGCCATGCACACGAGGAGAATGCGGCAACGACCCATATCGGCTTCCGCTGCATCCGGCGGGCTTAAGCGTTTTCGCGAGAACAGTCTTGTTTCAGCTAAGGAGAAAAAACGATGATTTCGATGGCAGGACGATCCGCGTCAACTGAGATGAAATCCCCAGGTAGAGGCTGGCGGCGGCGGACCTTTATGGCGGCGGCAGCATCGCTTGCAATGATGCTGTCGGCTCCCACGCTTGCGGTGGCCGCCGATGCGCCTCCAATCGGCCTTCCCTCCTGGAATGACGGCGCGGCGAAATCGGCGATCATCGATTTCGTGACGCGGGTGACAACGGAGGGCGGCCCTGATTATGTCGCTGAGGTCGACCGCATCGCCGTGTTCGACAACGACGGTACGCTCTGGACCGAGCAGCCGATGTATTTCCAGGGCATGTTCATCAATGACCGCATCAAGGCCATGGCCCCAGACCATCCGGAATGGAAGGACAAGGAGCCGTTTGCATCGCTGCTGAAGGGCGATATGGCCGGCGTTGCCGCGGCGGGTGAAAAGGGCCTTGTCGAGCTTGCCATGGCGACCCACGCAGGCATGACGACGGAGGATTTCACGAAGATCGTCAAGGATTGGTTCGCAAGCGCGAAGCACCCCCGTTTCGACCGGCCCTACAACGAGATTACCTTTCAACCGATGAGGGAGGTTTTGGACTATCTCCGGGAAAACGGTTTCAAGACCTACATCGTTTCGGGTGGTGGTATCGAGTTCATGCGGCCGATGACTGAGCAGATGTACGGAATTCCTCCGGAGCAGGTGGTCGGCAGCACCATAACAACCAAGTATGAGCTTCAGGGCGACACGCCGGTGCTCATGCGCGAGCCGAAGGTGGATTTCATTGACGATGGTCCCGGCAAGCCCGTGGGTATCAACAAGTTCATCGGTCGCCGCCCGATCTTTGCCGCCGGAAACTCCGATGGCGACTACGAAATGCTGCGCTGGGTTACTTCCGGTTCAGGGCCGAGCTTCGGGATGATCGTGCATCACACCGACGGCGAGCGGGAATGGGCCTATGACCGGCAGTCGCATGTCGGAAAGTTGGACAAGGCGATGAACGAGGCAGAGCAGCGAAAGTGGCTGCTTGTCGACATGAAGGCAGATTGGAACAAGGTCTACGCTTTCGATAAATAGAATGCGTCACGGGCAGATTGCTCGCTGCCGGAGCGGTGGCGAGCAACGTCTATCTGCCAACTATTTCGTTGTAACCTGTGTGAAGGCGATGCCGTCGATGTGACCGTTTTTCAGACGGTAGACGAGCGATTGCAAGACCATCATATTCTGTTCGCCTTGCTGCTGGTGGGCATAGCGCACCATTTCTTGCATCGGTGCCGCGCCGAAGCGCTTCTCCAGATCGGCCGCGCTGTCCTTCAAGGTCGGAACCGGGAGCAGCAGCGGCGCAAGCGCCACGGTTGGCGTGTCGCATTTGTCGGCATCGCCGGACACTTCCTCGGTCGAGATGAACGTCACCGGCTTCTGGGCGGGCGTCGTTGCGTCTGATCTGCCGTTTGCAACGAACCATATCCGTCGCGGCAGATCGCCGGTGGAAAGTTCGTAGCACAGCCAGCCGACTGACAAGCCCTCCACCGTCCGGCTGCGGATGTTGCCGCCGAACGTTGCCTTGACCTCGTCGAGTGTCGTCTTTTCGAGCGTTATCGCAAGCGAGCCGGCATTGATGAGGTTGTTGAACGGCGTTTCGAACTGGAACGTCTGCGCTGTCGCCGTCTGTCCGCCAAGGACGAGGGAAGGCAGGCCGCTCAATTTGTCGTCGCTTGCCGCAAGCTCGGTGCTCAGCAGCGTCAGAACGGTCGCAGCGATCCCGGCGGAAAGGAACGCCACAACACGTCGGTCACGAGAAATCTTGTCCAAGGATCGCATGGAACTCTCTCCGTTGTACTCAGCGCGAAATACGGCTGTCGCAGCGGGTATTCTAGCCGCCGCAGCCTTCCGCATTGAAGTACGTAACAGTTACAATCGGCGGCGATGGAAGGCCGAGGAACGCCGCAGCCCAAGCGTAACACCTGGCAGCGCCAACTGTAGCGCACTGCCCAAGCCGGGCAAGCCGCACCGGTTGCGGTCAGTCGCGCGCTGGCGGTTCATGAAAACGCGGCCGCGGCGAAAATCCTTTGTCCCGGTCAGCGACGCCTGATCCGATGTGTGCCAGCGGTGCATTTCCGCGCCTGCATGCAGCCCCCGTCAAGCGGTAGGCACCAATGTAACTGTTACGTACTTCCGCACGGACCGGGTTCCTGCAAATTTGCAGCGCAGGAGAGAGGTGCAGGCGGAAGTTGGTCATCTGCCTGCCCGAGAGTGTATCCGTCAGACAGGCAAATCTCAACGAGACGCTGGCAGTCAGAGTGGCGGTGGCACCTCTGGATCTGTGCAAGATGCGCGCGAAAGACGTCTTCGCGCGCAGGCGTGGCATGAAGCATCGATCATCGTTCAATCGGGTAGAGCACAATGCCCAACGAAGCCAAACAACGGGGACTTTTGAAGCTGATGCTGAAGCTTCCGGCGTTGCGCGGCCAGTTGCAGCTTCTGAGCGGCAAGAACATGCCGCTCGTCAGTCTTTGCGAGGCCTATGACGAGGCGGCTTCCATGCTCGATCGCCAGCGCCGGCGTGATCCGCAGGATGCGTCGATGGTGTCGGAGTACGAACTGATCTGTCTGGAGATCGAAGAGGAAGTGATTTCGATCTGTCTTGCCAATGCAGATAACAAATCTAATCCCATGTGATTAGTTATTCATTCGTACGGCATCGCCCTTTTCTATCGGTTTGCCCCTGCAAACTCAGTGGTTTTCAAGTCTGTCCATTGTTTCATTTTGAACCTGCGGCGTTTCTTTGAAAATGTTTTGTGACGGGTCAATATTTCTCTTCCCGCTGCCCGGTGTGTGATCTAGAGTTCACCTCGCATTGGCACTCTCTTTCGGGTTGTAGGTAGATGGGGGCGCGGTATGAAAGCAGGAGAAGACGCGGACCGAGCGGTTTATTGCCCTGTTGCCGAACGCCCGGCCAGAGCCGAACTCGATCGCATGCTAAGCGATCCGCGCTTTCACGGCACCGAGCGCCACCGAAAACTGTTGCGATACCTGGTTGAAGAGTTTTTCGCCGGGCGGTCAGCGTCGGTGAAAGCCTATACGATCGCGATCGACGTCTTCGCGCGGCCGAGTTCGTTCGATCCGGCAACCGACCCCATCGTTCGGGTTGAAGCGTCGCGGCTTCGCGCTGCATTGGCACAGTATTATGAGGCGCTTGGCGATGAAGCCACACTGCGCATCGAGCTGCCCAAGGGCAATTACGTGCCACTCTTTGTCAGGTCTGACGGCAAACCGTCGCAGGTTCTGCTCGCTCCGCCGCCGATATCCTCTTATGTGCCGGAGCCACCCGAACAATTGTCTTCGACGGCTGTTGTCGGTCGTCGCCTATCCATGGCGAACGTTGCCCTTGCCGGCGCGGGGGTTTTGGCGGTTGCCTTTGCCCTTTATGCTTTGACGGCCGATCAATTTCCCTGGAAGCCGATCCTGTCGGAAAAACCGACCATCATCGTCGATGTTGAACCGCAAGAATTGAAGGGCAGCGAAGAGCGGCGGAGGGTCGGGGGCTATCTGGTCCACGCGCTGTCGCAGTTCTCGTCGGTGCGGACGCTGGCGCAGGAGCCGCCTGAGGGCGTCGACGTCGCATCGGTTACCGGCTGGGTTGCGCCCAGATCCGCTGTCCGCCTTGCCGGCAGCAAGGAATATAAACTGTCGATCAGCTACAATATGGCAAACGATGCTCACGAGCTTGCCTGGCAGGTGGTCGACCCGCAGAGCAACGAGGTCTTGCGCTCCGGTGTCTCGAAACTGACGCTCGAAGACGGCGGCAACGCCGAGGAAATCCAACAGGCCATTCTGGTGCGACTTGCGCGCGCGCTTGCGGGTGAAGACGGTTTGGTCACCAGGCTGGAGGCCGCACGCCAGATTGCAGCGCCTTCGCTGGGATATGGTTGCGTGTTGCAGGCCGATATGGCCCTCGCGCGGACAGATGCTGAAAATTTCGCAAATGCGCTCGCTTGCCTGGAGCGATCCCTCGCCTACAAGGCAAATGATGCCGATGTATCGGCCAGCCTGGCGATGGTCCTGGTGGCGACGGGCGAGGCAGGCGCTTCGCCGACCGTTCGCGACAGAGCGCTGAAGCTTGCCGACAGAGCTGTCGCGCTTGCGCCCCAGGCGAGCCAGAGCTACGTGGCTCAGATGATGGCGCGCTTTGCTGCCGGCGACCGGGAAGCGGCCTTTCTGTCGGGACAGCGCGCCAGCGCACTCAATCCGCTGGATGAGGCTATCCCAGCCAGAATGGGTCTGTTGCAGTACATCTCCGGCCATTGGTCCGAAGGCCTGAGGCTGGCGCGATTGGCTGAGGAGAATGGGGAGTATACGCATCACGATGCGGCTTTGACGCTGGCCCTCGATGCCTATCGAGGGCGCCGCTACGAAGAGGCCCTGCTTCGCGTGCGACAGCTTGCAAACTCGTCGGACCGGGCCGTCAATATGCTGCGACTGGCCGTCGCCGGTCAGCTCGGATTGACGCAGGAGGCGACCAGCGCTCTTGGCGAAGTGCGTTCGCCGGAAGGTCCACAGCAAATCTCGCTGACGGCTGAACCGGCTATGAGGAGTTATGCACCGGAACTGGCGGCGGTTATCGAAGACGGCCTCGGCAAGGCCAACCTCCAAATTGCCGGAAATCCTTAGGCTTGGAGCGGCGGCACCGCGCGCCGCCGCTCCGGCTTTCACGCCTCGTCGGCAACGCGGATGACAAGCTTGCCGAAGTTGCGGCCTTCCAGCAGGCCGATGAAAGCGGTCGGCGCGTTTTCGAGACCGTCGACGATATCTTCCTGATAGCGAACCTCGCCCGCGGAAATCCATGCGGCCATTTCTCGATAGAAGTCGGGGCGCTGGTCGACGAATTCCCTTTGGATGAAGCCGCGTATTGACAGGCTCTTGCTCAGAACGTCGCGCATGACGGCGGGAAGGCGGTCGCCACTCGTCTGTTCGCCGGGGCGGCTGTTGTACTGCGCGATCAAGCCGCAGACGGGAATGCGGGCGAAGTCGTTGAGCAGCGGAAACACCGCATCCCAGACATGCCCGCCGACATTCTCGAAATAGACGTCGATCCCGCCGGGGCAGGCCGCTGCCAGTTGCTCGGCAAAGTCGGCTGCATGGTGATCGACGACCGCGTCGAAGCCGAGCTCGTCGCGAACGAATGCACACTTCGCCGCACCCCCGGCAATCCCGACGGCACGTGCGCCCTTGATGCGGGCGATCTGGCCCACGGCCGATCCCACGGCGCCACTGGCCGCAGCAACCACGACCGTTTCGCCCGACTTCGGCTTGCCGATCGTCAAGAGGCCGGAATAGGCCGTAAAGCCCGGCATGCCGAGGACGCCGAGCGCGGTTGTGAGTGGTGCTGCCTGCGGGTCGAGTTTGCGCACGCCCGCACCATCGGAGAGCGCGTAGCTTTGCCAACCGGAATGGGACAGCACGAAATCGCCCTCGGCGAAATCAGGATGGCGTGAAAGCACGACGCGAGCCACCGTTCCGCCCTCCATGACGCTGCCGATCTCGACGGGCTTGGCGTAGGATTTTCCGGCATTCATGCGCCCGCGCATATAGGGATCGAGCGACAGGTAAAGGATCTTCAGCAGGATCTGGCCATCGCCCGGTTCCGGTATCGCGGAATGGCCGATCTTGAAATCATCCGGTTTTGGCTTGCCGTCGGGACGGGAAGCAAGAAGGATCTGGGTGTTTTCGGACGTCATGAGGCTTCCTTCTACCGCCGGCGATGCGTCTGGCGGCAGCGCGGCGGGTCTGGTGTTTCTGGTCGGGCTTACCTTCGCGGGCGTCGTGCAAGACGGCAAGCCGCGACTTCTGACCCTCGGGCGGATGCTCGAACTGCCCAAGCATTGAGCCGGTCACCCATTATGCCAAAAGCCCAACGGCTGCTGACGGTTGGGCCAAAGAGCAGATTGTGGACGTCGCCGGTTCAGGCGGCGTCAATGGCCTGTTTCAGGTCGGCGATGATGTCATCGGGATGCTCGATGCCGATCGACAGCCTGACATAGCCAGGCGTGACACCAGTTCTCAGCTGGTCTGCCTCGGAGAGTTGCGAGTGGGTCGTCGTTGCCGGATGGATCGCAAGCGACCGCGCGTCACCGATATTGGCGACGTGATAGAGCAGCTGCAGCCCGTCGATAAAGCGACGGCCAGCCTCGCGTCCGTCTTTCAGCTCGAAACCGACCAATGCGCCAAAATGGCCGTTGCGCAGGTATTTTGCACCGCGCGCCTTGGCTGCGCCCTCCTGGAATTTCGGGAAGATAACCCGCGCTACCTTGGGATGGGCGCGCAGGAAGTCCGCGACCTTGATGGCGTTTTCGCTGTGCTGGCGGATGCGCAGCGGTAATGTCTCCAGCCCCTGGATGAACTGGAAGACATTCTGCGGGCTGACGGCAGCGCCGAGGTCGCGCAACAGGACGGCGCGAGCGCGCAGGATGTAGGGATGAAAGGCGATCGTGGCGGCCTTCTCCAGCCAGGTCTTTCCCTGATAACTCGCGTCCGGCTCGTGCAGATTGGGATGGCGCTCGGCATGCTCGTGCCAAGGGAAGGTGCCACTATCGATGATGGCGCCGCCAATCGAGGTGCCGTGCCCACCGATATATTTCGTTGTGGAATAGACGACGATCGCAGCACCATGATCAAACGGCCGAATGGTCAACGGCGCCGCTGTGTTATCGATAACAAGCGGAATGCCGAACCGGCGGCCGATCTCGGCGACCTCGCCGATCGGAAAGACCTCAAGGCTTGGATTGGGAAGGGATTCCGCATAGTAGGCCCGCGTCCTGTCATCGGTTGCCTTGGCAAATGTGTCCGGATCGGACGCGTCGACGAAGCGCACTTCGATGCCGAAGCTTTTCAGCGTCGAGGCGAAGAGCGCCCAAGTGCCGCCGTAGAGCCCGGCGGCGCTGACGATATTGTCGCCGGAGCGGGCGAGGTTGAGTACGGCATAGGCCGAGGCCGCCTGACCCGACCCGAGCGCCAACGCTGCCGCGCCGCCTTCGATTTCGGCAAGGCGCTGTTCGAATGCATCCTGCGTCGGGTTGGAGACACGGGTGTAGAGATGCCCGGCCGCCTCAAGGGCAAACAGTTTGTCGGCGCCTTCGGTCCCCGGCAACTGGTAGGAGGTCGTCTGGTAGATCGGCACGGCGACGGCGCCGGTGACCGGATCGAAACGATAGCTGCCGCCATGAAGCGCCAGCGTCTCGGGCTGAAGCGGCCGCGACGTATCGCGCAGCCCGCTCGGCGCCTTGACTTCGACTGCAGCTTCCTCAGGCTTTTGATGGATTGTCATGGATTGTTTCCTTCAGCGTTTGAGTGGATGCAGTAGGATTTTTCAGGCTGGGACCGGCACCTTCAACTGCTCGAACAGATCGGCGTGGTGGGCAGCGGCGACGTCAGGGTGTGATCTCAGGCGCGATTTCAGGACATTGCGCCCGACCTCGTGGAACAGCGGGTTGAGCGGGTCCTGCGTCACACCGCGAACTTCAGCGCCAAGCTCGGGCGGTAGATCGAGAACCGGAATGGTGGAAGCAAGGTTGGCGCCCAGGAAGAAGGCGACCGAGCGGCGATCGCCGCCAGCGGGCGGCGTGACCACGCGATGAATATTGGCGAGAAGATAGCCGTTCGATGCCAGCTCCAAAAGTTCGCCGACATTGATGACGAAGGTGCCGCGCTTCGGCGGCGCATCGATCCAGCCGCACTTGCCGTCGTCGACTTGCAGGCCGCCGACTTCATCCTGAAGCAGGATGGTAACGAAACCGCCATCCTTGTGGGCGCCGACACCCTGGTCGCTTTCGGTCTTGTCGCGGCCGGGATAGCGGATGATCTTCAACAACTGATTGGGACCGTCGCGGTAAATCGGCTCAAAGACGTCGGCGCGCTGTCCGAGTGCCTCGGCGAAGACCTCGATCAGGCGGATGCCAAGCCGGGTGACCGCTTCGATCCAGGCGAGGATCGCCGGCTTCAGGTCGGGCAGGGCGTCGGGAAACTGGTTGGGACCGACCAGCCGTCTCCACGGCGCATCGCCGGCCTTGAGCTCGATGCGCTCACGCTCTGGCCCGAAATCGACCTGCTCACGCCAGTCTTGCGTGCCCCGGGTATATTCGAGGCCGGCGCGATTGTAGCCGCGGAAGTGCGACGACTTGCGCATTTCGATCGCCAGCTTGTCCTGTTCCGGCAGGGCAAAGAAACGGCGCGAGAGATCAAGAACGCCATCGATCTGCTCCTGTGGGATGCCATGCCCCTCCAGATAGAAGAAGCCCACCGAACGGGCGACGCTGCGCAATTCGTCAAGCGCCGCCGCCCGCTCGGGATGGCCCGCCGCAAAGCGCTGCAAATCGAGAATGGGCAGGGATGAGTTGGCGTTGGTCAATGGAGGCTCCTTCACTGTCTGTGCTGCGGCGCTGCCGTCTTCACCTGGGTGTGCCGACACCCTTCTGCAGTGGCTGGCAGCAAATGCTATGAGAAGCCTACCTGTTGTTTGCGTCCATTCAACATTGTCTATTGAAATTATAGACTAAATATCGCGACGTTGGCGCAAGAGCCGTGCGGACAACGAGTGAGCTGCGAGAATTTTCAACCTTTGGGGTTTTGCCGAGGGATTTTCCGCCCGCGCTGGACACCAACGCCTTACCAGCGACGGACATTGAGCGGCTGCCTTCAGTCGTCTTTGACCAACAAAAGCAACGGAAATTGGCCGCTCTTGATCGAGTGATACGGCGCCGCGGCCCCGCCCATTCCCGATGCTACGGGAATGGTGTTGACGTGACGGGAGCGGTCAATCACCGCCGTTCGGCTCAACGCAATGCGAAGCCCCCGTCAGGGTAAAGCGTCGAGCCGTTCATGAAGCCATTCTCGATGAGGTAGATGACAGTGTGCGCAACCTCATCGGTGGTGCCGACGCGCTTGAGCAGCGCGGCCTCCCCATAACTGGAGAATGAAGCCTCCCGGATGGCGTCCGGCTGACGGCGCCACAGGTCGCTGTCGATCGTGCCGGGCGAAATGACATTCACCCTTATCGGCGCCAGTTCGACGGCGAGCGCTCGCCCAAGGCCTTCAATCGCGGCATTGCAGGCACCATAGGCGGCACCTTCTGCCGCCGGCCTGACGCTGTAGGCGCCCGCCATCAGGGTGATGGATCCGTTCTTGTCCAGATATGGCAGCGCATGCTTCACGGCATAATACTGCCCCCAGAACTTCGATCGGAAGGAGCTTTCGGCGACCTCGTCGGAGGCCTGGTCGATCCGTCCGCGCGCGTAGGATGCGCCGGGCGTGAAGAGGTGGTTGATCGGCCCGGACTGTTCGAAGAAACGACGCAAGGACTCTTGATCGACATTGTCGACGGCAATGGCGCGGCTGGCCGGGCCAAGCTTGACGCCGGCGCGCTGCAGCCGTTCCGGGTCGCGGCCGCCAATGACGACTTCTGCACCAAGATCGATAGCGCGCTCCGCAACGCGCAAACCGATGCCGGAGCTGCCGCCGATGATTGCTACTCTCTGCTTTCTCATTCTTTCGGATCCTTGAGATGTGAATGCCAGGCGGCACTATATCCGCGATCTGAAATCGTTTATGAGAACACTTATCGCGAAACCTGCGATTTGAAATCTGGAGTGTGCCTTGCTTCCCGGCGATCATCTCAGCGCCATCCGGGCGTTCATGCAAGCCTCGCGGTCATCCAGTTTTTCCGAAGCGGCCGAGCGGCTCGGCCTTTCCACGTCGACAGTGGGCAAGTCGGTTTCCCGGCTCGAGGGGCGGTTGGGCGTGCGCCTGTTCCAGCGCAGCACACGCCACTTGGCGTTGACGGAGGAGGGCAGGGTGTTCCTTGATGGCTGTGAACGTGCCGTCGCGGAACTGGCAGCCGCGGAGGCGGCGCTCGCCTCGCGCATGGCGGATCCTGCCGGCCGGCTCAGGGTGAGCCTGCCGGAACTGCTCGGCAGGCGTATTGCCGGACCAAGCCTGATCGCGCTCGCGGCCGACTACCCGAAGCTTGAACTGGACATTGCCTTTACCAACCGGTTGGTCGATCTGGTCGAGGAGAACATCGACCTCTGTGTGCGTGTCGGCGAGCTTGCCGGCGGCGGCGATCTGATGGTCAGGAAGCTCGGCGTGCAGCGCCTGACGGTTTGCGGAGCGCCGGATTATCTGACAAAGCACGGGACGCCGTCGCGCCCCGCGGAGCTTGTTGCGCATCACTGCGTGACGCAATCGCGTGGACCTGCGGCAGAGACCTGGCGGTTTGCCGAGTCCGGAAAGACGAAGCACATCACGGTGCGCAGCGCGCTCAGCATTGCGGATCACGCTTTGATGGCGGACGCCGCCTGTCGTGGACATGGGCTCGTGCAATTGCCGGGCTGGATTGTCGACGATGCGATCGCGGAGGGTCGCCTCGTTCCTGTTCTGGAGGCCTTTGCGCCTGTGCCGCTTCCCATCTATGCACTCTGGCCGCATCGGCTCGGCACGACCCCGCGCGTGCGCATCGCGGTCGACGCACTGGTCGATCGTTTTCGCGATTTCTAGCCGGGGGCAGCGACAAATTGCGAGCGAGGCATGTCGGCCAGCCTATTGCGCCTTTGCCAACCCGAGCGTCCTTGTCTAGGTTTCGACGGCAACCGCGCTTCGCCCCATTGGGCAGAGAATGAATGGCTGATACGTCCCACAAAGCGATCGACATCTGGCGAGACGAAATTCTGCGACGCATCGTGACAGCGGCCGAACCGATCGTGGTTCTGGACGCCGTTGCGGGCATGGGAAAGTCGACGCTGCTGTCGCAACTGGCGTCCCACCTTCAATGCCGCATATGGCGATCGGCGCGTCCTCCCGGCGAAGAAGACACCTCCGACGACGTGCTGCTCTGGGACGTGCCGACGGACACGCAGGAAGTCGAAATGCCTGCAATCTGGCAGGACGAGGGACGACGCGTCGTGATCGCGAAGCGGCCGCGAACCCGGCTCTTCGGTCTCGATCGGGCGATTGCCTACGGCAAGGCACTCTGCCTTGGTGCGGCCGATATCTGCTTTTCACGCGGAGAGTTGGAGGCCTCCTACGGCAGGACTGAGGCGCCGCGGCTCCTGACCGAGACTGGAGGGTGGCCGTTTTTGGTTGGGCTGCACTCGCGATCGTCGCGAGACGAGGCGACGCTCACGCGTTTTCTGGCAAACGATGTCCTGAATGAAACGGCAGATTTCGAGCTCGTCCAGCTCAGCCTTGCCCAGCAGGCGGCAAGGTCGCCGGCCAAAGGGAAGGAAGCGGTGCCCGCCTATCTGCAGGCGAGTGGCATCGCCGGTGCGCTTGCCGCAGCGGTTGACATGGTGCTGGCCGGGCGTCTCGGAGACAGCGCTCGCGTCCCGGCGATATCGACCGCCTATGCCGCGCACGGCATGCAAACGGAAGCGATCCTCGTGCTGCAGCAGGCGGGGCTTCACGAACTGGCGGTCCGCGCTTTCGTTGCAAACTTCGGCCGGTACTACATCTTCTTCCACGGCTCGGAAGCGTTCGACCGGGTTCTCGCCGGGTTCCCGGCCGAGCTTGCGACGCAGCATGAAGGCATCGTCACGGCGCTTGCGATGCAGGCGCTGAAGCGCGGCGAGGTGCTGCGCGCGCAACGGCTGCTTGCCGATTGTTACGGCTCGCGCGCCAACAATGTGCTGAAGGTGTTGAGCGACCGTGCGGCGTTCTCGGCCGCCTTCCGCTCTTTCCGTCTGGTGATGTTGATCTACGAGGACGTGGTGCTCGGCGATGATCTGCTGGAGCAATCCACGACGCTTCTGTCGGAGTTTCCGCTCGACGCCGATCTGGAACGCGGCAGCATCTACAATTCGATCCTGGAATTCTACATTCGCCGGCGGCGGTTTGCCGTTGCCCAGGATATCGCCGATCGAGCGTTGTTCCACTATGAGCGCGCCGGGGTGCCGCTTCTGTGTTTCTACATCAACCTGCACCAGGCAATGATGCACCTGATGAGCGGCGACGCGGTGCGTGCCCGCAAGAATTCGACCGACGCTGCCGAGCAACTTTCGCGCGTGCCGTTCGATAGTCCGATGGATGCGCGGCTGCTCGCCTTGTTGCAAGCATGCGTTGAATATGAGGACGGCAAGCCGGAGCCGCTGGCACGCTTTCTGACCTCTGAGATGGACGATTTCTCGCATGGCGAGATCTGGCCGAGCCTGATCGAGTTCGCGCTGCAATACGGCAGCCAGGCGCTGAGCGAGCATTTTTCCATGATTGCCGCACGCGGATTCCTCGATCGCTGGCGCGCCTATCAGGTCTATAACAGGCAGTTCCGCCTGATGATCGAGGTCCGGGACGCCGTCATTCTCCAGAACGGCAACCGCTGGCAGGAAGCGGCAGAAAAGCTTGCGGCGGTGCAGGCTCGTATCAACAGAACCTGGGTGGAGGCGGCCGTTGACGAACTGACCCGCCTGCAGGACCGCGACGAGATCGCATTGGCTGTCGTCTGGCTGCGCCATATCGTCTTCGAGATGCCGGGGCGCGTGCATCTGGACCGGCAGCTTGCGGCACTGGCGAGCAACCTCAACCTGACGGGCCGCCAGCGATTGTGCATCGAGGTCTGGCAGGCCTATGTCGCCCGCCGCCGGCACAACCTCACCAGCGCGCGCGCTATCCTGCAGAAAACCTTCGAGAATGCGGCGCGGCTCGGCACCATTGCGCCGCTGTCGGAAGAGCGGCAATTTTTGCGGGAACTGACGGGAGACCGGCGCATCAGCGACTTCCTGCAGACCACGCCGACGTCGCAACAGATCCTGCGCCGCTTGCGCGATACCGGTCTGCCCAACACGACGCTCGGCGAAAAGAATGGCCTGACCCGGCGCGAAACCCGCCTGCTGCTGATGATTGCCGAGGGTGCGTCGAACAAGTTCATCGCCCATGCTCTGGGCTTGAGCGAGGCCACGGTGAAATTCCACCTCGGCAATCTCTATCGCAAGCTTGGCTGCAGCCGTCGACGGGAAGCGATCATCGCGGCAAAGGCGCTCGGCGTCATTTCCTGATCAGGTTGCAGTCCGCGCGGTATGCGCCGTTCTTCCGTTTGGTCGATACAAGAACCTATACCTTTCTTATAAAAACCTATCCTTTCTAGCCGTTGTGCAAATCACCCTTTCGGCTTGAAACTGCCCTCGACCGCAAAAAGCGGCAGACAGGCCGGACGATAACCGGCCGAGGGGAAAGGGTTGCCAATGGGCAATTATTACGTCGCATTGTTTGCGCGGCGCGCGGTCGGCTTCCTTATGGTGCTGTTCGTGTTGTCGCTGATGATTTTCGTGCTCGCCCGCATCGTGCCGGGCGACCCGGCGCGCATGGCCCTCGGTCCGAGCGCAACGCAGGAGCAGGTCGACCAGCTGCGCCAGCGCATGGGGCTCGATGAGCCGCTGATCACCCAGTATGTCAGCTATGTCAGCCATGCGGTGACCGGCGATCTCGGGCGCTCGATCGTGTCCGACCGGGAGGTCAGTGCCGATATCGCCACCTTCCTGCCGGCGACGCTCGAGCTTGTCATCGTCACCATCGCCATCATTTTTGCGGTGGCCGTGCCGCTCGGCGTTTTGACGGCGCGCTACAGGAACAGCTGGATCGACAATAGCGGCCGTTTCTTCTCGCTGATCGGCGTCACCATTCCGAGCTTTCTCTTCGCGGTGACCCTGCAGATCCTCGCGGCGGACCATTTCCCCTCATGGCCGACGCTCGGCCGTGTCGACTTCCAGCTCGGCGCACCGGCTGGCCCCACGGGCTTCCTGCTGGTCGACAGCTTGGCTGCCGGCCGTCCCGATGTTTTTCTGAGCGCCCTTCAGCATCTGATCTTTCCGGCGCTGGCACTGGCAATGGCGGGCATCGGCCAGATCACCCGCATCACCCGCTCGGCAATGATCGACCACCAGCGCCGCGATCATGTACTGACGCTGAAATCCTTCGGCGTACCGGATCGCGTCATCGTGTTTCGCTATCTGCTGAAGCTGTCTTCGATTGCACCATTGACAATCATGGGGCTCGAATTCGCCTCGCTGATCGGCAACGCCTTCGTCGTCGAAATGGTCTTTTCCTGGGGCGGCTTTGCCTCCTACGGCCTCGACGCCATCCTGCAGAAGGACCTCAACGCCGTCATGGCCGTGGTCCTCGTCTCGGGCATTTTCTTCATCGCCGCCAACCTCGTCATCGACCTGATCATCAGCTTCCTTGACCCGCGGCTTCGCTTCAAGGAGGCCCGCTGATGCAGGATGCAACCCGCCTGTCCGCCGGCTACATGACCTGGTACCGGTTCAGCCGGAACCCGGCCGCCGTCATCGGCGCACTGATCGTGCTTTCGGTCATCGCCATGGCCGTCTTTGCGCCGTTGATCGCGCGCTTTCCCGAGCATGTCGGCGCCGTCGTCGACTTCCGCAACCGCCACATGCCGCCGGATGTCGACAACTGGTTCGGCACCGACAAGGCTGGACGCGACATCTTCTCGCGCACGGTCTTCGGTTTTCGCGTGTCGCTGCTGCTCGTCATCGGCGTGCTTGGCGTAGCGGTGCCGATCGGCTCGGCGCTGGGCATGATCGCCGGTTATGCCGGCGGCCTGACCGAGCGGCTCCTGACCGGTTTCACTGACATCATGCTGGCGATCCCGCCGCTGGTGATGGCGCTCGCCATCGGTAACGTGCTCGAGCCCAATCTGGTCAACGCCATGCTGGCGATCACGCTGCTCTGGTGGACCTGGCATGCACGCCTCGTCTATCGCGTGACAAAATCGATCGCGGCGGAAGACTATATCGAGGCAGCGCGGCTCGCCGGCGCCAGCCACCTGCATATCCTTGCCAAGGAGATCCTGCCGAACTGCATCTCGGTCATCTCGGTCAAGACGACGCTCGACGCCGCCTTCGTCATCCTCTTCGGCGCGACGCTCTCCTTCCTCGGGCTCGGTGTGAAGCCGCCGACACCGGACCTCGGCTCGATGGTCGCCGACGGCCGGCAGTTCCTGCCGGAGAAATGGTGGGAGGTTCTGGCACCCGGCTTTGCGATCTTCTACGCCACGCTCGGCTTCAACCTGCTCGGTGACGGTCTGCGCGACATGTTCGATGTGGAGGCCTGAGACGATGAGCACTCCTCTCCTCAAGGTCGAAGACCTCAACATTGCCTTCACCACCTATGGCCGCCGCCAGCATATCCTGAAGGACGTCTCGTTCGAGATCAGCCGGGGCGAGCGCGTGGCGCTGATTGGCGAGACCGGATCGGGCAAATCGGTCACCTCGAAGGCGATCCTCGGCACGCTTCCTGACAACGCCCGCATCGAAAGCGGCAACATCGAATATGACGGCAGGCGGGTGCTCGATATGCCCGGCCGCGAGCGCGAGGCGTTGAAGGGCACTGCGTTCTCGATCATCATGCAGGACCCGCTGTCGTCGTTCAATCCAGTCTTCCGGATCGGCCGGCACCTCGATGACGTGATGTTCTATGCCGATCGACGCGACGGCGTCAGAACCACGGCGATAGACCGCAAGCAACGCATCTTCGATGTGCTGCGCCGTGTACAGCTCCAGGACCCGGAACGGGTCTTCGATGCCTATCCTTCGCAGCTTTCCGGCGGCATGCGCCAGCGCGTGCTGATCGGCCTTGCGCTTCTGCACCAGCCGCAACTGCTGATCGCCGATGAGCCGGGCACGGCGCTTGACGTCACCACGCAGGACGAGATCCTGAAGCTGATCAACCGCCTGGTCGACAGCGAGGGGCTTTCCCTGCTGATGATCACGCACAATCTCGGCGTGGTGCGGCAGACGGCCGATCGCGTCTTCGTCATGCGTCATGGCGAGATCGTCGAAAGCGGCAATCTGCGCCAGATCTTCCAGACGCCGCGGCAGCCCTACACGATCGATCTGATCGACGCGATCCCACCGCTGTACGGTCCGAAGGTGGTTGACCAGCCGGTTTCGTCGAATGCGCCGATCATCACGCTCGAGGGGGCCGGCAAGGTCTATGTCGAAAAGCCCTTCCTCGGCCGAATGAAACGCCACGAGGCGGTCAAGCCGGTGACGCTGTCTGTGCCTGAGGGTGAGATCTTCGGCCTTGCGGGCGAGTCCGGCTCCGGCAAGACGACGATTGCCCGCATGGTGATGGGGCTGATTGCGCCGAGTTCCGGCACGATCCGCGTCGGCTCGCCCACGCAAGCGATGGCGTCGCAGCGGCTGACCCAGATCGTCTACCAGAATCCCGGTACGTCCTTAAACCCCAAGCGCACGGTGACGCAGACCTTGGCAGTCCCGCTCAGCCATGTCGGCCTTCGCGGCAAGGCGGCGACGGTGCGGATGGAGGAGCTGATGGCGCTCGTCAACCTGCCGTCCGCCTACCTTTCGAAGTATCCGCACGAGCTTTCGGGCGGGCAGAAGCAACGGGTGGCAATCGCCCGGGCGCTTGCGGCCGAGCCGAAGATCATCGTGCTCGACGAACCGACCTCGGCGCTCGACGTCTCGGTGCAGAAGCAGGTCATCGCCTTGTTGCAGCGCCTCAGGGACGAGCTTGGGCTGACGTACTTCTTCATCTCTCACGATCTTTCGCTGATGCGCAATTTCTGCAGCCGCATCGCCATCATGCTGAAGGGCGAGATCGTCGAGGAGGGGAGAACGGCGGATGTCTTCGCCGATCCCCGGCACCCCTACACCCGCGCGCTCATCTCGGCGATCCCGGTGATGAGCGACGAGGAGGAAGCATTGAAGCCCACGGTAAGCGTCGAGGAGAGAGCGTGCTTCCTGGTGAGATCAACGGCCTAGAGGCCGAACGAGGAAACAGGGCCGAAGGCCCATCAACAAGGAGACTGTCCGTGTATCGATTGGGAATAGATGTCGGGGGCACGAACACCGACGCCGTGATCATGGAGGGGCGGCACGTTCTGTCGGGCGTTAAGGCGTCGACGACGGAAGACGTGACGACAGGCGTCATCGAGGCACTGGAGGGCGCAATCGCCAAGGCCGGTATCGACCGGTCCAAGATCGGCACCGTGATGATCGGCACGACGCATTTCACCAATGCGGTGATCGAGCGCAAGCACATCAATCATGTTGCCGCCATTCGCCTCGGCTTGCCGGCGACCGCCTGCCTGCCGCCGATGGTCGACTGGCCGAACGATCTCGCCGAAGCTGTCGGTCATCACGCCTACCTGGTGCGTGGCGGCTATGAATTCGACGGCCGTGCCATCGCGCCTCTCGATGAAGAAGAGCTGATCCGGATCGCTGCCGACATCCGCCTCAAGAACGTCAAGGCGGCAGCCATCACCTGCGTCTTCAGCCCCATCAATGCCGAGATGGAGCAGCGCGCCAAGACCGTGATCGAAAAGCATTGCCCGGGCCTTCCGGTCGTCGTCTCCGGCGACATCGGCCGCATCGGCCTGCTGGAGCGCGAAAGTGCTGCCATCATGAATGCCAGCCTGCTTTCGCTTGCGGCCAAGACGGTTGACGCCTTCGCCAAGGCGCTGAAGGATGCCGGGCTTTCTTGCCCGTTCTTCATCACCCAGAACGACGGCACGCTGATGGCGGCTGCGACAGTCAGAAGCTTCCCGGTTCTGACCTTTGCCTCCGGCCCGACCAACTCGATGCGCGGTGCGGCGTTCCTGACCGGCCGCAAGGAGGCGATCGTCGTCGATATCGGCGGCACCACCTCCGACGTTGGTGCGCTTCACCACGGCTTTCCCCGCCAGGCGGCGACCATCGTCGACGTCGGCGGCGTGCGCACCAATTTCCGCATGCCCGACGTGTTCTCGATCGGTCTTGGCGGCGGATCGCTGGTACGCGAACTCGCCAATGGTGAAGTGACGGTCGGCCCGCAGTCGGTCGGTTATCGCATCGCCAAGGATGCTTTGGTCTTCGGAGGCCAGACCCTGACGACGACGGATATCGCCGTCGCCCTCGGCAAGGCCGATATCGGGGACGCGTCCAAGGTCGCGCATCTCGACCGGGCGCTGGCCGAAAAGGCCCATGTAAGGATCGTGCAGATGCTGGAAAACTCGGTCGAACGCAGCCGCGTCTCGGCCGATCCGATCCCGGTCATCGCCGTCGGTGGCGGCTCGATCCTGATGCCGGACAGGCTCGGGGATCTGGACGTCATCCGCCCGGAGAATTTCGCCGTCGCCAACGCCGTCGGTGCAGCGATCGCCCAGATCAGCGGCGAAGTCGACCGCGTCTTTGCACTCGAAAAGGGTCTGACGCGCGAGATCTGCCTGAAGCAGGCAGAGCAGGAAGCGACGGAGCGTGCGCTTTCGGCCGGTGCGATTGCCGAAACCATCCAGGTCATCGAGCGGGAGGACGTGCCGCTTGCCTATCTGCCGGGGAACGCTACCCGCATCCACGTCAAGGTTGTCGGCGAAATGGGAGGCTTCCATGGCTGAGCGTGCATTGAAAGCTTTGAACTACGATCCGTCCGATCTCTGGGTGCTCGACGAAGAGGATCTGGAGGCGCTGGAAATCGGTGCCGGCATTCTCGGCACCGGCGGCGGCGGCAACCCCTATATCGGCAAGCTACGGGCGCGGCTGGCGATGCGCAGCGGCTACAACCTGTCGATCCTGCCGCTCGACCGGCTGGCGGACGATGCGCGCTGCATCTCGCTCGGCGGCATTGGCGCACCGGTCGTTGCCTATGAGCGGCTGAAGGAAGGGCGCGAAGGGCTGCGGTGCGTTCGCGCACTCGAAGAGCATCTCGGCATCGCCATCGACGCCATCGTCTGCGAGGAAATCGGCGGCGCCAATTCGATGGAGCCGCTGATTGCGGCCGCCTTTGCGGGCCTGCCCGTTGTCGATTGTGACGGCATGGGGCGCGCCTTCCCGGAAATGCAGATGACCACCTTCTCGATCTACGGTCATCGCTCGACCCCAAGCGTCATGTGCGACCTGCACGGCAATGTCGTGCTGTTCCAGCATGCGGCATCGGAACTGTGGCACGAGCGCATGGCGCGCGCCTGCGTCGTCTCGCAAGGCGGTGCCTCGACGCTTGCATCGGCGCCGATGACGGGAGCTTTCCTCAAGAAGTACTCGATCCCGCATTCGTACACCCAGGCGGTCTCGCTCGGGCGGGCCGTGCTGAAGGCGCGGCGCGAGCACGCTGATCCGATCGCAGCGATCTGCGCCCAGGAAAACGGCCGCCAGGTCTTTTCCGGCAAGATCGTCGATCTCGAACGCCATCTGCGTGGCGGCTTCGTCATCGGCGAAGCGAAGCTTGCCGGCATCGATGCCTTCAACGGCGACACCGCCTCGGTGATGATCCAGAACGAAAACCTCGTCTTCAGCCGCAACGGCGAAGTCGAAGTGTCGGTGCCGGATCTGATCATCGTGCTCGATGTCGACAGCGGCAACGCGATCACCACGGAAATGCTGCGATACGGCCAGCGCGTCGCGATCGTAGCGTTGCCCTGCCATTCCTTGCTGCGCTCGACCGCCGCACTGGAGGTTGTCGGCCCGAAAGCCTTCGGCTTCGACGATGTCACCTTCCGGCCGATCGAGGAGATTCAGCCATGACCGAGCAGCTGATTACGGCTGCCGACATGGAGGCGATCGCCATCGGCGGTGCCTATCTCGGCACCGGCGGCGGCGGGGATCCCTACATCGGCAAGTTGATGGCCCGGACCGCAATCGAGGCGAACGGTCCGGTCCGCGTGGTTCAGCCGGAAACCGTTGCCGATGACGCGCTTTGTGTTCCCGTCTTCATGATGGGCGCACCGACCGTAATGGTGGAGAAACTGCCGCGCGGCGACGAAGCGCTGGAGGCGCTGCGCCAGCTCGAAAGGTTCCTCGGACGCAAGGCCGATGCGTTGATCTGCGTGGAAGCCGGCGGGTTGAACTCGACCATCCCCTTCGCCGTGGCCGCTGCAACAGGTCTGCCGCTGATCGACGGCGACGGAATGGGCCGCGCCTTTCCCGAGCTGCAGATGGTGAGTTTCACCATGCATGACATTAGCGCCACGCCGCTGGTTCATGCCGACGACAAGGGCAACAGCGCGATCATCAATGCAGTCTCGAACCTTTGGACCGAACGTCTCGCCCGCGTCCAGGCCATCCAGATGGGTGGCGCCAGCCTTGTCGCCGCCTATCCGATGACCGGGGCGCAGATGAAGGCCGGAATCCTTCGCGGCACGCTCAGTCTCATCAAGGGTATCGGCGAGACGATTGCCGCCGAGCGCGTCGCCAAGCGTCATCCCGGCATCGCCCTTCGCGAGCAGTTCGACGGGCGGCACCTGTTTACCGGACGCGTCGTCGATGTCGAACGGGCGACGACCGGCGGTTTTGCGCGCGGCAGGGCCGTGCTCAAGGGCATCGACGGTTTTGCGGGCCGCACGTTCGAAGTCGCGTTCCAGAACGAGTTCCTGGTTGCGCGTGGCGATGGCGGACAGGTCATCGCCTCGACGCCGGATCTCATCTGCGCGCTCGACGCCGATGGCGGGCTGCCGGTCACGACGGAGCAGTTGCGTTACGGCCTGACGGTCGAATTCACCGGACTTCCCTGTGATCGGCAATGGCGAACGGCCAAGGGGCTCGAACTCGCCGGTCCCGGCTACTTTGGCTACGACCACGCCTATGAGCCGGTCGAGGCGCTCAATCCGGCCGCCTGACTGCGACCGGACCGAAAAACAACGACAATCAACAAGAAGGGAACTGAGACATGAAGAGAACACTCATCACAGGGCTGCTTCTGGGGCTGGTGCAGACAACGGCACTCACCGCCCCGGCCGCGGCTCAGGAGAAGGTGTCGATCGTCGTCAACGCGACGCAGGAATTCGGCACCATCGATCCCGGCAAGATCAACGACTATACGGAATACATGGCCGCCGTGAACCTCTATTCAGGCCTGACGACGGTCAATCCTGATGGCTCCGTGGTGCCGGAGCTTGCCGAAAGCTGGAGCGTCTCCGACGACGACAAGACCTATACCTTCAAGCTGAAGGAGAACGCAAAATTCCAGGATGGCACCCCGGTCAAGGCGTCCGATGTTGTCTACACCGTCAAGCGCCTGCTCGCGATCAACGAAGGTCCGTCCTACCTCTTCACCGATATCGTCGATCCGGACAAGCTGAAGGTTGTCGACGACCGGACCGTGGAGATCGGGCTGAAGAAGATCTACGCGCCGTTCATCAGCAACACGCCGCTGATCCTCGTTCTCAACGAAAAGCTGATCAGGGAAAACAGCAAGGAGGAGTGGGGCACGGACTACCTGACCGATCATCCGGCCGGCGCCGGACCTTACATGCTGTCATCCTGGCAGCGCGCCTCGCAGATGGTCGTCAACCGTTTCGAGGGCTATCACGGCGGCTGGAGCAAGGGGAAGCCGATCGATGAGATCCGTTTCGTCATCACCCATGACGAAGCGACGGTGAAGGCGCTTGCGGCCAAGGGCGAACTTGGCATGTCGGCGCGCGCCCAGGCAAACGAGACCTTCGAGGCGATCGAGAAGATGCCGGGCTACAAGATCCTGCGCGGCACGACGGCGACCGGTTTCTACATCAAGATGAACACCCAGGTCCCGCCGACCGACGATATCCACGTCCGGCGCGCGATAGCGCTCGCAACCGACTACGAAACGGTGCGCAACGTCATCCATCCCGGCGAACCGATGAACGGGCCATTGGCATCCGTGTTCAAGGATGCCTATCTCAACGACTTGTCCGCCCCGGAATACAGCCTGGAGAAGGCGAAGGAAGAGCTTGCCAAGTCGAAATATGCCGGCAAGGGGCCTATCAAGCTCAGCCACACCTATGTCACGGGCCTAGCCTTCGAAGAGGACATCGCGCTGCTGATGCAGGCCAATCTCGAGCAGATCGGTATCGAGCTCGACATCAAGCCGGAGCCCTGGAACCGCATCACCGAGCTGGCCGCCAAGGTGGAGACGACCCCGGCGACCACCCAGGTCTTCTATGGCCCGACCTATCCGTCGCCCGACAGCGTCTTCTATGTGCAGTATCACTCAAAGGCGAAAGGCACCTGGGCCTCGATGGAATGGCTGCAGGATCCGGAAGTCGACGCCCTGATCGACAAGTCGCGCGAGACGGTCGATCCGGCCGCGCAGAACGATCTCTACAAGCAGATACAGCGCAAGGTCACCGATGCGCAGGCTGATGTGTTCCTGACGGTGGAGTCGCAGCGTTACGCAGCAAGCAAATGCCTGCAGGGCTATGCCTATATCCCGATGCAGAGCTGGGATCTGAACTTCTCGCGCTTCTGGTGGGATTGCCAGGCCGATTGAAATGGAAAGCCCTGCTTTGCGGGAGCGCGAAGCAGGGCCTTTTTCTATGCCACCAGCGAATTTGACGTCAACCTCGCCTGCTCAGCAGTTTCCGAGGCTGGCGCGGCTCATGAGTTCGTTGGTCAGCAGTGCGGTCTTGTCGCCGCATTCCTCGACTTCCTTGAGCAGTGCAGCGAGCGCCAGCTCGAGGCAATATTGAACCCCTTCGACATTCAGTGTGCGCGACGAATCGCGCGCATAGGTGACAAGGCGGGCCAGCGCCAGCAGCTCCCTCTCCTTGTCTTCAGGTTCAAAGGACATGGCGATCGAAGATTGCATGATTTTCCCCGGTTCCCTGCGGATCAGCCCGATCCGCTTCAACATGGCAAATCATAGCGTGACTTTTTATCGATGCGCGTGACACGAGCGTGACACACGTTGCATGGGAAATTGGTGTGCTTAAGATGAAGCGACAAGTTGATTGAGCAAGCGCTTCCAAAGACTTGTGGAATTGAATGTCCACCCTTCAGGCGCTGTCGACCTTAGGGCGGGGGCAGAGCGCAGGATGTCGAGCAGTTGCAGGGCGTCGAGGCGCTTCTGATTTATCGTACCCCTCGCCAGACACGCTTCGATGCGTTTCAGATCCGTGCCGGGTGGAAGGTTGGCACGTGCCACAATCGCGCGCCAGTTGCGGTGCTTGTAGAAGATCTTGGTGGCGGCCAGCCGAAGTTGCGCGGCAGGCGCAGGATTTATCTGTCGCCGCGCGCACAAATCCTCAAGCGTCGCCACGACGTTCACCAACGGCAGGGTCAATGGCATGTAGTCCAGTTCCGCCGGTCCATGCAGCAGGGCAACATCGGCATCGTCTTCGAGTTCGCCTGCGGCGTATTGTTGGAAGATCCTGCCAACTCCGACCATGCCGAAGGCTGCACATTCGGCGGCGCGAAGCGCGCCCATGCTGGCAGCGCCGTAAACGCGGACACCCTGGGAAAGCGCAAACAGGATCTCCTTGTGCCAGACCGGCGCGACCTGTTCGAAGTGGCCGTCGACGAGCCCGATGACCGTTGCGTCGTCCTGCGTGGCGCGCAAGATGTCGCCTTGCACGGCTGGCGGGCGCAGCACGATGTCCGTGCCAATCAGTGCCTGCGCATCGGGCAAGGTGGGGCCGCAAAAGAGGATCTTCATGCGATCTCCAGGGCGCGCGACAGAGCCCGCGCGCCGAAACGGCGCTTGCGTGCTCCATCCGGATTTTCGAGTTCCGGCACAAAGACCTTGATCACGGAAAACGGCAAGGGTTCGGCGAGCAACGGAACGGCAACGGCGGTGCCGATGCCGGCGCGCTTCAAGGCTTCGAGCACATATTCGAGCAACGAGTTTGCTGTGTTGCCGGCAACCGGGGCAACCCGGTTTTGTGGGCGCGGTTCTGCCTCAAACAGTTGCTGCGTCTCACGCGGCAGCCTGCGGGTGAACGTCTCCGGGAAGACATCGTCACGTGCGCCGCTGATATAGGTGAGGCGGGATTGTGCAGCCTCGGTGACGGCCCGGATCGCGGCGCGTCGCGGATCGGGATGGGCGCCATGCCCGATGGTCACGTCATGGTAGCGCGGTTCTTTCGCCTCGAGGATGCCGGCATCCGCTATGACCGCCGTCAGACACGGGATGTCAATGTCGCTGGTCATATCGAAAAGGCGGAACGTAAGGCCGGCTGCGGCAATCCGGCCTGCCATGTCATCGAGAATGGGGTCGTGGAACGAGCCGGCGTCGATGCACGTGCGCTGACGCGCGGTCAGTGGCAGCAGCCGCCACAAGGTTTCGGCATCGCGCTCGATCCGTTCCAGCAGGCCGTGCAGGATTGCTTCGTCTTCGGTGTTGCCGGAGGCAAGCCCGTCCGACGACTGCCAGTAGCGGCACCCCTCGAGCGTGCGGTCGAGCAATGCGGCATGAAACGGCACGAAAGTCGTGTGCTGGCCGATGAGATCGAAACCGCGCAGCCATGACACCGGTTCATCATCGTCGAGATCGCTCTCGCCTGCCGCCACGAGGCCGGGCAGGCTGAGCGTCCTTTCGCCACTTTCCAGAAGTGCCTGTCGCGTTGCGTCGAGCACTTGCACCGACGGGTTGCAGGCGACCGCACGCTCCAGAGCTTCCATCGCCGCCGATACCTTAGCGTCGATATCGGTGATGCCTTTACCCTGGTTGATGACGATCGATTTTGCGTTGGGCGAGACCGCGTTCCAGACGGGGATGCCAATGCTGTCGAGCCCGGTCAGGCGTGCAAGTCTGCTGATGCCGAAAGAGGGCAACAGCAATGCGATGCGCGCAAAGGTTTCTTCGGGCGCACAGACGCGGTCGGAGTATCTGTCCGCAATGCCGGAGTTGTCTGAGATCGGGCGAATTTCGTTCGCCCGATCCGTTTTGATAACCATCGTCATGCGCAGGCGCGTCGAGGCTTAGCCGTCCATGAACCCGCCGGAGACGGAGCCGGCCGAATTGGCCCTGACGGCGAAGTTCACGCCCTTGACCACAGTGGCACCGGCATTTCTGTGCTCGTTTGCCGAGGCCAAGGCGCCGGTGAGCGGATCTACGATGCGTGTGACAGTTCCCGCCGCGAGATCGGCAAGCCACAGGCCATCGTCACCCTCAACGCCAAATACAACTACCTGTGTCGTTTGTGCCGTCATCGATTTTCCCCTTATCCCTCATGTGATTGCGCGAGAGCGCCGTGCGTAAGAACGCACGGAGGACGCTCCGTGCGCTTTGATTCTAGAGCATCTTATCCGTCTTGAGTGAAGCCACTTGAAAGCGGGATGCTCCAGTTTAGAAACCAGCCTTGCGCAGACCTTCGCCGTAATGGGTTTTCTGCCATTCCTCACGGAACGGCACGATCGCCATCCATTTCTCCAGGTTGAAGTCCGGATGGACTTCAAACGTCTTGCGCACGTATTGGCTTGCCTTTTTGCGATTGCCGAGCATGCCCCAGCTCGCTGCTGCGAGCCGATCGGCGGGAGTGGGGTCTCGCATTCGCTCGATATAGGCAAGGGCCTGATCGTATTGACCAAGCGAATAGCAGGCGCCCGCAGCGGTCCAGAAATACTCGTCCGGAGCGATCGGATTGAGATTGATCGCCGCTTCGATTTTTCGCAGGCCGCCATCCGGCCGGGAGGCCTGCACGAGCGTATCGGCGTAGCTGGCAATCACATTGGCGTGCTGCGGGCTGAGCGCTTCGGCCCTTTCGTGAAACTCGATGCTCTCGTCGAATTGTCGGCTGTAAAGTTTGACGACGCCCAGTTCGCGATAACCGGCCGCGAGCGTGTCGTCGATGGCAATCGCATCTCGGGCGTGCTGTTCGGCAAGAGCCAGGAGTTCGCTGTCGCCGCGGGCGGTCAAAAGCCATTCGACGAAGTAACTGCGCGCAAGCCCGCTCATGGCCGGAGCCAGGTCGGCATTCTGGTTGAGCGCCTCGCGGAAACTCTTCCGGGCGCGCCGCACCTCCGGCAGATTGAGTTGCTTGAGGTAGCGCTGGCCAAGCAGGTAACTGCGATAGGAGCCACCATTGCCTTCGTAGGTCTTGCGCATCGTCTCGTTGCGCTCGACCTGACTGGCGATGGCGAATGCGATCTGTCGCGCGATCTCCTGGCGCGACTTCATCAACCCGCGGTCATCGAGCGTGAAGCGGTCGGCCCAGATCACTTCGTCGTTCGCAAAGAAGATGAGCTGCGTAAACAACGTCTGGCGGCTGCCCTCATTGGTCAGGCGGGTATCGAGGATGTAGCTGATGGCGTGTTGTTCGTAGGTGCTGGCCTTGTCTGCCTGCAGGCTGATCTGGGCGGCAGTGTAGGGTGCGATCACCGAGACCGAGCGAAGTGCGCAAAGGCCGATGGTGACGTCCTCGATCAAGGAATGAGCAAACAATGTTGCCGTCGCGTCGGCGTTGCCGGCGCCTGGCGGCAGCAACACCACGCGCGGCGGGCGCATCTCGCCCATGGTCTCCAGCAGCGGTTCAATGGCGGCGGCCGGCAATGGCGCCGCCTTGGCAGGCACGGGCAGCGGCCCCCCCCTCGAAAGCAGCCGCGCATCATATTGCCGCCCCTCCAATGCGAGCGCAGTCTCGAGGATCTTGCGCACCTCGTCGTCTTCGGGGTTTCTCTCCAGAAGCTTGACGGCAGTCGATCTGACGAGCCTTCGATCCGGACCGGTCGCATTCTCGGCCGCGTTGATGAGGCTTTCGCGCAGGAGAGCGGCATGATCGGAGCGTTGCTGGGCGATCCAGTCGCGGAACGCTTGGCCTTGCGATTTCAGGTCCTTGAGGAAGTCGTCGCGGAATTTTTCTGCTGCCCACCGGAAACGCGATAACGCATCCTGATCGTCGTTCCCGACGATGTCGTCGAGGTCGCTCTCAATCGCATCGGGCTCCATCCGGACGGTTGATGGCGAAAAACTGAGGAACGTGTGGCCGAGTTCCTCCTGCCGCGAGGTGACGCGGGATATCGTCTTGCGCAGATTGACGAAGGCCTGACTTGGAACGACTTCGTTCCACAAGAGCTTGGCGACGTCGTTTCGGGATTGCTCGCGATGGCCGCCGGCGATCGCCTGCGTGAGAATGAGCAGACCCTTTTCGGGGAAGGCGACGTCGCACTCGTCTTCATCGACGAGACGTAACCGTCCGAGGGTCTGCAAACGAAATTTCATCTGGCTATCTCATCGGCAACCGGTTGTGCCTATCCGTGGAGGTCAGGGGCGTGCGTCGCGCCGCCATGGGCTGCGACAGCTTCTGCCTCGGGCGTCTGTGCGACAGCCGCGACCAGCGAGATGATCTTCTTGCGCAGGACCGGGTCGGTAATCTTCAGGAAGGCCCGGTTGAGCGCAATGCCCTCTTTCGACGACACGAAGGACGAGATCTCGTTGGGTTCGCGCACATCGCCAAGGCCCGCCCGCGGGGTTGCGCCTTCTTCGCCTTCCTGGAAGAAGAAGCTTGGGTGAACGCCGAGAACGTCGGCTATGGCCTGTAGCCGGCTGGCGCCGATGCGATTCGTGCCTTTTTCGTATTTCTGGACCTGCTGGAAGGTGATTCCGAGTCCATCCGCCAGTTTTTCCTGGCTCAACCCGGCCATCAACCGACGCATCCTGACGCGGGAACCGACAAAGACATCAATCTGGCTGGGTGCTTTCGTGTTCACGTGTGTTTCCTCCGCATGTAGGGCGTCACCAAATCATACATATGAGTTTGCTCGAATAAATGACTCGATGCAATCACTAGGCGCCAATACACGCATAATTGCTCCGGAACGAGCCGCTACGCGCCCAGGCAGGCCCGAAGTTACGGCTGTTGTTACTGTTACGTACTTGCGCCGGATCGGGCCGGAGCGATGGTGTTGAAGAATGTGGGCCCGACCCGCGTATAAACCCGCGGGCAATAAGACAGTTTCGACCACGTCGGAGATGCGAGATGCGCGCAATAAGTTTCACCCTGACACTGCTCGCCATTGCTTCCGCTCCAGCGTGGGCAGGTCCGGCCACGACCACGGCGTCGGTCAACTTTCGGGCCGGTCCTGGCACCGGGTTCGACAGCATGGGAACGATAGACGAGGGCGCGCAGGTCGATGTCAAGGAATGTGACGATGCCGGCACATGGTGCGCCGTCAGCTTCGAGGGAAAGGATGGCTTCGTCAGCGGCAAATACCTGAGCGATGCAGATCCGAAAGGTCTCGGATGGCCGCGCGCCTACAAGACCGACAAGGGGGCGACGATCACGCTCCACCAACCCCAGGTTAATGCCTGGAAGGATTTTACCGATCTCGACGCCCTGATCGCTGCCGAGTACAAGCAGTCCGACGATGCCAAGCCGATCTTCGGTGTCATCGGGGTGACGGGCAAGACCGTGACGGATAGTGCCTCGAACGAGGTGATCGTCTCCGACATCAAGGTCGACGAAATCAATTTCTCGGTTCTCGATCGGCAGGAACTCGCCGACCTGGCATTGGACGTCGGCAAGTTGATGCCTGTCGGCACGATAACGCTGTCGGAGGACAAGCTGACCGCGAGCCTTGCCGACTATGAACGGCTCGGCAACGTCGAGGGGCTGAAAGCCGATCCGCCACCGATCTATGTCAGCAAGGCGCCGGCGCTGCTTGTCCAGACGAATGGCAAGGCGGTGTTCGCGCCGGTCAAAGGCGTTCAAGGCCTTTCTTTTGCCGTCAACACCAATTGGGATCTGTTCAAGCTCGACGCCGACAGCACCTACTACCTGCGCAACGAGAAGGCGTGGCTACAATCGAAAGACCTGTCGAATGGCTGGCAGCCAGCAATCGCGCTGCCCGATCTCTTCGCTAAGTTGCCCGACGACGACAACTGGAAGGATGCGAAGGCGGCGATCCCTCTGGTTGCCGGGGAGGGCACGGCGCCAAAGATCGTCTATTCCGACAAACCGTCGGAGTTGATCGTCTTCAACGGTGAGCCGAAGCTTGAACCGGTGCCGGGGACCGCGCTGAAGATTGCGACGAATACCGAAAGCGACGTTTTCTATTTGCCTGCGGATTCGAACTGGTATGTGCTCGTTTCGGGCCGCTGGTTCTCTGCTGCGTCGCTTGATGGCCCCTGGATTTTCGCGACCCCCAACCTTCCGCGGGATTTCCAGAATATTCCGGAAAGTGCCTCCTATTACACGGTCCGCTCGTCGGTTCCGGGTACCTCGGAGAATGCCGAAGCCCGGCTGAAGGCGAGCATCCCCGAGAAGGCCCGCGTCTCGCTCGACGGTTCGGTGAAGGTGGACGTCGCCTACAGTGGCGACCCGAAATTCGAGGCGATCGATGGAACGTCGCTCACCTACGCCGTCAACACCAACGAGACGGTGATCAAGGTCGCCGACAAGTACTTCGTGTTGAAAGACGGGGTCTGGTTCGTCGGCGATACACCGACGGGGCCGTTTAGCGTGGCAAAGGCCGTTCCCGACGATATCTATACGATCCCGCCGTCGTCGCCGGTTTACAACGCCACCTATGTCCGAATCTACCAGACCGAGCCGGACGCGGTCTGGTTCGGTTATACCATGGGATATCTCGGGGCATATCTCGCGTGGGACACGTTCGTCTATGGCACCGGCTGGTACTATGACGATTACTGGGACTATGGCTGGGCCGGGGGCTACTATCCTTATTACCCGCGGCCGGTAACCTATGGCGTCGGCGCATTCTATAACCCGGCGGTCGGTTCATTTGGACGCTACGGTTATGCCTACGGGCCTTATCGCGGTATTGCGGCAGGTGCCGCCTACAACCCGCGGACCGGCACCTACATCCGCGGTGCGGCAGGCTATGGGCCTGCCGGCGAACGCGGTTTCGTTGCCGCCTACAATCCTCGCACTGGCAACGCGGCGATCGCGCGGGGCGGGCACAATGTCTATGGCAGCTGGGGGACGGCTGCGGTCAAGAACGGTTCGGACTTTGCGCGCATCAGCGGCGGCTCAACGGCCGGCGGTGCCGCTGCCCGTTGGCACACCTCCGACGGCAATCATGGCTTTGTCGCCGGCGGCAAGGGCGGTGACGTCTACGCCGGACGCGATGGCAACGTCTATCGCCGCGATGACGGCCAATGGCAGAAGCACACGCCGGATGGATGGCAGCCGGTGCAAAAGCCATCGATCCAGGATGCGAAGAAGGCAGGTCAGCAGTTCGCAACCCAGCACCCGGACGCAGCGCAGAACCTGAACAGGCGTAGCGACAATCGTCTTGCCACGGGCGGTGGGAACGCGATCGGCAATCGCGCGCCCGACCATCTGGCGATCGACCGTGCCGGGCGTCAGATCGGCAATCAGCGTTCATTCGAGCATCAGTCATACAACCAGCGTCCGTTGAATCTCCCGAGCGGTGGCGGCTACGGCGGCGGTGGCTTTGATCGGCCCGGCGGATTTGGTGGCGGCGGTGGCGGATTTGGCGGCGGTGGTTTTCATGGCGGAGGCGGGCTCTCCGGCGGTGGTGGTTTTCACGGAGGCGGAGGCGGATTTCATGGCGGTGGTGGTGGCGGTTTCCGCCGCCGTTGATCGGAAATGGTGCACTGAAAACGGAAGTTGGCATAAACGCCGGGGACTGTGTTAGCGTTTGTGCGGATGAGGACAGGAATCGATCGGCACTGCGCCGATCGCTGGGGGTAAGATCAGTATGGCCGGTGTCGGTTCGTCGCGTGGTTTCCGGGGTGTGGTGGCCCGTTCTTTTATCTTTTTGACAGTATTCTTGGGACTTGTATCTGCGAGCCAGGCTCAGACCCCAGCGTCCACGCCGGCCACCGAGCCGGCCAAAGTTCAGCAACTGATCGAATTGCTTAACGATCCGGAGGTTCGGCAGTGGCTGGCCACGAAACAGCCGGATACGCCTGAAGGTACTGGGCCCGCGGCAGCGACGCCCGAGGCGGCGGCATCTGCCGATTCTGCTCCGGCGGCCGGGTTTGCGGCGCGCTGGACGGCTGTGCTCCGCCGCCATATGACCGGCATCACCAACGCGGTTCCGCGCATTGGTCCCGAATTCGATGCGGCGCGCGTCCGCCTCCAGGGCGAGATGGAAAACCACGGCACCGCGCCGATCCTCAAAGGTTTCTTCTTCATCCTGTTGATCGGCTACGGCGCCGAATACCTGTTGCGCTACCTGCTGAGACGAACATTGAGTTCGACCCAGTTGACCGGCCCCGCCCGCTCTATGCTCGTCAAAGTGTTGCCGCTGCTCGTGTTCGCGGTTACCGCGACCACCGTGCTTGCCGTGGCCGACTGGCCGTTGCGGCTTGAAAAGACGATCGCGCCGCTCCTTGTTGCCTGGATCGGGGCTCGTCTGTTGATCACCATTGCATCCGCCGTGCTGTCGGGTGGACCGGTCGATGCGACGGATTCGTCCGGCCGAACCGGCTATTTTTCGCTGACGGCTGAGGGTGCACGGTTCTGGTACCGCTCGTCAGCGGCGATAATTTGCATGGCGGTCGGCATATGGGGCATCGGCGACGCCATGACCGCCCTTTCGGTCTCCCCGGACGTTCGCAATTTTATTGCTGCCATTCTCGGTCTTATCGTGCTTGCGCTTGCGATCCTTACCGTGCTGCGGCGACCTGCGGGCGCTACCACGGGCTCGCGCCGTGTGGTCGGCAATATCATGATGGTCGCATTTCTCGTGCTGTTGTGGCTGCTGTGGGTGGCGGACTTGCGGGTTCTGTTCTGGATCGGCCTCTACATCATCGGCCTGCCGCCGCTTCTGCGTTTCACCAGCGCCTTTGCCAAGACGATGCTGGACACGTCGGCCGACGACGACATGCGCGTGATGCGCAACGTGTTGATCGAACGCGGCGCCAGACTTGTGATCATTGCCCTGGCGGCGGGTTGGCTTGCGCTTGTCTTCCGCGTCAACGCATCGATGATGATCCAGGACGACGCCTTCAACCGGATTTTCCGTGGTGTCCTTGCTGGTATCGTCATACTGCTGGCGGCTGATCTGATCTGGCAGCTGACGAAGAGCCTGATCAGCCTGCGCGTCAAGCATGCGGCCTTCGAAACGACTGACCCCGCCCAACGTGCCCGCAACACTCGTTTGCTGACGCTTATGCCGATCCTGCGCAACTTCCTTGCAGCCTTCATTCTGGTCGTGGCCGTGTTGATGGTGCTTTCGGGCCTTGGCGTGCAGATCGGTCCGCTGATCGCCGGCGCCGGTGTTTTCGGCGTCGCCATAGGCTTTGGCTCACAGACCCTGGTCAAGGATGTGATCAGCGGCATCTTCTACATGACGGATGACGCCTTTCGCATTGGGGAATATATCCAAAGCGGCAGCTACAAGGGCACTGTCGAATCCTTCAGCATCCGCTCGGTGAGGCTCCGGCATCACCGCGGACCGGTCTTCACCGTGCCATTCGGCTCTCTCGGGGCCGTCCAGAACATGAGCCGCGACTGGGTGATCGACAAGTTCCTGATCAACGTGTCCTACGAGGCCGACATTGCCAAGGTGAAGAAGGTGGTGAAGGGTATAGGCGCGGAGCTCCTCGCGGATCCGGAGCTGGGGCCGATGATTATCGAGACGGTAAAGATGAAGGGTGTCGAGACCTTCGGTGATTACGGTATCTCCTTGAGCTTCGCGATGACGACGAAGCCGGGACATCAGACGCAGATCAGGCGCCGGGCCCAGGCGATGATCAAGGAGGCCTTCGACAAGAACGGCATCTCCTTTGCCTCGCCGACGGTGCAGGTGGCTGGCGACGAGCAGAATGCGGCCGCAGCGGCGGCAACGCGCGATGCAATCGCCAAGAAGAATGCCGCGGTCGCGCTCGGCGAGGGCGCACCGCAGGAGTAGGTTCTCTCGGGCTGGGGAGGCCAAGATGAGACGGCTGGCATTACTTGTCCTGCTCTTCGCAATGGCGGGGATCGGACCTTCGTGGGCACAATCGGACGAAAGCACATTCCAGGCGATCACCGCCCCGCATCTGGGCGATCTCGACGTCATGGAGAAACGACGCCTCATTCGCATTCTCGTTCCATTCAGCAAGACCATCTACTTCATCGACCGCGGCCGGCAGTTCGGCACGGCCGTGGAGTTCGGGACGTCACTGGAGAAGGAGCTCAATGCGGCCCGGAAGAAGGAGATCGAGAAAATTCGCATCGCCTTCGTGCCCGTACCGCGAGCGCATCTCCTGACGGCGCTGGAAGACGGGCGCGGCGATATCGTGATGGGCAACCTCACGATAACCGAGGCAAGGCTCGCCAAGGTCGATTTTACCGACCCCTTGTTCAACGAGGCCAAGGAAGTGCTGGTAACGGGGCCATCGGCGCCGGCGATTGCCAGCCTGGACGATCTCAGTGGGCAGGAGATCCGCGTCCGGAAATCAAGCAGCTACTATGAACATCTGGCTGCCTTGAGTGAAGGCTTCGTCAAAGCCGGCCGTGCGCCGATATCGATCAAGGATATGGATGAAAACCTCGAGGACGAAGACGTGCTCGAGATGGTCAACGCCGGCCTGCTGCCGTGGACGGTTGTCGATAAGTACAAGGCCGACATCTGGGCGACGGTCTTTGCGGATATCAAGGCGCGGGAAGACATCCTGGTGTCGGACCACGGACAGATCGCCTGGGCAATCCGCAAGGATAGTCCCAGGCTGAAGGCCACGCTGGATGCCTTCGTCAAGACGCATCGCGTCGGCACGACATTCGGCAACATCCTGAAGAACACGTACTACAAGAGCGACAAGATGCTGAAGCGCGCCTATGCGCCGGCGGATGTGGAGCGCTTCCAGAAGCTAGTAGAGATCTTCCGCAAGCATGGGGGCACATACTCCTTCGACTATCTCATGCTGATGGCGCAAGGTTATCAGGAGTCACAGCTCGATCAGTCCAGGCGAAGCCCGCGCGGCGCCGTTGGCGTCATGCAGCTGCTGCCATCGACCGCGGCCGACAAGTCCGTCGGTATCAAGGGGATCGACAAGGATCAGGATCGCAACGTCGAGGCAGGATCGAAATATCTAAGACATCTTGTCGATGTCTACATCAATGACCCGCAGATCACGCCGCAGAACCAACTCCTTTTTGCATTTGCGGCCTATAACGCCGGTCCGGGAAACCTGCACAAGTTTCGGGCGAAGGCAAAAGACATGGGGCTTGATCCTGACCTGTGGTTCGGCAATGTCGAGAATGCTGCCGCCGAGATCGTCGGGCGCGAGACGGTGCAATATGTCAGCAATATCTACAAGTACTATGTCGCCTACGAACTTTTGGCGGAACACGCCCAGGAAACGTCTGCGGCCAAATCGCCGGCTGCGTCAGACGCCAGTGCACAGTAGAATGGCATCACGTCTGCTTGAGTGGCCGGCGCCGTTCTTGACGATAAGGGTAAGAGAGCTAGATGGATGATATGGCGGCAACGCCATGGGCCCTATGCGCCTCGTTGGGGCCGGCCGCAAGGAGGCACTGGTCATGGCTGAAGCCAAGCGCATGTCACGTTCAGGCAGATTTCTGCTGCTGTTTGCCGCCATCAGCCTTAGTCTCGCCAGTTGCACGACGCCAGATCTGGAGCCGATACCGGGCAGCATCACCTATGGTGGGCAACCGCGCACCAAGCTGACGAAGGCACCGGTCGGCAGCATCGTGCCGCACACCTTCATGAGCGGAAGCAGTTTTGTCAAAGAAAGCTATATCATCCAGCCCGACCGATCGCTGAGGCTCGTTCGAAGGGATTACTTCGACATCCCCGTCAATTGACGCGAGCAAAGGTTGCGCCTGCACGACCCGCCGCCGTTGACACCATACCAGGAAGACGAGATAGCTCCGCCTGCATGAAAATCGCCTTCTACGCACCGCTGAAATCGCCCAGCCACCCTGTTCCGTCCGGCGACCGGTTGATGGCGCGCATGCTGATCGATGCGCTGGGACGAGCCGGGCACGAAGTGTCGATCGCAAGCGAACTGCGCAGCTTCATGGCCGACGGTTCCGAGACGCAGTTTGCGTTGACGATGGCAGCGGCCGCGGGCGAAACAGAGCGTCTTCGCAAGCTTTGGCTGGCAGGAGCGTCGCCCGATGCCTGGTTCTGCTACCACCCCTACTACAAGGCGCCGGATCTGATCGGGCCGGGACTTGCGGCCGAGTTTTCCATCCCCTACGTCACTGCCGAAGCCTCCTACTCGTTGCGGCGAAACGCAGGTATCCGCGCCGTCGCGCAACGCCATGTGCTTGCCGCCATCGAGCAGGCCGCGGTCAATATCTGCCTGACGCAGCGGGATCGCGATGGCCTGGTTGAGGCGGCGCCCGCATGTCGGCATGCGATGCTGGCCCCCTTTATCGATACGACGCGGTTCCCATCGGTATCCCCCGGTGCCGTCGACGAATGCCGTCTTGTCACCGTGGCGATGATGCGTAGCGGCGACAAAATGCACAGCTATCAGATGCTTGCCCGTTCCCTTTCCATGGTTGCCGATCGCCCTTGGACCATGACCATTGTCGGCGATGGGCCATGCCGGCCGGATGTCCGCGATGCTTTTGCCGCGTTGCCGGCGGGTCGGCTGGCATGGCTCGGCGAAAAAGACGCGAGCGAGATCCCGGGCATCCTCGGCGAAAGTGCGCTCTACCTTTGGCCTGGCTGCGGCGAAGCCTACGGATTGGCCTATCTCGAGGCGCAGGCGGCGGGACTTCCGGTCATCGCGCAAAGGACGGCTGGCGTGCCGGAGGTGGTGCGGGATGGCGTGACCGGGCTGCTGACGCCGGAAGGCGATATCAATTCCTATGCAGCCGCGATCCGCCACATGATCGATCAGCCGGAGACTCGCCGACAGTTTGGCGAAAACGCCCGCCGCTTTGTTCACGAAGAGCGATCCTTTGCCGCCGCGGCAAGACGATTGGACGAGATTTTCAGTCAATTCCTGGAGTAGATTTCGTGACCGTTGATGCGAATTGGCAATTGCTCGTCGATGAACTCGATCGCGTCCATGCGCGGGGGCGGCAAATCGACTTCTGGTTGAGAGACGACGACGCCGTCGAGCCGACCACGCCACTCGACCGACTTCTGTCGCTTGCAGCAAGCCATGCGGTGCCCTTGACACTCGCCGTGCCGCCTGCGCCGGCAACCGAAGCGCTGGCGCGGCATCTCTCGGGCCGTGCCGATATCGGAGTGGCGGCGCATGGCTGGGCACACCGGAACCATGCGCCGAGAGAGGAAAAGAAGCAGGAACTCGGTGCGCATCGCCCCCCGGCGGTGGTCCTCGATGAACTGCGATGCGGCGTAGAGCGCCTGAAGGCGCTTTTTCCCGAACACTTCGTCCCGATGCTCGTGCCGCCATGGAACCGGATCGACGCGGCTCTATCGCCACGGTTGCCCGAGATCGGGTTTTCGGTCCTTTCGGTTTTCGGTCCGGAGAAGCCATCGCCGTTCCCGCTCGTCAATACCCACGTCGACGTCATGGACTGGCGCGGCACGCGGGGATGCAGAGACCACACGTTGATCATTGCCGATATCGTCGAGCGCATACGGCAGGTCTGCGGCGACGTGGAGGGCAGGGAGGATCAGTCGGGCGGCACGCTCGGGCTTTTGACCCATCACCTCGTGCACGATGCAGCCGTGTGGGATTTTCTTGAAAAACTCTTCACCGCCACATCAGGACATCCCGCGTGCCGTTGGCGCCGGACAAAAGACCTTACAGGTCTATAGTCTGGCCGTCGCGGGCGGCAAATGCGCCGGCGAAGAGGGATCGCACGTCGATTTCCATGGCGTCCAACTGTGCATCCGTTCGCGCCGGGTCGTGATGGAACATCGCCAGGTGCTTGACGCCGGCGGCCATCGCAAGGCGTGCACCATGGACCCCGGTCGAATGCCCAAAGCCCCGATAATACGTCATCTCGCTTTCGAGATAGGTGCAGTCGTAAATCATCATATCGGCGCCGGCGATAAGCTCCAGCACCGCAGGGTCGAGGATGCCGGGTTCGTGTTCCGTGTCGTAGACAAGCGCTACGGCGCGACCATTCCATTCGACGCGATAGCCAACGCATCCGCCGGGATGGGTGAGGCTCGTTGTGCGGATCGTCACGCCGTCGCGCGGCGTCAGGACGTCACCCGGCTTGAAGTCTATGCCTTCGAGGCTCGCCTGACAGATGTCCGGATCGACCGGGAACCACGGGGGCCGCATGAAGTCGCGGATCATTTCCTTTGTGGTCATCAGACCGTGCAGATGCCCTGACCAGAACCGCACCGACGACTGGCATTTGTAGATCGGCTTGAAATAGGGCAGGCCGATGATGTGATCGTAATGGCTGTGGGTGAAGAACAGATCGTAGTTGTCGACGCCTTCGGCGATCAGCGAAGCGCCGGCTTCTCGCAATCCGGATCCGGCATCAAAGAGCAACACTTCCTTGCCGCACCGAATTTCGATGCAGGATGTATTTCCCCCATAGCGCAGGAACTGCTCGCCGGAGACCGGCAAACTCCCTCTTACGCCCCAGAACCGCACTCGAAAGTTGTCTTCTTGCATTCCTGTTTCGGCTTTACGCTGCCCGCGCAGACCTGGTTGCCTGCGCTTGCCCAATAGACAAGCACATATGACCCCCCCCCTGCAATGCCATGGGTTATTGTTTAGACATTAACCTTATCGATGCTCACACATGCGCCGCTGTGCCCGAGGTAACAGCGGCACGGTGGAGCGCCGCGATAAGTGGCAGACCTGGCCTGTCTAGCGATAGCGCGGTCCGTTCACCGCCTGTGTTGCCGTGCCGTAACGGACAAGCCACATGAAACTTTTTCTTGCGGTCTCGCGTGGAACATCTATCGACATAGCCGACGGTCAGCAGGTCGGAGGACCCATGGCACAGACAGGCGAAACAGGATTCTACGACAGCGTGCCGCTCTTCGATGTCTTCGAAGGCGTGGCAGACGAGGCGAATTATCGGGCCTTGCCTGATGACTGGGTGCTGGCCCTTGCGGACATCGTCAATTCCACCGGGGCGATCGCCGAAGGTCGATACAAGTCCGTGAACATGGCTGGCGCGAGCGTCATCTCGGCGCTGATGAACGCGTTCGACGTGAAGTCGATGCCGTTCGTCTTTGGCGGCGACGGAGCGTTGGCAGTCCTGCCGGCATCGATGTCTGGGCGCGCGAAGGATACGCTTTCTGCCGTCAAGACCTGGGTGCTCGAAGAACTCGGTCTGGAACTGCGCGCCGCACTGGTTCCGGTCAGCGATGTCAGGGCCGCCGGCCTCGACATGCGCGTCGCGCGCTTCAAGGCGAGCGAGGATGTTTCCTATGCGATGTTTGCCGGTGGCGGAGCAAGCTGGGCGGAAGCGGCAATGAAGGCGGGTCGATACCAGGTGGAGGCCGCACCGCCGGGCACGCGACCAGATCTCACTGGTCTTTCCTGCCGTTGGAACCCGATCCAGTCGCGTCACGGTTCGATCGCGTCCATCATCGCGGTGCCAGGCGAAAAGGGCAGTGGACCCGAGTTTCAGGCGTTGATCGCCGATATTGTCGCCCTCGCCGACGAGGAGGAACGACACGCGCACCCTGTACCCGAACTCGGACCCGAACCGCGGTTCTCCATCCAGGGCATCGAAGCCGAATCGCGCGCGCGGTCACCCCGAGGAGGGCGGCTTCTGTCGCGCCTGTGGATCACGCTGCAGACATTGGCGCTGTTCGTCTGTCTTCGCATGGGCTGGAATCTGGGCACGTTCGATACCAACCGCTATCGACGGGATCTCGCCAACAACACCGATTTTCGCAAGTTCGACGACGGTCTCAAGATGACCATCGACATTAGCGCCGCGCGCCTCGCCCTGATCGAAGCTCGGTTGCGCCAGGCCGTAGCGGCCGGTGTCAGTCGCTACGGCCTGCATCAGCAGGATTCCGCACTGATGACCTGCATCGTCCCCACGCCAATGAGCCGGGACCATATGCATTTCGTCGACGGAGCCTCTGGTGGCTATGCGGTTGCCGCTGCCAAGTTGAAGGCGGCCTTGGCTAGGCCTTGACGATGTGCGTGCCGCTCAGTCCTTGGCGGTGAAATACGTTGCGGGTATCGACGATGAGCGGTGAGGCTGCGGCAAGCGCGGCGTAGTCGACCTGGTCGTGGTCGGTCGCCACCAGCACGGCATCGAACTGGCGTATCGATTGTTCGTCGAGTGCTACGGATCTCCTGCCCTTCAGGGCGCTGTATTCGCGCGTCGACGGAATCTCGGCAACATAGGGATCGTGGTATTCACAATGACCGCCGCGTTCCTCGATCAGTTCGATCAATTTCAATGAAGGGCTTTCGCGAATGTCCGGCACGTTCTTCTTGTAGGCGAGGCCGATGACGAGGACTGTCGATCGGCTGAGCGCCTTGCCCTGGTGGCGATCGAGCGCCTCGGCGAGCCGGCTGACCACGTGCCGCGGCATCGCCGAATTGATCTCCCCCGCCAGCTCGATGAACCGGGTCGGCAATTCGTACTCGCGCGACTTCCAGGTGAGGTAGAAGGGGTCGATCGGGATGCAGTGACCGCCGAGGCCGGGGCCCGGATAGAAGGGCATGTAGCCGAACGGCTTAGTCTTGGCCGCCTCGATCACTTCCCAGACGTCGATGCCCATGGCCTCGAAAACAATCTTCAACTCGTTGACGAGGGCGATATTGACCGAGCGGAAGATGTTCTCCGTCAACTTGACCGCTTCAGCGGTAGCATTGGACGATACCGGAACGACCGTCTTGACGACGGCACCATAGAAAGCCTCCATCAGGCTTGCGGCGAGCGGTCCGTCGCCGGCGACGACCTTCGGGATGCTCGTCGTCTCGTAGACCGGATTGCCCGGGTCTTCGCGTTCGGGCGAAAAGCCGACAAAGAAGTCGAGGCCGGATTTCAGGCCTGTTTCTTCGAGAATGGTGCGCACGACGTCATCGGTCGTTCCTGGATATGTCGTCGACTCGAGAACGATGAGTTGACCGGCCCTCAACGTCGCAGCGATCGCGCGCGCCGTCTTTTCGACGAAGGAAAGGTCGGGGTCGCGGTGTTTGGTCAGCGGCGTCGGCACGCAGATGACAATGACGTCGCAGCCGCCAAGCCTTTCGAAATCCGTTGTCGAGCGAAACCGTCCGGCCGTCGCTTGCTCGGCAAGGACCGTGTCCGGGACGGCAGCGATATACGATTTGTGCGCATCAAGCGTTGTGATCTTTGCCGGGTCGATGTCGAATCCAGTGACGGAAAAGCCCGCGCGCGCCGCTGCGATCGCCAGCGGCAAGCCGACATAACCGAGTCCAATGACGCCGACATGGGCGGCGCGGGCCGAAATCGACGCCAGCAGCCTTTCGTGGTGGGATGAGGTCAAAGTTCGGTTCCAGCTCTCGTGAATGGGAAGCGCCAACTTGGCGACATGCCGTGGTTTGTTGGATAGAAACAGGCCGCAAGTCAAGCGCGGCACCTCTGCCCGGCAGTGACCACGCTTGGTGAGCCAGCCATCAAATCTTCGTCTGGCCGGATGAACGAATAAAACTTGTCGCACCTCTGGAAATTGCAGAGGGCCATCAATATCTGCAGCATAGAACGGCCGCATTCCGGGTGCCTGCACGTCATCGACGCTGGAATCGGTTGGAGCATTTTTCTTAACGGGCACGTATCATCATCACCCGCCGCGAGCGAACGCCGACACATCGTCGGGCTGTTCGACCATCGCAAGGGGCATGGTGCTGGACTGTCTGTCACGGTGAGGACGCGAAATGGGCCCGGTAAACGACAACGTATCCGAAATTCTGATCGACAAGGTCGCGGACTGGCTCATGCGAACGTCGCTCAGCGACGAGTCGCTGGAGACGATCGTCAAGGGCTTTTGCGAGCGGCTGGCTGCAGCCGGCCTGCCCTTGATGCGCGTGCACCTGTCCTTTTCGATGCTGCACCCGCTTTACGACGCGCTCGGTTTCACCTGGGTGCGGGGCAAGGGCGTCGAGGTCAGCGGCCTTCGACATGAGGAGCTAGCGCTCAACCCCGAGCGGTTCCTGCGCAGTCCCTACTATTACCTGCTCAACAACAATCTCGAGCATGTGCGGCGGCGCCTCTACAAGGATACGCCGTCCGAGTTCCCGATCTTCGACGAACTGAAGGAGCAGGGGGCGACCGACTATATCGCCTTCATGCAGTCGCTCGGTGCTGATTCCGGCCACGGGATGGTCGGCTCCTGGACGACGGACCGGCATGGCGGTTTCACCGATGATGTGATCGGTGCGTTGCTGCGACTGCAGAACCATTTGGCGGTTGCGGCCAAGATGGCCGTTCTCGGCAAGCTCGCCGACAACATGTTGACCACCTATCTCGGATCGAGTGCCGGCCGTCGGGTGATGAGCGGGCAGGTTCGGCGCGGGGACGGCGAGACGGTGCGCGCCATCCTTGTCATGGCCGACATGCGCCGCTCGACGATGCTTGCGGAAAAGGAGGGGCGCCAGTCCTATATCGAAACGCTGAATGGCTACTTCGATGCGATTGCCGCACCGTTCAACCGCAATGGCGGCCACATTTTGAGCTTTGTCGGCGATGGGTTCCTTGCGGTCTATCCCTGTGGCCGGCACAAGGAGCCTTCCGAGTTTGCTGCCCGCGAAGCGTTCGGCGCGGTGCGCGCCGCAACGGCCCGTATGGAGCTGCTCAACTCCGAGCGGCGCAAGCAGGGGCGCGATCCGATCGGTTACGGCGTCGGCCTGCATGTGGGCAATGTGATGTTCGGCAATGTCGGTCTTCGCGATCGGTTGACCTTCTCGGCCTTCGGTTCGGCGGTCAACGAGGTGCAGCGGCTGCAGAACCTCACGAAGAAATACGCCCATAGCATCGTCGCCAGTGAGGCCTTCGTCAATTATTGCGGCGGCGACTGGACGGCGCTGGGTCAGGAAAAGCTGCGCGGTGTCCGCCAGAAGTTCACCATTCTCTACCCGAACGAGGCAGCACTTCTACCGAAGACGGACGAGCGCCTCGACGATGTTTTGCAGGATGGACTTTCGGAGGCCGAACATGTCATGCTGCTTCATCGCAACACCCGTCCGTTGCAGCCGCCGCGCGGCCTCATCGACAAGATGCTTCAGTAAGGACCGCAATGTTCCGAACAGCCCTCATCATCGCGAGCTTCTTCATCACTGGCGTTGCGGCTGCGCAACCGTGGGAAACCAAGCTTTACGACGGTTTCGAGGGAAAGGGCTTCTCGCCGGATGGCGGGCTTTACTACCGGGAGAATTTCGAGCAGAGCGCGGGCACTGTCGAATTTCAGAGCGCCGTCAAACGCAATGGCAATGGCGGGCTCAAGCTGAGTGTCGTGCCGAACTGCCCGGATTCACTTGATGGCTGCAGCGAGAGAGCGGAGATCTGGGAGAAGACGGATCTTCGGGTGCCCTATGACCAGGGTATCTGGTACGGCTTCTCGGTGAAGTTTGCCGACCCGGTGCCATCAGGCGACCACCGCTATCTCGTTGCGCAATGGAAGCGCGAAATTGACCCGGGGGCGGAAGGCGATTTCAGTCCGTTCCTGGCATTGCGTATGAATTTCGGCAAGCTGTTTGCGACGGTGGAGACCAACTACATCGCGCCGGCGTCTTCGGGGCCAGACGGCGTTGCAGCCGTATGCCGGCCGGGTGAAGTGCCGGTTTGGGGGCGCCCGGGCGGCAACCAGATGCGCATGCTCGTGGCGACCGATCCCGCGTGGAGGGTGGACGACGGCAATCTGTTCAATGCCTGCACCGACGCCATCGCCGTGACGCACCACGGCAATGCGTTGCCAGATCCGAAATCGGGCTGGATCGATTTCGCGATTTACACGAAGCCGGGCGCCGACGGCACCGGCCATATCGAACTCTATGCCAATGGTAAGCCGATCATCACCGTCAAGGGTCATGTCGGACACGCGGACAAGGGGCTCGGCCACAACCAGTATTTCAAGTTCGGGCCATATCGTGCGGCCGACGTGACGGACTGGACGCTCTATTACGACGATTTCCGTCGGTCGCCGAGCTGCGCCGACGTGCTTGCCAAGGAGGCTTGCCCCTTTCCCTGACGATTGCGACGCGACCGTGAACTATGCTGTGGTTGCAAGGCCTAAGCTGGACAGCCTCCTGAAGCTGCGATAGTCTTTTTTAGAGGCGACGGATACACGGGCAATGAGGGAAGCGTGCTGCGATGACATCAGGGGCGGACCTGCTTCGAGTTGAAGGTCTGCGGATCACATTCTCGGTGCTCGGCGGCAAGGTTGAAGCCGTCAAGGAAGCGAATTTCAGAATCTTGCCAGGAAAGGTGACCGCCCTCGTCGGCGAGTCCGGTTCCGGAAAGTCGGCCATCAGCCAGGCCGTCATGGGCATTCTTCCGAATGTCGCGCGGGTTGGCGGACAGATCCTGTTCAACGATCCCGATGCCAAGGGCAAGCCGATCGATCTGCTTTCGCTGGAGCGCGAAGGTGAGGAAATCCGTGCTTTGCGCGGTACGCGAATCAGCAAGATCTTCCAGGAGCCGATGACATCGCTGTCGCCGCTCCATACGATCGGCAACCAGATCTCCGAAGTTCTGAAGATTCATACGGATGCGGAGAAGTCCGAGAGGCGCGCACGAACGGAAGAACTGCTCGGTTACGTCGGGTTTGCCAACCCGAAGCGCGCCTATGACATGTATCCTTTCGAGCTTTCCGGCGGCATGCGGCAGCGCGCAATGATCGCCATGGCCCTGATTTGCAAGCCGGCCCTGTTGATTGCCGACGAGCCGACGACGGCGCTCGACGTAACGGTTCAGGCGCAGATCCTGCAGTTGCTGCGTGAGCTGCAAGTCAAGCTCAACATGGCGATGCTGTTGATCACCCACGACCTTGGCGTGGTCGCCAATATGGCTGACGAAGTCGTGGTGATCTACCACGGCCAGATCGTCGAAGCAGGTCCGGTCGATGCGATCTTCCGCAACCCGCAGCACCCCTATCTCAAGGGTCTGATGGCCGCCGTTCCGCATTTCGACATGAAGCCCGGCGAACGGCTGAAGGCGCTGCGGGAAGTACCCGTCAAGGCAGGCACGTTGCTCGGGGCAAAGGCTTCCGAAAAGGCGGCTGGCCCCGACGTCCTTCTGTCGGTGCGCAACCTTTCCAAGACCTATGGGACGCGCAAAACCTCATGGTTCGGCAAGAAGGACCCGTCGCGGCATCGCGCGGTGGACAATGTGAGCTTCGATATCCGTCGCGGCGAATGCCTGGGGCTGGTCGGCGAAAGCGGCTGCGGCAAGACCACGGTCAGCAAGATCCTGATGCGTGCCATCACCCCGGACAGCGGCAGCGTCAGCTTCGACGACGGCGAGGGGCCGATTGATGTCCTCAAGGCCGAAGGTGACGAGCTGAAGACGCTGCGCTCGAAGATCCAGATGGTCTTTCAGGATCCAGTGTCGTCGCTTTCTCCCCGCATGACCGTCAAGAATATTCTGAGCGAACCGCTTGAGATCCACGGGCGTGGTACGGCGAAGTCGCGCGTCGAAACCGTTCGCTTGCTGCTGCAGGCCGTTGGCCTCGATCAGCGGTTCGTCAACCGTTATCCGCACAGTTTTTCCGGTGGCCAGCGCCAGCGCATCGGTATCGCCAGGGCGCTTGCCCTGGTGCCGCAACTGTTGATCTGCGACGAACCGGTGTCGGCGCTCGACGTTTCCGTTCAGGCCCAGATTCTCAATCTGCTCAAGGATCTGCAGAAGGAGCTCGGGCTGACATGCCTGTTCATCTCGCACAACCTCGCGGTGGTCGACTACATGGCCGATCGGATTGCGGTGATGTGTGCAGGGCGCATCGTCGAACTCGCCCCGCGCGAAGTTCTGATGCGCAATCCGGTGCATCCCTATACGAAATCGCTGCTCGCTGCCGTTCCGTATCCGGATCTCGATCGTCCGCTGGATTTCGATCTGCTCAAGGCAGTTGAGGGATCGGATATGCGACGGTGGGGGCCGCAGTTCAATGACGACGGCGAGGAGGATGCGCTTTTTCCTGCTGACCTCGGCGGCGACCACTACGTGCTGGCGCGCAAGTCAGTGGATGCAAGGGAGTTACGGCCATGATCACTCGCCGAACTGCGCTCGCCCTACTCGCTACAGTGGCGTTTCCCAAATATCTGCTTGCGGCGGCAAGCGAGCCGAAGTTTTTCGAGGCGCTCGTGGCCGAGGGAAAGCTGCCGCCCGTCAATGAGCGGGTGCCGAAGACCCCGCGCATCATCAATGTTGCCGGCATGGGCCGCCAGCCGGGCAAGCATGGCGGCACCGTTCAAAGCCTGATCGGCAGCGCGAAGGACATACGGTTGATGACCGTCTATGGCTATTCGCGCCTCGTCGGCTACGACGAAAAACTCGAGATGCACGCAGATGTGCTGGAAAGCTACGAGACGGTCGAGGATCGGATCTTCACGTTCCATTTGCGCGAGGGACACAAGTGGTCAGACGGCAGTCCGCTGACGACGGAAGACTTCCGCTATTGTTGGGAAGATGTGCTGCTCAATGAGAAGCTCAGTCCGGCAGGCTTGTCGACTGCGCTGGTGATGGATGGCGAAGCCGGGAAATTCGAGCTCATCGACGCGCGGACCGTGCGCTATTCCTGGTCCACACCCAATCCAGATTTCCTGCAGAAGCTCGCGGCGCCGCAGCCTTTGGTGCTGGCAATGCCGGCCGCCTACCTCAAGCAGTTCCACGAAAAGTACCAGGATGAGGACAAGCTCAAGGCGATCATGAAGGAACAAAGGGTCAAGAAATGGAGCCAGCTGCATATGCGCATGGCCCGTTCCTATCGCCCGGAAAATCCCGATCTGCCGACGCTTGATCCCTGGCGCAACACGACGTCGATGCCGGCCGAACAGTTCGTTTTCGAGCGTAATGCCTATTATCACCGGGTCGACGAGCGCGGTCTGCAGCTGCCTTACATCGATAAGTTTGTCCTCAATGTCAGTTCGCCGGCGCTGATCCCCGCGAAAGCGGGTACCGGTGAAAGCGACCTGCAAGCGACGAATATCGACTTCATCGACTACACCTTCCTGAAGGATGCCGAGAAGCGCTATCCCGTAACGGTCAAGTTGTGGAAGAAGACACAAGGCTCACGGCTTGCGCTGCTTCCCAACCTCAACTGCTCCGATCCGGTCTGGCGCCCGCTGCTGCAGGATGTGCGTGTCCGGCGAGCGTTGTCGTTGGCGATCGACCGTTCCGAGATCAACAAGGCCGTCTTCTACGGGCTAACCAAGGAAAGCGCCGACACGGTTCTACCCGAGAGCCCGCTGTTCCGGCCAGAATTCGCCTCCGCCTGGATCGCCCACGATCCGGTACAGGCCAACGCGCTCTTGGATGAAGCCGGCCTGACGAACCGCGGCAGCGATGGTATTCGTATTCTCTCGGATGGCCGCGCCGCGCAGATCGTCGTCGAAACGGCGGGCGAAAGCACGCTCGAGACCGATGTTTTGCAGCTGATCACCGACTACTGGCAGAAGGTCGGCATTTCCCTGTTCATCCGCACGTCGCAGCGCGACACGTTCCGTAGTCGCGCCGTCGGCGGCGAGATCATCATGTCCATGTGGTTCGGGCTCGACAACGGCGTGCCGACGGCCGACATGAACCCCGGACAGCTGGCGCCGACCGCCGACGATCAGCTGCAATGGCCGGTTTGGGGGCTCAACTACCTCTCGCATGGGGAGATGGGGCAGGCGCCCGATCTGCCTGCCGCAGTCGAACTGACGGAGCTGCTGGAGCGCTGGCGGCGCTCGGCCGAGGATGCGGAGCGCGCGGAGATCTGGGGACGGATGTTGTCGATCTATACCGATCAGGTCTTCTCGATTGGCCTCGTGAACTCGTCGCTGCAACCGATCCTCGTCGCCAACAAGATAAAGAACGTCCCTGAATCCGCGCTCTACGGTTTCGATCCGACGAGTTACTTCGGCGTCTACAAACCCGATACGTTCTGGATCGAGCAGGAAGGCTGACATGCTGCGATATATTCTCTGGCGTATCGCGGCGATGGTTCCGACCTTGCTCATCATCTCGGCGCTTGTCTTCACCATCATCGAGTTGCCGCCCGGCGACTACTTCGAGAGCTACGTCGCCGAGATCAGGGCGCAGGGCGAAGGCGTCAACATGGAGCAGATCGAGGCGCTCCGGAAGGAATATGGCTTCGATCAACCGCCGCTGCTGAGATATATCCACTGGCTCGGCGGCATGCTGCAGGGCGATTTCGGCTATTCGTTCGAATACGAGTTGCCGGTCAGCGATGTCGTCGGCGACAGGTTATGGTTGACGATCCTCGTCTCCTTCTTGACGATCATCTTCACCTGGCTGATCGCATTCCCGATCGGTATTTACTCGGCTACGCATCAATATAGCTGGGGCGATTACGGCCTGTCGCTGGTGGGGTTGATTGGTATAGCCATCCCCAACTTCATGTTGGCGCTGATCATGATGTACTTCGCCAATATCTGGTTCGGCATTTCGATCGGTCACCTCATGGATCAGAAATACATGGCCGAACCCATGAGTTGGGCGAAGGCGAAATCGATCCTCGAACATATCTGGATACCGGTGATCATCGTCGGTGCGGCAGGGACCGCCGGCATGATCCGGCGCCTGCGGGCCAATTTGCTCGATGAATTGCAGAAGCAGTATGTCGTGACCGCACGCGCAAAAGGGCTTTCGCCCATGCGTACGCTCGTCAAGTATCCGCTGCGCATGGCGCTGAACTTCTTCATCTCGGATATCGGTTCCATCCTGCCTGCAATCATTTCCGGTGCGGAAATCACGGCGATCGTGCTTTCGCTTGAAACCACCGGCCCGATGTTGATCAAGGCGCTGCAGAGCCAGGACATGTACCTGGCGGGATCCTTCCTGATGTTCCTCGCATTTCTGACCGTCATCGGCGTGCTGATTTCCGATCTCGCGCTCGCCATTCTTGATCCTCGGATACGGCTGCAAGGCAGGAGCACCAAGTGACGTCATTCCTTCCGGCGCCCGGCGAACCGTTGCCGCACTACGTATCGACTGCACCATTCGATCCCTATTCCGTCGAAGCGATGACGGAAGAGCAGGTGCGGGTTAACCAGGCGTCGCAACTGCGGCTCATGTGGTGGAAATTCCGCCGGCACAAGCTGGCGCTGATCTCCGGCATCTTCCTGGTCGCCCTCTACCTGATGATCCTCATCTGCGAGTTCCTGGCGCCCTACAATCTGCACACGCGCAATGTGGACTTTATCTATGCGCCTCCACAGTCCGTACGGCTGTTTCACGAGGGCCAGTTCATCGGACCGTTCGTCTACGGGCGGACGATGGAACTCGACATGGAGACCCTGAGGCGCACCTACACCGACAACCCGGAGCAAATCGAGCGGATCCGCTTCTTCTGCCGCGGTGACGGCTATAAGTTCTGGGGGCTGTTTGAAAGCAACTTGCACCTTGCGTGCCCGGCAAAGGATGGGCAGCTCTTCCTGCTCGGTACCGACAGGCTTGGCCGTGATGTGCTGTCGCGAATCATCTATGGCGCTCGCATTTCGCTGACGATCGGTCTCCTCGGCATTACCGTCAGCTTCGTTCTCGGCATCGTTATCGGTGGCCTCGCCGGCTATCACGGCGGTGTTTTCGACCTGATCGTCCAACGCGTCATCGAAGTGCTGCAGTCGATCCCAAGCATTCCGCTGTGGCTGTCGCTGGCCGCAATCATGCCGGCGACCTGGAGCCCGATCCTGATTTATCTGGGCATCACGATCATCCTGGGACTTCTGGACTGGACCGGTCTTGCCCGAGCGGTGCGTTCGAAACTGCTGGCGTTGCGCGAGGAGGACTATGTCCTTGCCGCGCAATTGATGGGCGCCAAGAGCGGCCGCATCATCGGCCGCCACCTCGTTCCGGGCTTCATGTCTCACTTGATCGCCACCGCGACGATCTCCATCCCCGGCATGATCCTCGGCGAAACGGCGCTGAGCTTCCTTGGATTGGGGCTGCGTCCCCCGATCACCAGCTGGGGCATCCTGCTGACGGAGGCGAAAAGCGTAAGCGTCATTGCCTTCTACCCCTGGCTGCTATTCCCAACGATCCCGGTCATTTTTGTGATTTTGGCGTTCAACTTCTTGGGAGATGGCTTGCGCGATGCCGCCGATCCCTACAAATGAGGTTCGTTTCGACGCCGGCCGCAAGCCGGCGTCGCGTTTTTTGGTACGTTTTTTCCTGAGCGAAAGGTTTCTGGCATGATGCGGCGCTTAGAAGATGCCCGAATTCTCATGTACAGCCACGACACTTTCGGGCTCGGCCACCTGCGCCGATGCCGTACGATTGCGCATTCGCTGGTGGAAGACTATCGGGGTTTGAACATCCTGATCATTTCGGGCGCAACGATTGCCGGCGCCTTCGACTATCGCGCACGCGTCGATTTCGTGAAGATTCCGAGCGTAATCAAGCTGCATAACGGCGAATACACGTCCCTCGATCGCCATATCGAGCTGGACGAGACTTTGAAGATGCGCCAGTCGATCATCCGGCACACGGCAGAAACCTTCAAGCCGGACATCTTCATCGTCGATAAGGAGCCGATGGGGTTGCGCGGCGAGGTCGAAGAGACGCTTACCTACCTCAAGGCGCATGGCACCACGCTTGTGCTGGGCCTGCGCGAGGTCATGGATGCGCCGCATCTGCTCGAGGCGGAGTGGAAGCGCCGCGACACCATGCGCAAGATCGAGCAGTATTACGATACGATCTGGGTCTATGGGCCGCCGGATTTCTACGATCCGCTCACGGAACTCGAAGTACCGCCTGCTGTGCGCGAGCGCATGAATTTCGTCGGCTTCCTGCAGAGGAGCGTGCCGCGCGAAGAATTGCCCGGCCACAAGCCGGAAGGTGACTACATTCTCGTGACGACCGGCGGCGGCGGCGATGGCGCCGACCTGATCCACGATTTCATTCATGCCTACCAGCAGGATCCGGAGCTGACCCATAAGGCGCTGGTGGTCCTCGGCCCCTATATGCCGGTGAAGAAGCGTGAAAAGCTGATCAGGAAGGGAAGCAAGATCCCCTACATCCAGATCATCGAATTCGACAACCGCATGGAAGAGCTGATCGCTGGAGCCAAGGGCGTCGTGGCTATGGGCGGATACAACACCTATTGCGAAATCCTCTCGTTCGACAAGCCGGCGCTGATCGTGCCCCGTATCCAGCCGCGTGAAGAGCAATTGATCCGCGCGCGTCGCGCCTCGGAATTGGGTCTCATCGACATGTTGCTGCCCGAGGAGGCCGAAGACCCGTTGCGTTTCGCCGCTGCGTTGAAGGCGCTGCCGCAACGTGCGCCGCCGTCTAAAAGCTGTGCCAACGGGCTGCGGCTCGAGGGGCTCGTCCATATCTCGGAGATTGTCGGTGGGTGGCTCGGCGAGCAGTCGAGCGAGCATCTGAGCATCGTCAAGAAATCGAGCTGAAGCATTGCCAACAGACCGCAAGATTGCCGTTGTTCTGAAAGGATACCCGCGCCTTTCGGAAACCTTCATTGCGCAGGAATTGCTCGGGCTTGAGAAGGCCGGGCATGATCTCGTCTTGATCGCGCTGAGACGTCCGACCGATGGCAAGCGCCATCCGGTGCATGACGAAATCCGTGCCGATGTCCACTATCTGCCGGAGTATCTGCACGAGGAGCCGCTGCGGGTCCTTAAGGCGCTGGTGCGTTCGCTGCCGAAACCGGGTTTCTGGCCGGCGCTTGGGCAATTTTCGAAGGACCTTGCACGGGATCCGACCCGCAATCGCTTCCGTCGTTTCGGGCAGGCGTTGGTACTTGCCTCGGAGTGGCCGGGTGATCCAGGCTGGCTGCATGCGCACTTCATCCATACGCCCGCTTCGGTCACGGCATATGCGAGCGTGATCGCCGGCACGCCATGGACCTGTTCGGCGCATGCAAAGGACATCTGGACATCGCCTGACTGGGAGCTTACCGAAAAGCTCGCCCGAGCGCGCTGGACGGTGACGTGCACGCGCACCGGATATGAACACCTGCAGAGCCTGACATCGCAGAAGGCAAGGGTGAAACTGAGCTATCATGGCCTCGACCTTCAGCGCTTCCCACATTTCGACGGCGAACATTCGATCCGCGATGGCTCCGACAGGGCAGAACCGGTCCGCATCGTCAGCGTCGGCAGGGCAGTCGGCAAGAAGGGGTACGATGTCCTCCTGAAGGCGCTCGCCCTGCTGCCACCCGAGCTGCACTGGCGCTTCGAGCACATCGGCGCCGGAGAACTGACGGGGAAGCTCAAGGTTTTGGGCGACGAGCTCGGCATTTCCGACAGAATTGCCTGGAAGGGCGCGCTCGACCAGACGGACGTGCTCGCACACTATCGAACCAGTGATATCTTTGCGCTCGCCTGCCGTGTGACGGCCGACGGTGATCGCGATGGCCTGCCGAATGTGCTCGTCGAAGCGTCGAGCCAGCGGCTTGCTTGCGTGTCTACGGCAATCTCAGGCGTGCCCGAGCTCCTGACTGACGGTGAAAACGGCCGGGTCGTTCCTTCGGAAGATCCTCAGGCGCTGTCGCTCGCCCTGGAAGAGTTGATCCGCAGCCCTGCGCGCCGCAGCCAGCTGGGGGCCGCTGCTGAACGGCGGGTGAGGACACAGTTTGACCATCACTCCAGCATCGACCAGCTGACGAACCTGTTTGCGAACGAGTGGAAATCGGCATGACACGGCAGCTGCGGGTCTTCTTCTATGTCCAGCATCTGCTGGGGATCGGCCATCTGGCAAGGGCAAGCCGCATTTGCAGTGCGCTCGCTGTCGATGGTTTCGACGTCACGGTGGTCACCGGCGGTACACCCGTTCCCGGCTTTCCAACGTCCGATTTGAAGCATGTAGCGCTACCGCCGGTCGTTGCCGGCGACAAGGGGTTTTCGGGCCTCGCCGACGAAACCGGAAAGCCGGTGGATGATGATTTCAAGGAACGTCGGCGGAACATGCTGCTGGATGCATTCCGCACCTGTGACCCGGATGTTGTGATTTTCGAGGCGTTTCCGTTCGGACGCCGCCAGATGCGGTTCGAACTGATGCCGTTGCTCGACCTGATCGAGGCGTCAAACCTGCGCCCGCTGGTGGCAACATCTTTGCGCGATATCCTGCAGGAGCGGAACAAGCCGGGCCGGGCGGAGGAAATGCTGGCGCTGGTGCAGGCGCATTTCGACCTCGTGCTCGTCCATGGCGATCCCGCCTTTGCCCGGCTTGAAGAGACGTTTCCCTACGCGGGGGAGATCGCCGACAAGGTCGCCTATACCGGCCTCGTCGCGGGCAGCGCGCCTGCGCTGCCGCTGGAGCGGTTCGATGTGGTCGTTTCGGCCGGCGGCGGCGCGGTCGGTAAGGAGTTGATCGGCGCCGGCCTGGAGGCCGCGAAACTTCTGCCGCCGGAGCTTAAATGGTGCCTGGTGACAGGGCCCAATCTGCCGCAGGTCGACTACGACGCATTCGAAGCCGCCGCTCCGGGGAATGTGAAGCTGTTCCGGTTTCGCCAGGATTTCGCCAGCCTGCTTTCAGGCGCGCGGCTTTCCGTCTCACAGGCCGGTTACAATACCGTCTGCGACATCATTCGAGCGGGTTGTGCATCTCTGTTGATCCCGTTCACGGCTGGCGGCGAGACGGAGCAATCGACGCGGGCAGCGCGACTGGAAAAGCTCGGGCTCGCCGGCGTCCTGCCGGAGGACGACGTAACGCCTGCTCGCCTGGCGCGCGATGTTGAAACGCAGCTTGCCCGCGCGAAGCCGTTAATGCCGCCGCTTGACCTCGAAGGCGCCGCCCAGACGGCGGCGATCCTGCGTGCGTGGCTTTTGAAGGCGCCTGTCAGACCGTCCCGATCAGCATGAACCGTGTATATTTCTTCGTCGGCAAGGCGCCGGCGAAATCGAGTGTTGCAAGTTTCGCCTGGTCGGCGAATGCTTCGACGGACGCAACACAGTTGATGTGTGTCGGTTCGCTAAAATAATCGTTGGACTGCAGGAGGACACGTGTGCCCGCCGGTATCAGCTCAAGCCAGCTGCGAAGATCGGCGATGTGTTCGCAGCTTGTGTTGACGATCAGATCGGCGCCCAGTTGAGCGTAGTCGACCGCGTACATATCGGCGGTGACGGCGCGAAAGCGGTCGGCATGGGTTGCGTTGAGCGTGCGCGCCACAGTCTCTACCGAGGGGTCGATGTCGTAGCTTTCAGCCACGGCGATCTCGAAGCGGCGGTCCTCCAGCAACATTGCCGGAAGGATCCCGTACCAACCGCCCAGAACCACGATCCGCTGATAGGATTTTCCTGCTGCTTGCAGCAGCGTATCGCGCGCCCAGATCTTGCAGGCGACCTGCTTGTGGTTGAAGGCGTTAGCGATATCGGCGTCGGGATGTTTGGCGATAACCTTGGCGATACCGTCGATCAGCGGACTTCTGGTGTAAGCGGCAATTCCGCGCGTCAGGTCGAAAGCATTTTCGTACCAGTCGCTCGCAGGAGTAGGGTGGTGGCTGGCGTGTTTCATGCTGCCGTTGTAAGCTGGCGGGCATTCGAGTGCAATAAGGGCGCTCTTCTCCCTTCGTACCAGTTCCATCTCTTGCCATGGAATTCGATCTCGGGTCTCAAAGGTGAAGGCAGGTGTCCATTGCGGATTTCTCTTGCACCTGCATAATCTAATAAACCGGATTCGAAACCGGATTAGATTTTGCCGAAACGCGTTCGCGGCCAAAGGCCGGGCGGTTCAGTCGAAATGCGCGGTAAGCAAGCATATCGTGGCCGGGTATGGTGGCAGCCCTCGCCGCACACATCGTAGTGTTCAATAAGGTCCCGTTGCCAGAAACATGGAAGCACGCCTCTCCCGCTACATTTGGACCCATACGCGCAAGGACCAGCTCTGGATTCTGGTGGTCGTCGCGTTTTCCATGATCCCGTATTTCCTGTCCTTCGATCTGCCCAAGCAGATCGTCAACGGACCCATTCAAGGTGACGGCTTCGACAGTCCGGAAGCGACGCAGGCGTTCCTGGCGATCTCCTTTGACCTGCCCTATCTGGGGACGATCAACCTGTTCGACGGGTTCCAGCTCGGCCGCGAAGGTATGCTTCTGGCACTGAGCCTCGTCTTCCTGCTGCTTGTGGTGGTGAACGGCCTTTTCAAGTTCTACATCAACACCTTCAAGGGGCGGCTCGGCGAGCGTCTCTTGCGGCGCATCCGCTTCGAACTCGTCGATCGGGTGCTGCGGTTTCCACCGACCCATTTCAAGCGGGTGAAGCCGGCCGAAATCTCGACGATGATCAAGGATGAAGTCGAGCCCCTCGGCGGCTTCACAGGTGATGCCTTCGTGTCGCCGGCGCTGCTTGGCGGCCAGGCAATGACGGCCTTGATCTTCATCCTGCTTCAGAGCTTCTGGCTGGGGCTGATTGCCAGCGTCATCGTCGCCGTGCAGGCAATCATCATTCCACGCATGCGCAAGCGGTTGCTCGTCCTTGGGCGGGAACGCCAGCTGACCGCGCGAGAATTGTCCGGCCGGGTGAGTGAGATCGTCGACGGCATCGGCACGATCCGGGGTTACGACACCTCCAATTTCGAGCGCGCCGACATCGCATCGCGGCTCGCCCGGATCTTCAAAATCCGTTACGACCTTTACCAGTGGAAGTTTCTGGTCAAGTTCATCAACAACTTCCTCGCCCAGGTGACGCCCTTCCTGTTCTACTCGATCGGTGGCTATTTCGCGCTTCAGGGCCGGCTTGACATAGGCCAGCTCGTTGCCGTCATCGGCGCCTACAAGGATCTGCCCGGGCCGCTGAAGGAGCTGATCGACTGGGATCAGGCGCGCCAGGACGTGCAGGTCAAATATGCGCAGGTCGTCGAGCAATTCAGCGTCGATCCGTTGCTCGATCCCAAGGTTCACGCCATCGCAGCGACAACTCCCGAGCCTTTGAGTGGCGCGCTTGCAGCGGTCAACCTGACGGTGACTGATGATGGCGGCGTGACGCTTCTCGATCACGTTTCGCTGCAGGTGCAGCCCGGCGAGGCGGTCGCACTCAAGCCCGGCGGCGAGGTGTTGGCCGAAGCTTTCGCCCGACTGATCTGGCCGGCGAGCGGTCGAATTCTCATCGGCAGCCAGGATATTCTGGAGATGCCGGAATCGGTTACCGGCAGGCGCATCTCCTACGCTTCCTCGGATGTCTACGTGTTTCAGGGCAGCCTTGGCGACAACCTGCTCTACGGGTTGAAGCACGCGCCGTTGACGGAAGTGCGTTATGAAGGTGAAAGTGCGGTCCATCGCAAGTGGGAGCTAGTCGAAGCCAAGCTCGCCGGGAACCCGCACTTTGACGTCAATAGCGATTGGATCGACTATCGGGCCGCTGGCGCAACCGGGCCCGAGGATCTTTTGGTCAAGATCAGGCCGGTCCTCGATGCCGTTCTTCTCACCAACGACGTGATGGCGCTCGCGGTCCGCTCTACCATAGATCCGAACCGCAATGCAGCTTTTGCCGCTGGTATCGTCGAGATGCGTGGTGCGCTCCGGCAGCGCCTCGAAAAGGAAAAGCTCAGCGATCTCGTGGTGTTCTTCGAGCCCGGCTCGTACAACATCGAAGCGACCATCGGCGAAAACCTGCTCTTCGGCACGATCACCGATCAGGTGATGTGGGACGGTGCGCTCGAGGGGCATCCGTTTTTCAAGACAGTGCTGCAGCGGGTCGGCCTGCGTGACGTCTTCTACGAAATGGGTCTGGAGATTGCCGAGAACGTTGTCGAACTGTTCCGCGACCTGCCGCCGGATCACCCGTTCTTCCAGCAGCTGACCTTCATGACAGCGGAAGAAATCCCTGTCTATGAGGCGTTGCTGCAGAAGGTTCGCGGCCGAGCGCGCGCCGATGTTGCCGAGGACGATCAGGTCAAGATCATTCGGCTGTGTTTCGGTTACATCGAACCTCGCCACCGTTTCGGTCTCCTGACCGACGAGCTCATGGCAAAGATCGTCGCAGCAAGACGCGAGTTCGACGAAGGGCTGCCGGCGGACCTCGCAGGCATGATCGAACACTATCGTCCGAACCGCTACATCGCTTCCGGCAGCATCATCGACAACGTGCTTTTCGGGCGCATTGGCCACAAGCACGCCGACGGATCGGAGAAGATCCGGGCGATCGTGCGCGATCTTTTCGAGGCTGTCGGTCTCTACAACGATGTGCTCGCCTTCGGCTTCGATTTTAACGTCGGTGCGGGGGGGAAGCGATTGACGGCGGGTCAGCGGCAGAAGCTGGATCTGGCTCGCGCGCTCATCCGCATCTGCGATTTCTACATCTTCAACCAGCCGCTGCTGGCGCTCGATCAACGCGTTCAGGAACAGGTGATCCGCAACGTCTTTGCGCTTCTGCGCCAGGATGGTCGCAACCCGGCAATCGTCTGGGTGGTTGCCAATCCGGCAGTGATGGAACTGTTCGACCGCGTCGCTGTTTTCGAGAATGGCCGGCTGCTTCGCGACGACGATACGGAAGTGGGGGCTAACGAAGGACCCGACTATAAGGAAATGGCATCTTGATGTAATATTAATGTCAGGGCACGAGCATAAGGTCCCGCCGCGAAGCGGGACACAGGTTGCCCCCGACCGAATACTGGGAGAAACGGATTGTGATGTTGCTCAAGGATGAAGTGGAAATGCTGCGCCGGATAACCCTGTTTTCGGGATTGCCCCCTGCAAAATTGAAACTTCTTGCCTTTACCTCCGATCGGGTCATGTACAGCGCTGGAGAGGCCCTTTTCTACCAGGGTGATATCGGTGACGCAGCCTATGTCATCCTCTCCGGGAAGGCCGACGTGCTGGTGACGACCGCAGGCGGACCGCTGAAGCTGGCGGAGGTCGAGCAGAACTCGATCGTCGGCGAAATCGCCATTCTCTGTAATACCCCACGTACGGCGACAGTGCGCACCACCACACCGCTCGAGGCCCTGCGCATCCGCAAGGACGATTTCCTCAAGCTCCTGGCCGACTTCCCCGAAATGGCGGTGGAGATCATGCGCGTGCTGGCGGACCGCCTGAGCCAGACGACCGCAGAACTCACGGAAGCGCGCAGCCGCAACGAGCGCATGGAAGCGTGAAACCAGCCCGGCGGCGCGTGTCGTTGACATGTCCTGGCCGCATGGAAGACCTTCGCAAAAACGATTCCGCTTCGCCGGGATATGGGCTAGAGAAGCGCCATGCGTCCGATCACCTACTTCTGTAAAACAGTCCATTTCCCCGACAAGCCCGAGAAGAAGCGTTTCTTTACGCGCCTTCAGAGCGGCGAGTGGGAGCCTTGCACTTTCCAGAACATCGAGCGTCTCGTCGACGGTAAAACGACCTTTGTCGATATCGGCGGCTGGATCGGCGTGACGCCCTATTGGGCGGCTCAGATTGCCGACAATGTCATTACTGTTGAGCCCGACCCCGTCTGCTTCGGCATACTGAAGGAAATGGAGCCGCAGAATGAGGGCGATGTTACGTTGATCAATGCCGCACTCTCCGAGGACGAGGTGCTGGTGCTGAACTCGGTGGGCGGCGGCTTTGGCAGTTCGGAAACCTCGGCTTTGATCGCGGACGAGACAGGGCAGGCAATCAAGGCGAAAACGATCACGATTGCCGAATTGCAGTTGATGGCGCGAACCGACAAGTTGTGCTTCAAGATCGATATCGAGGGGTATGAATACCGGTCTCTGGCTCAGTTCGAGGATATCGATCGGGCGCGGACGGCGGGCGTCCTGCTCGCTGTGCACCCGCAAATCCTGTTCGCCTCGCTGAGTGGCCCCGTCATCATCAGGGCGTTTCGCACCGTCATGGCGACCTTCGGCCTGGTGCGCAGCTTCAGCGGCTTTCGCCTCGACAATCCCCAGGCGATATGGACTGCCCTCAAGAAGTCCGTCGCCCGGCGTGAATTCCGCGGTTTCGACCTGCTCTTCGTTGCCAAAGTCAGCGGACGGTAACCTCACCACTCCCAGGTGGAAAAGTCTCTGGTTTTCCAGCACACCGCAACCGACATCCCGTCCGGCCCGACGACATACTTCCTGCCGGAGTTGAAATAGCCACGTCCGGTGAATACGTCGGCTGCGCGGATCAATGATTGGCCACGATCTTCGTCTATCGTCACTCCTCCAAACCGTAGGAGGATGCGATGAGAACTTGGGAAGCCATGCACCCCGGCGCGCGCTGGATAGCCCCTGAAACGGATTTGCGCACCGTCGCAAGGATCATGCGCGATGAGGATATCGGCGCCCTGCCGGTCGGCGAAAACGATCGCCTCATCGGCATGGTGACGGACAGGGACATCGCGGTTCGGGCCTGGGCAAATGGGCACGATGCTGCGTCGCTGACCGCGCGCGATGTCATGACAAAGGACATCGTCTATTGCCGCACCAGCGAGACGGTCGAAGAGGCTGTCCGCCTTATGGAGGCAAGGAAGATACGGCGTTTACCGGTCATCGATGACGAAAAGCGCATGGTCGGCATGCTGTCGCTCGGTGACATCTCCCATGCGAGCAGCCGTGAACTGACGACCGGATTGGTAAAAGCCGTAACCGCACACCACGCATGACAGGCGACTGACGGCTTGGATGCGCCTTCGCCACTGAACGGTGACGAAGGCGCACAGTCGTTCGGGTGGCATCGATCCTATGGAGCGACCGCTTCGCGCTGGCTGAGAACGTCAGAAGCGGTAGGTGATGCCTGTGCCGATCAGCCACGGGTCGAGCTTCACCTTGCCCGTCACCGTGCCGGCCCCCGGCAGTGTCGCGTTGACCTCTGGTTCGAGGAACAGTTTCTTGACGTCGAAGTTGATCCCCCAGTGATCGTCGAGCTTGATGTCGACGCCGGCCTGCAAGGCAACGCCGAAGGTGTTCTTGAGATTGAAGCTGGAGAAGTCGCCCTTCGCCTTTTCGTTGTAGAAGATGGTGTAGTTCACGCCGGCGCCGACATAGGGCTTGATCGTGTCGGTCAGATTGACGTGGTACTGTAGCGTCAGCGTCGGCGGCAGCAGCCACGCCTTGCCGATCTCGCCGAGGCCGGCGATCGAGCCGCTGCCCCTGGCCGTGTGCGGGGTCGTGCCCAGGATCAGTTCCGCCGCGATATTGTCGGTGAAGAAGTAGGTGATATCGAGCTCGGGTACGACCGAATTGCTGACGCCGATCTTTTCGCCGTCAAGCGACGTGCCGTTCAGCTGCAGTGACGCCTTGTCTTCGGGCAGCACGGCGAGCGCGCGGGCGCGGATCATCCATGGGCTCTGCTCGCTCGCGGCCGGCAACTCAGGGGCAGGCTCGCTCGGTGCAGTCAGGTCCGCGGCGCGAGCCGTAGTGACCGAGGCCGCCAGCAAAAGAAGTGCGGCGGCAGTTGGCAGGATGGAGCGAGTAGACATGGTTCCGGACCCCCAGAAGAGTTTCAAATTTGCCATTTAGGGCAGGTGGCTGCAGGGAATCTGCGGCCAGCGGCACTATGGGCAACTCCGCTCGACGAGGGGTTGTTCTAGATCAAGGTCATCCGTCGATTGGCGCGGTGGTCGCTGCCGGCAGATTCGTTAAGGGTGGAGACGGCTGTCGGAGCGAAACGCTCAAGCCGGCATGCGCGGAATGCTGGCGAGCAGACGCTGGGTGTAGGGATGCTGCGGCGCGGCCAGGATATCGCGCGTCTTGCCGCTCTCGACCACCTGTCCCTTTTCGAGGATAACCATCTCCTCGCACAGCGAGGCGACGACGCCGAGGTCGTGCGACACGAACACCAGCGTCAGCGTTGCCGAGAGGGTCTTGAACAGATCGACGATCCGGATGCGGGTCGACAGATCGAGTGCGCTGACGGCTTCGTCGGCCAGAATGATCTGTGGACGGGCGACGATGGCGCGTGCGATCGCGATGCGCTGGCGCTGGCCGCCGGAAAATTCGTGCGGATAGCGCTGCATGGCGTCGAGCGGCAGGCCGACGGACTCCAGCGCTTGCGCCACCGCATCCTTGCGCGGGCCGGCGATGCGTAGCGATTGCAGCGGCTCGGCGATGATGTCGAGCACTTTCTGGCGCGGATCGAGCGACGAATAGGGATCCTGGAACACCGGTTGCACCGCGCGCCGGTAACGACGCATGAACGCGCTATCGGCCGGATCGAGCGTTTCGTCGCCGAAGCGAATGGTGCCGCTGGTGGGCCGTTCGAGCCCGAGCAGCAATCGCAGCAGCGTTGTCTTGCCCGAGCCGGACTCACCCACGAGTCCGACACTGGCACCGGCGCGCACGCTGAACGACACGTCGGTCAAAACCTTGCGGTGGCGGGCGTAGCCGAAGTTCACATTCTGCAGGTCGAGCATCATGATCCCGTCCGTCCAAGCGCTTCATCGAACATCCGTGCGGCGTCGACGAGGGTCTGCGTATAGTCGTGCGCCGGGTTGGCGAACATGTCGCCAACCGTGCCTTCCTCGAGGGCTACGCCGTCACGCAGCACCATGACGCGCTCGACCACCTGCGCGACGACAGGCAGGTCATGGCTGATGAAGAGCAGCGCCATTCCCGTTTCGCGCACCAGTCCGTCGAGCAACTTGAGGATTTCGGCCTGTGTGGTGACGTCTAGCGCCGTTGTCGGTTCGTCGGCGATGAGAAGCTTCGGGCGGCAAGCGAGCGCCATGGCAATCGCGACGCGCTGGCGCTGGCCGCCCGACACTTCATGCGGATAGGCGTTGGCAATGCGCTCCGGTTGCGGCAGGGCAACCTTGTCGAGGAGATCAAGCACTTCGCGCTCGACCGCACCTCGCGGCGCATGCGCCTGTTCGCGCGCGAGCCTGCGGCGGACGGGTTCGCCAATCTGCTTGCCGATTTTCATCAGGGGATCGAGCGCCGTCAGCGGCTCCTGGAAGACGACGGCGGTTGCCACTCCGCGCAACCGGTTCAAGTGCTTGTCATCTGTGCCGACCACTTCCTGGCCGTCGAGCACGATCGAGCCGGCGACCGAAATGTTGGCCGGCAACAGGCCGGTGACGGCCATTGCGGTCATGGATTTGCCTGAGCCGGATTCGCCAATCAGTCCCATGCGCTCGCCGGAGCCGATGGAGAAAGACAGGTCCGAAACCAGTGTCTTGCCACCGGTGCTTACGGTCAGACCTTGAACGGAAAGCAAGGCGCTCATCTTGATCTCCCGCGTGTCGGGTCGCCGACATCCCGTAAGCCGTCGGCGAGCAGGTTCATGCCGATGACCAGTGCGACAAGCGCAATGCCCGGCGCGATAGCGCCGACGGGGGCGGTATAGACTGTGCCCTGCGCCTCCTGCAGCAGCCGGCCCCAGGATGCGTTCGGTGGTGGCGCACCAAGCCCGAGATAGGAGAGCGACGCTTCCGCGATCACCGCCAGGCCGAACTGCAGGGCAAAGTTGACCGAGAGCGTCGGCCAGATGTTGGGCAGCACATGGCGCACGACGACGCCCGGCCATGAGGTGCCGGAGGTTCGGGATGCGATGATATAGTCCTGGCGCAGCACGCGTTTTGCCAGGATGCGGGTCAACCGGGCAACGATCGCGGAGATTGCCAGGCCGAGTGCCAGGATCGCCGACCACAGGCTGGCGCTGTCGCTGGCGGCAACGACCAGCATCGCCAAAAGCAGCGTCGGGAAGGCGATCAGGATATCGAGGGTCGCGGCCATGACATCGTCGAGCAGGCGCGTCGCAAAGGCGGCAAGAATCCCGAGCGTCACGCCGATCGAGGCGCCGATCGCCACCGCGCCGGTCCCGACGATCAGCGCGGTGCGCGCACCGATCATGATTTGCGTCAGGTAATCGCGCCCGAGCCGATCCGTTCCGACCCAATGCAGCAACGACGGCGCTTCGAGCCGTCCGCCGGATGCATTGAGCGGATCGTAAGGCGTCCAGAACAAAGTGAGGATCGCGACCGCGACGTTGAGGCCGACGAGGGCAAGCCCGATCGAAAGCGCCAGCGAATGTCTGCGGCTGGGGCGGTCGGCTGAAAGGTCTAACGCGGTCATGCTGCGGCTCCAGTCGCCCGTTCGCGCAAACGGGGATCGATGACGCGCTGAAGGAGGTCGGCGGCAAAGCCGATCAGCAGCACCAGCAGGGTCGAAATGAACAGCACGCCCTGGACATTGGGGTAGTCGCGCTGCTCGATCGCCAGGAGCAGCATCGAGCCGAGGCCGGGCAGCGCGAACACACGTTCGACCACGACGGCACCCAGCAGGGTCGTTGCAAGCTCGATGCCGAGGATCGAGACGATCGGCACGGCGCCGTTGCGGATGCCATGGCGGATCAAGGCTTGGGAGTAGCTGGCCCCGAGCGCGCGGGCGGTTCGCAGATAGTCGCTACCGAGAACGTCCTGTGTCGCGGATCGGATGTAGCGGATCAGCGAGGCGGCCATCACAAGGCCGATCGTCAGCACCGGCAGCGCCAGCGCATAGAGCACCTGGCCTTCGTTCTGCCAGCCGCGGCGCGGGTAGCCGCCTGAGGGAAAGAGCCGAAGATTGACCGCAAAGACAGTGACGAGCAGGATTCCGACCCAGAAGACGGGAATGGCAATGCCGAGCTGAGAGATCGTCGAAATGGCTGCGCCATACCAGCGGTTGGCCTTGACGGCCGACAGGATGCCAAGCGGAACGGCGATGGCGACCGCGAGCGCAAAGCCCAGCAGCGCCAGCGGCACCGTCACGGTCAGGCGGGTGGCAATCTCTTCGACAACGGGCTTGCCGCTGACGAAGGACGTTCCGAGATCGAAGCGGGCGAGGCTGCCGACGAAGCGCAGGAACTGCTCCCAGAGCGGCAGGTTGGAGCCGACCTGTTCGCGCGCCGCCTCGATCTGCTGCTGATCGGCACCGACGGAGAGCAGCGCGTTCGCAGGGTCGCCCGGCAGCAGACGCAAAAGCACGAACAGCACCACCGCGGCGATCAGCAGCGACAGGATCAAGATGGCGAATCGGCGCAGGATATAGGCGAGAATGGCAGGATTCCTTTCGTCCGACGGACGTGACGCCCGAGGCCGGTAGTGCTGGCTTTTGCACAAAAACAACCGTGACGCTACTGCATTGTCCCTGAAAGGAGCATCGATATCCGCGGAAATTATCCGGCGGGTTCAAACACTGCGCTGCACTTCAGGCATCCGAGCCGGAGCGGGGAGCAGTCGCAAATGCGGGTGAAAATGATCTGACCTTGCGTTGCCGCTGCCGACGCGATGAAGCCGACTGACGTGCAACGCAAAGGAGCCCCAAATCGCTTGGGGCTCCTTCATCAGCGTGTCGTTACAACGGATAGCTTGGAGCGCTTCCGACGTAGGCGGGTCCGCCGAGCGGCTTTGTCTCTTTGTTTTTACGCATATCCTGATGGAAAATCGCGTCGCACTTTTCCTGGAAATGCTCTTGAAAACGAGAGATCAGTTACCGCTCTTCTTGATGTTGTGGGCGAAGAACTGCGAGTTCAGGCCGTTGACGGGATAGCCGGTAACGGCCGAGGTCGAGACCACGATCTGCGGATAGAGGTAGAGCCAGTTGCTGGCTGCGTCCTCGGCGATGACGCGATTTGCCTCGGTCAACTTTGCCGTCTGTTCGCCGGTGTTGGCGGCTGCTTCCGACTGCTTGATCAGGTCGACGACTTCAGGGTTGTTGTAGCCCCAGTAGAAGTCGGGGTTGCCGTAGAAGACGATGTCGCGATGGTTGACGTGTTCCTGCAGCGTCGCCTGGAAATCGTGTGCCTTGTAGACCTTGGTGTACCATTCATTGGCGGTGATGATGTTGATCTCGACCTTGATGCCGACCTTGGCCAGTTCGCTCTGCAGGAACTGGGCAACGATGGGATGCGGATCGTAATTCGGCGTGTCGAGCTTGAACGAGAAGCCATCGGCAAAGCCGGCTTCTTTCAAAAGTGCCTTGGCGCTTTCGACGTCATAGGCATCGACGGCGGTCAGGTCGACATACCAAGGATCGGTCGGCGGCACGAAGGAGCCGATCAGCGTCCCGTACTCCCCCCAGATCGACTCCAGCAGCTTCTTGTCGTCGATCGCGCGGGCGATGGCTTTGCGAACCTTGACGTTGTTGAAGGGCTCGACCCTGTCGTTGAACGCCAGCAATTCCTTGGTGGTCGACTGGCCGGCAGTCACCGTGAAGTCCGGATTGTCCTTGAACTGGGCAATCGAATCCGGGCTCTGGACGCTGGTGATGACGTCGACCGCGCCGGTCAGAAGCGCATTGTTGAGCGCCGTGGCGTCGGTGAAATACTGGAAGACGACTTCGCCATTGGTCGGCGCGGTGCCCCAGTACTTGTCGTTGCGGGTCAGCGCCAGCGACGAGCCGCGACGCCATTCGTCCAGGCGGTAGGGGCCCGTGCCGTCTTCGCTGGCGTTCAGATCCTTGGCTGCGTCGTTGACGATCCAGACGTAGCTGAGGTTATAGGGCAGCGAGATGGAGCGGGCGGAAAGCTTGACCACCACCGTCTGGTCGTCGGGGGTCTGGATCTCGCTGATCGTCGCCAGGCTCTTTTTGCGCGAGCTCTTGGAGTCGGGCGCGACGACGCGCTCGATGCTGTGCTTCACATCCTTGGCCGTGAGCGGGTCGCCTGAGTGGAAGGTTACGTTCGGCCGGAGCTTGAAGGTGTAGGTCAGGCCGTCTTCGCTGACCGTTTGTTCGGCCACGAGACCGGGTACGACATCGCCCGCGTCGGTCAGCGTGAACAGCGCTTCGTAGACATTGCCGTTGAAGGCTTCGTTGATGCCCTGGCCGGCGCCGGCAGTGTTGTCCAGGTTTTGCGGCTCATAGAGCGAACCGACGACGATGGAGGCATCCGGATTGAAACCTGCGTCCTGCGCGAGCGCTGCCGTGCTCGTCGACAGAACCAAGGCCAAGGCTGCGGAGGTAAGGATCGAACGCCCGCCTTTCCGGCCATGCCCTGAAAGTCCGCCCAAATCGATCGTGTTGCCAGTCATTTCCCTAACTCCTGCATAAATGCTCATGACGCGATGTCGCGCTTGCCATCCGAATGTACACATCGGGCGGTTGCGGTGCATCATACAAATTCCCTAGTAATTTAGTGGGAATTTTTGGTTCGTTTTCGCGCACGAAGTTGGAATTTGCACCCGCCGTTGGTGCCGACAAGCGAAGGGCGTTTCTAAAACAAAGCGCAGTGCCTTCCGGTTCAACGCTGGGCATATCGTTGCGACCATCGCTTCGGAATTATTAAGACCAGCATGAGCAGCAGACCCGACAGTACCGTCGGCGCCCAGAGCGCGAGCTGCCCGAAGCGGTATTCGAGCATGGCGCCGACGATCGCGCCGCTGAGCATCCCCAGCCAGGGCACGATCTGGATCGTCCATTGCATGTTGCCCGTGCCGATGATCCATCGGCCAAGGCCACGGCCGAAGCGGGACAGCGCCCCGGTAACATAGGTGAGGCCGATCGGCATTCCCTCGATATGCTCCACGGACGCGTTCACGATGCCCATGGCAAGGACGATTAAATAGAAGCGAAGCTCGTTCGTCAGGTGGTCGCCGCCGGCAGCGGCGAGGGCGAGGGTTGCTGTGACGCAGAAAAGAACGCCGCCTGCGCGAAGCCGGCTTGAAACGATCGTTCCAAGCGCATTGCCGACGACGAAGACGGCGAGTGAGCCGATGAGGACGAGGGACCGCAGAAGATTGCCGTCGGCAACGGCCGTCGCGGCCCTTGTCGTGTTGCCGCTCATGAAGGAGACGAAGTCGCCGACCGTCAAAAGGCCGATCGCATCCGTCATTCCGGCCAGGAAGGCGATGAGCGCGACCACGAGAAGCGCGGTCCCGGTTCGCTGACGCCGCACGATCCGGCGCCTCCGCTGAAAAGTCATGATGGTATCCCGTAGCGTTTATCTAGGACTAATCTGCGCCGCTTGGGAAGGAAAGAGCTTGTGCCGAGTTCCCCGGGGGTGTGTTCGCAGACAGGAAGAGCGGATATGCGCGAAGACTGCAGGAATAGAATGTAAGCGACACCTCTGGAAAACCGTGAGACAAAGTTTCAGAGTTGGCCAAAGGGTGCTGTCGCGCGCATCCAAAAATTTCCATCCGCGCGGTCAATCGATCCGCCACGGACTTTGCCAGGGCATCACTGTCCCAACGACAGCACTCTCTGTCATCTACAAACAGGAAGAAATACATGCGGCATTCAGCGCTGAAAATCCTTTCCGCCATTTCGATCCTCAGCTTTTACGGCTGCGAATCCGCGAGTACTTCGACACCGGCGCCAGCGCCGACACCCGTGCCTGCGGCGACCGTGCTCGTCGGGAGCGGCGCGCCGATAACCGCCGGCAACATGCCGGCTTTTTGTCGGGGCGAAGTGGCCGGCCAATACGCGACGAAGCCTGCCTATGTGAAAACCGGCGCGCCGATGAAACAGGCTGATGGCAGCACGATGATCGACGGAACGGTCGACAAGGGCAGTGAAGGCGTCAAGGCGTTCCGGTGCCGGTTCGATACCAAAGGCGCCTTCGTCGACGTGATGGCGATGACTTCCGACGGAGCCCTTTGAGGCCGCGCACCGCTCAACCAAGCCCGACAAATTGCCATGAGCGAGGTCACGCGGGGATCTTTCGAAGGCGCCGCGCTCGTGCACGCTGCGTCCAACGACAGGGCCACGTCGCGGCGGGCTTGAATTGCTGACGATCGGGGGCTGAGTGCCCGGTGGGTGCCGCAGCACCTTTCGGCCCTTCCTGCTTGAGTTCCGGAGAGGCGCTGGCCTGCACTTCCTGATTGGGGGGCGCGGGAAAACGGGACCCCTTTCCACAAGCGATGCCAAGGAATGTGGCAAAAATCATCCTGAGCCGGCAAAAGGATTCGACAGTGAAGAGATTCTGATATATCGCATGATTAATCGTTTAATCATCGATAACGGAAACCACGGCCTTGGCACGTTCCGGACCAAAACTGACGAGGATTGCCAGAACACTGGGCGTCTCCGCGGCGACGGTCTCCAACGCGCTTTCCGGTAAGGGGCGCGTCTCCGCCGAACTCGCCGAGAAGATCCGCGCTACGGCCGCCGAACTCGGTTATGTCCCGAGCCTTGCGGGCAGGGCGCTTCGCACCGGCCGCACCGCCGTCCTCGGCCTCGTGCTTCCCGATATCGCCAACCCGCTCTTCCCGCAGATCGCGCAGGCAATCGAGCTGGCCGCGTCTTCGGCCGGCTATGGCGTGCTGATTGCCGACTCCCGTGGCGACGTTACCACTCAGACCAAGGCCATCGAACGGTTGATCGACCGCGACGTCGACGGCATGGTGATCGTGCCGAGGCGCGGAACGCGCATCGCCGATGTCGGCTGTCCCGTCGCCGTCATCGATACGCCGTCGACACCCGGCAACACGGTTGCCGCCGACCATTGGGGCGGTGGCAGGCAGATCGCCGAACACCTGAGGGCGCTCGGCCACCGGCGCGTCCTTGTCATCGGCAACAATCCGGCCTCCAACGTGCAGAACGATCGCATCGGCGGCATTCGCTCGGCCTTTGGCGATGGCGCATTCGTAGAAATCCTGTGGATCGAACCGCTTGAGCGCGAACAGGGAAAGGGCTGTCCGCTCGGCCTTGCCGCGAAGGTCGCCGAGGGCTTCACCGCCTTTGCCTGCGTCTCCGATCTGCATGCGCTCCGGGCGCTGACCGAGTTGCAGCGCGCCGGCATCAACGTGCCGGAAAGGGCGAGCGTTACCGGCTTCGACGATCTTATCTGGTCACCGGTGGTTACGCCGGCGCTGACCACGGCGCGAATGGACATGACGCGCATCGCTGCGATCGCCGTCGAAGCGCTGGTTAAAGCGATCGGAGAGCGTGACCCGGCCGACGCCGGCATCGGCGCGCCGGTTACCGCCGAAAACGCCGAAGTGCCGATGCAACTGGTCGTGCGGCAATCGAGCGCCGCGCCGCCCGCAACACAGTTTCAGCCTGCCCAGACGATTGCCAACGCCAGAACCACGACCACAGCCAAAAACATAGCCCCAGAAGGAGAACACCAGCCATGAAGAAGATCCTGCTCGCTTCCAGCGCGCTTTTGCTCGTCGGCGCCAATGCCGCTTCCGCTCAGGAAAAGACGCTGACCATTTCCGTCTACGGTTTCGCCCAGGACGCCTTCAAGGAACTGGTCTACACGCCCTTCGAAGCCAAGTGCGGCTGCAAGCTCGTGGTCGAGACCGGCAACAGCGTCGAGCGCCTGGCGAAGATGGAAGCCAACAAGGCTAGCCCCGTGGTCGACATGGCCGTCGTCTCCATGGCTGATGCGCTTTCGGCCTCGCGTGCCGGCCTGATCGAGAAGATCGACAACACGAAGCTGTCGAACTTCAACAAGCTCTATGACATCGCCAAGGATCCGAACGGCGACGGCATGAGCGTCGGCTACACCTTCTACGCAACCTCGATCGTCTATCGCTCCGACAAGATGGAAGTGAACTCCTGGGCAGACCTGCTCGACGAGAAGAACGCCAGCCATGTCGCCTTCCCGAACGTCACGACCAACCAGGGCCCGCCGGCGCTGTACATGGTCGGCGAAGCGATCGGCAAGAATACGCCGGATCTGAAGGAAGCCATCGCCGCCGTCGGCGCCAAGAAGGACGAGATCGTCACATTCTACGTCAAGTCTTCGCAGCTCGTGCAGCTGATGCAGCAGGAAGAAATCTGGGCCGCTCCGATCGGCCGCTTCTCCTGGGAAGGTTTCACCAAGCTCGGCCTGCCGATCAAGTGGGCGACCCCGAAGGAAGGCCAGACCGGCGGCATGAACGTCATGGTTCTGACCAAGGGCGGCAAGAACCAGGACCTGGCGCTGGAATTCATGGACTTCTGGCTCTCGACCGAAATCCAGACAGCACTTGCTGAAAAGCTGGTCGACAGCCCCTCCAACAAGGAGGTGAAGGTCGCACCGGAGATCGCCGAAAACCTCACCTATGGCGAGGAAACCGTGAAGAGCCTCAAGCTCATTCCGTCTGCTGTCGCCCTCGACAACCGCGAAGCCTGGCTTTCCGAGTGGAACGCTCAGGTCGGCCAGTAACATCATCTAGAGAAGCCCCCGTCCGCAAGGGTGGGGGCGATTTCGCGGGTGCTTCCGGCGAACTGAGCCGACCCCGCAATGAATGCACGCGACGAAAGGAAGACAAGGGATGTTTCAGAACCGCGCCGAGGCATTGGCGCTCGCTTTGCCGGCGGCGGTCTTTGCGGCGATCGTCTTTCTGGCGCCCGTCGTCATTCTGCTCGCCGAAGGTTTTCGCAGCGCCGACAGCTGGTCGCTGACCGCCTATGTCGATTTCTTCACCGACCCGCTGAACCGCACCGTCTTCGTGCGCACGTTCCGGCTCGGCCTGATGGTGACGGCCGTTTCCGCCGTGATCGGCTATGCGGCAGCCTTTGCGATCGTCAATCTTTCGCCGCGCAGCAAGGGGCAGATGATCGGCCTTATCGTGCTGCCGCTGATGATTTCGTCGGTGGCGCGAACCTATGCCTGGATCGTCATTCTCGGCCGCACCGGCATCGTCAACCAGGCGCTGCAGTTGATCGGCCTTTCGGATGAACCGATCCGCTTTCTCTTTACCGAGACGGCGGTGTTCATCGGCCTGTTGCAGCTATTCCTGCCGCTGATGATCCTGTCGCTGATCAGCGCGCTCGAGAACATGCCGAAGGATGCGATCCCGGCGGCGCGCGTGCTGGGCGCCAACTGGTTCCAGGTGTTCTGGAAGGTCATTCTTCCGCTCACCAAGGAAGGTCTGGTCATCGGCGGAACGCTAGTCTTCACCGGCTCGCTGACGGCCTACATCACCCCTGCGATCCTCGGCGGCTCCAAGGTGCTGATGCTCGAGACGCTGCTCTACCAGCGCGTTACCGTCGCCAATGACTTCGTCTCGGCTAGCGTCATTGCCTTCATCCTGATCGTCATGAGCTTTGCTGCCAATCTCCTCCTGAAACGGCTCGCCACTGCGAGGAACAAGCGATGACCCCTCGCATCTTTTCACCCCTCGTCCTGTTTCTGGTCGTCGCCTTCCTGATCGGGCCGTTCTTCATCATCGTCGCGGCATCGCTGTCAGCAGGCGAGACGCTCGCCTTTCCGCCGCAGGGCTTCTCGCTGAAGTGGGTCGCCAAGGTCTTCACCGTCGAAAGCTTCCGGGAGAGCTTCGCGGTTTCGATGTTCCTCGCCATCGGCGGCACCGCCATGGCGCTGGTGCTCGGCATTCCCGCGTCCTACGCCCTGTCGCGCTACAAGCTGCCCTTCGGCGAAACCATTCGTACGATCGTGTCGCTGCCGATCATCGTGCCCGGTATCATCGTTGGCCTGGCGCTGCTGCGCTACATCGTCGTGCCGTTCGGCTTCAACATCACGCTGGCGCTGTTGCTGGCGCATACGGCGCTGGTGCTGCCCTATGCGGTGCGGGTCGTCTCGGCGAGCCTCAACAACCTGCGCTCCGACATCGAGGAGGCGGCGGTGCTGCTCGGCTCTTCGCGGGCCGGCGCCTTCTTCCGGGTGGTGATGCCGAACATCCGCAGCGGCATTCTCGCCGCCTTCATCCTCGGCTTCGTGACGAGCTTCAACCAGGTGCCGGTCTCGCTTTTCCTGTCCGGCCCTGGCGTGCGCACGCTGCCGATCGACATGCTCTCCTACATGGAGATCACCTATGACCCGTCGGTTGCGGCCCTTTCTGCGCTGCTCGCCTTCATGTCCATCGGCATCGTCTTCCTTGCCGAACGCTTCCTAGGATTTTCCCGCTATGTCTGACGCTTCCTTCCTCAGCCTCGAAAAACTCACGCTCGCCTATGGCGATACCGTTGCGGTGAAGGACCTCGACCTGTCGATCCGCAAAGGCGAACTGGTGGCGTTCCTCGGACCGTCCGGTTGCGGCAAGACGACGACGATGCGTTCGATCGCCGGGCTGCTGACGCCGGCTTCGGGGCGCATCAGCCTCGACGGCGTCGACATCACCCGGGTCTCCGCCAACAAGCGCTCGGTCGGGCTGGTCTTCCAGTCCTATGCACTGTTTCCGCATCTGTCGGTGTTCGAAAACGTCGCCTTCGGCCTGCGTCTGAAGAAGATGCCGGCAAACGACATCGAGACGCGCGTCACCGCCGGCCTGAAATCCGTAGGCCTGTCGAAGTTCGCGGCACGCAAGCCGGCCGAACTCTCCGGCGGCCAGCAGCAGCGCGTGGCGCTTGCCCGCTCGATGGTGATGGAGCCGAAGGTTCTCTTGCTCGACGAGCCGCTGTCGAACCTCGATGCCCGTCTTCGCCTGGAGATGCGCACGGAGCTTCAGCGCGTGCAAAAGGAAACCGGCGTGACGATGATCTTCGTCACTCACGATCAGGGAGAGGCGCTGTCGCTTGCCGACCGGATCGTGGTGATGCTCAACGGCGCCATCGAGCAGATCGGCACGCCCGAGGACATCTACAACCGCCCGGTGTCCCGCTTCGTTGCCGACTTCGTCGGCTTTGAAAACATTTTCGCGGTCGAAGGCGGCAAGCTCAAAGCCGCAAACGGCCCGATCTCCCTTTCCGAATCCCTGCCGCCTGACACGGCAGGGCTAGCGTGGCGTCCGCGCATGGTGACCCTTGGTTCAGGTCCTTTCCAAGGCACTGTGCGCGGAGCCTCTTTCTCCGGCAGCACGCGCGAATACCTGCTCGACACGCCCCTCGGCGCCATCAAGGCCGAGGAGGATGCGGGCCTCGCCGCGCATCAGCCGGGCACCGAGCTCACCTTCGACCTGCCGGTCGCCAAGGCGGCGCGGCTCGAGCGGTTCGGGTAACCAGCAATGGGAATCTGGATCGATACGGACATGGGTTTCGACGACATCGCTGCGGTGCTCGTCGTTCTCCATGCCAATGAAGAGATTGACGGCGTTTCGCTGGTTTTCGGCAACACGCCGATGGAGCAGGTAAAACGCAATGCGGCCAGTGCGGCAAGCGCATTCGGCTGGTCGTTCCCCATCCATGAGGGCCGCGCCTTGCCGGTCCTCGGCAGGCTCGAAACAGCGGAGCGGATTCTTGGCGAGACCGGCATGCCGACCGCCGGCCTGTCGTTACCGGCAGCCCAGCCGCTTCCCGCGAGCGACGCTTTTGCCGCCCTCTGCCGCTGGCTCGAGGAGGAGGGCGGTCCACGCCGTATCCTGGCGCTCGGGCCCCTGACGAACCTTGCCGCACTCTGCCTTGCGCGTCCGGATCTGGCGGCGAAGATCACCGACCTGACCTGGATGGGCGGTGGCGTGACCAGCGGCAACCATACGGCATCAGCCGAATTCAACGCTTTCGCCGACCCGGAAGCGCTGGCGATCGTGCTGGCGCACGACCTGCCGCTGCGCATGGTCGACCTTGACCTTTGCCGCAAGGTCTTTGCCTATCCCGATGATATCGCGCCCATTCGTGCCGCCGGTGGCGTCAACGCCGCGCTGATCGCCGATCTCCTGTCCGGCTATGTCTCGATCGGCACCAGCCGCGGCCGGCCGGGCATGGCGATCTACGACCCTTGCGCTGCGGTTGCTTTCGTCAATCCGGGCGCGATTTCCTTCCGCAAGGCGCGCATAGACGCGGAGCTTGCCGGCGCGCTCACCCGTGGGCGCACCGTGGTCGAGACCCGAGAGAGCCACGCCGCCTTCAATGCCGAATACGCAACCGACGTGCATGCGGAAACGGCCCGCGCGCAGATTCTTGGCGCCCTGATGAAGGAAGCAGCCAAGTGAGCAATCAAGTGAGCCGTCCGCAGGAACCGATGGACCTGATGGATGCGACGCTGCGTGCACAGGCCGTTGCAGCGGCGCGCGGCGCGGCTGCGTTCGACATGCTCATCACCGGCGGCACCGTGATCGATATGGTCACCGGCGAACAGCGCGCAGCAGATGTCGGCCTCGTCGGCTCGCTGATCGCCAGCGTGCATGCCCCCGGCACCCGCAGCGATGCTGCTGCAATCGTCGATGCCTCAGGCGCCTCCCTGTCACCGGGGCTGATCGACACGCACATGCATGTCGAAAGCTCGATGATCACGCCCGCGACCTATGCCGATGCGGTGCTGCCGCGTGGCGTCACCACGATCGTCTGGGACCCGCACGAATTCGGCAATGTAAGCGGCATCGCCGGCGTGCGCTGGGCTGCGGATGCCATCGCCAACCTACCTCTGCGCTGTGTGCTGCTGTCGCCTTCGAGCGTGCCCTCGGCTCCGGGCCTGGAACTGGCGGGCGCCGACTTTGATGCCAATGCCATCGCCGCCATGCTTTCGTGGCCTGAGATCGGCGGCATCGCCGAGATGATGAACATGCGCGGCGTTATCGATGGCGATCCTCGGATGCACGCCATCGTCCAGGCGGGGCTGTTGGCGGGCAAACCGGTCAACGGCCATGCCCGCGGCCTTGCCGGATCCGACCTGCAGGCCTTCGTGACCGCAGGCGTCAGTTCGGACCACGAACTGGTTTCCGCCGACGATCTAAAGGCCAAGCTACGCGCCGGTCTTACGATCGAGCTGCGCGGCTCGCATGATCACCTGCTGCCGGAATTCGTCGAGGCGCTGAACACGCTCGGCCACCTGCCGCAGACCGTCACGCTTTGCACCGACGATGTCTTTCCTGATGATCTCGATCGTTCCGGCGGGCTCGACGACGTGGTCCGGCGGCTGGTGCGCTACGGGCTGAAACCCGAATGGGCGCTTCGCGCCGCGACGTTGAACGCCGCTCAGCGCCTTGGCCGTCCCGACCTCGGTCTCGTTGCGCCCGGACGACGGGCTGATCTGGTGATCTTCGAGGATCTCCAGGATTTTCGTGCCCGAACGGTGATCGCCGGCGGCAAGCAGGTCGCCTCGGGCGGACGTATGATAGACGCCGCGCCCAAGGCAGACGTCCAGGCGCTCGCCGGCACGATGAAGATCGAACCGTTGCACGCGACCGACTTCGCCATTGCATCGACCGGTTCGAAGGTGCGTGTCGCCACGATCGACCGCCCGCGCTTTACCCAATGGGGCGAGGTCGTCGCCGAAGTCGAGAATGGCTTTGTCGTTCCGCCGCAAGGCGCGACGCTGATTGCCGTTGCTCATCGCCATGGGCGCGCCGATAGCCGTCCGCGTGTCGGACTGCTGACCGGCTGGGGAGAATGGCGCGGCGCTTTCGCGACGACCGTTTCGCATGACAGCCACAACCTGACGGTCTTCGGCGGGAACGCCCACGACATGATGGTGGCCGCCAACGCCGTGATCGCCGCCGGCGGCGGCATGGCTGTGGCATCGGCTGGCAAGGTCGATGCGATCCTGCCGTTGCCACTGTGCGGCCTGGTCTCCGACGCGCCGTTGGCCGAGGTGTCGTCCGGCTTTGCGCGCTTGCGTGACGCGGTCGGCCGGATCGTCGATTGGCAGCCGCCCTATCTCGTCTTCAAGGCCTGCTTCGGAGCGACGCTTGCCTGCAATGCCGGGCCACACCAGACGGATCGCGGCATTGCCGATGTGGGAACGGGAAAGCTTCTGGAAAACCCGGTGCTTGAAGTGTTCTGATCGATCAAACGGGGCGGCTGCTGCTGCCCCGTCCGCACGTGCGTTCACCGGAAAAGCTAGCGCAGCGGCTGTTGAACATTCAAGGCTGTGTTGAGAAAGCCCGCGATCACCCCGGCCGTTTCCAGATGAATGGTCGCCCTATCTCTGCCGTCACCGTCGTCGCACACGATGCCATCGCCCGGCGTTTCGGCCTCGATCAACGCTCTGGCGCCTGGCTTGCAAATTTGCATGAAGCTGAAATGCGCCGCGTCCGCTATCTCGAGATAGCGAGACGTGCCCTGTGGAAGGTATTCGGCAAGGTAGCCCGATTCCAGTTTTGCGGATCTGGGGCCATCCTCGACGCCTGCACCGACAACGAATACCGGGATCTGAACCGCCGCCAGGCTAGCCGGTGTAAATCCGCGCGCAAGGCCGAGATCAAGAGAAACGACGGCTTGCACGCGCCGGTCGGCAAGATCCGCGCCGAGCAATGCTGCCGCGCCGGCGGTTCCATCGACGCCGAGTTCGTTGTAGACATTGCAGGCGATCGGGCTTGCCTTCGTCTTGCAGTCTTCCAGGAATTGTCCTTCTTCGAACCGTGCGCCGGCGGTAGCCATGACGGTCCATCCACCGAGCGAGTGGCCAACGGCAGCTATCCGCATCGGATCAATGTCGCCGGAAATTGCCGGGTCGGCCAGGAGCGCATCGATCACGCGGGTCAAGTCACGCGGGCGCTCCGAAAGCCGGGCTGCCTGACGCGGCGATCGATCGAAAGCAGTTGTCCCCGGATGGTTGGGAGCGGCGACGACGTAGCCGCGGCGTGCGAGTTCATGGGCAAGCCAGAGCTGGTTGCGCCAGGTCCCGCCGTAGCCGTGCGATACGACGACAAGCGGGTGCTGCCCCGGCAAGGGCGCCGCGTCACGTGCCAACGCAAGGCCGGTCCAGGCCGGCGTTTCTCCGACGATCTCGTTTTTTCCGTCGTTCGCAGCCGGATACAGAATGGCAATTTCCAGTGGCCGGTCGCTGTCCAAATCGGTCAGCGTCTTCTGCTTGAAGCCAACATTTCCAGCGTGTGCAACAGTTGCGGCGAACCATGTAGCGGCGACGAGGCATAGGGCGTACTTGTGCATGAAAGTCTCCAGTTGCGCGGGTGTTCGCACCGGACCGTACCGGCCTCGTTCTCTGTTGGAGACCTTAAACGCAATCAAGGTCGCCGACATCTTTTTGACGACACGCGACCTCGATCAGCGCTCTGCCGAAGCACGCAATTCCTGCTCCACCAATGTCGTCCAGAAGGTGACCCCGGGACCGATGGCGGCGTCGTTGAAATCATAGGCAGTGTTGTGGTGAAGTGCGCCGTCGACAGCGGGGCCGTTGCCGAGCCAGACGTAGCAGCCGGGAGCTTCGAGGCCGAAGAAGGCGAAGTCATCGCCTGCAGTGGAGGGCGGAAACTGCGTCCGGGTCTTTTCTCCGAAGACGACGCGGGCTGCCGACAGCGCCCGTTCGCTCGCATCTGTATCATTGACGACGGGCGGGATGCGGCGCTCGAATTCGTAGTCGACCTTGATGCCGTACATCTCGGCCGTGCCGTGCGCCAGACGGCCGATCTCTTCCTCGAGTTGGTCGCGGACATGAGGCGTGTAGGCGCGGGCTGTGCCGCCGATCTCGACTGTATCAGGGATGACGTTCAGCGCCTTCGGGTCGCCGGCGCGAACGGAGCATGCGCTGACGACGGCCGGCTGCAGCGGGTCAACGACACGGCCGACGATCGACTGCAGTGAGGCGAGGAAGGTACCGGCCGCCGTCACCGGGTCGCGACCGAGATGCGGCTTGGCACCGTGGGTGCCGACGCCGCGGAAGGTCAGCCGCCAGCTGTCGGAAGAGGCAAGCTGCGGCCCCGCCACCACGGCCATTTCATCCGGGTCGAGGCCGGGCATGTTATGAAGGCCGTAGACGGCGTCGCAGGGGAAAAGCTGGAAGAGGCCATCCTCGACCATACGCTTTGCCCCGCCGCGACCTTCCTCTGCCGGTTGGAAGATGAAGTGCACCGTGCCGGAAAAATTGCGCGTTTCGGCGAGATGGCGGGCGGCACCCAGAAGCATAGCGGTGTGACCGTCATGGCCGCAGGCATGCATCTTGCCGGCTTCCTTCGATTTGTAAGGCCGGTCGGCCAACTCCGGCATGGCGAGTGCATCCATATCGGCGCGAAGGCCGATCGAGCGGGTGCCGTTGCCGCTCTGCAGCGTGCCGACCACACCGGTTTTACCAAGGCCACGATGAACCTTAAGGCCGGCTTCCTCCAGCAGTCCTGCAACCAGTTCGCTGGTACGGACTTCCTCGAAGCCAAGTTCGGGGTGGGCGTGCAGATCACGACGGAATTCGGTGAGGAAGGGCAGGTCGTTGGTGATCCCATCTGGCACGCGCATTGTCTGGCAGGTCCTTGCATGTCTGTCGGAGAAGGGCTGTCAAATTCCCCAGATTTGCATCGGCCGGGGCGCCCTTTCGGTTTGATCAAAGTGGTAAACCGTATAGACGAAAACCGCCGGAACCAGAACAGTGCGCCGGTGTTTTCATCGCCTTTCGTTCGAAGCCTTGGTGGCGCAGAAGAGGACAATACCGATGCAGCCGCATGAATTCTGGCAGGATGTGTTCCCGTCGAAAAGTTTCGACACTGGAAGCGGTTATCGGGATTTCTTCCCGGCGAAGCTTGAAGACGGTCGCCAGATCCTGTTGCCGATCCGGCAGCTGGCGGATGGCAAGCACGCCCTGGCCTCGCTGATCATCAACCAGGCGAGTTTCGCCGTCGAAGAAGCCCTGGCAACAGAACTCGCCAACAAGCTGGCGCCGTTGCAGCCTGATGTCATCGCCGGCCTGCCGACGCTGGGGCTGACGCTCGCCGCTGCCGTCGCCCGCAAGCTCGGCCATGCGCGATACGTGCCGCTCGGAACGTCGCGCAAGTTCTGGTACGTCGACGATCTCTCCGTTCCGCTGTCGTCGATCACCACGCCGGACCAGAAGAAGCGGCTCTACGTCGATCCGCGTATGCTTCCGCTTCTGAAGGACAAGCGTGTCGTGCTCGTCGATGACGTCCTATCGAGTGGCAGCTCGATCGTTGCCGGACTGACCCTGATGGAAACGTGTGGCGTGGATCCGATCGCCATCGGTGCCGCCATGCTGCAGACCGAACGCTGGCGACAGCCTCTGGCAGATCTCGCGCCCTATTGGCCGGAGCGTGTCGCCGGCGTGTTCCGCACGCCGTTGCTGGCGCGTGGCGAAGACGGCGCCTGGCGCGCCGCCTAAGAGGTTGCCGCCCGCAGCATCCGGGCGCTATTGCGCCGGCCGCACCTTGTAATAGACGGTCCCGGCCGCGCCGGCGGTCTTGGCGATCGTGTAGACGTCGTATGACGCCTGCGGATCGTTGCCCATGCCGAGCGAACCCGAGGGCATGCCAGGCACGGCAATGCCGGCAATTTCAGGCTTCTCGGTTACCAGCTTCTGCACGGCTTCAAGCGGGACATGGCCTTCGACGACATAACCGTCGATGACAGCTGTGTGGCATCCTTCCATGTCGGCCGGCACGCCGAACCGGGTCTTGATCGGCGTCATGTCGGCTTCGTCTTGGATATCGACCTTAAAGCCGGCTGCCTCCATCGCGTCTGCCCATTGTTCGCAGCAGCCGCACTGCGGATCCTTGTAGACCGTCATCGGGCCTGCCGCGATCGCCACGCCGGCTGTCAGCATCGACATGCTCATGATTACACCGGCAATGAAGTGTCTACTTTTGAGGTTCAACATCGAACGCTCCTTTCCTGTCTGTTCGGCCTGGTTGCCCAAGGCCCGGAATTATACCGGGCCCTGGACACCGGATTACTTGATCTCGGTCACTGTCAGCTTGCCATCGACCCGGTCGGCGATGAATTCGATCGCGGCACCTTCCTTGAGCTTGGCTAGTATCGCATCATCCTTGACCCGGAACACCATGGTCATGGCCGGCATGTCGAGGTTCTTCAGATCCTCATGGGCGATCGTCACCTTCTTGGCGGACGTGTCCAGTTTCTTGATCGTTCCCTTGGTGAATTCCGTCGCCTGGGCGGAAGCCGCCATGGCAAGAGCGGAAAACAATGCAATAAGCGGTTTCATAGTGTCATCCTTTCAGTGGGTTATTGTCACTTTTTCACGACTTCGAGCGGTCCGTGCATGCCGGCGTCATAATGACCGGGGACCAGGCAGGCGAATTCGAACGTGCCGTTGTTGGTGAAGGTCCAGACGATCTCGCCGGACTTGCCGGCCTCGAGCCGGATGGCATTGGGATCAGCGTGTTCCATGTCGGGGAACTTCTCCATCGCCACCTTGTGCTCCTGGATTTGCGCCTTGTCGTCGAGCACGAATTCATGTTCGAGTTCGCCGACATTCTTGATGGCGAAGCGCACGGTCTGGCCGTGGCGGACCTTGATGCTTGCCGGCGTGAAGATCATCTTGCCGTCATCAGTTTCCTTCATCGTCACGCGCACGGTCTGGGTCGCCTTCTTGGCGTCGCCGGGCTCTCCGATCGACATGGCGTCGTGACCGCCGGAATGGGTGCCGCTGGCGCGCATCGGCGAGGCGAGCGAGGAAGCGGCGACGAACGCCAGCGCGAAAAGTGTCGTCTTCATCTTGGTTTCCTTGGTTGCGTTGGAAGAGGTCATTGCGGTCACCTCTTTGTTGCGGGAGGTGGGGTGATGACTGTCTTGGCGTCTGTTGCTCGGGTGGTTTCCGGCAGCGCGCCGGTCCATTCCCAGGCCTGTGTACCCGGAGGATTTTCGTACCAGCCGGGGTCGCTGTAATCGCCGGCGGAGATGCCTTCGCGCACCTTCACCACCGAGAACATGCCGCCCATCTCCAACGCCCCGTGCGGCCCCCAGCCGGTCATCATCGGGATGGTGTTGTCGGGAAGCGGCATTTCCATCTCGCCCATGTCGGCCATCCCGGCCGTACCCATGGGCATGTAGTCGGGCTTGATCCTGCGGATCTTCGCCGCGACCTGCGTCTTGTCGGTGCCGATGAAAGTCGGGACATCGTGGCCCATCGCGTTCATCGTGTGGTGCGACTTGTGGCAGTGGATCGCCCAGTCGCCCTCGTACTTGGCGGCGAACTCGTAGGCGCGCATGGCGCCGACGGGAATGTCGATCGATACCTCCGGCCATCGGGCTTCGGGGCGGACCCAGCCGCCATCGGTGCAGGTCACCTCAAAATCGTAACCGTGCATATGGACCGGATGGTTGGTCATCGTCAGGTTGCCGACGCGCACCCGCACCCGGTCGTTCTTGGCAACGACCAGCGGATCGATGTCCGGGAAGATGCGGCTGTTCCAGCACCACATGTTGAAGTCCGTCATCTCCATGATGCGCGGAACATAGGTGCCGGGGTCGATGTCATAGGCGTTGAGCAGGAAGACGAAGTCGCGGTCGACCCGCATGAAGGCCGGGTCCTTCGGATGGATGACGAAGAAGCCCATCATGCCCATGGCCATCTGCACCATTTCGTCGGCATGCGGGTGGTACATGAAGGTTCCGGACTTCACGAGATCGAACTCGTAGACGAATGTCTTTCCCGCCGGGATATGCGGTTGCGACAGTCCGCCGACGCCATCCATTCCCGAAGGCAGGATCATGCCGTGCCAATGGATCGTCGTGTGCTCCGGCAGCTTGTTGGTGACGAAGATGCGCACCCGGTCGCCTTCGACCGCCTCGATCGTCGGGCCGGGGGACTGGCCGTTATAGCCCCAGAGATAGGCAGTCATGCCTTCGGCCATCTCGCGTTCCACCGGTTCGGCAACGAGATGAAATTCCTTGACGCCGTTGTTCATCCGGTGTGGCAGCGTCCAGCCGTTGAGCGTGACGACCGGGTTGTAGTCCGGCCCGCTCGTCGGCACGAGCGGCTTCTGAGTGGCAGCATTGTTCATGCCTTCCGCCTCCGGCAATCCGGAGTTCGAGGTCTGCGCCCAGGCCGTCGTGGAAACGAGTGCCGCGCCTGCGCCGAGGATTTGTCGTCTGTTGAACATGGTCATCGTCCCTTTCAATCCGCGTCGGCTGCGGCAGGAGCGGCAACCTCTGCCGCAGCGCCCGCTTCACCGCCGCCATGGATGGCGGTGGTCAGATCGGCATCGGCAAGCCAGAAATCGCGTTTGGCGTTGATGGTGAGGATCACAGAGTCCACCTTGGACCTGTTGTCGGCGAGCAACTCGAAGGTGCTGGTGATCATGCCGTTGTAGCTGAGGGCGGCTTCGTCCTCGATCTTCGTACGCAACGGCACGACGGTGTTGCGGTAGTGCCGGGCGATGTCGTAGCGCGACCGGTAGGCCTGATAGGCCGAGCGGGCTTCTGAGCGGACATTGACTGCCTTTTCGGCAAGCAGGTTGGCGGCGCGCATGTGCGCCAGTTCCGCCGTGCGCAGACGCGCCTGGCCGGTGTCGAAGATCGGGATGGTGAACTCCAGCTCCACCTGGCCTGTGGTCTCGACCTTTGTGTCGCCGTCTTCGCGCTCACGCTCGGCCTCTGCACCGGCAACGAGCGTAAGATCGCTGACGAAGCGTGTCGCCTCGGTAAGACGATAGGATTTTGCCACCGCCTCGAGGTCGAAGCGGGCCATCTGCAGTTCGACGCGGCGCTTGAGGGCTTCGGCCTCGATACTGTCACGGCGGGAAAGTCCCTTCGGCAGATCGGGCAGCCGGTTTGGCACCCGGTAGTCGGCGTCTGTGCCCCACAGTCCCATTTTCCGGGTGAGGTTCTCCTTGGCGAGCCGTGCCGCAAGACGCGCCTCGGCTACCTGGCCGGCGAGCTCGGCATTGAACACATGCTCGCGGGCCTGGTCGGCCTTGCCCATGGCTCCGCTCTCTCCGAGCTTGGCGGCAAGTTGGGAGGCTGCGTCGGCGGCGGCCTGCGCCCGGTTGAGCTGTGCCACCGTTTCCCAGGCCGATACCGCCTCGATCCAGGCGCGACGGGTTTCGGCCGCGAGCGCAAGCGTCTTCAAGGCGGCCGCAAGCTGCGCCTGACGGAAGCGGGCGTCGGCGACCGCAATGGACTTCTCCCGCGTCATCAGCGCCAGGATGTTGGTGGTGATCAGCCCTTCGATGGCACGATAGGCTTGAAGCTCCGGTGCTCCGATGCCGGTGGTGCCGATCGAAATCGTCGGGTTGAGGAGCATCGTTGCCTGCCAGGCATTCGCCGCTGCGTCGCCGAGATCGGCGTAGGCCGCCTGCAGGCCCTTGTTGTTGAGAAGCGCGATCTGCACGGCGGTATCAGCATCGACCGACTTTCGTGCGAGCAGCGACTTCACCTGTGCTTGAGCCTTTGCGGCCTGTTCGCGGTTTTGGATCCAGACGCTACGCTTTGCCGTGCCGGCGCCGACCTTGGCCGAGACGGCGGTAAAGCCGGCGTCCCTTGCCGCGTACTCCGCGTTGGTCGCGCAACCGGCAAGCGTCAGCGGCAGGCCGATGATCGCGGCGAGCCTGAACTTCTGCATGGTCATGATGCGTCTCCCTTGGCGGGAGATTGGGCGTCGTTGAGCGGTATCCAGCGCTTCGGGCCGACGGGCTCTCGGTGGACGTATCCGGCAAGAGGGCTTCGATAGGCTTGGATCGTGGTGTGCGCGGAACTCTCCGCGGGATCGGCGAGGCTTGTCACCTCTGCAGGCATCGTGGTTGCGCATCCGCCCAGAAGAATGGGCAGGAGCGCCATGGGAAACAGACGTTTCATGGTTCAACCTGAATGTGAAGAATGGATATCGGCGTCCGACCGGCAGAGCCGGGCAGGCCAAGACCTTGACCGCCTATGCGGTCAGCTGTTCACGAAATCAGGCTCTTGGAGGGCGGTGCAGGCCGGCGCGCTCGCCGGGGATCAGCTGCGATTGCAGCCCGGCATGCAACGTGGAGCGCGGCAGGCCGAAGCGGGCTTCGCCGGTATCGGCAAGCACGGCGACGGACGCACAGAAGGTCTTGCAGCAATCCTTCTTGTCGGCCTTGCCGCTGTCACTGATGGGTTTTGTCTTGTTGCTGTCGGCGCTCGGGCAATGTTCGCTTAACGTCGCGGTGTCGACCGAGGAGGCATCCGGCTGCGTTGCTGTGTGCATTTGCATTGCGGCGTGCGCGGCCACATGGGTCATGCCGGCTGCGCTGGAAAAGGGCAGCACGGCCAGCGACAGCATCGTCACCAGCTTGAGCATCGTCAGCAGACGTAGATATGCCTGTCGTGCCTTTTCCATCATCAATCCGTAGAAACGCTCTCGATTCCTGTCAATGCTGCTGACCGGGCCTTGGCTCACGAATGCGTGAGCCTTTGGTCGATGTGCTTAGGCCTGTCGGCGGTTGCGGACTGGGTCAATGCCGGCCGGGCCGAAGCGTGCAGGCTCCGGCGCCTTGCCTGGTTCGTTCGCCATGGCGGCGAGATCGTCGAGGATCGGGCAATCCGGCCGGCCGTCGCCGTGGCAATTGGCGGCCAGATGCTTGAGCGTCCTGCTCATCGCCTTCAATTCTTCGGCCTTGCGTTCGAGGATCTCGACGTGTTCGAGCGCGATCTTCTTGACCTCGCTGCTGGCACGCGAACGGTCGCGCCACAGCGTCAGGAGGTCGGACATCTGCTCGACGGTGAAACCGAGATCGCGGGAGCGGCGAATGAAGCGTAGGGTGTGGACGTCGTTATCGCCGTAATTGCGATAGCCCGCCTCGCTGCGATCGGCCGGCGGAATGAGGCCGATCGTTTCGTAATAGCGGATCATCTTCGTCGAAACGCCTGAGGCGCGTGCGACTTCGCCGATGTTCATGACTTCACCTTTCGAGCGGCGCGCGGAGCGCGGGTGTTCAGGTCGAATATAGGAAGTCTCCCCGGCGGACGCCATGCGGGCGCGACCCGCCGGGGAGAAGCTTTGTGTCATCGTGCGGCTGGCGTTTGCGCGGCGACGCCGCGAAACCTCCGCAGCCGGAGCGCATTACCGAGCACGAAGACGCTCGAGAGCGCCATCGCGCCGGCAGCGAAGATCGGCGACAGCAAGACGCCGTAGGCCGGATAGAGCGCGCCCGCTGCAACCGGGATCAGAACCGCGTTGTAGGCGAAGGCCCAGAACAGGTTCTCCTTGATGTTGCGGATCGTCGCCTTCGACAGGGCAATCGCGTTCGGCACGCCCAGGAGATCGCCTGACATCAGCACCACATCGGCACTTTCGATCGCGACATCCGTACCGGTCCCGATCGCAAGGCCGACGTCGGCTTCGGCGAGCGCCGGCGCATCGTTGATGCCGTCGCCGACGAAGGCAACGGCGCGGCCGTCGGCATTCAGTCGCTTCAGGGCTGCGACCTTGCCGTCGGGCAGCACTTCGGCGATGACTTCATCGATTCCGAGCTTGGCAGCGATCGCTTCCGCGGTGCGGCGGTTGTCGCCGGTGATCATCGCCACCTTGAGGCCGAGGTCGTGCAGCATGCGGATCGCCTGCGGCGTGGTTTCCTTGATCGGGTCGGCAACGGCGATGATGGCGGCAAGCTTGCCGTCGATCGCGGCATAGAGCGGGCTCTTGCCCTCCGAGCCCAGACGGGCTGCCTGGTCGGCAAACATCGAGACATCGAGATTGAGCTTGGTCATCAACCGGTCGGCGCCGACATGGACGCTCCGCCCATTCACGCTGGCGCTGGCACCGAAGCCGGGCACGGCTTCGAAGTTCGAAGGCGTGGCAATGGCGATGCCTTCCGACTTTGCGGCCTCGACGATTGCTTCGGCGATCGGGTGCTCCGAGCGGGTTTCGACGGCGGCGACGAGCGCCAGCACTTCACCGCGTTCAAAACCGGCTGATGTGTCGAGATCGGTCAGTTCGGGGCGCCCCTTGGTCAGAGTGCCCGTCTTGTCGACGGCGATGATCTCGGCATTGCGCAGGGTCTGCAACGCTTCCCCCTTGCGGAAGAGCACGCCCATTTCGGCGGCCCGGCCGGTGCCGACCATGATCGAGGTCGGGGTCGCAAGGCCCATGGCGCAGGGGCAGGCGATGATCAGAACGGCGACGCCATTGACAAGCGCGAAGCTCAGCGCCGGATCCGGGCCGAAGATCAACCAGATCGCGAAGGTGATGGCGGCAATCGCTATGACGGCCGGAACGAACCAGGCTGTCACCTTGTCGACCAGCGACTGGATCGGCAGCTTGGCGCCCTGCGCCTGCTCGACCATGCGGATGATCTGGGCCAGCACCGTATCGGCACCGACCTTGGTGGCGCGGAAGGTGAAGGATCCGGTCTTGTTGATTGTGCCGCCGACGACATCGGCCCCGGCAACCTTCTCGACGGGAACCGGCTCGCCGGTGATCATCGATTCGTCGACGTAGGAATTGCCGTCGACAACGGTGCCGTCGACCGGTACGCGGTCGCCGGGACGCACAAGAACGGTATCGCCAGCGTGAACGTCGCCGAGCGCTATCTCGATCGTCTCGCCATCACGAACGACGCGCGCCGTCTTTGCCTGCAGACCCATCAGGTGCTTGATCGCTTCGGAGGTGCGGCCCTTGGCGCGGGCTTCCAGCACCCGGCCGAGCAGGATCAGCGTCACGATGACAGCGGCGGCTTCGTAATAGACGTTGGCCGTACCCTCGGGCAGCAGCCCGGATGCAAAGGTGGCAACGATCGAATAGCCCCAGGCGGCGGCCGTGCCGATGGCGACGAGAGAATTCATGTCGGGCGCGAGGCGCAGGAGCGCCGGGATGCCCTTCTGGTAGAAGCGTAAGCCCGGACCGAAGAGGACCAGCGTCGTCAATACGAACTGCAGGTACCAGCTCTCCTGCATGCCGATATTGATCATGACGAAGTCGTGCACGGCCGGAATGAAGTGCGAGCCCATTTCCAGCACGAAGATCGGCAGCGTCAGGGCCGCGGCAACCAGCAACGAACGGCTGAGGCGCCGGCTTTCGCGCTCGCGCTTTTCGGCTTCCTCGTCGGTGTTTTCATCGCCGGTGATGCGCTTGGCATCGTAACCGGCGGCGCGCACGGCCTCTTCAAGGCTGGCGGCCGTAACAACGCCCTTGGTGAGGCGCACGGAGGCGCGCTCGGTCGCGAGATTGACATTGGCCTCAGTGACACCGGGCACCGCCTTCAGCGCCTTCTCAATGCGCGCGACGCAGGAGGCGCAGGTCATGCCTTCGATTGCCAGCTCGACCGATTCTTCAGCGGCGCCATAGCCGCTGTTTTCGATGGCCTTGACGATATCGGCAGTCTTGGTCGTTCCATCGAACCGGACGTCTGCCCGCTCGGTCGCAAGGTTGACGGAGGCGGAGGTGACGCCGGGGACAGCGCGGATAGCCTTTTCGACACGCGCGACGCAGGACGCGCAGGTCATGCCTTCGACCGGTATGCTGGCCGTCAGCGCAGCACCGGGAATTGCCGTCGCGTTCTTCGTTTCGATGGTGGTCACAGATCCCATGATCGTGCTCCTTTATCCTGTTCTTTTATCGGAAGGTGGGGCTTCCAACGATGGGAAGGTCAAGGGCGGTTCGAAACATTTCCTCAGATAATGCGCACCACGATCTTCTGCCTCGATCCGGCGCCATTAAACGATAAACGCCCCGGCGCGGGGCCGAGGCGTCTAGCGGTGACCGGAGGCACCATTGTTGCTGTTCAGAGCTGCCGGCTCTCGTAGCCTGCCGCCTTCAGCGCTTCAGCAATCGGGCCGGCCGCGGCGACACTCTCCACGCTGACCTCGCGCGCGCCGAGATCGACCTTGACGGTTGCCTGCGGATCGACGCTCAGGATCGCCTTCTGGACGTTGCCGGCACAGTGTCCGCAGGTCATGTTGTCGATCTTGTAGTTCTGCATCGCTTGTCTCCTTGTTTTCGATGTGAGACAAAGATGGGGCTTCCCATCGTTGGAAGGTCAAGAGACCGGTCGGCGATTTTTTTCCGCGTGCTTCGGACGCCGAAACCGGCGGCAAAAAGCTGGGAATTGGCCCGTATGTCGGCCGCAACTGCTCCGAAAAATTTGAAAGTCTTTCATCGCCGAACCCTGGAATGGACGGCTAGCGGTCGGCCGCTGGAAGACGCACAATCCGAAGGCTGTGCACAAGGGCATTCGCGTCGTCTCAAGGGGGCGGACGATCGCCCGCCCGGCGCGGGCCGCAAGCGGTCCGTGATGCGGTTGCGCCGGATCATTCGGCGATGATCGAAATGCACTGGTCGGGGACTGGAGGAGACTGTGTCCCGATCTCTGTCGTTCGGCTGCGTCGTGGCGACGCCGCCAAGGGAGGAAATATGTTTGAACGACTATTCAAGTTAAATGAGCATGGGACATCCGTGCGCACCGAGGTGATCGCCGGCGTCACGACATTCCTGACGATGTCCTACATCATCTTCGTCAATCCCGACATTCTGTCGACCACGGGCATGGACAGGGATGCCGTCTTCGTCGCGACCTGTATTGCCGCGGCCCTCGGTTCGGCCGTCATGGCGCTCGTCGCCAACTGGCCGATCGGCATGGCGCCGGGTATGGGCCTCAACGCCTTCTTCGCCTTCACAGTCGTTGCAGCCCTCGGCTTTAGCTGGCAGCAGGCACTCGGCGCCGTGTTCATCTCCGGCGTGATCTTCCTGATCCTGACCGTGACCGGGGTTCGAAGCTGGCTGATAGCCGGCATCCCACATTCGCTCAGAAGCGCAATTGCCACCGGTATCGGCCTGTTCCTCGGCATCATCGCGCTGAAGAATGCCGGCATCGTCGTCGACAATCCGGCAACGCTGGTCGGCCTCGGCGACCTGAAGCAGACCGGCCCGCTGCTGGCGATCCTCGGCTTCTTCGTCATTGCCGTGCTCGATGCGCTTAAAGTGCGCGGCTCGATCCTGATCGGGATCCTCGTCGTGACCATTCTGTCGATGCTCCTGGGCGTCAGCGAGTTCAAGGGCATCGTTTCAACGCCGCCGAGCATCGCGCCGACCTTCATGCAGCTCGACATCATGGGCGCGTTGCATGGCGGCCTGGTCCACGTGATCCTCGTCTTTGTGCTCGTCGAAGTCTTCGACGCCACGGGTACGCTGATCGGTGTGGCCAAGCGCGCCAAGCTGGTGGAGGAAGGCAAGCCAAACCGCCTCGGCCGGGCGCTTCTGGCTGACAGCACCGCCATCGTTGCCGGTTCGCTGATCGGCACGAGCAGCACCACCGCCTATGTCGAAAGCGCCTCGGGCGTGCAGGCTGGCGGTCGCACGGGCCTGACGGCACTCACCGTCAGCGTGCTCTTCCTCGCCGCGCTGTTCTTCTCGCCGCTCGCAGCCGCCGTTCCGACCTATGCGACAGCTCCGGCTCTGCTCTACGTCGCCGGCTTGATGATGCGCGAACTGACGGAAGTCGACTGGGACGACCTGACGGAAGCAGCACCGGCAGCACTGACAGCGCTCGCCATGCCCTTCACCTATTCGATCGCCAACGGCCTTGCCTTCGGCTTCGTGAGCTACGTGGTGCTCAAGGTGTTCACCGGCAGGTGGAGCGTCATCCACCCGGCGACGCAGCTGGTCGCGGCGCTGTTCGTCATCCGCTTCGCCTTCTTCGCCGAATAGAAGAAAGCCGGGGCAACAATGCCCCGGCCCGTTATCTCAGAACTTCCCCCGCGAAGCTGGCCGGACCGCAGACATTGCTGCGGCTCCGGTCTTTTTGCGTTTTTGGCAACCGGGCAGACGCCCCGATCAATATTGTCCGGCTGGCAGATGCACGACCAATCCGTCGAGCGCATCGGAGACCGTGATCTGACAGCTGAGCCTGCTTCGTTCCTCCGGATTGACGACGCATTCGAGCATGTCCTGCTCCTGATAATCGGGCGATGGCAGCTTCTCGCCCCACGCCGCGTCGATGTAACAGTGGCAGGTGCCACAGGCACAGGAGCCGCCGCATTCCGCCGCGATGGCATCGATGCCGTTCTGAACCGCTGCCGACATCACCGACTGGCCGATTTCGGCCATAACCTCGGTCGTCTTTCCCTCGGCATCCACAAAGACAATCCTGGGCATGTTTGGTCTCCACTCAAATCTGAAATCGTTCGAATTCTTTCGCGCTGCCGCGCAATGGTCGGCGTTCACACAGCCTTGATGGCGATCTGCAGCTTCTTCGGGCCACGCACCGAAAGGCCCCGCTTGTATTCGGGCTGTTCGTCGACAAGCTCGATCGTCGGGAAGCGCCGCAGCAGCGTGCTGAAGATGATGTCCATATCCAGCCGGGCGAGATGGTTGCCGAGACAGAAGTGCACGCCGCCGCCGAAGGCGAGATGTCTGTTGGGTGTGCGGCCGATGTCGAAGCTGTCGGCATTTTCGAACTGCCTGGGATCACGGTTGGCAGCGCCATAGAGCACGCCGAACTTCGTGCCGCGCGCGAAAGTTCGTCCGCCGATTTCCACGTCCTCGATACAGTGCCGATGGAAGAACGGCAAAGGCGACTCGTAGCGGAACATCTCCTGCACCGCAGTCTGGATCAAGGCCGGATCCCGGCGCAGGCGTGCCATCTGCTTGGGGAACCGCAACAGCGCATGCATGCCGCTTCCAAGCACGTCGATCGTCGAGCCGTGTCCAGCCATCAGGATCAGCATGCAGGTCGAAATGAATTCGTCGGAATTCATCGCGCCGGCGCCTTCCGCCTCGATCAGAACCGAGATCAGATCGTTCTTGGGGCTGCGCTCGCGTTCGTGTTTGAGGGCTGTCAGGTATTCGTAGAATTCGGTGGTGTTGGTTTCTGCGATGTGCTTGCGCTCATCCGAGCGGTCGACGTCGAAGAACTGGACGATGTTTTCCGACCAGATGCGCAGCTGGGGACAGTCTTCGTCGGGAACGCCGAGCAGCCGACCGATGATATGGCCGGGGACGTGGGCGGCGAGATCGTCGACGAAATCGATCTGGCCGCGATCGGCCAGGCTGTCGATCAGCCTGTCGACATAGGCCTGGATCTGGTCGCGCAGCTTGGCGATCATCGCTGGGGTGAACAGTTTGAAAACCTGCCTGCGCAGCCGATCGTGCACGGCGCCGTCGCTGTCGAGCAGGCTGAACTGCACGAAGCGCGAGTGGTGCGGCATGTCATGCCAGTTGCCGGCCCGCTGGATGCTGGCGATTTCCTCGGCCGTGGCGATATCCTCGAGTGAGCGGACCATGCGCTTGTCCATGACGATTGCCGAGACATCCTCGAAGCGCGAGGCGAGCCAGATGTCGAAATCCTCGAAATAGTGCAGACCGCCCTTGTCGCGCAGCGCCTTGTAGGTGGGATAGGGATCGCGTGCGAAATCGGGTGACAAAGGGGCGAACGTGACCTCCCTCTGGGTCTCTGTCGATAAGGTCTCTGCCATGTGCCGCACTCCCTGCAAAAGCTGCAGGATAGCGTCATAAGGTCGTCCATGGAAATGTAGCAATCTCGCGAGATAATGGACAAAACTCGCATGGGTGTGCAAAGTGCCCAGTATGTTGGCTGAGCGCGAAGAGATCTATTTTCACACACCGGCACGTCTGGCGGGCGCGTTCCCCTACACGGCGTTGGTTGCCGGCACTCGGGTGGCGCTGCCGAACGAACCGCCGATCCGCAAGCGCTTCCACCAATATGTGCTCGTTCACACCACCGCCGGGCAAGGGCTGATCGAGGTGCGCGGGCAGCGGTTCGTCGCCAGGGAAGGCATGTCGATCTGGCTCGACACGTCACAGGCCTATGAACATCGTTGCGGGCCAGACGCCAGCGAATGGCGCTATCTGTGGATGGGGGTCGAGGGGCACGGGCTCGACGAGGTCTATGCCTTCCTCAACGTGCAGCAGTCGCCGCTGTTGGAGCCTTCCGATCAGGGGGCGGCGCGAGCCGCCTTCCAGGCGGTCATTGGCTATCTCGATGATCGCTCGTCGGCAACGGACGCGCTGGTCAGTGCGGCAATTGCCGGGCTGATCGCCAACCTGAGTGCACCGCGATTGGTGAGCGCGGCAACGCCCGACGATCCGGCGTCGCGCGATCGGATAACCGCTGTGCTTGTCGCAGTTCGGAAGGATCTGGCCAGGGCCTGGACGATCGATGAACTTGCGGTCCTCGCACATCTCAGCCCGTCGCAACTGTTTCGCAGATTCAAGGAGACCATCGGCACAACGCCAATGGACTGGCTACGCCACGAGCGCATCAATCGGGCGAAACGCCTGCTGGTCGAGCCGGGCGCGAAGGTCTCGGCCGTCGCTGCCCATTGCGGCTATCCCGATCCCTACCACTTCTCCCGCGATTTTCGCCGTTTGACCGGCTATACCCCGACGAAGTTCAGGCGCGACGGCGGGTATTAGGATCGTCATGAGGCAGATGACGGCGCCCACTCGAATGGAGCAGGCCCGCCCTCTGGTCCCAAACCAGCCGTCAGCGCAGCAGGAATGGCTGCTCGAAGAAATGCTCTTCCAGATTGACGCCTTCTCCGCCGCGGTCGACGACGGCGAAGTCCGAAACGTCTTCCAGCGGCGTCAGTATGCCGTGCCAGACATTGCGGGCGATGTTGACGCCCTGGCCCGGCGCTGTGCGAAAGGCGATCGGCTCGCTCGGCCCTTCGCTGGTCTCCCCCGAGACGACAACCAGGAACGGGTTGTCGGTCAGGGGAATGAAGGCCTGGCTGCCGAGCGGGTGGCGCTCGACCATCGTCAGCTTCAAGGGCAGCGGATAGGGCTCGCCGCGCACGAGGCTGATCATCGGCCGGCCCTTGTCGCCGGCGGTCTCGATCTTGGCGAGGTCATGATAGCGGGTGCATTTTCCGCCATTGATGGGAAAGCTGTGGGCGTTTTCAGTCTCGATCACGTCGCCGAACGGCGCGAATGCCTCGCGTGTCAGCGGCTTTATCTCGATCTCCTTCATGTGACGCTCCTCCGTCTTATGTTGATCGTTTACGGGGTGCCGGCCCCTGCAATGCGCCCGAAGACACGCAGCCGGCTAACGCCGCCGTCGGGGTAGATGTTGAGACGCACATGGGTGGCGTAACCGACCTGTTCGATCAGGTCGGGCCCATAGTCATGGATGCTGTCGGCGTTCAGCTTCTGGCGCGGGAGCACCTCCCGCCAGTAGAGCGAAGACGCCGTTAGTGCAGCGTCAACGGCACATTCCGCCTCGCTAAGACAGGCCGCTTGCACCGAGCAGGCGTCAGGGTAGTTGCCTTTGAAATGCGCGGTATCGACAGTGATGCGCTCGATCGACGTGCACGCGGCAAGTTTGACGATGATCCAGTCGTTGCCGGGCTCGCGCCGGCGGCGCGTTTCCCAGCCATCGCCCATGTTGATCCCGCGACCCGGCGCCAACAGCCGTTGATGGCCGTAGTGACCGTTGGAAAAGACGACGATCCGGCCGCCAAGCAGCGAGGATGCGAGATCGACGGCCTGGTCGCCTATCCATTTCCGGTCAAGCTCGGGCGTGCCATAGACCCGTAACCGGGCAATGCCGCCGTCCGGATAGATGCGCAGCCTGACATGGCTCCAAACCCCTTCGACCCGCGCCGGGAAGAAATGATGGGCGCTTGGGCCAAGCGGGCTCATGCCCAAAAGCTCGGTCCATACCGTCGTTTCGCCCGGACCCTCTGGCGCCAGACAAGCGTCGATCGCGCAGGCGCTTGGATAGTTGCCAGTGAAATGCGCCGTATCGACGTCGAAACCGGCGATACGGCCAGCGGTGGCGAGTTCGACGATCGCATGGTCATGGCCAGGACCGCGCCGGCGCCGTGTTTCCCAGCCATCCATCCATTTGCCGTGGTCGTCATAGACCCCGGGATGAAAGACGGCAGGACAATCCTGCAGCATCCTTTCGAGCGGCGCGAAGAACGCGTCCGTGGCAAAGACCGGCCGCGCACCGAGGCCGGCGGAGGCGAGGTTAATCGCCTGTCGCGCAAAGTCAGGCGGGCCGGCGCCGTCGATCGTCATCGCCGTGGCTCAGCTCGGTAGCATGTCTTTGAGGCGGAGAAGCGCAATCCTTTCTACCTGCCGGCATGCCGTCTCAAGTTCGCTGTCGCGATCGTTGCCGATCCGGGTTTCGAAGGCTGCCAGGATGTCATCCTTGCTGCGGCCCCTGACGGCGATGATGAAGGGGAAGCCGAATTTTGCGACATAGGCGCTGTTGAGCTCGGTGAACCGCGCACGCTCCTGGTCCGTCAGCGCATCGAGACCGGCGGAGGCCTGCTCGCTGGTCGAGCTTTCGGTCAACCGTTTTGCCTGAGCCAGTTTGCCGGCGAGATCCGGGTGGGCATTGAGCACGCCCAGGCGCTCGTCTGCCGTCGCCTCGCGGAAGACTGCGGTCAGCGCGGCTGCAAGCCCGATCGCCGTGTCGTTGGCGGCCGACAGCTCGCCGGCAAAGGCACGCCTGGCGATCCATTCGGAATGTTCGAACACGCCACCGAAGCGGGCGACGAAATCGGCCTCCGAAAGTCGCGAGGGACGATCGTCCCAGGCCTTGAACGGATAAGCCTTTGCCCAATGCCGCGCGATATCGATGCGGCGGGCGAGCCAAACCTTTTCGTGTTCCTTTACATAATCGATAAAGCGGGCGAGCGCTGCGGCGCGACCCGGCCTGCCGACAAGGCGGCAGTGCAGGCCGATGCTGAGCATCTTCGGTGCGCCGGCGGCACCTTCCGCGTAGAGCACGTCGAAGCTGTCCTTGAGGTAGCTGAAGAACTGGTCGCCGCTGTTGAAACCCTGTGGTGTCGCAAAGCGCATGTCGTTGGTGTCGAGCGTGTAGGGGATGACGAGCTGGTGGCGACCGGCATGTTCATGCCAATAGGGCAGGTCGTCGGCGTAGCTGTCGGAGACGTAGTCGAAGCCACCGGTTTCGGTCACGAGATCGAGCGTATTGTCGGAGCAGCGGCCGGTGTACCAGCCGCGCGGCGGTTCGCCGGTTACGATCGTGTGCAGCCGGATCGCCTCGGCGATTTCCGCCCGCTCGCGCTCGGGGTTGAAATCCTTGTGCTCGATCCATTTCAGGCCATGCGAGGCGATCTCCCAGCCGGCGTCCTGCATGGCTGCCACCTGGGCCGGCGAACGCTTCAGTGCCGTCGCGACGCCATAGACCGTCGCCGGCACACCCTTTTCGGTGAACATGCGATGGAGCCGCCAGAAGCCGGCGCGTGCGCCGTATTCATAGATCGATTCCATGTTCCAGTGGCGCTGCCCGGGCCATGCCTGCGCACCAACGATTTCCGAGAGAAAAGCCTCTGATGCGGCATCGCCATGCAGCACGCAGTTCTCGCCGCCTTCCTCGTAATTGATCACGAATTGCACGGCGATCCGCGCGTCGTCGGGCCATACGGTGGTGGGGTTTTGGCCATGGCCGTGAAGATCGCGGGGGTATCTCATAGGAAGCAGTCCTCCAGACATTTGTCTCTGCGGCCTGATTCCTAACGGGATTTTTCCGACGTCATTCCCCCCAAAAAATTTGAAAGTCTCGAATGATCCGCCCGCTTCTCAATGCACTGGCTCACCTCGATACTGCCAACTGGAAAGCTGACTTCGGGAGGAGCGATACGCATGCAATCTCATGGTGGAAACGACGGCCGTCTGACGACCCATGTGCTGGATACGGCCAGTGGCAAACCGGCCAAGGACCTGCGCATCGAGCTCTACCGCATCGACGGCGAGCGCCAGACGCATCTGCGTTCGGTCAAGACGAATGACGACGGACGCTGCGACCAGCCGCTGCTCAGCGGGTCGCTCATGCAGGCCGGCACCTACGAGCTGCATTTTCACGCTGGCGATTATCTCGGGTCTGAGGCCGCGCGCGGCGCCAACCCGTTTCTCGACGTCATCCCCATCCGCTTCGGCATCGATGACCAGGCCGCGCACTATCATGTGCCGTTGCTGCTCTCGCCCTATGGCTATTCGACTTATCGCGGGAGCTGACCGGCAATGACCATCCAGATCCGCAACACCATCCGCTTTCTGCTCAACCACCGCCTCGTCGAGCTTTCCGATGTGTCGGCAGTGCAGACATTGCTCGATTTCCTGCGCATCGATCGCAACCTGCGCGGCACCAAGGAAGGTTGTGCCGAAGGCGACTGCGGCGCCTGCACGGTGCTGGTTGGCCGTCTGCTCGGCGGACAGCTCAAGTATGAATCCGTCAACGCCTGCATCCGCTTCGTCGGTTCGCTCGACGGCTGTCACGTGGTGACGGTGGATTCGCTGGCAACGCCGGGCGGTCCGCTCCATCCGGTCCAGCAGGCGATGGTTGAGACGCACGCGTCGCAATGCGGTTTCTGCACACCCGGCTTCGTCATGTCGCTCTACGGGCTCTGGATGGAGAACGCCAAGCCGTCGATCACTGAAATCGAAAAGGCGCTGCAGGGCAACCTCTGTCGCTGCACCGGCTATGCCGCGATCATTCGCGCCGCGGAAGCGATCTCGACCATCGGCGATCTCGGCAAGGATCCTTTGATTGCCGAACGCGACCGGATCGCCGGTGAACTTGCAAGCCTTCAGGACGGTCGCCGGGTGGTGATCGGCGAGGGATCCGGGCTATTCATGCTGCCGGCATCCGTCGACGACTTCGCCGATGTGCTCGAAGCCAACCCGAAGGCGACGATCGTTGCCGGCTCGACCGACGTCGGCCTCTGGGTCACGAAGTTCATGCGCGATATCGCGCCGGTCGTTCACCTGACGCACCTCGAAGAGCTGCGCCGCATCACGGTCGACGAAAGGGGCGTAACGCTCGGCGCCGGCGTCAGCTATGCCGAAGCCTACCCTGTTATCACCGAACACTTCCCGCAGCTGCGCGAGCTTTGGGACCGGATCGGCGGGCAGCAGGTGCGCAACATGGGCACCGTCGGCGGCAATATCGCCAATGGTTCCCCGATCGGCGACACACCGCCGGCTTTGATCGCTCTCGGTGCCTCGGTTGCGCTGCGCAAGGGCGCACGCCGCCGGACGGTCGCGCTCGAAGATTTCTTCATCGCCTATGGCAAGCAGGATCGCGAGCCCGGCGAATTCGTCGAGGCGGTGCACATTCCCTTCCTCGACGCCGATACGCGCTTTGCCGTCTACAAGATCACCAAGCGTCTGGATGAGGATATCACCGCGGTCTGCGGGGCGTTCCGCCTGGCGTTCGACGGTGCTGGCAATGTCACGGACGCCGTGATCGCCTTCGGCGGCATGGCTGGAACCCCGAAGCGGGCCGATCATGTCGAGGCGGCACTCAAGGGCAAGGCGTGGAGCGAGGCAACCGTCGAGCAGGCGATCTGCACCTTCGACGAGGACTTCACGCCGCTGACCGACTGGCGGGCCTCGGCGGAGTATCGCCAGCTGGTGGCGAAGAACCTGTTGCGCCGCTTCTATTTGGAAACACAGGCGACCGGAAACATCCGGCTCGACCGCACTATTGCCGTTGCCGTCTAGGAGGTGAGACCCATGAATGTGATGCAGCCCATCGACCGCATCCGCGGTGGCGTCCACGAAAACGAGCGGCACGAATCCGGCCACAAGCATGTGTCAGGAACCGCCGAATATATCGACGATATTCCCGAGCCCGCCGGCACTCTGCACGGCTATCTCGGCCTGTCGCAGCGCGCCCATGCCGATATCCTGTCGATCGATTTCGACGCAGTCAGCGCCAGCGAGGGTGTCATCGGCATCCTGACCGCCGACGACATCCCCGGTGAAAACGACATCAGCCCGGCCCACAAGCACGACGACCCGGTGTTTGCTGCCGGCAAGGTCGAATTCCACGGCCAGCCAATGTTCGCCGTCATCGCCACGTCGCGGGAAGCGGCACGGCGGGCCGCCGTCAAGGTGAAGGTCGAGTACCGCGATCTGCCGCATGTGACCGACGTGCTCGAGGCGGCTGCCGCCAATTATCCGCTGGTCATCGACCCCTTGAAGCTGGAGCGTGGCGATATCGAGGCCGGTTTTGCCAAGGCGAAGAACATCGTCGAGGGCGAAATGCGCATCGGCGGGCAGGACCACTTTTATCTTGAAGGCCAGATTTCCTTTGCCATACCCGGCGAGGATGACGAGGTGCTTGTCTATTCTTCGACCCAGCATCCGAGCGAAACCCAGCACATGGTGGCGACCGTGCTTGGCGTGCCGTCCAACGCCGTGACTGTGAATGTGCGCCGCATGGGCGGCGGCTTCGGCGGCAAGGAAACACAGGCCAACATCTTTGCAGCCGTAGCGGCACTCGCCGCAAAGAAGTACCGCTGCGCCGTCAAGGTGCGACCTGACCGGGATGACGACATGTCGGCGACCGGCAAGCGTCACGATTTCCATGTCGACTACAAGGTGGGCTTCGACGACGAAGGCCGCATCGAAGCGGTCGATGCGGTGTTTGCGGCGCGCTGCGGTTTTTCCGCCGATCTCTCCGGTCCGGTCACCGACCGGGCGCTGTTTCACGCCGACAACTGCTACTTCTATCCGAATGTGCGCCTTCGCTCGAAGCCGTTGAAGACCAACACCGTTTCCAACACCGCGTTTCGCGGTTTCGGCGGTCCGCAGGGCATGGTCGGCGGCGAGCGCATGATCGAGGACGTCGCCTATGCGGTCGGCAAGGATCCGCTCGAAATCCGCAAGCTCAACTTCTATGGCGGCGAAGGCCGCAATCTCACGCCCTATCACCAGACGGTCGAAGACAACATCATCGGGCGCATCATCGAGGAGCTCGAAACCTCGGCTGACTACGCCGCGCGTCGAAAAGCCGTGATCGCCTTCAACCGCGAAAACCACATCATCAAGCGCGGCATCGCGCTGACGCCGGTGAAGTTCGGCATCTCCTTCACCAAGACCGAGTACAACCAGGCGGGCGCGCTGGTGCATGTCTATGCCGACGGGTCGATCCATCTCAATCATGGTGGCACCGAGATGGGGCAGGGGCTTTACACCAAGATCGCCCAGGTGGTGGCCGACGAGTTTCAGGTCGATCTCGACCGGATCAAGGTCACGGCGACGACGACCGCGAAGGTGCCGAACACGTCGGCGACGGCCGCATCCTCAGGCGCGGATCTCAACGGCATGGCCGCCGCCAATGGAGCGCAGCAGATCAAGGCGCGGCTGGTGCGCTTTGCCGCCGAACGTTGGAACGTAAACGAAGCCGATGTCGCCTTCGAGCCGAACACGGTGCGTGTCGGCACGGAACGCCTGCCCTTCGGCGAGTTCATCAAGCTCGCCTATGGCGCCCGCATCCAGCTTTCGGCGGCAGGTTTCTACAAGACGCCGAAGATCCACTGGAACCGCTCGGAGGGCCGCGGCCGTCCGTTCTTCTATTATGCCTATGGCGCATCCTGCTCCGAAGTCAGCGTCGATACGCTGACCGGCGAATATCAGATCGATCGCACCGATATCCTGCATGATGTCGGGCGCTCGCTGAACCCTGCACTGGACCTCGGCCAGGTGGAAGGCGCTTTCGTTCAGGGCATGGGCTGGCTGACCACGGAGGAGCTTTGGTGGGATGCCAAGGGCCGGCTGCGTACGCATGCGCCGTCGACCTACAAGATCCCGCTTGCCTCGGATCGGCCGCGCGTGTTCAACGTCCGGTTGGCAGAGTGGTCCGTCAACCGCGAGGAGACGATCCGCCGATCGAAGGCCGTCGGGGAACCGCCGTTCATGCTGGGCATTTCGGTTCTTGAGGCCTTGTCGATGGCAGCAGCGAGCGTTGCGGAGTATCGTATCGCTCCGCGCATCGACGCGCCGGCAACGCCGGAGCGGATGCTGATGGCGATCGAGCGGCTGCGGGCCGCCGCAAGGCAAGGGGCAGTGGCTTAAGGGTTGATGGCGATGGGTACGAGCCGAGAGGGTATCAGGGACTTCCTGCGTCGCGAACCGGACTGCGTGCTGGTCGAGGTGACGGGGGCTGCCGGCTCGACGCCGCGCGACACCGACGCCTGGATGCTGGTGGCACCGGACGGCCTGTTCGGCACCATCGGCGGCGGCCAGCTCGAATATATGGCGATCGATCACGGTCGTCGCGCGTTAAAGCGTGGCGACCGCTCCGACACCATGACGATCCCGCTTGGCCCCGAGATCGGCCAGTGTTGCGGCGGGCGCGTCGCGCTCGCCTTTACGCGCATCGATCGGGAGAAAGCCGCCATGCTGATAGACCGCAGCGATCTGGAGATTGCCAGCCGCCCACATGTCTACGTGTTCGGCGCCGGCCATGTCGGCGACGCCTTGGCGATGGCACTGTCGCTCGTGCCTGTGCGCACCATCCTCGTCGACACACGAGAGGATGAACTTGAGGCCGCCAACATTCATGGCATCGAAACCTGCCTGACGGCGATGCCCGAAGCGGTGGTCCGCGATGCACCGCGCGGAAGCGCCTTCGTCATCCTCACCCATGACCACGCGCTCGACTTCCTGATTGCGGCCGAGGCGCTGAGGCGCGACGACGCGTCCTATGTCGGGATGATCGGCTCGAAGACCAAGCGCTCGACTTTCAAGAGCTGGCTGTCTCGGGAAATCGGCCGGCCTGATCTCTTCGACCGCCTCGTCTGCCCGATCGGCGGCACGGGGGTGAAAGACAAGAGGCCGGCGGTCATTGCGGCACTCGCTGCCGCCGAGATCATGACCGCGGCCCTCAATCACCATTTCGCTGTGCCGGCGGCTGCGTCGCCCAGGTCAGGCAAGCGCGTCGGCGCCTGACGCTCAGGCGCTTTGGCGTGGCCGGATGATGCAATCGCCGACCTGATCGAATTCACCCAGCTCTTCGGCGTGGCGTTGACCCCATTCGCATAGGGCAAGCAGGACCGGCTCGAGGCTTTGGCCCAGCGCCGTCGCCGAGTATTCCACCCTTGGCGGCACTTCGCGAAAGATCTCGCGATGGACGAGGCCGTGTTCCTCCATCTCGCGAAGCTGCTGGATCAGCACTTTCTGGCTGACGGCCGGGACGAGCCGTCGCAGCTCCGAAAGTCGTCTCGGACCGTCGAACAGGTGGTAGAGGATCACCGCCTTCCATCGCCCGGAGATCACCTTGAGGGCACGCTCGGATGGCAGTGACGGCAGTCGCTTGATGATCTCGGCCATGGTTACCAACCGGTGAGTATGGAACAAAAGGGTCTGTAGAGACGAAATGGAGAGTAAGGCTAATTGTGGACCGAAGCCACTCAAATCAGGTCAAGATCCATGAAAGCAATTGAATATCGCTCCTTCGGAGGCCCTGAAGTCCTTCAAATCATCGATCTGCCGAAACCAGCTCCCGGGCGTAACGAAGCGCTGGTGCGGATCGGGGCGGTCGGGCTCAACTTCTTCGAAGTTCTGATGCGGCAGGATCGGTATGCGGTAACGCCTGGTTTGCCGATGGTGCCGGGTGTCGAGGTCGCGGGCATTGTCGAGGCGTTGGGCGAAGGGGTTCAAACACCGGCAGTTGGCACGCGCGTCGCGGTGCCGATGTTCGCCTTCGGTCGCGGGGCGGGCGGATGCGCCGAATATGTGGCGATCGATGCGGACGCATTCGTGCCGATCCCCGACGGCGTTTCGTTCGAGGTGGCGACGGCGCTGATGATCCAGGGGTTGACGGCGCTTCATCTCGTTCGGCAAAGCAACCCCAAGGGAAAGACTGTGCTGGTGACTGCTGCGGCCGGTGGCGTCGGTTCGCTGCTCGTTCAGCTTGCAAGGGAGGCGGGTGCCAAGACGGTAATCGCGCTTGCGGGCGGCAGCGAGAAGGTTGCGTTCGCGCGCTCGCTTGGTGCGGACCGTGCGATCGACTACCGGACTGCAGACTGGCAGGAGACGCTCGGGCGGCATCTGGTGGGCGGCTCGATTGAAACGATCTACGACTTTGCGGGTGGGCACTTCACCAAATCGGTACTGGGCCTGCTGGCGCCCGGCGGCGAGCTTGTCTTTGGCGCTATGGGGCGTTTCCAACTCGCGGCAGACGATGTCGAACGGATGCTGTCGAACAATCAATCGCTGCGCGGCTTCGCGCTGTTGCCGCTCCTCACACCTTCGGGCGTGAAAATCGATCTCGCTGACCTGTTCCGGCGCGTAGAAGATGGGCGGCTGAAGGTTCATGTGGGCGGCCGGTTCCCGCTGGCGCAGGCGGCTGAGGCGCACCGCGCCATGGAAGCGCGAAGCACGATCGGCAAGATCGTGCTTGTACCGTAGTCCTGGATCAGCGCGCAGTTTTGGCTCGCCTGGGCGTCAGGCGAGCATCTTTCCGATCAGCCGCTGACAGCGCTCCGCCATGTAATCGATCATCAGCCGAACCTTCGGGTCCTGGAAGCGCTTATGCGGATAGATTGCCGCCAGTTGCACGCCGAGCGGTGGCGTTGACGCCAGGATCGGCACAAGTTCGCCGCTATTGATGTGGCTCTTCACTTCGAAGAGCGGCTTGTTGATGATGCCACGCCCGTCGAGCGCCCATTGGGTCAGCACATCGCCATCGTCCGAATCGTAGGGGCCGGTCACCTCGAATTTCCGGATGCCTTCCGGTGTCTGAAGAGTCCAGAAGTATTCCTTGGAGCCAGGGTAACGCAGCAGCAGGCAGTCATGTTTGTTGGCGATGAGCTCGTCGGGCGTTTGCGGCACGCCGCGCTGCTCGAAATAGGCGGGCGCACCGCACACGACCCGCTCGCAATTCATGATGCCGCGCATGCGCAGGTTCGAATCTTCTAGGATGCCGAGCTTGAAGGCGACGTCGACGCCTTCCGACAGGATATCGACATTGTGGTCGGAGAGCCTGAGCCGCACCTCGATGTCAGGATACTTGTCGTGAAACTCAGGAATACCCGACGCAATCAGCCGGCGACCTATCCCTAACGGAGCGGTAATCTTCAGCGCGCCCTTGGGATTGTGCGACAGATCCGCGATGGCGTTTTCCGCTTCGTTCACCGCTTCGAGTATCTTGACGGCGCCGTCGTAGAACACGCGGCCGTGCTCGGTCGGGGTCAGCTTGCGCGTCGTCCGGTTGAACAGCCGAACGCCCATATGGCGCTCCAACTCCTTGATTCTATTGCTTGCAACGGCCGGTGTTACGCGCTGGTCGCGACCAGCTGCCGACAGGGTTCCAAGCTCTACGACGCGTACGAAGACGCGCACATTGTCCAGATATGACATGCCTCCCGATCTCTCCTCCGGGCGTTATGTAACGCATCCATTCCGTCGCGATTATATAGATTTTTTTGAAAGTGTTGGTGAAGCAGCGACGTTCCCGCGACCTCCAGCAATGACACATAATACGCCACGGAGAAATGGGAGAATTGCATGTACGAGTATGCCATAGCCTGGGATTGGCTCACCTTTGCCATGAGATGGCTGCACGTCATCACCGGTATCGCGTGGATCGGTTCGTCGTTTTATTTCGTCGCGCTCGACCTTGGCCTGAAGAAACGCCCCGATCTGCCTGTTGGAGCCTATGGCGAGGAGTGGCAGGTTCACGGTGGCGGTTTCTACCACATCCAGAAGTATCTGGTGGCACCGTCCAACATGCCGGAACACCTGATCTGGTTCAAATGGGAGTCCTACGTCACCTGGCTTTCCGGGTTCGGCATGCTGTGCATGGTCTACTATGCCGGCGCCGACCTTTACCTGATCGACCCGAATGTGCTCGACGTGTCGAAGACGACGGCGATCGCCATTTCGCTGGCATCGATCGGTTTCGGCTGGCTCGCCTATGACACGATCTGCAAGTCGCCGGCCGGCCGCGACAACACCAAGCTGATGGTGCTGCTGTATTTCATCCTCGTCGGCATGGCCTGGGGCTATACGCAGCTCTTCACCGGCCGCGCCGCCTTCCTGCATCTCGGCGCCTTCACCGCGACGATCATGTCGGCCAACGTGTTCTTCATCATCATCCCGAACCAGAAGATCGTCGTGGCAGACCTCATTGCCGGCCGTACGCCCGACGCCAAATACGGCGTCATCGCCAAGCAGCGCTCCACGCACAACAACTACCTGACGCTGCCGGTCTTGTTCCTGATGCTGTCGAACCACTATCCGCTGGCGTTCGGCACCCAGTACAACTGGATCATTGCCTCGCTGGTGTTCCTGATGGGCGTCACCATCCGCCACTATTTCAACACCCGTCATGCCGACAAGGGCAACCCGACCTGGACCTGGCTTGCGACCGCGCTGCTGTTCATCGTCATCATGTGGCTATCGACCGTGCCGAAGATCCTGAGCGGCGAAGAGGAGGCGAAGGTTTCGGCCGCACAGCAGCCATTTGTCACGGCAGAGGCTTTTCCGAAGGTCCGCGACACCGTGCTTGGCCGCTGTTCCATGTGCCATGCCAAGGAGCCCGGCTGGGAGGGGATCGTCGTGCCGCCGAAGGGTGTGACGCTCGAGACCGATACAGAGATCGCCAATCACGCCCGTGAAATCTATCTGCAGGCCGGCCGCTCGCACGCCATGCCGCCAGCCAATGTCACCGGCATATCGGACGAGGAGCGCAAGCTCCTCGTTGCCTGGTATGAGGCGGCCTTAAAGGGAGAGAAGGTTCAATGACCGATTTGCTGATCCGCGGCCGCGTGCTGACCTTCGTCGAAAAGCCCGCTGGCATCGACGATGTCGCCTCCTATCGCTATTTCGAAGACGGCGCCGTTCTGGTGCGGGGCGGCAAGGTTGCCGATATCGGCGAGCATTCGGACGTTTCGCGTCGCGCCGGTCCCCAGGTCAAGGTCGCCGATCACCGGCCGAACCTGGTGCTCCCCGGCTTGATCGATACGCATCTGCACTTCCCGCAGACGCAGGCGATCGCCTCCTATGGCGCGCAGCTGCTCGAATGGCTGAACACCTACATCTTCGTCGAGGAGCAGAAGTTCCGTGAGCCTGAGCATGCGCAGTTCATCGCTGGTCGGTTTATGGACGAACTGCTTTCCAACGGCACCACGACGGCTGTTGCCTATTGTTCGGTGCATCCGGAAAGCGTCGATGCCTATTTCGGCGCCGCCGAAGACCGCGGCATGCTGATGATCGGCGGCAAGGTGATGATGGACCGCAATGCGCCTGATGCGCTGCGCGACACGCCGCAACTCGGCTATGACGAGACGAAACAGCTGATCGGCAAGTGGCACGGCCGCGGCCGCGCGCACTACGCCATCAGCCCGCGTTTCGCCATTACCTCGACACCCGAGCAGTTGGAAATGAGCCGCGCGCTCGTCGCCGAGCATCCTGAATGCTACGTCCAGACCCATCTTTCCGAGAACAAGGACGAGATCGCTTTTGCGACATCGCTCTACCCGGAGGCGAAGGATTATACCGACATCTATGCGCGCTATGATCTGCTGACGCGCAAGACGTTGCTTGGGCACTGCATCTATCTGAGCGACCGCGAGATTTCGGTTCTGGCCGAGACAGGTGCCGTCGGCACCTTCTGTCCGACGTCGAACCTGTTCCTGGGGTCCGGGCTGTTCGATCGCGACCGGTTTGAAAAACTCGGCGCCCGCTGGTCGGTGGCGACCGATGTCGGCGCCGGCACCAGCTTCTCGATGCTGGAAACCATGGACGAGGCCTACAAGGTGCTTCATCTGCAGCGGCAGCGGCTTTCGCCGCTCAATTCCTTCTACATGATGACGCTCGGCAACGCGCGGGCACTCGATCTCGACGACCGGATCGGTTCCCTGCATATTGGCGCCGACGCCGATATCGTCGTGCTCGACAGCCGTGCCAAGCCCTCGATGGAGCTGCGCATGCGCGTGGCCAAGACACTTGCCGAAGAACTGTTCATCCTGCAGACCATGGGGGATGATCGCTCGGTGGCAGAAACCTATGTCGCCGGCAAGCCGATGAAAAATCGGGTTGGCAATCAGCCTGCTGAGACTGAAACCGCGACCAACCGGAAACTCGAGACGGCCTGAACCCTCCGGCGGGTTGCCGGCCAAAGCGCGAAGCTGAAGATCGCGGTCTAGGCCGAAAACGAAAAGCCTCCCCGCGTGGGGAGGCGAGCGCGATCTTAGTCTCGAGAACCTCTATCTGACACGAGGCTCGTTCAACTCTCCCTCATTCCGGCCTTGTGCCGGAATCCAGCGGGCTGACATCCGTCAGATCAGAAGACTTTCAGCCCAAAGACTTGGGCTGGCTAGATTCCTGTGACAAGCACAGGAACGAGGGAGGTTTGGGCAAGCGCCGCCCTTTCACAACTCTTGCTCCCTTACAGTCTCGGCACTCTGACCTCCCCAAGCAGGGAGGCTTTCCTCGTCACAGATCTTCCGGCCGCTTGCCGCCCATGGCCCGGGTCAGGGCATCGGCGCGTTCACGCACGAGCGGTCCGAGCAGCGCCAGCCTGTCGTCGTTGACGCGCACCGATGGCCCCGAGATCGAGATCCCGGCGATGGTCTCGCCATATTCGTTGAAGATCGGTGCTGCCACGCAGCGCATGCCGAGCGTGTGTTCCTCGTCGTCGACCGACCAGCCGCGCTGGCGAATGGTCTGGATGTCCTGCAGCAGGGCCGGCAGGCTGTCGCGGGTCTTGTCTGTGAAATGCGCAAGCTCGCGCCCGGCCAGCAGATGCGCCACATCCTTGTCCGCCCAGGTCGACAGGACCGCCTTGCCGATGCCCGAAGCATGGATCGGGCCGCGGCGGCCGGGGCGGAAAAACGCCCGCATCGGGGCATGGCTTTCCACCTGCGAGATGAAGACGACATCGCCGCCTTCCTCAATGCCGATATTGGCGGTCTCGCCGCTTTCTTCCATCAGCTGCTTCAGGAACGGTCGGCTGATGGTGCCGAGCTTGCGGAAGCGCAGATATGCGTTGCCGATCTCGAAGGCCTTGAGGCCGATGGTCCAGGCGCCGGTGTCGGGATCGTTCATCACCATGCCGTGGTTGGCCAGCGACGTCAGCAACCTATGCACGGTCGATGGAGCCATGCCGGTTACATCCGACAAATGTGTCAGGGTCGAGCCATCATTTTCGGCAACGATCGCCAGCAGCGCCAGGCTGCGGTCGAGCACCTGCACGGAGCCGGTAGCCGCGTTCTCGCCAGCCTTCCGGCCGCGTTTTCCCTTGCCTGTCGCGTCCATCATTCATCCTCCAGCACCCGAGTCGTGCACATCATCCTCTAGCAGGACCGAGATCGATTGTTTCGAAATTCTTGAAGATGTTTATTTCCATATGATGGAAATGCATTCCATTTAAATCTTGTGTGTCGTTGGCAATGGGTTATCGTCTCATCAAACAGGAGGAGTTCCCATGGCTAAGATGCGTGCCGTCGATGCGGCTGTTTACGTTCTTGAGAAAGAGGGCATCGATTGTGCCTTCGGCGTACCCGGTGCGGCGATCAATCCGTTTTATTCCGCCCTGCGGGCGCGCGGCTCGGTCCGCCACATCCTCGCTCGCCACGTCGAGGGGGCCTCGCACATGGCCGAAGGCTATACCCGCGCCAAGCACGGCAACATCGGCGTCTGCATCGGCACATCGGGTCCTGCCGGCACCGACATGATCACCGGCCTTTACTCGGCGTCGGCCGACTCGATCCCAATCCTCTGCATCACCGGCCAGGCGCCGCGCGCCCGTCTCGACAAAGAGGACTTCCAGGCGGTCGACATTTCCAAGATCGCTGCACCGGTCACCAAATGGGCCGTCACCGTCATGGAGCCGGCGCTGGTGCCCTTCGTCTTCCAGAAGGCTTTCCACCTGATGCGCTCCGGTCGGCCAGGCCCTGTGCTGATCGACCTGCCGGTCGACGTTCAGCTGGCCGAGATCGAGTTCGATCCGGACACGTATGAGCCGCTCGAGCCCTACAAGCCGAAGGCGACGCGCGCCCAGGCCGAGAAGGTCATTGCGATGCTGAATGATGCCGAGCGGCCGTTGATCGTCGCCGGTGGTGGCATCATCAACGCCGACGCGTCGGACCTCCTGACCGAATTTGCCGAAATCACCGGCATTCCCGTTATCCCGACGCTGATGGGATGGGGCACGATCCCGGACGATCACCCGCTGATGGCCGGCATGTGCGGCCTGCAGACGTCGCATCGCTACGGTAATGCCAGCATGCTCGCCTCCGACTTCGTGCTCGGGGTCGGCAACCGTTGGGCAAACCGCCACACCGGCAACGTCCCGACCTACACCGAGGGTCGGAAGTTCGTGCATGTCGATATCGAACCGACGCAGATCGGCCGCGTCTTCGCGCCGGATTTCGGCGTCGTATCCGACGCCGGGGCCGCGCTGAAGCTTTTCCTCGACATCGCGACCGAGTGGAAGACTGCCGGCAAGCTGCGCGACTGGTCTGGTTGGGCGGAAGAATGCCGCGAGCGCAAGCGGACCATGCTGCGCAAGACCCATTTCGACCAGACACCGCTGAAACCCCAGCGCGTCTATGAGGAGATGAACAAGGCCTTCGGCCGCGACACCTGCTATGTCTCGACCATCGGCCTCAGCCAGATCGCCGGCGCGCAGTTCCTGCATGTCTACAAGCCACGCAACTGGATCAATTGCGGCCAGGCCGGCCCGCTCGGCTGGACATTGCCGGCAGCCCTTGGCGTGCGTGCGGCGGATCCGGACCGGACGATCGTCGCCCTTTCCGGCGACTATGACTTCCAGTTCATGATCGAGGAACTGGCGGTCGGCGCCCAGCACAAGCTGCCCTACCTGCATGTGGTCGTGAACAATTCCTATCTCGGCCTCATTCGCCAGGCGCAGCGCGGCTTCAACATGGACTTCGAGGTCAGCCTCGGCTTCGACAACATCAATGCCTCAGGCGACGCAGAGAAGGGCTATGGCGTCGACCACGTCGCTGTTGCCGAAGGTCTTGGCTGCAAGGCGATCCGGGTGCGCAGCCCCAACGAGTTCCAGGAGGCCTTCGACCGCGCACGCACGCTGATGGATGAGCATCAGGTTCCCGTGGTCATCGAGTTCATCCTCGAGCGCGTCACCAACATCTCCATGGGCGCTGACATCAATGCGGTCGTCGAATTCGAGGAGTTGGCGATCCGCGGCGAAGATGTGCCGACCGCGATCGCAGCACTGCTCGACTAATAACAATCATAAGGAGGAAACACCGCATGGCGAAGTTCGCTGCGAACCTGACAATGCTGTTTACCGAGGCGCCGTTCCTCGACCGTTTTGCCCTGGCTGCCAAGGCCGGCTTCGAAGGTGTCGAATATCTCTTCCCCTACGAATTCGAGAAGGTGAGCCTGCGTGCGGAGTTGCAGCGCCACGGCCTCAAACAGGTGCTACACAACTTGCCGGCCGGCAACTGGGCCGGCGGCGAGCGCGGCATCGCCATCCTGCCCGACCGCATCGACGAGTTTCGCAAGGGCGTGGCAAGTGCCATCGACTATGCGACCGCGCTCGACTGCAAACAGGTCAATTGCCTGGTCGGCATCGCGCCTGCAGGGATCTCGGAAGAGGTGCTGCGCAACACGCTGGTCGCCAATCTCAGGCTTGCGGCGAACGAACTCGGCAAGCAGGGCATTCGCCTCTTGATCGAGCCGATCAACGATTTCGATATTCCCGGCTTCTATCTCAACACGGTTGAGCAGGCCGCGTCGATCATCGATGAAGTCGGCAGCGACAACCTGTTCATACAGTACGATCTCTATCACCAGCAGCGCACGCAGGGCGAACTCATCGGCACCTACCGACGCTTCGCCGGCCGCATCGTCCATGTCCAGCTTGCCGACAACCCGGGCCGCAATGAGCCGGGTACCGGCGAGATCAATTACGCCTACGTCTTCGATGCGCTCGAAGAGGCAGGCTATGACGGCTGGATCGGCTGCGAATACAAGCCACGCACCACGACGGCTGAAGGCCTCGGCTGGCTCGGCGCCGAGCGCAAGCGCACCCAATCCGCAGACATCATCAAGATCAGGAGTTAAGCACAATGGCAACGATCGGCTTTATTGGACTGGGCATCATGGGCACGCCGATGGCACGCCATCTGCAGGATGCCGGGCATGCGATCATCACCTCGAAATTCGCGATCCCGCCGCGGCAGGAACTTGTCGACAACGGTCTGAAATTCGTCGAGACGCCGAAGGCGCTTGCGGAAGCCGTTGACACCATCATCCTGATGCTGCCGGATACGCCTGAAGTGAAGGACGTTCTCTTCGGCGAGAATGGCGTCGCCTACGGTCTTTCCAAGGGCAAGCTTGTTATCGACATGAGCTCGATCTCGCCGATTGAGACCAAGGAATTCGCCAAGAAGGTCCGCGAAGCCGGTGCGGAATATGTCGATGCGCCGGTCTCCGGCGGCGAGGTCGGCGCCAAGAACGCATCGCTTTCCATCATGGCTGGCGGCTCCCAGGAAAGCTTTGACCGGGCACTGCCGCTGTTCAAGCTGATGGGCAAGAACATCACGCTCGTCGGTGATTGCGGTGACGGCCAGGTAACCAAGGTTGCCAACCAGATCATCGTCGCTTTGACCATCGAAGCGGTATCCGAAGCCCTCGTCTTCGCCTCGAAGGCCGGTGCCGATCCGGCGCGGGTACGTGAAGCGCTGATGGGTGGTTTTGCCTCCTCGCGCATTCTTGAAGTGCATGGCGACCGCATGATCAAGCGCACCTTCGATCCCGGCTTCCGTATCTCGCTGCACCAGAAGGATCTGAACCTGGCGCTGCAGGGTGCAAAATCCCTCGGCATTTCGCTGCCGAATACGGCGGCGACGCAGGAACTGTTCAACAATTGCGCCGCCAATGGCGACAGCGGGCTTGACCATTCCGGCCTGGTGCGCGCGCTGGAGCGCATGGCGAACCATCAGGTCGCCTGACGCACAGACAGCCTGAAATGCGCATGATTGACCGGCGGCCCGTTCCGTCTGCCGATCATGCCTCCGGGCGGCGGAAGGAGGAGCCGCCGCCCGAGATACTCGATGAAGGGGAGAACCATGCCTGCCATTGCCGATCCGCGCTTGTTTCTGGAAACGCTGTTCACATCAGCGGTTGCCGCCGCCGACCCGGCGCTGGTAATCGCCGCCAACCTGCCGGAGCGGCCGAAAGGCCGGACCGTCGTCGTCGGCGCCGGCAAGGGTGCAGCCCAGATGGCACAGGCCTTTGAGCGTCACTGGGACGGCCCGCTTTCCGGCGTCGTCGTCACCCGCTATGGCTACGCCGCCCCGTGCCAGCGCATCGAGGTGCTGGAAGCATCGCACCCGCTACCGGACGAAAGCGGTCTGCAGGCTTCGCGTCGGTTACTCGTCGAAGTCAGCGGTCTGTCGGAAGATGACCTGGTCGTGGCTCTCGTCTGCGGTGGTGGCTCGGCCTTGCTGCCATCGCCGCCGCCTGGGCTCTCCCTTGAAGACGAAGTCGCGGTCAACCGGGCGCTGCTGGCATCGGGCGCGCCGATCAGTGCCATGAATGCGGTGCGCAAGCATGTCTCGATGATCAAGGGCGGTCGGCTCGCAGCCGCAGCCTACCCGGCCAAGGTCGTTTCCCTCATCGTCTCCGACATTCCCGGTGACGACCCGGCGCTGGTCGCCTCCGGCCCGACCTTGCCTGACGCAAGCACGCGTGCCGACGCGCTGAAGATCATCGAGCGATACGGCCTGCAATTGCCGGAAAAGGTTCTGGCGTGGCTCGCCAATCCGGCGGCCGACGCGCCGTCACCGTCGGACCCACGGTTTGCCGCCAACGAAGTCCGCCTGATCGCATCGGCTTCCGTCTCGCTCGAGGCCGCGGCCGCCAAGGCGCGGGAGGCCGGCATCGAAGCGATCATTCTCTCCGACGCGATTGAAGGCGAGGCGCGCGATGTTGGCAGTGTGCATGCGGCGATCGCCCGCGAAGTCGCGGGCCGCGGCCGGCCATTTGCCAAGCCAGTCGTTGTCCTTTCCGGCGGCGAGACCACCGTCACGATGCGCGGAGAAGGCAAGGGGGGACGCAACAGCGAGTTCCTGCTGTCGCTGGCACTCGGCATCGATGGTGACAGAGGTGTATCGGCTCTCGCGGCTGACACCGACGGCATAGACGGTTCCGAGGACAATGCCGGTGCCTTTGCCGATGGCACGACCATCGCGCGGCTCGCCGCGCAACGGCTCGATGCCGCGACTTTCCTGCAGCGCAACGACAGTTGGAGCGCCTTCGACGCGCTTGGCGATATCTTCAAGCCGGGACCGACGGGCACAAACGTCAACGATTTCCGGGCGATCCTGGTGCAGTAGCACGCGAGGCTAGTGCCGCTAATTGGTGCTGCGCCGTCAGGCGGCCTCCGAGGCAAAGTGGCAGCTGACCGTGCCATGGTTGCCGAAATCGGCGACAAAAGTGTCGCCGCCGCGTGCCTCGACCGCGCGCACGAAGGAGCCGGAAAGCACGATCTGACCCGGCTCGATCGCATCGCCATATTGCGCCAACCGGTTGGCGAGCCAAGCGATGCCGCGGGCCGGATGATTGAGCACACCGGCGCCCAATCCGGTTTCCTCGACTTGCGCATTGCGCGAGAGGACGGCGCCCATCCAGCGCATGTCGACCGCGTCGGCCCGCATCGGTCGCCCACCGAGGATCAGCCCCGCATTGGCTGCGTTATCGGCGATCGTGTCGGCAATCCCTCTGGCTTGTTGTGTCTCAGGGTCGCGTCTGACGATGCGGGTGTCGAGGATCTCCAGGGCAGGTATGACGAAATCGGTGGCGTTGAGCACGTTGAGGACGGCGACGCGCGGCCCTTTGAGCGGTGCTTTCATCACGAACGCGATCTCAGCCTCTACTCGCGGCTGGATGAACCGGCCGGCGGGAATGGTTGCGCCGTCCTCAAACAGCATGTCGTCAAACAGCACGCCGGATTCCGGCGTGTCGATATCAAGCGCCTGCTGCATCGCCTTCGACGTCAATCCGATCTTGAAGCCGATGATCCGCCGACCGAGGTCCCGCTTGCGCCTGATCCAGGCGGATTGCACCGCATAGGCGTCATCGACGGTCATTCCGGGGTGCTTGAGCGACAACAGGCCGATCTGACAGCGATCGACTTCGGCCCGGTGAAGGTTCTCGGCGGCTTCAGAAATCTCGGCGGGGCTGAGCATGCGACCGTCTTCCTTTCGAACGGACGTCAGCCATGGCCTTGTGATGGAATCCGAAGGATTTAGAGCGTTCCGCTGACGTCCAAGGCGCCGATATCATCGCCGAAACACGAGCGATAGGAAAGGGCGCGTTCGCCGAGGAAGGAACACCGCTGGATGGCCGGCATTTGGCTGTGGATCACGCCCGTCAGACCGACTGCGTTGCCAGCATCATGCCGAGACCAATGAGGATCGAACCGCAAGCACGCGGCACCAGACGGCTCTCACTGCCGGTGAAACGGCCGAGGGTAAGCGACGCGAGCAGAACGGCGGCGACATCCGCTGCCGACAATGCCAGGTTTACGAGCATACCGAAGAGCAGGAACTGTAGCGGGGCTGGCATCGCTGCGGTCGGGTCGACGAACTGCGGCAGGAAGGTCACGAAGAACAAGGCCGTCTTCGGGTTGAGGATTTCGACGAGGATGCTGTCGCGCAGCACACCCGGCTTGGCATCCGTCTTATGCCCGTCATGCTTGCCGATGCCGAGCAGCATGGTGCCACCAAGCCAAACCAGATAGATGGCACCGGCGAGCTTGATTGCCGCATAGAGAAACGGCGCGTGAGCCAGAAGGGCGGCAAGCCCCAGCGTTGCTGCGGCGATATGCACATAGCAGCCGATATGAATGCCGAGAGCGGCCAGGAAACCGGCCTTGCGTCCATGCGCCAGGGTCTGCGCGGTCATATAGAGAATGGCAGGCCCAGGCATGCAGGCAAAGATCGCCGCGGCGACCGCAAACGAAATCCAGTGCTCGATCGACGGCATCGCAGTTCCTCCGGTTTGCCGGCTGCCCCTCCGGCAGCTTGGCATTCGGCTCGACCTCGTCAGTTCGGAATCGAGCCGAGGGAGAACTACGCTTGGTTGTACTTCTGGGACATACGGCAGGTGTCGTATTTCGGAGCGGTTGATCCGCGGCTAATTTGGTGTTGGTTAAGCGAATGTGACCGAGGTGGAGGCGCCGCCGCATGCGGGTTTCAGCCGATGGGCAGGCCGATGCGAACCGCGTAGGCGGCGATTTCGGCGGCACTGTGCAGGCTGAGCTTGCGCATCAGGTTTTCGCGGTGCTTGCGGGCGGTGAGCGGGCTGATGCCCAGACGTTCGGCGATCTCCCGGGCGGTCAGACCCTGGGCTGCGAGCGAAAGGATCTGCATCTCCCGTCGGGTGAGCGGAATGGGCGAAAGGGCTTCGTCAGTCGCCGAAGGCAGCGTCTGTCGCCCGGGATCGCTGACGGCAAAGCGGATCGCCTGTGCGAGATAGATGTCGTTGGCGCGAAGCGCATCGACGGCGTCGGCAAGTTCGGCGGGGTCGCCATTCTTCGTGAGATAACCGTTGGCGCCGGCATCGATGGCGGCACGGACTGTCCGCGGTTCGATGTTGGCGGTCAGCACCAGGATCTTCATTCGAGGCGCAAGTTCCCTGATGTCGGCAATGAACTGGATGCCCGCAACACCAGGCATGCCGAGATCGAGGATCAGTAGGTCTGCCGGCTCGCTACGAGCAAGCGTCAGCACGGCTTCGCCATCTGCGGCCTCGGCAACCACCGATATGCCCGCCATCGTCGAAAGCAGCATCTTCAAGCCTTCGCGCACGATGGCGTGGTCGTCGGCAACGATGACGGTCATGGCCTTCGACATTTCAGCGATCCTTCATTGGCATCAGCACTTGCCCGCAACCATAGACAGGTTGGCGCGTGGAGGCGACACAAACGGCGTGAGCGATTGCAACCTCTCCTGATAGAGCTACTATTTCGTCAATCTTGCGCGGTGCTGGTCGCATATTTGAGAATTCTACCGCCGGTTGCCGTCGTTCTGGTGCGGAAAGTATCGCACGCCCGGCGCAACGGGCAGCGGGGCGCCTCGCACACTTTCGGTGTCCCAGCCATGTCGGGATTCTTAGGCAAAAGTTTCAGACGAATGAGGTGATGGTCTATTCGATGAAGACGCGCACGCTGGCAGCCCGACCGACGGCGTCGATGACCGTCAAGGTGGAATAGCCGGCGCCATCAGGCTGCCACTGTGTGGTTCGCCGGCGAGTGGGATCTGGCAACGGCTTGCCATTTGCCAACCATCGGAAGGGAGCGCGCCCCCCCTGCAGCTTCAACGTCAACGGTGACAAGGTCTCATGGCCGACGCCAAGTTCAACGCGGGCACCCTCGGGTGGAAAGACGATCTGCGGCGCCGGCTCGCGCGCGGAGGCGTTGACGAGACCGCTTGCAGTCATCGAGAAACGGCGCTGGCTGATCGGCAATTCCGTCTGGGAGATGCGCACAGCACCGGACGGTGCATCCGGTAGCGGCGTGATCGGCAGGCCGGATTTGGCAAAGCCCTCAAACAGAATGGGCGCGGCGGCGCCATAGCCGGTCAGGCCGGGAACGGCGCCGTTGTCCGGCCGGCCGACCCAGACGCCGAGCACATATCGGCCGTCGTAACCGACCGACCAGGCGTCGCGGTAACCGTAGCTGGTGCCGGTCTTGTAGGCGATACCGCGCTGGCGGCTTCCCGCCGGCGGCAGAACCGCGGAAAGCACATCCGAGACATGCCAAGCGGAAACTGGAGAAAGCAGCGGTTCGCCGTCGATCAGGCCGGCTGTGCCGGTGATGCCATCGCCGAGTCGCACCGCAAAGCCGCGATTGGCAAGGCCTGCATAAAGCTGCACAAGATCGCGCAGCGTCAGGCCGACGCCGCCAAGGCCGATCGCCAGCCCGGGAGCTTCGCCAGCCGGCAGCACCGGCTTCACCTCGGCGCGGCGGAAGCGGACCATCAGCCGGGCAGGGCCGACGACATCGAGCAGTCGGATGGCCGGCACGTTGAGAGACAGCTGCAGCGCCTGGCGCACGCTGACATCGCCCTGGTAGCTCATGTCGAAATTGCGCGGGCGATAGCCGAAGAAGTCGGCCGGTCGATCCTCGATGATGGTTTCCTGGCTGACGAGACCTTCCTCGAAGGCGAGACCGTAGATGAAGGGTTTGAGCGTCGAGCCGGGGGAGCGGTTGATCCGCGTCATGTCGATCCAGCCCGAGCGGCTCGCGTCGAAATAGTCGGCCGAGCCGACTTCGCCGATGATCTCTCCGGTGCGCGCATCGGCCATGATCATGGCGACGGACACCCGCGGCCCCAGCTTGGTGGCGCCATCGCGGGCAACCGTTTCGAGACCGCGCTGGACATTGCGGCGCAGCGTCGTTTGATGCTTCACGGCCCTCGGCTGCTTGCGCAATGCAATCTCGGCCAGATGCGCGGCATAGGCCGGCAGTTGCAGGCGACGGTTCGGAACGGCCGTCATTGCCGCACGCTCGGCTTCGCCTTCGCCAATCACCTCGGCGACCGCCATCCGGGTCAGGACGCGTTGGCGTGCCGCTTCGGCGGCGTCATGGTTTCTGTCCGGCCTGCGCTTTTCCGGCAGTTGCGGCAGCGCCACAAGCAGGGCGGCTTCACCGACCGAAAGGCGCTTCGGCTCCTTGCCGAACCAGGCGAGGCTGGCAGCGCGGACGCCTTCAAGATTGCCGCCATAGGGCGCATGGCTGAGATAGAGGTTTAGGATCTGATCCTTCGAAAGTCGACGCTCGATCTGGATCGCGCGGGCGATCTGGAGCAGTTTGGCGGCGATGCTTCGCTGCTCGCGTGGCTCGATCAGCCGCGCGACCTGCATCGAAAGCGTGGAAGCACCGGAGACGATGCGGCCGTTGGTGACGAACTGCAGCGTTGCGCGCGCGAGCGCGAGGACGTCGGTACCGGCATGTTCGCGAAAGCGCTGATCCTCGTACGCGACCAGCATACGGAGAAACTGCGGGTCGACGTCATCGACCGTCGTCTTCAGCCGCCACAGACCGTCAGGTGTGGCAAAGGCCCTGAGCAATTGACCATCGGCGTCGAGTACCTCGCGCGATACGATACCGGCCGCCTCGATCGGCGGCGGAAAGGCCTGATCGGCCTTTTCGAGCGCAAAGACGGACAGACCCGTCAGCAACAGGCCGACGGGGATCGCGATAAGCAATTTGTCCCTTATCGACATCACAAGGCCTATTGTGCTGCAAGCACCTCCATGCGCCCGGTCGCGGTGCGGGCCGAAAACTGCGGCCGGTACATATCCTCGACGCTTGCGGCGGGATGATCGTAGACGCCGGGGTTCACCGCCCGCACGACATAGGCGAACGTCAGTTCGCGGCTATCGCCAGTCGCCCGGTCGAAGGCTGCGACGAAGCGGTCGTTGCGGAACTCCGTGTGCGTCGCGCTGATCTCGCCGAGCCACTCGAAATTCGTCAACTGGGCGCTGTCGACCAGGCTTGGATTGTCGATCTGGAAGCCTGCCGGCAGCAGATCCGACACGAGCACCCGTGATGGCCAGTCGTTGGTTTCCGTCACTTTCAGCACCACGACGTAACGTTCGTTCTGCCTGGCCTGGCTGACATTGGCTTCGGCACCATCGAGCGTGTAATACGTACGCTCGATGGCAAAGCCATCGCCGCCGGCCGACAGTGGTTGGGCCGGGGCCGCCACCGTGGTCACAACCGCAGAGACGGCATCCGCCCCTTCGTTCTTGATCACGACCGGGTGCGACAGCAGTGCGTCGCCGGGCATCCGCGCGGCGTAAGCGCCGGTTTTCGAGGCGCCGTTGACGTCAAGCAGCATGTCCTCGTCGCCCCCCTGAACCGCGCGCGCGGCAAGCAGCATCCAGGCCTGCTCCTGCGTGCTGGTGTATTTCTTCTGCTCCCATTGCCGTGCCACGATCTTCGACAGTTCCGGAATGATCGGCGGGACCGGACGGCTTTCCGCAGCCAGCGCCAGGACGGCGGCATCATCGCGCAACGAAGAACCGTAGTCGGACCGCGACAGGCTGACATTGACGAGGCCGGTCGACATGTTGGCGGACGACGCAAAGATCTCCTGCGACCGCTGCGCATCTCCGTAGAGCGCAAGCGCCGCTGCGACGTGGGCCTTGGCGAGCGGTGTCGGGAAGTCGTTGATCAGCGTGTTGGCGTAGTAGCGGATGTCGTTGACTGCGGCCTTGCGGTTGCGCGCCAGCACATAGAGCGAATAGGCGATCTCGTTGCCGCGATCCTTGACGTTGGTGTCGTAGCCGAGGCCGTTCTGCAGGTTTTCAAGAGCCTGGACCATCGCTGCCTCGGGCACGTCATACTTCTGTTCGCGTGCGCGAGTCAGGAAGTCGGTGACATAGGCGTCGAGCCAGAGGTCGCCGTAACCCGGCCCCCACAGGCCAAAGCTGCCTGATGACGACTGGTAGGAGAGCACGCGGTAGATCGCCTCCTGCACGCGCTTCGTCACTTCGTCGTCATCGGGAAGGCCCGACTGTTTTGCCAGCTCGCTCATGTAGAGCAGCGGCAACGCCCGGCTCGTCGTCTGCTCGGCGCAGCCATAGGGGTAGCGGTCGAGCGACATCAGGATGGCGGGAATGTCGAAGGCGGACGACCGGGTGACGCTCAGCGACACGGAGGCGCCTTGAAGAACGCTATCGGCCAGCAACTGGCCGTCGATGGTCAGGCTGCTTCCTGCCGCGAGGTTGACCACCTGCCGCTGCGTGACCGGCAAGGTCGCCGGCCGCACGGGGATGTTGAGCGCCTGTTCGAGTGAAAGCCCGGAAGCGCCGGTGAGCTGGACAGTGACAAGCCCGTCACCCGGGTACTGGCCGACGAGCGGCAGCGTCAGGACAGACTTGCCGCCCTCATCGAGACGCAGGGTTTCGCTCGGGCCTGCCTGTTCCACCGTCACCGGTCCGTTGGTGGTCAACTGGACCTGATAGTCGCCGGCCGGAGCGTCGGTGTTGGCGATATCGAGCCGCAGTTCGGCACGATCTCCCGGAGCAAGGAACCGGGGCAGGCTCGCGGTCACGACGATCGGGTCGCGGATGACGACGTCGCGCACCGCGTTGCCGACACCGGACTTCGTCCAGGCGACGCTCATGATGCGCGCCGTGCCGTTGAATTGCGGAATATCGAAACTGACGGTTGCCTTGCCGTCGGCGTCGAGCTTCACCGGACCTTCAAAGAAGGCAACCAGCTTTTCGGTGGGCGGGCTTCCCTGCAGCGCGACCTGGCCGCCGTCGCCGCCGGTGCGCAACTTGCCGGTCGCGCCCAGCGAACCGTCGATGAGACGGCCGTAGAGATCGCGCATTTCGAGGCCAAGCTGGCGCTGGCCGAAATACCAGGCTGCCGGATCGGGCGCTTCATAACGGGTCAGGTTCAGGATGCCGACGTCGACGGCGGCAATCGTGATATAGGCTTCCTCGTTGGCGCCGGCGCCTGCCACCTGCAGGCTGATATCGAGCGGCCTGCGCGGCTCGGTCTTTTCGGGCGCTTGGAGGGTGACGGCAAGCTTGCGCTCGGCGGGATCGACGGTGAGCCATTTGATGCCGATCGCGCGCATCGGCATACGGCTTTCCTGCGCGTCGCCGGGGCGGTAGAGGGTGGCCGTCACATAGGCGCCAGCTCCCCACTCGGCTGTGACGGGCAGATCAACCTCGCCGCCTTCTGCGGCAATCGTCGCGCTCTTGGTCGTCACCAGGTCTTCCGTCCCGACGGTTACCAGCAGTTCGCCGGCAAAACGCGGCGAGACCTTGAGCTTGGCGGTTTCGCCGACGGCGTAGTTTTCCTTGTCCAGAGCGATCTCGAGACCATCGGGCGTTTCGGTCGATGTCGACGCCACATACCAGCCGGCATCGAACTCGACGCTCGACGTCGGTCCGTCGAGGGCAGCCGTCTCGACTTCGAGACGATAGCGACCCCAGCCGACGGGTACCGAGATCTCGGCGCCGTCGGCGGTTACGTCAAGCGTGCCGTTCGCCACCTGCTGTGTGGTGACGACGGGTTCGTATTTCCACGCAGTTCCGTCACGGTACCATTGATAGTTGCGCTCGACCTTGATGAGCTTCCAGAGAGCGCCCGGCATGGCGGCCTTGCCCCCATCCGCATCGATGGCGATCACGCGGAACTTGCCGACCGAGTTTTCCTGCAGGTCGCCCGAGAACTCCGGCTTGATGCCGATTACAGGACCTTCCTGCTTCACCGGCAGCGTCAGGGAGCGCTCGACGGCACGGCCTCCGGCCTCGCGCATGCGCACCGTGACATTGGCGTTGATGAGTTGTGTCGTCGAAGGCACTTCAGCGAGGGCAACGTCGAAAGTCGCCTTGCCCTCGTCATCGAGCGGCGCGAGTTCTTCCAGCGGCAGGCGCGTATCCTCGCTGGCCTCTTCGTCGGCAAGGCCGAAGAAGTATCCCTTGAAGGCAGCACTTTCGCGCGTCGGCTTCAGGATGACTTCGCCTTCGAGCTCAAGGCCCGCAGCCGGGGCGCCATAGAGATAGCGTCCATCGACTGCGACCTGCACCGGTTCGCCGATGGCGATTTCCTTGGCTTCGCTCGTCAGGTCGAACTCCGTGCGATCCGGCACGAAATCGTCCACCAGGAACTGCTTCTCGCCGATCGGTGAGGCCTTGGGGTCGGTGAAGATCTGCATCGTCCAGGTGCCGCGCATGGCGTTTGCCTGGACATCGAGGTCGAGCGTATGACCGCCGAGCTTGCCGCCGTCGCTGATCATCCGCCGGTATTCGACGCCATCAGGGCGCAGGAATACGAAGGTGAGCGGTAGGTTCTCGATCGCTTCGCCGTTGACATCGCGGGCAAGCGCTGCCGCATGCACCGTTTCGCCGACCCGGTAGATGCCGCGCTCCGTCCAGGCGAGAATGTCGATCGCGCCTGGGGCTGCACGGCCGGTGACGCCGCGGTCCGAAAGGTCGAAGCCGGCCCGGGTCATGTCGAGGAAGACGAAATCGTCTTCGCCGCTCTTGGCGGTGATCACGGCCGGGGTCAGCGCCGCCGTGCCGCGGATGAGGCCGGCTGTGAAGGTGGCGCGGCCGTCGCCGTCGGTCGTTGCCGTCCCAAGGATCTCGTTGTTCTTGGCGACCAGCTGCAACTCGACGCCTTCGATCGGCTTGGCGGTTGCGAGCGACCGGGCAAAGACGTTCAGGCCGTCGGTGCCTGCATAGGTCGACACGCCGATATCGGAGACCACGAACCATTGGGTGGCGCGGGCGTCCCAGTCCTGGCTGAGGCTGGTTTCGGACGCAGCCGTCAACACGTAGACGCCGGCCTTGCGCTTCGGCAAGGCTTCATCGACGGGGAAGCTGGTGACCACTTCCTTGTTGAGCACGCTGTCGATGGCGATCGATCCTTCCCAGACCAGTTCGCCGCTTTCGTCTTGAATGCGCTGGGCGCTGTAGCCGTCGATCTGCGTCAGGAACTGCGAGTTCTGTAACACCTGCGCCAGGCTTCGGTCACCGATGCGATAGAGCTTGAGCTTGGCGCTATCCGTGTTGACGGAAACGATCGGAATGCCGCGGCGCGCCGTCGACGGCAGCACGAAGCTGTCGCCGGTAAAGCGCACCACCTGGCCGCGATCCTTGACGTAGACCTCAAGAGTGACCGGCGCTTCCAGCACTTCATCGACCGACGAGGGAAGACCGGTGCGCAGCGTCAGCTTGTAGCGCTGGCCATGAGACAGCCCCTCGACGCAGATCTGGTCGCCCTTGGCGTCCACTGCCTTGGGCGCTGCCCCATCGACCGTAACGAAGGAGGCATAGTCGGCGCCGCTTTTCAGCAGTTGCTCGGAGAAATGCACGCAAGCGCGCGGCGAGGCGCTGTCGGCGTCGACGGTGTTTTCGATGACGCGGAAGCGCTTGCGCTCCTTGAGGTCGAGATAGGCCGTTTCGACAGTCTTCGATTGCACGAGCTCGAGGCTGGCCTTGTAGGCGTTCAGCGAGCCGCGGAAATTCTCGGCATTTTCCAGCGCCTTGGCGAGAACGGCCAACGCATGGGCGCGGCTTTCCGCGGTGCGGGTCAGCTGGTACCCGTTGATCGCGGCAAGAGCGGCTTGTGTGGCGACTTCGGTATTGCCGCTGACCCGGTTTGCCGTACGCGCCGTCTCGAGCCACAGTTCGCTGTCCTCAGGGGTGATCGCAAGCGCGCCCTGGAATGCTTTCAAGGCAGCGTCGATGACACCCGACGCCGCCTGGGCGCGGGCCGTTTCGATCAGGCTGTTGACGCCGAAGCCCTGCTGGTCGTCGGCAAGCGCAAGGTTTGCCTTGGCGTCGCGCGCGTCCTGCAGGATCTGGTCGGAGAGGAAGGAAAGCCGTGGCGGGGCACCCAAATCGGCCTGAACCGCCTGTGCCTGGACGATCTTGCCGGCGATGGCGCCGGGGAAATCGTTCAACTGGTTGAAGTCGGACTTCAGGAAGCACCATTTCACCTTGGGATTGTAGGTGAACGCACGGCAGGATTGATCCGCGATGCAGGCCGTCTCGCACTGATCGAGCGAGACATTTTGCTCGGTTCGCAGATCGAAGCCGAAATAGTCGGCGTCCTGGGTGATCTCGACCTGGCGGCCGGTCTCAGCCGAAAACACCGGGTACCCGGCGGCCAAAACTGAAACAAGAAGTGTGGAAAGGCCGAAAAACGCGCGCACAGACATCAAGTCCTCCCAACGCAACCGGTCTCGATAGGGCTTCACTTTTTCAAGGTTCGGGACGCCTTGTCAACCTTGGAAGTCCAAGAGTTGAAAGACGATTTGTGCAGGAACGAACAACCCGTCTCCGGATGGCTGCGACCTCTTCGTAGAGGCGCTTAACCCCTCTGTTCCCTCAGGAAAACAACGAGCGAACGTCCGGCGTCGAGGATATGATCGCGGGTCAGTGCGGAGGCAAGATCGGCATCCCCCTTGGTGCAGGCCTCGAAGATCGCCTCATGCTCGCGCGCTGCGCGTTTCATGCCGTCCGTCAGCGTCAACTGGGCGCGCAGGTAGCGATCGATGCGGTCGAGCGAAGCGCGCACGATCTGCAGATAGTATGGCCGACGTGCGGCCTCATAGAGGCTGTAGTGGAAGTTGCGGTTGGTTTCGCCCCACTTGGCAGAATCGGACTCCTTGCCGAATTCGTCACAGTGCCTGCGGGCAAGGTCGAGTGTCTTTCGATCCAGATTGGGAACGGCGAGCCGGATGACCTCGGCTTCGAGAAGGGCGCGGAATTCGAAGATCTCCTCGATCTCCTCGATGGAAAGACCGGCGACGACGGCGCCCTTGTAGCGCTGCGTGGTGATCAGCCCGTGCTGCTCAAGGCGCGACAGCGCTTCGCGCACCGGGATACGGCTGGTGTTGAACATCTGGGCGATCTGGTCCTGCCGCAGATTTTCCCCTTCGGCGAGCGCGCCCTCGATGATCGCCTTGCGCAATGCCTCGTAGACGATATCGGCGGCGGAAGCAGCTTGCCTGACATCAACGGCATCGAGTTTCATCGCGTCCAGTTCCCGGTGGTTTGTGTCTCTGGCTCAGGCGGTGCGGCACCTCCCGTCTTCCCGGTCATAGGTCCATTCCCGCGGCCGGGCAACAGAGGCCGGGGCCAATGCAAAAATTTCGTATATTTCACATTGTATATTGGATCCAATCTTTCTAAGACTGTTGGCGCGTCGGCTGTGGCGGCCCTCGGTCGCCGCGAGAGAGCCTTCTCCCGCGTGTCGATGTACAGATATTAAGGCAGAGCATGTGGATGCGGTCCGCATGCATCGCGTGGAGGCGAAAAATGCGCAGCAGCAAGGTCATTCATATTGTTTCCTGCCATGCGGAAGGTGAAGTCGGCGATGTCATCGTCGGCGGCGTGGCGCCACCGCCGGGCAAGACGCTCTGGGAGCAGCGACGCTTCATCGCCGAGGATCAGACGCTGCGCAATTTCGTGCTCAACGAACCGCGCGGTGGCGTCTTCCGCCACATCAACCTGCTGGTGCCGCCGAAGGATCCGCGCGCGACGATGGGCTTCATCATCATGGAGCCGGAAGATACGCCGCCGATGTCGGGTTCCAACTCGATCTGCGTCTCGACCGTGCTGCTCGACAGCGGCATCGTGCCGATGCAGGAGCCGGAGACGAGAATGGTGCTGGAGGCGCCCGGTGGATTGGTCGATGTCGTTGCAACCTGCCGCAATGGCAAGGCGGAGCGCATCACGGTCACCAATGTGCCGTCCTTTGCCGGCAAGCTCGACGCCAAGCTCGAAGTGGAAGGGCTCGGTACGCTGACCGTCGATACAGCCTATGGCGGCGACAGCTTCGTCATCACCGACGCGCGCACGCTCGGCTTTTCGGTGACGCCGGACGAGGCGCGTGAACTGGCCGAAACCGGCATCAAGATCACCCGTGCGGCCAATGAACAGCTCGGCTTCACGCATCCGGAAAACCCGGAATGGGCGCATATCTCGTTCTGTCAGTTGACGCTGCCGGTCGAGGAACGCGACGGCGTCCTGCACGGTCGCAACACGGTGGTGATCCAGCCCGCCAAGCTCGACCGATCGCCGACAGGCACGGGTTGCTCGGCGCGCATGGCCGTGCTGCACGCCCGAGGGCAGATGAAGGTGGGGCAGCGTTTCGTCGGCCACTCGATCATCGATTCGACCTTCGATTGCCGCATCGTCGCAGAGGCGACCGTCGGCGGACGTCCGGCCATCATTCCCGAGATTTCCGGCCGGGCCTGGGTCACGGGTACGCATCAGGTGATGCTCGATCCTGCCGATCCGTGGCCGGCGGGTTACCGCCTGGCCGACACCTGGCCGCGTAAGCAATAGGCTCCGGCTGGTTGCTATTCCGCAATGATGCGCGTGGTGCCGACCCAGAGTTCACGGGCCGGCCCCGCGCCGATGTTGCGGGCGCGGTGCGGTAGCGACGAGGGGAAGTGCAAGGTGTCGCCAGCCTTCAGCATATATTCCTTGCCGTCGATCTCGTAGAGCATTTCGCCTTCGATCAGATAGAGGAAATCCTCGCCCTCGTGGCTGGTGAGTTCCGAGGCGTAGCCGACCGGCATATGGGTGATGCAGCCATTGAGCTGGGCGCCGGGAAAGCCACGTTCGAGCAGCTCATAGACACGCTCCTTGGTCTCGACATTGTACCCGCGGCGTTCGCCGGCATGCGACACCATGGAATGGGCGTGCTGCGGCGGTTGCGACAGGAAGGTATCGACGCTGGTGCCGAGCGCGTTGGCGACGTTGTAGAGCGAGATCAATGAAGGGGTCGAAATGCCTCTTTCGATCTGGCTGATGAAGCCTTCGGTCAGCCCGGCTTCGCGCGCGACCTGCTTCATCGTCTTGCCGATCGCCTTGCGCCGAGCGCGCAGCATCTGGCCGATCGTGGTGGCCGCAGGCATGTCGCTGAGGGGGGCGCCGGCGTCTGCCGCTGGCGCCTCATCGGTATCGAGAGGCATGATTTTCTTTCCGCTTGACTCGCGTCTGTCGTTGTACTTTAGTCCAGCTAAAGTCGGTTATGCAAGCGGATCAACCCCGTCGCTGACCGCCTTAAAAAGGGGAACAACAACAATGCATGCGTAGTAATCCGGACGCAAAGGAAAACGTTCGGAAAAATTGGATCCAATATCCAATTGATGCAGGGCGTCGCGCCGGCGTTGACCGGTCGATCAAACAGGAGGAGTGAGAGATGAAACGTTTGTTGCCGATCTTAATGGGTGCAGCCCTTGGGCTGGCCGCGGCCACGTCGGCGCTCGCCATCGAGCGTGGCGGCGCGATGACCTTTGCGCGCTATGACGATTCCACCGTCATTGATCCGGTCTATGCCGATCGCAATCCGGATCTCTGGATGGTGACGGGCCTCTACGAAACGCTGCTGCGCAACGGCCCTGACGGTTCGATCTTGCCGGGGCTGGCCGAAGGCTATGATGTTGCGGCCGACGGGCTTTCGATCAAGCTCAAGCTGCGCGACGGCCTGAAATTCTCCGACGGCTCGGCGCTGACCGGTGCCGACGTGGTGTTCTCTCTCGACCGGGCCCGCAATCCCGAGCTTGGCCCCTGGGCCGGCCTGCTTGGTGCCGTCGACAAGGTTTCCGCCGACGGCAACCAGGTGACGCTGACGCTCAAGAACCCGGATCCGACTATCGTCTCGATCCTCGCGACCTTCAATACCGGCATCATGCCCAAGGCAGCCTTCGAGAAGGCGGCCGGCGCCAACGACCCGGAAAAGGCGCGCGCCTTCTTCGAGGCGGGCCCGGTGACATCAGGTCCATTCACGATGAAGAGCCGCGTGCAGGGCTCCAGCATGACCTTCGAGCGCAATCCGAATTACTGGCGCCCCGGCACGGATGGGAAGCCGCTGCCCTATCTCGACCAGGTCGATTTCGTCATCATTCCAGACGACGCCACCCGCATCCTCAAGCTTCAGGCCGGCGAAGTCGATGCGGCCGAGTTCATTCCCTTTGCGCGCGTCGGCGAGCTTGGCGCCGATCCTGCGCTGAAGATGGAACTCTTTCCATCGACCCGCATCGTCTACGCGCCAATCAATACGCGCGAGACCCTCAAGGACGGCTCCAAGAACCCGCTTGCCGACGTCAAGGTGCGACAGGCGCTGAACTACGCGACCGACAAGAACATACTGATCAAGCTCGTCACGTTCGATACCGGCAAGCCGATGACCTCGCTGATGTCGGCGGCAACCCAGCTTCATTACGGCCCCGAGCCGCTCTATCCCTACAATCCGGAAAAGGCCAAGCAGCTGCTCGACGAGGCGGGCCTTGGCGGCGGTTTCGAGGTGAAGTTCACGACGCTTGCCGGCAGCGCCGATGACGCGACCCTGTTCACGGCCCTGCAGCAGATGTGGTCGCCGCTCGGCGTCAACCTCAAGGTCGAACAGGTCGACAATCCGACGCGCGGCGAGAAGAACCGCTCTGGCGACTTCGACATCCACACCTATGGCTGGGCGAACGACGTCAACGACCCGGCGCAGGTCACCGGCTGGCTCGGCTACTACAAGCAGCGCCAGGCCGTCGGCACCGGCTGGAACAACGCGGAATTCAACACGCTGTTCGAAGCGTCCAATGTCGAAGTCGATCCGGCCAAGCGCAAGGATGAATACAAGAAGATGCAGGAGATCTATGCCGCGGACGCGCCGCTGCTCTTCCTGTTCGAAACGCCCTTTGCCGTCGCTGTCTCGAAGTCGATCGAGGGCTATGTGCAGACGCCGCTCGGTGCGAACGATTTCGCCGAGGCCTGGCGGGCAAAGTGACGACAGCCTGATTTCCCGATGCCGGGCGGCAAGCGCTGCCCGGCATCGCTCACAAGGTTCAATCCATGCCCTCGTTATCCTATCTTCTGGCGCGGTTGCTGCAGATCATTCCGACCTTTCTTCTGGTCATGATCTTCATCTTCCTGCTTGTCCGTCTGCTGCCGGGCGACCCCGCGATCGCCATGGCCGAAGCCAAGGCCACGGACGCGCAGCTTGAGCAGATCCGCCACAATCTCGGTCTCGATCAGCCGCTGCCGATCCAGTTCCTCGTCTTTGTGAAGAATACGCTGACCGGCGATCTCGGACGCTCGATCATGCTGAAGGCTCCGGTCACCGAGATCATCCTCGCGCGGCTGCCGACCACGATCTTCCTGGCGCTCTATTCCGTGCTGCTGGCGATCTGTCTTGCCGGTCCGCTGGCCTTCCTTGCCGCCTCGCGGGTCAATCGTCCCGTTGATGTCGCAATCCGCAGCGTCTTCCAGGTCGGCCTGTCCATGCCGGTCTTCTATATCGGTCTGGTGCTATTGACGGTGCTTGCGGCGCAGCTGCGGTGGTTTCCCGTTGGCGGCTACGGCACGGGCTTTCTCGACAACCTTCACCACCTGATCCTGCCGGCGCTCAGCGTCGCGCTCTACACGTCGGCCATCATCCTGCGCAATCTCAGGGCTTCTCTGATCGAGGTTCTCGACGCCGACTACGTGCAGTTTGCCCGCGCCAAGGGCCTTTCGCGACGCATCGTCATGACGCGGCACGTGCTGCGCAACGCGCTGGTCTCGACCGTGACGCTGCTTGGTCTTTCCATCGGCAACCTGATGAGCGGAACGCTGGTCACCGAGACCGTCTTTGCGGTGCCGGGCGTCGGCCGGCTGATGCTGGAGGCCATCTTCGCGCGGGATTACCCGCTGATCCAGGGGTTGACGCTCACCTTCGCTGTCATCGTTTCCGTCGTCTTCCTGCTGACGGACATCGTGCAATCCTGGCTTGACCCGAGGCTTCGTCAATCATGAGCATGGTCGTGCAATCTCCCATCCGCAAGGCGGGTCGTCTGCGCGCCTTCCTTGGCCGGGCCTTCTCGCGGCCGTCGTTCATTATCGGCTTCGCCATCCTCGCCCTGTCTATTGCGCTGGCCTTGTTCCCTGGGGTGCTCGCGCCCTACGATCCGCTCGCATTCGACCTGAGCGCGATCCAGCAGGGGCCGAGCCTTGCCCACCCGTTCGGTACCGACAATTTCGGCCGTGACGTGCTCTCGCGTGTTATCTGGGCCTATCGCGTCGACATGCAGATGGCGTTCTTCGCTACCATCTTCGCATTGCTGATCGGCGTTACGGTCGGCGCTTTCGTCGGCTATTACGGCGGTATCGCCGACACCATCTTCGGTCGCTGCGTCGATGCGATCATCACCTTTCCGTTCCTCGTCCTGGTCATCGCCATTGTCGCCGTTCTCGGGCCTGGCCTCGTCAACATGTATGTGGCGATCACGGCGGTGAACTGGGTCTATTACGCCCGTCTGACGCGGGCCGAGATCATGGCGCAAAAGGCCAATGATTACGCTGCGGCCGGCCGAGTGCTTGGCTATTCCGACCGGCGCATCATCTTCCGGCATCTGCTCCCCAACGCGATCTCGCCGATCATCGTCTACTGGATGACCGACATGGCGCTCGCCATCCTTCTCGGCTCGTCGCTCGGCTATCTCGGGCTGGGTGCGCAGCCGCCGGCCGCCGAATGGGGCGTGCTGATCGCAGAAGGCCGCAACTTTCTGCTGACGGCGTGGTGGATGAGCCTGATGCCGGGCATTGCCATCGTGCTCACCGGCCTTGGCTTCAGCCTCGTCGGCGACGCGCTCGCCGACCTGCTCCGACCGAAAGGGCGCTGACATGAACCAACTCGAGAAAGAAACGGTTCTGGACGTCAGGCGCCTTCGCACCGAGTTCGGCCTGGCCGAACGTCCCCTGGTCGCGGTCGACGGTGTCTCCTTTCAGGTGAAGGCAGGGGAGATCCTCGGGCTTGTCGGTGAATCCGGCTCGGGCAAGAGCATCACGCTGCGTTCTATCCTCGGCATCGTGCGCCCGCGCGGTCGCGTCCTGGGCGAGATCTTCTGGAAGGGGCGGGACCTCGTGCCGCTCGATGAGGGAGCGCTGAGGCGTGTGCGCGGACGCGAGATCGCGATGATCTTTCAGGAACCGATGTCGTCGCTGAACCCGTTGCTGACCGTTGGCTTGCAGATATCGGAAAACCTCGCCGCCCATACCGATCTGGATGGGAAAGCCAGAAAGGCGCGCGCGATCGAACTGCTCGACATGGTCGGCATTCCAGCCGCGCGCAACCGGCTCGGGGACTATCCGCACGAATTTTCCGGCGGCATGCGGCAACGGGTGATGATCGCCATAGCCCTTGCCTCCAATCCGCAACTGCTGCTCGCCGATGAGCCGACGACGGCGCTTGACGTCACCATCCAGGACCAGATCCTGCGGCTCATCCAAGCGCTCAGCCGCGACCTCGGCATGGCCGTGATCCTCGTCACCCACGACATGGGCGTGGTGGCGGAGACTTGCGACCGGGTGGCAGTCATGTATGGCGGCCGGCTCTGCGAGACCGGACCGACGGCCGATGTCATCGGCGATGCCCGGCATCCCTATTCCCTCGGGCTGCTGCGCTCCATTCCGCGCGACGTTCCACCGCGCACGCCGCTCTATTCCATCCCCGGCGCGCCGCCGTCGCTCAACGCATTGCCAGCCGGCTGTGCATTTACGGCGCGCTGTCCCGTGGCCGGGCCGGAATGCCGCGATGTTCGTCCTGGTCTGGCAGCCACTGGGCAGCTCCGTCAGGTCGCCTGCCACCACCGCGAGGAAGCCCTCGCACATTTCAGCGTTCGGGAGGCGGCGCAATGATTGAGTCAGTACAACAGACAGCCACGCCGCTGCTTTCCATTCGCGATCTCTTCATGCGCTTCGAGAAGCGCCGCTCTTTGTCCGACACGCTCGCCGGTCGGCCGCGGCAGGTCGTCTCTGCCTTGAATGGCGTCAATCTCGACGTGATGCCGGCCGAAACGCTGGGGATCGTCGGCGAGTCCGGTTGCGGCAAGTCGACTCTTGCGCGCTGCATCGCCGGCCTCAACTGGCCGACATCGGGCGATATCCGCTTCGAGGGCGAAAGTGTCATCGACCTCAAGGGCGCCAGGCGACGCGGCTATAACAAGCGCGTCCAGATGATGTTCCAGGATCCCTACACCTCGCTCAATCCGCGCATGACGGTGCGCGACACGCTACGGGAAGCGATCACGGTCCATCGCATGCGCGAGGGCGCCGGCATCGATCGCCGCGTCGATGAACTGCTCGATCTGGTGCGATTGCCGGATGGTGCCGCCGACAAGTATCCGCACGAATTTTCCGGCGGCCAGCGGCAGCGCATCGGAATCGCGCGGGCACTTTCGCTGGAGCCGACCTGCCTTGTTGCCGACGAGCTGGTGTCCGCGCTCGACGTTTCCGTCCAGGCGCAGGTCGTCAACCTGCTGCTGGAGCTACAGGACAACCTTGGACTGACGGTGCTGTTCGTTGCCCATGACCTCAGGCTGGTGCGGCATGTCTCTCATCGTGTGGCGGTGATTTATCTCGGTGCTATCGTCGAGGTCGGTCCTTCGGAGGCGCTGTTTTCCAAGCCGATGCACCCCTATTCGCAAGCCTTGCTGGCCGCAGCCCCCTCGCTCGATCCGACGGCGCGACGCAGGGCGCCGGCGCTCTCCGGTGAGTTGCCGAGCCCGCTGGACATTCCGCCAGGCTGCCCTTTCCACATCCGCTGCCCGCACGCGGCGGAGCTTTGTCGTCGGGCAAAGCCGGCGCTCCGGCCCGTCGGCAACGGCATGGCCGCCTGTCACTTCGCCGAGGCGATCGGCGGCGCGTGAAGACCATTATCCAATAGGGAAAGACCACATGACATCGAAAGACAGGCCGGACATTTCCAGCCGGGTAGAGGCCCTGCGCCATAAATTCGACGAACAGGGGCTGGACGGCTACGTCATCCCGCGGTTCGACGAGCATCAAGGCGAGTATTGTGCGCCCCACGACAACAGGCTCGGCTTCGTCACCGGCTTCACCGGTTCGGCAGGCGTCGCGATCGTCATGCGCGACCGCGCGGCGATCTTCGTCGATGGCCGCTATCAGGTTCAGGTACGCGAAGAGATCGATATCGACTGCTTCGCCATCGAGCATTTCTACGATGCACCGCTGAAGGACTGGCTGCGGAAGAACCTGCGCAAGGGCGAACGCGTCGGCTTCAACTCGATGCTGCTGCCGTCCACCTGGGATGCCGACTGCGGCCAATCCGTCGCAGCAGCCGGAGCAGACTGGATTGCGGTGACGGATGATCTGGTCGATGCGATCTGGTCGGACCAGCCCGAACGCCCGCTTGGCAATGTGATTGCTCTGTCACGCGACTATGCCGGCGAAAGCGTCGCCGACAAGAAGCGCCGCATCGGCCAGATGCTGGAAGAGCAGGGCGCTGACGTCCTGATCGAGGCGCAGCCCGATAACATCGCCTGGTTCCTGAACGTCCGCGGCCGTGACGTCGCTTTCAACCCGATGCCGCAGTCCTTCATGATTGCCGACAGGGAGGGCCGGGTCGAATGGCTGGTTGATCACCGCAAACTGCCGAACGATCTCTCGAACTTCGAACTTGAAGGCGTGGCGATGTCCGAGCCGGATATGCTGCTCGATCGGGTCCGTACCGCGACCGCCGGGCGGGTGGCGCTCGTCGATCCCGGCTTCGCCCCTTCGGCAGTTGCCCACGCGACGCGTGAAGCCGGCGGCAATGTTCGTCTTCTGCGCAGCCCGATCACGCTTGCCAAGATGCTGAAGAACCCTGTCGAACTTGAGGGCTTCCGTGATTGCCATCGCCATGACGGCGCCTCGTGGATCCGGTTCTTCGCCTGGCTGGAGTCCAATGCGGCCGAGCGGGAGGAGGAAGGGCGTCCGGTAACCGAGCTGGAGGCGGAGGATCGTATCCTCACCTTCCGCCTGATGGAAGAAACCTTCGTTGAGCCGAGTTTTCGTTCGATCTCGGCTGCCGGCGGCCATGCTGCCATGTGCCATTATGCGGCCAGCACGAAGAGCAATGCACCAATCACCTCACGTGGCATCTATCTGCTCGATTCCGGTGGCCAGTATTTTACCGGAACGACGGATGCGACGCGCACGACGGCAATCGGGCCGGTCAACAATGAGATCCGCCGCGCCTATACAGCAGTCCTCAAGGGGCTGATTTCCATGGCCTCGCTCAAATTTCCGAAAGGGACTTACGGCCATCACCTCGACGCCTTTGCGCGCCGGCCGCTTTGGGACCTTGGGCTCGACTACGATCATGGCACCGGTCACGGTGTCGGTCATTTCCTGTCGGTGCACGAGCAGCCCCAGCGCTTCGACCGCCGCGTCAACGAGATCGAATTGCGGCCGGGCATGGTGACGACCATCGAGCCCGGCTACTACAAGGCCGGAGAATACGGCATCCGCATCGAGAACCAGGTGGAAGTGATCGATGACGGCGACGGCTTCATGAGCTTTCGCAGCCTGACGCTGGTGCCGATCGATCTGCGGCTCGCAGATATCAGGCTTCTGAGCGAAACCGAGAGGCAGTGGATCGACGCCTATCATTGGCGCGTTGCCAAGACCATGCAAGATGTGCTCGATCCCGCGACGGCTGCCTGGCTGGCGGCACGCACGGCGCCGATCGGCAATTAGCCGGACGAATAGCGGCGGCGGGCAATGGATCTGCCGCCCTTGGCGTTCTCAACGTGAAGATTTGGACGACGGAGGCTTGCGTTGCAGTCTCCGTCGTCTGCTTTCGCCGGGCCGTGTGAAGTTGCTTGCCCAATAGCGACACTTTGTGATAATTATCACAAATATTGTTCGGCCATCCTAGTTGCGATGTGTTGGCGCGAACGACCGGACAGACGGAACGATCATGGCCAGCCGCAAGACATCCCGCATCATCCAACTCGCCGACGCTCTCTCGGGCCGCCGCGTTCTTCATCTACGCGATGCCGCAGCCTTGCTCGGGGTCTCCGAGATGACCGTTCGGCGCGACGTCGCCGACAATCCGGGGCAATTCACCTTCCTGGGGGGCCATATCGTGCCGGCGGGCGAGATGGATGGCGATATGCCGTATGAGTTGGCGCGTGAGGCCGACAGTCATGCTGCGGCAAAGCGCGAAGCCTGTGTGCATGCGGCCCAGCACATCCGTCCGGACGAAACCATCTTTATCGATTGCGGTACGACGCTCGAATATCTGGTCGATCTCATTCCTGAGAATTATTCAATTACTGCAGTATGTTATTCGCTGAATGTGGCTGACAGGCTGACGCGAAAGCCCAATGTCCGCATCGTCATGCTCGGCGGTGTCTACCATCCGGCGTCGGCGTCGTTTTCTGGCAATTCTGGCCTAGAAACGCTCGATTCGCTGGGGATCAATGTCGCCTTTCTTTCCGCCGCAGGTGTGGACCCCGGACGTGGTGCAACCTGCGTGCATTTTCACGAAGTGGCGGTGAAGCAGAAGGTGATTTCGCTGGCGCGCGAAAGCCACCTCGTTGTCGACCTGAGCAAGATCGGCAAGCTGAAGCCGGCGTTCTTTGCGCCGATGAACGTCTTTCGCTCGGTGATCACCGAAGACGGCGACACCCTCTTTCCGGCGATCTGACGCTTCGCCGAGAAAATGACAGGATTCCATCGAAACGCGATTGTGGCGCTTGACACTTTGCACATCTGATGGAATGCTAACAAAAATACGATAGAAAAATAACAAAATGAGAATCGCCGCCGACGCGGATAACAGCCGTGGTATCGTGCTGCGATGTCAGGGAGTTCGAGGAGCAATCGCTTGGAAGACCTTGCTGTGAAGAATGTGACCGCGAAGGCCGTGGCACCTGCGGCCTCGAGTCACAACTGGCCGCGCAATGATGGCACGGAACTCGATCTCGGCTGGGTGGTCGATCAGCGCGTCAATCTGTCGGCTGCCGAACGGCGCGTGGCGACGCTGCCTGGCCGCCGGACGGTGAAAAAGGACGCGCAGGCCGCGTGGCTTTTGAAGGCCGTGACCTGCATCGATCTGACGACGCTCAATGGCGACGATACGGCAGAGCGCGTCAAGCGTCTCTGCGCCAAGGCGCGCCAGCCGGTGCGCCAGGACATCCTCGATGCGATTGGCATGGGCAGCCGCGGCATCACCACCGGCGCCGTCTGCGTTTACCACCGTTTCGTTTCGACCGCGGTCGAGGCACTCGATGGCTCAGGCATTCCGGTTGCTGCCGTCTCCACCGGCTTTCCCGCCGGTCTCATTCCGCATGATGTCAAACTACGCGAGATCGAGGCCTCGGTTGCCGACGGCGCCAAGGAAATCGATATCGTCATCACCCGCGAGCATGTGCTGACCGGCAACTGGCAGGCTCTCTATGACGAGATGCGCGACTTCCGCGCCGCTTGCGGCGATGCGCATGTCAAGGCGATCCTGGCGACCGGCGATCTGAAGACGCTGCGCAACGTTGCGCGCGCGTCACTCGTCTGCATGATGGCGGGCGCCGATTTCATAAAGACATCCACCGGCAAGGAGGGTGTCAACGCCACCCTCTTGGTGACGCTGGTGATGCTGCGCATGATCCGCGCCTATCAGGAGCGCACCGGCATCAAGGTCGGCTACAAGCCTGCTGGCGGCATTTCGGCCGCCAAGGATATCCTCAACTATCAATTCCTGATGAAGGACGAACTCGGTCGCGAGTGGCTGGAGCCGGATCTGTTCCGTATCGGCGCATCGAGCCTGCTGGGGGATATCGAGCGCCAGCTGGAACATCACGTGACCGGCGCCTATTCGGCCCTCAACCGACACCCGATTGGATGATCCCGATGACAGTCGCAAGGTATTTTGACGAAATGTCCTATGGTCCCGCACCGGAAGCCGACACCGAAGCCCGCCAGTGGCTGGCGCGCCACAAGGGCACGTTCGGCCACTTCATCAACGGCGCGTTTGTTGCGCCGTCGTCCGGCAAGACCTTCGAGAGCCATGAGCCGGCGACCGGTGCGCTGCTGGCGAAGGTCGCCCTTGGCAGCGCCAAGGACGTGGATGACGCGGTCGCTGCGGCACGCAAGGCGCAAGGCCCCTGGTCCAAGCTGCCGGGCCATGCCCGCGCCCGCCACCTCTATGCGCTTGCCCGCATGATCCAGCGCCATGCGCGCCTGATCGCGGTGGTCGAGGCCATCGACAACGGCAAGCCGATCCGCGAAACACGCGACATCGACATTCCGCTGGCCGCGCGTCATTTCTACCACCATGCAGGCTGGGCGCAGCTGCAGGAAACCGAGTTTGCCGATCAGGTTCCGGTCGGCGTCGTCGGCCAGGTCATCCCCTGGAATTTCCCGTTCCTGATGCTCGCCTGGAAGGTCGCTCCGGCCCTGGCGCTCGGCAACACCGTCATCCTCAAGCCGGCCGAGTTCACGCCGCTGACAGCGTTGCTGTTTGCCGAACTTGCCGCTGCCGCCGGACTGCCGCCGGGCGTGCTCAACGTCGTGACCGGCGAGGGTGAAACCGGTGCATTGATCGTCGAGCATTCTGACATCGACAAGATCGCCTTTACCGGCTCGACGGAAGTCGGCCGCCTGATCCGCGAAAAGACGGCAGGCACCGGCAAGTCGCTGACGCTCGAACTCGGCGGCAAGTCGCCTTTCATCGTCTTCGATGATGCCGATATCGATGGCGCCGTTGAAGGTGTGGTGGATGCTATCTGGTTCAACCAGGGCCAGGTCTGCTGCGCCGGTTCCCGGCTTCTGGTTCAGGAAGGCATCGCTCCGCTCTTCTACGATCGTCTGACGCGGCGCATGCAGACCCTGCGTGTCGGCCATCCGCTCGACAAGGCGATCGACATGGCGGCGATCGTCGCACCGGTGCAGTTGCAGCGCATCGAGAGCCTGGTCGCCAAGGGTGTCGCCGAAGGCGCGAAGCTCCACCAGCCCAAGATCGAGTTGCCGAAGGGCGGCAGCTTCTATCCGCCGACATTGCTGACCAATGTTCAGCCGACGTCGATCGTCGCGACCGAAGAAATCTTCGGACCCGTCGCCGTGTCGATGACCTTCCGCACACCGGAAGAGGCGATCCAGCTTGCCAACCATTCGCGCTATGGTCTGGCTGCAAGTATGTGGAGCGAAACGATCGGTCTGGCGCTTAACGTTGCCGCCAAGCTCGCGGCCGGTGTCGTCTGGGTCAATGCCACCAATCTCTTCGATGCGGCGGCTGGCTTCGGTGGCAAGCGCGAATCCGGCTTCGGCCGCGAGGGCGGCCGTGAAGGTTGCTATGAGTATCTGAAGCCTAAGGCTTGGGTCGGTCGCAAGCTGCGCGCAGCGTCGGCAGAACCGGTGTTGAAGCAGGCGTCCGGCGATTTCTCGGCTCCGTCGCTCGATCGCACCGCCAAGCTTTTCATCGGCGGCAAGCAAGCCCGTCCGGATGGCAACTATTCGCGTCCCGTGCTTTCGCCCAAGGGCAAAGTCATCGGCGAAGTCGGTGAAGGCAACCGCAAGGATATCCGCAACGCCGTGGTTGCCGCACACGCGGCTTCCGGCTGGGCGTCGGCGACATCGCACAATCGGGCGCAGATCCTCTACTACATCGCCGAGAACCTCAGCGGCCGGCTTGATGAGTTTGCAGACCGCATCGTCGCGATGACCGGCGCATCCGCAGCCAACGCGAAGGCAGAGGTCGAGGCTTCGATATCCAGGCTCTTCACCTACGGCGCCTGGGCCGACAAGTACGAAGGCGCGGTCCATCAGCCGCCGCTGCGCGGCGTAGCGCTCGCGATGCCCGAAGCGATCGGTGTCGTCGGCGTTATCTGCCCGACGGAAGCGCCGTTGCTCGGCTTCATCAGCCTGGTGGCGCCGTTGATTGCCACCGGTAACCGCGTCGTGGCGGTACCGAGCGAGCAGCATCCGCTGGCGGCAACCGACTTCTACTCGATCCTCGAAACGTCGGACGTTCCGGCCGGTGTCATCAACATCGTCACGGGCTCGGCGATGGAACTGGCAAAGACGCTCGCAAGCCACAACGACGTTGACGCGCTGTGGGCCTTCGGCACGCAGGAGCTTTCGACAATGGTTGAGAGGCTTTCGGCTGGCAATCTGAAGCGGACCTTCGTCGACTACGGCAAGGCGACCGATTGGTTCGATCGCTCGGCGGCAGAAGGGCAAGCCTATCTGCGCCGCGCGACCGACGTGAAGAACATCTGGATCCCTTACGGCGAGTAAGGGTTCCAGATCTCGGGGCGGGGGGAGCCGGCCCGAGAATGTAACGACTGCAACGTTGTAGGGTTGATTTGGGAGAGGTGGCGCCGCCATGGCGTCACTGAGTTTCGCGCCACTCGAAAGCATGCGAGCCGGCGTCTGGAGGAGGGTTGTCCATGCTGAAGAATCTGGACCCGGCACTCAATGCCGATGTTTTGCACGCGCTTCGCTCGATGGGGCACGGCGATACGCTGATCATTTCCGACACCAATTTTCCGTCCGATGCCATTGCCAGGCAGACCACGCTTGGCAAGCTTTTGCGGATCGACAATGTCTCTGCTGCCCGCGCCGTGAAGGCGGTTCTGTCGGTCCTTCCCCTCGACACGCCACTGCAGCCGTCGGCAGGCCGCATGGAGATCATGGGCGCGCCGAGCGAAGTTCCCGCTGTGCAACAGGAAGTCCAGGCCGAAATCGATCGCGCCGAGGGCAAGCCCGCGCCGATGTACGGCATCGAACGCTTCGCCTTTTATGAAGAAGCCAAGAAGGCCTATTGCGTCATTACCACCGGTGAGACGCGCTTTTATGGCTGCTTCCTTTTCACCAAGGGCGTCATTCCACCTGAAGCGACCTGACTGACCATAGGTCCGCCTGCGCGTCGGCTCTCCGAGCTGATCGCCACTACATCCGAACGCGTGAAATTTATCTTGGATCTCCGCTCGTCCCTCGCAGCGGTGTGACCAGGGGAGGCAGGAATGAAGGTTGGTGTTTCGATCCTCGGGATCTTCGTGGCCGATACGGCCTATCTGGCGCGGCGTATGCCCGTTGTCGGCGAAACGATTACCGGGAGCGGCTTCTCGGTCGGGCCCGGCGGCAAGGGATCGAACCAGGCGGTTGCGGCGGCACGTGCCGGCAGTCCGGTATCCTTCATCTCGAAAATCGGACGCGATACCTTCGGAGATATGGCGCTTCGCACCTATGCCGAGGCGGGCGTGACGCCGAAGATCGTCCAGATGGACGACCTACCGACCGGCGCCGCCTTCATCTACGTCAACGATCAGAATGGCGAGAACGCCATCATCGTTTATCCCGGCGCGGCCGGCTCGATCGGCATCGACGATGTCGAGGCGGCGCGGGATACGATCGAAGCATCGCGTATCTTCGTGACGCAGTTGGAGCAGCCTGCGGCCGCCGCCCAGCGAGCGCTGGAAATTGCACATGCGGCAGGCGTCGTTACTGTCTTCAATCCGGCGCCGGCGGAACCTTTCCCGGATGCGATCTATCCGCTTTGCGATTACATCGTCCCGAATGAGACCGAAGCGGCGGCACTCGTTGGTTTTGCGCTTGCCACGGCTGACGATGCACGGCGGGCGGGTGATGCGCTTCTGAAAAAGGGCGCAAAGTCGGCACTGATCACGCTCGGCGAAAGAGGCGTTCTTCTCCACAATCAGAGCCAGTCGGTTTTCGTCCCGGCGATGGCAAGCGGCCCGGTGATCGACACGACCGGTGCGGGCGATGCCTTCGTCGGCGGGTTTTCAGCAGCCTTGGCGCGAGGGCTGGCACCGGTCGATGCGGCGCGCTTCGGCTGTGCGACGGCCGGGATCTCGGTCACCCGTCGCGGCACGGCGCCTGCCATGCCGACGCTTGCGGAGATCGAGGCTCTCCTCGCGCAAGGGGCGGCTGCATGACGACGCGCAACGATCCGATCAAGCACTTCTTCATCTGGCCCGCCCTGATCATCGTTCTGGTGATCTCAATCTTTCCGTTGATCTATTCGCTGACCACCAGCTTCATGAGCATGCGCCTCGTGCCGCCGATGCCGGCGCGTTTCGTCGGTTTCGGTAATTATGCTGATCTGTTGCAGAACCCACGCTTCTGGCACGTGACCGGGACGACAACGCTGATCGCCTTCATTTCCGTCGGCCTGCAATATGTGATCGGTCTTTCCGTCGCGCTTGCGCTCAATTCCCGGGTGCCGGGCGAGGGCATCTTTCGCGTCAGCTTTCTCTTGCCGATGCTTGTCGCGCCCGTTGCCGCAGCGCTGATTGCCCGCCAGGTGCTCAACCCGACGATGGGTCCGCTCAACGAACTGATGAGCGCGCTCGGCTTTCCCAATCTGCCGTTTCTGACACAGACGAGCTGGGCGCTCGGCTCGATCATCGCCGTCGAGGTCTGGCAATGGACGCCCTTCGTCATCCTCATGCTGCTCGCCGGGCTGCAGACCCTGCCGGATGATGTCTATGAGGCGGCCGCGCTCGAAAACGCCACGCCCTGGCAGCAGTTCCGTGACATCACCTTTCCGATGCTCCTGCCGATCTCGGTCGCCGTCGTCTTCATCCGCCTGATCGAGAGCTACAAGATCATCGATACGGTCTTCGTTATGACGGGTGGCGGACCTGGCATCTCGACCGAGACGCTGACGCTCTTTGCCTACCAGGAGGGCTTCAAGAAGTTCAATCTCGGCTACACCTCGGCGCTGTCGTTCCTTTTCCTGATCGTCATCACGGTGATCGGCCTCGTCTATCTCGCCATCCTCAAGCCGTATCTGGAGAAGCACAAATGAGCGTGCGCACTCTCAAGGGAAAACGGCGCTGGATCGCGCTCGGCGGCTGCCTTGTCTGGCTCGCCATCACGTTCTTTCCGCTCTATTGGGTCCTGATCACATCCTTCAAGACACCGATCGCCGTCGTCGGAGGGCCGACCTATCTGCCCTTCGTCGATTTCGAGCCGAGCCTGACGGCCTGGCGTGAGCTTCTGTCCGGCCAACGCGGCCAATTCTTCAACACGTTCCTGGCTTCGACGATCATCGGTCTTTCGGCATCGGTGCTCGCGACCGGTATCGGCGCGATGGCAGCCTATGCGCTGGTACGATTTACGTTCCGCTTCCGGCTGCTGTCAGCGCTGATCTTCGTCGTCATCGCCTTCGGCGGGTTTCTGCTCGGTCGCAATGTGCTCGGCTTCGGGCAGGGGATCTCGCTGATCTACGCCTTCATCGCCGCCCTGGTCCTGGCGGTGTTCTCAAGCCGCTTCCGGCTTCCGGGGCCTGAGCTTGGCAACAACGATATCGTCTTCTGGTTCGTCAGCCAGCGCATGTTCCCACCGATCGTGGCCGCCTTTGCGCTCTATCTGATGTACACCGAGATGGGCAAACTCGGCTTCAAGCTGGTCGACAGCTACATCGGCCTGACCTTTGCCTACATCGCCTTCTCGCTGCCGATCGTGATCTGGCTGATGCGCGACTTCTTCGAGGCGCTGCCGGTGGAGGTCGAAGAGGCTGCCATGGTCGACAACGTGCCCACATGGCGCATCTTCTTCGGCATCGTCCTGCCGATGTCGAAGCCGGGGTTGATCGCGACTTTCATGATCACGCTTGCCTTCGTCTGGAACGAGTTCCTTTTCGCGCTGTTCCTGACCAATTCGAGATGGCAGACGCTGCCGATCCTCGTTGCCGGCCAGAACAGCCAGCGCGGCGACGAATGGTGGGCGATTTCCGCAGCCGCCCTGGTGGCGATCATTCCGATGATGGTCATGGCCGGGCTTCTCAGCCGGCTCATGCGCTCCGGTCTGCTGCTGGGGGCGATCAAATAACGACCTGTTTTTCGGCAACAATTCATTCAAGGGAGGAAAGAATGAGGAAACTGCTACTGACATCAGCGTCGCTGGGTGTTCTTGCCATGGCAAGCACCGGCACGGCACTCGGATGCGACCCCGATTATACCGGCGTCGAACTGACGGCGACCACGCAGACCGGACCCTATATCGCGTCCGCGCTGCAACTCGCGGCCAAGGGTTGGGAGGAAAAGACCTGCGGCAAGGTGAAGGTCGTCGAGTTTCCGTGGTCGGAACTCTATCCGAAAATCGTCACGTCGCTGACATCCGGTGAAGATGCCTTCGACGTCATCGCCTTTGCGCCAGCCTGGGCGCCGGACTTTACCGATTTCCTGTCGGAAATGCCGGCTGACATGCAGAAGGGCGCCGACTGGGAGGATATCGCACCTGTTTATCGCGAGCAGTTGATGGTCTGGAACGGCAAGATCCTGTCGCAGACGATGGACGGTGACGCCCATACCTACAGCTACCGCATCGACCTGTTCGAGAACGCCGACAACCAGAAGGCCTTCAAGGACAAGTACGGCTACGATCTGGCGCCGCCGAAGACCTGGAAGCAGTATCTCGACATCGCCGAATACTTCAACCAACCCACCAACAACCTGTGGGGAACGGCGGAAGCCTTCCGTCGCGGTGGTCAGCAGTTCTGGTTCCTCTTCAGTCACGTCGCCGGCTATACCAGCCATCCCGACAATCCGGGTGGCATGTTCTTCGATCCGGACACGATGGATGCACAGGTCAACAATCCAGGCTGGGTCCGCGGCCTCGAGGAATATATCCGCGCATCGAAGCTCGCTCCGCCGAACGCCCTCAACTTCTCCTTCGGCGAAGTGAACGCGGCCTTTGCCGGCGGCCAGGTCGCCGAGTCGATCGGCTGGGGCGATACCGGCGTCATCGGCGCCGACCCGAAGCAGTCGAAGGTGGCAGGCAGTGTCGGCTCGGCATCGTTGCCGGGCTCGGACGAGATCTGGAACTACAAGACCAAGAAGTGGGACAAGTTCGACCACGTCGTACAGACGTCGTTCATGGCCTTCGGCGGTTGGCAGGCGGCGGTGCCCGCATCGTCGACCAAGCAGGAGGCCGCCTGGAACTACATCCAGTATCTGTCGAGCCCTGCCGTCTCCGGCCAGGCGGCGATCACCGGCGGTACCGGCGTCAATCCCTATCGCATCTCGCACACGACCAATCTCGACCTCTGGTCGAAGATCTTCTCCGAGCGTGAAGCCAAGGAATACCTGGGGGCGCAGAAGGACGCGGTGACCGCGAAGAACATCGCCCTCGACATGCGCTTGCCGGGTTATTTCTCCTACACCGAAGTGCTCGAGATCGAACTCTCCAAGGCGCTTGCCGGCGAGGTCACGCCGCAACAGGCGCTCGATAGCGTCGCCGAGCAGTGGAACAAGCTGACGGACGAATTCGGTCGCGACAAGCAGCTCGCTGCCTATCGCGCATCGATGGGCCTGCCGCAGAAGTAAGAAGATCGAGTGTCCGCTCCGAAACGATCGGGGCGGGCTTCCTAATTCCTGCGACCGGGACACACCGCCCCGGTCGTAGACACCGTAACGCTTGAAACCTGCTGCATATTTGCTCAAATCGATGTCGATTTGCGGAAACATGCAGTATCCCGGCGGCTTTTCGCGCCGGCCATCGTCATGAGAAAAGGCGTCAGCATGTCCCAGGTCCGGTTGGAGCAGATCACCAAGTCCTTCGGTAGCGTCACCGTTATCCCGCCGCTCGATCTTGAAATTGCCGACCGGGAATTCGTCGTTCTCGTCGGACCGTCCGGTTGCGGCAAGACGACCACTCTGCGCATGATCGCGGGTCTTGAGACGGCTTCTTCTGGCACCGTGCGGATCGGTGAACGTGATGTCACCGACTTGCGCCCGGGCCTGCGCAACTGCTCGATGGTGTTCCAGAATTACGCGCTCTACCCGCATATGACGGTGGCGGAGAATATCGGCTACGGCATGAAGGTACGGGGCACGGCGAAGGCCGATATTGAAAAGTCCGTCGCCGAGGCGGCCCGCATTCTCAACCTGGGCGCTTACCTTAACCGCAAGCCGAGCGCCCTGTCCGGTGGCCAGCGCCAGCGCGTCGCGATCGGACGCGCGATTGTGCGCCAGCCGGATGTCTTCCTGTTCGATGAGCCGCTGTCGAACCTCGACGCCAAACTGCGCATTGAAATGCGCACGGAAATCAAACTGCTGCACCGACGGCTTCAGACGACCGCGGTCTACGTCACCCACGATCAGGTCGAGGCCATGACGATGGCGGACCGCGTTGTCGTCATGAACCAGGGACGCATCGAGCAGGCGGCTGACCCGATCACGCTCTACGAGGCGCCGAGCAATCTGTTCGTTGCTGCGTTCATCGGGGCGCCGAGCATGAATTTCGTCGAAGGGCTGCTCGAACGCGGTGATGGCGGGCTGTGGTTCAGGGCGGATGAGGGTATCGCTGTCAAGATTCCGGACGCTCGTGCTGACAAGCTCGGTGCTTTTGTCGGTCAGGCGGTCGTGCTCGGTATTCGTCCGGAGCACACGATGTCGTCGGAGGTTGATGCGCCGAGGCTCACGCTACAGGTGCGTGATATCGAGCCGCTAGGCCCCCATACGCTGGCGCTCGGAAGGGTGGGGCAAGCGACCTTCACAGGGCAGATCCACGCGGCATCGCCTGTCCGGCCGGACGACACGATCGAGGTGCCGATCGAGGCGCAGAAGATGCATTTCTTCCTGAAGCAGACCGGAATGGCGATCGGTCGCTGAAACAGAGGTCAAGACCGAGGGCAATGGATGCCCCCGGTCTCGAAAGATCAGTTCTTGTCTGACCGGGCGGCAGCGAGAAACGCCAGCTTGGCAGGCAGTTCCAGATGCTTCGACAGGGCAACGCGCTCCGGCGTGTAGTGATGCTCGACGTCGAGGCAATTGACGGTTCCGAGCAGTTCGCCGCCGACGACGACGGGGATGTTGGCAACCGAGCCGCAGCCGAGCGCCCAGATCGTCTCGTGGTCGCCGAACACCTTTGAGATGTCGACAATGGTGTTGGCGACGAAGGTCTGATGCGCCTTGTGAACGATGTCGAACCAGCTGTCGTAGCGGATCGGCTTGGTACCGGAGGTCGGGTATTCCTCGGCATGCGAAGTATAGGCGCGGCGGGCGACTTCGTTGACCATGTCGACGGTCATGATCGTGAAGAGCTTGGCGCCGATCACCTGGCGGCAAAGCGTCTGAAGCGCACCCCAGATGGCGTCCGCGTCGGTTTCCCTTGCAATCGCCGCGTCGAATTCAGCCAACGCGGCAGCGATCTGTTCACTGTTCATCATATGTCCTTGGGATGTTGATTAATTCGCGTGCGCTGCGCTGATGTGCATCAGTTCGCGCGAATAGGGGTCCTTGAGGTCGCCACGCTTGAGGTCGGCAACATCGGCCACCTCGACGATGCGGCCCTGCCGCATCACGGCCAGCCGGTCGCAGAGGAAGGAAACGACCGGCAGGTTGTGGGTGACCATGAGGAAAGTCAGGTTCTGCTCCTGCCGCAGGCGCTTGAGCAGGTTGAGGATTTCCGCCTGCACCGAGACGTCGAGCGCCGATGTCGGCTCGTCGAGCAGGAGCACCTTCGGCTTCAGCATCAGTGCGCGGGCGATGGCGACACGCTGGCGCTGGCCGCCGGAGAGCTGGTGCGGAAAGCGGAAACGGAATTTCCGGTCGAGGCCGACAGAGGACATCACCTCTTCGATGCGCGCACTGCGATCGCCGATACCGTGGATCGTCAGCGCCTCGCCGAGTGTGGCATCGACAGTCTTGCGCGGATGAAGCGAGCCGTAGGGGTCCTGAAACACCATCTGGCACTGGCGGGAGAAGGCGCGGTCGATGCCATGGCTGCGCGGTTTGCCGAAGACGTTGATTTCGCCGGTCCACTCGGGCGCAAGGCCCGCGATCGCCTTCAGCACGGTTGACTTGCCCGAGCCGCTTTCACCAACGAGGGCGAAGCTCTCGCCATCGGCAATCTCGAGATTGACGTCGTGCGTGATGTGCGCTTCGCCGTAGAAAATATCGAGGTTTTTGAGCGAAATCGCCGTCATTTCTTGGCCCATGCGCTGCGGTCGAGCACGGGAAGCTCGGTCCGGGTTTCGTCGAGACGCGGGATGGAGGCGATGAGGCCGCGCGTATAGGGATGCTTGGCGTTCATCAACTCACCCGCCTTGCACTCTTCCACCACTTCACCGGTGTTCATCACCAGGATGCGGTCGCAGTAGCTGGAGACAAGGTTGAGGTCGTGGCTGATGAAGATCAGCCCCATGCCCTTGCGCTTGACCAGCTCATCGATGATGTCGAGCACCTGGGCCTGCACCGAAACGTCGAGCGCGGAGGTTGGCTCGTCGGCAATAAGCAGATCCGGCTCGGGGATCAGCATCATCGCGATCATCACGCGCTGGCCCATGCCGCCGGACACTTCATGCGGGTAGAGCTTGGCAACGCGTTCCGGATCGGCGATGCGCACCGATTCCAGCATGGTCAGGACGCGGTTGTTCACTTCGCGACGCGGCAGGCGCTGATGCGTCAGCAGCGCCTCGGCGATTTGTTCGCCGATCGTCATGACCGGGTTCAGCGAGAACTTCGGATCCTGCATCACCATCGAGATGCGGGCGCCACGGATTGGGCGCATCTGCCGTTCGGAGCGCGTCAGCAGGTCGATGCCGTCGAAGGTCAGCTTGTCTGCCGTGACCCGACCCGGTGCACGCACCAGTTTCAGGATCGAGCGACCGGTCATCGACTTGCCCGAGCCGCTTTCGCCGACGATCCCAAGGCGTTCGCGGCCGAGCGTGAAGGAGAGGCCGCGTACGACCTCAAGGTCGCCGCGCGGCGTCGGGAAGGTGACGCGCAGGTTTTCGATTTCGAGAAGCGGGTTCATCAGCGTTGCTCCCCGCTCTTCGGGTCAAGCACGTCGCGCAGGCCGTCACCGAGGAAACAGAAGCCGAGGCTGACGAGAATGATCGCAAAGCCCGGCATGGTCGCCACCCACCATTGATCGAGTATGAAGGAGCGGCCGCGCGAAATCATCGCGCCCCATTCGGGAAGCGGCGGCTGGGCGCCGAGCCCGATGAAGCCGAGACCGGCGGCCGTCAGGATGATGCCGGCCATATCGAGCGTGACACGCACGATCATCGACGAGGTGCAGAGCGGCAGAACGTGACCGAGGTTGACCCGGAGGCTCGATGCACCGAGCAGGCGCACGGCCGAGATGAACTCAGAGTTCTTGAAGGTCATCGTTTCGGCACGGGCGACACGGGCGTAACCCGGCCAGGAGGTAATGGCGATGGCGATGATCGCGTTTTCGATGCCGGGGCCGAGTGCCGCGACAAAGGCAAGTGCCAGGATCAGCTTGGGCAGCGACAGGAAAATGTCGGTGATGCCCATGAGGATGCGGTCGACCCACCCACCGAAATAGCCGGCGGCAACGCCGATCACCAGGCCGGCGGGTGCGGCGAGCACGGCAACGAGGGTGACGATCGCCAGCGTGATGCGTGCGCCGTAGACGACGCGCGACCAGATATCGCGGCCGAGTTCGTCGGTTCCCATCCAATGCGCGGCGCTTGGCGGCAGCAGCCGTTCGCCGAGTGCCTGACGCAGCGGATCATGCGTTGCAATCCAGGGCGCAAACAGCGCGGTCAAGACGAGCACCAGAATGATGATCGCACCGACCACGGCGAGAGGATTGTGCATCAGCGCGCCGAAGATGCGGTAGAACCGGCCGAGGCGCGCTTGCATCGGCGAGGCGGGGCTGTCGTCGATCAGCCAGTCGCGAAGTGTTGTCATGTCCGCTTCTCCCTAGCGCGCACGCGGATCGAGCACGCGATAGAGCACGTCCGATATCTTGTTGATGCCGATGAAGACCGCGCCGATCACCAGGGTCGAGCCGAGAACGGCCGCCATGTCGGCGTTGAGCAGGGCGACGGTCAGATAGTTGCCGATGCCGGGCCACGAAAAGATCGTCTCGATCATCACGGAGCCTTCGAGCAGGCCGGCATAGGAAAGGCCGATGACGGTGATCAGCGGCACGCGGATCGGGCGGAAGGCATGGCGCCAGATGACGAGCCGTTCCGGCACGCCCTTGACCCGAGCCGTGGTCACATACTCCTGGCTCAACTGGTCGAGCATGAAGGACCGCGTCATGCGGGCGATATAGGCGAGCGAGAAGAAGCCGAGGCAGGAGGCCGGCAGAATGAGGTGCCAGACCGCGTTGCGGAAGATCTCCCAGTCGCCGGCAATGATGCTGTCGACGAGGATGAGGCCGGTGATCGGAGTGACGACGCCGTCATAGAAGATGTCGACCCGGCCGGGGCCGCCGACCCATTTCAGCTTCGCGTAGAAGACGGCGAGCCCGACGAGGCCGAGCCAGAAGGCCGGTACTGAATAACCGAGCAGGCCGACGACGCGGATGCCCTGGTCGAGCCAGGAACCACGGCGGCTTGCGGCGATAACGCCGAGCGGCACGCCGATCAGAACGCCGAGAATGATGCCGAGCGTTGCCATCTCCAGGGTTGCCGGGAAGACCCGGGCAAGGTCCTCGATCACGGGTTTGCCTGTGGAAACCGCCGTGCCGAAGTTGCCCGTCACCACGTCGCCGACATAGCTGACGAACTGGGCGGCCAGCGGCCGATCAAGTCCCATCTCCTCGCGCACACGCTCATAGACGGCGACGGGTGCGCGGTCGCCGACGACGGCGAGCACCGGATCGATCGGCACGATGCGGCCGATGAAGAAGGTGATTGCGAGCAGGCCGATAAAGGTCACGCCAAGCGTGACGAGAAAGCCCAGCAGCGAAAAAAGGCGCCGTCTGCCCGGGCTTTGTAGCCCCGCGCGGCGCGTCGGCGCGGGCGCTGTAGTCGTATTGTTGTCTGCCACGTGGCGATTCCATCCCTCGTTCGCTTGCGGTCGCGGCTGTCGATAGCGCAAGAATTCGCTTGGAGTATATAAATAAGTTTGCTTAAATCAAAAAAATTTTACTGGGGAGGAGAATCCATCGTGACCGTGCCATCTGAGGATGCAGAGACCGCATCCGGCAGAGCCGCGACTGCGGGTCAGCCGCGGATCGGTGCGCTGGTGCGTGCGCGGCGACGGCAGATGCATATGACGCTGCAGGCGCTCAGCGATGCGGCCGGCGTCTCCGTCGGCTATCTCAGTCAGATCGAGCGCGACCTCGCCATGCCCTCGCTCGGCACGCTTGCGCAGATCGCCCAGGGGCTGAACGCCGAGCTCAATCACTTCATCCTGGCGCCGGCGATCGATACCGGTCTGTCGCGTGCCAGCGAGCGCATGGTCTTTTCCGTCGGCGGCTCGCCGGTTTCCTATGAACGGATCGGCGCGGATTTTGCCGGAAACCAGCTGTCCAGCTTCGTCATCACCATCCCCGCCGGGCACCGCTCGGAAGTGTTCAGCCATGAGGGCGAGGAGCTGGTATACGTGCTCGCGGGTGAAATCCTGTTCGGTCTCGATGATGACGAGACCACGCTTACCCCCGGCGACGGCCTGCACTTTCGGGGCATCCAGCCACACTACTGGTGGAACAAGACGGATAGACCCGTTCGGCTGATCTGGACCGGCACGCTGCCGCTGTTCCGATCCCGCACATCCTTGCCCAACGAGACCGGCATGCCTCAGGCAGTCCCCAAGCCGGCGACGACAACAAAAACCAAACCTCATCGAAAATAGGAGAGCAATGATGAGAATGTTCAAGGTCGCGGTTTTCGCGGCGTCCCTTATGCTGAGCGTATCGCCGGCAGCTTTGGCGGAGACACCCGCCGAAGTGCTGGTGGTTGCCCAGAACATCGACGACATCGTCAGCATCGATCCGGCGGAAGCCTATGAGTTTTCGTCCGGCGAATATGTGACGCAGACCTACGACCGCCTGGTGCAGTATGATGCGCCTGACGTTCTGAAGCTTTCTCCTGGTCTTGCCAGCGAATGGACCGCCGACGATGCGGCAAAGACGATCACCTTCACCCTTCGAGAGGGCGTCACCTTCTCTTCCGGTAACCCGCTGCGCGGCGAAGATGTCGTCTATTCGTTCAAGCGCGTCGTCGTGCTCAACAAGGCGCCGGCCTTCATCCTGACGCAGCTCGGCTGGACCCCTGAAAACATCGACAAGATGGTGACCGCCGACGGCAACAAGGTCACGATCAAGTATGAAGGCGACTTCTCGTCGGCCTTCGTGCTCAACGTGCTTGCCGCCCGTCCGGCCTCGGTGGTCGATGCGGAAGCCGTCAAGGCGAACGAAGCCGATGGCGACTACGGCAATGCCTGGCTGAAGGCGAACTCGGCCGGTTCCGGCCCGTTCGTGCTGAAGGCTTTCCGCGCCGGCGAGCTTCTGAACATGCAGAGCAACCCGAACTATTTCGGCGGCGCTCCGGCAATCAAGGGCGTGATTATCCGCCACGTCGCGGAAGCGGCCACGCAGCAGCTGATGCTTGAAACCGGCGACGTCGACATGGCGAAGAACCTGACGCCGGATCAGATGGCAAGCGTTGCCGCCAAGGGCGGCATGAAGGTCGAATCCTATCCGCAGGCGGCCGTTCACTTCCTGTCGTTCAACCAGAAGGCCGCATCCCTGCAGCCGCCAGCCGTCTGGGAAGCAGCCCGCTACCTCGTCAACTACAAGGGTATGACCGACAGCTTCCTGAAGGGTCAGATGGACGTTCACCAGGCCTTCTGGCCGAAGGGCTTCCCGGGCTCGCTCGACGAGACGCCCTACACCTACGACGTCGAAAAGGCGAAGAAGATCCTTGCTGACGCCGGTATCCAGACGCCGATCAAGGTGACGCTCGACGTCATCAACTCGACGCCGTTCACCGATATGGCCCAATCGCTGCAGGCTTCGTTCGCCGAAGCCGGCATCACCTTCGACATCATCCCGGGCACTGGCAGTCAGGTCATCACCAAGTACCGCGCCCGCACCCATGAAGCCATGCTGCTCTATTGGGGCCCGGATTTCATGGACCCGCATTCGAACGCCAAGGCTTTCGCCTATAACGAAGACAATGCGGACGACAAGTATCAGTCGACGACCACCTGGCGTAACGGCTGGGCGGTTCCGGCCGAACTCAATGAAGAGACGAAGGCTGCCTTGAAGGAAGCCGATCCGGCCAAGCGCTCGGCCCTCTATGTCGATCTGCAGCGCAAGGTGCAGGAGAAGTCGCCGATCGTGATCATGTTCCAGGCCGCAACCCAGGTTGCGATGAAGGACAAGGTCGAAGGCTACGTTAACGGCGCCACTTCCGACTTTGTCTTCTACCGCCTCGTGAAGAAGAACTGATTCCGGCGCGCTCACTTGCGCCAGCGACTGAGCGCGGACATATCAGCACCGCGGGCCACCTGTGGCCCGCGGTATGACGGCGGGATCGGGACTTGTGCACACCAGATGAGCCCCGTACGCGAACATTGGAGAAAGCGGATAAAATGGCAGACGTGAAGGTAAGGACGCGAGAAACAGGCGCTACGGCAGTGGTAGGCAAAACCGGTTTTCCGCACGTGACGTCGGTCACTGGCGGTGAACTCGATATTGTCACCGGGCCATCGCAGCCGGGCTACGGACCGCTCGACCTGCTTTATGCTTCCCTCGCCAGTTGCCTGGTCTTGAGTGCCCGCATTGCCGCCAGCCGTTTTGGTGTCCTCGACCGGCTGACCGAAGTCAGCGCCAGGGTGACGGGCGAGAAGGCCCATGACGAACCGTCACGCATCGGGAAATTCGAGATCGTCTTCGATATCAAGGGCGATTTTGACGAAGTGACCCGGCATGCCATTGCCGAGGCTGCCGAGAACGAAATCTGCACCGTCAGCAACACCTTGCGCGGCAACCCGGAATTTGTGACCCGATACGCAGATTGACCCTCTTTGTTTGAGTGGCCCGACCCTCTCGGGCCACGGCCCGCTCAATCCATGAACGGCGCCAATTCCCTATCGAGTTCGACTTCGACCACGTTGTTGAACAGCGCGGTTGCGACCATGATCCCCGCAAATGCCACGAGGTTGACGAGCGCCGTGTTGTCATAGCGTGCTTTCAACCCATCCCAGGTCTCTGCCGGCACTGCATTCGAATTGGCGACGATCGCCCGGCCGAAATCGATCAACCGCTGTTCGTCAGCGGTCGGTACGAGCGAATGGAAGTCGACGCCGGAATTGGCGAAGGCGCGGCGGAAAAAGCCCATTGCGATCGGCGATTTCATCGCCTCGGAGATCGCATGCGACAGCAGCCAGATCGCCCGGTCGTCGAGAACAGGCCGCAACTCCTCCCGGAGCGTGAACCACTCGGCATAGATCCGGTGCGCCGTCGGCGAATGCAAGAGGGTACGCTTCATATTGGTCATGCGGCCACGGACTTGGACCTCTTCGTCGTGCGCGGCGCGGATAGCGTCGGAAGCGGTGTCGTAATCGATCTGGGGAATGTGGCTCACGGTCATGCCTGTATTTGTGGTGGCGCGGGAGTACGCCCTTTCAGATGGTGCTGAGAAGAATGCTCGTCTCGCTGTTGAGCACGCCCTCGACGTCGCGGACCTCGCGCAGGATGCGGTCGAAGTCGCTGAGGCTGTTGGCGCGGATCTCGGCCACCATGTCCCAGGCGCCGTTGGTGGTGTGGAGAGCATAAAGTTCGGGCAGGCCGCGAAGGAATTTGATCACCTTTGTGGTCGTGCGCCCGCTGACCTCGATCATCATGATTGCCCGAATGGCGCGCTGGTCGTAGTCCTGCCGGACGCGCAATGTGAAGCCCAGCACCGCCCCGGTTTCCAGCAACCGGTCGATGCGCGTCTGTACGGTTGCACGCGATATGCCGAGAACCGAGGCGACCTTGGAGTAGGGCGCGCGCCCGTCTTCTCGCAGAAGCGAGATAAGCTGGTGATCGAGGTCATCGAAGATATGCATGAAAATCTAATAGAGGAATTATACAATTTGCGCAATCTTTTGCAAGATTTTGCGCAAGTTTAAAATTTCAACTCGCTTCTTGCGTGCCTACGCTGACCCCATCAAATTTCCCGATGGAGATGAAATCGTGGTTCAGTATGTCGGTGTGGGCAACGTAATCGAGCTGGTCAAATCGATCGGCATTGAAACGTTCCTGTTGGGTCTTGCGGAATATATCGAAGACGATTTCCGCAGGTGGAACGCTTTTGAGAAAACCCCGCGGCTGGCGAGCCATTCGAAGACGGGTGTCATCGAACTGATGCCGACCTCCGATGGTGAGCATTACGGCTTCAAATACGTCAACGGCCACCCGAAGAATCCGAATGTCGGCTTGCAGACTGTGACCGCGTTTGGCGTTCTCTCCGATGTCAGCACGGGCTATCCCTGCCTCGTCTCCGAGATGACGATCATGACCGGCCTGCGTACAGCCGCCACCTCGGCGCTGGCGGCAAAGTATCTCGCTCGCCCCGATGCCCGCTCGATGGCAATTATTGGCCTTGGCGCGCAGTCGGAATTTCAGGCGCTCGCCTTCCGGGCCCTGCTCGGGATCAAGCGCCTGCAGGTGTTCGATATCGACAGCGAAGCGGCGGACAAGTTCCTGAAGAACCTCGCCGACATGGATTTCGATATCGTTGTCGCCAAGACCGCAGAAGAGGCCGTTGCTGGCGCCGACATCATCACGACGGTGACGGCCGACAAGCGGAACGCGACGATCCTCTCCGACAACATGGTCGGCGCCGGCGTGCACATCAACGCCGTTGGGGGCGACTGCCCCGGCAAGACCGAACTGCAGGGCGATATCCTGCGTCGCGCCGATGTCTTCGTCGAATATCCGGAGCAGACGCGCATCGAAGGCGAGATCCAGCAGATGGCGCCGGATTTCCCGGTGATCGAGCTTTGGCGCGTTATCGCAGGCGAGGCGGAGGGCCGCCGGTCGGGCTCGCAGATCACCATCTTCGATTCCGTCGGCTTTGCCACCGAAGACTTTTCGGCGCTGCGCTTCCTTCGTGACAGGATCCAGGGCACGGCCTTCTACACCGAGCTTGACCTGACGACGCAGCCCGAGCATCCGCGCGATCTCTACGGTCTGTTCAAGCAGCCGGTTGTAGCTGCCGTTGCCGAGCGGAGCGTTGCCTGAAATGAAGAGACTGTCCGTACAGGCGCCCAAGGGCGTCGTGATGATCCGTCCGCACCATTTCGGCCCGAACCCGATGACGGCCAAGGACAACGCCTTTCAGTCGACAGACGAGGCGCGCAAGCCCTCGGCGATCGCAACAGCCGCCTTCGACGAGGTGACGCGCATGGCTGAAGGTCTGTCGGTCGCCGGCGTCGCCGTCCACCTGTTCGAAGACGAGACGATGACGCGTCCGGACTCGGTATTTCCGAACAACTGGTTCTCCACCCATTCGGGCGGACACGTGGCGATCTATCCGATGTATTCGGAAAGCCGCCAGAGCGAACGCCGCGCCGACATCATCGAGATGCTCAAGAACGAGTATCGCGTCCAGGACGTGATCGACTATTCCGGTCTCGAAAAAGATGGCGTTTACCTTGAAGGCACCGGCGCGATGGTGCTCGACCATATCGGACGCGTGGCCTATGCAGCGCGATCGAACCGCACGAACGAGGTGGCGTTGGAGCGCTTCTGCACCCACTTCAATTTCGAGCCGATGGTGTTCGGTGCGGTCGACCGCAACGGCAATTCGATCTACCATACCAACGTGCTGATGTGCATCGGTACGGATTTCGCGCTGATCGGCACCAGCATGATCCCCGATGTCGCGCGGCGGCAGGAGATTTGCGCGCGCCTGGAGGAAGCGGGCCGGCAGGTCATCGATCTCACGATCGATCAGATCGAGAATTTTGCCGGCAACGCGATCGAGCTCGACGGCGCCGATGGCCGTGTCGTCGTGATGTCGGCGCGGGCGCTTGCGTCACTTCGGCCGGACCAGGTCAAGGCGCTTGAGGCTTCGGCCCGCGTGCTCGCCTTCGACGTGCCGACGATCGAGCTTGCCGGTGGCTCAGTGCGCTGCATGCTCGCCGGCGTGCATTTGTCGCGCAGAGAACCCGCCGGTACGCAAAAGCTTTACGCCGCCACATCCGATCGATAGAAGCACCTCATCCAAGCCAAAGGTACTACAAATGTCGCAAGCACGCCCCGTCTACAATTTCAACAACATCATCGTCCGCACGCCCTCGACCACCGTCGTCAACGGCCTGCGTGCCGATGACCGCGGCAATCCGACCTATGAAGGCGTGAAGGCCGAGCACGATACCTACATAGCTGCGATGAAGGATGCGGGCGTCAAGGTCACCGTTCTTCCGGCGCTCGAAGCCTTCCCGGACTCCATCTTCGTCGAAGATCCGGCGCTGGTCTTCACCGAAGGCGCGATCCTGCTTCGCCCGGGTGCTGCGACCCGCGTCAAGGAAACCATCGAGATCGAACCGACGCTTCGCGCGATGTTCGAGACCGTTCTTGACCTGCCTGGCAGCGGCCTTGCCGACGGCGGCGACGTGCTGACGACCCGCGAAAGCGTGATGATCGGCCTTTCAGCCCGCACCGACAAGGTCGGCGCCGAAGCGCTGCAGGCCTGCCTCGACAAGCTCGGCCGCAAGAGCGAGATCGTCGCCACCCCGGAAGGCGTGCTGCATTTCAAGACCGATTGCTCGCTGCTCGACGAAGAGACCGTGCTGTCGACCGCTCGTCTCGCCAAGTCGGGCGTATTCGACCGCTTCAAGCAGGTGATCATTCCCGAGGGTGAAGAACCAGCGGCCAATGCGCTGCGCGTCAACGATGTCGTCATGGTCGGCTCGGACTTCCCGCGCACGATCGAGATGCTCGACAAGCTCGGCTACAAGGTCGTGCCGATGAAGACGACTGAAATCGGCAAGATCGACGCGGGCCTGTCCTGCATGTCGCTGCGCTGGTTCAGCAACACGCTCTGATCCAGACATATTTTCGCGGAGGAAACATCATGACAACGTTCAAGAAGGCCCTGTTTGCAGGGATCGCCCTTTCCATGGCGGCAAGCGCTGCTTTCGCCGAGGACACGCTGCGCCTGGGCATGACGCCGGAGCCCTACATGCCGTTTACGCAGGTCAACGCCGGCGGCGAATGGGAAGGCCTCGAAGCGGACCTGTCCCGCGCGCTCTGCGAAAAGATGGCCGTGAAGTGCGACATCAACCAGATGGCGTGGGATGGCCTCATTCCTTCGCTGAAGGAAAACAAGGTCGATTTCATCATCGGTGCTTTCTCGATCACCGATGAGCGCCGCAAGGTCGTCGATTTCTCGACGCCCTACTACACCGAGGGTACGTCCTTCGTTGGCGCAAAGTCCGACACCAGCGAGATCAAGACGGTCGACGCTGCTGACGGTGGTGGCCAGATCATCGATCCGGCCAGCGTCGAGGGCAAGATCATCGGCGTCCAGACCTCGAGCGTGCAATCGGCCTATGTCGCCAAGTACCTGCCGGGCGCAGAAGCAAAGAGCTACGACACCGCCGACAACTCGGTTGCCGATCTCGTCGCCGGCCGCGTCGACTACGTGCTGATCCCGGATCTCTACATCCAGACGTTCCTGAAGTCGCCAGATGGCGCCAACTACGAAGTCAAGGTCGAGGTTCCGAAGAACGCCGTTCTCGGCGAGGGCGTTGCCTATGCCGTGCGCAAGGGCGATGCCGCGACGCTCGAGAAGATCAATGCCGGTCTCGCCGCCCTCGAAAAGGACGGCCAGGTCAAGACGCTCGTCGACAAGTGGATCTTCGGCAAGAAGTAAGTCAGACATTTTCGAGGGCGTCGGGCCGAGCCCTTCGCCCTCGATTGCCGAACGGACCGCAGTGTCCGGGCATCATCGCAGCCCTTGGCTGACGACACCAATCGGGAACAGGTAGCGACGGATGGAGTATTACTGGCAATTGCTTGCCTGGGGCGGCGAGGGCTGGGGCGACGATTTCGCCTGGGGCCTGGTGATGACGCTGCAGGTCTCGGTGGTCGCTTATGCGGTCGCGGTCGTCTTCGGTCTGTTGGGCGCTGCCGGCAAGCTGTCGAAGCACCGTCTTCCCCGCCTTCTAGCCGATATCTACACCACGGTCGTGCGTTCGCTTCCCGAACTCCTGGTCATCCTGCTTCTTTATTTCTCGGTCGCAAGTGGCGCCGAGCGCCTGTTGAAGCATTTCGGCCTCGTCGCCGAGACCTTCCAGTTCAGCTCCTTCTGGGCGGCCATCATCGCGCTTGCCTTCGTCTCCGGCGCCTTCATGACGGAAGTGCTGCGTTCGGCCTTTCTTGCTGTCCCTCCGGGGCAGATCGAGGCCGCGGTTTCGATCGGAATGCGGCCGCGCAAAGTCTTCACCCGTATTGTGCTTCCGCAGATGATGCGCCACGCCGTGCCTGGCATGGGCAATCTCTGGCTTTCGATCACCAAGGAAAGCGCGATCATCAGCGTGCTCGGCTCGTTCAGCGAGTTGCTTTACACGGGCTACCGCGCTGCCGCCGGCACCAAGCAATACATCTTCTTCTACGGGCTGACGGCCGTCCTGTTCCTGCTGATCACGCTCGTCTCGGCCTTGGTGATCGCCCAGATCGAACGCCGCCTGAACCGGGGGCACCATTGATGGAAACGATCTCCAACGTCATCGGCTTCCTGCCGGCCCTCATCAAGGCGACGCCGCTCACGCTGCTTTTGACGGTCGTTGCCGGCATCTTCGGCCTGGTCATCGGCACGCTTGTCGCGCTTGCGAGGCTTTCGACCCGCCGCCTCCTGTCGATGCCGGCCTATGTCTTCACCTTCGCGTTTCGCGGCACGCCGCTGCTGGTGCAGATCTACCTCGTCTATTATGGTCTCGGGCAGGTCTTGCCGGGAACCTGGGTTCGCCACAGCTTCCTGTGGCCGTATCTTCGCGACGGCCTGTGGTACGCGATCTTTGCGCTCAGCCTCAATCAGGCGGCCTACAATGCCGAAGTCATCCGCGGCGCGATCAAGGCGATCCCGCGCGGGCAGATCGAGGCGGCGAAATCAATCGGCATGCGCTCCTCGCTGATCCTTCGGCGCATCACCCTGCCGCAGGCGCTGCGGTCCTGCCTGCCTGTTCTGACGGGCGATCTGATCATCCTGTTGAAGACGACATCGCTCGCTTCGACGATCACCATTCTTGAGCTGATGGGTACTGCGCGCATGCTGCAGCGCCAGTCGCTGTTGATCTTCGAACCGTTGATCGCCGCCGGCATCATCTATTTCACCGTCGTCTTCATTCTGACGCGGGTCATGAACGTCGTCGAAAAGCGGCTGACCCGCTACCGCACGGCGAAGGCATAAAGACAAGGCGCGCAATCGCGCCACAGGAGGAACGACGATGGTCGCAACCGCACTGTCTGTGAACAACATCCATAAGAGCTTCGGCTCGGTTGAGGTGCTGAAGGGCGTTTCGTTCGAAGCGAAATCCGGAGACGTCATTTCGCTGATCGGCAGCAGCGGCTCAGGCAAGAGCACGCTTCTGCGCTGCATCAACTATCTCGAAACGCCGGATGAGGGCGAAATCACGGTCTCGGGTGAAGTCATCCGGACGGTGAAGGGCAAGGACGGCAAGCTCGTTGCCGCCGACAAGCGTCAGCTCGAACATATCCGCACCCGCCTCGGCATGGTGTTCCAGAGCTTCAACCTCTGGTCCCACAAGACCATCCTCGAAAACATCATCGAAGGACCGATGCATGTGCTCGGCATGACCCGCAAGGACGCGGTGGGCGAGGCCGAGGTGCTGATGGAGAAGGTCGGGATCACGCCGAAGCGCGATCACTATCCCAACCAGCTCTCGGGCGGCCAGCAGCAGCGCGCGGCGATCGCGCGCGCCTTGGCGATGAAGCCCGAGGTCATGCTCTTCGACGAGCCGACCTCTGCGCTCGACCCGGAACTTGTCAACGAGGTGCTGCTGGTGATCAAGAAGCTGGCGGAGGAGGGGCGCACCATGGTGATGGTGACGCACGAAATGTCGCTGGCGCGCGACATCTCCAGCGAGGTCATCTTCCTTCACAAGGGGCTCGTCGAGGAACGCGGCGCCCCGTCGCAGGTCATGCGTGACCCGAAATCGGCGCGCCTGCGCCAGTTCCTGCAGATGGCCTGAGGAGAGACCCATGCGTGACGCAACCCTGTCGGAGTTCCTGCCCGAACTCGTCAACATCCGCCACGAACTGCACCAGATGCCGGAAATCGGCCTCTCAGAGGTCAAGACCTCCGAATTCGTCGCCGGCCTGCTGCAGTCCTGGGGCTTCGAGGTGACGCGCGGATTGGCGACGACGGGCATCGTCGCGACGCTCAAGCGCGGCAACAGCAACCGTTCGATCGGCTTTCGCGCCGACATGGACGCGTTGCCGATGCAGGAAGAAACCGGGCTCGCCTATGAGAGTAAACATCCGGGCGCCATGCATGCCTGTGGCCATGACGGTCATACGAGCATGCTGCTCGGTGCGGCCTGGGCACTGTCGCAGGATGCAAGCTTCAACGGCACAGTGCATCTGATCTTCCAGCCCGCCGAGGAAAATTTCGGCGGCGGCAAGCTGATGATCGATGACGGTCTGTTCGAGCGCTTTCCCTGCGAGCGCGTCTTTGCACTTCACAACTGGCCGGGCCTGCCGGCCGGCACTTTCTCGACCCGTGCGGGCGCCATGGCCGCGTCGATCGACGTGCTGACGCTGACGATCAAGGGCAAGGGTGGCCATGGGGCGCAGCCGGAACTTACGGTCGACCCCGTCGTCGTCGGCTCAAGCATCGTCATGGCACTGCAGACGCTTGTGTCGCGCAACGTCTCGCCGCATCAGCCTTCTGTCGTGACGGTGGGCTCGTTCCAATCCGGCTCGGCCTCGAACATCATTCCCGATACCGCCGTGCTGGAGATCAGCATGCGGGCGATGGATCCGGTCGTGCGAAAGCAGTTGCAGGAGCGCGTCGAGCAGATCGCCCGTTTCCAGGCGCAGAGCTTTAATGCCGATGTCACCTTCGGTTGGCAGGTCGGCTATCCGGCGACCATCAACAATGCGGATGCCGTCGACCACGCCCGTACCGTGATCAACGAAAAGTTCGGCGAGGGTTCATTCGTCGAACTCGCAGAACCGCTGATGGGCAGCGAGGACTTCTCCTTCCTGTTGGAAAAGGTCCCGGGCGCCTATGTGCTGATCGGCAACGGCGACAGTAGCGGGCTGCACACAACGCGTTACGACTTCAACGACGACATCCTCGAGCGCGGTGCGATGTATTTCTACCATCTCGCACGCTCTGCACTGGTCTGAACGAACACCTGACGGTCGGTTTCCCGTCCGTCAGGTTACCGGCTTAAGATCGCCGAAGACCGTCGGGATGAGTTCCGAAACGGTCGGGTGGATGTGCACGGCATGGGTGATCGTGGTGTAGGGCTTTTTCGCGTACATGACGTCGAGAATGCTCTGCACCGCTTCGTCGCCGCCGGCGCCCAGGATCGACGCGCCGAGGATCTCCTTGCTGTCGGCGTCGACGACCACCTTCATGAACCCCTCGGTCTCGCCTTTTTCAACCGCACGACCGACACGCGTCATCGGCCGCCTGCCGACGGCAATCTTGCGGCCGGTCTTAAGCGCCTCGGTCTCGCTCATGCCGGCGCGCCCGAGCGGCGGATCGATGTAGAGCGCATAGGTGGAGATGCGGTCGCTGACCCGCCGCGGCTCGTCGTCGAGCAGGTTGGCAGCAACGATCTCGAAGTCGTTATAGGCGGTGTGGGTGAAGGCGCCACGGCCGTTGCAATCGCCCATGGCGAAGATGTGCGGCACGTTGGTGCGCAAGGCGTCATCCACCTCGATATAACCGCGTGCGTCCGTCTTCACCCCCGCCCTGTCGAGGCCGAGATCGTCGGTGTTTGGCCGCCGTCCGGTCGCGAGCAGCAGATGCGAGCCGGTGATCTCGGGCGCGCCTGAGGTGCAATCGACGCCAGCGGCGACATCGTCGCCCTGTGTTGCAAAGCGGATGCATTCGGCATTGAGACGAAACTGGATGCCCTCCTTCTCCAGAATTGCAAGTACGGCATCGGAAACGTCAGGGTCTTCACGCGCAATCAGTCTCGGGCCTTTCTCGATCACCGTCACCTCGGAGCCGAAGCGGCGGAACATCTGCGCAAACTCAAGGCCTATATAGCTGCCGCCAACAATGATCAGGTGGTTTGGAAGAACCTCCAGATCCATCATTGACACATTGGTGAGAAAAGGCACGTCGTCGACGCCCGGAAAATCCGGTGTCGCGGCCCGACCGCCGGTGTTGATGAAGATCTGGTCGGCGCTGAGGCTTTCCTCACCGACCCGGATGGTGTGCGGGTCCTCGAATTGGGCGTGGCCTTCGAAGACGGAGCAGTTTTCCATTCCCTTGAGCCAATTTTCGACGCCCGTGCGGGCATCGGTCCTAACCTTGTCCTTGCGCGCCATCACGCGCTCGAAATCCACGGAAACAGGGCCCGTTGCCACGCCGAAGTCGGCGCCGCGGCGCGCCATGTGCACTGCGTAGGCGCTGGCGACCATCGCCTTGGTCGGCATGCAGCCGGTGTTGACGCAGGTGCCGCCGAAAAGCTTGCGCTCGATGAGCGCCACGGACCTGCCGGCGGCAGTCAGACGACCGGCAAGGGATGGTCCCGCCTGGCCGGCGCCGATGATGATGGCGTCGAAATGTTTTGTCATAACACCGAGGACACCACCCAAAGTGCGAGCAGCACCGCAACGACATCTTCAAGCAGAGCGATCGGCAGGTCCTTGCCGCCTGTGGCAGCAACCAGCCGCTTGCGGGCCTCATAGCCGCCAAGCGTGCCGATCACCGCGCCGATGATGCCGGCAATCAAGCCGCCGATCAGCGAACCGCCGGCTGTGCCGAGAACCGCGCCGCAGAAACCGCCGCTGACGATGCGCGCGCCGAATTGCTGTGGCACCTTGCGGCTCGGTGTGCTCGGAAGCTGGTCGGTGACGAACTCGACCAAAGCGAGAAGCCCGAAGATATAGGGTGTGAAACGGAAGCCCAAGAAGGCAGCCCAGGTCGCGGAAACCGGCAGCCATCCGGCGGCAGCCGCAATGCTGACGGCCGCAGGTGGCGTCATGGCGCGAAGGCCGGCGACCACGCCGATAAGAAGCGCGAGAAAATAGATCGACATTGATTCCCCGAACGTTCGCCGGGCGAATCCTTGCCGCCAGCCCCCAGGCGGTTCGGATCGAGCGGCATCGCAACCAAGAGTGAAAGCGCAGTATCTGGCGGGCCAGGATCAAAGTGACCGACAACGCTGGAGATTGCAACGGTCAATCGGATGCAGCGCCATGCGGTAGTCTATACTTTCAATAGCATTACTGAATGTTGGAATTTTTCGCCCGCCTCGAGTGCGACGCACAGCCCTATTTTTCGTCGGAGACTGACATATATGGAATGGCTTGCCCGGACGGCGGGATTATTCCGTGATCAAACTGCCGGACTGAATTTCGAGGGAGAATTCCATGCGCCTGACCAGACTGCTTATCGGCACAGCCTTTGCCTTCACGCTCACGGCCGCAGCCGCCAGCGCCGACGTCGTCGTCTCCTCCAAGATCGACACGGAAGGCGGCGTTCTCGGCAACATCATTCTTGCCGTATTGAATGCCAACAACATCAAGACGGTAGACCGGGTGCAGCTCGGCGCAACCCCTGTCGTGCGTAAGGCGATCACCGCGGGCGAGATCGACATCTATCCGGAATATACCGGCAATGCGGCGTTCTTCTTCGAAAAGGCAGACGACCCGGCCTGGAAGGATGCCGCCAAGGCCTATGAGAATGCCAAGAAGCTCGACTACGACGCCAACAAGATCGTCTGGCTGACGCCGTCGCCCGCCAACAACACCTGGGCGATCGGCCTGCGCAAGGACGTGGCCGAGGCCAACAAGCTGAAGACGCTGTCCGATTTCGGCAAATATGTTGCTGGCGGCGGAAGCGTCGTGCTTGCCGCGTCGTCCGAATTCGTCAACTCTGCGGCGGCTCTTCCCGCATTCCAGACGACCTACGCCTTCACGCTGAAGCCGGAACAACTCATCACCCTCTCAGGTGGTGATACGGCCGCGACAATTGCTGCGGCGGCCAATCAGACCAACGGCGCCAATGCTGCGATGGTTTACGGCACGGACGGCGGCATCGCGCCTTCCGGCCTCGTGGTGCTGGAAGACGACAAGTCGGTGCAGCCCGTCTACCAGCCGGCACCGATCATCCGCGAGGCGGTGCTGAAGGAGAACCCGGCGATCGAGACCCTGCTGAAGCCGGTTTTCGAGAAGCTCGACCTGGTGACGCTGCAGGAACTGAACGGCCGCGTACAGGTCGGTGGCGAACCGGCCAAGGCGGTTGCGGAAGACTTCCTCAAGAAGAACGGCTTCCTGAAATAGGTTGACGCAAAAGCACGACGCTGGTCGGATAAGCTCATCCGGCCAGCGTTTTCTTTTCTGGATGTAAAACAATGAATGTCGGTCGAGCGGAAGCCGGGCGAGATGAAGGGACCTGATGCAGTTCCGCGTGGACAAGCTTGGCGTGATCATTGCCGCACTTGCCGCCTATGGCGCGTTCCTGGCGCCTTTCGCGACCTTTCGCGCCAATCGCATTGTCGCCGGCGAGGCGAGATCGATAAGCGAAGCACTGCCTTCGGCATGGACTGTCGTTGTTCTCCTCCTTGTGGTGGCGGCCGTGATTGTCGCGGTTCTGAAAACGCCAAGCCGGCTGCGCCTTGGCACCGCCTTTGCGACGATCGCCGCGTTGGCGCTCGGCATCGGTGCCGCCGCGGGCCATCTGACGCCACCTGAAAACACCTATGCGCGCGTTTCGCCGGCCTCCGGGTTCTGGATCCTGTTGTTCGCGCTCGGTTTGCTGGCCGCCGACGCCCTGGCCCGGTTGCGGCCGTCGCCGCTGGTGCGCGTGCTCTTTCTTTCCGCGGTCCTAGGCTTCATTGCCGCTGTTCTGACGTCCGGCACGTGGGACGGTCTGTCCCTTCTCAAGGAGTATGCCAGCCGCGCAGATACCTTCTGGGCGGAGGCCGGCAAGCATGTGACGCTCGCTCTGGGGTCGCTTGCCGCCGCGACGATCGTCGGAATTCCGCTTGGCGTTCTCTGCCATCGCGTCACGCGGCTGCGCGACGGCCTGCTCGGTGTCCTGAATGCGATCCAGACAATCCCGTCGATAGCACTTTTCGGCATTCTGATTGCACCGCTCGGCTGGATCGCGATCCATGTTCCGGGCGCTGCCGCCATCGGCATCCGCGGCATCGGCACGGCGCCGGCTTTCGTAGCCCTCTTCCTCTATTCGCTTCTGCCTGTCGTCGCCAATACCGTGGTCGGACTTGCCGGCGTGCCGAGAGAAGCCAATGACGCGGCGCGCGGCATCGGCATGACGGACTTTCAGCGCCTTGTCGGTATCGAATTTCCGCTGGCCTTCCCGGTCATTCTCACCGGCATTCGCATCGTTCTCGTTCAAAACATCGGGCTTGCGACGATCGCGGCGCTGATCGGCGGTGGCGGTTTTGGTGTCTTCGTCTTTCAAGGGGTCGGACAGACCGCGATGGACCTGGTTTTGCTCGGCGCCGTTCCGACCGTCCTTCTGGCATTCACCGCCGCAATCGTGCTCGATGCAATGATCGAGATGGCCACACCCAACCGCAGTCAGGTGCAAAGCGCATGATCGAGATCGAAGGTATTACCAAGCGCTATGGCGAAACCACCGTCGTCAGGGATGTCAGCCTGACGATCGCACCGCGCACGGTCACTGTCATCGTCGGCACCTCAGGCTCCGGCAAGACGACGTTGCTCAGAATGATCAATCGTCTGGTCGAGCCGACATCGGGCACAATCAAGCTCGACGGCGAAGATAACCGCTCGCTTCCGGACTACGAACTGCGCCGGCGGATCGGTTATGCGATCCAGGGGCATGGGCTGTTTCCGCACCGTACCGTCGCGCAAAACATCGCCACCGTGCCGACACTGCTCGGTTGGGATCGCGCCCGCATCGAGGTCAAGGTCACCGAACTGCTGACGCTCTTTCAACTCGATCCGGTGGCGTTCGGTCCGCGCTATCCGCACGAACTGTCCGGCGGCCAGCAGCAGCGTGTCGGCGTTGCCCGCGCGCTGGCGGCTGAACCGAAGGTGCTGTTGATGGACGAGCCCTTCGGCGCGCTCGATCCGATCATTCGCGCCAAGGCGCAGGAAGACCTGCTGGCAATCCAGAAGCATTTCGAAACGACGATCGTCCTCGTGACGCATGACATGGACGAAGCCTTCCATCTCGCCGACCGGATCGCCGTCATGGACAAGGGCGAAGTGGTGCAATACGCCACACCGGCCGAGATGCTCGTCAAACCGGCGACCGCCTTTGTCGAAAGCCTGATCGGCGCCGGCGAGCGACCGTTCCGGCTGCTGGCGATCGAAACCGTCGCCGATGCCGTAGAGCCGGGTGCGGCAGAAGGCGAGGCGATTGGGAGCGCGGCCACCCAGCGCGAGGCCTTGTCGACGTTGCTCTGGTCCGGCCGAAAGGCACTTCCGGTCGTCGGGCCCGATGGTGCTGTCATCGGTAAGGTCAGCCTTGATGGCCTGGTGCAGCGTGCCGCGGGGCCAACGTGATGCTGCGCCTTCCAACTCTGTTTCGGCTGGTTGCTTTTGCCGTTCTCATCGCCTTTCTGGTCCAGCCGCAATGGTTCGAACCGCTGTTGCGGCCGCTGGTTCAGGAAAATGCACCGGCAATCTATAACCAGGGCAGCCTGCTGCAGTTGACGCTGCTGCATCTGCGCACGGTCGCGATAGCAACGGCTGGCGCAATCGTGGTCGCGTTGGCCCTGGCGATCCTGGTCACGCGGTCGTCGGGGGCAGAATTCCTGCCGCTTTCGCGCAGTCTGGTGAATATCGGCCAGACCTTTCCACCGGTCGCCGTACTGGCGCTCGCTGTGCCGATCTTCGGCTTCGGTGAAAAGCCGACGCTGATTGCGCTCTTCCTCTACGGTCTGCTGCCGATCTTCGAGAACGCACTGACCGGGCTGACGACCTTGCCGCCATCGATCATGGAGGCGGCGCGGGGCACCGGCATGACCGGGCGGCAACGGTTGATGAAGATCGAACTGCCCTTGGCAATGCCGGTGATCCTCGCCGGCATCCGGCTCTCCGTGGTGATCAGCCTGGCGACAGCGACGATCGGCTCGACGGTTGCGGCAAGAACGCTCGGCGAAGTGATCATCGCTGGCCTCCAGTCGAACAACCTTGCCTTCGTCGTCCAGGGTGGCCTCATCGTAGCGGTGCTCGCCGTCCTGATCCACGATGCCCTGCAGGCAGCCGAACGAAGCATCGGTTCGCGAATGGGACGCTAGGACCGCGCCACCCACCGCCTGCCATGCCATTTGGGTCACCGGCTGCACGCTGCGTCAGAACACAGTACTGCGTGCTAGAATGGCGCGTGCTCTACCGAGGCGTCAAAAAGAGGTTTTTGCCACTCGCAGTGCGCCGGCCGTTGCGTTCCTGATCGCACCAAATGCGCAGATCGCGCGGAAGGGAAGGGTCGGTGACCATCCCAAGATACCGCCACCATTATCTGGCCGGGCATCGCCACGGCTGCAGCACTGGCGCAACCGCTTGCTCGCAAAAGCCTGAACCGATCAAAAATCACCCACGCAACGTATAGTGGTCTGGACCGCTTTCCTCCTGTCGGAGAGTTGCGGAGGTCGCACCCTCTTTGGTTGTCCGGGAAATGCCTGCCGCAGCGGCATTCGCCGCGTTCCATGAAAATGAATTTCACAATTTTACAAAATACGCGGATTTGGGTTGACGACCTCAAAAATCTGTCCCAGTCTGCGAAAATAAATTACGCCATAAGGCAAGGGAACAGTGCGAGCATGAAAGTCGGGATAATCGGACTCGGATTCCGTCTGGGATATCTGGGCTACGTTTTCAAAGCCATGGATGAGAATTTCGAGATCGCCGGATACGTCGATCCGGCGCCGGCCGGGCTGCCGGGTCTGGTCGAAAAAGGCATCTCCGCCGGCAAGGCCTATGCGACGCCCGAGGAGCTGATCGCCAGCGAAAAGCTCGACCTCTTGATGATCGGGTCACCGAACCACATGCATCTCGATCATATCCGGATCGGGCTTGAGGCCGGCCTCAAGGTCTTCAGCGAAAAGCCGATCGTGACGACCGTTCAGGAAAGCCTGGAGCTTGCGCGGCTGATGGCGAAATTCGGCCACGAGCGCCTGATGGTCGGCCTGGTGTTGCGCTACGCGCCGATGTACCGCGACCTGCGCGCAGCGCTTGCCGAAGGGAAGCTTGGCCAGGTCGTTTCGATCGAGGCATCCGAGCACATCGAGCCCTATCATGGCGCCTTCTTCATGCGCGACTGGCGCCGCTACGAGCGCTACTCCGGCAGTTTCATGCTCGAGAAATGCTGCCACGACCTCGATCTCTACAACGGTGTCATCGGCGCCCGTCCGGAACGGGTGGCGAGCTTCGGTGGGCGCAAGAGTTTCATTCCCGCAAACGATCCCGCACGCGAGGGCATCAACGATCTCGAGCTTTTTCATCGCAAGCCAAGCGGCTGGATGGGATCGGACAAGGTGTTCGACAGCGACGGCGACATCATCGACTACCAGGTCGCCATTGTCGAATACGCCAATGGTGTCGGCATGAACTTCCACACCAACCTCAATGTGCCGGATCAGTTCCGCCGCTTCTGCATCATGGGGTCGCGTGGCATGGCCGAGGGCGATTTCATCCGCGGCTATTTCGATGTGCACGAGATGTTGAGCGGCAAGAAGGTGATCGAAAACAAGTACGCGGCGACCGAACTGTCGCAGCATTATGGCGCCGACGAACAGATGGCGACCGATATCATCGGCCATGTGCGCGACGGCCGTCCGTTGCCGGTCTCCACGATCGATGCGCTCGAAGCGGGCATCCTGGCATTGTCGATGGACGAGGCTCGGCGCAAGCGGAGCGTGATCGATCTCAGGCCGATCTGGGATCGCTTCGACGAAGCCCTGCATTCACGCGCGGCTTGAGAGGAGAAGCGGGATGAGTGTTCAACGCAGCACGGTCATCTTCGCCTGGATCCTGCTCTTGCCTGCCGTGCTCTATGTCACGGTCATCGTAGCCTATCCGCTTGTCGATACCTTCATCCTGTCGTTCACCGACGCGTCGCTGAAGAAGACGACGAATTGGGTCGGCTGGGCAAATTACGACAAGATCTTCAACAGCACCTTTGCCGAAGTCATCGTTCGCACCTTCGTGTGGACGTTCTTCTCGGTCTCGATCAAGATGATCGTCGGGGTGTTCGGCGCGACGATGCTCAATGCTGCAGTCCCTGGCCGCGCGCTCTTCCGCGTGTTGACGATGCCGCCATGGATCGTGCCGATGGCGATCGGCATCTTCATGTGGGGCTGGATGTACAACGGCCAGTTCGGCATGATTTCGGGCATGTTGCAGAACTGGGGCATCGTCGATGGCCCGGTCGCCTTCCTGGCGCGGGGCTCGACGGCCTTCTGGGCGACGATCATAACCGACGTCTGGATCGGCGTGCCGCTGGTCACCCTCTACATGCTGGCGGCGATGCAGGCGATCCCGCAGGATCTCTATGAGGCCGCGTGGACGGACGGGGCGGGGCGCTTCTATCGCTTCCGGCGCATCACGCTGCCGTTGCTCATTCCGTCGATGATCACCATGTCGATGCTGTCGCTGATCGCCACTTTCAATTCGTTCGACATCATCTGGATCCTGACCCAGGGCGGGCCGAACGGTGAGACGACGACGATGATCATCGACACCTATCGCACGGCCATCGGTTCAAAGAAGTACGGGGAAGGGGCTGCCCGGGCGGTGCTGATCTGCATCTTCCTGTCGATCTTCTGCCTGGCCTATTTCCGTGTCACCAGCCGCCTTGCTCAGGGAGACAGCCGATGACCCAGCCCGCGATGATCAACCGCTACCGGTGGTATGAACTGATTGCGATCTATGCCGGCATCTTTGTCTTCCTGGCGTTCATCCTGTCGCCCTTCGTTGAAGGCTTTCTGGTGTCGCTGAAGCCGCTCGGCCTCCTCTTTTCCTCGCCCTACAAGTTCTGGCCGGAAAACGGGTCATTCGATGCCTACCGGACCATGTGGGTCAGCGTTCCGGGCTTCGCCCGCTACATCTTCAACTCCTTCTTCATCTCCACGATCGTCACGGCTATCGTGCTCGTCCTCGTCGTGCCGTCCGCCTACGCCTTCGCCCGCTTCAAGTTCCGCGGGAGCGGCCCGCTGTTGGCGGCGTTCCTGGCGGTCAACATGTTTTCAGGCGCGGTTCTGCTCATTCCGCTCTTCCGGCTGATGCGCACACTCGGCGTGCTCAACACCTATTTCGCCATGATCGTGCCGGGCGTCGCTTTTCTCATCCCCTCGGCGATCTGGTTGTTGCGCACCTACATGATGCGCATTCCACGCGAACTGGACGAGGCGGCCTTCGTCGATGGCGCCAGCCATTTCTACACGCTGCGCCGCGTCATCCTGCCGATCGCCATGCCGGGCATCACGGTCGTGGCGATCACCACCTTCATCGGGTCCTATGCCCAGCAATTCATCTTCGCGCTGACGTTCAACTCGAAGACCGAATACATGCCGCTTCCCATCGGTCTCTACGCCTATTTCGGCCGGCAGGAAGTGATCTGGAACGAGTTGATGGCCGCGAGCTTTGTCGGCATCGCACCCGCCGTCATCCTCATCTTCCTGATGCAACGCTATCTCGTCGCGGGCCTGACCGCCGGCGCCGTGAAACAATAACCGCAACAACGAGCTTCAAAAGCAAGGGGAACCACCATGAAAAAGCATGCCTCATTGATTGCAGCAACCCTGGCGCTCTTCGCCACGACGGCGCTGCCGTCGCTGGCAGCCGACCAGGAAATCAGCTTCATCGCCTGCGGCGACAAGATGCAGCCGGCGCATGCCGACTTCATCAAGAAGTGGGAAGAAGCAAATCCCGGCTACAAGATCGCATCGGAAGTCGTCGGCTGGGCGCAGTGCCAGGACAAGGTGACGACGCTTGCGGCCGCGGGCACGCCGGTTGCCCTTGCCTATGTCGGTTCGCGCACGCTGAAGGAATTTGCCGACAACGAACTGATCGTGCCGATCACCTTCTCGGACGCCGAGAAGGCCGCCTATTACCCGTACATCATGGACACGGTGACGACGAGCGGCAAGCAATGGGGCATCCCGGTCGCCTTCTCCACCAAGGCGCTCTACTGGAACAAGGAGTTGTTCAAGCAGGCTGGCCTCGACCCGGAAAAGCCGCCGACAACCTGGGCTGAAGAGCTGGAATACGCCAAGACGATCAAGGAAAAGACCGGCATTCCGGGCTTCGGCGTCGTCGCGAAGACCTTCGACAACACCATGCACCAGTTCCTGCATTGGGTTTACACCAATGACGGTTCGGTGATCGACGGCGATGGCAAGATTACGCTCGACAGCAAGCAGAACCTGGAAGCCCTGACCGCACTGAAGGATATCGTTCCCTACGCCGAGGAAGGTCCGACCTCCTACGAGCAGAATGAAGTGCGGGCGATCTTCCTCGATGGCAAGCTCGGCATGATCCAGGCCTCGGTCGGCGCCGTCAACCGCCTGAAGGAAACCAAGATCGACTGGGGCGTCGCCGCCCTGCCGCTTGGTCCGAGCGCCAAGGGACCGGGCACGCTCCTGATCACCGACAGCCTTGCCGTCTTCAGCGGAACGGGCGTCGAGGAGAAGGCAATCGAGTTCGCCAAGTTCCTGACCAATCCTGAGAACCAGCCGATCTACGAAGCGCAGGAAGGCTTGACGCCGTTGCGCCCGGGCAAGGCCGTCGACGATATGGTTGCCGCCAACCCCTATTGGAAGCCCTTCATCGACGGCATCTCCAACGGTGGTCCGGAGCCGCTGTTCCTCGACTACAAGGGCCTGCAGAACACGATGATCGAGATGGTGCAGGCCGTCGTGACCGGCAAGGCAGAACCGGCCGATGCGCTGAAGAAGGCTGCGGCCGACCTCGAGCAGTTCAAGTAAGGCCATCGGGGCCGCGGGCTTTCAAGCTCGCGGCCCTTCCTCAGCGCACGATTTAACTTGCCGCTTCTCGCCGGTGGCCGGAGATAGTTTCTTGGGACAGCTCAATCTCAATACGGTTCAGAAATTCTACGGGACATTCGAGGTGCTGAAAGGCATCGAACTCGAAGTCAAAAACGGTGAGTTCGTCGTTTTCGTCGGGCCTTCCGGTTGCGGTAAGTCGACATTGCTCAGGATGATAGCCGGTCTCGACGAGACCAGCTCGGGGGACATCCTGATCGATGGCAAACGCGTCAACGACCTGCCGCCGGTCAAGCGTGGGATCGCCATGGTGTTTCAATCCTATGCGCTCTACCCGCACATGACCGTCTTCGAGAACATTGCCTTTCCGCTTCGCGTGGAAAAGATGCCGGAAGAGAAGCTGAAGGCCAAGGTGGAGCACGCGGCACGCATCCTCCATCTCGACCAGCGGCTGCAGCAAAAGCCCGGAATGCTGTCTGGCGGCCAGCGCCAACGCGTGGCCATCGGCCGGGCTATCGTGCGCGAACCGAAGATCTTTCTGTTCGATGAGCCGCTTTCCAACCTCGACGCGGCGTTGCGCGCTGACATGCGCATTGAACTGGCGAAGCTGCACCGTCAATTGCGGGCCACGATGATCTACGTCACGCACGACCAGGTCGAAGCGATGACGATGGCGGACCGGATCGTCGTCCTCAATGCCGGTGAAATCGCCCAGACAGGCGCGCCGCTCGAACTCTACCACAAGCCAGCAAACATCTTCGTCGCCGGCTTCATCGGCAATCCGAAGATGAATTTCCTGGCCGTAACCTGTACGGGCGTCAGCGATGCCGGCGTGCAGGTTGACTACAAGGGGCAGCGTGTTGTCGTTCCGGTCAGGCCGCATGCCGGTCTGGTCGGGCGGACATTGACGCTGGGCGTGCGGCCCGAGCACATTCTGCTCGGAGCCGGCGACTTGTCGCTGACTGTCACGCCAACGGTGATCGAGCGTCTCGGCGCCCACACAGTTGCCTACGCCGCGATTGGTGGCGAAGGAGAAAACTACTGCGCGATGCTGCCGGGCACGGTGGCCATCCGCCCCGAAGAACAGGTGCTGACGGGCATTCGTGCCGGCGATTGCCACCTGTTCGATGAGGCGGGTATCGCGCTCGAGCGGCGTGTAGAACTCACGGATATCGACATGGGCTTGCTCGATCCGGCTGCCGCCTGACGACCATTCACCAATGCAATCGGCCGCCGCCCCTGATCGGGACGGCGGCCTTTTCATATGCAATCGAACAAGGCTTGGTCGAAGAGGCCCGTCTGCCGTGCGACCACCGCAGCAGGGCGGCGAGCGGGACTAAGCGGCGCCTTTCTCAAGGCCATGCGGATCGGCAACCTTCGGCCAGATATTCCGGGGCGCGCGCAGATAGGCGGTCTTGGCAGGATTGTTCGGGTAGGGCGTTCCGGCCGAACAATAGAGGATCTGCGCGGCGATCTTTGAGAACGAGGCATAGAAGTGGTTGGTCGATTTGATGACCAGAATGCTTTTTGCTTCTGGGTCGACGCCCATCACCGAGAACAGGCTCGGGTCGAAGCTTTGCGCCCGCGTCGAATTCAGGATGATGTCGATACCGCGATAGGAGATGAGAGCCGCATCGCCGAAAGGCGCGAAACTCTCGCCGAACTGCATCTCCGCATTGCGCACCAGCTTGATGACTTTGACGATGCCATCGACCGGGTTGCCCGTTCCCGGCGCTGACTTGGCGCCAAACCGCAGCGGAATTTCTGCACCTTCGCCGGCGGCCATGCAGATCTGCACGGCCATCGGATCCCAGATCGTTCCGACGGCTGCGTTGGTCGCGCCTTGCGCTAGCAATTCTTCGAGCAGCACGGTCGCGTCTCCGGCGGTTCCTCCGCCTGGATTGTCCCAGACATCGGCAATCACAACCGGGCCTGCGGTGGCAGCCAGCGCCTCGGCGACCGCCTGCTTCTCATCGATCTGCGGCATGATGAAGGTTCCGCGCTTCGAAAAGAGCTCGAGCCCGAGTTCCCGTGCCAGCGTCTCGCCCTTTTCCGGTTTGCCGTTGGTCACGGCAAGCACCTTCGTCCCCATTTCCGGGACATCGCCGGCCATGAAACCATGCACGACCGACAGCGACAGGACGTCCGGATCCTCCGCCTCGATTTGCATCAGTCTGTCGACGAACGAGCGCATAGGCTCACGCGACGTCGGATAGACATCGATCATTCGGCAGTCGAAAACGGACATCACCGGCGTGACGCGGCCTTCAAGCGTATCAATGGCGATCCGCCAGAGATCTTCCGCTCGGTCGACAAAGTCGGTGTGCGGAAACTCCTTGAAGAAGACGAAGAAGTCCGCCGCCGAAACGCGCTTTGCGGTGAGATGGCTGTGCGGGTCCAGTTCGGCACAGACGAGGGCGTCGGGACCGACGATCTTGCGAATGCGGGTCAGAAGATCGCCTTCGGGATCTTCGTAGCCGGCGGCGACCATGGCGCCGTGCAGTCCCATAACAACGGCATCCACCGGCAATGCAGCACGCAATTGGTCGAGAATTTCGTCGCGCAGACCCTCATAGGTCTGGCGGTTGACGAGGCCGGCCGGATCCGCCCAGGTGGCGGTGCCCTCGATCAACGTCCAGCCCCTCTCCGCGGCAATGCGGCGGCCGACCGTGATCGGCGCCGTACAGAGCGTCGGCGTCTCCGGATGTTCGCCCGGTGGTGCATAGAGCGACGCCTCGAAGGCCCGGCGGTCTATGCAGATGGGAGAGAAGGTGTTGGTTTCTGTCGCAAGCGCCGCTGTGAAGATCCGCAATGCCGTTGCCTTTCTCGTGCGTCGCTTGTTTAAGCCGATCCCATCGGGTTCGGCAGGTAGCCGGTGAAGCCGGAAATCTTCCAGCGTCCCTCGTGCAGGCGGCAGGAATAGACGGTCTGCCATTGCATCACGTCGAAGCTACCGTCCGATTTCTTCAGGCCACCATCGAACTTCTTGCGTGCCAGCGCAAAATCACCGTTGATCTCGATGTCCTCGAGCGTCGTTGTGGTGAAGATCGCCGTGCGGGTATCCTCGGCGAAGGAAAGGCCGGCGAAGTCTCTCGCCTGGCGCAGCCACTCGTCGCGATAGGCGACAAGCGACGGAAAGGTGAGGCGCCAATTGTCGGGATTGGTCTCCTTGCGGCCATCAATGCCGATGAAGCCGTCTTCGACAAAATCACCTGCGACCATCGACCAGTCGGCCGAAAGAAAAGCGTCGATATCGCGCGCAACCAGCATCTCCCAGATGGCATGGCGCGCAGTGTCGGAGGAGGGGAACGGATTGAGGAAGGGATCCCGCATGTTTTCGCCCTGTATTGAAATTCTTTTCATGAATGGTGTTTTTCTCTGGCCAAATTCAGCTTTCTATGGTCATTTGTCAACGATCAAAGAAAATAATTTGCACGAAGGCACACATGACCATCAAACGGTATGGCACTGAACAAGTCGGTGCGGGCGGTAAGCCATTACCCTTTGCGCGCGCGGTGGAAGCGGACGGTTGGCTGCACGTTTCCGGCCAGGTCGCGATGGAAAAAGGCGAGATCATCGAGGGCGGTATCATCCCGCAGACGCACAAGGCGATCGCCAATCTTCTGGCCATTCTGGAAGAGGCCGGATACGGTACCGAGCACGTGGTGCGTTGCGGCGTTTGGCTCGACGATCCGCGTGACTTCTGGACTTTCAACAAGATCTATCAGGAGTATTTCGGTGCGCATCCTCCGGCCCGGGCCTGCGTCCAGTCGGCGATGATGGTTGATTGCAAGGTCGAGGTCGACTGCATCGCCTACAAGCCGAAGGAAGGCTGATAGACCCTAAGGACATCAGCAGCCGATGGATATTTTCGCGACACTTCAGGAAGAAAAAGGCCGGCTCTCGCAATCTGAGAACCGGATAGCCGACATTCTTCTGAATGACTTCGAGTTCGCGGTGAATGCGTCGATCATCGAGTTGGCCGGCAAGGCTGATGTTTCTCCCCCCACGGTTACGCGCTTCTGTCGCCGGCTCGGCTGCGACAGCTTTTCAGACTTCAAGGTGCAACTGGCGCGCACCGCCTATATCGGCATGCGCTATTTGAAACCGGAGCCGAAGAGCCGCGAAACCGGTGATGTCGCCCAGGACATCATCACCAAGGCGCAGAACGCGCTGTTCCTCCTGCATCGCTCGCTCGATCTCGCGGCGATCGAGCAGGCTGTCGAGCGCATCGCAACGGCTGAAATGATTTATGCCTTCGGCTCGGGCGGCAATTCCTCGATGATTGCCAGCGAATTGCAGAACCGGCTTTTTCGTTACGGCCTGCGCGTGACCGCCAGCTCGGACCACAGCATGCAGCTGATGATGGCCGCGGCCGCTCGTCCGACCGACCTGCTGATCGGCTCGTCGTTTTCCGGCCGCAATGCCGAGTTGGTGCGCGCCTTTACGCTGGCGCGCGAACTCAAGGTGCCGACGATTGCGCTGACCCAGAGCAACAGCCCGGTCGCGGCTGCGGCGACGATCACGGTTCCTGTCGATTTGCCCGAGGGCAACAACATCTATCGCCCGACCTCCACGCGCATCGCCTATCTGGCGCTGCTCGATATCCTCTCCAGCCTCGTCGCCTACCGCGTTCAGCCGCAGGCGACCGTCACACTTCGGCGCATCAAACAACAGCTGGTGACCCACCGCGACGGTGACGACCGCCAACTGTTGGGAGACTGACGTGCCGCGAAAGGTTCCCACATGACGCAGTCCATAGCCATCGTCACCGGTGCAGCCGGCGATATCGGCCGCGCAATTGCCAAGCGCCTTGGCGAGGATCATGAGGTCGTACTGCTGGCAGACATCGATAGCGGCGCTGCCGAGACGGCTGCGCGTGAGATCGGCGACAGCAAGCGCTTCATCGCGGTCGCGTGTGACGTGACCGATACGACAAGCGTCGACAAATTGGCCGCGACTGCGAGGGAGCAGGGGATCGTGCGCACGCTCGTCAACAATGCCGGCGCCGCGCGTGCCGTCAGCCTGCACGACACGACGCCGGATATCTGGCGCATGGACAATGCGCTGAACCTCGAGGCCGCCTTCCTGTGCTTCCGCGCAGTGGAAGACATGCTGAAGGAAAGCCGCGGCTCGGTGATCAACATCGCTTCCGTCAATGGCATGAACGTCTTTGGCCACCCCGCCTACAGCGTCGCCAAGGCCGGTCTTCTTCACCTGACGCGCCTGATTGCCGTCGAATATGGCAAGTTCGGCATTCGCTCCAATGCCGTTGCGCCGGGTTCGGTCAGAACGCAGGCCTGGGACGCGCGGGCAGCGGCGAATCCGCAGATCTTCGAGGAGGCGCGCCGCTGGTATCCGCTGCAGCGCATTGTCGATCCTGATGATGTCGCCAACGCCGTACACTTCCTCTCGGGTCCGATGGCCGCGGCGATATCGGGCGTATGCCTGCCGGTGGATTGCGGTCTGACGGCCGGCCAAGCGGAGCTCGCGCGAACCTTCTCGCAATCAAGCCACTACTGACTGTAAGACTTCTGGGAGGAAGATCATGGCGCCGGTTTCCTATCGTCTCGAAGCGTCCTGGCAGCCTGATGGTGGCGCATTTGGCCGGTTCACCTTTACGCTCTTCAATTTCTCAGCTGCGCCGCTCACGGGCTTTCGTCTGGTCTATACCTCGCTGACGCGTGTCATCGTGCCGGAGGCCTGTGACAACGCCACGTTCCTGCGGCGCAATGCCAATTTCCACGAATTCGCGCCGCCTGCGGGATTGACGCTTGCTGCCGGCGAAAGCTGGACGTTTACGGTGAGCGGCCTGCATCGCAAGGCAAAGCACTGCACTGATGGCGCAAAGTCGGCCTATCTCACGCTTTCGAGCGGCGAACATGTGCCGGTTGCCGTTTCCGATCTGCTCCTTGAAAATGCGGTCAGTGAACCGCCGCCACCGCGATTGCCGGAGGGAAAACTCGAGCTGCCATTTTCGATGCAGCCGTGGCCGGCGCAAATCGATGCATGGGCGGGTGATGGCTTTCCGGTCGTTCTTTACCCGGCCCTCGGTGCCGCGCCTGACGATATCGCGGCGGTCGGCGACGTGCTGGCACTGTTTCACCGGCTGTTTTCGGAAGGACATGCTCCGTTCAGCCTGGTTGCCTCTAGTCAGGGGCGGGCGATTGTCTTTTCAAAGAATGCCGCACTCGCGCCCGATGCCTACGAACTCAGCTTTTCGACCAGGGAGATTGGCCTTGCCTATGGCGGTGCAGCCGGCAGGCAATACGCGCTGACGACCTTGGCGCATCTGTTGAACGGTGCACGCACGCATCCGGAAAAATTCCGCTTTCCGGCGCAGGGCACGATTAGCGATGCGCCGCGCTACGGCTGGCGCGGCTGCCATCTCGACGTATCCCGGCAATTCTATCCGACATCGGACGTTTCGCGGCTCGTCGATATTCTCGCCTGGTTCAAGCTCAATATCTTCCACTGGCACCTGACGGACGATGAGGCCTGGCGGCTCGAAATCAAGGCGTTTCCGACCTTGACGACGCTCGGCGTTTTGCGTGGTCCTGATGAACCGCTTCTGCCGCAACTCGGCAACGGTGCGGCACCCGTCGGAGGCTTCTACAGCCAGGACGATGTGAAAGCGCTTGTTGCGCAGGCCGCCGCACTTCATGTCGAGATCGTGCCCGAGATCGACATTCCCGGCCACAGCACCGCGACGCTCGTCGCCCTGCCAGATCTGACGGATGGCCAGGAGGCGCCGGAGAGCTACCACTCGGTTCAAGGTTATCCGAACAACGCGCTCAATCCCGCAATCGACTTTACCTACGAATTTCTCGAAAAAGTGCTCGATGAAATCGTCGAGCTGTTCCCGAGCCAGTACATTCATATCGGTGGTGACGAGGTTGCCAACGGCTCCTGGCTTGCCTCGCCGCTGGCCAAGAAGCTGATGGAAAAGGAAGGTCTTTCCGGCACCTTCGCCTTGCAGTCCTACTTCCTGAAAAAGGTCAAGCAGATGCTGACGGCCCGCGGCCGCAAGCTTGTCGGGTGGAACGAGGTCGCCCATGGCGGCGGCGTTTCGAGCGAGGGCACGTTGCTGATGGCCTGGGAGCGCCCGGAGGTCGGCATCGAGCTTGCGCGTGAAGGCTACGATGTCGTCATGACGCCCGGACAGGCCTACTATCTCGACATGGCGCAGGCGGATGCCTGGCAGGAGCCAGGCGCGAGCTGGGCCGGGACGGCAACGCCGGCGCATACCTATGCCTACGAGGCCGAAGGCGAATTTCCGGATGAACTGAAGGCGCGCATGAAGGGCGTTCAGGCTTGCATATGGTCTGAGCACTTCCTGTCGCGCGGCTATTTCAACAGTCTGGTCTTCCCCAGGCTTTGTGCCGTCGCCGAAGCCGCCTGGACCCCGAAAGCCGGCAAGGATTGGCGGCGCTTTGCTGCGATCGCGCCCTTGAGCCCAGAACTGTGACAGGAGCTTCCATGCGCATTGCCGTCGGCGGTATCCACACGGAGTGCAGCACCTATTCGCCGGTGCTGATGACGACTGAGGATTTTAGGGTGTTGCGTGGTGCAGAGCTGTTCCAGGCAGATTATTTCGACTTTCTGAACACCGAGGGTATCTCGCATCTGCCGCTGTTGCATGCCCGTGCTGTGCCCGGCGGGCCAGTATCACAACCGGTCTACGACGCTTTCAAGGCTGAGTTCCTCGAACGGCTGCAGCAGGCCTTGCCGATCGACGGGCTCTATCTTGCCATGCATGGTGCGATCAAGGTCGACGGCATGGTCGATGCCGAGGGCGACTGGATCTCTGCCGCGCGCGCCGTCGTCGGACCGGATTGCCCGATTGCAACCAGCTATGACCTGCACGGCAATGTCAGCCAGCGCATCATCGACCAGATCGACATCTTCGCAGGTTACCGCACAGCGCCGCACATTGACACGCGCGAGACGATGATCCGTGCCTGGACGATGCTGATTTCGGCGCTACGCAGCGGCATCCGGCCGGGTGTCGCGTGGGCGAAGATCCCGGTGCTGCTGCCGGGGGAATGCACCTCGACCGAGGACGAACCGGCCAAGAGCCTCTACCTGCGACTGCCCGATATCGATGGACGGCCGGGCGTACTCGATGCCAACTTGATGGTCGGTTATGTCTGGGCCGACGAACCGCGCGCGACGGCCTGCGCGGTGGTTACTGCAACCGACCGGGCCGCGGCCAAGCAGGCGGCTGCCGACATCGCGGCAGGATACTGGTCCGAACGCCATAATTTCCGCTTCGGTCCGGTGACGGGCCTGCTCGACGCCATGCTCGATATCGCCGAAAGCGCGACCACGACACCTGTCATTCTCGCCGATTCCGGCGACAACCCGACCGGCGGCGGCGTCGGCGACCGCGCCGACGTGCTGAAAGCCCTGTTGGCGCGTGGCTGGCGGGGCGCGCTGATCGCCGGGATCGCCGACCGTCCGGCGGTTGATGCCTGTTTTGCCGCCGGCGCCGGGGAAACGCTGATGCTGAAGATCGGCGGCAGCCTTGATCCGACAAGCCCTGCTGCCGAGATGCTCGTCGATGTCGTGCGGCTCGATGATCCCGGTCCGGAAAAGGAGCGCCAGGCGGTCGTTCGCACAGGTGCGATCGATGTGGTGCTTTCGGCCCGCCGCCGGCCCTATCACAATATCGAGGATTTCCGGCGGCTGGGCCTCGACCCGAAAGCTGTACGCCTGCTGGTGGTCAAATCGGGCTATCTCTCGCCAGAGCTTGCGCCGATCGCCAATCCGAACCTGATGGCTTTGACCGATGGTGTCGTCAACCAGGACATCGCCAATCTTGCGAGCCTGCATCGCTCTCGGCCCGCCTTTCCCTTCGACCCGGAGTTCGACTTTGCGCCCGAGGCAATACTCTCGGCGCGCTGGGTGGAATCGGTGTAAGCAGCGCCCTGCAATGCAACCGCCGGTGCAATCCGCCGGCGCCAAGCTCCCCTTCTGAAATCGCCTCCTTCGCGGACGTGCATCATCATGACATCAACGCTTCTCAGCGCCATGCGCAACCCGGCTATGCGGGTCAGCATGCTGGCAATCTTCCTGTTCGGTTTCGCGGGTGCAGCGACCTCGCCCTATCAGTCCGTCGTCGGGATTAACGAGCTCGGCCTCAGCGATGCGCTCTATTCGCTGCTGATCCTCGTCGCCTCGTTAGTGAATGTCATCGTCAGCGTCTCGATCGGCATCCTGGCCGACCGTGTCGGCAACTATCGGGTGCTGATGTCGTCGGCGATCCTGTTCGGCGTCGTCGGCTACGGCATCGTCTATGTGATGCCGTACCAGACGAGCTTCGTCGTCAGCGTCCTGCTGCTGCTGCCGATTTACGGCGCAGTCTATACGCTGCTCTTTGCCAATGTGCGTAGCATCGCACGAAGGATGAGCGGCCATGACGCGGCCTCGCAGACGACGGGCGCGCGAGCCGCCATCTCTCTCGCATGGGTGCTGGTCCCCGGACTGGTCGGCTTTGCGCTCGCCGGCGGAGACAGCATGCTACCCGCCTATCTGCTCGCCTGTCTCGGCTGTGTCGTCAATCTGTTGATCGTCTTCTTTTCACTGCCCAACGAAGGCGGCGCCGATCCGGCGCTGGGCAAGCGGCTTTCCTACTGGACGTCGTTCCGGGAGATCCTGGCGCCGCGCATTTTCCTGCGCGTGATCGCGGTGGCGACCATCACCTCGACGCTGCACGTCAATGCCGCCGTGCTGCCGCTGATCATGACCGACGAGATCGGCGGCAGCACGGCGGCATTGACGTGCAG
>NZ_MUNW01000041.1 GCF_002002725.1 Sinorhizobium sp. A49 | reverse complement strand
CGCCAGCCTCCTGCTCCTTCAGCACCGCAATAATCTGCTCTTCCGTAAATCTCTGCTTCTTCATTCGTCCGTCCTTTAATGGGCCGGACTCTAATCCATTCTGGAGGAAATTCTCAGGGGCAGGTCACTTCCCCCCCCCTTTTTCTTCCGGTTATCGAATGCCTGCTGGCGCTGCCAGCCCGCTATCGGGCAAGCGGCCGCAAGGCCTGGAGGAATTGGCGACCTGCCTGTCCTGACCTTGATCTCTGGTGCCACGCAACGGCGTGAAATCCGGGCAGCAAAAAGCCGCAGCAATCGCCGCGGCTTGTTCAATCAGGAAGAGGATGCGTCTGGCGTCAGGCCGCCATCGACTGGCTGGCAAAGACGCTGGTCAGGATCTTGCGATCGAACGGCTTCAGCAGGAAATCGTCAGCGCCCGCGCGCTTGCCGGCCATCATTTTCTTCAGATCCGCCTCGACGACACAGTAATAGATGCGCACCGAAGCACCGTTCGGCAGTCGACGGATATTGGCAATCAAATCCAGAGCACCTTCCAGGCCGGCATCGACCACGAGAATGTTGGGAAGCTCGGCTTCACAGCGCACCAGCGCCTCAAGGCCGCTCGGCGCTTCGTAGACAAGGAAGCCCATGCCCGACAGGATACGTTTTCCAACCTTCCTGACGACATCCGAGCCGTCGGCAATCATCAAGCGCCGCATGTCCAACTCCTTCATGCCTTACCTATACGCGTACTCGCGCGCCTGAAACAACCCTATACAAATTTGGCAAAGATTTCGTTACGGAGCTTGCTTAACGCCGCCTTTCGGATGACATTTAAAGCGCTGAAAACATTAATTTTTCGGCGAACCAGCGAAAAGCCAGGCGAGCCAGGCGTTTAAGCCGCGGCCACGCAAAATACCGGCGCAAGGGCCATGGCCACACTGCGCCGGACATGTCTCAAATCGGAAAAGACGGCTGCCCGTCTTAGTACCAAGTCTTGATGTTAAGCGTCGGCAGGCGCCATGCGCGCGGTGAAGATGATCTCTTCGCCGGTGGAAACCACGTCGATCGCCATGCCGGATTCTTCGCCGAGCAACACCGTGTAGTAGGGTTGGATCGAGTGCGCATCGACCGCTTCTGCCGGTGTGCCGGACAGAAGTTCGACCAGACGCGGGGGCACGCGCATCATGCGGCCCTTGCAGACCAGCGTGAACACGGCGTCGAGCTCGGGATTTTCGAGCGTGATGTCGATGACGCCGCCGCGCGGGATCGCGCCATAGGCGATGAGGAAGAGGTTCAGGAGCAGCTTGACCCGGTTCTTGGCGATGATGGCGCGCGGCCCGTGCCAGTTGACTTCGGTCTTCTTCTCGGCGGCGGCAAAATCCTTGGCCGCCCTTTCCGCTTCGCCGGTGTCGATCGACGCTCCGACCGAACCGGACGCGCCGAAGGCGAGACGTGCGAACTTCAAACGGACCGACGCGTTGAGGGCGCTGGTGCGGATGAGGTCCATGGCGTCGGCATCGGCGCCGCCCTCGTCGAGAAGTTCCAGGCCGTTGTTGATGGCGCCGACCGGCGAGATAACGTCGTGGCAAACCCGGCTGCACAGAAGCGCGGCCAGATCGGGTCCCGTCAATGTCAGGTTCGGATTCGTTGCCATCGTCGTTCCTTGTTCGGTTCCATCGGCATGCGGACATGAGGCACGCGCTCGAGCAGAGCCGGTAAAGCCTCAGGCGCGCAGACGCAAGTCATGGGCTGCCCAGCGCAGCCGTTCATCAGTGGATCATAATGACACCACATTTGGTAAACCGATTGTTAAGACCATCGGTTCAAATTGCAGGGAAATGGTCCAGACCCCCGCTGGCCGTGTCATCGATGCTGATGCCGGCCATAGCAAACCCGCAAGCGAGTGATTTTCGCGCCTGACGGAGGAAACGATGCAGCAGATCATGATGGCAGCCCAAACGGCCAGCCGCGCTATCTTGGCGACGATGTTCCTGATGGTAGGCGCCATATCCGCCGCCCAGGCCCAGCAGGCAAACAACAGCCAATACTCGATGCAGGAGATCGTCGATGCCGGTCACGGCTTCTTCGGCGAAACCTCCGGCGGCCTCGCCAAGGTGGTGGAGCGCGCCTTTGAGCGCTACGGCCTGCCAAACGGCTACATCCTCGGGCAGGAAGGTTCCGGCGCCTTCATTGCCGGCCTGACCTACGGGGAAGGCGAACTCAACACCAAGAATGCCGGCCAGCACAACGTCTTCTGGCAAGGCCCCTCCCTCGGCATCGACTGGGGCGGACAGGGCAGCCGCACGATGATGCTGGTCTACAACCTGCCAAGCGTGCCGTCGCTCTACAAGCGCTTCGGCGGTGTCTCCGGTTCGGCCTATGTGGTGGCCGGCGTCGGCATGACCGTGTTGACCGACGAACACATCGTCGTCGTTCCGATCCGGACCGGCATCGGTGCCCGGCTCGGGGTCAATGTCGGTTATCTCAAGATGACCCAGAACCCGACCTGGAACCCCTTCTGATCCACTGCATGTTTCCTTAAATCCTATGCGATTCAAGGCTAAAAACATGCAGCAATTCAAAGTGCTACAGCGACCTTTGCGCGTCTGATAAGACGCACGGCGCTGTAGATGGCGGGCTCGCTTCGGCGAAATCCCGCCTCAAATACTTGCAGCGCGCGAAACGTCATGTTTAGTGCAGGGAAGTAATATGAAGCGCCTTGCCCTGACTGTGATGGTCGGGCCGGGCGTTTGCTTCCGGTCCAGCTTTGAAACGGCCAGCTCGTGATTGAATTCTCGCTCCTCTTTGCCCTGGGCTTCCTGACCGCGATCATCATCGGCCTTCTCGTCGCGCCGGCCATTCACCGCCGCATCGTGCGCTTTGCCGAGGACCGTTTGAAGGCCACCATGCCGCTCAGCCCTCAGGAAGTGCGTGCCCAGAAGGACGCCGCCCGCGCCACTTACGCTGCCGAGAACGCGCGTACGCTTCAGGCTCTGAAACGCGAGCGCGACAAGGGTGTCTCGTTGATGCTTGGCAACGAGAAGACGCTGCAGGAAGCGCGGCGCCTCAGCGGCGAGAATGCCGACCTGCATGCCCAACTTGCCGACATGAACGTCGAGGCGGCCGACATGCGCTCGGCGATCCGCCAGTTCGAGCAGCGACTGGAGCGCATGAAGACCTCGCTCGAAACCGTCGAGCGCGACAACGCCGCCAAGGCGGGGACGATCCAGGCACTGACCAACCAGTTGGCGCAGCATGCCGGCGATATCGACAACCTGCGCCTTGACCTTGCCGCCCGCGAAACCGAGGTCGAAAACCACAAGAGCCGGATTGCGACGCTCCGCGACGAGCGCGAGGCCCTGCGCATGGATCTGAAGACCGAAAGCGCGCATGCCAAGGAAATGGAACTGCGCCTCGCCCGTGACGACAGCCGTCTGCAGCGGCTGGAGGACAAGCTTGCGCGGGAACTGGCAGCCGGTGCCGATCGCGAGAGCGCGCTCGAGCGGCGCGCCGATGAAATCGAACGATTGAAGACCAAGGTGAAAGACGTGAATCAGGATATGAGGGATGCGGCCAAGGCGCTGCGGATGGCGGGCGTCGCCTTCCCGGCGCGCAGGGATCGTCGCGCGAGCAGCAACGAGCCATCGCAGAGCGTTGCGGCTCCCTCCGCCCCCCTCACCGGTCAGCCCGTCGTGTCACACTTGGAAATCGCAAGACTTTCCGATGACCTCAAAAACCGCGCAACCGCCCTGTCGGAGCGGCTGATCAACTCCAGAACCTCCGCCCATGACGACGCCTTGCGCGAGGAAGTGGCCGAAATCGCCGCCGGCATGGTGGCGCTGACCGCAACACGCGAAGGGGCTGCCTCGCCGATCCCAGGCCTGCTCGCAGGCGAAGCGCCGAACGGTGCTGCAGGCCGCAAGAGCCTGGCAAAGCGGGCGAAGCAAATCCTGTCGAAAGATTGAAGCCTGTCGTTCAGACGCGTTTGGCGGGTTTGTGCAACCTGCGCAAACCCGGAAGCCTTCGGCGCAGCAGGTGAACGCCGGAAAGCGCGGTGCGTTTGCACGCGCGGTTCAGATCCGGTCGTTGATCAAGGCGACCTGGTGCAGCGCGATGCCGGCCGCCATCGAGACATTGAGGCTGTCGAGCCCGGGCCGCTGGCGAATACGCGCGGTACGGATGGATTTCAGGATGGACGCAGGCAGCCCCTCGCCTTCCGTCCCGACAAGCAAAGCGGTGCGTCCAGCCGGCGGTATGCCCCCGATATCGGTTTCGCCCGCCGGCGACAGACCCCAGATCGCAAAGCCTTCTTCCCGCAGCCGCTCGATCAGCGATGCGGCCGATCCTTCGCGCGCAAACGGCACCGTCAGCACCGAGCCGACGGAGACGCGGATCGCCTTGCGATACATCGGATCGCAGCTCGTCTCGTCCATCAGTACCGCATCGACGCCGAAGGCGGCGGCATTGCGAAACAGTGAGCCCATATTGTCGTGATTGGAGATGCCACAGGCGGCGAGCACAAGGCTTGAAGTGGGAAGCGAGGCGATGAGCGTGTCCCTGCCGGAGACGCCGTCCCGTCGCCCAAGCGCCAGCACGCCGCGGTGCATGTTGAAGCCGGCAATCGCGTCGAACACTGGAGCGGCCGCAACATAGACGGGCACGTCGGCGGGAAATTCTGCCAGAATAGCCTCGACGCCAGCCACCCGGCTTTCGAGAAGCAGGAAAGCCTCTGCCACAAGCCCGCGGCCCGCGTGGTGCGCCGCCGCGAGCATACGCAGCACGACCGTGCCTTCGGCGATGAAGCGCCCCTCCCGCCCCGTCAGGTCGCGCTCCTTGATCGACACCAACCCGGCGATGCGCGGATCTGCCGGATCGTCGATGCGGATCGGAGACAGGGCGCTCGCAGCCATGCCGTCAGTTGGTCCTGACGGTGATGTCGGCAACGATGCGGCCGGCGGTAATGTCGAAGACGATCGCGCGCGGCTCGGCGCCGGGCAGATTACCGTAGAAAAGCACCTGCGAGCCTGACAGCGCGACGTTGGTCACCGTGAAGCCGGCCGGAAGGGCGGCAACCGCATTGACCGGCGCCTCACTCGGAACCGCGATGGCTGCCGATTGCGCCGGCGCCTTTTCGTCCGTGCGGGTCAGCTTGTAGACAATCGTGCCGAGGACAGCCATAAGCATGACCAACATCACGCCTGCCGAGACGAGCTGCAGCCGCACCATCTTGCGGCGAACATTCTCCATCGCCGGGTCTAGCGGCTTGTCTTCCTGGTCATCGGGCGCGGTCGCGGTCATGATTGGCCTTTTATCGGATAAAAAACGGAATGAACGACCCCTTTAAACAAGCAGCAGCCAATAGGAAAGTCCTGACGGCGGGCGAGGATGCCGCAGGGCGGCTCGATTCCTTCCTGACAGAGGCGCTTTCCGGCGAGTTTTCGCGCAACCGCATCAAGAGCCTGATCGAGCAGGGCGCCGTTTCGATCAACGGCAAGCCAGTGACCGAGCCGAAGAAGAAGGTCCAGCCGGGCGACCATTTCGAGATCGACCTGCCCGAGCCGGAAGATCCGGAGCCGAAGGGCGAGGACATCCCGCTCGAGGTGCTCTACGAAGACGACCACCTGATCGTCCTGGTCAAGCCGGCCGGCCTGGTCGTGCATCCGGGTGCTGGCAACTGGACGGGCACGCTGGTCAATGCACTGATCCACCACTGCGGCAACAGCCTCTCGGGCATCGGCGGCGTCAAGCGCCCCGGTATCGTCCATCGTCTCGACAAGGAAACGAGTGGGGTCATGGTCGTCGCCAAGAACGACGCTGCCCACCGCCACCTGTCGGACCAGTTTGCCGACCATGGCCGCACCGGCCCCTTGGAGCGCGCCTACCGGGCCGTCGTATGGGGTCGCCCCCGGCAGTTGAAGGGAACCATCGACGCCCCGCTCGGCCGCGCCGGCGACCGCACCAAGCGCGCCGTCAAGCGCGAGGACAGCGACGACGCCCGCGAGGCTATCACCCATTACGAAGTGGTCGAGCGCTACCTGGAAAAGCCTGATGGTACTTGCCTTGCCTCGACGGTCGAATGCCATCTCGAAACCGGACGCACCCACCAGATCCGCGTGCACATGGCGCATATCGGCCATCCGCTGATCGGCGATCCGGAATATGGCGCGGCCTTCCGCACCAAGGCCAATCTGCTGCCGGAGGCGGCGAAAGCCGTGGTCAACCAGTTTCACCGTCAGGCACTGCATGCCTTCATGCTGCAGTTCGAGCACCCGGCAACCGGCGAAACCATGCACTTCGAAGCACCGATGCCCGATGACATGGCGGCGCTGGTCAACGCGCTCAGGGCCACGACGTAGCGCCGGCTCTTGAATTTCGGGCACAGAAGCCCAATCTTGACTGCGCCTCTATTCGTGATCTGTCTTGCCTCCGGCGTCACATGTAAGTGAAACCGGACTCCTTGAATCATGCTTTTGCCGTACTTATTTCATAGCCTCGTGGGGTCTTGACGAAGACCCACATGCCCGGCCTGCCGCCCGGAGGCCGGAGACTATTAAGGGGGGTGCTTCATGGCCCGAAACAATTTACCGTCCATTGCCGCTGGTGAAGGCGGCCTCAATCGTTATCTCGACGAAATCCGCAAATTCCCGATGCTCGAGCCGCAGGAAGAGTACATGCTCGCCAAGCGGTATCAGGAGCATGACGACCGCAATGCAGCTCACAAGCTCGTCACCAGCCACCTGCGCCTCGTCGCCAAGATCGCGATGGGGTATCGCGGCTATGGCCTGCCGATCGGCGAAGTCGTGTCTGAAGGCAATGTCGGCCTGATGCAGGCCGTCAAGAAGTTCGAGCCCGACCGCGGCTTCCGCCTTGCGACCTACGCGATGTGGTGGATCAAGGCTGCCATACAGGAATACATCCTGCGCTCGTGGTCGCTGGTCAAGATGGGCACGACTGCCAACCAGAAGCGGCTGTTCTTTAACCTGCGCCGCCTCAAGGGCAAGATCCAGGCGCTCGACGAGGGCGACCTGAAGCCGGAGCACGTCAAGGAAATCGCCACCACGCTGAAGGTCAGTGAGGAAGAGGTCATCTCGATGAACCGTCGCCTGTCCGGCGACGCTTCACTGAACGCGCCGATCAAGGCGAGCGAAGGCGAATCCGGACAATGGCAGGACTGGCTCGTCGACGACCACGACAACCAGGAACAGATCCTGATCGAGCAGGACGAACTCGACAGCCGCAAGGCTTTGCTCGCAAACGCCATGAAGGTTCTCAACGATCGGGAGCGCCGCATCTTCGAGGCACGCCGCCTCACCGAAGATCCGCTAACGCTGGAAGACCTGTCGAGCGAGTTCGATATCAGCCGCGAACGCGTGCGTCAGATCGAAGTCAGGGCCTTTGAAAAGGTCCAGGACGCCGTCCGCAAGGCGGCGCTGGAACGTGCCCAAGCTCTGCGCGTCGTCGAGGGCGCATAATCCCGGACTGATACAATCGAAACGAAAAAACCCGGCGAGATTCTCGCCGGGTTTTTTGTTGTCTTTCAGTTTCGACTTGTCGCGACTATTGCCCGGTCGCTGCCGTGTTGCCTGACGATCCCCAGGCGCGCATGGCCTGGCTGAATGCCTCGTTGCCGCTCTGCCCCTTCTCGAGCGTCAGCAGCGCGCGGCGGCCGTTGCGGTAGGTCAGCGGGATATCGATCCAGCCGCGGCTGCGCAGCAGTTCGGTGTTGCTGCCGACCGCTTCGGCGAAATCGTTGAGCGCGATCATGTGGAAGTCGTCGGTGATCTTGGCGGGCACCGCGATCAGCGCGTCGCCGCGATCCTGCTCCGTCCGCTTCATCGAGACACGCTGCACGCCGTCGATGGCGCCGCCTTCGAAGTTCTGCGGCAAGGAGAAGACGAACTCGATCACATGGCTCGCCGGCAGGGACGGATCGGCATTGCGCTTGATCGTCATCAACGCCGTAAGCCCACGGTCAGGCACGGTGATCTGGGCCTGGATTGCCGGCTCCGGCTTGGCATCACCCCCCGGAGACTCCTCCTTGACCGACCATGCGACCGTTCCCGGTATCGCCGTCGGAGAGGATTGGCCGAGCCGTTCTTCGTAAAGGAACATCTTTTCGCCGCTGGCGACGGCAACGTCCGGCTGTGCCGGCTGAGCGCCGGGCTGTTGCCCGGCAGCGGGCGCTCCGGCTTCCGCACCCGGCGTGGCGGCTGCATCTTCCTGCAGCCTTCCCGCTTCAGTCTGCGGTGCGACCGACTTGCCTTCCTGCGCAACGCTTTCACCGTTCACCACGGCCGGCCCGGCATCCGTCTCCGAGCCGTCGGCCAGCAGACGCTGGGTAAATTTCGTCGATGTGTTGGCAGGTACGGCTGTGTCGTCGTGCGCGCCGGGCTGTTGTTGCGTGGTGGCCTCGTCAGTCTGCGCCGGGGGCGTGCTCTGTTCAACGGGCGTCTCGCCCGTCCCGGAAACAACCGACGTTACCGACGCCACCATCCCGGAAATCCAGGCATTGCCCGCTTCCCGGTTCTGCCAGTAGGCAAATCCGCCACCACCGAGCACGAGCAGCAAGCCGGCGGCAATCGCCAAGCGCTTGACGCTGAAGCGCGGAGGCTTCGGCGTCGTGCGGTAGGACGTGGGCCGCGAAGGGGCCGCCGACGGCATCTCGACGCCGCGATCGGTGTCCTTGGCCGTTGCGGCTCCCGCTGCAGCACCTGCCGCAATGGTCGCACCGCCTTCCAGCCCCAAAAGATCGTCAATATGGTCCCAGGCGGTAACCGCACGCTCCTGCTGGCTTGCAGGCTCGGTCGCGCTTGCAGCCGTCGCTGGCGCAGACTTTTCGACCGGCCACGACCAATCGGAGATTTCGGCGTCGCTGGCCTTCGGCGCAGGGCGCTCGGTAATCGAGGCAAAGGGATCGTCGTCGTCGAACGACCACGATCGGCTGGAGTCCGCTTTCGCAGCCGCCGGTTCGATTTCTACAGGCTTTTCCTCGACCGGGTGCATGCCGAGCAACTCAGGCGCGCCGGCGTCGTCGACCACGTCGTGCGGCCCCGCATCCAGCGAAGCGGGCGCAGGAGCCGGCTTTGTGTCTTCCCAGTCGGGCAGTTCCCATTCCGAACGCGCCGGCGCTTCCGCGACGGGCTCGACGGACGGTGCATCCCACCTCGCTTCCTGAACCGGTTCCGGCTCAGGCTCGATTGCCGGGACCACGGGCGCGTGGTCATAGAGCTCTTCAGCGGCCGGCTCGGCGGTCGCGACCATTTCCTCGTCAGGCGCGTGCGCCACGGCTGGCAACTCGTCCTCAACGGGCGGCTGCCACGTCGGCTCGTGCTGCTCTTCGACCGCTTCGACGTATTCGGCTGCTACCTCGGCAGGCTCGGCCGGCGCTTCAACCGGCAAAGGCTCTGCATAGGTCTCCGGCTGCTCGTCATGCTCGGCAGGCGCGTCGGCGTAAACTGGCTCGGCATCGCCAACGACTTCCGTCGGCTCTTCCGCAGCAGCCGTTACCGGTTCGCTCTCGACCTCAGGCTCGGCCTGTTCGGCCGGCGTTTCGACGACATCGTCGCGCTCCGGCTCCTCAACGACGGGCGTGACCGCTTCCACGACTTCGGCCTCAGGCGCGACCTCGTCGATCGCCGGAAGCGCCTCAGCATATTCGCTGTCGACCTCGACGATTGCGTTTTCGAGTTTCGCCAGCTGACGATTGATCATGTCGTCCGACGGACGCGGATTCATGTTCTCGAGCTGGCGACGCACGGCGGCGCGCGCCTTCTCGTAGACCTTATCCCGCATTTCAGGTGTGTTTTCCGACAGGCCGTCAACGGTCCTGCGAATAACTGCAACAAAATCCGCCATCAGAACTTTCTCATACGCTCAGGCATGTGTTTGCGATCACGACGCAATGTCAGTCCGCCGACACTAGTCCTCAAAGGGGTCCGTCACAAGTATCGTGTCGTCCCGCTCCGGGCTGGTCGAAAGAAGAGCCACCGGTGCACCGATGAGTTCCTCGACCTGGCGAACATACTTGATCGCCTGTGCCGGAAGATCTGCCCAGCTGCGTGCGCCGACAGTCGATTCTTTCCAGCCTTCGAGTGTAATATAGACTGGCTTTGCCGAAGCTTGCTGCGCCTGGCTTGCCGGAAGATGATCGATCTGCTGCCCGTCGAGAGTATAACCCACGCAAATCTTCAGTTCATCGAGGCCATCAAGCACGTCGAGCTTGGTCAGCGCGATGCCGGTGATGCCGTTGGCGGCAACCGACTGGCGCACGAGTGCGGCATCGAACCAGCCGCAACGGCGCTTGCGCCCGGTGACCGTGCCGAACTCGTGGCCGCGTTCGCCCAGGAACTGACCGATCTCGTCGTGCAGTTCGGTCGGGAACGGACCCTCGCCGACGCGCGTCGTGTAAGCCTTGGTGATGCCGAGGATGTAGCCGAGCGAGCCCGGGCCCATGCCGGAACCGGCAGCGGCCTGGCCGGCAACCGTGTTGGACGAGGTGACGAACGGATATGTGCCGTGGTCGATGTCGAGCAACGTGCCCTGTGCGCCTTCGAACAGGATGCGTGCACCCTTGCGACGCGCCTTGTCGAGCAGCACCCAGACGGTCTCCATGAACGGCAGGACCTTGTCGGCGACCGAAGACAGCTCGAGCATGATCGCATCATGGCTGATTTCCGGCTCGCCGAGGCCGCGACGCAGCGCGTTGTGGTGCGTCAGCAGGCGATCGACCTTGGCCGGAAGGGTTTCGAGATCGGCAAGATCCATCACGCGGATCGCGCGGCGGCCGACCTTGTCTTCATAAGCCGGGCCGATGCCGCGGCGGGTGGTGCCGATCTTGGTGCCGCTGTTGGAGGCGGCGTCTTCACGGATGCCGTCGAGTTCGCGGTGCAGTGAAAGGATAAGTGTGGCGTTGTCGGCAACGCGCAGGTTTTCCGGCGTGATCGTCACGCCCTGCTTGCCGAGCTTGTCGATTTCAGCGATCAGCGCATGCGGGTCGATGACGACGCCGTTGCCGATGACGGCGAGCTTGCCGGGACGCACGACGCCGGACGGAAGCAGCGACAGCTTGTAGCTGACGCCGTCGATCACCAGGGTATGGCCGGCGTTGTGACCGCCCTGAAAGCGCACGACGATGTCAGCGCGTTCCGAGAGCCAATCTACAATCTTGCCTTTGCCTTCATCACCCCACTGGGATCCGACCACCACGACATTCGTCATAATTCTCTTCCTGTTGACGGGCGCAAGCGGGGTTGCGCTGTTCTCAAAACCCGCGCATCTATACTGTGTTGTCTCCGGGAAAGCGACCCCGTTATGACGGGCGTTCCGGCCTTTTTGCATGACAAGCGCTGGATTTAGCGCCTATATCTGGCGTCTCTCCCGCCCTCGCGGCCATCGATCCCCGTCATCCCAGCAGGTTGCAGCATCGTGAATTCCAGGGCCTATTTCTATCTCTGCGTCACAGCACTCTTCTGGGGCGGCAATTCCGTGGCCGGAAAAATGGCCATCGGGCATGTCAGTCCGATGATGCTCACGACCCTTCGCTGGGTCTTTGCGCTTCTCATCATCCTGGTGCTGATGACCCCGCAGATCCGTCGTGATTGGGACAAGATCAGGCAGCATTGGCTGCAGTTGCTGGCCTATGGCGTGGTCGGCTTCACCACCTTCAACGCCCTGCTCTACTCCGCGCTGAAGTATACGAGCGCGATCAACGCGGTCATCCTCCAGGCCGGCATCCCGATGCTGATCTTCCTGTTCAATTTCATGCTGTTTCGCACCCGCGCTTCGATCGCGCAGGTGATCGGCTTCACCGTGACGCTGCTCGGCGTGCTGATCACCGCCGCGCACGGCGACTTCGCCAGCCTCCTGCAGCTGGAATTCAACTTCGGCGACGCCCTGATGATTGCCGCCTGCATCGTCTACGCCGCCTATACGGTGGCACTTCGCTGGAAGCCTGTCATGCATTGGCAAAGTTTCATCGCCGCGCCCGCCTTCGGCGCGCTCATCAGCGCCATTCCGTTGCTGTTCTGGGAAATCGGCAGCGGCACGGCGATCTTTCCCGACATGACCGGCTGGATCATCGTCCTCTACGCCGCCATCTTCCCATCCTTGATGTCGCAGGTGCTCTATGTGCGCGGCGTCGAGATGATCGGCGCCAATCGGGCTGGCCTGTTCATCAATGCTATTCCCGTCTTCGGCACCTTGCTGTCGGTGATGCTGATCGGCGAGACATTCCACACCTTCCACTTCATCGCCCTTCTGCTTGTTCTCGGCGGCATCGCCATTGCCGAAAAGGGCCGGCCCAGGCACTGACCGTGCGCGTCCGCGTAGTGAAGCCAAGCCAATGCAATCCCTAGACCTAGGGAGGCACCTTAAGGCTTGGTTAGCAGATGAATGTTTCTGTCCGACCTAGATTATATTTCTGGGGCTAAGGCAGTGAAAAATATTAGAATTTCGACACGTATCTACTTACTGACAGCCATGGCGCTGATCTTCATGGCCGCCGCCATGGCCTACAAGACGCAGGTCGCCAACGCCGAAGTGAGCCAGGAGCGGCAGCAGATGCTGCGCAACGTCACCGAAGCGGCAATCTCGGCGATCGCAAGCTTCGAAGAACAGGAGCGCAGCGGCGCGCTGACCCGTGAGGAAGCGCAGAGCCGCGCCATCGCAGCCGTCATGGCCATGCGCTTCGGCCAGGACGGCTACTTCTTCATCAACAGCTTCGAAGGCATGATGGTGGCGCATCCGCTCGCCAAAAAGTTGATCGGCACCGATATCCGCGGCCTCAAGGATGCCAATGGCAAGGCGTTCAACGTCGAGCTGATCGCGCTTGCCCAAAACCCGGGCAACGGCATCGTCAACTACTACTGGGACAAGCCTGGCCACGAGGAGCCGGTCGAGAAGTACTCCTACATCCAGGGCTTCAAGCCATGGGGCTGGGGCGTCGGCACTGGCGTTTACGCCGACGATCTCGCGGCAAAGTACAATGCTTCGCTGATGATGACTGTTATCATCACCGCGATTGCCGCCATCGCAACGCTAGCCGCCGCCATGGCGATCGGCCGGTCTATCAGCCGCCCGATCAACCGGCTGAAGGACGTCATGCTCGAAGTCTCGCGCAACGAAACCCGCTCGGATGTCCCCGACACCGGTCGCCGCGACGAGATCGGCAACATGGCCGATGCGCTCGTGCTGCTGCGCGCTTCGGTGATCGAACGCAACGCGCTCGAAATCCGCCAGCGCGAACAGCAGAAGGTGCTCGACAGCGAACGTAACGCCAGCGAGGAAATGCAGCAGGCGACCTCGCGCACCCAGGCCCACGTCGTCAGCACCATCGGGGGCGCTCTGGAAAGGCTTGCAAGTGGCGACCTGACAATCGACGTTCCCGAACTCGGCGTCGAATACGAAAAGCTACGCAAGGACTTCAACACCGCCGTCGACGCGCTACGCTCGACGGTAAGCGCGATCGCCGACTCGACCTCGGTCGTCAACGGCAATGCCAATGAGATCAGCAAGGCGGCCAACGATCTGTCGCAGCGCACCGAGCAGCAGGCGGCCTCGCTTGAAGAGACTGCCGCGGCACTCGACGAGATCACCTCGGCCGTGCAGAACTCCACCAACCGCGCCGAAGAGGCAAGCCGCATGGTGGCCGACGCCCGCAAGGGCGCCACGGCATCGAGCGAGGTCGTGCGCGATGCGATCACCGCCATGGGACGCATCGAAACCTCATCGTCCAAGATCGGCGAGATCATCGGCGTCATCGACGACATCGCCTTCCAGACCAACCTTCTGGCGCTGAACGCAGGCGTCGAGGCGGCCCGCGCCGGCGATGCCGGCAAGGGCTTTGCCGTCGTTGCCCAGGAGGTTCGCGAACTGGCGCAGCGTTCGGCAACCGCCGCCAAGGAGATCAAGGGCCTGATCACCGCATCCAGCGTCGAGGTCTCCGCCGGCGTGCGCCTGGTCGAAGCGACGGGCACAGCGCTCGGCGACATCGAGCACCGGGTCAACGAGATCAACGACCGGATCGTGGCCATCGCGACCGCGGCGCGCGAACAGTCGGTCGGACTTCGCGAGATCAACACCGCCGTCAACCAGATGGACCAGATGACCCAGCAGAACGCCGCAATGGTGGAGCAGACATCGGCTGCAAGCCAGACGCTCGCTTCCGAAAGCAGCGTGCTCGCCGGCCGGCTGGCGCATTTCACCGTCGAGGAAAAGCAGTGGCGGCCTTCGGCCCGCCGCGCAGCCTGATCTGATAGCGACACAAGCAGAACGAAACAGGGGCGCCGGCCGAGCCGGCGCCCCTGTCGTTTCAGGTCAATGAGCGTTCCATGTAGACCGCATCCTCTCCGTAGCTCGCAAGCTTGGCTGACAGCCACTCGTCCATGCGGACGGAAAACCCCTGCCGCTCCCAGAAGCCGCGCGAACCGTTGACCGAGACCAGCGACATCGAGCGGTAGCCTTCCGATCGGGCGATATCGGCAAGCAACGGCACGACATTGCCCCCTGCCCCGGATCCGCGCGTTTCAGGCAGAAGCGCCAGATCGTGAATGTACCAAGTGTCGGCAGCGTCAGGGATCTCTCCCAGTATCGAGTTCAGCGCAGGCGGCGCGCGGCGAAGCCACGGATGGCTCAGCACATAGCCTTGCGCGATGCCGCCGACCTCCAGCATGAAGCAGCCCTCAGGGCTCAGTTCCAACCGATCAGCCAGCACCTGATCTTCCTCAGGGAATGCCTCGTGCACCACCAGCTGAATTTCGGAAACCGAAACAAGATCGGGAAGGCTGGCTTCGCGCCAGCGGAAGGTCTGTTTTGCCATCGCTGCCATCAACATTTCAAACCGAAAGAACGCACCGGCTTGACCCCGATGCGTTCCTGGTAGTCCTGGAATTCAACCGTCGGTTCGCCACCAAGCGGATCGTTCGCCCGGCGCATAGGCCTGAAAACCATGGCCGATTTGCGCCCGCCAGTCTTGTCCGCCAGACGGTGAACAAGACTGGCGCCTCGATGATCAATCGACGTTGAACACCAGCGGCTTTGCCTGGCGGATCGCCGCGTTGGCGCGCAGCTTGTCGAGCACGTCCTCGGAAACCGGGCCGTCGACATAAAGCAGCGCGATGGCGTCGCCGGCTTCCTTCTCGCGACCGAGCTGGAAGTTGGCGATGTTCACACCGGCATTGCCGAGCGTGGTGCCGATAAAGCCGATCATGCCCGGCACGTCGGTGTTGGTGATGTAGACCATGTGGCTGCCGACATCGGCGTCGAGATTGATGCCCTTGATCTGGATGAAGCGCGGCTTGCCGTCGGAAAACACCGTGCCGGCGACCGAGCGCGTCTGGTTGGCGGTCTTGACCGTCAGCTTGATGTAGCCGTCGAACACACCGGTCTTGTCACGCTTGACCTCGGACAGGATGACGCCCTTTTCCTTGATCATGATCGGTGCCGAAACCATGTTGACGTCGGCAACCTGCGGCCGGATGAGGCCGGCAAGCACGGCGCTTGTGAGCGCCTTGGTGTTCATCGACGCAGTTGCGCCATCGTAGAGGATCTCGATTTCCTTGATCGCGCTTTCCGTCACCTGGCCGACGAAGGCGCCGAGCACGTCGGCAAGCCGGATGAAGGGCTTGAGGAGCGGGGCTTCTTCGGCAGTGATCGAGGGCATGTTGATGGCGTTGGAAACGGCACCCTTGACGAGGTAGTCCGACATCTGTTCGGCCACCTGCAGGGCGACGTTTTCCTGGGCTTCCGTGGTCGAAGCGCCGAGATGTGGCGTGCAGACAACGTTCGGCAGGCCGAAGAGCGGGCTCTCGGTTGCGGGCTCGACCTCGAACACGTCGAAGCCGGCGCCGGCAACATGGCCGGACTTGATCGCCTCGGCGAGCGCCTTCTCGTCGACGAGGCCGCCGCGAGCGCAATTGACGATCCGCACACCCGGCTTGGTCTTGGCAAGCGCTTCGGCATTGAGGATGCTGCGGGTCTTGTCCGTCAGTGGCACATGCAGGGTGATGAAGTCGGCCTGGGCCAAAAGTTCGTCGAGCTCGACCTTGGTGACGCCCATTTCCTCGGCGCGCTCCTTCGACAGGAACGGGTCGTAGGCAAGCACATGCATCTTCAGGCCGATGGCGCGCGAGCAGACGATCGAGCCGATGTTGCCGGCGCCGATGACACCGAGCGTCTTGCCGGTGATTTCAACACCCATGAAGCGGGACTTCTCCCACTTGCCGGCCTGCGTCGAGGTATCGGCGGCCGGGAGCTGGCGGGCAACGGCAAAGAGCAGCGCGATCGCGTGTTCGGCCGTCGTGATCGAATTGCCGAAAGGCGTGTTCATGACGATGATACCGCGGCGCGAAGCGGCCGGAATATCGACATTGTCGACGCCGATGCCGGCGCGGCCGATGACCTTGAGGTTGGTCGCAGCCGCGATCAGCTTTTCGGTCGCCTTGGTAGCCGAGCGGATGGCAAGGCCGTCATAATTACCGATGATTTCGGCAAGCTTGTCCTTGTCCTTGCCGAGCTTCGGCTGGAAATCGACTTCGACGCCGCGGTCGCGGAAGATCTGGACGGCAGTTTCCGACAGTTCGTCGGATACGAGAACGCGAGGTGCCATGATGGCCTCCTTGAAAAGATCAGGTCTGAACTTGAATGCGGTACAAGGGCTTCGCTCCCCATGAGGAGCGAAGCAAACGCTTGGGGTTAGGCCGCTGCTTGCGACAGCGTCGCCTTCTGGGTCTCGAAAGCCCAGGTCAGCCACGGCATCAGCGCTGCCATGTCGGATGCTTCGATCGTGGCGCCGGCCCAGATCCGGAGACCGGACGGTGCATCGCGATAGTGGCCGATGTCGAATGCGACACCTTCCTTTTCGAGCAGGGCGACAACGCCCTTGGCAAAGGCTGCCTGTCCGTCGGCATCAAGTGCTGCGACGTCCTTGTCGATGATCTTCAGGCAGACCGACGTATTGGAGCGGGTCTCGTCCTTCACCGCCAGGTTGGCGATCCAGCCGTTGGCGGCAACGAAGTCGAAGATCACCTGGGCATTGGCGTCGGCACGCGCCATCAGCCCCTTGAGCCCGCCGGCCTTCTCGGCCCAGACGAGGGCGTCGATATAGTCCTCGACGCAGAGCATCGACGGCGTGTTGATGGTTTCGCCGGTGAAGATGCCTTCGATCAGCTTGCCGCCCGAGGTCATGCGGAAGATCTTCGGCAGCGGCCAGGCCGGCACGTAGGTCAGCAGGCGCTCAACGGCACGCGGCGAAAGGATGATGACGCCGTGGGCGCCCTCGCCGCCGAGAACCTTCTGCCAGGAGAAGGTGACGACATCGAGCTTGGCGAAATCGAGGTTCTGCGCGAAGGCGGCAGACGTCGCATCGCAGATCGTCAGGCCCTTGCGGTCGGCAGGGATGAAGTCGGCGTTTTCAACGCGCACACCCGAGGTCGTGCCGTTCCAGGTGAAGACGACGTCGCGGTCGAAATCGACCTTCGAGAGATCGGGAAGTTCGCCGTAACCGGCTTCGAACTTGCGCACGTCGGCGAGCTTCAGCTGCTTGACCACATCGGTCACCCAGCCGGCGCCAAAGCTTTCCCAGGCGACCATGTCGACGCCGCGCTCACCGAGCATCGACCAGAGCGCCATTTCGACGGCGCCGGTATCGGAAGCGGGCACGATGCCGATGCGGTAATCGGCCGGCACTTCAAGAATGTCACGGGTAAGATCGATGGCCTGCTTGAGCTTCGTCTTGCCGACCTTGGCGCGGTGCGAACGACCGAGCGGAGCGTCGGAGAGAGCATCGAGCGACCAACCGGGGCGCTTCGAGCAAGGGCCAGAAGAAAAATGGGTGTTATTCGGCCGGACGTCCGGCTTGGCAGGCTTCGTCATGTGCTATCCTTCCAGATAGATAGCCCTTCGTTGGGGAAGGGTGTCCCGCCGTCGGAGATATTGCGGGTCCGGAAGGAAGTCAAGCGGCTTGTGTCGCAATCGGGAATATTTTTGGCGTCGCAGGCAAGATCAGCAAAGGCGCAAGCAAGCCCGCCGACCGATTGTTACCAGAACGAGAAACGCAAGCCGGCTCTGATCTCATGACGGGAAAGACCGTCATCGAAGCCCTTTGTCCCGCTCGCGCCCGCAAGCGCCTCGGCACCGAAGCCGAACATCTCGCCATCGCCGATATGCGAATAGCGGTAGCCGACGTCGAGCTTCAGGCGATCACTGAGATCATAGGAAACACCGGCCATCAGTGCATAGGTGAAACGCCAGCTGTCGTGGCCGTCGAATGAGGTGGTGGCCGGGACGCCGGCGCAGGCGCCGCCGCCGGCAACGCAGCTCTCGCTGGCAAAGGTGGTGTTCCAGCGCAGGTTGGTCGCTCCGATACCGGCGCCGAGATAGGGCGTGAAGCCGGCGAGCGTTCCGAAGTCGACATAGGCGTTGGCCATCAGGCCCAGCGCGGAAAAATCGGCCGTCGTCGACAAGGCGCAGGACGTGCCGCCCCCCTGCCCCGCGCAAGGGCTGGCACCGATTGACGAGCCGTCGAATCGGCCCGCGAAGTAGTCAGCCGTCACATCGGCGCGCACAGTGTCGGTGATCTGGTAGCCGAGGCCGATCGTGCCGGAAAGCGGCTTGTCGAAGCGCGCGCCGTCGAACGAGGTAGTGCTGTAGCTGCCGGTGCCCGCATCGAAGGTGCGGTAGAAGGGATCACCCGCGTCGCGCCAGCCGGCATAGCCGATGTCACCGCGGATGTAGAGGCCGTTGCTGCCGGTCGCTTCCTGGGCAATGGTGATTTCCGGCGCGTCGATCAGGGCCTCGTCAGCGGCAAGCGCCGCACCTGAGGCAAGCAGGCCGATACAGAACGTGGCTCCGCAGATCCCGTTTCGCCATTCCATGCCCATGCCCTTTCGCTGCAATTGCCGTCGCCCGAAGGTATCCACCCATCGGCTGCTTCGTTCGGCGTTAACTATTGCAGAGCGAGGTTAACTGTCGGTTAACCACGATCTTTAACAGTTTGCGGAGTTGAAGAACGCAAAAAGGGCCGCCATTGGCGACCCTTTGAGATACCAGATTGCTCCGCCGGTTATTGCAACGCGTAGCGCATCCCGAGCTTGAAATCGTGCGACGTGATATCCTTGAAATGCATCGGCCCAATGACGTATTGTCCGTCGTAGGAGCGGATTTCCTTGGTCTTGGCGTCGCCGAGGTTCAAATAGCTGTAGCCGACATCCACAGTAAGCCGTTCGGTCGCCTTGTAGCCGACGCCCGCATGCAGCGCCCAGGCGAAATTCCAGGTGGGATCGCTTTCAGCCGAGGCCACGCCCAGCCGCGGCACATTGATGTCGCGGAAACCGGAGATGGTGTTGCGCGATGCGCCGATACCGGCGCCGACATAGGGAACTATACCGTTCCAGTCGCCGATATCGACATAAGCGTTTGCCATTAGCAGCCACTCCGACTTTGCCCCGTCATAGTCGTCGGTGCCTTCCCAGATCGGATTGCCGTTCGCATCGGTTTGGAAGGCGTAGCGGTCGAGTGCCGCAAAATCCGCCTTGCCACGATATTCAACGATGCCGTCCATGCGCAGCCAGTCATTGAACTGGTACCCGACGCCGACGCCGGCGAGCGGTGCGCTGCCGAAGCCGCCCTCATCCACCAGCTCGTGATAAGGGGGTATCGAAAAGTCCGCGTGCTCGAGGCTGCCGAGCTGCTGGTTGCTCATGCCCATGTAACCGCGCAGGTACCAACCACCGGTGGGCACGACCACAGGTACTGGATCCGCGACATAAAGATCGGCTGCAGCGACGGGCGTGCCGACGCACACAGCGGCGGCAAGCGCCAAAATATGTTTTTTCATAATATCACCCTGCGAATGCTAGCGATTTCCTGGGCGGCGAGCGGCCACAGGCTCAGCGACTTTCTCGCTAGATGTCGCATGCGCGGGTTAACATCTGATTAAGCATAGAAATTTACCACGAATCCAATTTTCTCAAGCTTTCGCAAGTGCTTCGGACCGCATTCGGCGTCGCCCGACGTACGCAGAACGCCGGCCGCGAAGGCGGCCGGCGTTCTGCGTCAGTTCACGATTTTGGCCCGCCGCACATCAGGCAGCGGCGTGGCGCACGCTGCCGATGACATTGATCAGGCCGTCGACGATCCGCTCGACCTGACCGCGATCGTCACCTTCGGCCATGACTCGGATCAAAGGCTCCGTGCCTGACGGACGGATCAGCAGGCGGCCGGACTTGGCAAGCTCGGCTTCCGCATCGGCGATCGCCTGGCGCACAGTTGCGTCTTCGAGCGGCTTGCCGGCGGAAACGCGCACATTCTTCAAAACCTGCGGCACCGGCTCGAAGCGATGGCAAATCTCGCTCACCGGTTTGCCCAGGCGCTTGACGACTGCAAGGATCTGCAGGGCAGCGACGAGACCGTCACCGGTAGTGCCGAAGTCCGAAAGCACAATATGGCCGGACTGCTCGCCACCGACGTTCAGCCCCTCCTGGCGCATCTGCTCGACAACGTAGCGGTCTCCGACCTTGGTGCGGCGCAGCTCGATACCACGGCCCGTGAGGTAACGTTCCAGGCCCAGGTTGGACATGACGGTTGCGGCGATTGCACCGCCGCGCAGCGTGCCGTCCTCGGCCCAGCTGTCGGCGATGACGGCCATCAACTGGTCGCCGTCGATGACGGTGCCGTTCTCGTCGACGATCAGAACCCGGTCGGCGTCGCCGTCGAGCGCGATGCCGATATCGGCCCGTACCTCATGCACCTTTCTGGACAGGGCTGCCGGATGGGTCGAGCCGCAATCGAGATTGATGTTGACGCCATTCGGTTCTGTCCCGATCATCACCACTTCTGCGCCGAGTTCCCAAAGTGCCTGGGGTGCAACCTTGTAGGCGGCGCCGTTGGCGCAATCGATGGCGATCCGCAGACCCTGAAGGGTGACATCGCGCGGCAAGGTGCGCTTGGCATGTTCGAGATAGCGGTAGATGTCGCCGTCAACGCGCTTGGCACGGCCGATGTCTTCCGCCTTGGCAAGCTGGCCGGACAGGTCCTGATCGAGCAACGCCTCGATCCTGGCTTCGATATCGTCCGAGAGCTTGTAGCCGTCGGGGCCGAACAGCTTGATGCCATTGTCCTGGAAGGGATTGTGCGAGGCCGAGATCATCACGCCGATATCCGCGCGCAGCGAGCGCGTCAGCATGGCAACGCCCGGAGTCGGGATCGGCCCGAGCAGGAACACGTCGAGCCCCGCTGCCGTGAAACCGGCGACCATGGCGTTCTCGAGCATGTAGCCGGACAGACGTGTGTCCTTGCCGATCACCACCCGGTGGCGATGGGCGCCGTTGCGGAAGATCGTGCCGACGGCGATGCCCACCCGCATGGCGAGATCCGGCGTCATCGGAAAGGTGTTGGACTGGCCGCGGATACCGTCCGTGCCGAAATACTTGCGCTTCATAAGAACTCCATCGTTCCGCTGGGTCAACGCAGGCTTTGCCTGCTTCGCCTGTCTGCGTGCACCGCGACTGGGTTTCATTGACCAGACCTCATATCATTCCGGCTGTTGCCGTTGCTCCCGCGCTATAACAGCAAACCAAAGGCTGGGAGCTTTCGAATCTTCTTTGACACAAAACCAATGCAAACGGCAGCAACCGTAGCATCAGAAATCATTACATCGCGTTACCAAGTGCAATCCGATGACGAGGCAACAAAAAGCCGCCGCACCCTCCGGCGCGGCGGCTTCTGAGATAAGTGTCTGAAACCAACGCCGCTATTGCGGCTGCGGCTCGAACCCACCTTCGGATTCTTCGCCCTTGTTGCCGGACGAGCCTTCCTTCTTCACGCCGGCCGAAGGCACGGCGGAGCCGCGGTGCGGCGGGGTGTCGTCGCCAAGGTCGCGCGCCGGCTTTTCGCCGCGGATGAGCGCCTTGATTTCTTCACCGGTCAGGGTTTCATATTCGAGCAGCCCTTCCGCCAGCGCCACGAACTCGTGGTTCTTGTCGGTGAGGATCTTGCGGGCGGTCTCGTAGGCCTCATCGATCAGGCGACGGATTTCGTTGTCGATCTTCTGGGCTGTCGCTTCCGACACGTTCTTCTGCTGGGCGACGGAGTGACCGAGGAACACTTCTTGCTGGTTCTCGCCGTAGGAAACCTGCCCGAGCTGGTCGGAGAAGCCCCATTGCGTCACCATTGCACGCGCAAGTTTGGTTGCCTGCTCGATGTCGGACGAGGCGCCCGAGGTGATGTTTTCCTTACCGAAGGTCAGTTCTTCGGCAACACGCCCACCCATCATGATGGCGAGACGCGAGACCATCCACTTGTAGCTCATGGAATAGCGGTCGCCTTCCGGCAGCTGCATGACCATGCCAAGTGCGCGTCCGCGCGGAATGATCGTCGCCTTGTGCAGCGGATCCGCCGAGGGAACATTGAGCGCCAGGATCGCGTGACCGGCTTCGTGGTAGGCGGTCAGCTTCTTTTCGGCTTCGGTCATGGCGGAGGAGCGGCGCTCCGCACCCATCATAATCTTGTCCTTGGCATCTTCGAACTCAAGCATGGTGACGACGCGCTTGTTGCGGCGCGCAGCCATCAGGGCCGCTTCGTTGACGAGGTTCATCAGGTCGGCACCGGAGAAGCCGGGCGTACCGCGGGCCAGAACCTTGAGGTCGACATTCGGCGCCAGCGGCACGTTGCGAACGTGCACCTTGAGGATGCGCTCGCGGCCGTTGATATCCGGGTTCGGCACGACAACCTGGCGGTCGAAACGGCCCGGACGCAGAAGGGCAGGATCAAGAACGTCGGGACGGTTGGTCGCCGCGATCAGGATGATGCCTTCATTGGCTTCGAAACCGTCCATCTCGACCAGCAACTGGTTGAGCGTCTGTTCGCGCTCGTCGTTTCCGCCGCCGAGACCGGCGCCACGATGGCGACCAACGGCATCGATTTCGTCGATGAAGATGATGCAGGGTGCGTTCTTCTTGGCCTGCTCGAACATGTCGCGCACACGGCTTGCGCCGACGCCGACGAACATTTCAACGAAGTCCGAACCGGAAATGGTGAAGAACGGGACGTTGGCTTCGCCTGCGACCGAGCGCGCAAGCAATGTCTTACCGGTACCGGGAGGACCGACGAGCAGCACGCCGCGCGGAATACGACCGCCCAGACGCTGGAACTTCTGCGGGTCGCGCAGGAATTCGACGATTTCTTCCAGATCCTGCTTGGCTTCGTCGACGCCGGCGACGTCGTCAAACGTGACGCGACCGTGCGCTTCGGTCAGAAGCTTGGCCTTGGACTTGCCGAAGCCCATGGCGCCACGCGAACCGCCCTGCATCTGGCGCATGAAGAACAGCCAGACGCCGAGGATCAACAGCATCGGAAGCAGCGTTCCGATGTAGCTCAGGAACCCGGACGAACCGTCGGTTTCCGGACGAACTGTAACCGTCACGTCCTTGGCTTCCAGACGCTCGGTGAGCGCGGTGTCAACCGAAGGCGCATAGGTCTGGAACGTAGCGCCGCTTTCAGAATAGCTGCCGATGACCTTGGAGCCGGTGATCACGACTTCCTTGACGCGGCTTGCATCGACGTCCTTGAGGAACTGCGAGAACGGAATCTCGCGCGAGCCGGTGCGCTCGGTCGGCTGCTGAAACATGCTAAACAGCGCGATCAGCAAAAGCGCTATGATTGCCCAGAGGGCAAAATTACGAAAATTAGGGTTCATCGAACTCCCCGGAACCTGTCACGACCCGCACATTTCGCCGGGCCGCTTTCTTGCCCCTAACATAGGGTTCTGGCGACGCCTTGCCAAGGCAAACCGCCAACTACCGTTCCATTTCTGTCAACAGATCGTGAACCGGCGACCGAACATAGGGCTGACGCCCGAACAATCCGGCAATCATCTCGGCCATGATCAGGTCGAAACCCGGCAAAAAGGTGTCGTAGGGGCAAATGCGCGGCTCAACGGCGGCCTTCGCGGTGCAATTGTCGCCTGTGGATACAATATGCGGCGCCGAAAGTGCCGCCCGCTTGGCAACGCCCGGTGGCACTCCTGCGGCAATAAGTCTCTGCTGTTGCAGGCCTCCGGCGTCGGTGGCGGTAATCTGCACCATCCCATTTCCGCCGTTTCGAACGGTAAAGCGACCATCCCAGACGCCGGTCTCTGCAGGCCGCAGCGCCAAAGTGGGCAGATCGCGCGCCTCGCGATAGAGATAAAGTCCAGTCGCGCGCTTGTCGAACACCACCCGCCCGGCGGTCAAACGCCCCGGCTCTTTCCGCACGAGAAACGCCACCAGTCGCGCAACCGTGTCTGCGGCCAATGAATGCGTGCGGCCGCCGACGACACCGGCCAGCGCCAGAAGTCCGCGCCGGCAATCGATGTCGCCACATCCGCGAACAGCGGCACAGGAAACGCTGACCACGAGGTTTTCGTGAACGCGCGCATGGAGCCCGAGCCACCGGGCAGCCGCCTCGGACGACCGCGCCCGCGACGCGGCATCCCATGTGGAAACGTGCTCCTCGCCCGTTTCAGCGAGACGCACGCGCGTTCGCACCCGCTCGAACCGCGCATTGGCGTTGCTTGGATCATCGAACCAGCCCTCGCCCTCCGCCGCAAGAAAGACCCTGACATCGGCGCGATGCAGACGGAGGAAGGGCCGCAACACCCAGAAGCGCCTGTCGTACAGCACGTCGGCCGCCATTCCCGCGCCGCCAGGTCCCTGCCCACGCTCGGATCGCATCAGGATTGTCTCGCGTTGATCATCCAGCGTGTGACCGGTGACGATGCAGGTGGCGCCGAGGTTATCGGCAGCTTCGGCCAGCAGCTGATAGCGTTTTTCGCGTGCAGCGGCCTGAATTCCCGCCGCCGGCTTCTGCCCGTCCCAGCGTTTGACGATATGGGCGATGCCGAGGCTGGCGCAGAAACCGGCAACGGCGTCCGCTTCGTCGGCTGAGCCCGGCCTCAAAGCATGATCGACCGTGCAGGCCGCGAGAGAAAGATCGGAATTGCCGGATGCCTCGATCGCCCTGTTTAAGGCGAGAAGCAGTCCCTTGGAATCGCTGCCGCCGGACACGGCTACGAGCAGTCGGGCGGGCCGATGGAAGGATGAAAGAAATCGTTTCGCCGTTTCGAGAACGACCAGACAGGTCGGCGTCTCAGCAGCCAAAGCGGCTTTGCTCGCTCGTCACCTTGGCGCGCACGGCCGGTGAGGCCTTCGGGTAGCGCTTGTTCACCTCGCGCAGCGTGGCGCAGGCGGTTTCCTTGTTGTCGAGAGCGCCGAGCGACATGCCGAGCTTCAACAGCATTTCCGGGGCTTTCGGTGATTTGGCGTGCGCCTGATGCGCATTCAGGAACGTCTTGGCCGCGTCGCTGTATTTGCCCTGCGAATACTGCGCCTCACCCATCCAGAAGCTGGCGTCGGCCGCCTTCTCGCCCTGAGGGAACACGTCGAGATAGTCGCGGAATTCCTGCTCGGCGGTGCTGTAGTCGCCGGACAGCACGTGTCCGTAGGCCGACTGATAGAGGTCGCCGGGGTTGTCGAGCGATGCGGTCTGCTGCTCGCTGTCCGGGTTGGCGTTGAGCCCGCCGTTATCGCCCGGAAGGGCCACGCCGGTGTCGACGCCGGGAGGCGTTGCGTTGGCGCCCGGCTGGGCGTCGGTCGTGGTCGAAATCGGATTGCCGCTCTCGTCGAAGACGATCTGGCCAAGCGTCGTTGGAGGCGCGGCACCGGTTGCGCCCTGATCGGCGCCCGATGCGGCCATCCCGGTGCCCGGATCGACGGGCGCCATCGTCTGGCTATCCGTCACCCCCGGGGTGACGGACGCCTGATCGCTGGACTTCGGCGTCTGCAATGCGCCGCTCTTCTTGGGGGAGGCCTTGCCGCTTTCCAAATCCTGGAAGCGGAACTCGTTGTCCTCCTGGAACTTCCGGATCTGTTCCTGCATCTGCAGGAGCTGGAAGCTCATTTCTTCGATACGCCCGTTGAGCGAGCGGATCTGTTCTTCAAGCTGGCCGATACGCGTGGTCTCGGACGCCTGTACCTTCACGACGGGAAGACTGTGCGAGCCTGCCGTGTCGGCCTGTATCGTTCGGGCCACGAGCCCGGAAAGCGGCATGGCATTTGCTTGCTGGCCAAGGCCCGAAAGGGCCGCGAGACCAAGCAGTCCAGCCACGACAAATTTCTTCATTTCTTTGTCCTGTTCGAATACCGGTTTTCCCACCCTGGAATCGGGGCCCGCAATACATCTCGCCGATTCATCTGGATGATTGCCGCACAGTTTTCCAATTACCCTGAAAAAGCAACGGAGTTCGGCCAAAGTGTGGTAAAAAAGCAAAGGGCGGCACAAGGCCGCCCTTATAATTTAGCGATGCGTGATCGGAAGATCACATGCCGGCGCCACCGAGCACTGTCACGGCGCGGCGGTTCTGCGACCAGCACGAGATGTCGTCGCAAACCGCGACCGGCTTTTCCTTGCCGTAGGAAATCGTCTTCAGGCGGTTGGCCGGAACGCCACGCGAGATCAGATAGTCTTTGGTCGAAGCAGCGCGGCGTGCGCCGAGCGCCAGGTTGTATTCGCGGGTGCCGCGTTCGTCGGCATGACCTTCGACGGTGACGGCGTAGTTCGGGTACTTGGCGAGCCACTGAGCCTGACGGTCGAGCGTCTGCTGGGCGTCGGCGCGAACCGAGGTCGAGTCCGTGTCGAAGAAAATGCGGTCGCCGACGTTGACGGTAAAGTCCTGCTGCGAACCCGGCGTTGCGGAGCCCGCACCGCCGAGACCAAGCTCGCCCGCGCTGCCCGGAAGGTTCTTCTTCGACGCGCAGCCAGCGATGGCAAGGGTCATGACAAGTGCGATCATGACCGGGTTGCGAGCGATGGTCTGCATGCGGCCTGCGGCCGGGGTGTCAATTCGGCTCATGCGCCGGTCTCCTTGAGAAGTGTCTGAATTCACGGTTGCCAGACTGTAACCGGAAGCGGTTAATCGCTATTCAACAGTTATGGTTAACAAATCGATAATTTAAGCTCGGCGCCTGCTAGACCAGCACTTTGCGGCGAGAAAGCGGCATGCCCGCCACAATCCCCGCCGCAAGTGAGAGCCTGCTATTCAAGCCGCGGCGACCATGCCGGGTCCGAAGCGAAGCCCTGCGTGGGCACCGGCTGTTCGTTGTAGCCGGTCAGGTCGATCGAGTAGAGCTGCGGTCCGCCGGCACCCGCATTCTGGCGGAAGAACATCAGCACGCGGCCGTTCGGCGCCCAGGTCGGACCTTCGTTGTGGAAGCCCGTCGTCAGGATGCGCTCACCCGAACCGTCTGTCTTCATCACGCCGATCGAGAACTTGCCGCCCGACTGCTTGGTGAAAGCGATAAGGTCGCCACGCGGAGACCAGACCGGCGTCGAGTAGGAGCCGTCGCCGAAGGAGATACGACGCTGACCGGAGCCATCGGCACCCATGACGTAGATCTGCTGGCGTCCGCCACGGTCGCTTTCAAAGGCGATCTGGCTGCCGTCAGGCGAATAGGACGGTGCGGTGTCGATCGCCGCGGTGCTGGTGAGGCGGGTCGTCGTGCGCGAGCGCAGGTCCATCGTGTAGATGTTGGCGTTGCCCTCCTGCTGCAGGCTCATGATGACGCGCTGGCCATCCGGCGAGAAGCGCGGCGAAAACGTCATGCCCGGGAAATTGCCGACCACCTCACGCTGTCCGGTTTCCAGCTGCAGCAGGTAAACGCGCGGCTGGTTGTTTTCGAACGACATGTAGGTGACTTCCTGGCGGTTCGGCGAGAAGCGCGGCGTCAGAACGAGATCGTTGGAGTTGGTGAGCGGCCGCGGATTTGCGCCATCCTGGTCCATGATCGCAAGCTGGCGCTTGCGGGCGGTCTTCGGGCCGCTTTCGGCGACGTAGACGACACGCGTATCGAAGTAGCCCTTTTCGCCGGTGATGCGCTCATAGATCGCATCGGCGATGATATGGGCGACACGACGCCAGTTTTCCGGCTGAGTGAAGAACTGCTGTCCGGTCATCTGCTGACCCGCGAACGTGTCCCAGAGACGGAACTCCGCCTTCAGGCGGCCGTCGGCCTCCTGCGTCACGCGACCGGTGACGAGCGCCTGGGCATTGATGACCTTCCAGTCCTCGAAGCGCGGCGCCGCGTCGGGGTTGCTGATCTTTTCGATGAAGGCACCGCGATCGATCGGCGCAAACAGCCCCGAACGCTTGAGGTCGGCTGCGACCACGTCAGAGATCTTCTTGCCGAGCTCACCCTGCAGGAAGTCGGTGATGGCAATCGGCAACGGCTCGACATTGCCCTTGTTAAGGGTGAGCTCGACCAATGCATTTGCCGGTGAGGCAGCCAGCCCACAGCCAGCAAGGATCACGACCATTAGGCGGAAAAAAGTGCGTCTCAGCATTCTATAAAGCCTTTCAGCCTCTCACTATCTTCAGAGCATCGAGCTCGGGTCGAAGTTGACCACGACCTCGCTCCACGAATCGTATTTGTCAGCCGGCAGCCCGGTGAAGGGTGCCGTCTTCAGCACGGCGCGTTTGGCACCGCTGGCAAGCGCACGTCGGGCAGCCTCCGAGCCACCAGTCGCCTCGACCTCCGGATCGCCAGCCAGGCTGCCATCGGGGTTGAGGCGGAAACTGACTTTAATGCGAACATCGGCGGCATCGGCCATGCCGGGAATGATCGACCAGTTGTTTTGGATCATCCCACGCAACGCATCCATTTCGCTCTGCGAGAGCGTATTGCCGCCTGTCGTCTTCTTGCCGCCCAGAGCTGCTTGCTCTGTGGAGCGCTTGGCACCGCCGCCGGAAGATTCCTGCTTGTTGAGCAGGGCCGCGATATCGTCGGCGTTAAAGTCGCTCTCCTTGGCGGAGGACGCCTTCTTCTGCTCCTTCGGGGTGTCTTCCTTCTTGCGGTCAGGCGTCTTTGCCGTCTGAGCCGGCTTTTCAACCTTTGGCTTCGCAGCCGGGGTCGGCACCTTTTCCGGCAGCGCTTCGGCTTCCGGGTTTTCGGCGGGCTTCTCTTCGGCGGGCGCCGGTTCCGGCTTCGTTTCCGGCTTCACTTCCTGCTTGGGCTCAGGCAGTGCGGCAACTTCCGTCGCGGGCTCCGAAGCTGGTTTGGTTTCTTCAACCTTCTTGATCTCTTCCTTGACCGGGTCCGGCGTTGGTTGTGTCTTCTCGGTCTTTTCCGGGGCGGCCGCGGACTCGTTCTTCGTCGGCTTGACGTTCGGCGTCGGCGGCGTCTTCAGGTCGATATCGTTGTCGCCGACGTTTTCGGCATTCTCGACGGGCGTTGGTTTCTTGGTCGGAACCGGCGACGACGTCTCCTTCTTCGGAGCCTTCTTGTCGCCCTGCTGAATCTGCGTCATTTCCGTGATCGGCACGATGTCGACCGGCAGAGCCTCGACGTCTGCAACCTGGAATTCAGCCGGGCTGCCGAGCGAAACCATCGCCCAGGTCAGAACCAGAGCGTGCAGCAGACCAGATGTGGCGAGACTGCCCTTCATGGCCAACGATCACTTTTCCTGTTCTTGCAGCGTCACGAGGCCGAGGTTCTTGAACCCGGCTGACGAGATGCGCGCCATGACCTTCATCACCGTGCCGTAGTCGGCATTGGTGTCGCCGCGCACGTAGATGCGTTCGTTGTAGCCGGTGGTGGCGATTGCCTCGAGCTTCGGCACGACCTCGTCGATCGCGATCGGCGTTTCCTGGAGGTAGATTTCACCGGCCGGGTTGACCGAAACGGTGATCGGCTGCGTATCCGAGTTGAGCGCCTTGGCCTGCGTTTCCGGCAGATCGATCGGCACGCCGACCGTCATCATCGGTGCGGCGACCATGAAGATGATGAGCAGCACCAGCATCACGTCCACGAAGGGCGTGACGTTGATTTCACTCATGATCGCTTTCTTGCCGCCGCGGCGACGACGACCGCCACCCGAACCCTTGGCTCCGCCAACCGACATACCCATCAGCTTGGTCTCCGTGCTCTCTGGCGATTACTGCGCTGCCTGGCGCGGGTTCTGCAGCTTCTCGTCGATCTGTCGCGACAGGATCGCGGAAAACTCGTCGGCGAAGGCTTCCATGCGCGCCGACAGCTTGCCGGCGTCGGCCGAAAACTTGTTGTAGGCGATAACGGCCGGGATAGCGGCAAGCAGGCCGATGGCGGTTGCCAGGAGCGCCTCGGCAATACCCGGCGCCACAACCGCTAGGTTGGTCGACTTCGAACCGGCGATCGCCTGGAACGAGGTCATGATACCGACGACGGTACCGAAAAGACCGATGAAGGGTGCCGCCGAGCCGATGGTCGCGAGCGAGCCGAGGCGCGCTTCGAGCGATTCCGATTCACGGGCGAGCGTCACGTCCATGGCGCGGTCGATACGCATCTGCAAGCCGATCGGCGATCGCGCCCCGCGCTCGAAACTCTTCTTCCACTCGCGCATCGCCGAGACGAAGATCGCGCCCATGCCCGCCGTCTGGCGGTCGGAGAGCGTGCGGTACAGCTCTTCCAGCGACTGGCCCGACCAGAACACCTGCTCGAAACCGTCGAGCTGGCGACGGACACGGCCGTAGTTCAGCGTCTTGTCGACGACGATTGCCCAGGTCCATACCGAAGCTGCAATCAGCCCGAGCATGACCAGCTTCACGACAAGGCCCGCCTGCATGAAGAGCGACCAGAGGCTCACGTCGTGCGTCGCAGCGGCCAATCCAACCTGTTCCATCGTTTTCAGTCCCCGAATCCAAACACCCGGCAAGAGCGGCTCATGCTCGTGACCGGGTAGCCCAAACGTTCTGTTGCAAGAGTGCCCCGGCGCCGCCGCTGGTCGCACCATCGCGACCTTTATTAGCTTAAGGTTGCCTTCTTGCCGTTAATTTTGGTCAAAGGATGACGTGCACTGCACAAATCCTGATGGGCTGATTAAGACACCATTATGGTTAAGGGAGTGTTACCGCGACTGTGTCTTTCCAGCCGCAGTTGGCGGCGCATACCCATCGCGGAACTTCCCCGCGCGGCAGACGTTTTCAGGCCATGAACACGCAAACGACACGACATCGCGACCGACGGGCGTCGCCGCAGCACTTCGATCAGCGTGACCGCCTGATCCTGGCGCTCTATGCGCAGCTTAAGGCCGAGCGAGAAACGCGCGCCGCCCTTGAGGAGGCGCTTGCCAACGGCGTGTTGTCGAGCGCGGTGCTGCAGGCCATCATCGCCGATCCCATCCCCGCCATTACCAGCGAAGACATCGCAGGCATCGAACAGGCCCTCGCCCACGACGCAGCCCGCGCATCGCCCCCCAAACCGTTGAGCGGAGAACGCTGATGCCTTCCCGCGCGCTCTGGAAGGGCCAGCTTCGGCTTTCCCTCGTCTCGATCCCGGTCGAGCTTTACAGCGCCACTCGCTCCGGTGCCAACGTCTCGTTCCGCCAGATCCACGAACCTTCGGGCAAGCCCGTGCATTATGAAAAGGTCGTCGACGGTATCGGACCTGTAGACACCGACGACATCGTCAAGGGTTACGAATACGAGTCCGGCAAATACGTGCTGCTGGAACCGAAGGAAGTGGATTCGATCAAGCTGGAAACGAAAAAGACGCTGGAGCTCGTCCAGTTCGTCGGGGCCTGTGACATCTCGCCGATCTATTTCGACAAACCCTATTATCTCGTGCCGACCGACGACCTTGCCGAGGATGCCTACCGCGTGGTGCGCGATGCCCTGCGAGCCGCCTCCAAGGTCGGGCTCGGCCAGTTGACGCTGCGCGGGCGGGAATATCTCGTCGCCGTCAAACCCTGCGGCGACGGCCTGCTTCTCGAAACGCTGCGCTACGCCGATGAGTTGCGCAAGGCCGACCCGCTGTTCTCGGGCCTGTCGGGCAAGAAGGCCGACAAGGAGCTGCTTGATGTCGCAACCGCGCTGATCGACCGCAAGACGGCGCCGTTCGATGCCGCCGTCTTCAAGGACAACTACACCGCCGCGCTGACAGATCTGGTCAAGCGCAAGATGAAGGGCAAGGCCACGCGGGTCGCGGTGGATGAAGACGAACGGCCTTCGTCTGGAGGCGACAACGTCGTCGACCTGATGGCGGCCCTGAAGAAGAGCCTCGAAAGCAGCGGCAAGAAACCGCCCGCGAAACCGGCATCAACTGCCCGCCGGCGCAAATCCGCTTGAGGTGATCGATGGCTGTCCGCCAGAACCCGCTTTCCGAATACAACCGCCGCCGCGATTTTTCCAAGACGGGTGAGCCCGTGGGCAAGACGGCACCGGCGCGCAAGGGCCAGAAGCGTTTCCTGGTCCAGAAGCACGATGCAACCCGCCTGCATTACGATTTTCGCCTGGAGTGGGGCGGCGTTTTGAAGAGCTGGGCGGTGACCCGTGGACCGAGCCTCAATCCCGAAGACAAGCGGCTGGCGGTGCGCACCGAGGACCACCCCATGGCCTATGGCGATTTCGAAGGGACAATCCCGGAAAAGCAGTATGGCGGCGGCACCGTCATGTTGTGGGACACCGGCTGGTGGGAGCCCGACAACAATCCGGAAGAAGGGCTCCGGGAAGGGAAGTTGAAATTCCACCTGCACGGCGAGCGCATGCAAGGCGGCTGGACGCTGGTACGTATGCGACCGCGGCCGGGCGAGAAGCGCGAGAACTGGCTGCTGATCAAGGAAACCGACGACATCGCGTCCGACGACGGCGAAAGCCTGATCGAGGACAACACCACCAGCGTCTTTACCGGCCGCACCATGACCGAGATCGCCGTCGCAAAAGGCGAAAGCAAGAAACACGTCTGGCAGTCTGAAAAGAGCGCAGCCGCCAACGTCAAAGCCGGCGCCATCGCCGAGGAACCGCCGAGACCGAGGGCGCGCAAGCGACCAGGCAAACCGCCAGCCTTTCAAAAGCCACAGCTTGCCACGCTGGTTTCGCAAGCACCCGATGGCGACGAATGGCTGAACGAGGTGAAGTTCGACGGCTATCGCCTGCTGGTGGCCGTCGGCGGCGGCGAGGCCAGGTGCTACACCCGCACCGGCCTCGACTGGACCGAAAAGTTTCACGCCATTTCCAACACGCTGGGAGAGCTCGACTGCAACTCGGCTCTGCTGGACGGCGAGGCGGTGGCAGTCGCCAGCGACGGCTCGCCGTTCTCCGCCCTGCAGAAAGCCTTGAAACGCGGCGGCGACACCCGCTTCTACGCTTTCGACCTGTTGGAGCTGGATGGCCGCGACCTGCGCAAGAAACCGCTCATTGAACGAAAGCACGAGCTGAAAGCGTTGCTTGACTCGATCGGCCCGACCGGCACGGTGCAGTACAGCGAGCCTGTGCGCGGTAACGGTGCCAAGGTCTTTGCCGCGATGTGCAAATCCGGTCAGGAAGGCATCATCGCCAAACAGGCCGACGCTCCCTACCAGAACCGGCGCACGCGCAGCTGGCTGAAGATCAAATGCACGAAACGCCAGGAATTCGTGATCGGCGGCTATTCACCGTCTTCGAAGAAGGGACGCGCCTTCGCCTCGTTGCTCGTCGGAACGTTCGAGGATGGCAAACTTGTCTATCAGGGGCGGGTCGGCACCGGTTTCGACGAGGCGCGGATGGAAGAGCTTTCAGACGCCTTTGCCAAGCGTCGGCGCAAGACGCCTCCTTTCGCCGCCGTACCGGATACGATCGGCCGCGAAGCAATCTGGCTCACACCGGATCTGGTCGCCGAGGTCGACTTCGCCGAATTCACCGACGACGGACACATTCGCCATGGCGCCTTCGAAGGGCTGCGCCGCGACAAGGAGGCAAAGACCGTGACACTCGAAAGACCGAAGGCAGCGGAAGAGGCCAAAGCGCGTGCCGAACACACACCAGACAGCGCCAAACGCGCTTCGGGCAAAGCCCAGCGTGCTCAGGGCACAACATCGCGCGCGGCGAACTCCGATGCGGACGATACCGTTCTCGGCATTCGCATCACGCATCCGGAGCGTGAGCTGTTCCAGGGTGCGCGCGTCACCAAGCTCGATCTCGCCCGCTACTACGCGGTCGTGGCGGAGAAGATGCTGCCCTTTGCCGGCGATCATCTTCTGTCGCTGATGCGCTGCCCGCAGGGTACGCGGGGCCAATGCTTCTACCAGAAACATGCCAGCGAAGGTTTCCCCGGCGAGATCCTTGAGACGCCCGTGAGAGAATCCTCCGGTGACACCGAGAACTACATGTATGTGCGCGATGCCAAGGGTCTTGTCGCGGCGGTTCAGATGGGAACGCTCGAATTCCACATCTGGGGATCGCCGGTCGACAAGCTGGAGACGCCGGACCGGCTGGTGTTCGACCTCGACCCCGACCCGAGCGTCGATTTTGCCGCAGTCAAGGATGCCGCGCTGAGCCTTCGCAACGCTCTTGATGACATTGGCCTGCAATCGGTGCCGATGGTAACCGGCGGCAAGGGTGTGCATGTCATCGTGCCGCTGTCACCGCGCGCCCCTTGGGAGGACACCAAGCGCTTCGCCAAGGCCTTTGCCCAGGGGTGCGCCGACCGCGATCCGGACAATTTCATTGCCACCATGTCGAAGGAGAAGCGCAAGGGCCGGATCTTCATCGACTGGCTGAGAAACGAACGCGGCGCCACCGCGATCGCCCCCTACTCCACCCGGGCCCGCGCCGGCGGGCCGGTGGCGACGCCCGTCAGTTGGGGCGAGCTTTCAGATCTAGATGCAGCCAACACTTTCCACATCGCGGATATCCTCGAACGCATCGAAAGCGGCGCGGAACCGTGGGCGGAGCTTGGCAGCACCAAGCAGTCGCTGACCAGGAAGATTCTAGGCGCACTGCCCGAATAGGTGCTCAGGCTGCAGCCGCTTGCCGCCGCTCCTCAATCCAGGAGCGAACCGCCTTGCCGATCGCATCCGAGTGATCCTCCTGCAGGTAATGGGCGCCGGCACCCAGTGTCACGAGGCGTCAATTCTTCAATTCCGCCGCCTTGCCTTCTGCCTCCGCCGGCGAGACAAAAAACGCCCTTGGGAAAGGACGCTTTCATGCTCGAAAAAAGGGAGGCCGGCCTAGCCTGCGCTTTGCCTGGCTCGCGTGAACTTGGTTGCCAGTGCCTCCGGCAGCCGGCGGGGGCGGCCCTGGCCGTTGATCACGGCGATGATCACCTTGGCGGCGATCAGCAGCTGCCCGTCGCGCCGGATCTCCTGCAGAAGCACCATCTTGGCGCCGCCGGCTTTCTCGGTGACCGTGCCGATCGTCAGGATATCGTCCATGCGCGCCGGCGCCTTGAAGTCGATCTCCATGCGATGAACCACGAAAACGAGGCCTTCGCTGTCCCCTTCGATCGCCAACGTCGCCTGCTCGACGCCGAGCAGCCGCAGGAAATCGGTGCGGGCGCGCTCCATGAAATGCAGGTAACGGGCGTGGTAGACGACGCCGGAAAAATCGGTGTCTTCGTAATAGACGCGCTGGACCAGTCGATGGCCGTCTTCGGTCAGTTCGCCAGCAAGCGAGATCAGGGACATGCTTCTCTCCGACAAGAATTTGCCAAATCCTGTGCAGGAACAAAAACGCATTTGCAAGCATTGCAGCTTTGTCACAAACCTATCCTACACATGACACAGCTTTCCTTCCTGATCAGGAGAACCGTGCATGAAGATTGCGATCCTCGGCGGTGATGGTTTCGTCGGCTGGCCAACGGCCCTTCATCTCTCCGACGCCGGCCACGACATCCATATCCTCGACAATCTCTCGCGCCGCTGGATCGACACGGAACTTGGTGTTCAGTCTCTGACGCCGATGGATTCGATCCAGGAGCGCACCCGCATCTGGCATGCCGAAACTGGCCGCCGCATCCATTTCAACCTGATCGATCTGGCCCGCGACTACGAGTTGCTCAAGAACTGGCTGGCGGACCATCGCCCGGACGCGATCGTGCATTTCGCCGAACAGCGCGCCGCCCCCTATTCGATGAAGAGCGACCGGCACAAGAACTACACCGTCAACAACAACGTCAATGCCACGCACAATCTGCTGAACGCGTTGGTCGAACTCGAGCTCGATGCGCACCTGGTGCATCTCGGCACCATGGGCGTCTATGGATATTCCACCGTCGGCGCGGCAATCCCCGAGGGCTATCTGCCTGTCGGCATCGAGACGATTTCAGGTCAAACCGTGCGCCAGGAGATCCTCTACCCCTCCAATCCCGGCTCGATCTACCATATGACCAAATGCCTGGATCAGTTGCTGTTCCAGTTCTACGCCAAGAACGATGGCCTGCGGATCACCGACCTGCATCAGGGCATCGTCTGGGGCACCCACACCGAGCAGACGCGACGCCACGCGCAGCTGATCAACCGCTTCGACTACGACGGCGACTACGGCACGGTGCTCAATCGTTTTCTCATCCAGGCGGCGATCGGCTATCCCCTGACCGTGCATGGCAGCGGCGGGCAGACGCGCGCCTTCATCCACATCCAGGATTCCGTGCGCTGCATCGAGCTGGCGCTGAAGAACCCGCCCGCCCGCGGCAGCCGCGTCGAGATCTTCAACCAGATGACGGAAACTCACCGGGTGCGCGATCTCGCCGAAATGATCGCTGCGATCTCGGGTTCACAGATCGCCTGGCTACCCAACCCGCGCAAGGAAGCGGCAGAAAACGACCTCGTCGTGCACAACGAAAAATTCCTGTCGCTCGGCCTCAGCCCAACGCGCCTGAAGGACGGCCTGCTTTCCGAAATCGTCGATGTCGCCAAAAAATTCGCCTATCGCGTCGATCGCGCCCGCGTTCCGGCCGTCTCCGCCTGGACCAGGGATATCGCGGCTCGCATCAACCACGACCCTGAAGGCATGCGGCTGAAATCCGTTTCATGACATCACTCGACGACTCCTTGGAGGGGCTCAATCCCTCCTCGCCCGCCACTGCGAACCATGCGTTCGTGACGCTCGTCACCAACGAAGATTACGCGCTGGGCGCTCGCGCGCTCGCCCGCTCGATCCGCCGGACAGGCACACCTGCCGATATCGTCGTTCTCCACACCGGCGGTGTTGCAGCCGACGCTCTCGCACCGCTCTCTGCCTTCGGCTGCCGGCTTGTCGAGACTAAACTGCTGCCGCTCTCGGATGCCTTCAACGAACGTCACGCCCGTCGCAATGTCCACGACAAGGCGCCCTTCACCAAGGGGCGCAAGCCGGCGTTTCACTCACCACTCGACAATTTCTGCAAGCTGCGGCTCTGGCAGCTGACCGACTATCGCAGCTGCGTGTTCATCGACGCAGACGCGATCGTTCTCAAAAACATCGACCGGCTGTTTCGTTATCCGGAGTTTTCAGCCGCTCCAAACGTCTATGAAAGCCTTGCCGATTTTCACCGCATGAACTCCGGCGTCTTCGTTGCCGAGCCATCCGCCGCGACGTTCCGCGCCATGCTCCACAGGCTCGATGCGCCCGACGCCTTCTGGCCGCGCACCGACCAGACCTTTTTGCAGACCTTCTTCCCCGAATGGCACGGCCTGCCGGTGACGATGAACATGCTGCAATATCTCTGGTTCAACCTGCCCGAACTTTGGGACTGGTCGTCAATCTCCGTGCTGCACTACCAATATGAAAAGCCGTGGGAGAAGGACCATCCCCGCACCGAGCAGGTTCGCCCGTTGATCGACCTCTGGTTTGCCTATCTCACCGGCGAAGATATCCCCGACATCCCAACGCTCGCCAATCCGACTCGATCATGACGCGCGTACTCGTCTCAGGTGGTACCGGTTTCGTCGGGCGTTTCATCGTCGAGCATCTGCTGGCGAGCGGATACGACGTGGTTGTCGGCGGCCGCAACCCGCCAGCTCCCGCCTTTTTTTCGAAACCCGTCGCCTTCGTTGCGCTGAAACTCGACCCGGATATCGACCAGAGTCCTGTCTTCCACCACGTCGACCACTTCGTCCACGCCGCCTTCCAGCATGTCGAAGGTCGTTATCGTGGCGGCGAAGGCGGTGACCCGGAAGGGTTCCGTCGCAGCAACCTCGATGGCTCGGTCACCCTGTTTCGAACCGCGCGCGACCAGGGCATTAAGCGGTGCGTCTTCCTGTCGAGCCGCGCCGTCTACGGCGATCAGCCGGCTGGGGCAGAGCTCCGTGAAGAGACGCCGTGCCACCCTGACAGCCTCTATGGTGTGATCAAGCTGGAAGCCGAAAATGCACACGCCAAGCTAAGTACGGACAGGTTCAAGGCGCTGAGCCTGCGTGTGACCGGCGTCTACGGAGCACCCGGCAGCGGCGGCGCGCACAAGTGGCAGCCGCTTTTCGATGATTATCTGTCGGGCCGCATGATCGCACCACGGGCCGGCACGGAAGTGCATGGGGACGACGTGGCTGCCGCCGTTCGCATTCTCCTCCAAGCACCATTGGATCGCCTTCAGTGCGGCGTACTCAATGTCTCCGACGTCCTCGTCGACAACAGTGCCATTCTGGCAATGGTTCAGGATATGACCGGCTCCAGGCACGCCCTTCCGGGCCGAGCCGCCCTGACTGCGTTCAATGTCATGAATACTGAAAAGATCCGGGCACTTGGCTGGCAGCCGGGCGGGCTCAAGCGTTTGCAGACAACAGTCAAAAGTCTCCTCGCCTGACGGTCGCCTGTCCGCCACAGCCGTACCACCATAAACAGAAAGGCCCGGCGTCGTGTGCGACGCCGGGCCTTTCCTTTCGGCCACGGGTCAAATTCAGACCCGTGATCCCCCAAAATCAAGCAACCGAGGGCAGGCCCATCATCGGCTCGACCCGCGTTTTCATCTGCACTGCCGGCTTCTTGTCCACCGGAAGCACGAAGAGAAGGCTATGCGAGATGACGATTGCCGCTGCGAGCAGCACGCCATAAGCCATCAGGATCACCGTCATCGGAACGACGAAGTTGAGCTGCGGCAATGCGCCGAGCATCAGCGGCACGTACCAGGAAGTCGCCGAGACAGCACCGGAGATGAGGAAGGTGCTACGCTGTTTGGTCGACATGCCTTCCATCAGCGAACGGCCGATCTGCATCTTCACCTTCGGCAGGATCACCGCGTGGATGAAGGCGCCATTGACCGTCAGGATGGCGACAATGGTCATTTTCGCCCAGACCTTTTCATTGCCGAGTTTGATCGGTTCGAAAAAGCCGTAATAGGCCAGGAAGCCGAAGCCGGTGACCCACAGCAGGATCAGGCCCCAATTGACGATCTTCGACCCGAAGTGGAACACCGCCCAGTGTTCCGGGGTCACTTTCCCCTTGATGAAGAACCGCACGATCATCAGATCGAGAACGGTAGCTGCGCCCAGTCCCAGCGCCAACCCTATGAAATGGAGTATGCGTAGACCCGTCTTGAGTGCGGCGACGGGATCGAGGCTCAGCGTATTGATCAGAAACATGAGACCCATTGAAAGTACCTTTTCGATATCGGCAGTATCACACGGGGATGGCGCCACCCCGAATGGCGCACCCTACAAAATTCCCTCAGACTGAATGAAATCGACGCTGAACTATAACCGCTTCTGTCTGTCCCTGGACGGCACGTGATACTGCAAATGCCCTTATTCGCCCGGCGTCTTGTTACTGGCGAAATCGGCTCAAAGCGCGGCACAGATGTGGCTAAAATAAGAATACAATAAAGTAGACATACGCCATACACAGATATTCAATCCCTGCCTTGGCGATATAGCTCGGTAATTGCGACAGTAACGGCGATCATCATCCTAACCGATGTCGATGGCAACGATCTCCGGCGGCGATCCGATTCGGATCGGCAAGTTCGAAAGCCCCAAGCCACCGGAGACGATCATGTGCCGGTCGCCCTCGAGGATATGTCCGTAGGCATAACGGTTGCCGTATCGCGACGGCACGAGCGGTGAATACCCCAGGAGCCTCACCTGCCCGCCATGGGTATGACCTGCGAGCGTCAGCGAAACACGCGCGGGCACGTCGACGAAGATATCAGGCTCGTGGGCCATGAGAATGATCGGCTCGTCGCCCTCGATACCCGCCAGCGTACCCGGCAGGTCATCCAGCCCGGGGATCATGCCGAAGCCATCCGGGGCCGGATAGCTGGGTTCGAGTTGATCGGCGAGACCCGCAAGCCAGAAGGATCGTCCGTCCTTTTCCAGGCGCAGGGCGCGATTGTCATAGACGGGAATCCCGACGCCGGCGAGCGCCCTGTGCGCCAGCGTTGGACCATGCCCCGCTCGGCTGGCAACCGGATCGTTGAGCCAATCGTGGTTGCCCATGATCGCATGGACGCCGAGCGGCGCCTTCAGCCGCGCCAATGCGTCGGCCCAGCGGGCGGGCTCGACGAAGCCGGTCAGGCGCAGGCTGCTCATATAGTCGCCGAGCAAAAGGATGATGTCACCGCCAAGCGCACTGGCCTGATCGCAGATGCCGGCTATCCGGCTCACGGGCATCCACGGCTCGCAGGCGTGGATATCCGCCAGCACAACGAGCCTGAGCTTCAGTCCAAGCGGCCAATTGGCGGGTCGCAAGGCGTAGGACGTCACAAGCGGCCGCTGCAACGGCTCCACACCGACGGCATAGGCGCTGCTGCCGAACCCAGCCATCACCAGGCCGCCGAGAAGCTTGAGGAACCCGCGCCGCGCCAGCATGCACTCTTCCCTTCGATGGGTGAATTTCGAGCCGCCGGCCGCCATCATGGAAGCAGTGCAGGCAACGGAACGTGCTCACCGATCGTCGACGGTCGGCGCTTTCCTTGCCGGATCATAGCGAGCACACGACGACGCCGAAATACGTCATTCGGCCACGCGCCTAAGCCATGCGGCCGGGACCTCCTCAGCCGAGATCGATGACCAAGATCTCGGGAGGCACGCCGAAGCGGACCGGCGCAATCGAGCAGCCGAGCCCGCCGGAAACGATCAGGCTGCGATTTCCTTCGACGATATGCCCGTAGGCGTAGCGATCGCCGAAACGGGAGGGCACGACGGGAGCGTGGCCGAGAAAACGGACCTGCCCGCCGTGGGTATGGCCTGACAGCGTCAAGGCAACGCGCGAAGGAACCTTCGGAAAAATGTCCGGTTCATGCGCCAGCAGGATCACCGGCGCGTCGTCGTCGACCTGTGCCAAGGTGCCGTCGAGGTCGTCGAGGCCCTGCATGTATTTGCGCATCCACTTCTTGCCCGGCACAAGCGCAAGCTGATCTTCGAGCCCGGCGAGCCAGAAGCCCATGCCATCCTTTTCCAGGCGGATGGCGCGGTTGCTGTAGACATTGATGCCGACGTCGGCGAGCGCCTTGTGGCCGAAGGTGAGACCGCCGCTGTTCTTCTGCGCGGTCCGGTCTTCCCACCAGTCGTGATTGCCCATGACCGCATGCACGCCGAGCGGCGCTTCAAGCGTTGCAAGCGCCTTCGACCATTCGCTGGAATGCACGTAGCGCGTCACGAGGTTCATGCCGGCGGCATAGTCGCCGAGAAGCACGGTGATATCGCCGCCGAGCGCATTGGCCTGGCGGCAGATCGAGGCGATGCGGTTGGCGGACATCCAGGGTTCGCAGGCATGGATGTCGGCCAGCGCCACCACCCGCAGCTTCAAGCCCGGCGTCCAGCCCGGCGGTGTCAGCGCATAGCGCGTCACGCTCAGCCGGGCGAGCGGTTCGATGGCAAAGGCGTAGCCGCCCAGTGCTGCCATGCTGGCGATGCCGCCGCCGAGAAACTTCAGGAGCCCGCGGCGGGTGATCATTCACTCGTCCTCGAGCGTCATGCGAAACTGGGCCGCCTCGACCTCTTTCGGCGGATTGAGACCAATGTGTTTCCAGGCATTGGCGGTCAAAACCCGGCCGCGCGGGGTGCGCTGGATAAAACCCTGCTGGATCAGATAGGGCTCGATGATGTCTTCGATCGCATCGCGCGGTTCGGAGAGACCGGCAGCGATGGTCTCGATGCCGACAGGCCCGCCGGCGAAATTCTGGGCGATCATGAAGAGATAGCGGCGGTCGAGCTGGTCGAGCCCCATATTGTCGACGAGCAGCCGCGTCAGCGCCTCGTCGGCGATTGTCTTCGTCACCGCTTCGGCCCGCGCGACTTCGGCAAAATCGCGCACACGGCGAAGCAGGCGGCCGGCAATGCGCGGCGTTCCGCGGGCGCGCCGCGCAATCTCGCGCGCACCGTCGTCGGTCATGCCGAGCCCCATCAATCGGGCGCCGCGGCGCACGATCGATTCCAGTTCCTCGACCGTGTAGAAATTCAGCCGCACCGGAATACCGAAACGATCGCGCAGCGGCGTCGTCAAGAGGCCGAGGCGCGTTGTTGCCGCCACAAGCGTGAACTTCGACAGGTCGATTTTCACCGAGCGCGCCGCCGGTCCCTCGCCGATGATGAGGTCGAGCTGGAAATCTTCCATCGCCGGATAGAGGATTTCCTCGACCGCCGGATTGAGCCGGTGGATTTCGTCTATGAAGAGAACATCGCGCTCTTCAAGATTGGTCAGAAGCGCTGCGAGATCCCCCGCCTTGGCGATGACAGGCCCGGAGGTCGAGCGGAAGTTGACGCCCAGTTCCTTCGCCATGATCTGCGCCAGCGTCGTCTTGCCGAGGCCGGGAGGCCCGACGAACAGCACGTGATCGAGCGCCTCGCCGCGGTTCTTCGCCGCCTCGATGAAGATCTTCAGGTTGGCGCGCGCCTCCGCCTGGCCGGTAAATTCGTCCAGCGACTGCGGACGCATGGTCGCATCGAGATCTTCGCCGCGCTTGTCCGGCGTTATCAGGCGAGCGGCATCAGTCATCCATCCGTTCCAATCGATCGGGCATTCGTGCACATGGTGTCAAAGAATATGGCCGTTTTGCATCGGCGGGCCCGACAACGCAAGCCGTCATCGCGCCAATTCCTTGAGGCCCAGCCGGATCAGCCTGGCGCTGTCGGCATCCTCGCCGCCATTCTTCAGCGCCGCGGCAACCGCATTGGCGGCCTGGTCGCGCGAGTAGCCGAGATTGGTCAGCGCCGACACGGCGTCGGAAACCGGCGCAGAGGCGACGCCTTCGCCCAGTTCCTGCTTGAGGCCGATCGAGCCGGACATTTCGCCGGCAAAGGCCGGCGCCTTGTTCTTCAGTTCGGTGACGATGCGCACCGCCACCTTCGGGCCGACGCCCGGCGCGCGCGACACCGAGGTCTTGTCCTGAAGCGCGATCGCGTTTGCGAGTTCGCCCGGCGTCAGCGTCGACAAAAGAGCGAGCGCCACCTTGGAACCCACCCCCTGCACGCTCTGCAGCAAGCGAAACCACTCGCGCTCCAGCGCCGTCAGGAAGCCGAACAGCTTCAACTGGTCCTCGCGCACATAGGTTTCGATAAACAGCACCGCCGCCTCTCCTGCCGAACCGAGCTTCGACAAGGTGCGCGCCGAACAATGGGCGACATAGCCGACGCCGTGCACGTCGAGAACGACGTGATCCTCGCCGATTTCGTCGATGGTACCCTTCAATTTGCCGATCATGTGGCGTCGTCTCTCATGGATGGATTGCGGGATGATCGAACCGACCATCGGAAATTAACGGCAGAAGCGCAACTACCCCATCAGGGCCGCGAGCCGGCTGGTCACCGACAGGCGGTTGTGCGCGTGGCAGATGGCGATTGCCAGCGCGTCGGCAGCATCGTTGCCCTTGAATTCGGCCTTCGGCATCAGAACCTTCAGCATCATGTGGATCTGCTGCTTTTCGCCATGGCCGACGCCGATGACGGCCTTCTTGACCGCGTTCGGTGCATATTCGGCAACCCGCAAGCCCGCGCGCGCCGGCACCAGCATCGCGATACCACGCGCCTGGCCGAGCTTCAGCGTCGCCGTCGCGTCCTTGTTGACGAAGGTCTGCTCCACGGCCGCCTCGTGCGGCTGATAGCTGTGCACCACTTCGGCAAGGCCATCGTGCAACTGGCAGAGCCGCGAGGCGAGATCCATGTCACCATCAGACGTGACCGTGCCGGATGCAACGAACCGCAGCGAATTGCCGAGCGTTTCGATGATGCCCCAGCCGGTACGGCGGAGGCCCGGATCGATGCCGATGATGCGAATCGTGGTCTGCATGAAATTCACCCTATGCTGCGTGCCCGGACGCTGCCAGCAAAAAGTGAACAAAACAAAAACATCCACATGAGGCGGGCGCGACCGCCGGAAATCTCGAACGCCACTCTTGGATTGAGGAATTTTGACCTTACATAGGTCTTCAATCAATTTCGCTCAATAAAGGCCTTGCTCATGGCGTCGTTCTCCGTCCTCGATCTCTCCCCGATCACCGAAGGCGGCAGTGTCGCCCAGTCGCTGGAAAACTCCAGGCTGCTGGCGCAGGCGGCCGAAGAGAACGGCTACAAGCGTTTCTGGCTGGCCGAGCACCACGGCATGAAGGGCATCGCGAGCGCTGCGACCTCGATCGTCATCTCCCATGTGGCCGCCGGTACGAAGACGATCCGTGTCGGCTCCGGCGGCATCATGCTGCCGAACCATTCGCCGCTGGTGATCGCCGAACAGTTCGGAACGCTGGCCGCGCTCTATCCCGGCCGCATCGATCTCGGGCTTGGCCGCGCGCCGGGCACCGACATGCGCACCGCCCAGGCCCTTCGCCGCAACATGGAGGCGAGCGCCAACAATTTCCCCAACGACGTGATCGAGCTGCAGGCGTTGCTCGGGCCCGTCGCCGACAACCAGGCGATCATCGCGGTTCCCGGCGCCGACACCAACGTGCCGATCTGGCTGCTCGGCTCCAGCCACTACAGCGCCCACCTTGCCGGCATGCTCGGCCTGCCCTTCGCCTTCGCCTCGCATTTCGCACCCGACATGCTGCTGTCGGCGCTCGAAATCTATCGCGAACGCTTCACGCCTTCGGAAACACTTTCCAAACCACATGTGATGGTCGGCGTCATGGGTGTGGCGGCGTCCACCGACGAGGAGGCGAACTACCTCTTTACCTCGATGCAGCAATCCTTCGTCGCCCTGCGACGCAACGCCCGCGGCCGGTTCCCCGCACCCGTCGCGTCCATGGATGGGCTGTGGAGTTCGGATGAAAAGATCTTCGTCGACCATGCCATGTCCTATGCCATCGTCGGCGGCCCGGAAACGATCCGCAGGAAGATCGGGACATTCCTTGAGCAGACGAAGGCCGACGAACTGATCATCTCCATGCCGATCTTCGACATGGAGGCGCGGCTGAAATCGCTGCGGCTTTTCGCCGAGGCGCAGCAGCAGCTTTCAAAGGCGGCCTAAGCATGTCGCGCAAAAGTGCGCAGCGATTTTGCCATAACGACATGCGGAAAAACAACGTTTGAAGCGCAGTCAGCGAATCCTAGAGATCGCGACGCGCTTAGCCTCTCAGCCCTTCGCGGCGTGGAAGGCCGGCGGGATGTCGTCCATCCGGTCGAAGAAACGATCCGGCCCGAGCGATCTCAGAAACGCCGGGTCGGCGTAGCCCCAGCCGACGGCGCCGGCACAGATGCGCGCCTTGCGGGCGGCCTCGATATCGCGGGCTTCGTCGCCGATCGCGAGGATGCGCGACGGGGCGATGCCGGCAAACTTGACGACTTTCTTGAAATGCTGCGCCTTGCCGAACAACGTCGAGCCGCACTCAAAAAGGTCGACGGCAGCGGCGGTCTCGCCCAGCGCCGTGCGAATGGCCGCTTCGCCATTGGAACTGACGACCGCGATACCGACGCCGGCCGACTTCAACCCGGTCAGCATGTCGGACACACCAGGGAAAAGCTGGATCGCCTGTGCCCGCCCTGCCATTTCCTTGCGCATGAACGTTGCTATCTGCGGCAGCTTCCACATCGGCACGCCCATATGCGCGATGATCTCGCGGCTGCCCATGGCGCGCAGCCCCTTGAACTCCTCGACGGATAGCTGTCGGAAGCCGAAGCGTGCGGCGGCAAGGTTGCTCGCCGCCATGAACCACTCGGCGGTATCGGCGAGCGTGCCGTCAAAGTCGAAGATCGCGAACTCATACGTCATCGGTGACTTCCCATCGGCGATATCCAAAGAAAAACCCGCGCCCTGCGGGACACGGGTAAATCAAAACATCTACAGCGCCCGCGCTCCCTATCGGGTGCGCAAAGGTTGCTGTAGCAGTTTGCATTGCCGCATGTTTTTCTCCCTGAACCGGATAGGTGTTCAGGGAACATGCAGGACGAATAGATCCGGATCAGGCAGAAAGCTTCGCCATGACCTCGTCGGAAACTTCGAAGTTCGAATAGACGTTCTGGACGTCGTCGTCGTCTTCGAGGATGTCGATGAGCTTCATCAGCGACTGTGCCTTCTCCTCGTCCACCGGCACGGTGTTCTGGGCTTTCCAGATCGCATTGACGGTTTCGGCTTCGCCGAGCGTGTCTTCAAGAGCCTTGGAGACTTCGCCGATCGCTTCGAAGCCGCAGATGATCGTGTGGCCTTCCTCGTCGGTGGTTACATCGTCGGCACCGGCGTCGATGGCAGCCTCCATCACCTTGTCGGCGTCGCCGACCGAAAGCTTGTAGGTGATCTCGCCGACACGATCGAACGAGAAGGAAACCGAGCCGGTTTCACCGAGCGCGCCGCCGGCCTTGGTGAAGGTCGAGCGGACGTTGGAGGCGGTGCGGTTGCGGTTGTCGGTCAGCGCTTCGACGATAACGGCGACGCCGCCCGGGCCGTAGCCTTCATAACGGACTTCTTCGTAGTTCTCCGCGTCGCCGCCGGAGGCCTTCTTGATCGCCCGCTCGATGTTGTCCTTCGGCATCGACTGTGCCTTGGCGTTTTGGATCGCCAGACGCAGGCGCGCGTTCATTACCGGATCGGGCATGCCGGTCTTGGCGGCAACCGTGATTTCGCGCGCGAGCTTGGAAAACATTTTCGAGCGCACCGCATCCTGACGGCCCTTGCGGTGCATGATGTTCTTGAACTGTGAATGGCCAGCCATGGCACCCTCTGCATGCATGAATTTGAATGGAATGGGGCGCCTTATAGTTTTATTGCCGCTTTCCGTCCAGCAGGGCGCGTTTCTTTTCAGTCGGCGGAGATGCGTCCACGGCTGAGAACGAAGGCATGACCGTCGTCGCGGCGGCAGGAAAGGCCCGTTCGTTCCGAGATGCAGGAAAAAGGTCCGCCCGACCACGTCGCCCCGTATTCGAGAACCGGCGCGGCAGAACAGCAGCTGGGATCCCTGACCTCGCGATTGATCATCGCGACACCCGACCGTCCAAGCGTTGCCCTGACGTAACGCGGCGCGATGATATCGCAGGACAATTCCGGCCCGCCGTCTTCAGGTTGATAGGTCGCCGTGCCGCCGGCGGGTGTAAAGATGCAGCCGATATTGCCGGATGGCATCACGAACTCTTCCTGCTCGGCAACCGGTATCGCCGTCGCTTGTGGCGTCGATTGGGGTGTGGCTTGCGGCTGCTGTGTATCGGGAGGCGGCAAGCGCGGTGGCGGCGCGCCGCCGGCCAGAGCCGTATTTTCCAGGGCCATGATCGAAAGAGACACAAACGCAACGACGCCGACCACTGACAACTTCATTGGGCAATCCCGATGTTCAGACGCCCTGAAGAATATAAATCAGCGGTTTGCTTGGCAAGGAACGCAGCGAGACTTTGACGCTTGTCCCGGTCGCGAAGCTCTTGTCGAAATCGTCGCCGAACATGTCGAGGAAAGCATTGATCGGCGGACCGCGCCGGTGCATCGGCAGGATTAACGCTGCACGCAGCCGCGACACGACGCGGCTCATGCTTTCGGCCCCCATGGTCAAGCCACCGTCGACCGGCACCATCAAGACGTCGAGCCTGCCGATCTGCCGGTAGTGGCTGTCGTCGAGTTCGTGATGCAGATGGCCGAGATGGCCGATGCACAGGCCCGCCACCTCGAAGATGAAGATGGAATTGCCGTCGTGCTCCATCGTCATGGCGCCCGAGCGAATGTCCGTGGTGACGTTGCGGATATAAGCGTCGCCGACGACGACATCGTGCCGCGCCGGCTCGCCATCATCACCCCAGCCATGCAGCACCGTGCGGATCGCCGGATCCGGCGTCAATGTGTAGTGGCTGGAATGCGCCTTGTTCATCGTCGCCACGGTCGGCGGAGCCGACGGGCGGAACCAGCCATTGTAATCCGTGGCGATCGAAACACCGCCCGGCGTCTCGATCAGAAAGGTGGAGTGGCCGAGATAACTGATCGTCACCTCGCCAGCGGACGCTTGCGCTGTCGTGGCAGCAGTCGCCGTGAAGCGTGCGAAGGTCGCCTTGGGCAAGGTCTCGGCGATTGCCTGGCATTGGCTGACCTGCGCGGGTGCGGCCTGCGCATGTGCGACAGAGGGCCAGAAGGCATGCAGAAGCCAGATGGCGGCAAAAGTGTAGGCAAGGTAGCGGAGCATCATCCTTCACCTTTCACACCTCGCACGCATGACCTGTGCCCAAACACATTCGACTTGGGTACAGGTCGTGCGGCCGTTCGACATGACCCGCGGCCAACGCTTCTCGTAGAGGAACGCCGCCTTCACGGGCGAGAGGAGGATTGTTCAAGCGCGCCGTTACGTCCAGCGACAAAGGTGCGGGCAGCACTCACGTTTGCGTCATTGTGCCGCCATGACAGACGATGCCAGCCGTCCTGTTCACAACGAGACGCCCCGGCGTTGTCACCGGGGCGTTGGGTCTTTGACTTCCGTGCGTCCGCGTCACTCGGCCGGCGTCGGAGCCGGCTCGCCTGCCGCAGCCGGCTTGCGACGGCGCAACGAGCGAAGCGCAACGTAGAACACCGGCGTCAGGAACAGGCCGAGGAAGGTCACGCCCAGCATGCCGGAGAACACGGCCGTTCCGAGCGATTGGCGCATTTCGGCACCCGGGCCTGTGGCGATCATCAACGGCACCACGCCGAGAATGAAGGCGAAGGCCGTCATCAGGATCGGACGCAGGCGCAACTGGCTGGCCTCGACCGCCGCCTCGATCGGCGTCTTGCCCTCATCCTCGCCCTGGCGGGCGAACTCGACGATCAGGATCGCGTTCTTCGCCGCAAGCCCGATCAGCACGATCAACCCGATCTGGGTCAGCACGTTGTTGTCGAGCCCCCGCACGAACACGCCGATGAGTGCCGAAAGCACACCGAGCGGCACAATCAGGATGATCGCCAGCGGCAGGACCCAGCTTTCATACTGCGCCGCCAGCGCCAGGAACACGAAGACAACCGACAGCGCGAAGATGAAGACCGCGGTGTTGCCGGTCTGGCGTTCCTGGAAGGCAAGCTCCGTCCACTCGAAAGTGGTTCCCTGCGGCAAGATTTGGGCGGCGAGCGCCTCCATCTTGTCGAGAGCCGTGCCGGTAGAAACGCCGGGCGCCGGGTTGCCCTGTATCGGCACCGATACGTACATGTTGTAGCGCTGCACGAGAGCAGGACCCGCAGTGTCGCGGATTTCGACCAGCGTCCCCATCGGCACCAAGGCGCCGGTGGCAGAGCGGACCTTCAGCGCCAGGATGTCGTCACGCTCCAGACGGTATTGCTGGTCCGCCTGCGCCCGCACCTGGTAGACACGGCCGAAGGCGTTGAAGTCGTTGACATAGGATGTTCCGAGGTTGATCGACAGTGCCTCGAAGATATTCGGGATCGGCACGTTCAAGGTCCTCGCCTTGTCGCGGTCGATCGCCAGGAAGTATTGCGGGCTCGATGCCGAAAACGTGGTGAAGACCCCGGTCAGCCCCTCGGTCTGATTGGCGGCGCCCATCATCTGGTAGGCAAGCCCCAGCACCCGGCGCATGTCGGCGCTCTGTCGATCCATGATCTGCATCTTGAAGCCGCCGGAGTTGCCTATGCCGCGCACAGACGGCGGCGGCACCGCGATGATGAAGGCCTCCTGGATGCTCTGCAGGCTGCCATAAAGCTGACCGATGATCTGGTTGGCGCCCTGGCCGTGTTTCAAGCGCTCTTCGAAACTCTGGAAGGAAGCAAAGATCACGCCCGAATTGGAGGCGTTGGTGAAGGTTGCTCCGTTGAAGCCGGCAAAGGCGACAGCGTTTTTCACGCCGGGCACTTCCTGGATGATCTTCGAGGCGCGCTTGACCACCGCATCTGTACGATCGAGCGAAGCCCCATCCGGAAGCTGGATGACGACGATGGCGTAACCCTGGTCCATGGTCGGGACGAAGCCGCTCGGCACGATCTGCGCCATGTACCAGGTAGCGCCGAGCAGGCCGACGAAGACGATGAGCGCCGCAGCGAGCGCCGTTTTTGTCGAAACCAGCTTGCGCACGATCCAGGCATAGCCTTCGGCCATGCGGTCGAAACCATTGTTGAAGCCGTTGGCCAGCGAACGGCCAAACCGGGTGAGCGGGTTGCGGCTTTCGTGGTGATTGTTCTCGTGCGGTTTCAACAGGATCGCTGCAAGCGCCGGCGAGAGCGTCAGCGAATTGAAAGCAGAGATCACCGTCGCCACAGAAATCGTCACGGCGAACTGCAGATAGAACTGGCCGGCAATACCGGGGATGAAGGCCGTTGGGATGAAGACGGCGGTCAACACCAGCGATATCGCGATGACCGCTGCTCCCACTTCATCCATGGTCACGTGCGAGGCCTCGCGCGGGGTCATGCCGCGCGCCAGGTTTCGCTCGACGTTCTCGACCACGACGATGGCATCGTCGACGACGATGCCGATCGCCAGCACCAGGCCGAACAATGTCAGCATGTTGAGCGAGAAACCGAAGGCATAGAGAAATGCGAAGGTACCGACCAGCGACACGGGGATCGCAACGATCGGGATGATCGCCGTGCGCCAGGATTGCAGGAAGACGAGAACCACGAGCGCCACGAGAATGGCAGCTTCGCCGATCGTCTTATAGACTTCGTTGATCGATTCGGAGATGAATTCGGTCGGATTGTAGACGATCCGGTATTCGAGACCGTCTGGAAAGTCCTTCGATACGTCCGTCATCACCTTCTGTATCGCAGCGGCCGCGTCGAGCGCATTGGTGCCCGGCCGCGAGAAGATGCCGAGCGCTACGGCCGGGCTGCCGTCCAGATAGCTGTTGTTGACGTATTCTCGGGCACCCAGCTCGATGCGCGCCACGTCCTGGAGCTGCACCAGGCGCCCGCTTTCCGTCGCCTTGACGATGACGTAGCGGAACTGCCGCGCATCGCTGAAGCGACCGTCGGTGGTAACGGTATACTGGAACGCGCTGTCGCCCGGCGTTGGCGGAGCGCCGATCGATCCACCTGAGACCTGAACGTTCTGCTCGCGCAGCGCCTGCACGACGTCCCCGGCCGTCATTCCATAGGCCGAGAGCTTTTCCGGATCGAGCCAGACGCGCAGGGCATATTCGCGCTCGCCAAACAGGATGACGTCGCCGACGCCATCGAGACGAACCAGCAGATCTCGGATGCGGGTGCGGGCATAGTTCGACACGTAAAGCTGGTCGTAACGCTCATTCGGCGACAACAGATGCACGACCATCATCAGATCGGGCGAGCTTTTCGCCGTGGTGATGCCGATGCGCCGGACCTCTTCGGGCAGGCGCGGTTCGGCGATCGAGACGCGGTTCTGCACCAGAACCTGCGCCTGATCGAGGTCGGTTCCAAGCTTGAAGGTGATCGTCAGCGCCATCGAGCCGTCGGCGGTCGAATAGGAGGACATGTAGAGCATGTTCTCGACGCCGTTGATTTCCTGCTCCAGCGGCGTTGCCACGGTGTTGGCGATGGTCTCGGCATCGGCGCCCGGATAGGCGGCGCGCACGACAATCGTCGGCGGCGCGATTTCCGGATACTGCGCCACCGGCAGCTGGAAGTAGGCGATGCTGCCGACGATCAACAACACGATCGAAAGCACCGATGCGAAGATCGGCCGGTCGACGAAGAAATGGGCAAATCTCATTGAGCGCTCCCCGCCGCTTTAGCTTCGGGAGGCAGTTCGATGATCTCGGGTTTCACCTTGGTGCCGGGCCGCGCCCGCATCAGACCGTTGACGACGATGGTTTCGTCGCCGGTCATGCCGGAGCGGATGACGCGGTAACCATGCAGCTTCGGCCCAAGCCGCACCGGCTTGGTCGCAACGGTGCCGTCTTCACGCACCTCATAGACGATGCGCTCGTTCTGGTCAGCGCCAATCGCCTCATCTGGAATGAGCACCGCCTTGTAGGTGTTCGAGCCCTCGAGCTCGGCACGACCGAACAGGCCCGGCTGCAATATGTAATCGGGATTGTCGAAACGGGCGCGCACCCGCATCGTACCGCTTGCCTGGTCGAGCCGGTTCTCGGCAAAATCGAGCTTGCCCTTGAACGGCGCCTCGTTGGCATCGGCGATCGTGACCATGACCTCGAGCGAGCCGCCACCCTCCTGCAGCGCGCTGCCGCGTTGGCGCGCGACCCGCGCGTAGGACAGCAGGCGTCGCTCATCGACGTCGAAGTAAAAATCGATCGGATCGAGCGAAACGATCGTGGTCAACACGGTCTGATCCGCCTGAACAAGGTTGCCGGTCGAGATCAGCCGGCGATCGACGCGGCCGCTAAGCGGCGCGGTGATCGTCGTATAATCGAGATCGAGCTTCGCGCGCTCCATCGCGGCTTCCGCGCCGCGCACGGCGGCTTGTGCCGAAAGCAATTCCCGACGGTGGTCGTCGAGGGTGGAAACAGAGAGCGTGCCGGTCCCCGTCAGGGATTCCGTGCGCTTGAACTGCGTCTCGGCAAAGGCGAGAGAGGAGCGGGTCGATTCGAGCGTCGCCTCCGCCTGCGACAGCGCCGTGCGATAGGGCCGCTGGTCGATGACGAAGAGCTTGTCGCCCTTCTTCACCAAGGCACCGTCGGTGAAGTTCACTTCGTCGAGATACCCGCCGACGCGGGCGCGGATGGCAACCTCGTCGACCGCTTCGAAGCGGCCGATGAACTCGTCGCTATCGATGACGTCGCGCACAACCGGCTTGGCGGCGGTGACGGTGGGAAGCTGCGCATCCTGCGCCGCCACGTTTGCCGCCGAGAAAAGGGAAATTGAAGCGCCGAAGATCATCGGCAAATGCCACTTTGAAAACATGCACGCTCTCCGAATGCACCGACAGCGCCGCGCTTCAAACACGGCGCGGAAAAGACGCTGTCACGCTTGAAACTCGCTGCACAATTGTCTCCGATCGACGCCGATCCAAGCAATTTGCAGTAAAAATAGAGAACGCCCGGCAGGGGACATTGGTCGTCCGAATACCCGCGGCGACATTTCAAACCCGCAATCCTGTGCTGCGGATGGTACTTCAATATGGAAGACTTGCGGACGTCGGCCGTGTCCGAAACGGCGCTGACATGGCGGTAACCTGCCATCATTTCGCCGGGTTGTCACCTTGAAAAAAATCAATTCCGCGAAGGTGATACGCATACGATCCCGCGCCTCGATCAGGCGCGGGCGAGAGGGTGCGTTAGCCGGAAATCGTCAATCTGAGGACGGCTCAGGCCCAGAAATCCGGGATCGTTTCCGTCAGGCGCGGGCCAAGGCGCAACGGCGCTATCTTTTCGGCAAGGCCGGTGCGGTCGGAAATCTCCACGCCGAGACCGCAGATGGTTGCAGGTCCCGACGCCGCCTCGAAGCGCCCCTTCGGCATCTTCGAAATGAAACGATTGAGCGGCTCTTCCTTGTCCATGCCGAGCGAGGAATCGTAGTCGCCGCACATGCCGGCATCGCTCATATAGGCGGTGCCGCCATTGAGGATCTGATGGTCGGCCGTCGGCACATGCGTGTGCGTGCCGACGACGAGGCTGGCCCGTCCGTCGACGAAATGGCCAAAGCACTGCTTCTCGCTCGTTGCCTCGGCATGGAAGTCGAAGACGATGGCGTCCGCCTGCTCGCCGAGCGGGCAGGCAGCAAGGATAGCTTCTGCACTCTTGAAGGGATCGTCGAGCTCGGGGTGCATGAAGACGCGCCCCATGACATTGGCAACCAGCACGCGCGCGCCGTTGCGGGCAAAGAACAGGTTCGATCCGCGCCCGGGCGTGCCTGCGGGATAGTTTGCCGGCCGCAGGAACTGGTCGTGCCGCTCGCAGAAGACGACCGCTTCTTTCTGGTCCCAGACATGGTTGCCGGTGGTGACGACATCGGCACCGGCATTGATCGTCTCTAGAAAGATATCCTCGGTAATGCCGAAGCCGCCAGCGGCATTCTCGCCGTTGACGATGACGAAATCGAGCTTGAGGTCACTGACCAATCCCGGAAGACGCTCCCAGACCGCCGTGCGGCCCGTCTTGCCAACCATATCTCCCAGAAACAAAAGCCTCATGCCCGTTCAATCCCACCAGACCAGTTCGAGCAAAAGCGCGTGGCTGTTTTGCATGCGAACTTGTGTAAAAACAAAGTGATAGAGCGTGGTTGGGAGTCCGTGGAACGCCTGACGCGCCCTAGAAATGCCGAAACCCGCTCTCCGTAAGCACGGCGTCCAGCGCGACGTCGTGCGGTTCCGCCGGCACTGATGCCACTTCCTGGCAGTCGAATGCAATCCCGATCAGCTTCGGCAGGTGGCCTTTGTTGCGCAGTTTGTCGATCGCGCGGTCATAGTAGCCGGCGCCGTAGCCGATGCGGTGGCCGGTTGCGTCGAAAGCCGACAATGGCACCAGCATGATATCCGGGTCGAGTTCCGGCGCGTCCGGTCCCGGACCCGTCGTGCCGAAACCGGTCTCGATGATGGGAGCGCCGTTGAGCAGTTCGCGAAACACGATCGTCTTCTTGTCCATGATGACGGGCAGGCAAAGCCTTGCGCCACGCTCCCGAAGACGCGCCAATAGCGGCCTGATGTCGACCTCGGAGCGGATCGGCCAGAACCCGGAAACGATGTGGCCTGGATCGAGCGCAATGACGTCGCCGGCGTGATCGGCCATGGTCAGGCTCGCCTCGATCCGGATCTCCGGCGCCATCGCGTCGCGAAGCGCCAGACTATCCCTGCGCAAGGCGGCTTTCAGATCCTTTGGTGACATCATTCCCCTCCGACAGGCTGCACGCAAACATTGGACCGGCGCCACATTCTTTTTCCCGAAATGATACAGGACGCCGTTTTCCGATCGATTTCCCGCATCGACGCCTGTGGCATAGCGCGTTGCGGCCTTTAGCTCGAACCACGTCACCGCCGGTTTTGCAACAGTTTGCGACAGTTAAACGCCATGTTCCCGCAACGGTACAGAGTTAGCGTTCCGTTCATCATGGGCAACGGTTCTGCTTTCGCATCGGCGGGGGCGCGTGCAAATACAAACATGATTTCAAATAATTAGCAGGAACTAATGCCCGCGTTCGATGTATGGACGCGCTCCTGCAGGCAGCAGTGGAAAAGCCGACGTCCATGAAGGACCAGATGAACGAACTCGAACCATTGGAATTGCGTTGCCTGACGCTGGCCGCCCGCGGCCGCACACGTCAGGACATGATGCGCGAGACCGATATTCCCCTCGACCGTATCGACAGGGCCCTTCAGGACGCCATGCGCAAGCTGCAGGCGGGCAACCTTGCAGAAGCGATCTTCCGCGCCGCCCGGCTCGATATCATTTCATAACTGCCAGTGTGAGCGATAGACCGCATCCCGGCTCATCCTCTCCTCCCAGCGATCGTCCAACGGCAGATCGCTGCGCCCTGCATCTCGTAAGAGATGCGGCTTATCGCGCGACATCGCCGGGGGCGTCGCCACGCAAGCGGCTGCCAACAACGAGCGGCCGTGCGATAGGAACCGGGAGCGAAGAGTGACCTGAAGATCAGAGAAGAAGGCAAGAGCAAGAACGCTCATCGGGGCAACCTTGATGTCGATCGGTTGAGCCTATTGTCTTCGCCTCGTTGACATCTGACAAACGAATTGCAAGCATGACTGCCATCAGAAACTCTGATGGTGAACACCATGTCCGCTCCGCTCGACAGCGATCTGCTCAGAACCTTTCTCGCCGTTGCCGATGCAGGCAACCTGACGCGCGCCGCCGACAGCATCGGTCGGACCCAATCCGCCGTCAGCATGCAATTGAAGAAGCTTGAGGATATGCTCGGCGACCCCTTGTTCGAGCGTCACTCGCGCGGGGTGGTGCCGACAGCGCAGGGCTTGCGCCTCATCGACAACGCCCGGCGCATCGTCGCCCTGCTCGACGACACCGCGGCATCGATGCGCCTGCCGGCGCTCGCCGGCACGGTCAGGATCGGGATTTCCGAAGAATACATCAACTCCACCCTTCCGAAAGCTCTGGGCGCCTTCGCCGCCGTCCATCCCGGCGTGGAAGTGACGGTACAGCAGGGCGTGTCGATATCGAACGTCAATGCCCTGGCCGCCGGTGAAATCGACATCGCCGTGGTGTTCGAACCGGGCGGCCCGACGCGCAACGAAGTGCTGATGGTCGATCCCACTGTTTGGGTGACCTCCGATCAGCACGAAGCCCATCGGCGCCGCCCGCTGCCGATTGCCACCTACACCTATCTGGCCGGCGGTTGGTGTGACGAGCTTGCGATGAAGGGCCTGAAGAAACGCGGGATCGAGAGCCGGGTTGCCTATGCCAGCCGCACCAGCAACGGCCTGATCGCCGCCGTGGTCTCGGGGCTTGCCATCGCGCCCTTGTCGCGCAGCGCCATCCCCGCCGGCTGCCGCGAACTGACCGAAGAAGACGGTTTCAGCGTCATCGACTTTTCGAACGTCGTGCTGCGCACCCGCCCTGGCCGTCGCTCGCAGACCGTCGACGCCATGGCCGACGCCATCCGCAGCGCGTTTGCCACGAACTAAAACTGAGGGGAAAAAAGGGAAGAGGTGCGATCCACACAACCGATGGATATTTTACGATCCCGGGTGCCTACAAACGTAGGTGGGCGCCATATGTCCGGACCCACGAGCCCGGCCAGGGACAGCTCCCTTGAGATCGAGTATGGCCCCGGGGATTGTGTTTCCTGTCGAGAGGCGCAGACCGCATCCAACATATAGAGCCTATCCCCGCGTCGCGCCAGTGGCAGCCCGACGAAAGAGCTCAGTTTGTCGAAGAGGTTGCCCGGCCGTTGAGCTTGGCCGCGATGGTGTGGATCTGCGACGTGACTTCGGACAGCGCCGAAGCCAGCAGCTCCTCGCCGCGTGCCTGATCGGTGAGCGTCGTGTCGCGGCCGCGCTTGAGGGTATCGACCTCGGCTTCGAGCGCCTTCAGCCGGCGGTTCACTTCGCTGAGCTCGTCCATGACCATGATGCCGGCCATCACCGTCAGCCTGAGATCACCGATCTCGCCGAACTGCGTCTTCAAGTGGCCGACATACTGATCGAAGTTGGTGGCTAGTTCGATCAGGTGATCTTCCTGTCCCTCTTCGCAGGCCATGCGATAGGCCTTGCCGTCGATCGATACTGTCACCTGCGCCATGTCGCTTAACCTCAGCGGTCGAGCACCGCTCGAATGGTTTCCATCGCCGTCACGAGGCGTCGGGAAACCTCGCGGTTGACCTCTTCAAGCCGGTTTGCCCGGAATTGGGATTGGTCGAGTTCCTGAGCCAGTCGCGACCGGTCCGTATTGACCCGCCGAACCTCGCCCTCGAACTCACCGAGATCGCGTTCCCTGTCAAAACGGCTGTCGATCGCGTTCTCCAGGGACTGAACCGCGTTCTTCAGTTCGTCGATCGCCGCTTTGACCGTCTTTGCCGGCATGTTTTTCGATACCTCGCCCGTGAGGCCGAATCGCCAGGATCCCGTCCGCCGCTTCGGCTCACTCCTTTTTAAACCTATTACGCAAATCTCAACAATGCCAACTGCAGCAAAGCATTACGGAAGCTGTGGATGGATTGTATAGCCGGCTCATCCGGCCGCAGCGCAAAAACTCTGCTGCGACGCGATATCACCCCTTGAAAACCATGCTGCCAATGGCCGCGCAAGGCCTGAATTTGTTGACTCGCGCGGCGCAGATGCTATGTGTCTGCCGCTTCTTGCACGGTCTTTGGAGGATAGAGACCGTCCCCTGACCACCGAACTCAAAACGGAACAGTCATGATCTCTCGCGAAAAACACGACCGGATGGCGAATGCGATCCGTTTCCTCTCCATGGACGCCGTCGAGAAGGCAAATTCAGGTCACCCAGGCCTGCCCATGGGTGCGGCTGACATAGCGACAGTCCTCTTCACGCGCTTCCTCAGCTTCGACCCCAAGAATCCCGCCTGGCCGAACCGCGACCGCTTCGTGCTGTCGGCCGGCCATGGCTCGATGCTGCTTTATTCGCTGCTCTATTTGACGGGCTATGAAGACATCTCCATCGAAGAGATCAAGAATTTCCGCCAGCTCGGCGCCCGCACCGCCGGCCATCCGGAATACGGCCACGCCGCCGGCATCGAGACGACCACCGGTCCGCTCGGCCAGGGCATCGCCAACGCCGTCGGCATGGCAATCGCCGAACGCAAGCTGCGCGACGAGTTCGGCAAGGACCTGATGGAGCACTACACCTATGTGCTCGCCGGTGACGGCTGCCTCATGGAAGGCATCAGCCAGGAAGCCATCTCGCTTGCCGGCCACCTCAAGCTCAACAAGCTGATCGTCTTCTGGGACGACAACAACATCTCGATCGACGGCCCGATCTCGATCGCCGACTCGACCGACCAGCATGCCCGCTTCCGCGCCTCGAACTGGAACACCATTGCCGTCGACGGCCATGATCCCGAAGCCATCGCCGCTGCGATCGAGCAGGCACAGAAGTCCGACAAGCCGACGATGATCGCGGCTAAGACGACCATCGGTTTCGGCGCGCCGAACAAGGCCGGCACCCACAAGGTTCACGGCTCGCCGCTCGGCGCCGAGGAGATCGCCGCCACCCGCAAGGCGCTCGGCTGGGAATCCGAAGCTTTCGTCGTTCCTTCCGACGTGCTCGACGCCTGGCGCCTCGCCGGCCTGCGTTCGACCAAGACCCGCAAGGACTGGGAAGAGCGCCTGGACAAGAGCGACGCCGAGAAGAAGGCGCAGTTCGTTCGCCGCTTCTCCGGCGAACTCGAAGGCCGCCTGTCGTCGGCCATCGACGACTACAAGAAGAAGCTCGCCGAGACCAAGCCGTCGCCGGCAACCCGCAAGGCTTCCGAAGACGCGCTCGAAGTCATCAATGGCGTTCTGGCCGAAACGATCGGCGGCTCGGCCGACCTGACCGGCTCGAACAACACCAAGACCAGCCAGACCAAGTCGATCACGCCGGACGATTTCTCCGGCCGCTACATCCACTGGGGTGTGCGCGAGCATGGCATGGCGGCTGCGATGAACGGCATGGCGCTGCATGGCGGTGTCATCCCCTACTCCGGCGGCTTCCTGATCTTCTCGGATTATTGCCGTCCGTCGATCCGTCTGGCAGCGCTGATGGGCATCCGCGTCATCCATGTGCTGACGCATGATTCCATCGGCCTTGGCGAAGACGGCCCGACGCACCAGCCGGTCGAGCACATGGCAGCACTGCGTGCCATCCCGAACCTCCTGATGTTCCGCCCGGCTGATGCCACGGAGACGGCAGAGTGCTGGCAGCTGGCCCTCGAAAGCCACAACCGCCCGTCCGGTATCGCGCTCACCCGCCAGAACCTGATGGCCGTACGCACCGAGTACGAGGAAGAAAACCTCTGCGCCCGTGGCGCTTACGACCTGATTTCGGCAAGCGATGCCCAGGTGACGATCTTCGCCACCGGCTCGGAAATCGAAATCGCCGTCAAGGCTTGCCAGGCGCTGACCGCCAAGGGCATCTCGACCCGCGTCGTCTCGGTTCCCTGCTTCGAACTCTTTGCCGAACAGAGCGAAGACTACCAGCAGGCGATCATCGGCAATTCGCCGGTTAAGATCGCCGTCGAAGCCGGCATCCGCCAGGGTTGGGACCACTTCATCGGCAGCGACGGCACCTTCATCGGCATGTCGTCCTTCGGTGCCTCCGGCCCCTACAAGGAACTCTACAAGCACTTCGGCATCACGCCTGAGGCGGTCGTCGCCGCTGCGGAAGCCAAGCTTTCCTGATCAAGCCGCGGGGCGCGCTCGAAAGCGCGCCCCGCTTTTTTCCGACCATGCCATTCAGACAGGGAGAGACCCGATATGACAGTGAAAGTCGCCATTAACGGTTTTGGCCGCATCGGCCGCAACGTGCTGCGCGCCATCGTTGAATCCGGCCGCAAGGATATCGAAGTCGTTGCCATCAACGACCTCGGCCCGGTCGAGACCAACGCGCACCTCTTGCGTTTCGATTCGATCCACGGCCGTTTCCCGGCTGACGTGAAGGTCGAAGGCGATGCGATCATCATCAACGGCGGCAAGCCGATCAAGGTGACCGCGATCCGCAACCCGGCCGAACTGCCGCACAAGGAACTCGGCGTCGACGTCGCGATGGAATGCACCGGCATCTTCACCGCCCGCGACAAGGCAGCCTTGCATCTCGAAGCCGGTGCCAAGCGCGTCATCGTTTCGGCTCCGGCCGAAGGCGCTGACCTGACCGTCGTTTACGGCGTCAACCACGACAAGCTGACGAAGGATCACCTCGTCATCTCCAACGCCTCGTGCACGACCAACTGCCTTGCACCGGTCGCCAAGGTGCTGAACGATGTCATCGGCATCGACCACGGCATGATGACGACGATCCACTCCTACACCAACGACCAGCCGTCGCTCGACCAGATGCACAAGGATCTGTACCGCGCCCGCGCTGCCGCTCTGTCGATGATCCCGACCTCGACCGGTGCTGCCAAAGCCGTTGGCCTGGTTCTGCCGGAACTGAAGGGCAAGCTCGACGGCTTCGCCATGCGCGTTCCGACCCCGAACGTTTCGGTCGTCGACCTCAAGTTCGTCGCCAAGCGCGAAACCACCAAGGAAGAGATCAACGCTGCGATCAAGGCAGCCGCTGACGGCCCGCTCAAGGGCATCCTCGGCTACACGCTCGCTCCGAACGTTTCTATCGACTTCAACCACGACCCGCATTCCTCGGTCTTCCACATGGACCAGACCAAGGTGATGGAAGGCAAGTTCGTATCGATCCTGACCTGGTACGACAACGAGTGGGGCTTCTCCAACCGCATGTCCGACACTGCGGTTGCGATCAGCAAGCTCATCTAAATCAGATGTTTCGCGCCCTTTCCCAAACGACGGTCCGCTGGCGTCCGCTGGAGGGGGAAGGGCTCGAACGTCTGACGCTCACGTCAACCGATACAACCGACGGCGCGGTCATCCGCGCCGTCGGCGTTCTGATCGGCAATCGCGGCGGCACGCCTTACGGTGTGCGCTACCGGATCGATTGCGATGCCGGATGGCTGGTTCGAAAGCTCATGGTCGACACGACCGATGGCCGCAGCCTGCATCTGCGCTCGGATCACCCAGGCCGATGGGCGACGGCGGCAGGCCTGGCGTTGCCGGAATTCGACGGCTGCATCGACATCGACCTTGCCGGAACGCCCTTCACCAACACGCTGCCGATCCGCCGCCTTGGCCTTGATCGCCGGTCCGGCACCACCAGGCTGAAAATGCTCTACGTGCCGTTCGACACGTTCGAGCCTGTTGTCGACGGCCAGCACTACACCTGCCTCGATGACTTCAGACTCTACCGCTACGAGGCCGAGGACCGCAGTTTTACAGCGGACCTGCCCGTGGACAAGGACGGCCTCGTCATCGACTACCCCACCCTTTTCCAAAGACTATCACCGGAGACGATCTGATGACTTTCAAGACCCTCGACGACCTGACCGACATTGCCGGCAAGCGCGTGCTTGTGCGCGTCGACCTCAACGTGCCGGTCAAGGACGGCGTGGTCACCGACGCGACCCGCATCGAACGGGTCGCACCGACCATCCGCGAGCTGTCGGAAAAGGGCGCCAAGGTCATTCTGCTGGCGCATTTCGGCCGCCCGAAGGGTGAGCCGGTTGCCGACATGTCGTTGAAGACCATCGCGCCTGCTGTCGAAGACATTCTCGACCAGCGCGTCCACTTTGCCGCCGACTGCATCGGCGACAAGGCCGCGAACGCCATTGCCGAGATGAACGACGGCGATGTGCTGCTGCTTGAAAACACCCGCTTCCACAAGGGCGAAGAGAAGAACGAGCCCGAGTTCGTCAAGGCACTTGCCGCCAACGGCGACGTCTATGTCAACGATGCCTTCTCGGCCGCTCACCGTGCCCACGCTTCGACCGAGGGCCTTGCCCACCACCTGCCCGCCTATGCCGGCCGCACCATGCAGGCCGAACTCGAGGCACTGGAAAAGGGCCTCGGCCAGCCGAAGCGCCCGGTCGTTGCCATTGTCGGCGGCGCCAAGGTGTCGACCAAGATCGATCTGCTGCAGAACCTCGTCAAGAAGGTTGACGCCCTCGTCATCGGCGGTGGCATGGCCAACACCTTCATCGCCGCCAAGGGCACCAATGTCGGCAAGTCGCTGTGCGAACACGACCTTGCCGATACCGCCAAGGCGATCATCGCGGCGGCGGCTGAAGCCGGCTGCGCCATCGTCCTGCCGGAAGACGGCGTTGTCGCCCGCGAGTTCAAGGCCGGTGCCGACAATGAAGTGGTCGATGTGACCGCCATCCCCGCAGACGCGATGATGCTGGACGTTGGTCCGAAGTCGATCGCTGCGGTCAACGACTGGATCTCGAAGGCCGAGACGCTGGTCTGGAACGGCCCGCTCGGCGCCTTCGAAATCGCCCCCTTCGACAAGGCGACGGTTGCCGTTGCCAAGCATGCGGCCGCCCGCACGCGCCAGGGCTCGCTCGTGTCGGTCGCCGGCGGCGGCGATACGGTTGCCGCCCTCAACCACGCCGAAGTCACCGACGATTTCAGCTACGTCTCGACGGCCGGTGGCGCCTTCCTCGAATGGATGGAAGGCAAGCCGCTGCCGGGCGTCGACATCCTCAAGCAGCGGAACTGAACCAAACACTCAGGCGCGCGGTTCACCCGCGCGCCTGAAACACAGAAAAAATCAAAACAATTCAACCGATTAAAATAATTTAAATCGTTTCAGTCGCTTTTCCTGCCTTTTTCCCGGACAATTTCTCCTGGTTACTCGCGCCCTCGCTTGGGGCGTGGCGGTCGCTTGTGCGCCGTCGGTCCCGAAACTGTTTCAGTGGTCGCCCGATCCGTTGACGATCGGCGCCGTCTAGGGAGAAAAACATGAGCGAAAGACTGGAAGACATTGCTGTTGCCATGGTCGCCAACGGCCGGGGCCTGCTTGCCGCCGACGAGTCTACGGCGACGATCAAGAAGCGTTTCGACGGAATTGGCCTCGAGTCTACCGAGACGTCGCGGCGCGACTACCGCGAGATGCTGGTGCGCGCCGACGAGGCAATGCGCAAGTATATCTCCGGCGTCATTCTCTACGAGGAAACCCTGTTCCAGAAGGCGGCCGACGGCACGCCGCTGGTCGACGTCATCCGCGCCGCAGGCTCGATCCCCGGCATCAAGGTCGACGCCGGCGCCAAGCCGATGACAAATTTTCCGGCCGAAACGATCACCGAAGGCCTCGACGGCCTCGCCCAGCGTCTGGCGAAATACCACGAAGCCGGTGCGCGCTTTGCCAAGTGGCGCGGCGTGATCGCCATTTCGGACACATTGCCAAGCCAGGGCGCCATCAGGGCAAACGCCCATGCGCTCGCACGCTATGCTGCTCTTTGCCAGGAAGCCGGCATCGTTCCGATCGTCGAGCCTGAGGTGCTGATGGACGGCGCGCCCGGCGATCACTCGATCGACCGGTCCGAGGAGATCACCGAATGGACGCTGCGTCTTACCTTCGAGGCACTCGCCGAGATGCGGGTGAAGCTCGAAGGCATGATCCTGAAGCCGAGCATGGTGATCGACGGCAAGAAGGCCCGCAAGGCGTCCGTCGCCGAGGTTGCAGAACGCACGATCAAGGTGCTGCGACGCACGGTTCCGTCAGCCGTGCCCGGCATTGCCTTCCTCTCCGGTGGCCAGACGACGGAGGAGGCAACGGCCCATCTCTCGGCCATGAACGCGACCCACGACCTTCCCTGGAAGCTCACCTTCTCCTACGGCCGCGCGCTGCAGCAGGAAGCGCTATCCGCCTGGAACGGCAAGGCCGAGAACGTCGCCGCCGGCCAGCGCGCCTTCTCGCACCGAGCCGAAATGTGCAGCCTCGCTGCCAAGGGTAGCTGGAAGAAGGATCTGGAGAAGGCCGCCTGAGCGCTCTCGGCAGCCGGTCCAGGTCAGACACAAGGGGCCGTTCGTCGGCCCCTTTTTCATGCTGCCCTCATGGTCTGCCCATTGCCCGGACCTGAACTTGTCACCAAGACAAGTTGCCGTCTTTGCCGGCTCCGACACCTGCCTTAAGCCTTTCGCTCCAGGCCATCGGGCGGCGCGCATCGCCGTCGAACCCAGCGGAAGCGAGCGCTCATGATGTCTTTTTCACCTGTGCACGCCGTCGACTATGTCACTGTCGATGTCTTCACTGCGGAACGTTTCGCCGGCAACCAGCTCGCGGTCATTCCTGACGCACGAGGTTTGAGCGATCGGCAGATGCAGGCGATCGCGACCGAGTTCGGCTACTCCGAGGTTACCTTCGTGCTGCCGCCGGAGGACCCTACAAACACCGCGCGGGTCCGCATCTTTACGCCGACGACAGAAATCCCGTTCGCCGGGCATCCGAATGTCGGCACCGCCTTCGTGCTTGGCTGGCAGGCAGAGATTTTCGGCAGCGCGCCTGGCGACCACTTGCGGTTCGAAGAACGGGCCGGCCTCGTCGAAGTGGCCCTGTCGCGGGCAGACGGCGCAGTGACCGGCGCCCGCATCGTCGTGCCGCGGCCCTTGAGCATCGGACCAACGATCGATGTCGAGACGATCGCTGCCTGCGCCATGGTCCCGCCCGATGCCGTCAGGACGGACAATCACTTCCCCGTGCGAGTTTCCGTCGGCTTACCTTTCGCCGTTGCCGAACTGAAGGATGTCGCCGCCCTGTCGGCGGCACGTCCCAACGTCACCGCTTTCGAAGCAGCCAACAAGCGCTACAAGCCGGACGAAGACAGCTTCAGCCTGTTCCTCTATGCCCGCTCGACGGAAAATCCCTGGCGACTTCGCGCCCGCATGTTCGCGCCGCTCGACAATGTCATCGAGGACCCGGCGACCGGCAGCGCCTCGGCTGCGCTCAGCGCTTATCTCGTCTCGCTTCTGCCCGAAGACACCATCGACGTCGACCTGACGATCGAGCAGGGCGTCGAGATGGGCCGCCGGAGCATCATCGAGGTCAGCGTCAGCAAAAATGGCGGTGTCGTCGGCAGGACCAGCATTGCCGGCGCCTGTGTGATCGCGATGCGCGGATCCATCTCGCTTTAGCCAGCGCAAACCAACTGACCGACCGGCGCGGACACACCAATCCGCGCCACCGGACAATGTCATTGACTTATGATTAGGCGCCATACTATATGCCGCCTTATGGAAATTCTCGAACAAAAACATCTCGCGCTAATTGACGAAGCTGAACGACGCGGCGACGGCGCAACCGCCAATCTGCGCCTGTGCTTCGAAGTCATAGCCTTGGCGGCCGCGATCGATCGCGACTGCGCCGCCCGGCTGGCGCCCCACAATCTCTCCGAAGCTAAGTTCGTGCTGCTGTTCCTCCTGCACCAGCTGCCGGACGGCCTGTCGCCGCATGAGCTCGCCGACCGCGCCGGCGTCACCCGCGCAACCGTCACCGGGCTTCTGGACGGGCTGGAGCGCGACGGCTTTCTCGGGAGGCAGCAGAGCAAGGACGATCGCCGCAAGGTGCTGGTCCGGCTGTCGCCGAAGGGCAAGGAAGCGGCGCGCGCGCTTTTCGACACCCATACGCGCTGGATCGCGTCGCTGTTTGCCGGTTTCGACGAGAGCGACCGGCAAACCCTAAGCGCCCTCATCCAGCGCGCATGGCGCAATACCGACGGCGGGCGAAAGGCAGTGCGGACGAAAGCCGCAAGCGAGATCACCCAATGAGCGCCGCGCCGCGGCGGATGGCGGACATCGACCCGCAACGGCTGGCGCTCCTGAACGCGGGGTTGGTGGAAGCCTCGACGCTGACCGAATGCCTCGCAGTCGATTTTGAAACGTTGATGCGGGCGGCGGTTCCGGAGGTCGGCGACAACGCCTTCGCCGCCATCGGCGCTCTGGTCGGCAGTGGCATTTCCAAGCGCATGGCGCTCGCAGCCGAACTGATCCGCGACCGGCTCGGCGACGACGCCGCTTCAAGGCTGCAGCAGCACCGTTCCGACACCGTTCGCGGCTGGGCCTGTTTCATGGTCGGCGCAAATACGGCGCTCACGCTTGAAGACCGCCTCGCCGTGATCCGCCCGCTCGCCGACGATCCGCATTTCGGTGTTCGCGAATGGGCATGGATCGCCGTGCGGCCGCAGCTTTCGCAGGACATCGCAACCACGATTTCCCTTCTTGCCGCCTGGACGGGCTCGCCCTCCGATCGTCTGCGCCGGTTCGCAAGCGAAGCAACGCGTCCGCGCGGCGTCTGGTGCAGCCATATCGCTTCGCTGAAACGAAATCCGGAAATGGCGCTTGCCATTCTTGAACCGCTGAACGCGGACCCGTCGTGCTATGTTCAGGATTCCGTCGGAAACTGGCTGAACGACGCCGCCAAGGATCGACCGGACTGGGTACGCAATCTCTGCACCTCCTGGCAAAGCCACCACGAAAACGCGGCAACCACCCGCATCTGCAAGCGCGCCCTTCGATCCATCGACAGATCCTGAAAGACAATTCATGACCCACTATCTGAGCGAACTCTACACCCCGAAGGATACCTGGCTCGCCCTCGACCCAGCCGGTCGCCACAGGTTTTTCGAGGCCGTCGGCAGCGGTCTGGCTGACCTGTCAGACCTCGGGGTGGAGCCGGTCGCCTTCGGCGAGGTCGATGCCGGCACGCTTCACGCCGCACCACACACCTATTTCGCCATCTGGCGGCTCCCGGACGAAGCCGCACTGGACGCGCTTGTCTCGGGCATCTCAGCATCCGGCTGGCACGACTACTTCGAAACGATCAACGCAGCCGGTCGCGCAGTGGATCTGCCCGGCCACCTTGCCCAACTGACGGCGACGAGTGGTTGACGCCATACCCAGAAGCGCTGACATCAAGCGCGTTTGGCAAGCTCGACGACTTCGTTGATGAATTGCGTCTTGGCAGCAGTGTAGCTGTCTCCATCGAAGGGGAATGTGGCCGCAAGGCGTCTCTTCAACGCCGCGTAGGCGTCCGCCATCTCACGGCTTTGACGCAAGTGATCGCGAAAGATCAGGCGGCGGTGATGGGTGTCGCTGAAAGGCGGGCAGAGATAGACGCGCTGGCCCGGCGAGCCCTGCTTGACGAATGCCCAGACGCCATCGTCATACCTGTTCCCCCGTGAGACAAACCCGCTGGCAACGAGTGCCGCACACCCGGCACCAATTGCTTCCGGGCCGCGCATCGTCACATCGATATCGATGACCGGTTTCGCGGCGAGCCCAGGAACGGCGGTGCTGCCGATATGGTCGATCGCGATCGCCACGGGACCGAGCAGGCTCGCCAGATGCTTCGACATGGCGGCAAAAGCTTGCGGCCACGCATCGTCATAGGCAACCACTTCGACCGGGGTCGGCATGCAATTCTCCCTTACTTGCATCCCTGCCGCTGGCCGGATGTCGCGCGTCCAAAGTCCCCGTCAGGCGGGTTTCTTCGGCACCAAGGCAACGATATCGGCAAAGATGTCCTGCCATTCCGCATCGTCCATTTCGGCGAAGCCGAAACTGCGCAGCAGAAACGTGCCTTCGGCGGCAAGAAACGCAAGGCGCGCCCGTCGCCCCTCGTCGGTCGACAGATCGAGGCTGTCGAGACGCCCGCGATACCACACGCGGTTCTTTTCCATATGGTCTTCGCGCTGCAGAAGTGCTGCCATCATCCCTGTTGTGCGGGCGTTCTCTGCCGTGTTGAGGCGCGCCGTCACCTCCACATGCGCGCGCATTGCCGTTACCGGATCGGTCGCGTCTCCGACTTTGTCGGCCACAGCGCTGTCGAATTCATTGAACCGACGCTCAATCATCGCATCGATCAATCCATCCTTGTTGCCGAAGCAATATTGAACGCCACCCTTGGTGATGCCCGCCGCCTTCGCCACCGCATCGATCGTCAGGCCACCGGCGCCGACGGTGCTTACTGTCGCCTCCGCCGCATCCAGCACCTTGTCGCGATCGATCGTCCGGCGTCGTCCCATTTCAGATTTCCTCTTTTAATTCCATACGTACGTATTTATATAGCTGCTCTGATGTCAACAAGGCCATAGGTCCCGCAGGCAGCGGTTCGGCCACAGAGGTGTACCATGTCCCCGCATAATCGCTGGCTCATTCTGGCCATCGTGTCGAGCGCGCTGTTCCTGATCGTCGTCGATATGACCGTGCTTTACACGGCCCTTCCCCGGCTGACCCACGATCTCGGCGCGTCCGCGTCCGAAAAACTCTGGATCGTCAATGCCTATGCACTGGTCGTTGCCGGCCTGCTGCCGGGGCTCGGCACGCTCGGCGACAGGCTCGGCCACAAGCGACCGTTCATTGCCGGTCTCGCCGTGTTCGGCCTCGCCTCCCTGATCGCGGCCTATGCGCCGAACCCGTCGATCCTCATCGCCGGCCGTGTGCTGCTGGCCGTGGGCGCCGCGCTGATGATGCCGGCGACGCTTTCGATCATCCGGCTGACCTTCACCGACGAGCGCGAGCGGGCGCTGGCGATCGGCATCTGGGCCGCCATCGCCTCGGGCGGTGCGGCCATCGGGCCGGTGCTCGGCGGCTTCCTGCTCGAATACTTCTGGTGGGGCTCAGTCTTTCTCATCAACGTGCCGATCGTCGCCGTGGCCTTGCTGCTCGGCATGGCCGTGCTTCCCGATAGCAAGGGCAACAAGGACCACCCGTGGGACCCGCTCGGCTCCGTCCAGATCATGGTCGGCCTGGTCGGGCTTGCCTACGCCATCAAGGAGATGAGCAAGCGTGAGCCATCGGCGCAGGCCGGGCTCATCGCCGCCGTGATCGGCGCCGTCGCGCTCGTTGTCTTCGTGCGCCGGCAGAGGCGCAGCGCGCATCCGATGATCGACTTCGGCCTGTTCCGCAACGCCGCCTTTTCCTCGGGCGTCGCCGCAGCCTTGGTGACATCCGGAGCGCTCGTCGGCGTCGAGCTCGTGCTGACCCAGCGTCTGCAGCTCGTCGCCGGCTATTCGCCGCTTGAGGCCGGCATCTTCATCCTGCCGATCCCGCTTGCCGCCTTCGTCGCCGGCCCGCTGACAGGCATGATGCTGCCGCGTCTCGGCCCCGAGATGGTGCTGCGCACCGGCCTCATCACCGCGGCTGCCGGCCTCGGTGCGTTTCTCGCCGTGCACGAAGCCGGCGCCCTCGGCCAGATCGTCAGCCTGGTGGTGCTCGGCCTCGGCGTTGGCGCGACGATGACGGCCGCCTCCAGCGCCATCATGTCCAACGCCCCACCGCAGCACGCCGGCATGGCCGCCTCCATCGAGGAGGTCTCCTTCGAACTCGGCGGCGCCATCGGAATTGCAGTACTCGGCAGCGTCATGTCGGCGGTCTACACCGCCTTCGTCGTGCTGCCGGAAGGTGCCGGCATATCGGCGATCGCGCGCGACAGTCTCGATGAAGCGTTGATCCTGGCGGAAAAGCTGTCGCCGGATGTCGCCGAAAGCCTGGTAGCACTCGCCAGGACGGCCTTCGAAAAGGCGTTTGTCGCCGTTGTCGTGTTGGCGACCGGCCTGTTGGTCACGACCGGTGCCGGCATCTGGTGGTTCACGCGAGGCAAGTCACGGCAACCGGTTCAATCCTACCGCGGCCATTGATCCCTGCAGCGCCGCGCGTGAAAACTGACGCGCGACGCTGGAACACTCTCCTTGTCCCGCATGATCCAAGTCGATTCCGATTCAAGGAGTTATGCAGCAGGGATCAGTGCTTGACTGCCTCGCATTGGGCGATCGCCTCCACCATGGCCTGGAAGCGCACATGGTGGCGAACCGCATCCAGATCGGAATCCTGCTTGAACCACAGCAGCTGGTAGCAGGAACTCTGCGGCAACAGGCTCTCGAGCATATCGAGCGCCGTATCGACATCGCCGAGGATCGAATAGACGCAGGCCGTGTTGTAGCGCGCGACGATATCGTCCGGATCGATGGCGATCGCGCAGGCCGCCCATTCGCGTGCGCGGTCCGCCTCGCCCATATGCGCCAGCGCCAATGCGCCGCGATGCGCCGGACCAGAATTTTCCGGATGCGACTCCAGCGCCCGTTCCGCCCGAGAGATGCCGATCTTCGCCCAATGTCCGCGTTCGGTCTCCTGGCCGAGCGATTTGTAGGCGCTCATCAGGTGGATCGGCGAAAGGTAGTCGTCAGGCCGGATTTCCGCAGCCCGTTTGAAGAACTCGATGGCTGTCTCGAACTCGCCGCGCATGAAGAGAAAGCGGCCGTAATGAAAGTTTGCCTCGTAGAGCTGTGGATCGAGCGCCAAGGCGCGCTCGAACTCGGCAACAGCCTCTTCGCTTTGCCCGTCCTGATGCAGGACCAGGCCTCTGGAAGCGTGGGCCTCGGCGAGATCAGGGTCGAGCTCCAGTGCGCGCGCGCTCGTGCTTAAGATGCTTTCGAGCGGAAACTCGTGCTCATGCCAGTCGCGAAGGGCGGATTCGCAATCGGCGATGCCGGCATAGGCACGGGCAAAGTTCGGGTCGAGCTCGACGGCTTTCTGGAACATGCGCCGGGCAAGCAGCAGATAGGAGCGCGTCCAGGCATGCGAGAACCGCCGGCCGCGCAGATAATAGGTATAGGCTTCGACGCTCGTCGTCGGGTCCCGCTCGATCGCCTTTTTCTCTTCCGGCAGCAGCTTGATGCGCAGTTGGTTGACGATGGCATGAGTGATCTCGTCCTGAATGGCGAAGATGTCGGTAAGATCGCGGTCGTAGCGGTCGGCCCACAAATGCGTACCGGTCAGCGCATCGATCAGCTGTCCGGTGATGCGAACCCGCCCGCCGGCCTTGCGCACACTGCCCTCGAGGATGAAGCGGACACCGAGTTCCTGCGCCGCTGTTTTGACCCGCACCGACCGCCCCTTGTAGGTAAAGACCGTGTTGCGGGCGACGACGTGCAGCTGCGAGATCTTCGACAGGTCGGTGATGATGTCCTCGGTGATACCGTCGGAGAAATATTCCTGCTCTGGATCATGGCTCATGTTGGTGAAGGGCAAAACGGCAACGGACAGCCCGTAACCATCGTCGACCGTCACCGTATGGGTGCCGTTCACCACCTTGGCGATCTTGGTCGGCGCACCCAGCGCGACGGAATAGACGTGGACGCCGGCCGCGATATTCTTCAGCGCGTGCTGGCCCTTGTCGACAAAGCCGACATCCAGCCTCGAGCCGACATGGTCGCGTACCGAAGCAGACACCGCAATGCCGGAGGGTTCCGCCAGGCCCTCGAGCCGGGCTGCGACATTGACGCCGTCGCCGAAGATATCGCCGTCCTCGACGATGACGTCGCCGAGATGCACGCCGATGCGCAGTTCGATGCGCTTCAGTTGCGGGACGTCTTCGTTGCGGATCAGCATGCCGCGCTGGATATCGACGGCGCAGGCGACCGCATGCACGACGCTTGCGAACTCGACCAGAATGCCGTCGCCGGTCAGCTTGACGATTCGGCCTTTGTGCCGGCTGACCTTGGGGTCCACCAGCTCGTTCTTGTGCCGCTTCATGGCGGCCAGCGTACCGGTCTCGTCAGCGCCTATGAGACGACTGTAGCCCACGACATCGGCAGCGAGGATGGCAGCAAGGCGGCGTTCCAAGTAACCCCCGAATTCATCTCCGTGATGAAGCGGACAATCTAGCGCGTTCTTCATGATCTGTCCTGCGCACTTTTCCAGCTACTACTATTGATCGAGTAACGGCATAGCAGAGTAGATCGACCGGCACAGTTTCCAAAGGCACAACCGTGGCATCGCACAGCGAAGAGTTGGACCCGTCAGGGTCGAATGAGAACCGTGACCATCATCATGGCGATCGCGAACACGGCAATCTTCCAGAAATCGCGGCGCTGCCTGAGGCCCGGCAGGCCGATCGGCCAGATGAGCTGGATGGCCATCGCCAGAAGCAGAATGATCGCCAGCGCCTTCGACATATCCAGCCTATCCTCGAGGGAAGTTCCCCAGCCCGGCGAAGCGTCACACCGCCGTCACCTTGTCATCGCATGTAGCGCACGCTCAGTCGCGGCGCGCACCTGCTTTTGATTCCGGAATTCGATATCGATTCTCGGGATGATGCATTAGAGGGCTATTGTTTCCGCCGCCGATTTGCAATGACCGGCGGGACAGAATCCGGCTGGCAATTCAGGGCACGCCGCCCTAACTTGCTGACGGCAGAACGATTTTCGGATGGATGATGAGAAAGAACCTGCTCCCCGTTGCCTCTCTCTTGCTGGGCACGCTGTTTCTCTTCCTGGGCAATGGCCTGCAGGGCCTGCTTTTGCCGGTCAGAGGCACAGCCGAGGGCTACCCCACCACCATCCTCGGCCTGATCGGCACGTCCTGGGCGGCCGGCTTCGTGCTTGGCTGTTTCTTTGCACCGAATGTCGTCAAACGCATCGGTCACGTGCGCGCCTTCAGCGTCTTTTCATCACTGATCGCCATCGTCGCGCTCATGACCGGCATCCTGATCGACCCGACCTGGTGGCTGATCCTGCGTGCGCTCACCGGCTTTGCGACCGCCGGCACCTCGATGATCATCGAAAGCTGGCTCAACGAACGCGCCACCAATGAGAGCCGCGGCGTCATCTTTTCCCTCTACATCGCCATCACGCTTTTCGGCGTCGTCGGCGGCCAGATGATGATCCCGTTCGGCGATACCTCCACCAGCACGCTCTTCATGATCTGCGGCATTCTCTATTGCGTCGCAATGCTGCCGACGCTCCTGTCAAAGGCCGCTACGCCGCAGCCGCTGAAACAGGTGCAACTCGACCTGCGCGGGCTCTACAGGAACTCCCCGGTCTCGTTCCTCGGCATCCTGCTCGTCGGCATCGCCAATGGCGCCTTCGGCACGCTCGGCGCCGTCTTCGGCCGCCAGGCGGGCCTCTCCGACAGCACGGTGGCGGCGATGATGAGCGTGGCGATCTTTGCCGGCGCAGTCATGCAGCTACCCGCCGGGCGCCTCTCCGACCGCATCGATCGGCGCTACGTGCTGGCAGCCCTTGCCGGCGTCGGCGCGTTTGCGGGGCTCCTGATCTTCCTGGTCGAACCGAGCCAGGTCTGGATCGTGCTGACGCTGATCGCGATCTATGGCGCCGCCGCCAACGCGCTCTACCCGATCGCCGTTTCGCATGCCAACGACTTTGCGACGGCCGAGGATTTCGTCAAGGTTTCAGGCGGCTTGCTGCTGCTCTACGGCATCGGCACCATCATCGGCCCAACCATCGGCGGCCCTGTCATGACCGCGACCGGTCCCTATGGGCTATTCATGATCACCGCCTGCGCCCACATCCTCATCACCGCCTATGCCATCATACGCAGCCGCATGCGTGCGCCGGTTCCCGTCGCCGAGCGCGACGCCTTCTCGCCGATCAACGCCGGAACGGCGATGACGCCAGAGAGCCTGCAGTTGTCGCCACGCGCAGCACCGTTCGACGAAACGCATGATCAGGACGGCGACATCGACCCGGAACAGGAGGAGAAGCCGAATGGGCCTGTTTGACGAAGACCTACCGAAGAAGAAACTGGCGCATGAGATCGGCAGCGACCTGTCATTGCTGTCGGTCGACGAACTCACCCAGCGCATCGCATTGCTGAACGAGGAAATCGCCCGGCTCGAGGCCGAGCGCGAGCGCAAATCCGCAAGCCGGTCGGCGGCAGAAGGTCTGTTTCGCTGACGGCGCCACAAGGACAACCGGCCCGAAACGGCGCTTACTTAACGGTATATTAAGCATTCTCTGCGATTGTCTGATCATCCGGAACTTTCCGGACTCAGACAATTTCTCCGACTGGCGAATGGGTCTGATTTTTCTCCCTGTTTTACCTTGAGAGCCGCTTTCCGCGGCTCTTTTTTTGTTTTGGCATAGGTTGCTGCAAAGAATTGTGGAGATTAACCCTTTCTTAAGAATGCTCTTGCGCGAAATGCGCTATGGCATCATTCTTCAGGCATAGAGGCCGGCAAGGAAACTTTTCCCAAAGCCGCCCGTTACCCGACTGTCGTGATGCGTTTGAACCAGGGAAAACAGGTCATGTCCGAAAGAGGATTGAATACCGTCAGTTTCGCGGGACACGCGGCGGCGTCGGCGCAGTTCAAGGCGCTCTATTCGGAAGGCATGGGTCTGGTCGAAGAAACCGCGAGCTATCTCGACGGTCCCGGTCGCCTGGCATCCAAGGTCCTGCCGCGCATGGCATCGGTCCTCTACGCAGCAGAATCCATGCGGCTCACCACCCGCCTGATGCAGATGGCATCGTGGCTCCTGCTTCAGCGCGCCGTCAACAATGGCGAGATGAGCCGCGACCAGGTGCTTTCGGAAAAGAGCAAGGTTCGCCTCGACAGCTTCAACGTCGACCGGAGCGCGCCTGGCTGGAGCGAGCTTCCGGAATCGTTCCGCGACCTGATCGAGCGCTCGCTGCGCCTGCAGAACCGCGTCGCCCTGCTCGACCGCGAGATCTACCGCCCGCAGGAAGCCTCGACCTTCGTTCCGGACAACCAGAACGGCGTCAAGGCACAGATCAAGTTGCTGCAGACGGCCTTCGGCACCAACTGATTTGAAGATATCCGGCAGTTTTCTGCCAGCGAAACAGACCCGGCCCTCGCGCCGGGTTTTTTCATGCGCCGATCAGGCACGCTCGCATGCTTTCACACATCAGAGATCCGCTACCGAGCAGAAAAGAAGGCCCAGAACAACAAAAAGCCCGGCAGAGCCGGGCTTCGAAAACGCGCCAAGAGAGCGTGCTATTAGAGGCCGAGGCCTTCGAAACGCTTCTTGAACTTGGAGACGCGGCCGCCGCGGTCCATGAGCTGCTGGTTGCCACCCGTCCAGGCCGGGTGCGACTTCGGGTCGATTTCCAGGTTCATGGTGGCGCCTTCAGAACCCCAGGTCGAGCGGGTTTCGTATTCGGTGCCGTCAGTCATGACCACCTTGATCAGGTGATAGTCGGGATGGATATCTGCCTTCATAATGATCTTCCTAGAGTTCCAGGGTCCAATTGTCGCAAGGCATTGCGACTTCGAGACCGAACACGTAAATGAAGCCGCAGACCGCCTGATGGGCCACGGCTTCCCAATTCGATGCCGTGCCTATACATCAAGGTCTGCGGGATAACAAGTGCCGCGCGGAAGACTCATGGGCAAACCCGCCCCCTCCGTGATTGGCGAACGGGGGTCATGTGTCCGAACGAGAAAACCAGTCGCCAGCGCGTAGATCCATTCGCCCTCTCGCCACGCTGCTGCCCTACCTCAAGCGCTATCGATATCTGGTCATCGGGGCCGGGATTTCACTCGTGACCGCAGCGATAACGACCCTGACGCTGCCGCTCGCCGTCAGGCGCATGGTCGACAACGGCTTTTCCAATTCCGATAGTGGCTTCATCAATACCTATTTCGCGATGCTGATGATGCTCGCGATCATCCTCGCCTTGGCGAGTGCCGCGCGCTACTACTTCGTCATCACCCTTGGCGAACGCATCGTCGCGGATCTTCGCCGCAACGTCTTTGAGCACGTCACCCGCCTTTCCGCGTCGTTCTTCGACGTCAACCAGTCGGGCGAGATCGTCTCCCGGCTGACCGCCGACACCACGCAGCTGAAGTCCGCCGTCGGCGCGACAGCATCGGTCGCCCTTCGCAACCTGATCCTGTGTCTCGGCGCCATCGGCATGATGGTCTATACCAGCCCGAAGCTGTCGAGCCTTGTGCTGGCAGCAATTCCGGTGATCGTGTTTCCGCTGGTCGGCTTCGGCCGCTCCGTCCGCCGCCGATCCCGCGAGGCGCAGGACACGCTGGCGATGGCATCGGCCTATGCCGGCGAGGCGATTGCCGCCTCGCGCACCGTTCAGGCCTTCAACAGCGAAGACATCGCCAACAACCGCTTCGGCACGGCGGTCGAGGATGCCTTCGGCGCCGCGCGCTCAGCGATCAAGGCGCGTTCCGTGCTGACTGCATTCGCCATCACCATGGTGTTCGGCAGCGTCGTCGCGGTCCTCTGGTTTGGGGCTCGCGACGTGCTGGCAGGCAATCTCTCGGCCGGCACCCTCAGCCAGTTCCTGCTCTATTCGGTTTTTGCCGCCGGCAGCCTCGGCTCGCTGTCGGAGGTCTGGGGCGAGCTTTCGCAGGCAGCCGGCGCTGCGGAGCGGCTGAACGAACTCCTCACCGAAGTTCCTGATATCAAGGCGCCGGAAAATCCTGTCGCCCTGCCGTCGCCGGCGCTCGGCGCCATCAGCTTCGACGACGTCTATTTCGCCTACCCGGCACGCCCCGATTACAAGAGCCTGAACGGCCTCAGCTTTGCGATCAAGCCCGGTGAAACCGTCGCCATCGTCGGCCCGTCGGGTGCGGGCAAGAGCACCGTATTCTCGATGCTGCTGCGGTTCTACGACCCGGCAAAGGGAGCCGTCACCGTCGATGGTGTCGACATCCGCACCGTCGATCCGAAGGAACTGCGCGCCCGCCTGGCGATCGTGCCGCAGGACGTCACCATCTTCGCGTCCTCCGTTCACGACAACATTGCCTTCGGCGTGCCGGATGCAAGCCGCGAGGCCGTGCGCGCTGCAGCCGTCGCCGCCCAAGCCGACGAATTCATCGGCCGGATGGAAAAAGGCTACGACACGCTTGTCGGCGAGCGCGGCATCACGCTCTCGGGCGGCCAGCGCCAGCGCATCGCCATAGCCCGCGCCATTTTGCGCAATGCCCCGATCCTTCTGCTGGACGAGGCAACGTCGGCGCTCGACGCCGAAAGCGAAACGCTGGTTCAGAAGGCGCTTGAAGGCTTGCTGCATGAGCGCACGACCATTGTCATTGCCCATCGGCTCGCAACCGTCTTGAAGGCTGACCGCATCCTGGTGATGGAACACGGCCGGGTGGTCGAAGAGGGAACCCATGCCTCGCTGATCCGCCAGGACGGGCTTTATGCGAAGCTGGCCCGGTTGCAGTTCAACCACGGCGCCGAGGAGCTGTTCCTGAACCCAAACAAGTAATACAAACACTACGATAGTCTGATGCCGGCATGTCCGGCACGCCATTGCAGTTGCAAAGCCGGACCCTATTCTATAGGTGCCGGCTCTTTTTTTGGCCGCCATGACAGACGTGGACTGTCCAGGGAGGACCCTCATGACGTTTTCGAATTTGACCCGACGGGCAGCGCTCGCCCTCGGCTTCACTGCCCTCACCGTTTTCGGATCCGGTATCCAGGCGAACGCTCAAGGCTTTCCGGATCGCGCCGTCACCCTCGTCGTTCCCTTTGCCGCCGGCGGTTCGACCGACGTGGTGGCGCGCATCGTCGCACAGAAGATGTCGGAGGATCTCGGCCAGCAGGTCATCGTCCAGAACGTCGCCGGCGCCGGGGGCAACCTCGGTGCCGACAATGTCGCGCGCGCCGATCCGGATGGCTACACGATCCTGATGGGCACGGTCGCGACACACGCGCTCAACCCGCTGATCCTCAAGACCAAGCCCTATGATCCGGAAAAGGACTTTGCGCCGATCTCGCTTCTGGTCGTCGTGCCGAACGTGCTGGTGGTCAATCCCGAACTGCCGGCCGAGACCGTCGAAGAATTGCTGGCACTCTTGAAAGCCAAGCCCGACGAATATGCCTACGCCTCGTCCGGCAACGGCACGCCCTTGCACCTCTCCGGCGAACTCTTCAAGAAGATGGCAGGCGTCAACATGCAGCATATCCCCTACAAGGGCGCCGGCCCGGCGCTGAACGACGTCATCGGCAACCAGGTGCCGATCATGTTCGACAACCTGCCCTCCTCTTCCGGGCACATCAAGGCCGGCACCTTGCGGGCGCTTGCGGTCACGACGTCCGAACGCGCACCCTCGTTCCCCGATGTTCCGACGGTCGCCGAGGCCGGTATTCCGGGTTACGAAACCTACACCTGGAACGCGCTGTTTGCGCCTGCCAACACGCCCGAACCCGTTGTCGCCCGCCTCAACGAGGCCGCCAACAAGGCGCTTGCCGATCCGGCCGTGGTCGAGCGCATGAAAGAGTTCAGCGCCACCATCGTCGGCTCGACGCCTGAGGAGCTTGGCGCCCATGTGAAGGCCGAACTGGCAAAATGGACGCCTGTCGTTCGCGACGCCAACATCCAGATGGATTGATCCTTGGCATCTCACGCCACACGGCGGATTGGCCCTTCATCCGGCTGCCGCCGCCTTCTCCCCGCCTGCGGGGAGAAGGCTAGGGTGAGGGGCATGATATACGGACAACGATAGCCGCTTGGCTTCGCTCAAGCCGTCTCGCAAGCGCCCCGCCCTGCCACCCGACCGGAATAGATGCAGCCGCCGAGAAACGTGCCCTCGAGCGCGTTGTAGCCGTGCATGCCGCCGCCGCCGAAGCCGGCCACTTCGCCCGCGGCGTAAAGCCCCGAGACCGGCTCGCCCGATTGCTCCAGCACCTGGCCCGACAGGTTGGTCTGGAGACCCCCGAGTGTCTTGCGCGTCAGGATGTGCAGCCGGACGGCAATCAGCGGTCCGGCCTTGGGATCGAGCAGGCGATGCGGCTTGGCCGTGCGCAACAGTCGGTCGCCGCGGTAGGACCGCGCGCCGCGGATCGCCGTCACCTGGGCATCCTTGGAAAAGGGATTGGCGATCTCGCGATCGCGTGCCTCGATCTGCTCGCGCAGGTGATCGATCGACAGCCGGTTCTCGCCTGTCAACGCATTCATCGCCGGCACGAGATCGTCGAGCCGATCTCGGACGATAAAATCCTCGCCCTTGTCCATGAAAGCCTGCACCGGCCCGGGCGGGTTCTTGCCCAAGCGCTTGAGGAGAAGCGCGATGCTCTTGCCGGTCAGATCCGGATTCTGCTCGGAACCGGAGAGTGCGAATTCCTTCTTGATGATCGCCCGCGTCAGGATGAACCAGCTGTAGTCATGGCCGCTGTCGCGAATGGCCTTGAGGGTGCCGAGCGTGTCGAAACCGGGCATGGCGGGTGCCGGAAAGCGGTTGCCGTCGGCATCGCACCAGAAGGACGACGGACCGGGCAGGATGCGGATGCCATGGTCCGGCCAGATCGGATCGAAGTTCTTCAGGCCCTCGGTATAGTGCCACATACGATCAGAATTGATCACCGAGCCGCGGGCGCGTGACGCTATCTCCAGCATCCGGCCATCGACATGGTGCGGCACGCCGCAGACCATCGTTGCCGGGGACTGGCCCAGCCGCTTGCGCGGCCAGTTGCGCCGTACCAGCTCCTGGTTGCCGCCGATGCCGCCGGAGGTCACGATGACGGCGCCGGCCGATATCTCGAAATCGCCGGCGACATCGCGCGAACTGCGCTGGCCGCGTTCGACCGGATCGGCCTTCAGCACCGAACCGCGCGCGCCGGTGACCGCCCCATCGGTCGTCACCAGCTCATCGACCCGGTGGCGGAAGCGAAAGCGCACGAGGCCGCGGCTTTCCGCTTCCCGCGTCAGCCGCACGAACGGCTCGAGTACCGCTGGGCCTGTGCCCCAGGTGACGTGGAAACGCGGCACCGAATTGCCGTGACCATGCGCAAGGCCGCCGCCGCGCTCGGCCCAGCCGACAACGGGGAACCAGCGCATGCCGAGTTGATGCAGCCAGCTGCGCTTTTCGCCGGCAGCGAAATCGAGATAGGCATCCGCCCACAGTCGCGGCCAGTGATCTTCCGGACGATCGAACTGCGACGAGCCCATCCAGTCCTGCCGGGCCAGTTGGCGGCTATCCCTGATGCCCATGCGGCGTTGCTCGGGACTGTCGACGAAAAACAGGCCGCCGAGCGACCAGAAGGCCTGGCCGCCGAGGTTCTGCTCCCCCTCCTGATCGAGGACGATCACCTTGCGGCCAAGGGCCGCTGCCTCCGACGCCGCCACAAGGCCGGCAAGACCGGCACCGACCACCAGCACATCACAATCCATCCAAGCCGCCCCCGCATCCTCAGGAGATGCAGCCGCCATCCTTGATCCCTGGAGACACCAGTCCTCTCCGGCATCCTCAGAAGGCAGGCTGAGCGCATCCCTCAGGTGCAAGTGTTACGCGTACGTCAAGGTCAATTCAAGGGTGCTGGATCAAGAGTCCGGGCGCCGGTGACATCCCGGTCAGACCGCCTATTTCTCGGTCAGCTTCAGCTCGATGCGACGGTTCTGCGACCGCGCCTCGACGCTGTCACCCTCGGCGATCGGCTGATACTCACCGAAACCGGCGGCAACCAGCCGATCGGCCGGCACGCCCTTCGAGATCAGGAATTTGACGACGGATGTGGCACGGGCAGACGAAAGCTCCCAGTTGTCGGCATAACGGCCGGTGCCCGAGAGTTGGACATTGTCCGTGTGCCCGTCGACGCGCAGCACCCAGTTGATCTCGGCCGGAATTTCCTTGGCAAGGTCGAGCAGCGCCGATGCGAGCTTGGCCATTTCGGTCTGGCCCTCGGGGTTGAGCTCGTTGCCGCCGGAGGGGAAAAGCACCTCGGACTGGAAGACGAAGCGGTCGCCGACAATGCGGATGTTTTCACGATCGGACAGGATTTCGCGCAGCCGCCCGAAGAAGTCGGATCGATAGCGGTTCAGTTCCTGCACCCGTTGCGCCAGCGCGACATTCAGACGGCGGCCGAGATCGGCGATCTTTGTCTGCGAAGACTGGTCCTTGGCTTCAGACGCCTGCAGCGCCTCTTCGATCGCCGCAATTTGGCTGCGCAGCGCTGCAATCTGCTGGTTCAGAAGCTCGATCTGGCTTATGGCGCGGGCGCTGGTCTGGCGTTCGGCGTCGAGCTCGGCACCGACACGCCCCAGCTTCTCGTTGGCGGCATCCGCGCTGCCGGCACCCCGGTCGAGCAGGGCCTGCAGGCGGGACCGTTCACCTTCCGACTGGGAAAGGGAAGCCTGCAGATTGGCGAGCGAATCCTCGAGATCCTGCTTGCCGCTCTTTTCCAGCGCCAGCAGCTGCGTCAGCTCGTTGATCTGGCTGTTCAGCCGGGTCAGAACCTCGTCCTTGCCGCTGATTTCGCGGCTGAGCAGGAACTGCGCCAGCACGAAGACGCTGAGCAGAAACATGATCGACAAAAGCAGCGTCGACAACGCATCGACGAAGCCGGGCCAATAATCGATCGTGCGCTGTGAACGGCCTTTTCGGGCAAGCGCCATGGATCATTCCCCTCCGGTGTCGTCCGCATGGCTGAGCTTGCCCTGCGATCCGGACTTCTCGCCGTTCACCGAAATGCGCTCGGAGTGTCCGATGCGCGTCGTCAGCTTGTCGAGCGTCTTGCGCATGGCCTTGGCCTCTTCCTGCTGCGCCTCGATCCAGTCGCGCAGCATCTGCTGCTCACCGCGCATGTTCTTGACAAGCCCTTGGATGCCTTCGGCAAGGCTCGCCATCGCCGCAGTGGTGCGCTGGTTGGAGCCGCCTTCATGATTGAGGCGGACGAGTTGGTCCGTCAGGCGCTTCAACTCCTCGACCGGCGCACCGGAAGGCAGGTCGCCCGCAATGGTCAGTTCCGACCCGACATCGGTGACGGAGGACAGCCAGTTTTCAAGCTCGGTGTAGAAACGGTTCTGCGCCCTTCCCGCCTGCAGATCGAGAAAACCGAGGATCAGAGAACCGGCAAGACCGAAGAGCGACGTCGAAAACGCCGTTCCCATGCCGGTGAGCGGCGCCGAAAGGCCTGTTTTCAGGGCACCAAGCACGTCCTCGGTGCTGCCGGAACCGGCATCCAGCGACTGGATGACGGTGTTGATCGAGCCGATGGTGCCGAGCAAGCCCCAGAAGGTGCCAAGCAGACCGAGGAAGACGAGAAGGCCGGTCAGGTAGCGCGTGGTGTCGCGCGATTCATCGAGCCGCGTTGCAATCGAGTCCAGGATCGACCTGAGCGCCGTCGTCGAAATCGCCGTCTGGCGTCCACCGATCAGCGCGCGCATCGGCGCGAGCAAGACCGGGTCGCGGCCGACCTTGTCGGCGCTGCCGGCAGCGCGGAACGAATTGAACCAGCGCACTTCGGGGCGAAGGCCGAGCACATGATTGAACGCCAAGAGGATGCCGATCAACAGCACCCCGAGGATCAGACCGTTGAGGCCCGGATTGGCGAGAAAGGCATTGTGTGCCTGCCGAAAGAGGATCGCGCCGACGAAACCGACGATGATCAGGAAGATCACCATGGTCCAGAAAAAGTGCATGGGGCTCGAAAGCTTATGCGGATTGTAATCTGCTTCCACGCCTTCCCGACCGTCCCACCCGGACAGATGCAGTTTCGTCATGGGTATACCATTCTCCCGGTTGCATTTGGCGGAACGGTGCCGCGACGCGTCGGAGCCTACTGCATAATTCCTCAAATCGGAATCGATTTAAGGAGAAAGTTATGCAGCCGGTTTGGAGCGCGGCAGCGTCCATGGCGCGTGATGTTTGACGCGGGGCGCTGTAGGCGAACTTTGCGCCGAATTGAAGGAAAAACAAAAGCCTCCGACGCGTGGCGCACCGGAGGCTTGGCAGCCATGAAACGAATGGCCGTTGATTATTTCGTCGGGATCGGACGGTGAACGACGTCGCGCAACGCCTTGGTGATGTACTCGTTGCCGCAGACGATCGAACCTTCGTCGACCGGCTTTGCGCCGCCGTCGATATCCGTCGACCAGCCACCGGCCTCGCGGATAAGAAGCACGCCGGCAGCGATGTCCCAGGCCGCCAGATCGCGCTCCCAGTAGCCGTCGAAACGGCCGGCAGCGACATAGGCGAGGTCGAGCGCAGCCGAGCCCATGCGACGGATGCCGGCGACTTCGCCCATCACGTGACGCAGCTCGATCAGGTACTTGCCGTGATTGCCGCGACCGAGATGCGGCGTGCCGGTGGCGATCACCGCATCCGACAGAGCCTTGCGGGCCGCCACGCGCAGACGACGGTCATTGAGGAACGCGCCGCCGCCGCGCTCAGCCGTATAGAGTTCGTCCGTCGCAGGGTTGAACACGACGGCACCGACGATCTCGCCCTGGCGCTCAAGCGCGATGGAGACAGCGAAATGCGGAATGCCGTGCAGAAAATTGGTGGTGCCGTCGAGCGGATCGACGATCCAGCGATGGGCGCCATCCGTGCCGATGATCTCCTCGCCTTCTTCGCCAAGGAAGCCATAGGTCGGACGCGCCTTCAGCAGTTCTTCGCGGATGAGCTTTTCGGCCTTGCGGTCCGCCTGCGATACGTAGTCGCTCGGTCCCTTGAGCGAGACCTGCAGGTTCTGTACTTCACCGAAATCGCGCGCGAGCGACTTGCCGGCCTTGAAGGCGGCCTGGACCATGACATTGAGAAGAGCTGAACGGGCCATCTGGCGATCCTTGTGAAGCGAAGGCCGATCGAGCCTTCTCGATCGGACATTGAACCTGTGTGACGAAACGCAAGGCGCCTGCCGCTCGGGCAAGACTTGTCATCGAGTTCCGTCGTCAAAAAACCGAGTGAAGATCACTCCGCCCGGGTCGCGACGGAAAGCCGTGGCGCCAGGGGCCAAAATCGGGGCTTCAAGACCACAAAAGCCCCGGAAGTTCAAGAGAAATAGCGCCTGCCCCCACAGAACGGTCGAGATTCAGGCGTCTACAGCGCCGCGCGTCTCATTAGACGCGCAAAGGTCGCTGTGGCACTTTGGTTTTTGCTGCATGTTTTATCCTTAAATCGAATATGATTTAAGGAAACATCCAGTGGAATGCCGGTCAGGTCGAGCGAAACTTGTTGGCCGCGCTGAGTGCCGCCTTCTGCTGCTGCTCGTTGAGACCGAGGTAGAAGTCTTCCAGCGCATCATCCTTGAGGCCGGCGCGGCGCGACAGCACATACCACTTCGCCGCTTCGACCGGATTGGGCCGGGTGCCGATGGCATTGACATAGAGATGCGACAGCCGGTTCTGCGCCACGACATTGCCGCCTTCCGCTGCCCGCTTCATCCAGCCGAAACCGTCCTCCAGGTTGCGATCGCCGGCGATGCCTTCGATCATCCAGATGGCGATGTCCAGCTGCGCCGTATCGTAACCGGCATGGGCGGCGCGAAGCAGCCACCCTCTCGCCCTTGCCCGCTTGCCCTCGTCGATGCCATCGACGTTGAGGTAGATCTGCGACAGCGCATATTGCGCGTCGGCGATCCCCTGCTCGGCCGATTTTTCGTAGTAGGGCAACGCCGCCTTGAGACCCTTGGGTCCGGGGCTGTCGGCCACCAGCGTCTGCCCATAGTTGAACTGGGCCGATGCATTGCCGAGATCGGCCGCCTTCTTCATCAGTTCTTCGGATTTCTTCCGGTCGCGCTTGACGTAGCGCCCCTCCATCAGGATCAGCGCGTATTTGAACATCGCCGCCGGGTTGCCATTCTCCGCGGCCTGCCCGTACCAGAACGCCGCCTGCTTGGCATTGCGCACGACGCCGAGGCCCTGTTGCAGGATTTCGGCAACAAGCGTCTGGGCCGCCGGATCACCAAGCTGTGCCCGCGGAAGTGCCAGATCCATCGCTGTCAGATAGTAGCCGCGCTGGAAAGCGCCGTAGGCCTCGTCGACCTTGCCGGCAAAGGGTTTTTCCGCCGGCAAGGCCGGCAACTCCGCGCCCATGCGATCGAAGACATTGACGCCTTGCGACGGCACCGTGCCGTCTCCGGCCTTCTTCTTTTCCGCCGGATCACCCGGTTTGCCCCCAGGCTTGCCGGCGGCCGTGCCACCTTCCGGCATGGCGGCTCCATTGAAGGGCGTGATGCGGCCGCGTTTGGCAGCGCCGCTGTTATCGCTATTGACGTCTTCACCTTGCACAGAGGCCGGCTTTTCCGGCACGGGAACGGACTGTTCCTGCGCAAGAACCGGTTGCTCTTGCGCAAGCGCCGGCATCGCCGCGGCAGCGGCGGCGGCAAGGAGGGCAACGCCCCAGCTGAGCTTTGACGACAGTCGGTTCAACATCGACACGTCTTAATCTTCAAACCGTGGCGCTTTTTCGTCAAGAAGCGCGTTGACGGCGGCAACCACCGACGGCGCCTGCTCAGGCTCGCCGAAGACAGCCAGACGAAGTGCCACGAACTCGGCCCCGGTTTCCGCGGCTGCCAGCGCCGATTGCGGATCCGTGCCGCCCATGACGATGCAGGGGATCTCGATCATCGAAGCCCACCATTCGGCCAGCGCCAGGTTTTTCGGATGCGCATCCGGTTTGATGTCCCCATCGGTCTTGCCGAAGAACACATAGTCCGGGCGCACTTCGCCGACTTCCAGCGCGTGATGACGGTCGGCCGCATTGCCACCGCCGACGATGAGTTTCGGCGTGTGCTTCTCGATCGCCTCGCCGAGCGCTTCGGCATTGCCGGAAATGTGCAGGCCGTCGGCCTTGACGCGCCCGGCCACGCGGCTGTCGCCGTCGATCAGCGCTGCGGCTCCTGCCTCCTGGATGATCGGCACGAGAAGCTCGGCATGTTTCTGAAACTCGCCATCGTCGAGACCGTATTGCGGCACGATCACCGAAGCGACGTCGCCGCCCTTCAGGGCGTCGGCAAGCACCTTGGCGCGTTCCGCCGGATCGGCGATATCGGGTGCGATCAGCACCAGGCGGCAGCGTTCACTTGTCTTGCTCATGACATCCATTTCCGGCTGTGTCCGCCTGTCGACGGAAACCAGCGCTCGATTTCGTTTGGGAAAACCGATAGACGGAGACGTCAAAAGGATCAACCGCCACCGATGCTTCCCGACTTCGACTTCTATCTCGTCGCCATCCCGGCGGTTCTTCTCGTTGGCCTCAGCAAGGGCGGCATGGGCGAGGCCCTTTCGCTGATGGGCGTGCCGATCCTGTCCATGGCCGTCTCGCCGGTTCAGGCGGCAGCACTGCTCTTGCCGATCCTGATCGCGATGGACCTCGTCTCACTCTGGATGTGGCGCAAGCACGGAGACCGCAAGACGCTGATCATGCTGTTGCCCGGTGCCATTGCCGGCATTCTCATCGGTTGGGCGACATCGGCCTATGTCTCGCGCGATTATCTGCGGCTGATCATCGGCCTCATCACCGTGCTGTTCGTGCTGCGCTATGTCTACAATGTCTGGCGCATGCGCAATGGAATAACGATCAAACCCAAGCAGCAGCGGGCCGGCCCGGCGACGCTCTGGGGCTCGTTTGCCGGCTATGGCAGTTTCGTTGCCCATGCCGGCGGCCCGCCGTTCCAGATCTACGCCCTACCGCTGCAACTCGATCCGCGCGAATATACCGGCACGATCGTTCGCTTCTTCGCCATCCTCAATGCCGTCAAGCTGATCCCCTATTTTGCACTCGGCCAGCTCGACATGAGCAATCTGAAAATCTCGGCGACGTTGTTTCCGCTGGCGATCGTCGCCACCGTCTGCGGCGCCTTCATCGTTCGCCGGATGAAGCCCCAGGTCTTCTATCCCTTCATGTATAGCATGGCCTTTATCGCGGGGCTGAAACTGCTGTGGGACGGTTTGAACAGCTTGCTGGCCGGTGCCTGAACCGCATTAAAGCAATCCGTCATGTTGCAAAGCAAAAAGACAAATGCCGCATTGCACAATTTTCTTGCCGCCCTCAGGGAATTCGCTTAACGTCTGCTCATGACTATCGCGGACCCTTTCGATGCCATCGCGGATCCTAACCGGCGTTACCTGCTGGAGGAACTTCGCCGCGCGCCTAAGACGGTCAACGAACTGGCCGTGGGATTGCCGATCAGCCGGCCGGCGGTATCGCAGCACCTGAAGGCTTTGCTGGACTGCAATCTGGTCTCGGTCGAGGCCAATGGCACCCGCCGAATTTACGCCATCAACCGACCCGGCTTCGACAGACTCAACCTTTGGCTGGATCAGTTCTGGGCGTGATCCTCTGGTGGAAGCGTAACCGCCGCCTGACACAAAACGACCGGGCATCAAACCCGGTCGAGCGATCCGTATCTTCCGTTGAGGGGATTGGTTGTGAACCTTGTCGCGTCGTCTCCTTGGAGAGGACACCTCCCGTTGTTACTGGGAATTACCGTTCATAATCAGTGAGTCGAGGAGCGAAGCCTTTCGATTTCGTCCTTGATGCGCAGCTTCCTTCGCTTGATGTCGCTGATCATTTCGTCCTCGGTAGAGGGCTGGTTCATTGCTGCATGAAGCTCCTGCTCCAATGCGCCATGTTTTTTCTCAAGCGTTGCAAGATGAGCCTCAATGGTCATTGGCAGTCCCTTCCTTTTGCTTGCATCCGGCAGGTAAATGCCGGATGTTCCATGGTTGTAACCTTACTACTGTGCCATGCCATTTTTCATTTGTCGAAGGCGAAATGATGACGACGGATAACTTCCCGTTACCGCCCAAGATGTGATAGAGCGGCGCATGAAATTCCGGTTCGAGGAGGACTTCGCAACCGGGCTGATGGGGATCGCTTTGCATGCCGGACCAGGACCAGGCCGAACTCAGATTGACCGCCGCGCGGCTGAGGCAAGAACATGAAGACTATGATGCTGCCATCAACGCCATGATCCAGACCGGCTGCGATGCGCTGAGAGTTCAGCGCATGAAGAAGAAGAAGCTGGTCATCAAGGACAAGATCACCAAGATCGAAGACCAGATCATTCCCGACATCATCGCCTGAAGCGGAACCTTAAAGACGTGCTCGACACAACGACACCACCCGTCGCCATCATCATGGGAAGCCAGTCCGACTGGGAGACGATGAAGAACGCCGCCGACACGCTCGACGCGCTCGACATTGCCTATGAAGCCCGCATCGTCTCGGCACACCGTACGCCTGACCGGCTCGTCAGCTTCGCCAAAGGCGCGCGCGACGAAGGCTTCAAGGTCATCATCGCCGGCGCCGGCGGCGCCGCCCATCTTCCTGGCATGTGCGCATCGATGACGCCGCTGCCGGTCTTCGGCGTGCCCGTGCAGTCGAAAGCGCTCTCCGGCCAGGACAGCCTTCTCTCCATCGTGCAGATGCCGGCCGGCATCCCTGTCGGAACGCTGGCGATCGGACGTGCAGGCGCCGTCAATGCCGCACTGCTGGCCGCAGCCGTGCTGGCGCTCAGTGACAACGACCTGGCCGACCGTCTCGACGACTGGCGCGAGCAGCAGACCGTTGCCGTCGCGGAATATCCGGTAGACGACGCATGACCACAATCGGCATCATTGGCGGCGGCCAGCTCGGCCGCATGCTGGCCATGTCTGCTGCACGGCTGAACTTCCGCACCATCATCCTCGAGCCGCAGCCCGACTGTCCGGCAGCGCAGGTGGCAAACAAGCAGATCGTCGCCGCCTATGACGATGACGAAGCGCTTGATGCCCTGGCGGCCGCCTGCGACATCATCACCTACGAATTCGAAAACGTGCCGGTCGCAGCGGCCGAAAGACTTGCGCGCGCCCGGCCGGTATTCCCGCCACCGAAAGCGCTGGAAGCAGCCCAGGATCGCCTGGTGGAAAAGCGCTTCCTCAATGACAGCGGCATCGTCACCGCCCGGTTTCACGCCGTCGACAGCCAGGCCGACCTTGAGGCAGCGCTTGCCGATTTCGGTGGCGCCGGTGTCCTGAAGACCTGCCGCCTCGGCTACGACGGCAAGGGTCAGCGCGTCTTTCGCTCCGAACAGGACAGCCCGCAGGGCGCTTTCGCCGCGCTCGGCTCCGTGCCGTTGATCCTCGAAAGCTTCGTGCCGTTCGAACGGGAAATCTCCATTATCGCTGCCCGCTCGGTCGATGGTGCGGTTGCCTGTTACGATCCGGCAGAAAACGTTCACCGCAACGGCATTCTTCACACCTCTACCGTGCCCGCCGCCATCAGCGCGGCGACCGCAGAAGCTGCGTCTGCTGCGGCCAAGGCGATCCTCGATGCGCTCGGTTATGTCGGCGTCATCGGCGTGGAGTTCTTCGTGCTTGCCGACGGTAGCCTCGTCGCCAATGAAATGGCGCCGCGCGTGCACAATTCCGGCCACTGGACGGAAGCAGCCTGCATCGTCTCGCAATTCGAGCAGCACATTCGCGCTGTGACCGGCCTGCCTCTCGGCAATCCTGTCCGCCACTCCGACTGCGTGATGCAGAACCTGATCGGTGACGACATCGACGACGTGCCGGGATGGCTTGCCAAGGACAACGTCTTCGTCCATCTCTACGGCAAGACAGAAGCGCGACCGGGCCGCAAGATGGGTCACATCACCCGCCTGACGTGAGCCTCAAAGCCACAGAAATGCGGGGCAAGGCGCCAAAATCCGACCTCTTGCGGTTGACACAACTGGGGTGACACGGTATTTGCCATCCCACCTTACGGAGCGCGCTGCATGGCGCGCTTTTGATTGTTAGAAATACCGGGCGAATTTTGTTTCCCCGAAACCTGCGGATCAGGAAAATGAAGATCAAGAATTCGCTCAAGTCGCTGAAGACCCGCCATCGCGAAAACCGTCTGGTTCGTCGCAAGGGCCGGATGTATATCATCAACAAGCAGAACCCGCGCTTCAAGGCACGTCAGGGCTGAGGCCCAGACTGGTTTCTGTTTGGCACCTCGCTTCGGCGATGTCCCAGAATTGATTTTGAAACTATTCCGTGGCGAGCTAACATGCTCGCCATGCGAGTTTTTGTACCCTTGATTCTGGCGTGTTCCGCCCTTCTCTCCGCCTCAGTTGGAGCCGGCACCCTGGCTTTCGCCGCAGAGACGGCGCCGGAAACCGAGGCCGCCAGCCTCACCACTCCCAAGCAACGCCTGAACGCCCTGTTCTCTGACCTCAAGAAGGAACGAGACGCCGACAAGGCGCGCGAACTCGCCAACCAGATCCGCATGGAATGGCAGGATTCCGGCAGCGCCACGGTCAACCTGCTGATGCAATGGGCCGACAAGTCGATCACCGACAACAAGCAGGCGGCAGCCCTCGATATTCTCGACCAGGTCATTACGCTCGCCCCGAGCTACGTCGAAGGCTGGAACCGCCGGGCCACGCTCCACTACATGATGGGCAACTATCGCAAGTCGATGTCTGATATCAATCACGTCCTGTCGCTGGAACCCCGCCATTTCGGCGCGCTCGCAGGCATGGCCGCAATCCTCGGCTCGGCCGGCAAGGACGAATTGGCGTTGAGGGCCTGGGAGCAGCTCCTGGCGATCTATCCCGCAGACCGCAAGGCGCAGGAGCAACTAGGCGAGCTCACCGAAAAGCTTGCGGGCAGCAAGACGTAGACCGTCCGGATGCCGAAGCAGGCGCGGGCCCCGCGATGATACCTCCTACGGAAATGGCCACGATCCGCACCCTGGCCAAGGCTGCGCGTCGGTTCATGGAGCCGATCTGGCTGGAATGGCATAGCGCCCGCAACGGCGGTGCGCCGGTCACGTCATCGCAATGGACATGCGGGCGCACAAGCCTGTTTTTGGCCCGCGTGCTGACCGTCGAAGGGTTGGATGCCTCGTGGCAAAGCGGCACGCCGCGCTTGTCGCCTAAAGGCCCGGAACTGGGTGATTTCGGCTTTCTCAGCGATACCGGCTGGCAAAGCCATGCCTGGGTCGAATGCGGCAACCTCATCGTCGACATTACCGCCGACCAATTCGGTGCGCCTCCTGTGGTCGTCACCGGCCGGCACGATCGCCGCTATCGCAAAGGCGACCGCGACACGGCCCTGCCGGAGTTCGTTCTGGCGCGTCAGCGCGCCGTCGACGAAATCTGGCCACGATGGCTGGGCATGACAGCGTCACCCGCCATCTGGATACTCGATACTGTCGACTAAGAGGAGCCACCGAGACAATGGTTCTAGCCGCCCTGCTCATCGCTGCCCTCATGCTCGCAGGGATTGCCTTCAGCCTGCACAGTGCACGAGGCATCAGCGCACGGTTCCCGAACACGGGTGAACTCATCGACGTCGGTGGCTTCCGCATGAACAGCGTCCATCTGCCGGTAACGGCAACAGCCGACCTTGCACCACTCATCTTCATCCACGGCGCCAGCGGCAACCTTCTAGACCAGCTGCATGCCTTTGCACCCGCCTTTGACGGTCGCGCCGAAATGCTGTTCGTCGATCGGCCGGGCCATGGCTACTCCGAGCGTGGCGGACGGGAGAATGACCGCCCCGACGGCCAGGCAGATGCGATTGCAAAACTGATGGAGAAACGAGGCATGGCCCGGGCGATCATCGTCGGCCATTCTTTCGGCGGGGCGATTGCAGCAAGCTTTGCCCTTCGCCATCCGGAAAAGACGATCGGCCTTATCTTGCTGGCGCCAGCCACCCATCCCTGGCCGGGCGGCGTTGACTGGTATTACCGGCTGACGGCCCTGCCCTATATTGGCTGGCTGTTCGCCCACACGCTCGCCGCGCCGATCGGTCTCAGGCGGATCGAAAGTGGCACGCGTTCGGTCTTCTACCCCAATCCGCGGCCCGCCGACTACATCGACAAGACGGCACCGCACCTGGTGCTGCGGCCGCTGGCCTTTCGCAACAACGCCGTCGACGTCGCCAATCTTCACGCCTACGTCAGCGAGATCGCACCGCGATATCAGGAAATAGCCGCGCCGACGATCATCGTCAGCGGCGACAGTGACGACATCGTTCTCGCCGACATTCATTCGCGCGGCCTGGCACGCGACATTGTCGGATCGGAATTGCTATGGATCGGCAACCTCGGCCACAAGCCCGACTACGTCGTTACCGATGTCGTCGTTGCCGCCGTGGAAAAACTCTCCGGACGACCGATCGACCTCGACAAAATAACAAGGCGGGCCGAAGCCCGCCTTATCATGCAACCCAAGGAGGAAAGCGGTCGTTAGATACCGCTCATGCCGTCCGAGCCGATATAGGCAATGCGCAGCATGTTGGTGGCGCCAGGCGTGCCGAGCGGCACACCGGCCGAGATGATGACGCGTTCACCCGGCTTGCCGAAACCCTCGTGAGCCACGATGCGGCAGGCGCGGTTGACCATGTCGTCGAGATCGGTCGCGTCCTCGGTGACAACGCAATGCAGACCCCAGACGACCGAAAGGCGACGGGCGGTCTGCACGATCGGCGAGAGCGCGATGATCGGAACCTGCGGGCGTTCACGGGCGGCGCGAAGGCCTGTGGTGCCGGAGGAGGTGTAGCAGACGATTGCAGACAACCGCAGCGTCTCGGCGATCTGGTGGGCCGCCAGCGAAATCGCGTCGGCACCGGTCGCCTCGGGCGGCGTGCGCTGCGCGTAGATGATGCTGGAATAATGCGGGTCGCGCTCGACGTTGCTGGCGATCGACGCCATGGTCGAGACGGCCTCCACCGGATACTCGCCGGATGCGGATTCAGCCGAGAGCATGATCGCGTCCGCGCCTTCGAAGACGGCGGTCGCCACGTCGGAGACTTCGGCGCGCGTCGGCACCGGTGCGGAGATCATCGATTCCAGCATCTGCGTGGCAACGACCACCGGCTTGCCGGCGCGGCGACATGCGCGCGTCAGCTGCTTCTGCAAACCAGGCACGGATTCGAGCGGCATTTCGACGCCCAGGTCGCCACGCGCCACCATCAGCGCGTCGGAGAGTTCGATGATCTCGTCGATGCGTTCGAGCGCCTGCGGCTTCTCGATCTTGGACATCAGGCCGACGCGGCCGCGGGCGATCTTGCGGACTTCGGCCAGATCCTCGGGGCGCTGTACGAAGGACAACGCTACCCAATCGAACTCGCCAGTCGCCAGAAGCGCATCGAGGTCGGAACGGTCCTTGTCGGTCAGCACGCCAACGGCCAGCAGCGTGTCGGGCAGGCTGACGCCCTTGCGGTCGGAAATCTTGGTGCCGGCTACCACCGTGGTGACGATGCTCGTGCCGTCGGTCTTTTCGGCGCGCAGGTGCAGCTTGCCGTCGTCGATCAGCAGGCGATGGCCGGGCTTGACCGCTTCGAGGATCTCCGGATGCGGCAGGAAAACGCGGGTGCTGTCGCCGGGTTCGTCCTTGTTGTCGAGGGTAAAGGTCTGGCCGACCTTGAGCTCGACCTTGCCCTCGGCAAACTTGCCGACACGCAGCTTCGGACCCTGGAGGTCGCCGAGGATGCCGATCGGGCGGCCACAGCGCGCTTCGACGGCGCGGATGCGCTGCACCAGCGTGCGCATCACCTCATGGCTTGCATGGCTCATGTTGATACGGAACAGATCAGCCCCTGCCTCGTGCAGCTTCTGGATCATCTGCTCGTCGGCGGATGCCGGGCCGAGCGTGGCGAGGATTTTGACTTTTCTGTTCCGCTTCATCAATTCTGGCTTTCCTGCGTGCCGGGCGTATCGGAGAGCTGAACCATCCAGCTTCCTTGCCGCCCCGTGTCATATTCCTTGAATCCCATCCGCTGGAAGCCGCGGGCAAAGCAGTCCTGCACGCCCGAGATCTTGAATTCGTTTTCAGCGACGCACATGTTGACGTCGCCGGTCCAGCGACCACCACGGGCCGCGTCTTCCGCGTAGAGATAATAATATCGCGATTGAAGTTCGCCCTCGATCAGGGTCGCGCAGGTGGTCGCGGGAACCTGCCACCACCCCTCGGTTACCCAGCCGTCCTTGGCGCGATAACCGATTGCCACGCCGACCAGATTTTGCGTGCCGTTGCAGACGCGAAAATCGGCGCGGGCCTCCCCGGCAAAAAGAAATGAGCCTGAAATCGCCAGGGAAAACAGGAGCATTGCCCCCAATGTCGACAGCCCCGACTTCGCTTTGGAAAATGGATATCTGGACACGGTTTCCAATGGAACTCCGTTTTGATTTGCGTGGCCTTTCTTGCGACGACCAGCCCGGAAAGTCAACGTAACTCTAATCGATTACATCCGGCTAATTGGGTGTCAATTGCGCAAAACAGTTGCGTTTTTCTTGTGAATGTCGCCGACGCATGCAATCAAAAGCACACCCCCCGAAAGCAGACTGGAACGGCATGCAGTCCTATTCGCCCTATGAGATTATCGAAGCCAAGCCCACAACCGGCCTGGTGCTACTCGCCGATCACGCCATGAATCGCCTGCCGGAAGAATATGGTAGCCTCGGCCTGCCGGAAGCAGCATTTCGGCGGCATATCGCCTACGATATCGGCGTCGAGCATCTGGTCCGCCGGCTTTCGGCCATGCTCGACGCTCCGGCGGTTCTCGGGTGCTTTTCGCGGCTTCTGATCGACCCCAACCGCGGCGAGGACGACCCGACGCTGATCATGAAGATTTCCGACGGCGCGATCGTCCCGGGAAACCATCCGATTGCCGACGAGGAATGGAACAGCCGGCTCAATCGTTTTCACCGCCCCTATCATCGCGCGGTGGCCGAGACGCTGGAGCGAAGTGCCGCAACGTCAGGTGGTGCGCCGCTGGTCATTTCCATCCATTCCTTCACGCCCGCCTGGAAAGGCGTTGCCCGCCCCTGGCATGCGGCCGTTCTCTGGGACAACGACCCGCGTGCAGTGCTGCCGCTGATCGAGAAGCTCGAGGCCCCGGGCGATATCGTCGTCGGCAACAACGAGCCCTATGACGGCGCGCTGCGCGGGGATACGATGTTCCGCCACTGCATGGCACCGGGCATTCCGCACGCGTTGATCGAGGTGCGGCAGGACCTGATCTCCGACGCGGCCGGCATTGCCGCATGGGCCGATCGGCTTGCTCCTGTTCTTACCGACCTCAACGCCCGCCCCGACCTGCATCGCTACGAGCGGCACCCGTCGCGCACCGGCGCCTACGACATTTGAGACGAAGAAAGACTGGATCATGACCGAACTCACCCCGGACCAGCAGATCGCCTTCGAGGCCGCCGCCTTCCGGCGTCTCGTCGCGCATCTTCGCGAGCGCAGCGACGTACAGAACATCGACCTGATGAATCTGGCAGGCTTCTGCCGCAACTGTCTGTCCAATTGGTATCGGGACGCTGCCAACGAGGCTGGCGTACCGCTCGACAAGGAGCAGTCCCGCGAGATCGTCTACGGCATGCACTATGAGGAGTGGCGGACGCTCAACCAGAGGGAAGCATCCAGCGAGCAGAAAGCCGCCTTCGAGATCAGCCGCCCCAAAGAATAGGCCACACAGGCGAGCATCCGCCACGGAAATGCCCGCGTTGTTGCGCAATGGCCCTTGACCTTGGCCGCCGTTCGCGGCACGTCACGGCACCCAAGAATTTCATTCCCCGCAAAAGGAGAAGACCATGTCAGATGCACACGGCGTCGCACGCGACCAGCTCCGCGCTTTCATCGAACGGATCGAGCGCCTGGAAGAAGAGAAGAAGACCATCGCAGACGACATCAAGGACGTCTACGGCGAAGCCAAGTCCACGGGCTTCGATGCCAAGATCCTGCGCAAGGTCATTTCCATCCGCAAGCAGGACGCCGACGAGCGCATGGAGCAGGAAGCGATCCTCGACACCTACCTGCAGGCGCTCGGCATGATCCCGGCGGCGACCGAAGAAGAATAATTTCTTCTGCCACTGACAGTAAAAAGCCCGCCGGGATCACCAGGCGGGCTTTTTTTGTTGGGTCTCGTTTGCGCGAAGCTCAGTTGGTGCTGAACTTCTTCACTTCCATGAAGTTCACAGCATTACCGCTGAAGCGGGCCGTATCGACCGCTGCTCCGGCCGTGCTGTTAAAGCCGGCGGCATAAACAGTCGTCGGGGCCGTACGCAGTTTCTTGCTAACGAAGCGCGGAGCCTTGACCGGCTTGGAAAACGTCGCGACGCGGCCAGCCGAAAGCGCCCATTCGGAGATGATCTTCTGCGTCAGCTTCGGCTCGGTGCGAACCGACGAACGGGTCGCCGCCTCAGCATCGCGCTTCTTCGGACGGCCACTCTTTGCCGGGGCTTCCGCCTGGGTATCGAAGGCGCCGTCAAAGGCATTGGCACGACCATTCGTCGAGGCCTGCGGCGCATAGGCGGCCATTTCCACCGGCTGCCGCACGGGCTCGCGCTCGGCCGGCGTCGGTGCTGCAAGTGCGACACGTGTCGATGCCTGGGCCACGGTATCACGCGGCGGCTCCGCGGAAGCCAGAACCGGACGCTCCGCAAAGGCAGGGACCGCAACCTTGGCGTCCGCGACAGCGGCAAGTGCCACATCGCCAGCCGGGCGCATGGCCGGCACAGGCACGAAGCCCAGCGCCTGCATGTCGGTTGCCAGCGGATCGACCGAGGCGACAAGCGTTTCGTCGGCAGCAGCGTTCACACCACCACGATCGAGCATCTGCGGAACCGGCACCTTGAGCGAGGCCAGATCGGCAAATTCGCTCGGCATTTCCGGCGTCTGCGGCAGGGCAGCAGCCAGCGCTTCCTGCGCGGCGTTCTTCTGCGGCGCCACCAGTGCCACCGCTACGCCGCCATTTTCAGGCGTGTCCCTGAAGGCGGGACGAACGGCCGGAACTGGCGCATTGATGTTCTGATCGGCAGCAACGGCCGGCTGCTGCTCGGTGGCAACCGAACCGGCAACACCGGGAAGCGCTTCCTGAGCGGCGGGCGCCGAAGCCGTCTGCACCTTGGCCGGCGCTGCGCCACCTTCATCATCGGAGCCCGGACCGGCCGCGATTGCCGAGGGTTCTTCATCCTCGTCGCCGCCAGCACCGAAGAGCATGGCAAACAGGTTGCCGCGGCGCTTGCCACTTTCGGCATCGCCGGTCTTGGCGCCACCGCCGGCAACTTCCATTGCCGAAGCGCCGACGCGACGCTTGTAGTCGGCCACGGCCTGGTTATAGCCCGGAAGCGGCTTGCCGTCGGATGGAACGTGCATGGTCTTGCCGTCGGGGAAGAGACGGGCGAGTTCGTTGCGGCTCATGCGCGGCCATGCGCGAACGCCGCCGACATCCATGTGCACGAATGGCGAGCCCGATGTCGGGTAGTAGCCGACGCCGCCAACTTCGAATTTCATGCCGATTTCCCGCACCGTCTTCAGCTTGACGTCCGGAATGTAGAAGTCCATCGCCTTGCCGAGCATGTGCTGGCTCTTCTTGGCAACGCCCTTTGAGCGCGAGCGCAGCATGCCGTTGGTGGCCGGCGAACGGTAGGCCGAAACAACGTGGATGTAATCGCGCGAGCCGCTCTTGGTATAAACTTCCCAGACGAGGTCGAGCAGGCGCGGATCCATCTTGGTCGGCTCGTTGCGACGCCAGTCGCGCAGGAAGCGGTTGATCTGCTGCAGGCCCTTCGGGTCGTAGCGACCGTTGCGCTTGTAGGTGATCTGCGCCTTTTCCTGCGTATGAATGAAATAGAGCTTGAGCGTGCGCGTCTGGCCGGCAGCCTCGACGGGAGGCGCCATGCCAGGCGTAACCAGCGATACCGCGAGGGCGATGGATGTCAGAACCTGCGGCACCTTACGGGTCATCGCCGAGCAGAGTCTGCTAGCTAAGGAGCCGAGAGGCTTCTTAAAACCGAACAAATTTGGCATTCAATCCCCGTCCGACGGACAACCGTGCTTCGCTGTCTCAGATGACTGTCAAATAAGGTGACAGCATGGCATATATGCCACAGTCGTCACCGCCCCTTATAATATAGTGAATACTTCACTAACAAGGTCTAAACGGCGGTGATGCAATCGCACGGCTAATGAATCGTGAATGCGTCGATTTTATGCCGCCTCACGCAGGGGATTGTCGGGGTCGATGCCGTAATCCTTGAGCTTTCGGTAGAGCGTGGACCGGCCGATGCCGAGTTTTCGGGCTACCTGGCTCATCTGGCCCCGATAGAATTTCAGCGCAAAACGAATCAGTTCCTCCTCCACTTCGGCAAGCTTGCGCACGTCTCCGCCCTCGTCGACGCTGGCAATTGCGTTCTCCATGCGGCCGTCATGAGACGCATCGGCCTCCATCGATTTCGCCGTGCTGGCAAAATCGGGATAGAGGTTCGCGGCCGGATCGACGGCAACAGGCGGGCGCTCGGGTCCGGCATCCCCCCAGGAAAAACCGGAGCGATCGGAGACGACGTAGCCGGGGATCTGTGTAGCGATCTGCGGGAAGTCCTTGACCGTCAGCTCGCTGCCCTCAGCCAGAACGACCGCGCGGAAGATCGCGTTTTCCAGCTGGCGGATGTTGCCCGGCCAGTCATAGGCGGTCAGCAGTGCCATCGCACCGCTCGAAACGGTGAGCGGTGTGTTGAGCCTCTGCTCGGACGCGAACCGATCGACGAACGAGCGCACAAGAACCGGGACGTCCTCCTTGCGCCGGCGCAGCGCCGGAATGGTGATCGGGAAGACGTTGAGACGATAATAGAGATCCTCGCGGAACCGGCCCTCGCGCACCTCGTTGATGAGGTCCTTGTTGGTCGCCGAGATCAGTCGCACATTCACCCGATGCGGATGGCGCGCGCCGATCGTTTCGATCTCGCCCTGCTGGACCGCACGCAACAGCTTTACCTGGACTTCGAGCGGCAGGTCGCCGATCTCGTCGAGGAACAGCGTGCCGCCATCGGCATCGACGAATTTGCCGCTGTGCTTTTCGGTGGCGCCGGTAAAGGCGCCCTTCTCGTGGCCGAAGAGAATGCTCTCGACAAGATTGTGCGGGATGGCGCCACAGTTGACGGTGATGAACGGCTTGCCCGAACGGTCGCTGGCCGCCTGGATCGCCCGCGCCACCATTTCCTTGCCGACGCCGGATTCGCCTTCGAGCACGATCGGAATGTTGGACTGCGCTGCCCGCCGGGCAAGATCGATGACCCGGATCATCGCCGGGCTCGCCGACACGACGTCATCGAAGCCGACGGCGCCGCCGCGCGGGCGGCGCGAGGTTTTGACCTTGCCGTCGCGGCTCGCCATCTTCAGTGCATTGCCGAGCGCCACAGACAGCCGCTCGGGTGAAACCGGCTTGACCAGGAAGTCGAAGGCACCGGCCTGCATAGCGTGGACGACGGTTTCGATGCCGCCCTGCCCGGTCTGAACGATCACGGGCGTATCGACGCCCCGTTCCGCCAGCACATCGAGAAAGCCGTGACCGTTCATTTCGGGCATCAGCAGGTCGAGAAGGATGACGTTGATGATGCCGCCCTTACGCTCCAGCAGCTCCAGGCCGCTGCGGCCATTGTCGGCGAGATGCGCGACATGACCGAGACGCTCGATCATGTTCGTCAGCAACCGGCGCTGCACCGGATCGTCATCGATGACAAGAATGTGTGATGTCACGGAAGCCTCCTGCTTTGGACACGCGGTACTTTTGGCCAACGTCATGTGCCAAATCACGTCAGGCATCTGTGCCATAAAGGGCTGAACATCATCTTTTGAGAAATGCTTGCATTTTATCCATTGCCGGCGATAGCAATGGAACCCGTATCGCTTGCCTCTTCCTGTCACGAACATGAGAAATCCGACGATGACCTTCCGCACCTTCGCTTCCGAGAAAACCGTCGTCCGTGCCGCCGCCGGCCCTGCCCAAGGCGCGGTATCCGCGCTCGGCGATCTGCCCTCCTGGCGGCTGGAGGATCTCTATCCGTCCGCGACGTCAGATGCTTTCCTCTCCGATATGAAGAAGGCCGAAGCGGATTCGATCGCGTTCGAAACCAGGTGGAAAGGCAAGCTTGCCGTCGCCGCGACGAAGACCGGCAACGACGGCATCGGTGCAGCCGTGAAGGAATTCGAAGCGCTGGAAGACATCATGGGCCGCATCGCGTCCTTTGCAGGCCTCACCTATTTCTCCGACACCTCAAAGCCGGAAAACGGCAAGCTCTATGGCGACGTACAGTCGAAGCTGACCGACATGTCGGCACACCTTCTGTTCTTCTCGCTCGAGCTCAACCGCATCGACGATGCCGTGATCGATGCGGCACTCGCCAACGACAGCCTTGCCGCGCACTACAAGCCCTGGCTTCTCGACCTGCGCAAGGACAAGCCCTATCAGCTCGACGACAAGCTCGAGCAACTGTTCCTCGAAAAGTCGATGACCGGTCCGGCCGCCTTCAACCGTCTGTTCGACGAGACAATGGCGGCGCTGACCTTTACCGTCGACGGCGAGACGATGCCGCTCGAAGTGGCCCTGAACCTGCTGCAGGATCCTTCGACCGAGGTGCGCAAGAAGGCGGCGATGGCGCTGGCCGAAACCTTCAGGGCCAATATCCGCACCTTCACGCTGATCACCAATACGCTCGCCAAGGACAAGGAAATCTCCGATCGCTGGCGCGGCTTCGAGGATATCGCCGACAGCCGGCATCTGGCCAACCGTGTCGAGCGCGAGGTTGTCGATGCGCTTGCGGAAGCGGTGAAGACAGCCTATCCGCGCCTCTCGCATCGCTACTACGCGATGAAGGCAAAGTGGCTCGGCATGGAACAGATGGACTTCTGGGATCGCAACGCGCCGCTGCCGGAAACGCCGAACGCGCTGATCTCATGGAACGAGGCAAAGGACACGGTGCTTTCGGCCTACCATGCTTTCGACCCTGAGATGGCCGCAATCGCCCGCCGCTTCTTCGACGACCGCTGGATCGATGCACCGGTTCGCCCAGGCAAGGCGCCTGGCGCCTTCGCTCACCCGACCGTTCCGTCAGCGCACCCTTACGTACTCGTCAACTATATGGGCAAGCCGCGCGACGTGATGACGCTCGCGCACGAACTCGGCCACGGCGTGCATCAGGTGCTCGCCGGCGAACAGGGCGCATTGATGGCTTCGACGCCACTGACCCTGGCCGAGACCGCATCGGTGTTCGGTGAAATGCTGACCTTCCGCGCGCTTCTCGACCAGACCAAGGACAAGCGCGAGCGCAAGGCCATGCTTGCCCAGAAGGTCGAGGACATGATCAACACGGTCGTGCGCCAGATCGCCTTCTACGAATTCGAGCGCAAGCTGCACACGGCCCGCAAGGAAGGCGAACTGACGGCGGACGACATCGGCAATCTCTGGCTTTCGGTACAGGCGGAAAGCCTCGGCCCGGCGATCCGGATTTCCGAGGGCTACGAGACCTACTGGGCCTATATCCCGCACTTCATTCACTCGCCGTTCTACGTCTATGCCTACGCCTTCGGCGATTGCCTGGTGAACTCGCTCTATGCCGTCTACCAGAACGCCGAGAAGGGCTTCCAGGCGAAGTATTTCGAAATGCTGAAGGCCGGCGGCACCAAGCACCATTCGGAGTTGCTGGCTCCCTTTGGCCTCGACGCCACCGATCCGTCGTTCTGGGCACAGGGTCTGTCGATGATCGAAGGGCTGATCGACGAACTCGAGGCGCTTGATAAGGCGTGATCCGATCCGCGGCGAACCCGTGGTCGACCATTGAATAGGCTGTCAGCAAAGCGGCATCGATGAACGAAAATGCACCCTATGTGCTTTTCCGGGACGACAGCGAAAACCGGACGACGGTTTTCGCCGATCCGGAGCGCGTCGTCACGGCGCGGACCAAAGCCGAATTCCACCGTGGCCTGGCCGAACTCGAACGCGCCCACGCGGCCGGCAAATGGATTGCCGGATACATGGCCTACGAGGCCGGCCATCTTTTCGAGGAGAAGCTCGCCCCCTTTGCCGAGGAGGGCCGCGAAACGCCGTTGATGTCCTTCGGCATCTTCGACGCGCCGAGCGACGGCCATCCGCTTGGCGAGCCGCAACGGCGGACCGAGAACGAGCCTTTTCTAGCCGAGCCGCGTGCCGCCTGGGATTTTCCCACCTACCGCGCGCGATTCGAGCGCCTGCACCAGCACTTGCGCCAGGGCGATTGTTACCAGGCGAACCTGACCATGCCGATCCGCGCCCGCTGGTCGGGCGATCCGCGCGCCGCCTTCTGGTCGCTGATCGAGCGTCAGCCAGTAAAATACGGCGCCCTCGTGGCGCTCGATGGCCCGATCCTCGTCTCGCGCTCGCCCGAGCTTTTCTTCCGGGTTGACGCCGACCGATGGATCGAGACGCATCCGATGAAGGGAACGGCCAAGCGCGGCGCGTCGGCTGCGGAGGATGCAGACATCATCGCCGCCATGCGCACTGATGAGAAAACCCAGGCCGAAAACCGGATGATCGTCGACCTCTTGCGCAACGACATATCGCGCATCACCGAGGTCGGGACACTCGACGTCCCGAAACTCTTCGACATCGAAACCTATCCGACCGTGCACCAGATGGTCAGCCATGTCCGCGCCAAGCTGCGGCCGGATGTCGGCATCACCGATATCTTCACCGCCCTCTTTCCCTGCGGCTCGATCACCGGCGCGCCGAAGATGCGGGCGATGGAAATCCTGCACGACCTCGAGGACGGACCACGCGACGCCTATTGCGGCGCGATCGGCTTCATCGCGCCGAACGGCATCATGCGCTTCAGCGTCGCGATCCGCACCATCTCGCTGTTTGCCGACGGGCAGGCCGTGTTCAATGTCGGCGGCGGCATCGTCTTTGATTCCGGCGCACAGTCGGAATATGACGAATGCCTGCTCAAGGCGCGCTTTGCGCTCGGCGATGCCGAGATCGCCCGATGACGGATTTTTCGCTGATCGAGACCCTGCGCTTTGAGCCCGACGAGGGGTTCGTTCGATTGAAGTTACATCTCGCCCGGCTCCGTCGGTCCGCACGGCGGCTGGGTTTTGCCAACCCCGAACGGGCTGAGTCCGAGCTCGAATACGCCATCAAGGGCGCAACGAGCCCGCTACGTGTCCGCCTGACGCTTGACCGCAACGGCGCAATTGCCGTGACCAACGCCGCTTTCACGCCCCTTGCCGAAGATACCGTCTGGCGCGTGCGCTTCGCGCAAACGCGGCTGTCGTCCGAAGACAAGCTCCTGCGGGTCAAGACCACGCGGCGCGGCATCTACGAGGCAGCGCGCGCCGAGTACCCCGCAACGGAGATCGACGAGGTTCTTCTCCTCAATGAAAAGGGCGATGTTTGCGAGGGAACAATCACGTCGATCTTCCTCGACGACGGCAGCGGCACACTGAAGACGCCGCCGATCGCCTGCGGCCTGCTGGCTGGCGTGCTCAGGACCGAACTCATCTGCCAGAGGCGGGCACGCGTCGCCCGCCTGTCACCAGACGATCTGGCACGCGGCCAGCTCTATGTCGGCAATTCGCTACGGGGCCTGATCCGGGCGCAGCTCGGGGTCTGAGCCCGGCAAGGTGTAGCGCTTGACGCGATCGCGCCCGTCGCGCTTGGCGAGGTAAAGCGCCTCGTCGGCGCGGGCATAGATGTCCTTGACGCCGTCGCCTTCGCGATACTCGGCCAGCCCCACCGAACAGGTGTAGTAGAACTCCGGGATGCTGGCGAGCGGCCTGGCGCTGCGCACCTTGTCGAGCAGACGGTCAAGGATCATGTTGCCTTCGCTGATGGTGGTATCGGGCAGGATCAGCATGAACTCCTCGCCGCCGATGCGTCCGAAGCAATCGGACCGGCGCACGAATTCCTGCATCTGGCGGGCGAAGTCGAGCAGAACTTCATCGCCCTGGTGGTGGCCGTAGCGGTCGTTGATCGCCTTGAAGTAATCGATGTCGATGATGGCGACGCAGCCCCACATATGCGGGTTCTGGGCGCAATTGGCGATGAACTCGCCGAGCCGCCCCATGGTGTGGCGCCGGTTGGGAACATTGGTCAGTTCGTCGACCTGTGAGGCCCTGAGCGCGAAATCGCGATCCTGGCGCAGGGTGCGCTCCTCGACCCGCACGGTGGTGATGTCGACGGCAACGCACATCATCCACCCCTTGGCATCGACCGTTTCCGTCATCCACAGCCAGCGGCCGTCATGCAGGTCGGTCTCCATCGCACGAAACGGGATCTTTCCGCGCCGATGGATCGTCGAGGCTATCCAGCCTTCGATGTCGCTGGTCGAAAGAACGGTGCCGCGACTGGCCGCATGGTTGCGCCGCATGATGTCGGCCCAGGTCGGCGTCTCCTCCGCGTCGACGAAGTAGGCGGCGCGAAAGGCTTCATTGGCAAATTGCAGCCGATCGTGCTGATCGTAGAGAGCCATCAGCACGGGCGTCTGGGCCTGCAGGCCCATGAGTGTCTTTATGTGGTCGCCGGTCACGTTCAGTCTGCAACGCCTCCACTACGGGCAAGGAAACAACAATCATGGCGCGTGGCGATTGATTGTATCAAAGCTATAGCACGAAGAGCTTGTGACAAGCTTCGGCCCATGCGAAACGATAGGGATTATGGTTAAATCGCGAGAATGATCCGGTCATCCCGCATGAAACACACGCCTTACGACGGTTCCTCCAAGCCTTTTACCATCGGCCTCACCCAACTTGATCCCGATCGCTGGATCGAGCCGGACGATCAGATACAGCACTATCTCAACCAGAAAGCCCATCTGCTCGCCCAGTCCCGCGGCGCGGTCTTTGTCGCTGAAGACGGAACCGAACAGGCGCAGAACGAGGTGCTGCAGATCCTCTCCGACTATCTGCCGACGCGGTATCCAGACATCTACTGTCGGCAGGACAATCTCATGATAGTCGGCGGCCGTCGCGTGGCCCTGTCGGGCGACGACGCGCTGGTGATTGCCGGCTCACTCATCCAGGACGATCTCGCCATCATGCAGCGCAGTGATCGCGGCTGGCGGCTTGGCGCTGCCTATATCGCCTTCCCCTCGTCCTGGTCGCTCGCGGAAAAGTTCGGGCGCACGATGGATGAGATCCATGCCCCGGTTCCCGGCTTCGGCGACGGCACGCGCAATGCCGAACTCATCGCCCGCATGTTCGACAATCTGCCGCCCGGCCGTTTCGTCGAGCGCTTCAACTGGGCTGTCAATGTCGACGGTTCCCTGCATCTGCCCAAGTCGAAATCCGAAAGCCTCTCGGCAACCGCCACCGAGCTAACCGAAGAAAGCGCGTTCATCCGCATCGAACGCCAGACGTTGCGCAAACTGCCCGAGACCGGCGCGATCGTCTTCACCATCCGCATCTATTCCGATCCACTGTCTCTGTTGCGACAGCGGGAGGATGCCGCCACTCTGGCTCTTGCCTTCGTCGAGCAATTGCGCGCGCTCGACCTGCCGCAGGCGGCCTACAAGGGCCTCGTCAGCAAGCGCGACGCCCTGATTTCGGCGCTGATTTCCATCGCTGGTTAAACAATATCGCAGGTCAGCGTTGACCCGGCGGCCCTTTATTGTGACAGCAAACTGTGCTCTAGGGCCTATCACACGGCGCGAGCCTCGTTTTCAGACACTTTCAACACCGTCTCAGGGAAAGTTTCCTCAGGAGTAAGACCAAAATGGCAGACACCACCTATCCGGTTTACGGCGAGATCACCGGCCCGATCGTCATGATCGGCTTCGGTTCGATCGGCCGCGGCACCTTGCCGTTGATCGAGCGCCACTTCAAATACGACAAGAACCGGTTGATCGTGATCGAGCCTCGTGAGGATTCCGCCGACAACGAGATCTTCGAACGCCATGGCGTCCGCCACGTTCGCGCGCATGTGACGAAAGACAACTACAAGGAACTGCTGAAGCCGCTTCTGACCGAAGGCGAAGGCCAGGGCTTCTGCGTCAACCTGTCGGTCGACACCGGCTCGGTCGACCTGATCAAGATGTGCCGCAAGCTCGACGTTCTCTACATCGACACCGTCGTCGAGCCGTGGCTCGGCTTCTACTTCGATGCCGAAATGGACAATGCATCGCGCACCAACTACGCCCTGCGCGAAACGCTGCGCAAGGAAAAGGAAAAGAACCCGGGCGGCACCACGGCCGTCTCGACCTGCGGCGCCAACCCGGGCATGGTCTCGTGGTTCGTCAAGCAGGGCCTCTTGAACCTCGCCAACGACCTCGGCGTGAAGTTTGACGAGCCGCATCAGGACGACCGCGAAGGCTGGGCCAAGCTGATGAAGAAGGTCGGCGTCAAGGGCATTCACATTGCCGAGCGCGACACCCAGCTGACCAAGAAGCCGAAGCCGCTCAACGTCTTCTGGAACACCTGGTCGGTCGAAGGCTTCATCTCCGAAGGTCTGCAGCCGGCCGAACTCGGCTGGGGCACCCACGAGAACTGGATGCCGAAGAACGCCAAGAAGCACAAGAAGGGCTGCAAGGCGGCCATCTATCTGGAGCAGCCTGGCGCCAACACCCGCGTGCGCAGCTGGTGCCCGACCCCCGGTCCGCAGTATGGCTTCCTCGTCACCCACAACGAGTCGATCTCGATCGCCGACTTCTTCACCGTGCGCGACAAGGACGGCGAAGTCACCTACCGCCCAACCTGCCATTATGCCTACCATCCGGCCAACGACGCGGTCCTGTCGCTGCACGAAATGTTCGGCAACGGCGGCAACGCGCAGCCGGTCCATCACGTTCTCGACGAGAAGGAACTGGTTGAAGGCGTCGACGAACTGGGCGTGCTGCTCTACGGCCACGACAAGAATGCCTACTGGTTCGGCTCGCGCCTGTCTCTGGAAGAGACCCGCCGCATCGCCCCCTACCAGAACGCCACCGGTCTGCAGGTCACCTCTGCGGTACTCGCCGGCATGGTCTGGGCGATCGAAAACCCGAAGGCCGGCATCGTCGAAGCCGACGAGGTGGACTACAAACGCTGCCTCGAAGTGCAACTGCCTTACCTCGGCCCGGTCGAAGGCCACTACACCGACTGGACCCCGCTCGACGGCCGCCCGGGCCTGTTCCCGGAAGACATCGACACCAAGGATCCCTGGCAGTTCAAGAACATCCTCGTTCGCTAAACTGCTGAGATTGCGAAGCATCCGGCCCGGGGCATTTCTGCCCCGGGCTTTTTTCATCCATATGGGAAAAGCCCGGCGCGCCGGCCCGACCGCTCTTGCTTTCAACTCTTGATCGCGGCATGGTTCGGCGAAATGAAACGGACGCTCGGCACCAAGCGAGGGAAATCGCCAATGAAGCCATTCGCAATTCTGACCCTTCTCGCGACCGCCGCGGCCCTGGCCTCCTGCCAGTCGTCGCCCCGGGAAGTTGGAGGGGCACCGCCCGCTCGCCAGGCAGCGGGTGTCGAAGGCTCATGGACGGATCCGAACGGCATCGTGTCGACCTTTGCAGGCGGCACCTTCTCGACCCGCACGACCGACAGCAACCAGTTGCTGGCTTCCGGCAACTACGTGCAGCTCAGCCCGACGCTCGTCGAGATCAATATGACCTCGCTGGTGCGCAACACCCAATCCAAGGTCAATTGCGCGCTGGTCACCCAGAGCCAGCTCAATTGCACCACCGATGCCGGCGCCCAGTTCTCGCTGGCGCGACGCGGCTGAGACTGCCTTCGGTACACAAATCAAAGCCTCCGCAAGGGGGCTTTTTTTGTTGCTATTGTATGACTTAACCCTAGTTACAGATCCGGCAACCGGAGGATGGCTTTAGCGCTTGAACTCGCGCCGAAGTGATGAAAACATCCGGCCCGGCAAAGCCACCCCGGCTGTGGGGACCAGATCCGTAACCCGGATCCGCGATCGGCCGGAAGACAACAGGCAAAACAGGAGAACATCATGATCAGACACATGCGGACCGGCCTGATGACCGCGTCCATCCTTGCCCTCTCCTCGGGCGCAGCCTTCGCCGATTATGAACTGAACATCCTGCACATCAACGATCTCCACTCCCGCATCGAATCGATCAACAAGTTCGATTCGACCTGCTCGACTGAGGAGGAAGGCAAGAACGAGTGCTTCGGCGGCGTTGCGCGCCTGAAGTCCCTGATCGACCAGAAGCGCCAGGACCTGTCCGGCAAGAATGTCTTGCTGCTGAACGCCGGCGACAATTTCCAGGGTTCGCTGTTCTTCACCACCTACAAGGGGCTGGCTGAAGCCGAATTCCTCAACCTGATGAAGTTCGACGCCATGACCGTCGGCAACCATGAGTTCGACGAGAGCGAGGATGGCCTTGTCGGCTTCCTCGAAAAGGTCGAATTCCCCGTCGTCACCGCCAACGTGCTGCCGAGCTACAAGTCGAAGATCGGCGACCGGATCAAGCCGTCGATCGTTCTCGAAGTGGGTGGTCAGAAGGTCGGCATCGTCGGTGCCGTCGCCAACGACACGCCCGAGCTTTCCTCGCCAGGCCCGGACATCCTGATCGGCGACGACGTCGCCACCACGACCGCCGCGGTCGAGGAGCTGAAGAAGCAGGGTGTCGACAAGATCATCGCGCTCACCCACGTGGGCTACCCGCGCGACCTGGCGGCAATCGCCAAGATCCCCGATGTCGACGTCGTCGTCGGCGGCCATTCGCACAGCCTCTTGTCGAACACCGACGAAAAGGCCGAAGGCCCCTACCCGACGATGGTCGACAATCCCGGCGGCTACAAGGTCCCCGTCGTCCAGGCCGGCTCCTATTCGAAGTATCTCGGCGACCTCGTCGTCACCTTCGACGACAAGGGCGTGGTCAAGGCTGCCAAGGGCGATCCGATCCTGGTCGACAGCTCCATCAAGCCCGACCAGTCGGTGCTGACCCGCGTGGCCGAACTCGCCAAGCCGATCGAGGAGCTGCGCTCCAAGATCATCGGCAAGACCGAAGCGCCGATCGACGGTTCGCGTGACAATTGCCGCGCCAAGGAATGCGAAATGGGCAGCCTGGTTGCCGACGCCATGCTCGACCGCGTCAAGGGCCAGGGCGTGACGATCGCCATCACCAATGGCGGCGGCCTGCGCGCCTCGATCGATGCCGGCGACGTCTCGATGGGCGAAGCGATCACCGTGCTGCCGTTCCAGAACACCGTTGCGACCTTCCAACTGAAGGGTGCCGACATCAAGGAGGCACTTGAGAACGGCCTCAGCAAGCTCGAAGAGGCAGGCGGCCGCTTCCCGCAGGTTGCCGGTCTGAAGTACTCGTTCGACCGCTCGGAACCGGTCGGCAGCCGCGTCGTCTCGGTCGAGGTCAAGGACGGCGAGGCCTACGGCCCGCTCGATCCGGCAAAGACCTATTCGCTGGTCACCAACAACTACATGCGCAACGGCGGCGACGGCTACGACGTGTTCAAGACCAAGGGCGAGAATGCCTATGACTACGGTCCGGGTCTCGAAACCGTGCTGGCCGACTACCTCGCCGCGCACCAGCCGTTCAAGCCCTACACCGATGGCCGCATCACCGAAGTGGCGGCAGCCGCCGGCGCGACCGCAGCCGAACCGGCAACGGAAGCCAAGCCGGCGACCGATGCAACGGCGACGCAGCCTGCAACCGACGCTGCCGTCAGCACCACGGCCTCCGGTCCGCAGAAGCACGTCATCGCCAAGGGCGACACGCTTTGGGATCTCGCCAAGGCGTTCTACGGCGATGGCGCCCTCTGGGCGAAGATCTCGGTTGCCAACGGCAAGCCGGCGCCGCGCCACCTGCATGTCGGCACCGAACTGGAGATTCCGGCAAAATAATACCAACCTGCGCCGATATTGACCTCTTGCGTGGGGCCGTCTGCGGTCATCCGGCAAGGAGCATACCGCAGAGCGATGCCTTGGCATCGGTCGAGGATTGCGACGCTGCCGGTGGCCGACAGACGGCCCCACGCAAGAGGTCAATATCGGCGCAGGTTGGTATAAGGACAATTTGCCTCTGCTTCGAATGCCGGCGCGGGCTTCCCCGCGCCGGCATTTCTTTTTAGAAGGACGTGAACCGAAGACCATGTCCCGACGTATAAGGGCCCATGAGGATCGATATGATGACGCCACTCGCCGAGACCGCTCCAGCCAACCACCCGCCCGTCAAGTCCGGAAAGGTCGGCGTGCTGCTCGTCAATCTCGGCACGCCCGATGGTACCGACTACACCTCGATGCGGCGCTATCTCAGGGAGTTCCTGAGCGACCGCCGCGTCATCGAATGGTCGCGGCTGTTCTGGTACCCGATCCTCTACGGCATCGTCCTCAACACCCGCCCCGGCAAGGTCGGCAAAGCCTATGAGATGATCTGGAACAAGGATCTGAACGAGAGCTATCTGCGCACCTACACCCGCAACCAGGCGACCTTGATGGCGGCAACCTTCGCCGACCAGCCGCATATCGTGGTGGATTGGGGCATGCGCTACGGCCAGCCTTCGATCGCCTCGCGGATGGAGGCGCTGCAGAAGGCCGGATGCGAGCGCATCCTGGTGTTCCCGCTCTACCCGCAATACGCCGCGGCAACGACTGCCACCGTCAACGACAAGGCGTTCGAAGCTCTGCTCAAGATGCGCTGGCAGCCGGCCTTGCGCACCGTGCCGCCCTATCACGACGATCCTGTCTACATCGACGCACTGGCCACCTCGATCACGAAGCATCTGGCAACGCTCGACTGGGAGCCGGAAGTGGTGCTCACCTCCTTCCACGGCATCCCGAAGAGCTACTTCGAAAAAGGCGATCCCTATTATTGCCAATGCCAGAAGACCGCGCGCCTGCTGCGCGAAAAGCTCGGCTGGTCCAAGGACAAGCTGCAGGTGACCTTCCAATCCCGCTTCGGTCCGGAAGAATGGCTGCAGCCCTATACGGACAAGACGGTGGAGAAGCTGGCGCAGGACGGCGTCAAGCGCATCGCGGTGATCAACCCCGGTTTCGTGTCCGACTGTCTGGAAACGCTCGAGGAGATCGCCGAACAGGCGGCCGAAAGCTTCCATCACAATGGCGGCGAGAAGTTCGCGCACATCCCCTGCCTCAACGACAGCGAAGAGGGCATGACCGTTCTCGAACACGTCGTGCGCCGGGAGCTAAGCGGCTGGCTTTGAAGCCGAAATCTGTGGCAGCCGGTTGAATTCGACTGACCAACCCCCACGTCTGGGTTAAAGTGTCACTCTCAAACAGGGGTTGTGATCATGGGGGACTTGTCGTTGGGCGGACTGGATATCGCGGTCATAGCATTTGTGGTTCTTGTCGTTCTGGTGCTTTTCGCCGGGATCAAGACGGTGCCGCAGGGCTATCGCTATACGGTGGAGCGTTTCGGTCGCTACACCAAGACGATGGAACCGGGTCTCAACATCATCATTCCGTTCATCGACCGCATCGGCGCCAAGATGAACGTGATGGAGCAGGTGCTCGACGTTCCGACCCAGGAAGTCATCACCAAGGACAACGCCAGTGTGTCGGCCGATGCGGTCGCCTTCTATCAAGTGCTGAACGCAGCCCAGGCTGCCTACCAGGTGTCGGATCTCCAGAACGCCATTCTCAACCTGACGATGACCAACATCCGCTCGGTGATGGGCTCCATGGATCTCGACGAACTCTTGTCGAACCGCGACACGATCAACGAAGCGCTCTTGCGCGTGGTCGACGAGGCTGCCAACCCCTGGGGCATCAAGATCACCCGCGTGGAACTCAAGGACATTGCGCCGCCCAAGGACCTCGTCGACGCCATGGCGCGACAGATGAAGGCTGAGCGCGAGAAGCGCGCCCAGGTGCTGGAAGCCGAAGGGTCGAGGAACGCCCAGATTCTGCGCGCCGAAGGCGCCAAGCAGTCGGCGATCCTGCAGGCCGAAGGCCAGCGCGAGGCCGCCTTCCGCGACGCAGAAGCGCGCGAACGTCTGGCCGAGGCCGAGGCCAAGGCAACACAGATGGTGTCGGCCGCGATTGCTGCCGGCGATGTCCAGGCAATCAACTACTTCGTCGCCCAGAAGTACACCGAGGCGCTCGCCGCGATCGGCACCGCCAACAACCAGAAGATCGTCCTGATGCCGATGGAGGCGTCCGCGCTGATCGGCTCGCTCGGCGGCATCGGCGCGATTGCCAGGGAAGTGTTCGGCGACAACCAGGCGCCTGCACCCCGGCAGCGCCAATCGACAACACCCCGTACCGGCACGGCGCCCGGTCCGTTCGAACCTCAAGGGAAGTAGGCGATGGTCCAGCGCATCATCCTTGAACTCGGCCCCTGGAGCTGGTGGGTTCTCGGTCTTGCATTGCTGGCCGCCGAAGTCGTGGCCCCCGGCGTTTTCCTGGTCTGGATCGCCATCGCCGCGCTCATCACCGGCGCGCTGTCGCTCCTGTTGTGGGACACGGTCGTGTGGGGTTGGCAGGTTCAGTTCGTCGTCTTCGCATTGCTGTCGATCGTTTCCGTCCTAATCGGGCGTCACTTTATCGCGTCGTCTTCCAAGGAGACGGACGAACCCCTGCTCAACCAGCGAGCCCAGAGCCTCGTGGGCCGTACGGCCGTGCTTGAAAAACCGATTGCCGAGGGCCACGGCCGCGTGCGTCTGGACGACACCGTCTGGATCGTCGAAGGTCCCGATCTGCCCGCGGGCACGCGCGTGCGCATCGTTGCCGGCCACGGGCGCAACCTGACGGTCGAGAGCGCCTAGTGCGCATGGCGATCTTCCCGTCGTTAACGCCATTTTTCCGTTTGGAAACGATTGGTTAACCACGTGGCTTTACGATTGCGAAAGGATTGCAATCAGGCTCGCGGACAAACGGCAGATGGTGCCAGACGACTTACGCTCGACCGGAAGAGACGCGCGGCGTTTTGCGCTGATGGCGTTGTTGCTGGCCGGCACCGCGCTTGCCGCTCCGCTTTCGGCGCACGCCCAAACCGTCGCCAATTCCGCCGTATCGACGCCCCCGGGCGTTGTTACGCCCGGTACCGCTGCCGCGACGCCGGCGATAGCCGATCCGCAGACGACAGGAGCCGTCAGCACTGATGACCTGTCACCGGCGTCCGATGAAGACCTCGTCCGCCTCAACCGGCGCGAACCAACGATCGACGGATTGCGGACGCGAATAGATCCGGAAGACGAAAGGGCGGCCGGTATCCGCATCGGCACATTCACCTTGCGGCCGGAAATCGGCGAAACGCTCAACCACGAATGGCGCAAGGACGGCGACACCAAGCAGAACCGCGGTTACCTGGAAACCGGTATCCGCGGCACGTTGACGTCGGATTGGTCCCGCCACGAACTGACGGTCACCGGCGCCGGCGTCATACAGAACAATATCTCCGGCGAAGGTGAGGAGGAACCGCGTGCCGATATCGACGCGGAACTACGCCTCGATCTCTGGGACGAAACGGTGGCGCGTCTGCGCGCGGGCTACAGCTTCGAGCGCGAAGACGCCGACGATCCGAACGCCATCTCCAACGCCAAGACCCAATCGGGCGTCAACACCTATCGCCTGGGTGCTGCGATCGAGCGCGATTTCGGCCTCATCCGCGGCTCTGTCGGCCTCGATTTCGAACGGCGGACCTATGGCGACGTCGAGTTGGAAAACGGCACGACGCTTTCCGTCGAAGACCGCAACCGCAACAGCGGCACACTGACGACCCGCGTCGGCTACGAGATGTCACCGGCGCTGATCCCGTTCATCGAGGCCGCGGTCGGCAGGTCCATCTACGATCTTCGCCAGGACACGCTCGGTTTCGAGCGATCCTACCAGAGCTACGCGACGCGAGGCGGCCTGGAAGTCGACCTCGGCGAGAAGCTCTACGGCGAGATCGCTCTCGGCTACGAAACCTATCGCTTCGAAGACGATCGGCTCAGTGATGTCAGCGGCCTGTCGGTCGACGGCCGCCTCAACTGGTCGCCGCAGCGCGGCACGGACGTCCTCTTCGGGCTGTCGACCGGTCTCGACCCATCGACCACGGCGGGCGATTCCGGTTCGATCGATTACACCCTGATCAACATCATCACCCACGAAATGCGCTCGGATCTGGTCGCGCGGCTGTCCAACACCTTGACCATCCGCAAGTATCCCTCGGATAGCCGCTCCTCTGACGAGACGACCTGGCGCACCGGGGCGGGTCTCACCTGGGATATGAACCGCTATCTCGCATTGACTGGCGACGTCAGCTACGAGCGCACCACGCGCGACATCGGCGATCCCACCGACATCACCCGCGTCGGCGTCGGCCTCGTCCTCAGGCGCTAAGCCTGAAGACCACCTCGACACCCGCCGCTGCAGGCAAAGAAAAAGGCCGCACCCATGGGATGCGGCCTTCGTGTTTCGACGGAACCGAAATTACTTCAAGCTGCTGAGCAGCGCCTTCAGCGGGCCTTCGACGGTCGGGCGGATATCGGCGCGCTCGAGTGCGAAGGCGACGTTGGCGAGGATGAAGCCATCCTTGGCGCCGCAGTCATAGGTCTCGCCGCGGAAATGGTAGGCGGCGAACTGCTGGCTCTCGGACAGCTTCAGCATGCCGTCGGTCAACTGGATCTCGTTGCCGGCGCCGCGTTCCTGCTTTTCCAGGATCGGGAAGATTTCCGGCTGCAGGATGTAGCGGCCATTGATGAAGAAGTTCGACGGCGCCGTTCCCGGCGCGGGCTTTTCGACCATCTTGGTGATCTTGAAGCCGTCACCGACCTTCTCGCCGACACCGACGATCCCATACTTGTGGGCCTGGTCCGGCGCGCATTCCTCAACGGCGATGACATTGCCACCGCTCTGTTCGTAGAGCTCGACCATGCCCTTCAGGCAGCCCTTTTCGCCCTTCATGATCATGTCGGGCAGCAAAAGCGCGAAAGGCTCGTTGCCGACCAACTCGCGGGCGCACCAGACCGCATGGCCAAGGCCAAGCGGCGCCTGCTGGCGGGTGAAGCTTGTGGTGCCGGCCTTCGGCAGGATGTTGTCGAGAAGCTCGATCTCGATCTTCTTGTTGCGCTCGCGCAGCGTCTGGTCGAGTTCGACCTGGATGTCGAAATAGTCCTCGATGACGGCCTTGCTGCGGCCGGTGACGAAGATCAGGTGCTCGATACCGGCTTCCATCGCTTCGTCGACCACATATTGAATGACCGGCTTGTCCACCACCGTCAGCATTTCCTTCGGCACAGCCTTGGTGGCCGGCAGGAAACGCGTGCCCAGACCAGCGACCGGGAACACGGCTTTGCGGACTTTACGCTTGTCGGTCATCGGTACCTCCTTCAATCGGATTTCAATCCTGAGTGTTGCTGTAGAAACCCTTAATGCAAATCAATTTAAGGAATCGTCAGCGCTTTGCAGTGCGGCGGCAATCTCTACGTAACGATGTGAACGCACGCTGAACCGGGACGAAAAAAATGCTCATATGCACTCTATCCGCATTTTCTTCGGCGCAAGACGCAATGGCCTTTTCATGGTAAAGGGTTTGTTGACCACGTTTCTGTAGATTCGTCCTGATCCGGCGCTGCATCGACTGCGGCCGGATCCGAAAACAGGAACCGCCGGCGGTCGACGAACCGCTGCGCTGGCTCCAGACTGCCACCATGCGGAGATGTCCCGGCTATGACGGCTGAGGCTCCGCAGAGAAACGGAACCGACAGCTGATGATCAGAAACCGCAGGACGTTTTTCCGTCATATCGCCGCAGCCTTCGTCCTATCCGCCGTCGCGCTTGGCACCTCCCCCGCGCGCGCCGATGCCGGATTCCAGAACTGGATCAACAACTTCTATGCCACGGCTGCAAAGAGCGGCATCACCCAGGCGACCTATCGCAAGGCTTTTGCCGGCGTGAAGACGCCGGATGCGGCCGTGATCGAAAAGGCCAATTACCAGCCTGAGTTCAAGCACAAGATCTGGGAATACATCGATTCCCGCGTCAACCCCTACACCAAGCGCATCGGCCAGGAGATGGCCGCCAAGCACGCCCGCACGCTGAATTCAATCGAAAAGCACTTCGGCGTCGACAAGAACATCCTGCTGGCGATCTGGTCGATGGAATCGAACTACGGCGCCGTGCTCGAAAAGGACGACCGTCTGCACTACGTGCCGCGGGCGCTCGCGACCCTTGCCTATGCCGATCCCAAGCGCGCGAAGTTCGCCAAGACACAGCTGATTGCCGCGCTCAAGATCCTGCAGAGCGGCGACATCACCCCGCGCGAGCTGACCGGCTCCTGGGCCGGAGCCATGGGGCACACGCAGTTCATCCCGACGAGCTATCTGCTCTACGCAATCGACGCTGATGGCAACGGCCATCGTGATATCTGGAACTCGGTGCCCGACGCGCTGGCAACGGCCGCCAACCTCCTGAAGAAGAACGGCTGGCAACCGGGCGAAACCTGGGGCTATGAAGTCGCGCCGCCGGCCAACGCCGCGAAATACTCGGGGCAGACGAAGACGCTTGCCCAATGGGCAGCGCTCGGTTTCTTGCGCCCGAACGGCAAGGGCTTCCGCAATGGCAATTCGCGCGCCGAACTGAAGCTGCCGAGCGGCGGCGACGGTCCGGGCTTCCTGATGACCAAGAACTTCTTCGTCATCAAGCGCTACAACGCGTCGGACAGCTACGCGCTCGGCGTCGGCCTTCTTGCCGACCAGATCGCCGGTTACGCCGGCATGCAGCAGCGTTGGCCGCGCCCGGACGGTTCGCTCGACATCAGTGAAAAGTTCGAGTTGCAGAACCGCTTGAAGGAACTCGGCTATTACAGCGGCGAGGTCGATGGCAATTTCGGATCCGGCTCCAAGGCCGCAATCCAGCAATTCCAATCGAAGAACGGCCTGGCGCCGGATGGTCAGCCGACACAGCATCTGCTGCGCGCCCTGCGCAACTGACGCGCCTACCCGAAATGCGACGGCGGCCTTGTTGTCGCCGTCCGTTCGATGGATGATCAGACATGAAAGTGAAAACCAAGGCCCGGATGGCAGGTGGCGGAATGCCCTTGAAGGTCGCGACGATGTTCATCGCCGCGGCCGCAATGCTGTTTGTCGGCTTTGCCGCCAGTTTTGCCGAAGCCCAGGAACGGGTGCAGCGGCGCAACCTCTTCCAGATGCTTTTTGGCGGCTTCACGCGCGAACGGCGTGTCATCGACGAGCGCTACGAGTTTCCGCAGCAGCCGCGCCCCAGGCGCGCGCGCCAGAACCAGAGCCAAGGCCAACCACGGCAGAAGGTCCCGGGGCAGCAGAAGGCAAAGCCCGTGATTGCCGATGCGGCTCCCGTGCCGCAGCCGGTTGAAAAGGCGCCGGACGCCAAGAAGGTTCTTGTTGTCGGCGACTTCATGGCCGGCAGCCTCGGAGACGGCCTGAAAACCGCATTCGAAATGACGCCCGGTATCACCATCGAAACGCGCGCGAACGGTTCGTCCGGCCTGGTGCGCGAGGACTATTTCAACTGGCCAGTGACGCTGCCGACCTATATGGGCGAGATCAAACCCGCCGTCATCATCATCAGCCTGGGCGCCAACGATCGCCAGCAGATGCAGATCGGTAGCACCAAGGAAAAATACCGCACCGATCTTTGGACGCAGGAATACCGCAAGCGCGTCCACGCGCTCGCCGAGCTTGCGCGCAAGGAAAAGCTACCGGTCCTATGGGTCGGCATGCCGCCGTTCCAGTCGGCCGCGATGACGGCCGACATGGTGACGTTCAACGGCATCTACCGTGAAGAAGTCGAAAAGGTCGGCGGCCAGTTCGTCGATATCTGGGACGGCTTCGTCGATGAGGCCGGCAAGTTCGTGCTGACCGGCTCCGACATCAACGGCCAGCAGGTTCGCCTGCGTGGCGCGGACGGCATCAACCTGACGAAAGCAGGCAAACGCAAGCTCGCGTTCTACCTGGAAAAGGACATTCGCCGTCTGCTCGGAGATGCCGCCGCGACTGACAAGGACGTACCGGGCGCCGACGGACTGAAGGATCTCGTCGTTACCGCACCGCTTGCCAACGAGGACATCGTCAAGACGCAACCAATCGGCCTGACCGATCCGGATCTCGATGGCGCAGCAAGCCTGCTCGGCGATGCCGCCCCCAACAAGGGCACCGGCCGGAGCCCGCGCGACCGCCTCGTCGACAAGGGCGATGTGGCTGCCGCGCCTGCCGGCCGCGTCGATGATTTCCGCCTCGCCAAGCCAGGAACAGTCATCAGCAATCCGGTAATCCGGAATTAGCTCTTTCGCGCACGGCTGCAAGCGATAGCAGCCGCGCATCAAATGGAACAGGGACCGCCTCGTCGCGACGATCCCCACATTGCAAAACACGACCCTGAAAGCAAAAGGGCTCCGCCGTGATCCGGCGGAGCCCTTTCCTGCTTGGGAGTGTTGTCTTCAGCGCGGCAGGATCGTCGATCCCATCAGCGCCTCATCGATCGCCCGAGCGGCCTGACGGCCCTCGCGAATCGCCCAGACGACGAGCGACTGGCCGCGGCGGACGTCGCCGGCCGTCCAGAACTTGTCGACCGAGGTCTTGTAGTCGCGGTCGTTGGCAACGACGTTGGTCGAGCCGCGACGGTCGGTGTTGAGCGTCAGCTTGTCGCCGAGATCCTTCAGCACGCTGTCGGTGAACGGACCGCTGAAGCCGATAGCGATGAAGGCGAGATCGGCCTTGATGATGAACTCCGTGCCGGCAATCGGCTTGCGGCGGTCATCAACCTGGCAGCACTTGACGCCGATAAGGTTGCCGTCTTCGTCGCCGACGAACTCCAGCGTCGCGACCTGGAATTCGCGGATAGCGCCTTCGGCCTGGCTGGACGAGGTGCGCATCTTGGTGGCCCAGAACGGCCAGACGGCAAGCTTGTCTTCCTTCTCAGGCGGCTGCGGGCGGATGTCGAGCTGGGTGACCTTGACGGCGCCCTGGCGGAAGGCGGTGCCGACGCAGTCGGACGCGGTATCACCACCGCCGACGACGACGATGTGCTTGCCGCCGGCGAGGATGGGTGCTGACGGCCAGCCGGTGCTGTCGATGTTCTCGCGACCGACGCGACGGTTCTGCTGCACGAGATAGGGCATGGCGTCATGCACGCCGGCAAATTCGACACCGGGAATGCCGGCATTGCGCGGCGTTTCGGAGCCGCCGCAATAGAGCACCGCATCATGGCCGTCGATCAGTTGCTCGACAGCAACGTCGACGCCGATGTTGACGCCGCAATGGAAGGTGACGCCCTCGCCCTTCATCTGTTCGACGCGGCGATCGATGAAGTTCTTCTCCATCTTGAAGTCGGGAATGCCGTAGCGCAGCAGGCCGCCCGCCTTGCTCTCGCGCTCGTAGACGTGCACCTCGTGGCCGGCGCGCGCCATCTGCTGGGCAGCCGCCATGCCGGCAGGGCCCGACCCGATGACCGCGACCTTCTTGCCGGTCTTGGTGACGGCCGGCTGCGGCACGATGTAGCCCATCTCATAGGCCTTGTCGGCGATCGCCTGCTCGACGGTCTTGATCGCGACCGGGGCATCCTCGAGGTTCAGCGTGCACGCTTCCTCGCAGGGCGCCGGGCAGACGCGGCCGGTGAACTCCGGGAAGTTGTTGGTCGAATGCAGGTTGCGGATCGCCTCTTCCCAGTTGCCGTTATAGACCAGATCGTTCCAGTCGGGGATCTGGTTGTGGACCGGACACCCGGTCGGCCCATGGCAGTAGGGAATGCCGCAGTCCATGCAGCGTGCCGCCTGCTTCTGCACTTCCGGTTCCGACATCGGAATGGTGAATTCGCGGAAATGGCGGATGCGGTCGGACGCCGGCTGGTACTTTGCCACTTGCCGGTCGATCTCGAGAAAACCAGTTACCTTACCCATCGTTTCATCCTGATAGCTATGCGTCTGAACAGGCGCTTTTGAAAAGCGCGCGTGATGAACACCCGAACCCATTTCGGAACCGGGAGCCCTTTTCACCGGGGCCTCTATTCGGCCGCCTCTGCCATTTTCATACGTTCCATGTCTTCGAGCGCACGACGATATTCGACCGGCATGACCTTGCGGAACTTCGGCCGGTAGTCTGCCCAATGATCGAGGATCGCCTTTGCCCGCGGCGAACCCGTGTGGTGCAGGTGATTGGAGATCAGCTGGTAGAGCCGCTCCTCGTCATGGCGCGTCATATCGCCGGAGACGTCGACCATGCCCTTGTGCATGATGTCGCCGCCGTGGTGATGCAGCTTCTCGAGCATGTCGTCCTCTTCCGGCACCGGCTGCAGTTCGACCATCGCCATGTTGCAGCGGCGGGCGAAATCGCCTTCTTCGTCCAGCACATAGGCGACGCCGCCGGACATGCCGGCCGCGAAGTTGCGCCCCGTCGTGCCGAGAACGACGACGACACCGCCGGTCATGTATTCGCAACCGTGGTCACCCACGCCTTCGACGACGGCAACAGCGCCGGAGTTGCGCACGGCGAAGCGTTCGCCGGCGACACCGTTGAAGTAGCACTCGCCCGAGATCGCGCCGTAAAGCACGGTGTTGCCGACGATGATGGAGTCTTCAGGCACGATTTTGGTGTTTTCTGGCGGCCGGACGATGATGCGCCCGCCTGACAGCCCCTTGCCGACATAGTCGTTGCCGTCGCCCACGAGATCGAAGGTGATGCCGCGCGCGAGGAATGCGGCGAACGACTGGCCCGCCGTGCCCTTGAGCGTGACGTGGATCGTGTCGTCCTTCAGACCCTTGTGGCCCCAGCGCTTGGCAAGTGCACCCGAAAGCATCGCGCCGGCCGACCGGTCGACGTTCTTGATCGTGGCTTCGAAGGCGACGGGCGCCTTGGTTTCCAGCGCGACCTTGGCCTTTTCGATCAGCGTGCGGTCGAGCACGTCGTCGATCGGATGCTTCTGGCGGCTGGTCCAGTAGGTCTCCTCCTTCGGAGCCTCGACCTTGTGGAAGATCTTCGAGAAATCGAGACCGTTGGCCTTCCAGTGCGCGAGCGCGCCGTCCTTTTCCAGCAGTTCGGAAGCGCCGATGATTTCATCGAGCTTTCGCACGCCGAGCGAGGCGAGGATCTCGCGCACTTCTTGGGCAACGAAGAAGAAGTAGTTGATGACGTGTTCGGCGGTTCCCTTGAAGCGCTTGCGCAGCACCGGATCCTGGGTCGCGACACCGACAGGACAGGTGTTGAGGTGGCACTTGCGCATCATGATGCAGCCGGCCGCGATCAGCGGGGCGGTCGCAAAGCCGAACTCGTCGGCGCCGAGAAGCGCGCCGATGATGACATCGCGACCGGTCTTCAGGCCACCATCGACCTGGAGCGCCACGCGCGAACGAAGACCGTTCAGCACCAAGGTCTGCTGGGTTTCGGCAAGGCCGATTTCCCAGGGGCTGCCGGCGTGCTTCAAGGAGGTCAGCGGCGATGCGCCGGTGCCGCCGTCGAAGCCGGAAACGGTGATGTGGTCGGCGCGTGCCTTGGCGACGCCGGCCGCAACCGTGCCGACGCCCACTTCCGAGACCAGCTTGACCGAAACATCGGCTTCCGGGTTGACGTTCTTCAGGTCGTAGATCAGCTGCGCCAGATCTTCGATCGAGTAGATGTCATGATGCGGCGGCGGCGAGATCAGGCCGACGCCCGGCGTCGAATGCCGGGTCTTGGCGACCGTCGCATCCACCTTGTGGCCGGGCAGCTGGCCGCCTTCGCCGGGCTTGGCGCCCTGGGCCACCTTGATCTGCAACATGTCGGCATTGACCAGGTACTCGGTGGTCACGCCGAAGCGACCGGACGCGATCTGTTTGATCGCCGAGCGCTCCGGGTTCATCGAGCCGTCGGGCAGCGGCAGGTAGCGGTCGCTTTCCTCGCCGCCTTCGCCGGTGTTCGACTTGCCGCCGATCCGGTTCATGGCGATGGCCAGCGTCGTATGCGCCTCACGGCTGATCGAGCCGAAGGACATGGCCCCGGTCGAGAAGCGCTTGACGATGTCAGTCGCCGATTCCACCTCGTCGACGGAGATCGGCTTGCGGCCGGCAGCCTCCGCGCTCTTGACGGTGAACAGGCCACGGATCGTGTTCATCCTGAGCGCCGAGTTGTTCACCATTTCGGCGAATTCGCGGTAACGGTCCTGAGCATTGCCGCGCACGGCATGCTGCAGCGAGGCGATCGCATCCGGCGTCCAGGCATGGCTTTCGCCGCGCATACGGTAGGCATATTCGCCGCCGATATCCAGCGTGTTGGCCAGCACCGGATCGGCACCGAAGGCCGCCTTGTGACGGGCGACCGTTTCGGCCGCGATCTCCTCGAGGCCGATGCCCTCGATCGTCGTTGCCGTGCCGAAGAAGAACTGGTCGACAAGCTTTGACGACAGGCCGACCGCGTCGAAGATCTGTGCGCCGCAATAGGACTGGTAGGTCGAGATGCCCATCTTGGACATGACCTTGAGGATGCCCTTACCGACCGCCTTGATGTAGCGGTAGACGACTTCGCTGCCGTCGACTTCCTTGGGGAAGTCGCCGCGCTTGTGCATTTCGGTCAGCGTATCGAAGGCGAGATAGGGGTTGATCGCTTCGGCGCCGTAGCCGGCGAGCAGGCAGAAGTGATGCACTTCGCGCGGTTCGCCGGATTCGAGCACGATGCCGACCGAGGTGCGAAGGCCCTTGCGGATCAGGTGATGGTGCACGGCCGCGGTCGCCAGTAGCGCGGGGATGGCCACGCGGTCCGGGCCGACCTGGCGGTCGGACAGCACGATGATGTTGTAGCCGCCCTTGACCGCCGCTTCCGCCCGTTCGCACAGGCGATCGAGCATTTCCGGCATGCCCTCGGCACCGCGCGAGATGTCATAGGTGAAGTCGAGCGTCTTGGTGTCGAACCGGTCCTCGGTGTGACCGATCGAGCGGATCTTTTCCAGATCGCCGTTGGTCAGGATCGGCTGACGCACTTCCAGCCGCTTGGCATGTGCCATGCCGGCATGGTCGAGCAGGTTCGGGCGCGGACCGATGAACGAGACCAGGCTCATCACCAGCTCTTCGCGGATCGGATCGATCGGCGGGTTGGTGACCTGCGCAAAGTTCTGCTTGAAGTAGGTATAGAGCAGCTTGCGCTTGTCCGACATTGCCGAGATCGGCGTGTCGGTGCCCATCGAGCCGACGGCTTCCTGACCGGTGGTGGCCATCGGCGACATCAGAATCTTGGTGTCTTCGAGCGTGTAGCCGAAGGCCTGCTGGCGGTCGATGAGGGAAACGTCGCGACGCAACGCGCGCGGCTCCACCGGCTTCAGCTCCTCGAGGATCAGCTGGGTGTCTTCAAGCCACTTGCTATAGGGGTGCTTGGTTGCAAGCGAAGACTTCACCTCTTCGTCGGAGATAATGCGGCCCTGCTCCATGTCGATGAGCAGCATCTTGCCCGGCTGCAGGCGCCACTTCTTGACGATCTTGCTCTCGTCGACCGGAAGCACGCCGGCTTCAGACGCGAGGATGACGCGATCGTCCGAGGTGACGATGTAGCGGGCCGGACGCAGGCCGTTGCGGTCGAGCGTCGCGCCGATCTGGCGACCGTCGGTAAAGGCGACCGCTGCCGGTCCGTCCCACGGCTCCATCAGCGCTGCATGGTATTCGTAGAATGCCTTGCGCTCGGGCGACATCAGCTGGTTGCCGGCCCAGGCTTCGGGGATCAGCATCATCACCGCATGCGAGAGCGAGTAGCCGCCCTGCACCAGGAATTCGAGCGCGTTATCGAAACAGGCGGTATCCGACTGTCCCTCGTAGGAGATCGGCCAGAGCTTGGAGATGTCGTCGCCGAAGAGCGGCGAGGAGACGGAAGCCTGGCGGGCCGCCATCCAGTTGACGTTGCCGCGCAGCGTGTTGATTTCGCCGTTATGGGCGACCATGCGGTAGGGGTGCGCGAGCTTCCACGACGGGAAGGTGTTGGTCGAGAAGCGCTGGTGGACCAGGGCGACGGCCGATTGGAAGCGTTCGTCCTCCAGATCCTTGTAGTAGGCGCCGACCTGATAGGCCAGGAACATGCCCTTATAGACGACGGTCTGGGTCGACAGCGACACGACATAGAAGCCGAGATCGCCGCCTTCGGCCTCCGCATAGATCCGGTTGGAGATCACCTTGCGCAGCGTGAACAGGCGGCGCTCGAACTCGGCATTGGTCGCGGCATCGCGGCCGGCGCCGATGAACACCTGGACATGGTGCGGTTCGGTGGCGGCAATGTCCGGCGCCTTGGAAAGCGACGAATTGTCGACCGGCACGTCGCGGAAGCCGAGCACGTGCTGGCCTTCCTCGGCGACGACTTCGTTGATCACGTCCTTGAAGTGGGCGATCAGCTGCTCGTCGCGCGGCATGAACAGGTAGCCGACGCCGTATTCGCCGGCCTTCGGCAGGGTCACGCCCTGCTTGGCCATTTCCTCGCGGAAGAAACGGTCGGGGATCTGCACGAGGATGCCGGCGCCATCGCCCATCAGCGGGTCGGCACCGACGGCACCGCGGTGCGTCAGGTTTTCGAGCATGAACAGGCCGTCGCGCACGATCTGGTGCGACTTCTCACCCTTCAGATGCGCGACGAAGCCGACGCCGCAGGCATCGTGTTCGTTGCGCGGATCATAGAGACCCTGTTTTCGCGGCAGGCCGGACGGGAATACGGGCGTTTTTTCAGCCGTCGCAACAGTGTGTGCGAGGTTGAGCCCAGATTGCTGTGATGGCGTGTGATCCGTCATCGTCTTCCCTCCTGTTGAACCCGGCACGTCCCGGGCATCCCTGCGCCCGCGCATGGCTCTCCGTCGCATGCATCCGCATGCCGCAAAGCCGGGGCATTCATCGTCTCATGATCCTGATCAGGTCGCAAATAATGCACGGCATCATCAGGCATTGATGTCAGTGACCATCCTGATGGCAGGCGTTGACAACCGGATGAAATCCGGCGGATTTGCCTATGCCACACGCCGATTGCCGATTTTTTGGGCACTTGCGGCGATTGTTCCGGTCCCTAGACCGAAATAGGACAGTCTTGCTGTCCTATTTCATGCGCTCTATGCCAGAAACCGCCCCCCTCCGCAAGAGGTATATGAGCATTTATTAGAAGAGATTTTACCGAACATTGCCGGAAGTTTCCCAGTTTTATAATTTAATTACGACAAACCGGCATTTTCTTCATTTTGGTTTCAAAGTGGTATTCTGTTGGCCTCTCCGGCGGCAACCGCGATTGATCCGGCTAGGAAGTGGGTTATGGTCGCCCGAACACGCCGATAAGACCATGAAACAGGACGACATGTGATGATTTTTTCCTCTGATAACTGGGCTGGCGCTCACCCGACCATCGCCCAGAGCCTCGTGACCCATGCCGACGGCTACGCGTCCGCCTACGGCACCAGTGAGCTCGACCGGAAGGTCGAAAAGAAGCTGTCTGAGGTTTTCGAGCGCGATGTCGCCGTCTTTTTCGTCGGCACCGGAACGGCCGCCAATTCGCTGGCGCTCGCCAGCAGCAGCCGCGCCGGCGGCGTCGCGTTCTGCCACCGTGAGGCCCATGTGACCGCCGACGAATGCGGTGCGCCGGAATTCTTCACCCATGGCTCGCGACTGAAAGCCGTGGACGGCAAACACGGCAAAATGGACGCATCGCGGCTAGAAGCGGAAATCCGCCGCTACCCGCTCGACAATGTCCACGGCGGCCAGCCTATGGCGGTCACGCTGACGCAGGCGACCGAAAGCGGCACGGTCTATTCCCTCGATGAGATCGAAGCGATCGCCGCCGTCGCCAAGGCGCACAAGCTGCCGCTGCACATGGACGGCGCCCGCTTTGCCAATGCGCTTGTCAGCCTTGAGGCAACCCCGGCCGAAATGACCTGGAAGCGCGGCGTCGATCTCGTGTCCTTCGGCGGCACGAAGAACGGCTGCTGGTGCGCCGAGGCGCTTGTTCTCTTCGATCTTTCCAAGGCGCACGAGATGCATTTCCTGCGCAAGCGCTCGGCGCAGTTGTTCTCGAAATCGCGTTTCGTCTCCGCCCAGTTCGATGCCTATCTGCAGGGCGACCTCTGGCTTGACCTCGCCCGCCATTCCAACGCCATGGCCCGGCGCCTTGCCGACGGCATCGCTGCGTCGCGCACGAGCCGGCTCGGCTGGCCGGTCGACGCCAACGAGGTCTTCGTCATCCTGAAAAACGACGTGGCGGCGAAATTGCGCGAACAGGGAGCGGTCTTCTATGACTGGCCGGTTCCGCACGATCTCGCCGGAAGCCTCGCGGCCGACGAGGGCCTCTACCGCCTGGTGACCAGCTTTGCCACCAAGACCGACGACGTCGACCGCTTCGTCGCGGCCTGCTGAAGCGGATCGGTCTGTAGGGCCGGGCCTCAGGCCTGCCCTTGAAGCGTCCGCACCTTCGACAGGATCTCGGTCGAGAGCGCCGCCAGCAGCTTCTGGTCGGCGCCCTTGCTCGGGACCAGCACGAACTCGACGTCTTCAAGCTGCGGCAAGATGCCCGCCGGCAATTCCCTCAGGCCCTGGGGCGCCATGCTGCGCGGCTGCACAAGCACGCCCATGCCAGCCTGCGCCGCAGCCGTCAGCCCGCTGAGGCTGCCGCAGGTGCAAACGATCCGCCACGGCAGCCGATGCCGGTCGAGCACTTCGAGCGCCACGCTGCGGGTGATGCTCGGCGGCGGGAAAGCAATCAGCGGCAAGACGCGGTCGCGCTTGATCCGCTCGGGATCGCGCGCCAGCCAGACCAGCGGTTCGCGATAGACCAACTCGCCGCGTGGATCGCCCAGCCGGCGCTTCGCCAGGACCAGATCGATCTCGCCGCCGTCCTGCATCTGGTAGAGCACGCCACTCAGCGCCACCGTCAATTCCAGCTCCACCGAAGGATGCGCGCGCACGAAATCCTCAAGCACGTCCGGTAGCCGGCTGGTGACGAAATCCTCCGACACGCCCAACCTCAGCCGGCCGCGAAGACTGCTTTCGGCAAACAACGCCTTGACCTCGTCGTCGATCGCCAGCATCGAACGCGCATGGGCAAGGAGGGCCTGGCCGTCCGTGGTCAATGACACTCGATGCGTATCGCGGGCAACCAGCTTGCGCCCGACGGCAGCCTCAAGTCTTTGAATATGCTGGCTGACCGTCGATTGCCCGAGCGTCAGTTTCTCGGCGGCAAGAGTAAAGCTGCCCATCTGTTCGAGCGCCACGAAGCTACGCAATTGCACAAGGTCGAGCATCCATTATCCACTTTTGCGATAACTGTTATTCCTTGCATCCTGCTTCATAATGACATTTCTCGGCAAGGTGTTTTCTCAATCGAGCCAGTGACAGCCATGCGCCGCTATCTTCCCGACACGTTCACCCTGCTTCTGCTTCTCACCGTGCTTCTGGCGTCGCTGCTTCCGATCCAGGGCGATGCGGTCGCCTGGTTTGCCATGGCGACCAAAGTCGCGGTGGGGCTGGTGTTCTTCCTGCATGGCGCGCGGCTGTCGCGCGACGTCGTCATCGCCGGCTTTCTGCATTGGCGGCTGCATCTGGCGATCCTGGCCTCGACTTTCGTTCTGTTTCCGTTGATCGGCCTTGCCGTCGGCTTCGTGCCGTCGTCGGTCCTGCCGCCGGCGCTTTACACCGGCATCCTCTTCCTCTGCGTGCTGCCCTCGACGGTGCAGTCATCGATCGCCTTCACCTCCGTTGCCGGCGGTAATGTCCCGGCGGCGATTTGCTCTGCGTCGGCCTCCAACATTTTCGGCATGTTCCTGACGCCGCTTCTGGTCGGTCTCTTGTTTTCGGCCGGCGGCCATGGTGGCGTGTCGCTGGATGCGCTGGAGCAGATCCTCTTGCAACTGCTGGCGCCGTTCATTGTCGGTCAATTGCTGCAACCGTGGATCGGCGGCTGGATCCGGGCGCGCAAGGGCCTGCTTGCGCCGGTCGATCGCGGCTCGATCCTCATGGTCGTCTATCTCGCCTTCAGCCAGGCGGTCACATCGGGACTGTGGCAGACCTTTTCGCTTGCCGATCTCGGGGTGCTGGTCGCAATCGAGGTCGTCATGCTGGCGCTGGTGCTTGCCGTCACCATGTTCGGCAGCCGCCTCCTCGGTTTTGACCGTGCCGACGAGATCGCCATCACCTTCTGCGGCTCGAAGAAGAGTCTTGCGAGCGGCATCCCGATGGCCAGCGCCATCTTCGCCGGCCAGAACATCGGCGCGATCGTGCTGCCGCTCATGCTCTTCCACCAGATCCAGTTGATGGCCTGCGCCGTGATCGCCCAGCGTTACGCCGCCCGCAAGGAGCCGGACGCACTCGCCGAACCCGTGCGGACATAACGTCCGAACCCGTCCGGACATAACAAAAAAGGCGGCGCCTTTGCGGGCGTCGCCTCTTCAAGCTTGGGAGGTAGGGATTAGAGGCTCTGCGCCTCGATCTGCTTCGGCTGCGAGGCAACCGACGTAATGTCGATCCGGCGCGGCTTGGCTGCTTCCGGGATCTCGCGGGTGAGGTCGATGTGCAGCAGGCCGTTCTTCAGCGAAGCGGACTTGATCTCTACATGGTCGGCAAGCTGGAAGCGGCGCTCGAAGGCGCGCTTGGCAATGCCGCGATGCAGGAACTGGTTTTCTTCGGCCTTTTCCTCGCTCTTTTCACCCTTGATCGTCAGCGTATGTTCGCGTGCTTCGATCGACAGTTCGGTTTCGTCGAAGCCGGCAACCGCCATGGTGATGCGGTAGGCGTTTTCGCCGGTACGCTCGATGTTGTAGGGCGGATAGGTCTGGGCCTGGTCAGGCTGGCCGAGGCTGTCGAGCATGGTGAAGAGGCGGTCGAAGCCGACGGTGGAACGGTAGAGGGGGGAAAAATCAACGTGACGCATGGTGTCCTCCTGGGAGCAACTGTTTGCGATATCTGGTCTGCCACCCCATCCAGGCAGCGGCGCGACCGGTGAACGGACCCGTTATCGGCGTCCGTGAGCAAGAGATGGGAATGCAATTTCGCCAGTTCAAGGCATGCCGGCTCAAGATTCTTGGCCCGGTGAATGACGCATGAATGGACGGTTCGGCCGCGGTTCAGATCGCGAGGATTAGAACAGCCACACTGGGAGGAAATCTCCTGGGGCTGAAGTGACATGTCCCTTCTCCTTCAGCGGCCGGAAACGGTGATCGTCCGGATTTCACCCACCGTTTCCGGCTTTTTTCTTTGACGGCGCCAGGCCCGCCGCCTATCCCTGATGATACCGTCAACGCATCTTCACCTTGGTTTCGTCCGCAATGACCACGATCCTCCGCTCCACACCGGACAATCCGATACCGGACAATCACGTGGCGGGCTTCTTCGACGGAGCCGGCGGCCGCAAGATCCGTTATGCCATCTTCAAGACAAAAAAGCCGGTGGCGCGCGGCACCGTCGTCTTGCTGCAGGGCCGCAACGAATCGATCGAGAAATACTTCGAGACGATCGCCGATCTTAACGCTGCCGGCCTCTGGGTCGCCACCTTCGATTGGCGCGGCCAGGCGGGCTCCGAACGGCTGCTGCCCGAGGCTGGGCGCGGCCATGTCGAACGCTTTTCGTATTACGAGCGCGACCTGACCACCTTCCTCGAGCAGATCGTGCTGCCGGACACCCGGCTGCCCTTCTCGATCGTCGCTCATTCCATGGGCGCGCTCGTCGCATTGTCCCTCGCCCCGATGCTTTCGAGCCGCATCGACCGCCTGGTGGTGCTCGCCCCCTTTGTCGGTCTCGGTGGCCAGGTGATTGGCGAACGCAGCATTGCGAGCATGGCAACGGTGATGCGCTGGCTCGGCCTCGGGCGTCTGCCGCTGCACGCCGACAAGGGCAATCGCCCCTTTGAAAACAATGTGCTGACGGCAGATCGCCGCCGCTTTGCGCGCAATCTTGCTCTGACTGATGCCTATCCAGAATTGCGACTTGGGCCGCCATCGGCCCAGTGGCTGACCGAAGCGTTTCGCGCCGTGCGGCGTGTCACGCGCCGCGAGCATCTGACCCGCATCACTCTTCCGACGATTATCCTGGCGCCGACAGCCGATCGGCTGGTGCCGCATATCGCCGTCGAGTGGCTGGCACGCAACTTCCGCGCCGCCCACATGATCCCGATCGACGGCGCTCGCCACGAACTGCTGCACGAAGCGGACCGCTATCGCGCCCAGGCCATGGCGGCCATTCTTGCCTTTGTCATTCCCGATGAGCACGACGAGGACGAAGGCGAAGCGGCCTGAGAAGGGTCCCTCCGACCCGCGCTGGTGTCAGCCCTTGAGAATTTCCAGCGCCTGCGCATGCAGCGCGGCGCTGCCGGCAGCGATGACTTCGCCGCCCATTTCCGCCGGTCCACCCTGCCAGTTGGTGACGATGCCACCGGCCTGCTCGATCAGCGGGATCAGGCCGCCGACGTCATAGGGTTTTAGCCCGCACTCGATCACCAGATCGACATGGCCCGCCGCCAGCAGCGCAAAGGCGTAGCAGTCGCAGCCATAGCGGAACAGCCGCACCTTGTCCTGCAGAGCCTCGAAGCGGGTCTTGTTGTCGCCGGTGTAGAGATGCGGCGAGGTCGTAAACAGCACCGCGTCGGAAAGCGTGTCGCAGACGCGGGTCGACAGCATCTTGTCGCCGTCGGGGCCGCGATAGTGCGCCTTGGTGCCGTCGGCAAAGAAGCGCTCGCCGGTGAACGGCTGGTCCATCAGGCCCATCACCGCGTCGCCATTGCGATAAAGACCGATCAGCGTCCCCCAGACAGGAAGGCCGGAGATGAAAGCGCGCGTGCCGTCGATCGGGTCGATCACCCAGACATATTCGCGATCGAGGCCGACATTGCCATGCTCTTCGCCGAGGATGCCGTGATCGGGGAAATTCTCTTCGATAAGGGCCCGGATTGCCGCTTCCGCCGACTGGTCCGCTTCCGTCACCGGGTCGAAACCGCCCTCGAGCTTGTTGACGACGCTCGTACCGATGCGAAAACGCGGCAAGGTTTCCGCCTTGGCGGCATCGGCGAGACGGTCAAAAAAGGAGCGGTCGGGCAGCATGGCACTCTCTTTGGGGAAGGAAGCAGGAAGGTCCGATCTGCATAGCGGAAATTTGCAGAAAGGCAAAGACGAGGCGGCCCGCTGCCGGCGATCGGTGACGGCGCGCCGCGCCAACGGTTTCAGTGCATTCGAAACGGTGAAACCCCCTTGATGCACTGCAAAAGTTTTCAGTCGTTCAACTTGACATTTGTGCAGTGCAATATTAGGGTTTTTAGGCAGTCACTCGTGACTGTAAATACCCTCCTTGGGTGTTTCCTCCCTAGACTTAACCGCGCCACCGGCGCGGTTCTTTTTGAGATCTAGCCGGAGAGGTCTGTTACTCCGCAGCAAGCGGCAGATAGGCACCGTAGTCCTCGACATGCCGTGCCAGCGACGCGATGAAGCTGGTGAGATCGGCAACCAGAGCGCCGAAACCGGGCTTCCTGACGAGCGTCGTCTCGTCGACATAGAGCCCACGATTGATCTCGATCTGCAGCGCATGCAGGCCGCGGCTCGGTCGGCCGTAATGTTCGGTGATGAAGCCGCCAGCATAGGGCTTGTTGCGAGCAACGGTATAGCCGAACTCCTGCAGGAGATCGACAGCGATCCGCGACAGCTCCGCCGCTGCACTGGTGCCGTAGCGGTCGCCGATGATGAAATCCGGTCGCTGGGCGCTGCCGGGCAGATGCACATTGCCCGGCATCGAGTGACAATCGATCAGCACCGACAGGCCGAACTGCACATGCGTGCGCGCAATCAGCTTGCGCAAGGTGGCATGGTACGGCTTGTAGATCGTCTCGATCCGCGTCAGCGCCTCCTCGACGGGAAAACGGCCGCGATAGATTTCCATGTTCTCGGCAACCAGCCGCGGCACGGTGCCAAGGCCGCCCGCCACCCGCATCGAGCTGATATTGGCGTGCGGGGGCACCGGGCCGTCGAACATGCGCGGGTCGAGTTCGTAAGGCTCGCGATTGACGTCTAGGAAGGCGCGCGGGAAATGCGCCAAAAGCATCGGCGCGCCGAGGAACGTTGCATTCTGGAACAGTTCGTCGACATAGTGATCTTCGGACCGGCGGATTGCCAGCGCATCAAGGCGCGACTGATCGAGAAAGGCCTGTGGATAAGATCGACCGCTATGCGGCGAGTTGAATACGAAGGGAATCCGCTGGCTTGCAGGTTCCAGAACCTCAAACAGCTCCCTCTCCGTCATCTCCCCCATCGGAACCCTTTTTACCATGTGCGGTTCTTGCTGTTGTCATCATGTTGCCAGTTGGCCGGCTCTGTGTCCATAGTGCGCCCACTCCGGTTTCTCGGGAGTTGACGCGCCGCGTTCACGAGATATTTACCCCGTTGCGGCTTGGATAGAACGCCGCAATCCATCCGCAATGAATAAACAGAAGCAACGGCCGAGTTCATGACTGTGAAAATCCTTCTTGCCGAAGACGACAACGATATGCGCCGCTTCCTGGTGAAGGCGCTCGAAAAGGCTGGCTACAAGGTCATGTCCTATGACAACGGCGCCAGCGCCTACGATCGCCTTCGCGAAGAGCCCTTCTCGCTTCTCCTGACCGACATCGTCATGCCGGAGATGGACGGCATCGAGCTTGCCCGCCGGGCGACCGAACTCGATCCGGACCTCAAGGTGATGTTCATCACCGGCTTTGCAGCGGTGGCGCTGAACCCGGATTCGAAAGCCCCGAAGGATGCCAAGGTCCTGTCGAAGCCTTTCCACCTCCGCGACCTCGTTGACGAGGTCAACAAGATGCTGGCCGCCTGAGGCCAGACATTTTTCCACAACCGCCGCTGCCGTTCGCGATGTTCGAAACGGACTGGCGCGGATTTCAGATCGACCGCCGAGATCCACAGGGATCTTCGGCGGTCTTTTTATTTCAGTGACTTACGCGCAAAGCCCGGAAATCCGGGACTTCCAGCGGGCGGCCAAAGGCTGCGTGTAGCGGCCGAAAACGCCATGCAAAATTTCTGTCAAAAAACCTGCAAAAACCCTATTGACGCGACAGCGGGTTCTATGGTCTATGCGCCTCATCGGATGGGCGTGTAGCTCAGCGGGAGAGCACTACGTTGACATCGTAGGGGTCACAGGTTCAATCCCTGTCACGCCCACCATCCTTACTCAGGCGAACGTCCCCATCGCCAGAAACCTTCAACAGACGAAATGTGAAACGCCGTAAAGGCGATTAATCGTCGCCCGCAACGAGCCTCCTGCCCTTATCCCGTCGCCATGCGGCAACTGAGCCCGTCGAAAAATCGAAAGCACACGGCAAGTACAGAAGCCGGCTCGCTGTAAGGGCGCCGTTGTGCGCGGCACCGAGCGAGAACCTCGCTGGTGGGCGACAACGCCTCACTCTCGCCAGCAATGTTCAAGGCGGCTCATAGATCGGCCAGCGTTGCCGCCCTGTTTTGCATACGCGATCTGAAAGCATCCGTCCGACAGGAAGCGAGCGCATCAAGGCGAAAAAGACGATCACGCTCGACGCGAGCCAGGCGTCACTGGCCTCGCACGCCCCGATCCCGTCGCACTGATCGAGGAGGCGGTTGCCTCCTTCGGCTGACGCCGGTCCCGACGCGACCGGCAACCCCGGAAGACGTTCGGCCTCCGGGACCATGTTGTTTTAAAGGCGTGAACGGCAGAGGGGCGAAACGGCCGCCGTCAATGGGCGACGTTGGAGGCGGCCGACATCAGCTCCTCGCGGCGCGGCATGCCGAACATGTTGTGCCCGTCGGCCGTGGCCTCGGTAAAGCTCCAGCGCACGATGCCATCCCGGTCGAGCAGGAACTCGCCGACGAGTTGGCCCTCGCCGGCGGCGATCATACGTTCGTCGTCCTGCATGATTTCATAGCCGTCCGCCTTATCGAGAAAGGCCGAGGCTGCCCAAGGATCCATCGCGGTCGGCAACTCGCCGGGCATATCGATCAACATCGCCATGGCGGTTTTCTTGGCGAGCTTGTGGGGCCATTCGTCCTCATCCTCGGTGAACTGAAGATTGGGCAAGCCGAACGCGCGATGCGAAACCCGCTCCGGATCGGAAGCCGCCAGCAGATTCGGCAGTGGATGGTAGCGGAAATAGAGCCGTGCCCGGTCGATCGGCGTGTTGACGACTGTCAGGCTCTCGATGCCTTTTTCGCGCAACGCCCCGTCGAGTTGCGCCATCGCAGCGATCTGCCGCCGGCAGAAGGGGCAATGCAGACCACGGAACAGGCCGACCAGGACCGGCTTGCGTCCGCGAAAATCGTCGATGGAAATCTGGCCGTCCTGGGTGATGGCGTCAAGGACCACGTTCGGCGCCCGATCGCCCGGCTGTAGAGGTCCATTGTGGTGTTCAATCATGATCTCTTCTCCTCGTACCGATCGTGGGTTGCGGAGATGCGGGGCGCGGACGTGCCGAACGATGGGACGAACGCGCCGTCGCGTCTGACGCAGAGCCGATTTGGCGACACAAATCTGCATTTCGGACACCCATTGGCGCCCGATCCTGCAATCCTGATCGTCTTACTTGCCTTCGATGGACCTGCCCTGCAGCGCCCTAAAGCGCATCACGATCTTTCAGATTCGCTTGTTGCGCTTTAATTTCTTGTTTTCGCGCATGTCGTTGTCGCAAAACCGCGGCACACTTTTGCGCGACATGCTTCAATCGAGGAACGGCAATATCATCAGCGCTTCGGGATCGAGACCGTGCCGTGTGCATATGTCGCGAGCCGAAGCAAAGTGCCTTTCCGCACCGTCGAGGTCACCCGCATCAAGGCAGAGTGTCGCCAAGCCATCGTAGCACGGAAACAACAGCTGCGCCTCTCGCGTTTCGAACGCGAGTTCGAGAGCCTCCTCGTAGAGACGCCGCGCGACATCAGGGCGCCCGTGGCACTGGTCGATCTGTCCCAGCACCAGCAACGACACCGGCAGATGATCGCGCTGATCGAGCTCACGGTCGATCGCGATCGCCCGTTCGGCAGCCGGAATGCCGTCGGCCGCACAGCGGTCGGTGAAGGTGCAATAGGCCACGGCCAAATTGGAAAGCAGCCGCGCCTGAAAGCCAAGGTCGCCGATACGGTGCGCCATGTCGAAGCCGAACTTGCAGACTTCGATCGCCCTGCGCGGCTCGATGATAGTGTAGAGAACGGCAAGATTGGTGTAGCCGCGGCAGGCCGCATTGAGCAGATCGGCAGCCTCCGCGACGGCGACGCTGCGCTCGATCGTTGCGATTGCCTCGGAGCCGCGGTTAAGGCGCGCCAACGCCACGCCCTTGGTATTGAGGGCTTCTGCCGTCACCCGGTCCATTTCGCGCCGCGCCTGCAGAGCTTGCGGCATCAGACCGCTGATGCGTTTCAAGGCGTCGTCGGCCCAGACGATCGCGTCGGCATAGTTGCCCATGCGAAAGGCAAGGTGGCCCCGCTCCTGGGAGAGATGGGCGCTTTCGATCGGCGCATCCGCGTCTTGCAGAAGCTGGGCCGCGTTCGCGAAGGCCGCCAATGCCTCCTCGCGTCGGGCTGCCTCCCACAGCAGATGTCCGAACTTGCGCTGGATGCGGGCCGCGGAGATCCGATCGTCGGTGGCGCGATAGACGTCGAGGAGGGACGCGTAGTGCCCCGCAGCCGTATCGCGCTGCCCCGAAGGCCCGAGCAGGTCGGCAACCCGCTCGCGGGCGGCAAGCCATTCGGCTCCCTCCTCGCCGGCCTCCGCCCAGGCGGCCATCGCCTGTTTGTAGAACCGGATGGCATCGTCGTTCGCATAGATCGCCTGCGCACGTTCTCCCGCAGCCATGAGATAGCGTGCGCCTTTCGACTTATCCTCCGACTGGCTGAAGTGGTGGCCAAGCAGCGCCATTTCCTCCAGTCTCGTGGTCTGCGCTCCATAGCGGCGCTCGAGCCGGTCGGCGACGACGGCGTGTATCTCGGCACGTCGTCGTAGAAGCAGGTTGTTGTAGACGACCTCCTGCAACAGCGTCTGGGTGAAGCGATAGGTCTGCGCGCCCTGCAAGCGGCCCTCTCGCGTCTCCTCGATAATCTCGGCATCGCACAAGATATCCAGCGCGGCATCGATCGTCGGTTCGTCGCCGGCGACAACCCGCAGCAGTTCGACATCAAACCGTGGGCCGATGACCGCCGCATGATGAAGCAGCCTGCGCGACGGCAGTTGCAGCCGGTCGACCCTGCCGAGCAGCATGGCTTCGATCGTCACCGGAATATCGACGGTCGCCTCGCGCTCGACCACGCGCCAGGCGGCACCGAAGTGCTTGAGAGCATCGACTTCGATCAGGCCGCGCACGATTTCCTCGACGAACAGCGGGTTCCCGCCGGCACGCGCCAGTATGCGGCCGGCCAACCCGCGGTGCAGACCATCGGCACCGAAGAAGGCGGACAGCAGCCTGTGCCCTTCGGCATCGGTGAGCGGCGCAAGCCGCAACGCCGTCAGGCTCGTTCGGCCAGGTCTCAGCCTGTCGACCGCCGTCTCGGGACGCTCCGTCGTCAGCATCATCAATGGACTGCCCTCCATCCGATCGAGGATAAAGGCGATGGCATCGAGGGACGCCGCATCGGCCCAATGCAGATCCTCGATCACCAGCAGCAGCGGCGTTCGCGACAGACGTCGCTCGAAGATGGCGCGCACCGCTGCAAAGAGCTGGCGACGCATCTGTTCCGGCTCGACATGGCGCAAGCTTTCGTCCTGCGTCCCCATTCCCAGGATGCGCAGGAAGAGCGGGAGGAGCTGTTCAAGCTTTTCGGGCGCAAAGCCGATCTCGGCCAGCCCCGCTGTCAGCAATTCGGTGGTGCGTTCCAGGGTATCAAGGGTCGAGATGCCATAGGCGCCGCGCAACACAGATGCCAGGACGCCGTAGGATGGCTCTCCAAGCGGAGATGAGCTTGCCCGACGAACGACGACATGCCCGAAGCGCGGGTCGACGGCGACCAGCCCGAGAAATGTATGGACGAGCCGCGATTTTCCCATCCCCGCCTCGCCGGACAGCCGCACCAGTTGTGCCGCTCCGTCACAGGCAAGCTCCAGGCAATCGAGCAGCCGCTTCATTTCCGCGTCGCGCCCGACCAGCGGTGCCGTCAGGCCCAACGCCTCCAGGCCGCGGGCGGCACCAGGGGCGTCAAGAACCTTTATCAGCCGGTAGACCTCGACAATGCCGGCTTTGCCGCGCAAGGCGGTTGCACCCAGCGCCTCATAGGCGAAGGCATGCCGGGTCACGCGATAGGTGACGGGGCCTACGAGAATCTCGCCTGGTCCCGCCATGGACTGCAGGCGCTGGGCGGTGTTCACGGCATCCCCCGTGACCGAATAGGATTTGCTGTCTCCAGCTCCCAGGGCACCGGCGACAACGGTGCCGGTATTCAAGCCGATGTGCAGGTTCACCGGCGCGCCGATGCGATCCTCCCAGCGTTCACCGATCAGGTTTGCCCGCGCGATCATTTCGATCGCAGCGCGAAGGGCGCGCTCGGCATCGTCCTCATGCGCCACCGGGGCGCCAAAAAGCGCCAGCAAGGCATCGCCGATGAATTTGTCGACGAAGCCGCCATAGGTTTCGACCGCTTCGGTCAACTCCGCAAAAAGTTCATTCTGAAAGGTCTGCAGGATCTCCGGATCCACATACTCGCCAAGGCCGGTGAAACCGCACAAATCGGCAAAAAGGATGGTCGCCGTGCGACGGTCGGCATTTTCATTGTCGCTCGATACCGATGGGGATTGCCCCCTTGCCGCCCTCGGCAAGGGCATGACGGCAACTTGCCCCGACACCAGGACCTTTACGGCCACCGGCTTGTCCAACGGCATCCCGCAATTCGGGCAGAAGGCGAAACCGGGCAGGCAGTCTGCACCGCAGCCCGGACACGGGCTTAGCTGTCTGGCCCCGCAGCTCGGGCAAAACGAAAAACGCCCCTGGATCTCGCAACCGCACTCGTGACACTTCATCAATAGCGAACCTTCGCAGAGGCCCCGCGCCGCATGCTATCCAGAGCCATTTGGACACAGTCAACGCAAAACAATGAACCCGCGGGCGCGGGTTTGCAAGCAATCGCTAACATGAAGATGTCAAGGTCTGACAGGATCCGAACAGGACGCGCCATGGCGCCGTTCTGCACTCACCCGTCGGCCAGGCGGACGCCTCGACCGACGGGAGCGATGGCGTCGAAATCAGGAGTGGGTGCGGCGCGAAGTCGGCCTGCTCGCAAATGTCCCGAGATCAATGGCGGCACCGTCCGGTGCCCGGCACACGTCTTCGGGGTGCCGATCGCTTGCTTCCACCGCGAAATGGATCGCCGCCGCCTCGTTGGTGAAGAGCCCCCCGACGAGTCCCTTGCGGTCGGAGACAACCCACCACCCGTGGCTGTCGCGCCCGACGACGAAACGCGCGCGCGCCGAAAAGCCGCGTCGCACCTGCTGCTGCTGCATACTGCCCATGATCGAATTTACCTCGTTGATGAAGAGCGCGGCGGCTCAGCCGGCAAGCCAGGGGATGACGGTCTGGATACCGTAGGCGAGCCCGAGCACGATGCCGAGGCGGATGCCGATCCCGAGGAAGGCATCGCGAACGACACTGTTGTCGGCTGGATGGGTCTCGATCTCCTGCGACCGGCGTCGTTGTTCCGCCTGCGCGGCCAGATGGGGAAAGCGTGACATGGTCTGTCTCCTCTGAGGTATTTGATGCGAAGGGCGCGGCGATCCGGCCGTGCACAACGGTAAGAGCCGTCCAATTTGCGATGACATGGAACTGCCCGATCGATCGTCGCGACGTGATCTCAGCTCGCAAGCGCCAGGGGCAAGCGGGGGCTGAGGTGCTGGCCGCGGGGCGCCTCGATCAACGGTTCGAGCGCCGAACGGATTTCCGCCGCCGTTTCCGGCGACACCGTCGTCAGCGGCAGCCGCACTTCGGGGCTGAAGCCCCGCGCCAGATGCAGGGCATATTTGATCGGGCCCGGATTGGTTTCGCGTTCAAGCGCGGTGAACAACGGCTGGAGCCGTTGATGAATGGCGACGGCCGCCTGGGCGTTGCCGGTTGCGATCGCATGGTGCAGCGAAACCATCAGCCGCGGCACGACATTTGCCGCCACCGAGATCGTCCCCTGCCCGCCGCAAAGGTTGAACGGCAGCGCCGTCTGGTCGTTGCCGGAGAATTGGCAGAGCCGCGCCTTGACCGCTGGCGATGACGCAAGGAAGCGACCGATGTCTCCGGTCGCGTCCTTGACGCCGACGATACCGGGCAGTTGCGCCAATCGCTCAAGCGTGCGCGGCGCGACGTCGACACCGGTGCGCGAGGGCACGTTGTAGACGATGACAGGCAGATCGACCGTCCGGACCACGGCCTCATAGTGGCGATAGATCCCTTCCTGGGAGGGTTTGCTGTAGTAGGGCGCAACGATGAGCGCGGCATCGGCACCGAGCGCTTTGGCCTGCGCGGTCTGCTCGATCGTCGTCTGCGTGCAGTTGGTGCCGGTGCCGGCGATAACTATGATCTTTCTATCCGCAACCTCGACGCATCGTTCGATGACCATCGAACGCTCAGCGCGCGAAAGCGTCGCCGCTTCGCCTGTCGTTCCGCAGGCGACGATGCCTGAAATGCCGTGGCGGATCTGCCATTCGACGAGCGACATCAGGCCGATGGTATCGACCTTGCCGTCTTTGAATGGCGTGACCAGCGCCGTGATCGCCCCTTCGAGGCGAAGCGAATGATCGCTCATGGAAATATCCTTCAGGTTGGAAGATGACTGCTGCGGGTGCCATCGCTTTTGATGACAAGCCCATGGACGCGGCAGCATTGCAGGAAGGCCGATAGGATCGCCGACGCCAGATCGGCGTGGCGCGCCTTGAATGTGACACGGCCGGCACCTTGAGGCGCGTAGCGAAGGGCGCAGGTCCACACTCCGCACTCATGGCTGAGGGTACGCAGGCAGAGCTTGGCTTTGGTCGCCGTCGTCAGGTGGATGACGGCGTCGACCAATGCGTCGGCGGCCATGAACTCTCGGAAACGGCGCGACGGCCAGTCTTCGGCGACCAGGTCAGGCATGTCGCGGAGCAGCCGAACGGCCTCCCAAACGTGATGTTCACGCAGGCGGCGGACCGCCGAAATACGCACGAGCAGGTGCCTCAAGGCATCCGGGGCGCCTTCGGTGTGGTCCGGCTCCGCGAAGGGGCCGATGCCGGGGTGGTGATCCGGTGTGCGGGAACGATGGCGAAAGCTGAAATCGTGAAGGGTCATGGTGCTCACCCGTTGTCGATGGGCAAACGCTACCTCCGCCCCGCGTCCGGTTTCGATTGCGACTTGCATCGGCCGACATAAGATTTCCATAAGGGCGGTTGCATGCCGGGTGTCCAAGTCAAAGCCGCGGCGCTAGACTGGCGCGAGGGGGCGATATCCGGCCGAAATGCGCGCAGTGACGCGTCGAAATAATCTGACGCAAAAGATGACGTGCACGCAATTTTGCGCTAGGTAGCCCCTGCACTGGCGGTCAGTGATCGCCATATCAGCCAATGACATTTCGTCCTTGAAGGAAAACGTCCATGCCTGCCTATCGCTCCCGCACCACCACCCACGGCCGCAACATGGCCGGCGCCCGCGGCCTTTGGCGCGCCACGGGCATGAAGGATGGCGACTTCGGCAAGCCGATTATCGCGGTGGTCAACTCGTTCACGCAGTTTGTGCCTGGCCACGTGCACCTCAAGGACCTCGGCCAACTCGTCGCCCGCGAAATCGAGGCGGCCGGCGGCGTCGCCAAGGAATTCAACACGATCGCCGTTGATGACGGCATCGCCATGGGCCATGACGGCATGCTCTATTCGCTGCCGTCGCGCGAGATCATCGCCGACTCGGTCGAATACATGGTCAATGCCCACTGCGCCGACGCCATGGTCTGCATCTCCAACTGCGACAAGATCACCCCCGGCATGCTGATGGCGGCACTGCGCCTCAACATCCCGGCCGTCTTCGTATCCGGCGGCCCGATGGAAGCGGGCAAGGTTGTCATGCACGGCAAGACCCATGCGCTCGACCTGGTCGATGCCATGGTCGCTGCCGCTGACGACAACATCTCCGACGAGGACGTCCAGGTCATCGAGCGCTCCGCTTGCCCGACCTGCGGCTCCTGTTCCGGCATGTTCACCGCCAACTCGATGAACTGTCTGACGGAAGCGCTCGGCCTGTCGCTGCCGGGCAACGGCTCGACCCTCGCCACCCACGCCGATCGCAAGCGCCTCTTCGTCGAAGCCGGCCACCTCATCGTCGACATCACGCGGCGCCACTATGAACAGGACGACGAAAGTGTGCTGCCGCGCAACGTCGCCTCGAAGCAGGCGTTTGAGAATGCCATGGCACTCGACATCGCCATGGGCGGCTCGACCAACACCGTTCTGCACATTCTCGCCGCCGCTCATGAGGGCGAAGTGGATTTCACCATGGCCGACATCGACCGGCTGTCGCGCAAGGTTCCCTGCCTGTCCAAGGTGGCACCCGCCAAGAGCGACGTGCACATGGAAGACGTGCATCGTGCCGGCGGCATCATGTCGATCCTCGGCGAACTCGAAAAGGGTGGCCTGATCAACCGCGATTGCCCGACCGTGCATAGCGAAACCCTCGGCCACGCCATCGACCGTTGGGACATCACCCGCACGACGAGCGAAACCGTTCGCAACTTCTTCCGTGCGGCTCCCGGCGGGGTTCCGACCCAGGTCGCCTTCAGCCAGGCAGCCCGCTGGGACGAACTCGACACCGACCGCGAAAAGGGCGTCATCCGCTCGGTCGAACATCCCTTCTCCAAGGACGGCGGCCTTGCAGTCCTCAAGGGCAACGTCGCGCTCGACGGCTGCATCGTGAAGACCGCCGGCGTCGACGAGAGCATCCTGAAGTTCTCCGGCCCGGCCCGCGTTTTCGAAAGCCAGGACTCGTCGGTCAAGGCGATCCTTGCCAACGAGGTCAAGGCCGGCGACGTCGTCGTCATTCGCTATGAGGGGCCGAAGGGTGGCCCTGGCATGCAGGAAATGCTCTATCCGACGAGCTATCTGAAGTCGAAGGGCCTTGGCAAGGCCTGCGCCCTGATCACCGACGGCCGCTTCTCGGGCGGCACCTCGGGCCTTTCGATCGGCCACGTCTCGCCGGAAGCAGCAAAGGGCGGCACGATCGGCCTGGTGCGCGAAGGCGACATGATTGACATCGACATCCCGAACCGCACGATCAGCCTGCGCGTCGACGAGGCGGAACTCAGCAGCCGCCGCGCCGAGCAGGACGCCAAGGGCTGGAAGCCGACCGAAATCCGCAAGCGCAAGGTGACGACAGCACTCAAGGCCTACGCTGCTTTTGCCACGTCCGCAGACCGCGGTGCAGTTCGCGATCTCGGCGATCTCTGAACGGACGACGATTTAAGAGACGAAGGGCTCCCGCTCGCGGGGGCTTTTTTTATGCGGGTGGAACCGCTCACGACCACACACGCCGTTACCAAGCTCAGCCCGCCTGTTCCGCACGCGATTCACCTGCTATTTTAGATTTATCTAATTTTATCGGGGTGAACGATGACAAACGCAGCGGACCTGCTCGGCACCTGGAAAATGCTCTCCTGGACCCGCAAGGCGGTGGTATCGGGCGAAGTCACCGATGCCATGGGGCCAGACCCTATCGGCTATCTCTCCTACCAGCCCGATGGCCGCATGACTGCGGTGGTGGTCGCGAGCGTCACCGACCCGCACCAAAGGGCACGGCACCCACCGACGAGGAAAAGGTGGCGCTGTTCGATTCGATGCTCGCCTATGCCGGCTCCTATACGCTTGACGACGGCAAAGTCATCCATCATGTCGATGCGAGCTGGAATCCCATCTGGGGCACTTCGGACCTGACCCGTCCCTATATTCTGGATGGCGAGCGGCTGGTAATCCACAGCGCGCCGGGCGTCGATCCGACAACCGGCGAAGAGGTCACATATCACCTCGAGTTCCGAAAGGTTTGAAACTTGCCGCCGCGCCGCGCCGATGCCTGAGGACCTGTCCTACAGCGCTTTCGGTTCAGACGGAGGCACAGAAGCACGCTATCTCCTTGTTTCCTCGCATCTTCTGCCGGAAACCCGCTTCGCACTTTTCCGGGAAATTCTCTAGAGATGCCGCGTTTCGGCCGGCGGGTGGAACCAGTTGTTGTTGCGGCCGTCCATGTATTGAACCGGCGCCTCTGCCAGCACCGCCGGATCGAGATCGTCGAGGGCGGCCAGATTGACGGAGTAGTAGGCGCCGCCGATCTCTTCGATATAGCCATGGCCAAAGGCGGCAATGCCGCAGGTCTTGCAGAAGCGATGATGCCCGCTCATGCTTCCGAACTGGTAGTCGGCGATATCGACTTCCTCTGCCTGCAGTCGGAACGCATCCGGTTTGACGATCGCGCCCCAGTAGCGCTTTTTCCAGCAGATCGAGCAATTGCACTTGCCGGTACCGGCGTCGAGATCGATGTCGGCCTCATAGCGGATCTTTCCGCAATGGCAGCTTCCCCGATAGGTCAGTTTCATCACCGTCACTCCCAATTGAAGACCAGACAACGCGCGCTGAGCGCAACAATGTTGACAACTTATTGTCAATTTCACTTTTTGCATAACGACAACATATTGTCAAATAATTTGGCGACCAGGCTTCGGGAAACGGGCGCTAGCGGGCGCCGCATCCGGATAGCGCACCTGTCTAAAGGTGTCTGACTTCTGCAGGGGCATTGGCCCAGTTGTCGCTGCGTCCGTCCATATAGTAGACCGAGGCGTCGGCGAGCGCCGAAGGGTCGAGGTCGTCGACGCAGGCGAGATTGACGGAGTAATAGGCCCCACCCAGTTCCTCGACGTAGCCATGAGTGAACGGCACGATGCCGCAGGCTCGGCAGAAGCGGTGATGACCGACCTTGGCGCCGAACTGGTAGTCGCCGATATCGGCCTCATCGCATAGAAGCCGAAAATCTCCGGGCTGGACCTGCACGCCCCAGTACCGCACCTTGGCACAGAGCGAACAGTTGCACTTGGTCGTTCCGGCGTCGAGGTCGAAATCGGCCTCGTAGCGCACAACGCCGCAGTGGCAACTGCCTTTGTAGGTTCGTTTTGCCATTCCCGTTTCCTTTCGTACGATCAAAACGCTTGCGACGAGCGCGCCATCATGACAACATGCTGTCATTATCCACCATCGCACAATGGTAGTTACTGTCAACATGAATGACCCCGTCCGCACCCCCGCCGGCCACGCCTTCGCCGAGTTCGCCATCTCGGTGCTTCGCCTGACCGGTCCATTGACGGCAGCAGGCGACGTGCTCGCCAAACCCTCAGGACAGACGAGTGCACGCTGGCAGGTGCTGGCGGCGGCAAACCATGCGCCGATGTCAGTCGCCGATGCCGCACGCGCGCTTGGCCTTGCGCGACAAGGCGTGCAGCGCATCGCCGATCTGCTCGAAGAAGAGGGACTGATCGCCTATGGCGACAATCCGGCGCATCAGCGTGCCAAGCTGATGATGCCGACGCCGCGCGGCGAAGAGGTGCTGGATGAAATCAAGGCGAGGCAGGCCGTCTGGGCTGATGCCTTCGGCGCGGAACTCGGCGAGGAGCGGCTGCGGCAGGCAACCGCATTGATCGCCGACGCCATCGCCCTGCTGCGGGATCGCCCGGCGACGGCTTAGAGCATTCCCAGGAAAAGTGCGAAGCGGTTTTCCGTCAGGAAATGCGTAAAGCAAAGAGATAACGCGCTTCTACGATTCTGTCTCAATCGGAAACACTCCAGAGCGCTGGCCCGGCTTTAAGAAAACTGCAGAAGATCGGCGCGCAAACGCTCCGGCCCGCCCTGTCCCAGCCTCTCGTCGACGACCTCGTGGGTTGCCTTCCAGATCGGAACGGCCCGCGCCAGCAGACCCTCACCCTCCGGTGTCAACCGCAGCCTGCGCGACCGCCGGTCGTCCTCGTCGGCGAAAATCTCGACGAGCCTGCGTCGTTCCAGCGGCTTCAGCGCCGCCGTCAGCGTCGTCCGGTCCATGGCAAGCAGCGAAGCCACGGCACGCATGTTCGGCGGCACCGGGCGATTGAGCGCCATCAGCAGGGAAAACTGCCCGTTGGTGATGTCAAGTGGTCGCAACGCCTCATCGAACTGACGGGCGATCGCACGGGCCGCGCGCTGGACGTGCAGGCACAGGCAGGTGTCCTTTACGAACAATGTGGTCTCGAACGGAATGGTCGGCGATTTTGACATGATTGATTAACGTTGATATCAACGTAATTAGTCAAGTGCAACGTTGGAAGGAGGAACGGGCATGAGACAGGAGCATGCAGTCGTATCGCCACAGGAATGGCTTGAAGCGCGAAAAAGCCTGCTGGATCTGGAAAAAGAGCACACCCACCTGAGGGACAAGGTCAACGAAGCGCGCCGCGCCTTGCCCTGGGTGAAGATGGAAAAATCCTACATCTTCGATACGCCGAACGGTCAGAAATCCCTGGCCGATCTCTTCGACGGACGCAGCCAGCTTGTCGTCTACCACTTCATGTTCGGCCCGACCTGGGAAGCCGGATGCCCCGGCTGCTCGTTCCTCGTCGATCATTTCGACGGCATGCTGCCGCACCTCAATCACCACGACGTCACCTTGATCGCCGCGTCCAATGCGCCGCTTTCCAAGCTCGAGGCCTACAGGAAACGCATGGACTGGCACTTTCCCTGGGTTTCGGCCGAGGGCAACGGCTTCAACAGCGACTTTCACGTCGCGTTCACTCAGGCCGAACTCGCTGAAGGCAAGGTCGTCTACAACTTCACCGAGACCGAAAGTGCCAATGCGCACGAGGAACTGCCTGGCCTCAGCGCCTTCCAGAAGGCCGACGACGGCGCCGTCTACCACACCTATTCCACCTATGCCCGCGGGCTTGAGGAAATGGTCGGCACGCTGATGCTTCTCGACCGCGCGCCGAAGGGACGAAATGAAGAGGGCACACAGGGTTTCGTGCGTCGCAACGACGAATACGAAGATGCCCCTCGACGCAAGGCCGGCTGAGCCTCCGATAGCAACGCACCCGGCGATGGAACCTTTCCTCTTCGCGTGCGTTTCTACTCGCCTGTACCCTTGACGTGCATCTCAGATCGAATGGCAAGCCGCCCTCGGAAGGGAAACATCGATGAAAGCGGAGCCGCAGGAGGCCCATCGCTGGCTTGAGCAATTGCTCGGCGATTGGCAGGTGCACACACCCGATGCGCCGGTGAAAGGCCCCCCCTGGACCGAACATGTTCGCAGCCTTGAAGGTCTCTGGACGGTCTTCGAAGGGCGCGGCACGATGCCGGACGGCAATTTCGGCCAGAGCTTGATGACCCTCGGTTACAACCCTGAAACCGGTCGCTTCGTTGGGACCTGGGTCGGTTCGATGATGACCCACATGTGGATCTATGACGGCGAGCTTGAACCCGACGGACGGACACTCTCCCTCTATTGCGATGGTCCGGACTTCGATGTTCCGGGAAAGCAGGCGAGATATCGCGACGCAATAACCCTTCACGGCCAATCCCTACGGCTGCTGACAGCCCATGTCAGAAGGGACGACGGGACCTGGAAGGAACTGATGACGGCGCAATACACCCGCCTCTGACGGCGAATTTCAAACATATCACTCGGCGCGCGTTGGCCTCGATCAGCGCGGCTTCCAACTTTGCAACCGGAGGACAGAAGATGGCAGGCCATCACGGCAAATTCGTCTGGTACGAACTGATGACGACCGACATCAGTGCGGCAGAAACCTTCTACAAGGATGTCGTCGGATGGGACGCCCGCGACGCCGGCATGCCGGGCGTGAGCTATACCCTGTTTACGAAAGGCGAGCAGCAAGTCGCAGGGCTGATGACCATGCCCGAGGGCGCACTCGAGATGAACGTGCCGCCCGCCTGGCTCGGCTATATCGGCGTCGACGATGTCGATGCCGCGGCCGCGGATGTTGCTGCCAAGGGCGGCAAGATCCACCGCGCGCCCGACGACATCCCCGGCATCGGCCGCTTCGCCATCGCCACCGACCCTCATGGAGCGGTTTTCGCCCTGTTCACCGGCATCGGCGAACCACCACCCGCTGTCGACCCGATGGCGCCCGGCCAGATCGGCTGGCACGAACTGATGTCCGGGGACCTCGACACGGCCTTCCCCTTCTATGCCGGGGCCTTCGGCTGGACCAAGGACCAGGGCATGGATATGGGCGAGATGGGCACCTACCAGATCTTTGCCATCGATGGCGCCCAGGCCGGCGGCATGATGACCAAGCCGAAGGACATCCCGTCCCCTTATTGGCTCTATTACATCAGCGTTCCAGCGCTCGACACGGCCATCGAGCGCATCAAATCCGGCGGTGGCAAGATCGTGCTCGAGCCGATGGAAGTGCCGGGCGGGGCCTGGATCGTCCAGGCGCTCGACCCTCAAGGCGCCCTCTTTGCCCTGGTCGGCCAGCGAGGCTGAGCGCCATTGAAACGGATCTGCCTGGCACCCGCCGATGCGGCCCAGGCAGGTCGAACCGCACTGGGCGCCGGACGTCAGGCACAGTTCTGTCAACTGCGCATGCCCTGCGCCGTGCGCATCCCTCAGTTGCAGTTTTACCCCTGGTATTTTAGGGCATTTCAAGGATATTTAACACCTTATGCGATAGTACTGCGGCACGTATCACTGATCGCGGAAAGCATTCGTTCTTCGCGGCAACGAATTGTCGCGACCTCCGGTACGTTGCCGGTGCATTGGTGGACCAACTTCGCGCAAATGACCAATCACACCGACAATGAGCTAGAGGGCCGCAAGAGCGTGGGGGATATTCGCTCGGCCAAGCTGCTTCGCCGCAAACTGCAGTGGCTGATTGGCATCGTGGTGGCCTGCACGGGTGTGCTGGCAACCGAAATCATTGCCGCATCCTATTCCGACTTCGTTATCGCCCGACGCAACCTTGTGGAAGTCATGGCGTTCTGCCGTGTTCTCGACACGGCAACCTATCTGTCGGCCGAGCGCGGACCGTCGAACGGGGTCATGGGCATCGGCGTTGCGACGGGCTCGGTTCAGGCACGCCTTGCCGAGTTCAGGTCGCGCAGCGACGCTGCCCTCTCCGAGATCATTGCCGGCGCGACCGATGGCAGTCGGTCGGAGCCGGCAGCGGCACTCTCCCCCATCCTGGCGGAAGTCCAGCGCCGCCTTCTCATCGCCCGCGCCGAAATCGACCGCATCGCCGCCATGCCGCCGGAGCGCCGCGACCTCAAGGAAATCCAGCTGGCGATCGAAGGCATGTTCGCGGTGATCGACGCGATGCGCCCCGCCTTCGACTGGAACATCCAGCGCCTGACCAACACCGATCCCGATCTGGCCGGGATCGCCATCGCCGCCCATATGCTGGCCAATCTGCGCGAGGACGGTGGCCGCCTCGCCTCCCAGCTCATGGCTCCGGTCGCGGTCGGAAAACCGCTGGAAGCCAGAAACATCGCCGACAGCGAGCGAACCCGTGGTCGCCTGCAGGAAATCTGGTCTGTCGTCGGCAGGCCGGGCGCGTTGCCCGGGCTGAAGCCGAAGAACATCGCCGATATCGCCGCGATCGAGCACCAGTTCTTCGGCGAAGGTTTTGCGATTATCGACAGCGTCGTGTCGGTCGGCCGGCATACCGGGCACTACCCGATGACGGCCGAGCAGTTCACCGACCGCTACGTTCCGAAAATGAAGCCGCTCGAAACCCTTCGCCGCGATTTCATGGATGCGACTGTCGAGAGGCTCGCCAGCAGCAAGACGCAGGCCTCGATAAAGCTGACGATCGCCAGCACGGCAACCTTCGCCCTGTTCATCGTCCTTCTCATCCTCATGCGTCGCGCACGTTCGCTGGTCTTCGAGCCGCTGCTGCTCGCCCGCCACAGCATCATCGAACTTGCCAACGATCGCCCGATCGCCCGATTGAGCGGCAAGGGCGGCGAAGGCGAAATGGGGCGGCTCTTCGATGCGATCGACGTGCTGCGCCTAAGGCTCGACGAGCGCACGCTCCTGATGAAGCATCTCGAACGCCAGGCCGAAACCGATGAATTGACCGGCCTGCTCAATCGTCGCGCGCTGGAACTCATCGGCGGCGCCGAGGGCGCGGCAGGCAGCGACAAGAACGCCTGTCTCATCCTCATGGATATCGACCACTTCAAGCAGATCAACGACACCCATGGCCATCTCGTCGGCGACATCGTGCTGAAGGAAACCGCACGCATCATCCGCTATTCCGTGCGCTCCTCTGATCTGGTGGCCCGTTTTGGCGGCGAGGAGTTTGCCGTCATTACCCCTGGCGACGATCTCGAGGCAGCCCGCGCCCTTGCCGAGCGCATCCGGTCGAACCTGGCGCGCGCGCCGATCACCCTTGCCGATGGCCGGGAACTCAGCGTCACCGCAAGCTTCGGCGTCGCCGGCGCCGACGCCAATCCGGGCTGGAAAGGCCTGATCGAAAGCGCCGACACCGAGCTCTACCGGGCAAAATCCGAAGGGCGCAACCGCGTCTGCGGCTAGCCCTGGACTCCCGTCTCGTCATCAGCCGGAAAGCCGTGCCCGCCCCCAGCGCGCCGCCCTGCCCTTGAAACACCGCATGGAAGGTTTCTCGGTCCCCCGGATTGAGATGCTCGAGAAGCGGCACCAGCCGGCCGGCTTCGATGTCGTCCCGAACCGTGAAGGCCGCCATCCTCGCCAGTCCGACGCCGGCCAGCGCCAGCCGGCGCAATCCCTCGCCGTCGCTGACGCGCACCTTTTCGCTCGGCGGCACCAATATGGTCTGCCCGTTGGACAATACCGGCCAGCCGTCGATGGCCCTGGTATAGCTGAGGCTCAGGCGGTTGTGCGTCAGTAGCTCTTCAAGGTTCTCGGGCCTGCCGTAACGCGCGATGTAAGAGGGCGCTGCGACAATGATCGTCGACGTGCTGCCGAGTTTGCGCGCAATCAGGCTGGAGGCCTTGAGCGGCCCCGCGCGGATCGCGATGTCGACGCGCTCCGTCATCAGGTCGACGACGGCATCGGTCTGGATGATATCGACCGACAGATCCGGGTATGCGCTCAGCAATTCCGGCAGCAGCGGCATCAGCACATGGGTGGCAAAGGACGCGCTGGCGTTGATGCGGACACGCCCTCCCGGCACGTCGCCGGCGGCTGCCTGTCGCTCCGCGTCGTCGATATCGGCGAGAATGCGGGCCGCCCGCTCGTGAAAGGCACAGCCCTCCGGCGTCAGCTGCAATTGCCGCGTCGAACGGTTGATCAGCCGCACGCCAAGCCTGTCTTCCAGCCGCTGCACCAGCTTGCTCACCGCCGACGGCGTCATGCAGCATTCGCGCGCCGCCGCCGAGAAGCCGCCGAGCTCGACGGCCCTGACGAAGACGGCCATTTCGCCGGAACGGTTGATCGAGTTTCGAGACATGTGATTTGAACTCACAAATGATGTTCCTGCAAATGGTCTACCTCTCAAATGGCGCAGACACCACCTTCCTCTTGCTAGACAGGCATGAAAGCAACGAGGAGTTCGAATGATGGAATACAGACGGCTTGGCTCATCAGGATTGAAGGTTCCGGCACTCAGTTTCGGCGCTGGTACGTTCGGCGGCAAGGGCCCGCTTTTCAGCGCCTGGGGCAACAGCGACAATGCCGAGGCACGCCGTCTCGTCGACATCTGCATCGAGGCCGGCGTCAATCTGTTCGACACGGCAGACGTCTATTCGGACGGCGCCTCCGAAGAGGTGCTCGGCGCGGCCATCAAGGGCCGGCGCGACGAGGTGCTGATCTCCACCAAGATGTCGCTGCCGATGGGCGACGGCCCGAACGACGCCGGCTCCTCCCGCTCGCGGTTGGTCAAGGGCGTCGACGACGCGCTGCGCCGCCTCGGCACCGACTATATCGACCTGATGCAGTTGCACGCCTTCGATGCCGGTACGCCGGTCGAAGAGGTGCTTTCGACGCTCGATACGCTGGTGCGTGCCGGCAAGCTGCGCTACGTCGGCGTTTCCAATTTCGCCGGCTGGCAGTTGATGAAGTCGCTGGCCGCGGCGGAAAAACACGGCTACCCGCGCTACGTCGCCCATCAGGTCTACTACTCGCTGGTCGGGCGCGACTATGAATGGGAGCTGATGCCGCTTGGGCTCGATCAGGGCGTCGGCGCGCTCGTCTGGAGCCCGCTCGGCTGGGGTCGGCTGACCGGCAAGATCCGGCGCGGCCAGCCCTGGCCGGAAGGAAGCCGCCTGCACGATACTGCCTCCTTCGGCCCTCCGGTCGATGACGACAAGCTCTATGACATCGTCGATGTGCTCGACCAATTGGCCGAAGAGACCGGCAAGACCATCCCGCAGATCGCCATCAACTGGCTGCTGCAGCGCCCGACGGTGTCGAGCGTCATCATCGGCGCCCGCAACGAAGAGCAACTGCGCCAGAACCTGGGTGCTGTCGGCTGGTCGCTGACCGCCGAGCAGATCGGCCGGCTGGACAAGGCCAGCGGCAAGACACCCGCCTACCCGCACTTCCCCTATCACCTACAAGAGGGCTTCTCGCGCCTGAACCCGCCGGCAGTGTGATCGCCAGCCCTGGCGAAAGACAGCGCCGGAGAAATCCGGCGCTGTCTTTCGCGCTTGCTTTCTCTCTTCGCATTGCACAAACTTCCCGGGAATGGCGGCGCCAGACTTGCCATCGAGGGGACAAAATCCGGTATGTCGATCAAGGCCAGTATCTACCACCTGACCCACTATACCTATGACCGCCCGATCAGGCTTTCGCCGCAGATCATCCGATTGAAACCGGCGGCCCACTCCAAGACCAAGGTCATCAGCCACTCGCTGAAGGTTTCGCCGGCCAACCACTTCGTCAATCTGCAGCAGGATCCCTACGGCAACTATCTCGCCCGCTACGTCTTCCCCGACCCGGTCACCGAACTGAAGATCGAGGTCGATCTGGTCGCCGACATGACCGTCTACAACCCCTTCGACTTCTTCATCGAGGAAGAGTCCGAACATTGGCCCTTCGCCTACCCAGACGACCTGATCGACGACCTGAAGATCTACATGACGCCGGAACCCATGGGGCCGGCGCTCGCCGCATTCATGGCGACCGTCGATCGCTCGCGGCAGCGCACCATCGACATGGTCGTCGGCCTCAATGCCAGGCTCCAGCAGGACGTCGGCTATGTCATCCGCATGGAGCCCGGCGTCCAGCTGCCGGAGGAAACGCTGACGTCGGCCAGAGGATCGTGCCGGGATTCGAGCTGGCTGCTTGTGCAGATCCTGCGCAACCTGGGTTATGCCGCCCGATTCGTGTCGGGCTATCTCATCCAGCTTGCGCCCGATCTCAAGGCGCTCGACGGCCCGTCCGGAACCGAGCGCGACTTTACCGACCTGCACGCCTGGGCCGAGGTCTACCTGCCGGGCGCCGGCTGGGTCGGCCTTGACCCGACCTCGGGCCTTCTGACGGGCGAGAGCCATATTCCGCTCGCCGCCACGCCGCATTACCGCAACGCCGCCCCGATCTCCGGCGGCTTCTTCGGAGATCCCGCGACCCGCACCGACTTTGCCTTCGATATGAAGGTTTCGCGCGTCGCCGAGCATCCGCGCATCACCAAACCGTTCTCCGACGAAAGCTGGGAAGCGTTGAACGCGCTTGGCAAACATGTCGACCAGGTGCTTTCCGAAAACGACGTGCGCCTGACGATGGGCGGCGAGCCGACCTTCGTGTCGATCGACGACTTCGAAGCCGAGGAATGGAACACCGAGGCCGTCGGGCCGACCAAACGCGAAAAGGCGGATATCCTCATCCGCAGGCTGCGCGAACGCTTCGCACCCGGCGGTTTCCTGCATTACGGCCAGGGCAAGTGGTATCCGGGCGAAAGCCTGCCGCGCTGGACCTTCTCGCTCTACTGGCGAAAGGACGGCGTGCCGATCTGGCGCGAGCCCGATCTCATTGCCGAGGAAAACGGGCGCCATGACGTGACGGCCGGGGACGCGGAGCGCCTGCTCCATGTGGTGGCCGCCGAATTGAACGTGCCGGCCGAGATGGTGGTGCCGGCCTTCGAAGATCCGGCCGACTGGCTGCTCAAGGAGGCGAACCTTCCCGACAATGTCGATCCGGCCAATTCCAAGCTGAAGGATCCCGAGGAGCGCAGCCGCATGGCCCGCGTGTTCGAGCGCGGCCTGACGGCACCGACCGGCTACGTGCTGCCGGTGCAGGCCTGGAATGCGCAGGCGACCGGCGTGCGCTGGATGAGCGAGAAATGGCAGACACGCCGCGGCCGCATCTTCCTCGTTCCCGGCGACAGCCCCGTCGGTTATCGTCTTCCGCTCGGCGCCCTGCCCTATGTCCCGCCGTCGGCCTATCCCTATATCCATCCTGTTGACCCGACCGTTCCGCGTTACGATCTGCCGGATTTCGCCGAAACCAGCACGCGCCAGCAGCACTCGCGTTTCCAGGCATCGGAAACGCCTGAAAGTCCTCAAGCCCCGCCACGCGATGAAATCGCCGGACTGGTGCGCACCGCCATTAGCGTCGAGCCGCGCGACGGCAGGCTCTGCGTCTTCATGCCACCAACCACGAGCATCGAGGAGTATCTCGACCTGATCGCTTCGACCGAACGGGCGGCCTCAGCCCTCGGCCTGCCGCTGCATATCGAAGGCTACGCCCCCCCGCACGACGAGCGCATCAACGTCATCCGCGTGGCACCCGACCCCGGCGTCATCGAGGTCAACATCCATCCGGCCGCCAGCTGGCAGGAGTGCGTCGATATCACTACGGCGGTGTACGAAGAGGCGCGTCAAAGCCGGCTCGGCGCCGACAAGTTCATGATCGACGGCCGCCACACCGGCACTGGCGGCGGCAATCACGTCGTCGTCGGCGGCGCCAACCCCAATGACAGCCCGTTCCTCCGCCGTCCCGACCTTTTGAAAAGCATCGCGCTCTATTGGCAGCGCCATCCGGCACTCTCCTACCTGTTCTCCGGCATGTTCATCGGGCCGACGAGCCAGGCCCCGCGCATCGACGAGGCCCGGCACGACCAGCTCTACGAACTGGAAATCGCGCTGGCGCAGGTGCCGCTGCCCGGCTCGGCAACGCCGCCACCGCTGCCCTGGCTGGTCGATCGGCTGTTCCGCAACCTGCTCGTCGATGTCACCGGCAACACCCACCGCGCCGAAATCTGCATCGACAAGCTGTTTTCGCCGGACGGGCCGACCGGCCGCCTCGGCCTCGTCGAGTTCCGCGGCTTCGAGATGCCGCCGAACGCCCGCATGTCGCTTGCCCAGCAGCTGCTGGTGCGCGCGCTCATCGCCCGCTTCTGGAAGCACCCGCTCGATGGCCGCTTCGTGCGCTGGGGCACGGCCCTGCACGATCGCTTCATGCTGCCGCATCATGTCTGGCAGGATTTTCTTGAAGTCCTTGCCGACCTGCGCGCTCACGGCTTCGACCTTCGCCCGGAATGGTTCGAAGCCCAGCTCGAGTTCCGCTTCCCTTTCTGTGGTCAGGTCGAATACGAGGGCGGCAAGCTGGAAATCCGCCAGGCGCTGGAGCCCTGGCATGTGATGGGCGAACAAGGGGCGATCGGCGGCACCGTTCGCTATGTCGACAGCTCCGTCGAGCGACTGCAGGTCAAGCTCGATACGCCCAATCCCGGGCGCTACACGGTCACCTGCAACGGTCGTCCCGTGCCTCTTTCCAAGATCGGCGCCAACGGCAGTGCCGTTGCCGGCGTCCGCTACAAGGCCTGGCAGCCGTCCGCCGGCCTGCACCCGGTTTTGCCCGTGAACACTCCCCTTGCATTCGATATCTATGATACATGGTCGAATCGGGCGATTGGCGGATGCGTCTACCACGTCGCCCACCCGGGCGGGCGCAGCTACGAGACATTTCCGGTCAATGGCAACGAGGCAGAAGCGCGGCGACTGGCGCGGTTCGAGCCCTGGGGTCACACCCCGGGAGGCTACCTGCTTCACCCGGAAAGCCCGTCGATGGAATTTCCGCTGACGCTTGATCTCAGGCGTCCGCCAGGAGCGTAAATGGCGAAGAAGCAGACAGCAGCCGCAGACCGGCAGGGCATCGATGACGATCCGGTCTTCGGCTATCGCGCACTTCCCGGCATTGCCGACGAGATGCTCGACGCGCAAGGCAACGTGCGGCCCGTCTGGCAGCGGCTGCTTTCGACGCTCGGCCGCCTCGACGACACCGAGCTTGCCAACCGCTTCGCCCGCGCCGACCGCTATCTGCGCGATGCCGGCGTCTTCTATCGGGTCTATGGCGGCAAGGACAGCTCGGAGAGAAGCTGGCCGCTGTCCCATATCCCGGTTCTGATCGACGAGAATGAATGGGCGACGGTCTCGCAAGGGCTCATCCAGCGGGCCGAGCTTCTGGAGAAGGTGGTCGCCGACGTCTACGGCGAAAACCGGCTGGTGCGCGAAGGCCTGCTGCCGCCGGCGCTTGTCGCGTCCAACCCCGAATTTCTCCGGCCGCTCGTCGGCGTCAAACCGGCCGATGGCCATTTCCTGCAATTCATCTCCTTCGAGATCGGCCGCGGGCCTGATGGCAACTGGTGGGTGCTTTCCGATCGCACCGAGGCACCGTCCGGCGCCGGCTTCGCACTCGAAAACCGGGTCGCCACCACCCGCGCCTTTTCCAATCTCTATGCCGAAACCCACGTGCATCGCCTCGCCGGCTTCTTCGGCGCCTTCCGCGACACGCTGCAGGCGCGCAAGCTGCACCCGGATGATCGCATCGCGGTGCTTTCGCCCGGCATCGCCAACGAGACCTATTTCGAGCATGCCTATATCGCCCGCTATCTCGGCTTCATGCTCTTGGAAGGCGAAGACCTGACGGTTGTCGGCGGCCGGGTGATGGTGCGCACCGTCGCCGGGCTGAAGCCTGTCGGTGTTCTCTGGCGCCGCCTCGACGCCGCCTTCGCCGATCCGCTGGAACTGAACCAGTCCTCGCATATCGGCACGCCGGGCATCGTCGAGGCTCTCCGGGCCGGGTCCGTCGCCATCGTCAACGCACTTGGCTCCGGCATCGTCGAAACCCGCGCATTTCTCGCTTTCATGCCGGCGATCTGCCGGCACCTGCTTGGCGAGGACCAGAAGCTTCCGTCGATCGCCACCTGGTGGTGCGGCCAGACGTCCGAGCGGGCCGAGGTTGCCGCCAACATCGAGCGCATGGTCATTGGTCCGGCCTATGCGACACGTCCCTTCTTCGACGACAACAGCCAATCCGTGCTCGGCGCGACGCTTGCCGAACGGGACAGAGCAGCGATCCCCGATTGGCTCGATGCCGAGGGCGGAAGGCTTGTCGGCCAGGAGGCGGTGACGCTGTCGACCACGCCGGCCTGGGTGCGCGGCCGCCTGACGCCACGCCCGATGAGCCTGCGCGTCTTTGCCGCCCGAACGCGCGACGGCTGGCAGATCATGCCCGGCGGTTTTGCCCGCATCGGTTCCGGCGACGACGTTGCCGCCATCGCCATGCAGGCCGGCGGCACGGCGGCCGACGTCTGGATCGTCAGCGATCGGCCGGTCGAACGCACCACCCTTCTGCCGGCCGAAGAAAGCTTCACCCGCAACATGCCGGGAAGCCTGCCGAGTCGGGCCGCCGACAATCTGTTCTGGCTCGGCCGCTACATCGAGCGGGCGGAAGGGGCGTTGCGCATCCTGCGTGCCTGGCACGGCCGCTTTGCCGAGACTGCCGACCCGAGCCTGCCGCTGCTCCAGGATGTGACCGACTATCTGGCGGCGCTGGATATCGATACCCGCCAGGCCGTGCCCGACAGCCTGCTGGCCAATATCTCCAGCGCGCTCTTCAGCGCCGGCAATATCCGGGACCGCTTCTCGCCGGACGGATGGCTGGCGCTCAACGATCTGTCGCAGACGGCGCGAAAGTTCCATGCGACGGTGCAATCGGGCGACGATGCCACCCGCGCCATGACCGTGCTCTTGCGCAAGCTTGCCGGCTTTGCCGGTCTCGTGCACGAAAACATGTACCGCTTCACCGGCTGGCGCTTCCTGTCGATCGGCCGCTATATCGAGCGTGGCCTGCACATGACGCGGCTGCTCGGCCATATGTCGGGTCCCAACGCACCCGATGGCGCCTACGACATGCTGCTTGAGATCGGCGACAGCGTCATGACCCACCGCCGACGCTACAACGTCAACACGGCCGCACTCACCGTAACCGACCTTCTGGCACTCGATCCGCTCAACCCGCGCTCGGTGCTCTACCAGTTGAACGAGATCAAGACCGAGGTCGAGCTTCTGCCGAACGCCTTCGTCAACGGCCAGATGTCGCCCTTCTACCGCGAGGCGATGCGCCTGCATTCCGGCCTTGCCGTCATGACGCCGGAGGCCATGAACCTCGGCGTCTACAACAGGCTGGAACGGGACCTCGAAGAGCTTTCCAACATTCTCGCCAACACCTATCTCGGCTGACCGCAGGACACGACCATGCTCTACGATATCAGCCTGAAGATCACCTACGGCTACGAAGTGCCCGTGTCCGGCGGGCGCCATCTGGTTCGCGTGTTGCCGGCGACGCTGCCAGGCCGGCAGCGGCTCGTCGTCGGCTCGCTCAGTTGCCACCCGATGCCGGCGGAACGCTCCGAAAGCGTCGACTTCTTCTCCAATCCCTTCACGGCCATCCTGTTCCGCTCCGCCCATGACGATCTCGTCATCCGGATGCAGGCGCGCGTACAGGTGGAGCCGCTGCCGCTGACAGCAGACTTTTCGGCGGATCTTTCCCGCTTGCCCATGGAGCTGGCCGCCTGCTGGTCGGTCGAGCCGGACGCCCCGCATCATTTCGTCGGTCCGAGCCCACTGCTCGCAGAGGCGCCGGAAATCGCGGACTACGCGCAAGCCGAGGTCACGCCCGGCATGACGATCCGCCAGATTGCCACTGCGATCTGCGCCCGCATCCACCGGGACTTCGTCTACGACGCCGAAGCGACGACGGTGAACACCACACCGGCCGAAGCCTTCGCACTCAAGCGCGGCGTCTGCCAGGATTTCACCCATGTGATGATCGTGGCGCTGAGAAGCCTCGGCATCCCCGCCGGATATGTTAGCGGATTCTTAAGAACAATTCCCCCTGAGGGCAAGGAACGCCTGGAAGGCGCCGACGCCATGCACGCTTGGGTTCGCATCTGGTGCGGCACCACCGCCGGCTGGTTGGAACTCGACCCAACCAACAATATCCCCGCAGGAACCGACCATATCGTCGTCGGCCATGGCCGCGACTACGGTGACGTCGCACCCGTCATCGGCGTCTTGAAGAGTTACGGCGGACAGAAGACCGAACAGGCCGTTGACGTCATTCCGGTCACCTGACCCGTTTCGAGACATCGCATTCCCGTTTTCAAACACCACGACATCGCCGGAACCTGCTGTAAGCACTGGATTTCCGGCATTCCGGTAAAATTGATTCTATCGCCTGAACGATATCGTAAGTCATCGCCGCTAATGTCGCCTCAAGCTTGCAACGTGTTCCTTGGGGTGTGCAGAGATGGGAAAACGATCCACGATCAACCGGTCCTTCATGGCTATGCTGAAGGACCGTGGCGGCAATTTCGGCATAATGGCAGCCTTGGTAATGCCATTGATCCTTGCCGCCGGTGGCGTCGCCATTGACATGGCCAAGATGGTAACCACCAAAAACCAGATGCAGGATGCGGCCGACGCGGCAGCACTTGCGGCGGCCTCGGCCCTGGTATCGAAAGAAAAGCCCGATATCGCGAAGGCCAAGGAAATTGCGGCAAACTTCCTCAAGGCGCAAACCGCCGGCAGTGTCGTCGACGTTCCGGCCGACGACAGTGGCGCCCCGGTCAGCGGTTCTCTCGCATCGGCCAAATCGGCACCGCCTGAAGAGCTGGAAGTCAACTCCTCGACGGTCGACATTCTCGAGAGCGCCAACGGCGCGACCGGCAAATCCTTCAAGGTGACGGTCGCCAACAAGAAGACGATCCAGTTCAACGCGATGACACGCCTTCTTGGGCAGGATTCGATACTGCTCGAAACCCGGGCCACAGCAGAAAGCGCCACCGAAACCAAGAACGCGCTGTCGATGTACCTCGTCCTCGACCGTTCCGGCTCCATGGCCTGGAAGACCAACACCAAGGACACGACGAAGACGTCGTGCCCGAACTACACCGAGGCGAACTGGGGCAAATACCCGAACCTCAAGGCCACCAGCCCCTGCTATGTCACGAAGGTCGATGCCTTGAAGACAGCAGTGAAAGATCTGCTCACGCAGCTCAAGACGGCTGATCCGAAGGAAGTCTACGTCCGCACGGCGGCCATTTCCTACAATTCGGCGCAGGACACCGCTGGCAATCTCGCCTGGGGAACGGCTGGAACAGGTACCTACGTCAACGCCCTCGTTGCAACCGGCGGCACGGCATCCGGCAACGCCTTCAAGACGGCTTACGGCAAGGTCACCGCGACCACCGAGGACACGGCGCACAAGGCCAAGAATGGTCAGATTGCCACGAAGTACATCGTCTTCATGACCGATGGCGACAACAACAACACCAGCGACGATACCGTGACGCTGCAATGGTGCGATACGGCACGCAAGAACAACGTTCAGGTCTACACCGTCGCCTTCATGGCACCCGACCGCGGCCAGAAACTGCTCAAGGCCTGCGCGACGACCGCGGCCAACTACTTCGAGGCGGATGAAGCTGCCGACTTGATCGCAGCCTTCAAGGCGATCGGCGAGAAGGCCTCGGCCATGGCAACCCGCCTGACCAAGTAAACAAACAAAAGCGCGCACCATTATGCCGCCCGGTCCAGCCGGGCGGCATTTTTCGTCGGCGCGACGGTCAAAGCCACAGTTCTTCGTCGCGCATCCCTACTATTCAGGCAATTCTAATCCTTTTAAAAACAGCTGTTGCAAGCGCTTCGGATCGATGCATAAATTGCCCATCCCCGGTCGGTTCCGGCCTGCGACCTCCCAACGCAAAAGGGTAAGACAGTTCTGATGATGAACAAGATTTCCGCCAACGAACTGCCGCAGCCCGCACTTCGTTCCTCCGAACCCGATCAGCTTGCCGTCGAAATTCTCGAACGCCTGAAGTACCGCATCGGCAAGGATCCGAAGGTCGCCAAGCCGCATGACTGGCTGACGGCAGCCATCCTCGTGGTGCGTGACCGCATCACCGACAAGTGGATGGATTCGACCCGCCAGACCTACGCGACCGGTGCCAAGCGCGTCTATTATCTCTCGCTCGAGTTCCTCATCGGCCGGCTGATGCGCGATGCCATGACCAATATCGGCCTGATGGAAGAGATGCGTGATGCGCTCGCCTCGCTCGGCGTCGATATCGATATCATCGCATTGCTTGAACCGGACGCGGCTCTCGGCAATGGCGGCCTCGGCCGTCTTGCTGCCTGCTTCATGGAATCGATGGCAACCGTCGACGTGCCCGCCTACGGCTACGGCATTCGCTACATGCACGGCCTGTTCCGCCAGCAGATGGCCGATGGCTGGCAGGTGGAATTGCCGGAGACCTGGCTTGCCCACGGCAACCCCTGGGAATTCGAGCGGCGCGAAAGCTCCTATGAGATCGGCTTCGGCGGCATCGTCGAGACCGCCAATGTCGACGAAGAAATCCAGCGTTTCGTCTGGAAGCCGGCCGAGCGCGTCATCGCCACCGCTTTCGACACCCCCGCTGTCGGCTGGCGGGCCAAGCGCGTCAACACGCTCCGGCTCTGGACGGCACAACCGATCGACCCGATCCTGCTCGACGCCTTCAACGCCGGCGACCACATCGGCGCGCTGCGCGAAAGCAACAAGGCCGAAAGCCTGACGCGCGTGCTCTATCCCGCCGACGCGACGCCGGCTGGCCAGGAGCTTCGGCTGCGCCAGGAATATTTCTTCTCGTCGGCCTCGCTGCAGGACATCCTGCGTCGCCACCTGCAGCAATATCCCGATTTCACCTCGCTGCCCGATGCGGTCGCGATCCAGCTCAACGATACCCACCCGGCGGTCTCGATCGCCGAACTGATCCGGCTCTTGACCGACCTGCACGGCCTTGATTTCGAACAGGCCTGGGACATCACCCGCCGCACCATTTCCTACACCAACCACACGCTGCTGCCGGAGGCGCTTGAAAGTTGGCCCGTGCCGCTGTTCGAACGGCTGCTGCCGCGCCACATGCAGATCGTCTATGCGATCAACGCCAAGATCCTGATCGAGGCGCGCAAGCAGAAGGGCGCCACCGACCAGGAGATCCGCAACATCTCGCTGATCGACGAAAGCGGCGACCGCCGCGTGCGCATGGGCAACCTTGCCTTTGTCGGCTCGCATTCGATCAACGGCGTGTCGGCGCTGCATACCGAGCTGATGAAGGAAACAGTGTTTGCCGACCTGCACAAGCTCTACCCCGATCGTATCAACAACAAGACCAACGGCATCACCCCGCGCCGCTGGCTGATGCAGTGCAATCCCGGCCTGTTCAGCCTGATCCGCGAGGCGATCGGCGACGAATTCATGGACAATACCGAGGCGCTGCAGGCCCTCGATGCCTTCGCCGACAAGCCGGATTTCCAGGAGCAGTTCGCCGCCGTCAAGCGTGCCAACAAGGTCAAGCTCGCCCAGCTCGTCCAGGCCCGTCTCGGCATCCGGCTCGACCCGTCGGCGATGTTCGACATCCAGATCAAGCGCATCCATGAGTACAAGCGACAGCTCTTGAACATCATCGAGGCGGTGGCGCTTTACGACCAGATCCGCTCGCATCCCGAACTCGACTGGGTGCCGCGCGTGAAACTGTTCGCTGGCAAGGCGGCGCCGAGCTACCACAACGCCAAGCTGATCATCAAGCTGGCCAACGACGTCGCCCGCGTCGTCAACAACGACCCGGCGGTTCGCGGTCTCCTGAAGATCGTCTTCGTGCCCAACTACAACGTCTCACTGGCCGAGATCATTGTGCCGGCCGCCGATCTGTCCGAGCAGATTTCAACGGCGGGAATGGAAGCCTCCGGCACCGGCAACATGAAGTTCGCGCTGAACGGCGCGCTGACGATCGGCACGCTCGACGGCGCCAATGTCGAGATGCGCGACTGGGTCGGCGAGGAGAACATCAAGATCTTCGGCCTGACGGCTGAAGAAGTCACCAACGCCCGCGCCGAAGGCCACAATCCGCGCGCCATCATCGAAGGCTCGCGCGAGCTGTCGCAGGCCTTGCAGGCGATCGCTTCGGGTGTGTTTTCGCCGGATGACCGCAACCGGTTCACCAGCCTCGTCGATGGTCTCTACAATCACGACTGGTTCATGGTCGCGGCCGACTTCGAAGCCTACGCCAAGGCGCAGCGCGAGATCGACCAACTGTGGACGACGCCGTCGGCCTGGTATTCGCAGGCCGTGCGCAACACCGCGCGCATGGGCTGGTTCTCGTCCGATCGCACCATCCGGCAATATGCCGGAGAAATTTGGAGAGCCGGATGACCTCTTCGGCCGGCAAGGACCCGGAACCCGCAGCCCTGCTGTCAATGCCGGCCATAGCGGCCATTCTCACCGGCACGCATGACGATCCCTTTGCCGTTCTCGGTGTGCATCCGGTGGGCAAGACCTACGTCGCCCGCTGTTTCGTTCCGGATGCCGTCAGTGTCGTTGCCGAGACGCTGGCGGGCAAGGAACTCGGAGCCCTCGAGCGACGCGACGATGCCGGCTTCTTCGAAGGCCCGGTCTCGCTGCGCAAGATCCAGCCGGTGCGCTATCGCGCGCGCAACGATGGCGGCGAGTGGATCGTCGTCGATCCCTACTCCTTCGGACCGGTGCTCGGGCCGATGGACGATTACTACATTCGCGAAGGCTCGCATCTGCGCCTCTTCGACAAGATGGGCGCCCATCCGATCGACCACGAAGGTGCTCAGGGCTACCATTTCGCCGTCTGGGCTCCGAACGCCAGGCGCGTCTCGGTGGTCGGCCAGTTCAACGATTGGGACGGGCGGCGCCATGTGATGCGGCTTCGCACCGACACCGGCATCTGGGAGATCTTCATCCCCGGCGTCGAGGGCGGCCTTGCCTACAAGTATGAAATCCTCGACCGCCAGGGCACGCTGCTGCCCTTGAAGGCGGACCCTTTCGCGCGCCGCTCCGAGCTTCGCCCCAACACCGCTTCGGTGACGACCTCCGAGATCGCGCAGGTATGGGAAGACGAGGCGCACCGTGCGCACTGGGCATCGACTGATGCCCGCCGCCAGCCGATCTCGATCTATGAGGTGCATGCCGGCTCGTGGCAGCGCCGCGACAACGGCGACATGCTGTCCTGGGACGCGCTTGCCGACCGGCTGATCCCCTACTGCGTCGACATGGGCTTCACCCATATCGAGTTCCTGCCGATCTCGGAATTCCCCTACGACCCGTCCTGGGGCTACCAGACAACCGGGCTTTATGCGCCGACGGCTCGCTTCGGCGAGCCGGAAGGCTTCGCGCGTTTCGTCAACGGCTGCCACAAGGTCGGCCTCGGGGTCATCCTCGATTGGGTGCCGGCGCATTTCCCGACCGATGAGCATGGCTTGCGCTGGTTCGACGGCACCGCACTCTACGAGCACGAGGATCCGCGCCAGGGCTTTCATCCTGACTGGAACACGGCGATCTACAATTTCGGCCGGCAGGAAGTGCTGTCGTTCCTCGTCAACAACGCGCTCTATTGGGCGGAAAAATTCCACGTGGACGGCCTGCGCGTCGATGCCGTGGCCTCGATGCTCTATCTCGACTACTCGCGCAAACACGGTGAATGGGTGCCGAACGAGTATGGCGGCAACGAGAATCTGGAGGCGGTCCGCTTTCTCCAGACGCTGAACACCGAAGTCTACGGCTCCCACAAGGGCATCCTGACGATCGCCGAGGAATCGACCTCCTGGCCCAAGGTGTCGCACCCGGTCCATGCCGGCGGTCTCGGCTTCGGCTTCAAGTGGAACATGGGCTTCATGCACGACACGCTGCAATACATGTCGCGCGAGCCGATCCACCGCCGCCACCACCACAATGACCTGACCTTCGGCCTGCTCTACGCTTTCAGCGAAAACTTCGTGCTGCCGCTGTCCCATGACGAGGTCGTGCACGGCAAGGGGTCGCTCATCGCCAAGATGACCGGCGACGACTGGCAGAAGTTCGCCAACCTGCGCGCCTACTACGGTTTCATGTGGGGCTATCCCGGCAAGAAGCTGCTGTTCATGGGCCAGGAGTTTGCGCAATGGCGCGAATGGTCGGAGGAGCGCGCGCTCGACTGGAATCTGCTCGAATATCATCTGCATGAGGGCATGCGGCGGCTGGTGCGCGACCTCAACGGCACCTATCGCTCCAAGCCGGCGCTGCATGCGCGCGACTGCGAAAGCGACGGCTTCGAATGGCTGATCGCCGACGACCGCGACAATTCGGTCTTTGCGTGGTTGCGCAGGGCGCCCGGTGAAAAACTCGTCGCCGTCATCACCAATTTCACACCCGTCTATCGGGAAAACTACACGATCCCGCTTCCCGTTGCGGGTCGCTGGAAGGAAATCTTGAACACCGACGCGGAAATCTATGGGGGGAGTGGCAAGGGCAACGGCGGCGCCGTTCAGGCACAGAAGGACAAGACAGGAGCAATAACAGCCACCATCACCTTGCCGCCCTTGGCAACATTGATGCTGGAGCAGGATTAGAGCCTTTCCAGGAGCCGTCCCGAGCGGTTTTCCTGGAAATGCGTCAAGAAATTTCGAGGGCCGCAAGGCGTCGCAAAGGTCGCCGTGACGATCCCGAGGAACAATCAATTTGGGGAGGACAAATGGTGGAAAAGCGTACGCAACCCTTGGCCCGTGATGCCATGGCCTATGTTCTCGCTGGCGGCCGCGGCAGCCGTCTGAAGGAATTGACCGACCGCCGGGCGAAGCCGGCCGTGTATTTCGGCGGCAAGGCTCGCATCATCGACTTCGCCCTCTCCAACGCGCTGAATTCCGGCATTCGCCGCATCGGCGTCGCCACCCAGTACAAGGCGCACTCGCTGATCCGCCATCTGCAGCGCGGCTGGAACTTCTTCCGCCCCGAGCGAAACGAAAGCTTCGACATTCTGCCGGCAAGTCAGCGCGTTTCGGAAACGCAGTGGTACGAAGGCACCGCCGACGCGGTTTACCAGAACATCGACATCATCGAGGATCACGGCGTCGAATACATGGTCATCCTCGCGGGCGACCATATCTACAAGATGGACTACGAATTGATGCTGCAGCAGCACGTCGATTCCGGCGCCGACGTCACCATCGGCTGCCTTGAAGTGCCGCGCATGGAAGCAACCGGTTTCGGCGTCATGCATGTCGACGACAAGGATCGTATCATCGCCTTCGTCGAAAAACCGGCCGACCCGCCGGGCATTCCCGGTAATCCCGGCATGGCGCTCGCCTCGATGGGCATCTACGTCTTCCACACCAAGTTCCTGATGGACGTGTTGCGGCGCGACGCCGCCGATCCGAAATCGAGCCGCGACTTCGGCAAGGACATCATCCCCTATATCGTCGACAACGGTAAGGCCGTCGCCCACCGCTTCAACCAGTCCTGCGTCCGCTCCGACTTCGAACGCGAAGCCTATTGGCGCGACGTCGGCACGATCGATGCCTATTGGCAGGCCAATATCGATCTCACCCATGTGACACCGGAACTCGACATCTACGACAGCACCTGGCCGATCTGGACCTTTGCCGAGATCAAGCCGCCGGCAAAGTTCGTGCACGATGACGAGAACCGCCGCGGCTCGGCGACCTCCTCGCTGGTGTCGGGCGACTGCATCATCTCGGGCGCTGCTCTCAATCGCAGCCTGCTTTTCACCGGCGTCAGAGTAAATTCATATTCGCGACTGGAAAATGCCGTCATCCTGCCCGATGTGAAGATCGGTCGCCGCACGCTGCTCAGCAACGTGGTGATCGACAGCCGGGTGGTCATTCCGGAGGGCCTCGTCGTCGGAGAAGATCCGGAGCTGGATGCCAAGCGCTTCCGCCGTTCGGAAAACGGCGTTTGCCTGATCACCCAAACGATGATCGACAAGCTGGGAATGTAGGTCCGCCGCTGATGAACATCCTCTCCGTTGCGTCCGAAGTGTATCCGCTGGTCAAGACCGGGGGGCTCGCCGACGTCGTCGGCGCCCTGCCGGCCGCACTCTCGCCGCACGGTATCCGCACCCGTACGCTCGTACCCGGCTATCCCGCGGTGCTGCAGAAGCTGAAGAAGAAAAAGAGGGTCGGCAGTTTCGCCAACCTGTTCGGCAGCCCGGCCACGGTCCTCGCAGCCCAGATTGACGGGCTCGATCTCCTGGTGCTCGATCTGCCCGCACTCTACGATCGCGACGGCGGACCCTATGTCGACGCCACCGGCCGCGATTACATCGACAACTTCCGCCGCTTCGCCGCGCTGTCGCTGGCCGCAGCCGAAATCGCCGCCGGCGATGTCGTCGCCGGTTTCAAGCCCGATATCGTCCATGTGCACGACTGGCAGACGGCGCTGACGCCGGTCTATATGCGCTTCGGCCCCGCGGCTTCGACGCCGACCGTGTTGACGATCCACAACATCGCTTTCCAGGGACAGTTCGGGCCGGAAGTGTTCGCGCAGTTGGCGCTTCCGCCGGAAGCCTTCTCGATGCAATTCGTCGAGTATTACGGCGATGTCGGCTTCCTCAAGGGCGGCCTGCAGACGGCAAGCGCGATCACCACGGTTAGCCCATCCTATGCGCAGGAGATCCTGACGCCGGAGTTCGGCATGGGTCTCGAAGGCCTGCTGAAGAGCAGGCTTTCCGACCTTTCCGGCATCGTCAACGGCATCGACGCCGATGTCTGGAACCCCGCGAGCGACCCGTTGATCGCCCAGCATTTCAGCACAACGACCTTGAAGCAGCGTGGCCCCAACCGTCGGGCGCTGGAAGAGCGCTTCGGGTTGGAACAGGGCAATGGCCCGATCTTCTGCGTCATCAGCCGGCTCACCTGGCAGAAGGGAATGGATCTGCTCGCCGAGGTTACCGATGAGATCGTGGCGATGGGCGGCAAACTCATCGTTCTCGGCTCCGGCGACACGGCACTCGAAGGCGCGCTTCTTGCCGCCGCCTCTCGCCATCGTGGTCATGTGGGCATGGTCACCGGCTATAACGAGCCACTGTCGCACCTGATGCAGGCGGGATCGGACGCAATCCTCATACCGTCGCGCTTCGAGCCCTGCGGGCTGACCCAACTCTACGGCCTGCGCTACGGCTGCGTGCCGGTGGTCGCCCGCACCGGCGGCCTGGCCGATACCATTATCGACGCGAACGAAGCGGGTCTGTCGGCCAAGGTCGCGACCGGTTTCCAGTTCACGCCTGTGACCGCCGACGGGTTGCGTCTTGCGATCCGGCGCGTCTTCCGTGCATACAACGAACCGAAAGTCTGGGCGCGTCTGCAGACCCAGGGCATGAAATCGGACGTTTCCTGGGCCAGAAGTGCCGAGCGTTACGTCTCTCTATATTCCGGTCTTCTCGGGAAAGGCTAAATCAGAATGATAAGAACAGTCACCACCACGCCCTATGGCGACCAGAAGCCCGGTACATCGGGCCTGCGCAAGAAGGTACCGGTGTTCCAGCAGAAGAACTATGCCGAGAACTTCATCCAGTCGATCTTCGACGCGCTCGAAGGCTTTGCCGGCCAGACCCTGGTGATCGGCGGCGACGGCCGCTACTACAACCGCGAAGTCATCCAGATCGCCATCAAGATGGCGGCCGCCAATGGCTTCGGTCGCGTGCTCGTCGGCCGCGGCGGCATCCTGTCGACGCCGGCCGCCTCCAACGTCATCCGCAAATACGAGGCCTTCGGCGGCATCGTGCTCTCGGCCAGCCACAATCCCGGAGGCCCCACCGAAGACTTCGGCATCAAGTACAATATCGGCAATGGCGGCCCGGCACCCGAAAAGGTCACCGACGCGATCTATGCCCGCAGCCAGGTAATCGACACCTACAAGATTTCCGATGTCGCCGACGTCAACCTCGATGCCGAGAGCTCGCAGGAGATCGACGGCATGACGGTTACCGTCATCGACCCGGTGTCCGACTACGCCACGCTGATGGAAAGCCTGTTCGACTTCGACGCCATCCGCAAGCTGATCTCGGGCGGCTTCCGCGTCGTCTTCGATGCGATGAGCGCCGTTACCGGCCCCTACGCCAAGGAGATCATCGAAAAGCGTCTGGGCGCGCCGAAGGGCTCGGTGATGAACTTCATTCCGCTGCCGGACTTCGGCGGCCATCACCCGGACCCGAACCTCGTGCACGCCCGCGCGCTGTACGAAACGATGATGGCGCCTGACGCGCCCGATTTCGGCGCAGCCTCCGACGGCGACGGCGACCGCAACCTCGTCATCGGCCGCGGCATCTTCATCACCCCGTCCGATAGCCTGGCGATGCTGGCAGCCAATGCGCATCTGGCGCCGGGCTACGCCAAGGGTCTCGCCGGTATCGCCCGCTCGATGCCGACGAGCGGCGCCGCCGACCGGGTCGCCGAAAAGCTCGGCATCGGCCTCTACGAGACGCCCACCGGCTGGAAGTTCTTCGGCAATCTTCTCGATGAAGGCATGGCGACGATCTGCGGCGAGGAAAGTGCCGGAACCGGCTCCAACCACGTGCGCGAAAAGGACGGCCTCTGGGCGGTTCTGCTCTGGCTCAACATCCTTGCCGTGCGCAAGGAAAGCGCGCTCGACATCGCGCGCAAGCACTGGGCGACCTACGGCCGCAACTACTATTCGCGCCACGACTACGAGGAAGTGGACAGCGATGCAGCCAACGGCCTGGTGGCAGCGCTTCGCGACCAGCTCGCGACCCTGCCCGGAAAATCCTTCGGCGCGCTCAAGGTCGCGACCGCCGACGACTTTTCCTATCACGATCCGGTCGACCAATCCGTCAGCAAGAACCAGGGCATCCGCATCCTGTTCGAGGGCGGATCGCGCGTCGTCTTCCGCCTGTCGGGCACCGGCACCTCGGGCGCGACGCTGCGCGTCTACATCGAGCGTTTCGAGCCTGACCCGGCCCGACACGACATCGACACCCAGGAGGCGCTCGCCGACCTCATCCTGGTTGCCGACGAGATCGCCGGCATCAAGACCCGCACCGGCCGCACCGAGCCGAGCGTCATCACCTGAAGGAGCGCCCCATCGGGGCGCCCGACGACCTGACATCGCAAAAACCGAGGGGTGCCTGATTGATGCCGACCGCCGCACTGCCACCCCTCGGCGCCACCATAACCCCTGATGGCACGCGTTTTGCCGTCTGCTCACGTTATGCGGCGCGCATCGACCTCTGCCTGTTCGACAAGGCGGGCGAAACGGCATTGCGCCAGCTGCCGATGACGCGTGACGGCGATGTGCACAGCCTTGTTGTTGCCGATGCTCCGAAGGGAACCCGCTACGGTTTCCGCGCCGATGGCGTCTATTCCCCCGATCATGGCCTCTGGTTCGATCCGTCGAAACTGCTCGTCGATCCCTATGCCGTCGAACTCGATAGACCATTCCGGCACGATCCGAGGCTGACCATTTTCGGCGAGGACACCGCAAACCTTGTGCCGAAGGCGATCGTCACCGATGTCAAGGCCGTCAAGCCGAAGCCGCCGATTTTCAAGGCGGGCGGGCTCATCTACGAGATCGCCGTCAAACCTTTCACCGCACTGCGCCAAGACATTCCCGAGGCCAAGCGCGGTACCGTTGCAGCGCTTGCCGAGCCTGTGATCATCGAGCATCTGAAGCGGCTGGGCGTCGCCGCCGTCGAACTGATGCCGATCGTCGCCTGGATCGACGAGCGCCACCTGCCGCCAATCGGCCTTACCAATGGCTGGGGTTACAATCCGGCGGCCCCCATGGCCCTCGATCCGCGCTTGGTGCCGGGGGGCCTCGAGGAACTTCGCCAGACCGTCGAGACGCTGCGCAAGGCCGGCATCGGCGTCATCCTCGATCTGGTCTTCAACCATTCCGGTGAAAGCGACCGGCTCGGCACGACGCTGTCGATGCGCGGGCTCGACAACCTCACCTACTATCGCCACGCCATCGACAGACCAGGCGATCTCATCAACGACACCGGCTGCGGCAACACCATCGCCTGCGACCACCCGGTGGTTGAGACGCTGATCCTCGACAGCCTGCGCCACTTCGTGCTCGCCACCGGTGTCGACGGTTTCCGTTTCGACCTCGCCTCGATCCTCGGCCGCGACATGGCCGGGTTCCATCGCGATGCGCCGCTATTCCAGGCGATCCATGCCGACCCGGCGCTTGCCGATCGCGTGCTGATCGCCGAGCCCTGGGATGTCGGGCCTGGTGGCTACCAGCTCGGCAATTTTCCCGCTCCGTTTCTCGAATGGAACGACCGGGCGCGTGACGATCTCAGGCTCTACTGGCGCGGCGACCGGCATGTGATCGGCGCGCTTGCGACAGCCCTTGCGGGCTCATCCGACACGTTCTCCCGCTGGGGCGACGCCGGCACGCGCACCGTCAACTTCATCGCCGCCCATGATGGTTTTACCCTTGCCGACATTGTTGCCTTCGCCGGCAAGCACAATGAAGCAAACGGCGAAGAGAACCGCGACGGCCACAACGAGAACCATTCCTGGAACAATGGCGCCGAGGGGGCGACGACCGACCCCGAGATTCTGGCCGCGCGCCGGCACGATGTCATGGCCCTGCTCGGCACGCTGTTTGCGTCCCGCGGCACGATCATGCTGACCGCCGGTGACGAAGGCGGGCGCAGCCAGCGCGGCAACAACAATGCCTATTGCCAGGACAATGCCATCACCTGGATCGACTGGGACGCCATGGACGAGACGCTGGTTGCCCATACCGCAGCACTCTCGGCAGTGCGCAAGCGCTTTGGCGTCTTCGGCGAGGCGACCTTCTTCACCGGCAAGAGCGATGTCGACTGGCTGCGCCTCGACGGCCATCCGATGGTGGTGACCGACTGGGAGCATCCGGCAACGGACAATCTGATGATGGTGCTTGCAACGCGCGACGGCAAGAAAAAGCGGCCGACGCGGCTTGCCGTCGTCGTCAATCGCAGCCACGCGCCGCACCCGATCCACCTGCCCGAAAGCCTCGACGGACAGTGGCAGGATGCGCTTTCCCGCGAACTCCCGCCCACCTTCGTCCCTCCTCGCTCCGTTTCCTTCTTCGTCGAAAATTTCTGAACTATTCCGACCACTTGCTAGAACTCACCCGACCGTCCTATAGATTCGTCGGGGGACAACTTTCAGGACAGCCACATGCTGAAGGATATTTCACTTGCCGAAATCAGACCGCTGGTCGGCACCGAGGTAGGTGTCTCCGACTGGATCACGGTCACGCAGGAAACGATCGACAAGTTCGCCGAGGCAACCGGCGATTATCAGTATATCCACGTCGATCCGGAGCGCGCCGCAGCCGAAACTCCGTTCGGCGGCACGATCGCCCATGGCTTCCTGTCGCTGTCGCTGCTGTCGGCGATGAACTACAGTTGCCTTCCGAAGATCCGCGAACAGACGTTGGGCATCAACTACGGCTTCGAGAAGGTGCGCTTCATCGCCCCGGTCAAGTCCGGAGCCCGCGTGCGCGGACATTTCACCATGGCAGACGCGCGCTTTCGCGGCGGCAGCATGCTGATGATCACCTATGATGTCAGCGTCGAGATCGAAGGCGAGCGCAAGCCGGCGCTGACAGCCACCTGGCAGACGATCATCCAGTTCGACCCCAAGGACCGCCCCGCCGATGTCTGAGGCGAAGGCAACCGAGCAAGCCGTGCGCGACGCATTTCGCGACCAGGCGAAGTCCTGTGACGGGCTCGGCTCCCCCTTCACGGCGCGGCTATGCCGCCTGATCGCCGATCGGCTCAAGGCCGACACGCCTGTCGGCGTCCGTGTGCTCGGCTGGCAGGGAGACCCGACATCCGCGGGCGATTCCGTTGCGTTGCGCCTCTGCGGCGCGCTGCACGCACTTGTGCGCACGGGCAGGGACGGTCGGTTGCAGGCAAGTTATCCGCCGATCCAGCTGGACGACGAGACACTCTGGCCAGTGGTGGACCATGCCATTCGGCACGAGGCCGAATTCATTCTCGACTGGCTGCAGTCGGCACCGCAGACCAACGAGGTTCGCCGCTCCAGCGCACTGCTTGCCGGTTTCCTGACGCTTGCAGATTTGTTCGGCAAACCGCTGATGCTGTCGGAAGTCGGCGCCAGCGCCGGTCTCAACCTGCACTGGGATCGCTATCGCTACCGGCTGGGCGATACCGCCTGGGGCGATCCGGCATCACGCGTGGTCATCGAACCGCGCTGGACCGGGCCAAATCCACCCACAACAGAGATTACCGTGGCTGGCCGCGCCGGGTGCGACCTCAACCCGCTCGACCCCGCGTCGGAACAGGATCGCCTGCGCCTACTCTCCTACATCTGGGCAGACCAGCAGGATCGGCTCGACCGCACCGGCTTTGCCTTTGAGACGGCAGCAGCCCGCCCTGAACGCGTCGTGCGCGCCGACGCCATCGACTGGCTGAGACCGCGGCTCGCACAGCATTTTCCCGGCGCCGTTCATGTCGTCTATCACACGATTGCCTGGCAGTATTTTCCGAAGGCGTCACAGGACGAAGGTGAGGCGCTGATTGCCGAGGCCGGCAGAAACGCAACGCCGGACGCTCCATTTGCACGCCTGCAGATGGAAGCCGACGGACAGACACCCGGCGCGGCGCTCAGTCTGCAGATCTGGCCGTCCGGCGGCAAGCATCTCATCGGCCGCGCGGACTTTCATGGTCGCTGGGTCGAGTGGACCGGATGGCCGACCATTTGATCATCGAACCGGCCGACGCGCGCTTTGCCGCGGACTTCGCGACATGCGACTTCTCTTTCGAGGTGACATCGGAAGCCGTAGCTCCTTTCGATGGACCAGGGCTCGGCGGCACCAGACCGGTGGACGCTTATCGCAAGACCTATGACACGGACCCGGCCGACCTCATGGATGCGGCGGCAGAACGTGATGCCGCGCTCTTTGTCTCCCGCGCGGAAGGCCGATTGCTTGGTTACATCGCATTGTCCAAGAGCTGGAATGGCTACGCCGAGATCGACGATATTGCCGTCGATGCCTCGGCGCGCCGCTTGGGCGTTGCCGCCGCGATGGTGGATCAGGCCGTCCAATGGGCAAAAGACCGCAGACTGCCGGGACTGCGGCTCGAAACCCAATCCAACAACGTTGCGGCCTGCCGCTTCTACGCACGCTATGGGTTCGAATTGGCCGGCTACGATCGCTACCTCTATACGGCACTCACGCCGGGCACGCGCGAGGTTGCGCTCTATTGGTACCTTCGGTTCGACGCCGATTAGAAAGTTGATCGGCTAGGGCAACCCTTTGCAGAGATTGTGGCGCCGCGCGCCGAAATTGACGCGCAAGGGACCCCGTAACGCTCTAGACCTGCTGCAACAGCTGACTAAAACGTAATCACATGGCGGATGACCTTGCCCTGATCGAGCAGGTCGAAGGCCTCGTTGATCTCCTCAAGCGGCCCGGTGCTCGACAGCAATCTGTCGACCGGCAGCTTGCCGCGTCGATAAAGCCCGATGAAGCGCGGAATGTCGCGGCTCGGGACGCAGCTTCCCATATAGCTGCCACGAACGGTGCGCTCTTCGGCGACCAGGCTGACGGCGGGAATGGCGATCTGGCTGGTCGGATGCGCAAGACCGGCGGATGCGGTCGCACCGCCGCGACGGGTGATGCGATAAGCAAGCTCGAACGCCTTGACCGAGCCGGCCGCCTCCAACGCGTGATCGACGCCGCCTGATGTCGCCGCGCGGATCGCGTCGGCCACATCGGGATCGGTGGCGACAAACGTGTCCGTCGCGCCGAGGGACCGTGCCAGTGCCAATTTTTGCTCGGAGAGATCGACGGCCACGACGCGCTCGGCACCGGACGCCACCGCTCCGAGCACTGCGGCAAGCCCGACGCCACCGAGCCCGACGACGGCGACCGACTGGCCGGCCTGCACACGACAAGTGTTGACGATCGCACCGACGCCCGTCAGCACAGCACAGCCGAAAAGCGCCGCCTCGACCAGCGGCAGGTCGGCGTCGACCTTGACCGCGGAATGGCGCGAGACCACCGCATAGTCGGCAAAGCCGGAAACGCCGAGATGATGGTGAACCGGAACAGCGTCGCAATGGATGCGTCGCTCTCCGGAAAGCAGCGTTCCCTTGCCATTGGCCTCGGCCCCGGGAATGCACAGCGCAGGGCGGCCTTCCGCGCAGGGCAGACAGTGGCCGCAACTCGGCATGAAGCTCATCACGACCCGATCGCCGCGCTTGAGGTCGCGCACCGCGCTGCCGACGGCTTCGACTGTGCCTGCCGCCTCATGGCCGAGCGCCATCGGCACGGGCCGTGGCCTGTCGCCGTTGATGACGGAAAGGTCGGAATGGCAGAGGCCGGCAGCGCCGATGCGCACCAGCAGTTCGTCCGGGCCCGGTGGGTCGAGATCGACGGTCTCGATGGAAAGCGGTCGCGTCGTGGCATAGGGCCGTTCGACCGGTGCGTGCCGGAGCACCGCTGCACGTGTTTTCAAAGCATCCTCCCGCTTGCATCAGGGGGCAGCTTAGCCGCCGGAGATCTCCGGCGGCAAGATTGCATTGCAGGCCTGTCGATCGACATTGCCGATCGACGGGCGCACCCGGAAGCTGCCGAAGCTAGTGGCCGGCGTCCGCAGCGCCCTCGGACAGCATGCCGAAGACGTAAGGGGAAAACGACCGCCAGCATTCGACGCGGAAGGTATCCTCGGCGATGCGCAGGAGCACGATTTCCACCTTGCCGAAAATGGTGCGCGAGCAGGCGCCGACCGGGAAGATCGCCAGCGACAGGTCCTGCGGGCAGCCGCTGTTGATGGCCACTTCCGCACCCGGACCGCTGACGATGACGGCGACGTTGCGATGGGAGACGTCGACAGCCGAATGCAGCGTGCCGCTCTTGGCGGCCGCGACCATCAGATCGCCTTCACTCTCGTCGATGACAAGCCACTCGTCCGGCCCGAGCCAGAGCGCATGGCGCTTGCCCTTCGAAGTCGAGGTCTTCGGTCGCGTCGGCAGGGTGACGCCGAGGGCCGCCGAGAGACCGGGCAGCGCATCGGCGCCGGCCCTTAGCGACAGTCGTGAAGCGGCGGGTGCCGGCGTCAGGACCACTTCGGAAAAACCGCCGCGGGCAGTAAGAGCGCTCTTGCGGGTTGCAGTTGCCAGATCAGCCATGGAGGCGACCCCCTTCCTTGTCAAAGAACACCATGTCGCTCACCTCGACAGCAATCGTCCTGTCGGCCATCGGCACGTAGAGCGTCTGGCCGAGGCGCGCACGGCCGCCGGCAACGACGGCGAGCGCAATCGAGCGGCCGCAGTTTTCCGACCAGTAGGACGAGGTCACGTGGCCGAGCATCGTCATCGGCTTCGGCTGGTTCGGATCGGCGACGATCTGTGCGCCCTCCTCCAGCACCACGTTCGGATCCTTGGTCAGGAGCCCGACGAGCTGCTTGCGACCGTCCTTGACCAGATCCGGACGCTTGAGACCGCGAATGCCGACGAAATCGGCCTTCTTTTTCGAGACTGCCCAGGACAGGGCGGCATCATCGGGCGTCAACGTCCCGTCGGTATCCTGGCCGACGATGATGTAGCCCTTTTCGGCGCGCAGCACGTGCATGGTCTCGGTGCCGTAGGCGCAGGCGCCCATCGGCTCGGCCCGTTCCCAGATCGCTTCCCAGACCGCCTGGCCATAATCGGCCGGCACATTGACTTCGAAGCCGAGCTCGCCGGTGAACGACATGCGGAACAGCCGTGTCGGCACGCCGCAGATCTTGCCCTCGGCCACGCTCATATGCGGGAAGGCCTCGTTGGAAAGATCGATACCCTCGACCAGAGGGGCGATGATCTCGCGTGCCTTCGGTCCCTGCACGGCGATCACGGCCCATTGTTCCGTCGTCGAGGTCAGCCAGACCTTCAGGTGCGGGAATTCGGTCTGCAGGTAATCTTCCATGTGGTTCATGACCCGCGGCGCGCCGCCGGTGGTCGTCGTTACGTGGAAGCGGTCCTCAGCCAGCCTGCCGACCACGCCGTCGTCATAGACGAAGCCGTCATCGCGCAGCATGATGCCGTAGCGGCAGCGGCCGGGCTTCAGCGTATCCCAGGCGTTGGTGTACATCAGGTTGAGGAACTGAGCCGCATCCGGGCCGACCACTTCGATCTTGCCGAGCGTCGAGGCGTCGAACAGGCCGGCGACCTCGCGTACGGTCTTGCATTCGCGCGCGACCGCCTCATGCATGCCCTCACCCGCCTTCGGATAGAACCAGGCACGCTTCCAGTTGCCGACATCCTCGAACGCGGCGCCGTGCACCTCCTCCCAGGCATGAACAGGGGTCTTGCGGGCCGGGTCGAACAGGCTGCCACGCGAGTGGTTGACGATCGCGCCGAAGGTGACCGGCGTGTAGGGCTGGCGGAAGGTCGTCAAACCGACCTGGGGGATGTCCTTGCCGAGCGCTTCGGCGGCAATGGCAAGGCCATGCATGTTGGACAGCTTGCCCTGGTCCGACGCCATGCCGTTGGTGGTGAAGCGCTTGATGTGCTCGATCGAATGCATGCCTTCGCGCACCGCAAGCCGGATATCCTTGGCGCAGACATCGTGCTGGAAGTCGATGAAGGCCTTGACGCTGGTGTCCGGTCCCGCGCCTTCGGCAGCGCCGATCATGCCACCGGTCCAGCCGAAGGCATTGTCGCCGTGCAGCGTCACCTGGGCACCGCCTTCGGCGCCTGCCGCCCGTGCGGTCAGTTCGCCGGCGGCCAGCGCCTCGTCGATCGTTGACTGAAGGTCGTCGGTGCCGTTGCAGGCGCCGATCGACAGGCAATCCTGCAGATAGGTGCCCGGCAGGAAGCGCTGCGTTGCCGCGTCGAATTTCACCTTGCCGCGCGATTGCGAGAACAGGTGCACCGATGGCGTCCAGCCGGAGGAAACCAGCAGCGCATCGACCGCGATCTTGCGCGCCGATCCGCCGCCGTTGCGGGCGACGCTGATCGACGATACGCGCAACTTGCCGCCGGCATTGACGACGGAGTGACCGGTGAGCACCTCGATCCCGAGGCGACGGGCTTCCGCCAGCACTGCTTCGCCGGGGTTGTCACGGCAATCGACGATGGCGGGAACGGCGACACCGGCGCGCTTCAGATCGAAGGCCGCCTCATAGGCGGAATCATGCGCGGTGTAGACCCCGACCTTGGAGCCGACGGCAACGCCGTAGTGGTTGAGATAGGTGCGGCCGGCCGAAGCGAGCATGATGCCCGGACGGTCGTTGTTGGCAAACACCATGTGGCGCTCGATCGAGCCATTGGCGAGGATCACCTTCTTGGCACGCACCTGCCACAGCCGTTCGCGCGGCAGCGCCTTGTCGAGGGCGGACAGATGGTCCGTCACCCTTTCGACGAGGCCGACGAAATTGTGGTTGTAGTAGCCGAAGCCGGTGGTGCGGGTGAGCACCGTGACGTTGTCCATTGCGGCGAGCGTCTTTACCGTCGACTGCGCCCAGTCCCAGCCGTCCTTGCCGTCGATCGTCGTACCGCTTTCATAGCGCAGCGCGCCGCCGACTTCAGGCTGTTCGTCGCAGAGGATCACCTTGGCGCCCGCCTTGGCAGCGGCAAGCGCTGCCGAGAGGCCCGCGACGCCGGCGCCGATCACCAGCACGTCGCAGTGAGCGTAGCGGCTGGCATAGTGATCCGGATCCGCTTCCGTTGGCGCCACGCCGAGACCGGCCGCGCGGCGGATGAAGGGTTCGTAGATCTTGTGCCACGCAGCTTTCGGCCACATGAAGGTCTTGTAGTAGAAGCCGGCGGCAAAGAACGGCGACAGCAGATCGTTGAACCCGCCGACGTCGAAGGCAAGCGACGGCCAGCGGTTCTGCGATTCCACCTTCATGCCGTCGAAGACTTCCTGCACCGTTGCCCGCACGTTCGGCTGGCGACGGGCTGCATCGCGCGAAACGTCGAGCAGCGCGTTCGGCTCTTCGGCACCGGCCGAAAGAATGCCGCGCGGACGGTGATACTTGAACGACCGGCCGACGAGATGAATGCCGTTGGCAAGCAATGCGGAGGCGACGGTGTCGCCTTCAAGGGCCGTCAGCGTGCGTCCGTCGAAGGTGAAGCGGGCGGTGCGTGCCGGCGTCAGACGGCCGGCACCTGCAATACGATTGGCGCCGCTCATCGTGCCGCTCCCTTGTCCTGCTCGCCCTTTAGAATGGCGGCCACATCGGGCTTCGGTTCGCCCGCCTTGTAGGTGGTATAGAAGCGGTCGCTCACCGTATCGCGCGCAGCATTGAAGAACCGGCCACAGCCATGGATATGGCGCCAGCGTTCGAAGATCAGGCCCTTGGGGTTCTGGCGCAGGAAGAAGAATTCCTCGAACTCCTCGTCGCTGATCTCGGCAATGTTGGTGGGACGGACGATATGGGCGTCACCGGCATTGCGGAATTCGAGCTCGGAACGCTCTTCTTCGCAATAGGGGCAATAGATCAGAAGCATCTCGAAATCCTTGGCAATCAGTGCGCAACGGCGGCAGCGGCCGCCTCGTCGATCAGTCGGCCGGTGCGGAAGCGGTCGAGCGTCAGCCCGGCGGCCAGCCGATGCGGTTCGCCCCTCGCGATGAGGTGCGCAAACAGGTTGGCCGAGCCCGGCGTCGCCTTGAAGCCGCCCGTGCCCCAGCCGGCATTGAGGAACAGCCCCGGAACCGGGGTGATGCCCTGGATCGGCGAACGGTCCTGTGTCACATCGACGATGCCGCCCCACTGTCGCATCATCTTGACGCGGCGGAACATCGGGAAGAGCTCGCAGATCGCATCCAGCGTGTGGGTGATGATCTGCAGGCCGCCCGTCTGGGAATAGGAATTGTACTGGTCGGTGCCGGCGCCGATGACGAGCTCGCCCTTGTCGGACTGCGAGATATAGGCGTGCACCGAGTTCGACATCACGACGCAGGGGAACATCGGCTTCAGAGGCTCGGAGACCAGCGCCTGCAACGGCTGGCTCTGCAGCGGCACGCGAACGTCGGCCATTTCCATCAGCACAGACGAGTGGCCGGCGGCAGAAACGCCGATCTTCCTGGCACCGATGAAGCCGCGATTGGTGTCGACACCGGTCACCCGGCCGGTCTCGTCGCGGCGGATGCCGGTCACTTCGCAATTCTGGATGATGTGCACGCCGCGGTCGGACGCGCCGCGGGCGTAGCCCCAGGCAACCGCATCGTGTCGCGCCGTGCCGCCACGCCGCTGAAGCGCGGCACCGTTGATCGGGTAACGGGCGTTCTTGGCAATATCGAGCGGCGGGCAGTAGGCCTTGGCCTGTTCCGGCGTCAGCCACTCATTGTCGATGCCATAGAGGCGGTTGGCATTGATATGGCGCTTGAACGACTGCTGGTCGTGGATGTTGTGCGACAGCATCATGACACCGCGCGGCGAATACATCACGTTGTAGTTGAGATCCTGCGACAGGTTTTCCCAGAGCTTCAGCGAATGCTCGTAGATGTCCATGCTCTCTTCATAGAGATAGTTGGACCGGATGATCGTGGTGTTGCGGCCGGTGTTGCCGCCACCGATCCAACCCTTTTCGAGCACCGCGACATTGGTGATGCCGTGCTCCTTGGCAAGATAGTAGGCAGCGCCCAGCCCATGGCCGCCGCCGCCAATGATGATCACATCATAGTCCTTGCGGGGCTCGGGCGAGGCCCATTGCGGACCCCATCCCTTGTGGCCGCGCAAAGCCTCGCGCGCCACGGCAAAAACAGAATATTTGCGCATCCGCCTGTTACTCCATGAACCCCGGTGATCATTCTCGTTGGCGTTAGAAATCGCAAATCCGACGCCTGCGCAACGTTTCTTTTGCGACGCAAACGGGCGGACTTGCGCGGAGTTGCGACATCGCCGCAATCCGTCGATTGCCGCTCGATGATACACATAGCGGCCCACCATTGCGGATTTTTCAGCACAGCCTCATGTCCTCGCTGGACTTTCCACTGACGATCTGGTATCCGCACCTTCAATCGTCGAGCTTTCGGCTCAGCGAACGTAGCTTTTTTTGCCTCCGACACCTGACGTGAGGCAACAACTCGAAACAACCAAAGGAACGGGATTTCACGTGCAGGTACTTGTCCGCGATAACAATGTTGACCAGGCGCTCCGCGCTCTCAAGAAGAAGATGCAGCGCGAAGGCATTTTCCGCGAAATGAAGATGCGTGATTTCTACGAAAAGCCGTCCCAGAAGCGCGCCCGCGAAAAGGCTGAAGCCGTTCGCCGCGTTCGCAAGCTGGCGCGCAAGCGTGCACAGCGCGAAGGCGTCGTGGCCCGTTAATTTGTCGATTTTTCGACACTTTTCGATCTAAGTCGTGGCGGGGGCGAAATATCGCCGCCGCCTTTCTTTTGGTATGGACATCTTTTCCGTCGTCAGGCTAGCGTGACAGTCGCAGCCGGCAACGGTGGCCGGTCGCGGTGTTTAGCGCCGGACGGTTTGCCGCAGGCCCTCGTAGCCTCGGCTGTGGGGCCCCGCGAAATTCGCCGGCCTCCTTGAACGGGAAGCCGATGGCTTTCGGACCTAGTCGCATTGAGGGATCGACCTTTGACACTTGCTGCCATGACTGCGGACGTCGCCGGTTTCACCACCCAAGAGGCGCGCCGCCGCCACCAGCGCAAGCCGAAGCTTGCGGCCATCTTCCTGCTCGGATCGGCACTGCTTCTTTCCGCATGCACCACCGACGGCCCTGAATCGATGGCCAAGGTCGAGCGCGAGCAGGGCTCGCAGGGGAACATCGCATCGCTGTCGAGCGTGATCGCCTCCAACCCGAGCGACCCCGAAGGTTATAATGTCCGTGGCTCCGCCTACGGCCGCGCCGGCGAGTACCGCCGCGCTCTTGCCGATTTCGACCAGGCGATCCAGCTCAACCCGCGCTTCTACCAGGCCTTTGCCAACCGGGCGCTCGTTCAACGCAACATGGGCAACACTCAGGCAGCCCTTACCGACTACAACATGGCGCTGCAGCTGAACGCCAACTACGACGTCGCCTATATCGGCCGCGGCAATCTTTATCGCCAGGCAGGCCAGCTCGATTCCGCCTTCAACGATTTCAACAAGGCCATCCAGCTCGACACCACCGACCCGCGCGCCTACCACAATCGCGGCCTGATCTATCAGGCACGCAACCAGCACGGCCAGGCCATCGAAGACTTCTCGACGGCGATCTCGCTGTCGCCGAGCTCGCCGGAGCCCTATAACGGCCGCGGCATTTCCTACGTCGCCCAGGGCGACGACGACAACGCCTTCTCCGACTTCAACACCGCCATCACACTTGATGGCAAGGTTGCCGAATCCTGGGCAAACCAGGCGCTGGTCTACGAGCGCAAGGGCGACAAGACCAAGGCCGCAAAGTCCTACTCGCATGCCCTGCAGCTCGATCCGAAATACGAGCCGGCGCGCGCAGGCCTTGCCCGGGTGAAAGCTTCCTAAGAAGCAAAGCCGCTTCTCCTTCTTCAACGCCCGCGACCCGTTCGCGGGCGTTTTCGTTTGTCGGCAGCGGCAATGGGCCCTGCGAAAACGAGCGGAACCTTCCCGGCCACCATCCGTTTGCTCAGGGAATGAAAAACGGAGACTGAGACATGATCAAGAAGACCTTCATCGCGACACTGGCCCTGGCAGCCCTTTGCGCCGGGCCGTCCGCAGCCCAGAACTATGTCGCGCTCGGCCGCCTCGTCTGCGGTTCGGACGGTGGCACGGGCATGATCGTCACCTCGACGAAGAACCTGCTTTGCACCTTCAAGCCCGCCAACGGCGCGCCGGCCGCAAGCTATGCGGGCACCATTCGCAAGATCGGCATCGATATCGGCAAGACCGGTAAAAGCACCATGGTCTGGGATGTGCTGGCCAAGACCGGCACGCCGGTGAGCGAATATGCACTTGCCGGCGAGTATTACGGTATCGGCGCCGATGCGAGCCTCGCCGTTGGCGGCGGCGCAAAGGTGATCGGCGGCGGCACCAACAAGGCCTTCATGCTGCAGCCGGTCAATGTGCAGGTCCAGGAAGGACTGAACATCGCGATCGGCGTCGATGAACTGACACTCGCTCCTGCGGGTTGACAGTCGCTCTGACGAAATGCCGACGAGATGATCATCGTCGGCAAGCGTCGAGCTGTCCGGAAGGCTGAATTGTGCAGTGACATGCCCGCTTGTCGGCAGTTCGACGCACCCAACGAAAACGCCCGCCAATTTGGCGGGCGTTTTCTATTCCAACGTGGCTGACGGCCGATTAGGCGTGCAGCGCCTTGACGATGTCTTCCGTCACCTTCTTGGCGTCGCCGAGCAGCATCATGGTGCCGTCCTTGTAGAACAGCGTATTGTCGATACCGGCGTAACCGGAGCCGAGCGAGCGCTTGACGAACAGGCAGGTCTTGGCCTTGTCGACGTCGAGGATCGGCATGCCGTAGATCGGCGACGACGGGTCGTCGCGGGCTGCCGGGTTGGTGACGTCGTTGGCGCCGATGACGTAGGCGACATCCGCCTGGGCGAATTCCGAGTTGATGTCTTCGAGCTCGAACACTTCGTCATAGGGAACGTTCGCTTCCGCGAGCAGCACGTTCATGTGACCGGGCATACGACCGGCAACCGGGTGGATCGCGTATTTCACGTCGACGCCTGCCGCTTTCAGCTGGTCACCGAGTTCGCGCAGCGCATGCTGCGCCTGGGCGACGGCCATGCCGTAGCCCGGAACGATGATCACCTTGGACGCATTGGCCATCAGGAACGCCGCATCGTCGGCGGCACCCTGCTTGACAGTGCGCTGAACGCCGTCGTCGACAGCGGCTGCCGCTGCCTCGCCGCCGAAGCCGCCGAGGATGACCGAGATGAACGACCGGTTCATGCCCTTGCACATGATGTATGACAGGATCGCACCGGACGAGCCGACCAGCGCGCCGGTGATGATCAGCGCCAGGTTGCCGAGCGTGAAGCCGATGCCGGCCGCAGCCCAACCCGAATAGGAGTTGAGCATCGACACGACCACCGGCATGTCGGCGCCGCCGATCGGGACGATGATCAGGACACCGAGCGCCAGCGACAAGGCGACGATCAGCCAGAACACGGTGGTGCTCTGGGTGAAGACCAGCAGGATCACCAGGACGACGAGCGCGATCGCCAGGCCGGCGTTGACGAAGTGACGGCCGGTCAACATGATCGGCTTTCCGGACATGCGGCCGTCGAGCTTCAGGAAGGCGATGATCGAACCGGTAAAGGTGATCGCGCCGATGGCGACGCCGAGCGACATTTCGACCAGCGCCTGGGCGTGGATGTCACCGACAGTGCCGATGCCGAAACTTTCCGGCGCGTACATCGCCGCAGCCGCGACCATGACTGCCGCGAGGCCGACAAGCGAGTGGAAGGCGGCAACCAGCTGCGGCATCGACGTCATGGCGATGCGCCGCGCGATCACCGCGCCGGCACCGCCGCCGATGGCAAGGCCGAGCACGATCAAGAGGAAGCCACCGAAGGTGGGCTTGGCCAGCAGCAGCGTGGTGACGATGGCAATGCCCATGCCGACCATGCCGTAGGTGTTGCCCTTGCGGCTGGTGGCCGGGTGCGACAGGCCGCGGAGCGCCGTGATGAAGAGCACGCCCGAGACGAGATAGAGGAAGGCTGCGAAGTTAGCGTTCATCGGCCGGCCTCACTTGTCTTTTTTCTTGTACATGGCGAGCATGCGCTGGGTGACCAGGAAGCCGCCAAAGATGTTGACCGAGGCGAGCACGAGCGCGATGAAGCCGAAACCCGTCGCAAGCCCGGAGGCCGAGATGCCGACCGCGAGCAGTGCGCCGACGACGATGACCGAGGAGATCGCGTTGGTGACCGCCATCAACGGCGTGTGCAGGGCCGGCGTTACCGACCAGACAACGTAGTAGCCGACGAAGATCGACAGAACGAAGATCGCCAGGCGAAAGACGAACGGATCGATCGCGCCGCCGGTGGCGCCGTGCGCGAGCGCGCCGGCTGCTTCCGCCGTTTCGGGCAGGTTCAGCGCTGCCTGCTGGACGGCGGCAACCGCCTTGTCGAGCGCATCGAGCGCTTTTTCCAATGCTTCGTTGGCCATCAAAGATCCCCCTTCTTCTTCGGCTCGAAATTCGCGTTGACGATGGCGCCGCCATGGGTGAGCGCCGTCGCCTTGACGAGCTCGTCTTCCATGTTGAGTGCCAGCGCCTTGGTTTCCTTGGAGACCATGGTCTCGAGGAAGGTCACGAGGTTCTTGGCATAGAGTCCGGAAGCCGATGCGGCGATCCGGCCAGGCACGTTGAGGTGGCCGACGACCTTGACGCCTTCGACATCGGCAACCTTGCCGGCTTCGGCGCCCTCGACATTGCCGCCGCGCTCGACGGCGAGGTCGACCGCGACGGAACCGGGCTTCATGGCCTTCAGCATCTCGCGGGTGACGAGGCGCGGCGCCGGACGGCCCGGGATCAGCGCCGTGGTGATGACGATGTCCTGCTTGGCGATGTGCTCGGCAACGAGCGCCGCCTGCTTGGCCTGGTACTCCTTGGACATCTCCTTGGCGTAGCCGCCGGCGGTTTCGGCCGCCTTGAATTCCTCGTCCTCGACAGCGATGAACTTGGCGCCGAGCGAGGCCACCTGCTCCTTGGCGGCGGGACGCACGTCGGTCGCTGAAACCACGGCGCCGAGACGGCGCGCCGTCGCGATCGCCTGCAGGCCGGCGACGCCGGCGCCCATGACGAAGACCTTTGCCGCCGGAACCGTGCCGGCCGCCGTCATCATCATCGGCAGCGCCCGGTCATATTCGTAGGCTGCATCGATCACCGCCTGATAGCCGGCAAGGTTCGCCTGGCTCGACAGAACGTCCATCGACTGGGCGCGAGTGATACGCGGCATCAGCTCCATGGCAAAGGCGCTGAGGCCGGCCTTGGCCATTTCGGCGACAGCATCCTCGTTGCCGTAGGGATCCATGATGGCGATGACGATGGCACCGGATTTGTAACCGGCGATCTCCGCGCTGTTCGGCCGGCGGACCCTGAGGACGACATCTGCCGTCTTCGCATCGGCAATCGCACCGATCCTGGCCCCGACCTTCTCGTATTCCGCATCCGGAATGCGCGACAGAAACCCGGCGCCGGCCTCGACAACGACGTCGAAGCCCAGCCCCTTCAGTTTCTTCACGCTATCCGGCGATGCCGCGACGCGACCCTCGTTCGGATCCGTTTCCTTGGCGATAAAGACAATTTCGCTCACAAGTCCCCTCCCTGGCCGCAACCGAGCCAAGGCTGGAATGCGGGCATCCTGTCCGACTGCAAAGCGGCCGCTCAAATGAGCAGGCGCCCTCCCATGTGCAAAGCACACATTCCCCTGGAGACAGGCCAGGCCTGCCCTCCACTCCCCCTCACGCGGTGAGGATAAAGCGCCGCGCGTTCTCAAAGGAACGCTTCGAGGCGCTGCGAACTTTCATGAGCCTGAGCAAGACCATCGACGCTCCCAGTCGATGCCATGCGGCTTCAATCCGGACGTCAGGTCCGGCAGCCAAGGGCAAGCCTCCACCCGGCCCGTCCTCGGCAAATCGTGTCAGTGGTACCGATTAACGCAGAAAGAAGAAACCTGCGACGTTGAGAAGGATGAACAGCACCAGCGAGCTGAAGAAGCCCATCGTGGTGAAGAAGGCGGCGGCCATGGCGATCAGCAGAGCCACGCAGAACAGGGTGAGGTATTTCGTTGCACTGAGGAAGAAGTTGTAGGTCTTCTCGTGTTCCGCATAATCCATCGGAGCGCCCATTTCGACAGGTCCAGAATGATGCTCAGCCATCGTCCAATTCTCCCAGAATGCTGCGGCGCGACCCCTGGCCCTCGCCGCCCTTCAACCTTGATCCACGAACGACTTCTGCGGAAAACCGCGCAGAAGTCCATTAGCTGCCCATACACAATGCCAGGCCTGGGTGCAACGAAAACCCGCGGCTGTGTCCGACCACCTGGGGCGATATGCCGCGCGCGTAACTAGCGGAACACGGATGTGCGGTAGGAACGGCCGGAACCGTTCTGCGCGATGCGCGCCGTTGGCAGGATCGTCAAGGGCGCGAACGGCACCTCCTGGCGATCCGCGAACATCAGGCGGCGCTCGAACGGCTCGGAATCGAAGATCGGATAACGGTCGAGGATCGAGGGCCGCTGCCCCCTCACCTGCGCAACAAGAAGCGCGCCATCGGCATTGTAGACCCCGAGGTTCTCTCGCTTGGCGACAACCGTCTCGGAGGCGAAGATGCGCTTGTAGAAGGCCGCATGTCGCGGCCGGCAGGCGGTCAGGCAACGGTCGGCGGTGAAGTATTCGCAGGCCATCGCGACCGGCCGCAGCGTCAGGTAGGGAAGCGCCCGCATCTCGTCTCCGATGACATCTGGGTCGACGGCCAACCGGCCGGGATCGACCAGCACCATGCCCGCGTCGAGAAAGACATCGATTTCGGGCGCGAAAATCAGCCCCGAGGTGCTGGCCCTGTGCTCGGGCGTCACGTGATGGACGCGCACCGTGCTGACCAGGTTCTCGTCGAGATAGATGCCGAAGACATAGGCGTGACTGTCGAAATCGAGAGCGTCGATCAGGGTGGAGCCGGTTAGCTCCATCAGGTTGACCGCCTTGTAGGCCTTGTAGCGGAGCCGGGCGATATCCTCCATGTCCTCGCCTGTCTCGACCCGCCGATACTCGACGCGGTCGAGAAGAAGCATCAGCTTCTCAGAAAAACTCCCAGGCTCCGCCCGGTGAAGACCTTCACCCATTTCCTGACCCTCATAGTTAACAAAGTGTTAACCTATTGACGGCCAGGCCCGCAGCAACAACAAAATGGCACAACCTACCATTAACCTATTGTTAACCTTAATATTTCGTAAAGTTTCATGGTTAACGATGGGTTAAGCGTGCAACCGCACCTGCCTGAAGGCCGAAGGCACAAGCAACGAGAGGGAAAAGGCGGGTGGGTGGCGAAGCCAGGTGGCACGCCCGCGCTGTCAGGCGATGCGCTTGCTCGTCGATGTGGTGACCGGTTTCTGGGCACCATTCGTGCAGAATGCCTCAATGGCGGATGCCGGCATGGGCGCCGCGAACAGAAAACCCTGTATCAGATCAGCGCAGTGATAGTCGTTGATCAGCTGTAGCTGGTCTGCCGTCTCCACGCCTTCGACGACGATCTTCAGGCCCAGAGCACGGCCAAGGTTGACCGTTCCGCGCAGCAGCTTGAAGCGGCGTGAATCCTCGCGAATGTTGCGCACGAAAGAGCGATCGATCTTGATGATGTTGACCGGCAGCACGTCGAGGTAGCTCAGGCTGGAATAGCCGGTGCCGAAATCGTCGATGGCGATGGTTATGCCGCTGTCGCGCAGTTGCCCAAGAATGGCCTGCACTTTCGCGGGCTCATCCATCAGGCAGCTTTCGGTAACTTCGAGATGCAGGCGCGAGGCATCGAGACCCGTCGCGCGCAGCGTGTCTGCCACCACGGTGACGATGTCATTGCTGCGCAGATCGAGCACCGAGAGGTTGACCGAGACGGACACGTGGCTTGGCCAGTTCATACAGTCTCGGCAAGCCTGCTCCAGCGCGAAGCGGGTGATCTCGGTGACGAGGCCCAACTCCTCGGCAAGCTGGATGAAGACGTTCGGCGGCACCGGCCCGCGCTCGGGATGCGTCCAGCGCGCCAAAGCCTCGCAGCATTCGAGGCGTGCGCCGTTCGGCGTGAACATCGGCTGGTAGGAAAGCGTCAACGCACCGGCATTGATTGCGTCACGCAGGTCGCTCTTCAGCTTCTGCCGGTCGAGATAGCGCGCGTCCATCTCGTCTTCGAAAAAGGTACAGCCGCCCTTGTTGCGCGCCTTGGTTTCCGACAGCGCCAGATCAGCCTTGATCTGCAGCTCTTCCAGCCGAAAGGCGCTGCTCGGCACCAGAACGACGCCGGCACTCATGGTCATGTTGAAGGTGAAGCCACCAGCCAGATAAGCGCCGCGCATGCCGGCGTGGACAGCGCGCATCTGTTCTTCGAGATCGGGCAATTGCATCCTGTTGGGGAAGAAGACAACGAATTCGTCACCCATCAGCCGGGCGGCGATCGCCGTATTGCCGACCAACGTCTTCAACCGCCCGGCAATCGCCTGCAGCAGCCGGTCGCCGACGATATGGCCGCGCATATCGTTGACGTGCTTGAACTCGGCGACATCGAGCACCATCAGGCCGACCTCGACGTCGCCCTTTCCTTCGAGCGCCACGGCGTTGTGGGCGAGTTCGGCGAAGTAATCGCGGCTCGGCAGACCGGTCAGCGTGTCGAAGCGAACCATCTGAAGGATCTGCCTGTCGGTCTGCACGCGCGCTGTCACATCCTCGAAAATCAGCACGACCTCGCCATTTTCGTGCCGGCCTGCCGAAAACTCGAGAAACAGGTCATTGGTGACCGGCACCAGAACCTGGGTCTTCTTGCCCTTGATCAAGAGGTCGAGCTGCCGCGAGATCGCGCGCGTCTCTTCGACGCTGAGCGACATGCGGCGCACACCGCGACGCACGACGTCGTCCAGCAGCCGATCCCTGAGGTCTGCCTTGTCGCCGAGCATCAGCAACGCACAGGCGCGTTCGTTGGCAACGACGATCCGGTTGTCGCGGTCGAGCATCAAGAGCCCGTGTGTCATGTTGTTGAGCGCGGCATCGAACTGGCCGGCGATCGTGGCGATTTCTCGCGCGGCCAGCACGTTTTCATAGAGAAACGCGCGCACGTTGTTGGCCATCATCCAGGTCGAGAAGATGAAGGGAAGGATCAAAACCGCGAGGATCAGCATGAAGGGATCCTGCAGCGTGATCAGCCCGATCACGATCGGCAGGCAGGCGGACGAGGACAGAAGCAGCACCGCTCGCTCGGAGCCGTAGTTTCGCCCGACCAGCGAAATCATCGAGGCAAGCGTGACGGAGATGCAGGCGAGCTCCGAAAAGGAATCCTGGCTGACGGCGATCGCGTAGCCGCAGGCAACGCCGCAGGTAAGCGTCACGCTGACACCGCCGAGAATGTAGCGGTTCTCCCATTTCCGAACCGTCGCCCGGTCGGCGTTGGAGAAATCCTGGCGATCGAAGCGCGCCATGTCGAGGTTGCGCAAGACCCAGAGCACGACGATGGCCGCAGTACAGATGAGATAGAGCGGATCGGAAGTCTTGAGATAGACGAGCGCGAAAGTCACGACATGCGACAGCATGCCGATCAGCAGAGTCCTGCGATGTTCGTAGAGCGAGCTTACAGACGACAGATAGACATCCGTCGGAAGAGCGCCCCGTTCATTGCGCGTCATGAACCCATAGCTCCGGTTTTCCGGATTTTTAGAGACGATGGTTTAACGAAAGATTTCGTGAAGACACCGGCTCGACGCCTTGTATTGCAACATTTTAACAGCGCACAGCGGGAGTTTTTCCCGAACTCAACCTAGTATTGTGAAAACCAACAAATGATAGATGAGTCCACAACCATGCATAGACAAAACCGCACTATACTTTCTGACATTGTATTTAAGGCAATTCTGCTTGGCAAACATCATATCCACCGATTCACTCCGGATGTGGTTACCCAAAGCTGAAGAAAAGATATCGATTCCTGCTGGCTGACCGCGGGTCTGGCACCGGCCCACATCACCACCGGATCATGCACCTTCCCAGTTGACTTTCGGCCATATCTGGCGGCAAGGCTTTGAAAAGCGAGATACGGAGCCTGATGATGTCGAAACCTGTCGTTGCCATCCCCTGCGATTTCCGCGAATTCGACGGCAATGTCTGGCATGTCGTTGCCAATCAATATGTCCGCGCCGCCGTTGAAGGCGCCGGCGTCATGCCCTTCCTCATTCCGGCGCTCGAGACCGGCAACGATATCGACGAGATCCTCGATCGTGTCGACGGCGTTTTGGCAAGCGGCGCCCGCTCCAACGTTCATCCCTCGCTCTATGGCCGCGAGGCAAAGGACACCGACGGCCCCTTCGATCCCGGCCGCGATGCCACGAGCCTGCCTTTGATCCGGCGCGCGCTTGAGCGTGGCGTGCCGCTCTTTGCCATCTGCCGCGGCATCCAGGAGCTGAACGTCGCTCTCGGCGGCACGCTTGCAACGGAAATCCAGGAGCAGCCCGGCGTTTGGGACCATCGCAAGCCCGACGTTTCGGAGCTGGACGTCGCCTATGGGATCCGCCAGGACGTGGTCGTCAAGGAAGGCAGCTGTCTTGCGCCCGTGGTGGGTGCCGGCCGCGTGCGCGTCAATTCCCTGCATCGCCAGGCGATCGGCGCCGCCGCGCCGCGTCTCGCCGTCGAAGCGGTTGCCGACGATGGCACGATCGAGGCGGTCTCGGTGATCGGCGCCAAGGCTTTCGCCGTCGGCGTTCAATGGCATCCGGAATACTGGGTGCGCACGGACGCTCCGTCGGCGAGCCTGTTCAGGGCTTTCGGCGATGCCGTTCGCGCCTATGCCGCGCGCCGTATGGCGGCCTAACGGGAACGTCGCTCGAAAGGCGTTTCCGGCACCGGCGTCAGCGCCTTGCCGGTCGAAAACCAGGCCTTGAGGTTGTCGACCACCAGATCCGCCATGGCGTTGCGGGTGACGACCGAAGCCGATGCCACATGCGGCAACAGCGAGACATTCGGCAGCGCCAGCAACGCATCCGGCACATGCGGTTCGTTGTCGAAAACGTCGAGCCCCGCCCCGGCGATTACGCCCTTCTCGAGGGCTTCGACCAGCGCTGCCTCGTCCACGGTCGAGCCGCGCCCGACATTGATGAGAACACCATTCTTTCCGAGCGCCGAAAGCACTTCGGCATTGACCGTCTTTCGCGTCGCCTCGGTACCGGGAACGATGACGACAAGCGTATCCACGGCCTGAGAAAGGCCTACGAGTGTCGGATGATAGGCGTAACCAAGGCCCTCGCGTGCGTTGCGCGTATGGTAGGCGACCGACACACCGAAGGCTTCGAGCCGCTTGGCAATGGCAAGCCCGATGCGCCCGAGGCCGTAGAGCCCGACCGTGCGGCCGCGCAGCGACAAGGGCGACAGCGGGAAAGCACCCTCCCGCACCCAGCGTCCCTGCCGCAACCACTCTTCCGCCTGCGGCAACTGGCGCAGGGTGTTGATCAGCAGGCCGATTGCCGTGTCGGCAACCTCTTCGCTCAGCACATCGGGCGTGTTGGTGACGACGATGCCCTTGGAGGCCGCATGTTTCACGTCGACCCCGTCATAACCGACGCCGAAATTGGCGACGACTTCGAGGCCGGGCAGCGCATCCATCAGGTCGGCAGGCACGCGCCCGGAAACGGCGATGCCCTTGATATCGGCCATATCGGCCGTCACCAGACTGGCGTCCGGACGCTCCAGTCGGACGATTTCAAACATCTCGGGCAGCCGCTGCAGCACCCGCTCGTTGATTTTTCCGGGCACGAGGATGCGGGGAAGGCTCGCGGACATGGGCACTCCTGGTATGGGGATATCTTCAGGCGGGGACGCGCAACGGGCCGGTCGACTGGCGGATGCGCATTTCCGGCTTGATCAGGTGGATACCGTCAGGCTCGTGGCTGCCGGAAAGCTTGTCGAGAAGCGCGCGCGCCGCACTGCGGCCGACATCGGCCTGGCCGTTCCACACGGTGGTCAAGGCCGGCGTCGCGATCGATGCCTCCTCGAGGTCATCGTAGCCGGTGACGGAGATATCTACACCGGGAACAAGGCCTGCACGGGCGATGCCGTTCATCATGCCGATCGCCACCAGATCGTTCCAGCAAACGACCGCGGTCGGCTTCTGCGGCAGCGACAAAAGATGCACCGCCGCCTCGAAGCCGCCCTGCTTGGAGCGGGGCCCAGGAATGCGCAGCTCCGGATCGACCTCGATGTTGGCCTTGCGCAGGGCGTTGACATAACCCTGGTAGCGGTCGCGACCGGTTGAGGTCTGGTCGGTGCCGCCGACCATGGCGATACAGCGGTGGCCGAGGCCGATCAGATGATTGGTCGCCAGCGAGATGCCATAGGCATCGTCGCCGCGGAAGATCGGCACGTCGAGCCCCTCAATCGAGCGGGCGATCAGGATCGCCGGCATGCCATTGTCCTCGGCAAGCTGGATATCCTCGGGCGGGGTGCCGATGGCCGGCGACATGATGACGCCGTCACCGCCGAGCTGTAGCAGCGTCTCGATGAAGTCGCGCTGCTTGTCGACCGAATCGTAATGGTTGGAAAGGATGAAGGTCTGCTTGTCGCGGTCGAGCTCCGCTTCGATCGCCTTCAGGATTTCCCCGTAGAACGGGTTCATGATGTCGTGCACGACGACGCCGATGATGCCGGAGCGCGACGTCCTGAGGCTGGCGGCACGGCGGTTGTAGATATAACCGAGGGCGCGGGCCTGTTCCTTGATCTTGTCGCGTGTGAGGATCGCCACCAACGGGCTGTCACGCAATGCGAGGGATACTGTTGCAGTCGAAAGACCGAGTGTTTCCGCGATCGTCGAAAGCTTGACCTTTTGCGCCACGATGCCCCCTGTTTAAGCCTTGTTGCCTACCCTCAATTTTAAATCCTATTTAAACTGTTTAAATCCCCGCCGCAATACGCCGTGAAACGACGTTCAGTCGGCGGCCCGTGCGGCCTGCAGATTGCTGTCGACGGCCCGCAAAAGCTTCATCAGCGTGCGCACCTGCTTGTCGGTCAAGCCGCGCGTGGCGAGGTTTTCCGAATGCTGCCCGGCCTCGGCGATCGTCTGCAGCCGGTTGCGCCCGGGCTCGGTGAGGAAGACCTTGGTCAGCCGCGCATCGTCATCGTCAGCCCGGCGTTCGAGGAAGCCCTGCGCTTCCATGCGGCCGATGGTGCGGGTCATCGTCGGCGCCTTGACGCCGAGCTTGGCCGCAAGCCCGCCCGCCGTCAGCCCGTCCGTTTCGGCAAGCGCCAGCATGACGCCGTCCTGGCCGGCATAGAGGCCACTTTCGAGCAGATTGCGCGACAGAACGGTACGCATGGAACGCGCCGCCTGCACAAGGATCGAGGCGAGATCGTTCGGTTCGGCCAGAAGCTCGTCCTTCTTCTTGCCGTTCTTGCCTTTCTTTTCGGCCTTGTTCTTCTTGCCCATTGGACCTCCTGCCGAATCCCGTCTCAGACATTTATAGCAATACAGCTTGCGATTACGAACTGTATGACTCAAATAACATTTCTACGACAATTGACGTGAAGGATCGAAGAGAAATGTCGATGCCCCAGGCGCGATGGCAGGACAATTCGAACGATCTTCCGCGAGAGGCCCGGTGCGACTGGATCGCCGTGCTGCCGCTCGGCGCCCACGAACAGCATGGCCCGCATCTGCCTTTCGATACCGATACGCTGATCGCCGAGGGCATCGTCGGGCGCGCAATCGCCGCCCTGCCCAATACCCTTCCCGTGACCTTCCTGCCGACAGAACCGGCCGGCTATTCGATCGAGCATATGGATATCGCCGGCAGCCGGTCGCTCGGCTACGACGAGGCCGTGCGCCGCTGGCTCGGCATCGCCGAGGACCTGCACGCTCTCGGCATCCGCAAATTCGTGATGCTGAACGCCCATGGCGGCAATTCGCCCCTGATGACGATCGTTGCGACCGAAGCGCGGGTGCGTTTCGGCATGCTGGCGGTGGCGACCAGCTGGACCCGCTTCGGCCAGCCGGATGGCTGGATCGCACCCGAAGACAAGGCGATCGACATTCACGGCGGCGATATCGAGACCTCGGTGATGCTGGCGCTGCATCCGAACAAGGTTGACATGGAAAAGGCCCGCGCCTTCCCCTCGCGCCAGAGCGACTACGCTGGACGCTTCCGGCATTTGCGCGCCTATGGCCCGCATGCCTTCGGCTGGAAGATGTCCGATCTCAACCGCGAGGGTGTGGCCGGCAATGCATCCGCCGCCACCGCCGCGCGCGGCGAACAATTGCTGGCCCATGCGGTCAAGGGCGTGATCGAACTTCTGACCGATGTCGCCGAGTTCGACATGGCCGAATTCGCCTGAGCGACCGGGCAACTCGCGACGGCAAACACTTTGTTTGTGCTTTTGCGCTATCAGCATGGACAGCAGCAAACGACGACAGGCGGCGTCAAGCCGAAAATCTCATGGCGAAGATCATCGCGCTCGGCGCCTATTTCTATCAGGCCCTGATCGCCTTCGGCCTGTTGATCATCGTCGCCCATTGGCTGGCCCCGGTCGACTATGCCGCCTATTCGCTGTTCATCTCGCTCAGCCAGTTCGGCGCGATCGCCGCCTTCGAGTGGGTGCGTTACTCCTGCATGCGGTTTTATCCCGGCCAGACGGCGCAAAGCGAAGCGGCGGAGCGGCGAACGATCGTGGCCGAGGCCGCCGCCTGCGCGCTATTTTGCCTTGTCGCTGCTGCCGTGTCGCTCGCCTTTGGTGTGACGCCGCTGGTGGCACTGGTCGGCGGTCTCGTTGCCGTCGCCCAAGGCGGCAGCGACCTGCACCTGACCATGCTGCGCTTCCGCCAGGATTTTCGGGCCTTCTCGGTGCTGCAGGGCTCCCGCGCCACTATCCTGGCAGCAGGGACGTTGATCGGTGCGCTCATCGCACCAAGCTTCATTTCGACGGTCGCGGGCCTGCTTGGCGGTTATGCCCTCTACGCCCTGATCGCAGCACTGCTGTCGCGCAGATCCGGTCCGCGACCTGCAACACCGCTCGACATGGCGCGGGTGAAAAAGCACCTCGTCTACGGCAGCGTTTCGGCCGGCGCCGCCACCGCCTCGATGTTCGCGCCGCTTGCGCTGAAGGCGATCTTCACCTCGGTCCTCGGGCCGGCCGGTGCGGCCGGTGCGCTGCTTGCGCTCGACCTGTTGCAACGCCCCTTCGTGCTGATCGTCTCTGCCCTGCAGGCGATCCAGTATCCCGAAATCGTCGCTGCGCACGACACCGGCAGCGACGCCCCGGCGCTCCGCCGCCAGCTCGGACAATACTATGCGCTGCTGACCAGCTTCGCGCTGATGATGGCGGCGAGCATCTTCGCTGTGCTCACGCCGGCGACATGGTTGGTGATCAGCCCCGACCTTCAGGCCGGCTTCCTCGCGACGGCCCCGTTCGTCATCCTCCTTTCGCTCGTCCGCGTCCTGACCCAGATCATGCTGCCGACGCCGCTGCACCTGAAGCAGCGCCTGACCGCGATCTTCGCGCTCGCCGCCATCGACTGCGCACTGCTCAATCTGGGCGCCCTTGCCGCCGGCTTCCTGCTGGCGCCAAGTGCCGCCGCGCTGATGGCGGGCGGCGCGCTCGGCGCTACACTCGCATCTTTGATCGGCCTGCGCCTGATGACCACCCTGCCCTATGATTTCACCTGGCCACCCGTCCTTCTCGCCGCCGCGGGCCTCGGAGTGACGATTGTCACCTTCGTGCTGTCGTATCAGTCCGCTTACGTCGCCACCGCGGCCGGGATCGTCGTCGGCGGAACTTGCTGCCTGCTCGCGCTCAATCGACTGCGGCTCGGCATGCACGCTTCAAACGCCGCGTGACCCCGGGCGTGAAAAACGAAGCCGGCCGCGATAAGGAAAACTGAACCTCTTTCGGTTTAGATCTGGGCAAACCGAGAGGCGAAGAACACCATGAAGATCATTGTCGGAATAGCCACGGCGGGTCGCCGCGACGTGCTGTCCGAAACGCTGCTGCATCTGACCCGCCAGGTGCGCCAAGCGGACGCCATCCTCGTCTGCCCGTCTTCGCCTGACGATGTCGATCTCGACTTTCTCAAAACGCTCACAGCGCAAGTCACCCTGGTCACGGGCAGCAAAGGGTCCTGCGCCCAACGCAACGCCATCCTCGATCGGGCAGGCAATGCCGATGTCATCGTGTTTTTCGATGACGACTTCCTGCCCCAGCACAATTTTCTCTCTGAGGTCGAAACGCTCTTCCAGAGCCAGACCGACATTGCCGTGGCGACCGGATTGGTGTTGGCCGATGGCATTCACGGACCGGGCATCCCGGTCACGGAAGGTCTGGAAATCCTCGCGCGCGATCGGGTGACGGCGAGAAAGGCCACCCTGGAGCCCGTTTTCAACGCCTATGGCTGCAACATGGCCTTTCGCTGTTCGGCCATCGAAGCCGACGGCACCCGTTTCGACGAGCGACTGCCGCTCTATGGCTGGCAGGAAGATGTCGACTTCTGCCGCCGCCTCGCCCGCCACGGCCGCATCGTGCGCAGCAGCGCTCTGCGCGGCGTCCATCTCGGCAACAAACGCGGCCGCACGTCGGGCCTGCGCTTCGGCTACTCTCAGGTGGCCAACCCGCTCTATCTCTTGCGCAAGGGCAGCGTCAGCCTGAGGTGGACCCTCCACCTCATGGGTAGCAACGTCGCAGCAAACACGATCGGCAGCCTGAGGTCTCAAGGGCTCGTTGATCGACGCGGTCGGCTCAAGGGAAACCTCATCGCCTTCGCCGATTTCCTGCGCGGCAGGATCGACCCGCAGCGCATGCTCGAACTCTGATCGGGCATTCAGCTCCGGCCAGGCAAGCTGGTCAGCCCCGCCCTGCGGCCAGCAGGTTGAGGAGAACGACCGCACTTCCGCTCCAGGAGAACCGCTCGGCATTGTCATGCCCGGCGCGCGCAAGCTGCCGCCGAAGTGCGCCATCGGCGGATATCGTCTGCATCGCCTCGACCAGCGTTTCCGGCTTCGTCGGATCGAAATAGAGGGCCGCCTCGCCGCAGGCTTCGCGGACCGGCGGTATGTCGGCGGCGAGCACCGGGCACCCTTGTGTCATTGCTTCAAGCGGCGGGATGCCGAAGCCTTCGTAAAGGCTCGGAAACAGGAAGGCGGTTGCCTGGCGCTGCAGCCCGGCGATTTCCGCGTCGGTCAATCGCCCTGAGAAGATCAGATTGCCGCGCGAGGCCGGGGCGATGTCACGAAAAACGCTGGGGTCCGTGCCGCCGACAACCACGAGCTTACTGCCGGTATCCCCCAAGGCCTCGAAGGCGCGCACTGCGAACTCGACATTCTTGTTGGGCTTCAAGGTGCCGACAAGAAGGAAGAAAGGGGTATCCGCAAGCCCGAGCTTGGCGACGATATCCCGGTCCGGCTGAAGGCCGGAAAAGTGGTCGGTGGCATTGTAGATCACATCGATGCCCGATGCCGGGACGCGAAAGACATCCGCCAGTTCGCCGCGCGAAAAATACGAAACCGTGCAGATCTTTGCGCGCCGCGTCAGGATGTAGCCGAGCGCGCCATGGAACAGGCGGTAGCCGCGACCGAAGGATGCCGGGTGGCGAAAGAGCGTGACGTCGTGGATCACCACCACCTGGTCGGAATGCAGCACCGGTCCGCTGCCGCCGAGGCCGATCAGCGTGTCGCGCCGCGCCCGCCAATAGAGCGGCCCCTGCTCCCAGAGATGGCCGGGGCCTGAGCCGAAACGTTCGATCGATATCGCCGACAGCGGCAGGTCATCCGGTGCGGATGCCGGCGCCAGCAACCGCCAGCGCACATCCTTCAGCGCCGCGGGCACGTCGCCGGCCGCGATGCGGGCATCCAGCGCGCGGGTGATTTCGCGGGCAAAGCGCTGCACCCCGGTGAGCGGCTGGGTGAGGAACCGGCCGTTGATGGAAATCGTCTTCACGCATGCACCCCTTCAATAGGACGCGGACTCTCCCTGATTTTGATGAAAGGAGCGTTATCGCTGCCCGGTTCGCGCGTCTTGGTGGCACCGAATGGGCGGCCAAAATGGGCTTGGCCATTTGCGCATCGCCGCCGCATCTCCTATATGAAACGCGACATGGATGCCCGCTCCCCGCATCCCGAGATCCCAGAGGTTCCCATGACCGAAACATCCCCGCAGAAGCCGATTCCCGTCACCGTGCTCACCGGATATCTCGGCGCCGGCAAGACGACGCTGTTGAACCGCATCCTCAGCGAGAACCACGGGCGCAAATACGCCGTCATCGTCAACGAATTCGGCGAGATCGGCATCGACAACGACCTGATCGTGGAATCCGACGAGGAAATCTACGAGATGAACAACGGCTGCGTCTGCTGCACCGTGCGCGGCGACCTGATCCGCGTGGTGGAAGGCCTGATGCGCCGCCCCGGCCGCTTCGATGCCATCATCGTCGAGACCACCGGCCTTGCCGACCCGGTCCCGGTCGCCCAGACCTTCTTCATGGACGACGACGTGCGCGCCAAGACCGAGCTCGATGCCGTCGTCGCGCTTGTTGATGCCAAGCACTTGCCGCTCCGGCTGAAGGACAGCCGCGAGGCCGAAGACCAGATCGCCTTTGCCGACGTCGTGCTCCTCAACAAGACCGACCTCGTCAGCCCGGAAGAGCTGGAGCGGATCGAGGCGACGGTTCGCGTCATCAATCCGTCGGCCCGTATCTACCGGACACAGCGCTCCGAGATCGACCTCACCAAGGTGCTCGACCAGGGCGCGTTCAACCTCGAAAGAGCGCTGGAAAACGATCCGCACTTCCTCGACCAGGACGACCACGAACACGATCATACCTGCGGCCCGGACTGCGGCCACGATCATGACCACCACCATCACGACCATGGTCACCACGATCATGATCATGGCCATCACCACCATGACCACGCTCCGTCGCCGATCCATGACGTGACGGTACAGTCGATTTCGCTGCGCGGCGGCGAGATGAACCCCGACCGCTTCTTCCCCTGGGTCCAGAAGATCACCCAGACGGAAGGCCCGAACATCCTGCGGCTGAAGGGCATCATTGCCTTTGCCGGCGACGCCGAGCGTTATGTCGTGCAGGGTGTGCACATGATCATCGAGGGCGACCACCAGCGCGCCTGGAAAGACGGCGAAAAGCGCGAAAGCCGGCTGGTCTTCATCGGCCGCGACCTCGACCGCGAGAAGCTGGAGCGTACCTTCAAGGCCTGCGAAGCTGCAGCCTGATGCCGGAAGCCGCGATGCGGCTCCATGACCAAATTTAGGAGAGCATGGCGCCGGTCCTTTTCGGCATCATGCTCCAACAGCCTGCCGAACCAGGGGACCATAACAATCTGATGCCGACAGTCGCTCCGCTCGATCTTGAAGGCCACGTCGTTGGCGTGGCCTTTCTCAAGGGCATACCTTTCTTCGCCGAAGCCACCGGCGCCATCCACCGCCTCGACATTGGCCACAAGACCACGGAAGTCCATGAGGGCCTGCTGTCGCTCGTCTTCGACGAAGCGACCGACACGCTTCTGACCGGTGGCGAGGACGGCAAGGTGATGCGCACGGCCGCCGACGGCACGGCGACGCTGGTTGCCGAAGCGCCGCGCAAGTGGATCGCCCAGGTCGCCGCCGGACCTCAAGGGTCGGTCGGCTATGCCTATGGCAAGACCACCCATGTGCGGGTCGCCGACGGTACGACCAAGGAATTTGCCGAAGAGCGCACGGTCGAGGGCGTTGCCTTCGCACCGAAGGGACTGCGTGTAGCGGCAGCCCGCTACAACGGCGTGTCGATGCACTGGGTCGGCACCTCCGGCCAGCCGATCGATCTCGATTGGAAGGGCGCCCATACCGGCGTCACCTTCTCGCCCGACGGCCGTTTCCTCGTCACCACCATGCAGGAAAACGCCCTGCACGGCTGGAAGCTTGACGCCAAGCCCGGCGCCGAGGCGCGCCACATGCGCATGACCGGATACCCGGCCAAGGTGAAATCGCTCTCCTGGTCGGCCAAGGGCAAGTGGCTCGCCTCCTCGGGCGCGCCGGCCGCGATCGTCTGGCCCTTCCAGGGCAAGGACGGGCCGATGGGCAAGGCACCGCTGGAACTCGGCACCCGGGCCGATATCATGGTCACCTCGGTTTCCTGTCATCCGGCCGAAGACATCGTCGCCATCGGCTATCAGGATGGCATGATCCTCGCCGCCCGCTTCGCCGACAGCAAGGAAGTGCTGCTGCGCCGCCCCGGCAAGGGTGCCGTCACCGCCATGGCCTGGAGCAAGGACGGGCGCCAGCTCGTTTTCGGCTCGGCCGAAGGCGACTGCGGCATCGTCGATATCGCGGGCTAACATTCGCTCGACGCTGATCGAAAGCGTCAACGCAATTGCCCCTCACCCTAACCCTCTCCCCGCCAGCGGGGAGAGGGGACGTGGCATACGCTTCGTCAAAGAGTGCCGGAAAATGACCGGGTGCAAGCGTGGCCACAAGTCCCTTCTCCCCGTCATACGGGGAGAAGGTCGCGGCAGCGGGATGAGGGGCTGCCTCATCGCTCTCGGATCACCCGTTATCCATCAGATCTTCACCACCGCTGCCGTCACGTACATGAAGGCAACGCCGGCTGCGAGCCCGCTCATGACCGGCGGCGTCAGGAACACGTCGATCCGCTTGCCGCTTTGGCGCATCAGATAGGCACCGACCTCGACGATCACCTGCAGGATCGCCCCCGCCCCGACAGCCAGCGCCAGCGCCGACCATTGCGCCGACGTCGCCAGGCTGCCGAGCCACATGCCCAGCACAGCCGGACCACCGGCAAGCAGCGTCAGGCCGACGAAGGCCCACAGTGACGGCCGCTGTTTCAGGATCGGCGCGGCAATGCCGATGCCTTCGGTGACGTTGTGCAAGGCGAAACCGGCCACCAGGAAGGTGCCGAGCCCGGCCGATCCCGCCGCAAAGGCGGCGCCGATCGCCAGCCCCTCGCCGAGATTGTGCAGCCCGATGCCGAGCGCGATGTAGGTGGCAAGCGCCAGCCCGGTCGGCACGCCGCCGCGCCGGCCGATCGCCATCAGCAACAGGAAACTGCCCAGCCCCGCAAGCACCACCATGACCGGTCCCTGGAAAATTGCCGCGGCCTCAGATGCCAGCTCCAGGGCTTCGGCACTTGCATCAACCAGCAGGAAGGCGAGAAGGCCGATGGTCAGCGACAACAGAAACGCCATTCCCGATGCACCGACCCCGCGCAACACCGGATAGAACATCAGGCCGACGGCGACCGGCACGATGCCGACGAGGATGCCGACCAGCGCCTGCAATCGCAATTGACCCGGCGTTGCCTGCGGCGTCGGCACGGCGACGGCGATGTCGTGCGCGAAGGTGGCGCCGGTGTTTGTCACCACTTTCAGCGCGTGCGCCTCGCCGAGCATCCATGGGAAGGGCAGGCTCAGCCAGGCCGCTTGGCCACGGGCGATCGGACCCGGCGGGTCCTGGGTGAATTGCCAGTAAGCGTCATCCACCTGGACTTGGGCCACCGTCATCGGTTCCGAGCCACCGCCACGAACCAGCAGGCGAAGGCCGCTATCATCGAGCACGGTTCGCTCGAAGGTCAGGTTTTCGACCGGCGGCGCGCCGTTGCGAAAACCGGACAGCGGATCGGTCGACAGGATCCAGGCAACGGCGATGCCGAAGGCGATGAGCGGCAGCGCCAACCATACGAGATTGGTTTTTGCCGCGCGGATGGCGGCTCTCGGCAGGGTCTCGTTCATGCCAGCGCCTCCACCACGTCGAACATGCCGACCCACCCCAGTTCGGTAAACTCGGTCTGGTGCGGATGGAACATGTAGAGGCCGGGTTCGTGCTCGGCGAAGGTGAACTCCAGAATGCCGCGCTGCGCCTGGCACTGGGTGATGAGGTCAACCGTTTTCAGCGTCGGCGTCAGCGTCGTTCCCTGGTCGTAATAGTCGAAGAAATTGGCGTGCAGGTGGAACGAATTGATCGGATCGAACTCGATGACATTGACGAGATAGATGCGCACCGGCTTGCTTTTCACGATCCGAATCGGCCGCTTCATGAAGGCGTGGGCGACGGTGTTGACCGCATAGAATTCGTTCTCGGCGTCGAAATTGGTGTCGAAGGCGTTCATCACCATCACCAGTTCCTGCCAGCCGGCATTCTCCGGCGTGCCGAGGAGTCGCGAGCGGGCGACGTCCACATGGTCCGGATGGCGCTCCGGATCCGGGTCGATGACAAAGGCGCCGTACATGCCCTTGTGGATATGCCGGCGCAACGACATCGCGTGGCAATGGTAGAGATGGCAGCCGAAGGGCTTGGCATCGAATTCGTAAGTGAACTCGTCGCCGGGATCGACCATGCCGGCGCCCGGCACGCCGTCCATGCGCGCCGCGTGAATGCCGTGAAAATGGATCGAATGCGGATGCGAAGCGTAATTGCGGAAGACGATGCGCAGGCGCTCGCCCTCCTTGGCCCGAAGCGCCGGGCCGGGCACGCGGCCATTATAGGTCCAGGCCGGAAATGTGATGCCGGGCGCGATCTCGATATCGCGATCCTGCGCCGTCATCTCGAAGGTCCGGAGCGTGCGCCCATCCGGCAAGACCGAGACAGTGCCGGTGTCCCAGTCGGTCAGCATGTCTGTCGGATCGAAACCGTTGACGCTGCTGTCGACATCGCCGACCGTCATCATGGCCCCATGCCCCGTTGCCGGCATGGGTGCAGCCATATCTCCCGAAGTCTGCGCCGCCATGTGGTGGCCGCCGCCAGGGGTCGCCTGTTGCGCCAGCGCCGCCCCGGCGCAGATCGCGGTGCCACCGGCCGCCGCCAGCCCGCCCACCAGAAGGCTACGTCGTTTGAGCAGGTCTTGTTTCACCGGATTGTCCATGGATGTCGCCCCTCGCCCGATACGGCGCCACGTGTCCGCTCCGATTTGCAGAGGCGATGCCACAAAGCCCGAATGGATCGGCTCACCTTATTGCGAACCGTTCGCAACTACATTGATAATGCAAATGCAACTCATTCGCAATTGATGAAGGTGCGGGCGGGGACGATTGGCGGACTGGCGCGCCCGGAGGGTATCGTTGAAGGATGAGACGTGAGGACCGTTACATCCCCGAAGCGTTCGGCTTCGGGGATGTTGACTGAACGGCGAATGCCCGGCAGGCGGCAACGACACGGGTCGGGTCGCAACCGCAGCAACCGCGGTTCACCATTCCAGCTCCAATTGCGGACGGCCGTTGGATGTCTTCTCGATCGTGCGCCCGGTCTCGTCGACCGTCGCTGTCACCCGCTGGCGAAACGCGGAAAAACTCTCGAAGGTCACGACATCGACCGGTTCATCGAACTTCATCGTCAATCGGTAACGCCCAGGCTGAGCCGTCAGCGCATGCACCGCAAGGATCTCGCCTTCGAAGGGTTGGCCGAGATAGAGGCCTTTCACCCGCGACCCGAGCATCCAGGGATTGAAGGGCGGCCTGTTGCCGGCGGCCGCGTGAAGCGTGTTCCAGTCGCGATAGCCGTATTGAGCGGCGATCAGTTCAAGGGAACGGGAGTGGCTGATATCCTCGCCTTCGGTGGATAGCCGCGATCGCAGGCGTTTCGCCTGGTCCTTGAGGGCGTCGAGCGATGGCAACGTGTTTGATCCGCGCATCATGACAGGGTCTCCTGCTGCGGCATGCAATGTTAAGAGATGGGAGCCCGCATTGCCACCGGTTCGCATGCCGTTTCGGCTGACCGTGTCTGAAAGGAAGGCTTCACCAAAGCATGACGCTCGCGGACGGCAGGGGCCCTCACCCTGCCCTCTCCATAGGGGAAGCGCCCCAAGCTGTCAAATGCAGCCTCCGCCTGCTGTTGCGCAGGACCTCAAGGTATGGGACGACTTGCCTGAAATGCAACGCTGGGAGGGTCTCATGAGTGAAATCACCATTCTCGCATTCGCCTTTGTCGCCTTCATCGGGATCGTCACGCCAGGCCCGACGGTCCTGCTGGCGCTGACGAACGGTTCGCGCTACGGCATCAAGCGTGCGCTTGCGGGCATGGTCGGCGCCGTGCTCTCGGATTTCGTGTTGATCGGCGCGGTGGCGCTGGGTCTCGGCGCCCTGCTCGCCGCCTCCGAATTCTGGTTTACGGTCGTCAAATGGCTTGGCGCCGGATATCTGGCTTTCCTCGGTGTCATGCTGTTGCGGTCCAAGGGCACGCTCAAAGTCGCCGGCAAACACGACAGTGCCGACGTCACCACCACAGCGATTTTTCTGAAGAGCTTTCTGCTCGCCGTCACCAACCCCAAGGGCTATCTGTTCTTCTCGGCCTTCCTGCCGCAATTCATCGATCTCGGTTTGCCGCAGGCACCGCAATATGCAGCACTCGCCGTGGTCTTCGCCGCAGTCGATTTCGCCGTCATGCTCGGCTACGCCATGCTCGGCTCTCAGGCGGCTCGCTTTCTCAAACATGCCGGGGCCGTCTGGCTCGAGCGGATCTGCGGCGGAGCCTTGCTCGCGCTTGCCGGCTCCCTCGCCGTCTATCGCCGCGCCGCCAACTGACATGTTGTTCCGCAAGGCCATCCTCGACCAGATTGCCGAAGGAACAGTAACGCTGGCCTTCCGGCGCTGGACGAAGCCCACCGTCAAGGCCGGCGGCAGTCTGCGCACGGCGTCCGGCGTGCTGTCGATCGACGCGGTCGACGGTACCGATGCAGAAGACATCAGTGTCGAGGACGCACACCGCGCCGGGTTCCCGACGCGCGAGGCGCTGCTTGCAGAGCTTGACGCCCGCCCCGACGGCACGCTTTACCGCATCGCCTTCCACTGGGCGGGCGATGATCCGCGCCTGTCCTTGCGCGATGATGCGGCGCTTGGAAAAGTCGACCGGGTCGCGATCATCGAAAGGCTCGCCCGCTTCGACGAAACGGCCGACCAGTCATGGGCCGAGCCGACACTCCGCCTGATCGCTTCGCGCGATGGCATCACCGCCGCCGAGATCTCCGAACGGGTCGGCATGGATAAACTCGAACTCAAGGCGCGCATCCGCAAGCTGAAGGAACTGGGTCTGACGGAGAGCCTTGATGTCGGCTACCGGCTATCACCCCGCGGCCGGTCCTTCCTTGGCGAGACTTGAGCGACGCCCAGCAAGACCATGGAGACGGCATGATCGGATACACAATGGTCGGCACGACCGATCTCAAGCGAGCCGAACGGTTCTACGATCCGCTGATGGCGCTGATCGGCCAGGAGCGCTGTTGGTGCGACGAGCAGGTGGCGTCCTGGGGACGCCGGGATGACGACCGCGCGCCGCGCTTCTTCACCGGTTATCCCTTCGACGGCAATGTCGCCGGTGTCGGCAATGGTGCGATGACAGCGTTCCTCGCACCAAGCGCCAACGTCGTCGACCAGTTGTTTGCAACGGCTATGGATCAGGGCGGCAGCGTCGAAGGCGAGCCGGGTTTCCGCCCGCAATATGGCGACGGCTTCTACGCCGCCTATGTGCGCGATCCCGACGGCAACAAGCTCGCCTTCGTCTGCTATGACGCTCGACCATCCGCCGCCTAGACGTGAAATCCGGCGCGTATGACCTGCTCCCCCACCCCTCGCATGAGACGGATGGGGGAGCAGCAAAAATCCGCCTCCGCAGGGTTGGAGGCGGAAAGAGATCAGGCCGCGCGCTTGACCGGCGGCAGCGCCAGCTTGCGGCCGCTGGCCACGATCAGGCCGGCAGCGCCTTCCAGCCAGCCATCGCGAAGCTCAAGCGCCAGGAAACGGCTGCGCTCGAACGGGCCGGGCATGACCAGATGCTGCGCACCTGCGGCGAAAAAGCCGAAGCGCTCGTAATAGGCGGCATCGCCGACCAGCAGGATCGCGCCGTGGCCGCGGTTCTTGGCCTCCTCGATCGCAGCCCGCATCAGCATGCCGCCGATGCCCTTGCCCTCATGGTCAGGATCGACGGCAAGCGGGCCGAGCAACAGCGCCGGAATGCTGTGACCTTCGCGGTTGACGCCGGCCTCAACGTTCCACAGGCGCACGGTGGCGATGACGTGGCCATCGAGATCGCGGGCGACGAAGGCGAGGCCTTCGGCCGGCACGCGGCCGTTGCGCAGCTTTTCCGACGACTTGCGGCGCCGCTCCGGGCCCATCGCCCGGTCGAGCAGGTTCTCGCGGGCAACGACGTCACCCGGGTTTTCGCTATCGATAACGAATGTGGACGGCGCGAAAAACGCGCGCAGGGCATCAACAACAGCGGCCATCCGGGCCTCCCGTCATCAAAACCGCTTCAGGCGGCATCTGGAAAAAATTGTGAAGTGGCGCTCCCGCCCGAAGACGGGAGCAGACCGGATCAGATCACGTAGGACTTCAACGGCTCGAAACCGTTGAAGGCGACGGCCGAGTAGGTCGTCGTGTAGGCGCCGGTGCCTTCGATCAGAACCTCGTCGCCGATCGAGAGCGTGATCGGCAGCGGATACATGTTCTTCTCATAGAGCACATCGGCCGAATCGCAGGTCGGGCCGGCGAGCACGCAAGGCTCCATTTCGTCGCCGTCGCGGGCCGTGCGGATCGGGTAACGGATCGCCTCGTCCATGGTTTCTGCGAGACCGCCGAACTTGCCGATGTCGAGGAACACCCAGCGGTGGGCGTCGTTGTCCGACTTCTTCGAGACGAGAACGACTTCCGCCTTGATCACACCGGCATTGCCGACCATGCCGCGACCGGGCTCGATGATCGTTTCCGGGATGTGGTTGCCGAAGTGCTTCTTCAGCGCGCCGAAGATTGCCTGGCCGTAGGCTTCAGCAGTCGGCACGTCCTTGAGGTACTTCGTCGGAAAGCCACCGCCCATGTTGACCATCTTCAGCTCGATGCCCTGCTTGGCCAGCTGCACGAAGACGCGCTTGGCATCGGCAAGAGCCTGATCCCAGGCGTCGAGCTTCGTCATCTGCGAACCGACATGGAACGAGACGCCGTAGGAAACGAGGCCGTGCTGATGAGCGTAGACGAGTACGTCGACAGCCATCTGCGGGACGCAGCCGAACTTGCGCGACAGCGGCCATTCCGCACCTTCGCCATCGGTGAGCACGCGGCAAAATACGCGGGCGCCGGGTGCTGCACGGGCAACCTTCTCGACTTCCTCGTGGCTGTCGACGGCAAAGAGCGACACACCGAGAGCGTGAGCGCGGGCAATATCGCGCTCCTTCTTGATGGTGTTGCCATAGGAAATGCGGCTCGCGGTCGCACCGGCGTCGAGTGCCATTTCGATTTCAGCGACGGACGCGCAATCGAAGGAGGAGCCCATGCCGGCGAGCAGGCGCAGGATTTCCGGCGCCGGGTTTGCCTTGACGGCGTAGTAGATCGAGCTGTCCGGCATCGCGTGACGGAAGGCCTTGAAATTGTTGCGCACGACGTCGAGGTCGACAACGAGGCAAGGGCCGTCGGGTCGTCGGGTGTTGATGAAGTCGATGATGCGTGCCGTGGTCATGGCCTTATTCCCCTGATCCAAAATGCTCCGCTTGCGCGGAGGACAAAGGGCATACGCGCGAATGCTCTGGAACCAGCCGGTGGAGACCCCGGAACCAAGCATGCGCTCGATGCGCGAACGGTGAACCGAAGCCCGCCTAGGCTTCAATTCGGCTTTGTCTGCCATGGATTGGAGGGGATAACCCAACCGCACTTCCGGCAATGAAGGTGTGCCTCTTCAGTAACCCCGGCTGTTGGAGAGCCGGCAGACACCAGAAAGGCCCGCACCGTCGTTGCTTCAAGATGTCCTCGCATTTCCCGGTTGGCCGGAATAGCGACTGGAGGGGTTAGTTCCAGGTACCTTACCGATACCCTCACCTAATCGAGGGTCGGCGGACACCCACAGGCACGTGCGACTTTGGGCAAGGGCGTAGGTAAGAAAAAACCTTGTCGTAATCAAGAGTTTTTTCATCGCCGCTGTTGAATTTTTTTCGAGACCGGTAACACTCGCAGTGTTCACGTTTATTGAACAATCGAAGCTGACGTCATGACCGCCGCAAGCGATTGAAAGAACTGGATTTATTTCGATGCCTCGACTATCCGATCGTCAAGATCCGGATAGCGGACGAAACCGGCCGCAACGACAGCCGCCGAACAAAGAAACGTGAAAGAAGCCAACGCGGCGAATCGAAGCCCCGCGACCAGCAAGACGAGGGAAGACCTGCATGGACACGCTCACCCGCATCCGCGCCTTTATCGATGTGGTGGACGCCGAAGGGTTTTCGGCCGCGGCCAGGCGTGTCGGCCGATCGAAGGCGCTGCTTTCGAAATATGTGCGTGAACTCGAGGACGAACTCGGCGCGCTGCTGCTCAATCGCACCACGCGGCAATTCTCCCTGACGGAAGCCGGCCACACCTATTATCGTACGGCGTCGGAAATCCTCAAGGAGATCGACAATCTCGCCGATCTCGTGCGTGCCAACAATTCCGACCTCAAGGGCCGGCTGCGCATCACCGCGCCGCGCACCTTCGTCGACGCCGAGATCGGCCAGTCGCTCATCGATTTCGGCAAGCAGCACCCGGAGCTGTCGCTGGAGATCGTTTCCGACGACCGATTCGTCGATCTCGTCGAAGAAGGTTTCGATGTCGCCATCCGCATCACCCGGCTCGAGGATTCGACGCTGATCGCCCGCAAGCTCGACGATTTCCAGGTGCTGATCTGTGCGGCCCCGGATTTCCTGGAGAAAGTCGGGCCGATCGCACACCCGAGCGACCTTTCCAAAATCCCCTGCATTCTCGACACCAATGGCCGGTCCTACTCCAACTGGCGCTTCGTCGAACCGGATGGCTCCTCCTTCACCGTGCCCGTCAGCGGCCCGATCGAGGTCAACAGCCCGCTTGCTTCCGTACGCGCAGCCGTCTCCGGCATCGGCGTCGCGCTGGTGCCCGACTTCATCGCCCGCCCCAAGGTCGCCACCGGTGAACTCGTCACGCTCTTTGACGATTTCCTGCCGAGGGACCGCGGCATCTACGCGATCTATCCGCATCGGCGCTACCTGCCGGCCAAGGTGCGCACGCTGGTAGACTATCTCCACACCTGGTTCCGTAAGCCGCGTTGACGCGGCGAGGTCCCAAATCCGTCCCATTTCCAGTACATTGCGGGAACGATTCGAAGGCGCTCCCACGCCCCGACCAAGAGGATTGCCGTCTCATGAGAATAAAACGCGTCGTCATGGCCGGCCTTGCCACCCTGCTTGCGCCGACCCTGGCCTTTGCCCATCCGCACATCTTCGCCGAGGCCCGCCTGGAAGTGGCTTCCGACGACAAGGGTGAAGTCAGCGAGCTCCGCAATGTCTGGCGTTTCGACGAGCTGTTTTCCGCAAGTGTCGTCCTCGACTTCGACAAGAACTCAAATGCCACGCTCGACCCGGACGAACTGGCGGAAGTCGGCCAGACGGTGCTGGAGTCGCTGGCGGAGTATAATTACTACACGACGGCGCTCGAAAACGGCAAATCCATCAAGGTCAGCAAGCCCGAGCATATCACCGTCGACTACAAGGACGGCCAGTTGCTGATGATCTTCGCGGTCAAGCCCGCCGAGCCGATGCCGCTCAAGGGCAAGCTCTCCTTCGGCGTCTACGACCCGACCATGTATACGGCCATGGACTTCCCGACCGACGACGACCTGACAGTGGTCGGCGACAAGATCGCCGCCTGCGAGCACAAGGTCGTGCGCCCTGATCCTGACGAAGTCCTTGCCGAAAACAAGGACACGCTGACCGATGCCTTCTGGAGCGACCCGACCGGCACCGACATGTCGAAGCTCTTTGCAACCCGGATAGAGATCACATGCTGAACACCCGCAGGATCGGCGGCCTGATTGCCGCCACGCTCGTGTTGACCATGCTCACGGCCGGACTTGCCGCGGCACAATCGCCGCTCGGCATCGGCACCGCCGAACCGTCCTTTCAGACGACCGGCTTCCTCGGCGGCTTCTTCGCCTGGGTGAACGCGGAACAGCAGGGTTTCTACCGGACGCTGACCGGCGCGCTGAAGGGCATGCGCGATAACCCCTGGCAGCTCTGGTCGCTGATCGGCCTTTCGTTCGCCTATGGCGTCTTCCACGCCGCCGGCCCCGGCCACGGCAAGGCGGTCATCTCCTCCTACATGATCGCCAACGAAACGGAGTTGAAGCGCGGGGTGCTGCTCTCCTTCATGTCCTCGATCCTGCAGGGCGTCGTCGCCATCCTGCTCGTCGGCGCCGTCTATCTGCTTTTGCGCGGATCGTCGATCAGCATGACCGACGCGACGCGCTCGCTGGAAATCGCCAGCTACGCGCTGATCGCCGCCTTTGGTGGCTGGCTCCTGTTTCGCAAGCTGCGCTCGATGATGCGGCCGTCAGCCCTGATGGCAACGGCCGGCGGCGGGCATGTTCACGTCGAACATGACCATGATCATCATGACCATGCCCATCAGCGCCACGACCACGGGCATGACCATCACGGCCACAGCCACGGCGCCGGCGAGATCTGCTCGACCTGCGGCCACGCGCATGCGCCGGATCCCTCAATGCTGAAGGGTGATCGCTTCGCCGTCAGCGAGGCTTGGTCGGCGATCGTCGCCGTCGGACTGCGACCCTGCTCGGGCGCGCTGATCGTCTTGTCCTTCGCCCTGCTCAACGGCCTTTATCTTGGCGGTATTCTCTCGGTCTTCGCCATGTCGATCGGCACGGCGATCACCGTGTCGATCCTGGCGACCTTGGCCGTCACGGCAAAGGGCTTTGCCGTGCGCTACGCGTCAAGCGCCGCATCGGCCGCCCGCATCTCGAACGGCATCGAGATATCAGGCGCCCTGCTCGTAATTATCTTGGGATTGGTCCTGCTGGGCGCCGCGCTGCAGAGCTGACGCTCTTCCGGCATGCGCGTCGGATCAGAGGCCGCGCTTGCGCTGATGCCGCGCACGCAGCCAGAAGATCAGGAAGAAGCACAGAACGAAGAATACACCGAAGGCGCCGGCGAGCCACACCGAGATATCGCCGAGCCTCAGCATGATCGACGGCAGTATGAAGAAGCCGACGCCGACGACGGCCAGGATGACGGCCGCGGCGATCGCCGGCGACTTTTCCTTCGTTGCTTGGTTTTCTCTGGTCTTCTCGGGCGCGTTCACGCTCACTCCTTTGGCGCGAGGTCCGCGCGAATATCTTCCAATCGCCGCTTTTGGCGACCGTCCGTATCGAAATTATCAGGCGACAGCCAGTTTTCGAATGCGGCATTGAGCAGCGGCCATTCGCTGTCGATCATCGAGAACCAGGCCGTGTCGCGGTTGCCACCCTTGGATATCATATGCTGGCGGAAAATGCCCTCGAAACTGAAGCCGAGGCGCAGCGCCGTCATCCGGCTTGCCTGGTTCTCGCTGTTGCACTTCCACTCGTAGCGGCGATAGCCGAGATCCTCGAAGACGTGCTTGGCCATGAGATAATGAACCTCGGTCGACAGCGGCGAGCGGGCCATGGCCGCGCCATGCGCAACGGATCCGACCTCGACGACGCCGTTGGCCGGATCGGCGCGCATGTAGTTCGCCATGCCGACGACCTTGCCGCTCGCCTTGTCGCGGAACACTTCCGTGACCCAGCCACCCTTTTCCTGGGCTGTCGTCAGCCAGGCGTCGAAATCGTCGATGCCGCCGAAATCGGCCTGTGCGAAGTACTTCAGCAGCGGATTGATGCCCATACCGCCGAGCCCGTCCCACAGGTCCTGCCTGTGCATCGCACGGTCATAGGGCTCAAGCCTGACGTATCGACCCTCGATCGCCACCGGCTTCGGCGCCGCACATCCCTTCCAGTTGCTCAGATCACGCATCGGCCACCTCTTCCGCTACTCCTATGCCCGGAATAGGCCAGAGAAGCGGCCGACACAAATTCAAACTGGTGATCAATCCATGAGCGAAATGATCAGGCCGGGACCTTGGCCGACGACACCGTCGCCTCGATATGGTCGACGAGCGCATCGGGAAGGCCGAGGCGACCGGCGAGCAGATCGAGATAGCCCCGCTCGGCGCGGCTCTCGGGTTCGATCGTCAGGCGCGACGCGGTATAGACCTCGACGCGCTCTTCCTCGGTCTTTGCAGCGTTGACGATGGCGTCGATATCGACCGGATTGGCCAGTTCGCCCTCAAGGAACGCCGACGCATCGGCCGACAAACCGGACACCGACAGCTTGTCCATGATGTGCCGACGCTCGGCCTCGTCGATATGGCCGTCGGCGCGCGAGGCGGCGATCATGGCGCGCACGAGAACGAGCGCAAAATCGTGGCTGATCTTTTCCGGCTCGGCGGCAAAGCCGGAATCCGTCGGCGGCGGCAAGAGTTCAGGCTGTTTCTGGGCGGCAGGATCGGTGACCGGAGCGTTGCCGGACTGGTAATTCTTGTAGGCCTGATAGCCGAGGCCGGCGATGGCGGCGAGCCCGCCGAGCACGGCCGCATTGCCGGTCAGCTGCCGGCCCGACTTGGTGCCGAGCAGCACGGCCGCAATAGCGCCGGTTGCCAGCGGATTGTCCTTGGCGAGTTGCGTCACCTGGCCGGCGCGGTCGCGCACCGATCCACCGGCTCCCGGCACCTGCGATCCCAGAAACTGGTCCAGCAATTTCTTCGCGTCGAACATGGGGTCTCGCTCCTTGTCGGTTCCAGGCGGATAAAAACATGCGAAACAGGGCGCCGCCTGCACCCGCTCCGTCAAACCGATTGAGACATAGGAACGTTGCGGTGGAAATACAAATGCGCGTTGCAAACGAAAAAGGCCGGACTGATGCCCGGCCTCAAAATCCTCAAGTGATCTGGCAGACGTCAGCCCTTGAGCGCAAAGGCTTCGGCTGCAAGCTTGGTGATGCCGGCCCAGTCGCCCTTGGCCACCAGTTCCTTCGGCGCGACCCAGGAGCCGCCGACGCAAATGACGTTCGGCAGCGACAGGTAGTCGCGGGCGTTCGACAGCGAGATACCGCCGGTCGGGCAGAAGAAGGTGCCGGCAAGCGGCGACGACAGCGACTTGAGATAGGCGGCACCACCGGCCTGTTCCGCCGGGAAGAACTTCATGACCTCATAGCCCTCTTCGCGCAGACCCATGACTTCGCTGGCGGTCGCAGCACCCGGCAACAGCGGGGCGTCGTGGTCCCTGGCAACGTCGATCAGCTCCTGCGTCGTGCCGGGGCTGACGATGAACTGCGAACCGGCTTCGATCGCCGCTTCGAACTGGGCAGCATTGAGGATGGTGCCGGCACCGGCAACCGCACCCTCGACCTCGTTGGCAACGGCGCTGATCGCTTCAAGGGCTGCCGGCGTACGCAAGGTGATCTCGATCGCTCTCAATCCACCGGCGACAAGTGCGCGCGCCAGCGGTACGGCGGTCGCCACATCGTCGATCACCAGCACCGGCACGACCGGCTGCAGTTTGAGGATGGAAAGAAGCTTATCGGTTTTCACGCTCATGCAGATCGTCCTTTTAAAACGATTGAATATGCTTCCCGAATACTCCGCCTGCTGCCGCTTGTCGAGACCGAACACCTGGCCCGCTCACCATTCGTCCATAAGCAAAGAAGAAAGTAACTTCGACAACAAAGAGATACTTGAGCCTTTCCCGTAAAACGATAGTTTGATGACCATCGACCCTCTCGAAATGCGGGATACCCATGGCGAAGGAGATAGAGCGCAAGTTCCTGGTGGCCTCCGACGGGTGGCGGGAGCATGCCGACAAGGGCACGCAACTCCGGCAAGCCTATGTCGTCACCATGGAAGACCGCTCCGTGCGTGTCCGGATCCACGGCAACAAGTGGGCGCGGTTGACGATCAAGATCGGCAAGTCGGCGCTGGTGCGCAACGAGTACGAGTATGACGTATCGATGGACGACGCGAAGGAGATGCTGACCCAGGCGGTCGGGGTCGTTATCGAGAAGCGGCGGTTTCGCGTCCCGTACAGGGGTTTCACCTGGGAGGTGGACGTCTATGAAGGCGCCCTGAAGGGGCTTGTGGTCGCCGAAGTCGAGATGAAGCGGGAGACGGATCTGCCGGCACTTCCCGAATGGCTCGGCCGCGAGATCACAGGCGACCGGCGCTATTCCAACCAGTCACTTGCCATCAGCGGACTCGTGGAAGAACAGAAATGAGCTACGCCTTCCGGCCGAGCCGGGCCTTTACCGACGACTTCAAGCGGACGGGCGCCGAACAATTCGAGCAGGCGATTGAACTCCTCCGTCTTCGCCCTGATGGCCTGCACGAGGCGATCCACGAGGCCCGCAAGTGTTTCAAGCGCGTACGCGCGCTCTACCGGCTCATTGCCGCCGACGCGCCGCTGTTTCAACGGCAGGAGAACGCCCGCATTCGCGACATGGCGCGCAATCTCTCGACCGTCCGGGACGCAGCCGCACTCGTCGAAAATGCCCGCTATCTGCATGAAGGTGCCCGCAGCGACGAAGAGGAGAAGGCTCTCGACCACGTCTGTTCGAGACTGCTTGAGCGGCGCGACCGGATTGCCGCCAGCGAAACCGATATCGAGGACAGGATCGCGGCCACCATCGTCAATTGCGAACAGGCGATGGCAGCGCTCGCCCATGTCTCCTTCGACGACCGTCGCCGCAAGACGGCGGACCGGCTGGCAAAGGGCTGGCGGCGCACGCTGAAGCGCGCTGCTCGCGCCCTTGAGGCCTGCCAGGCGAGTACGGAGGCTGCCTCTTTCCATGAACTGCGCAAGCGCGCACAGGACTATCGCATGCACCTTGCCTTATTGCATGACGCCTGGCCGTCGGCGATGGAGGCGAAACGCCTGGACGCAAAGGCGCTGGTCGAGGTTCTCGGCCATCTTAACGACCTCGACGTCATGACTTCCGTCGTCAACGAGAATCCGGGCCTCGCCGGTAACAGCCAGGATCAGGCATATCTGATCTCCGCCGTCATCGCGCGACAGGAGACCCTGCGCTTGGCTGCGCTGGACCGCGCAAGAAACGTCTTTCTCGACGCGCCTGATGACGAGAGCCGGACCGTCCGACTGCTCTGGCTAGAGGCCAGCCGCTAGCCCCGAGCCGCGACAGATGGCCCTGCGCGGGAGGTCCGGATTGCACTTGCCGTGCGAAAGCTGTATTTGCACGGCCCATGACCGACATTTCAACGACCCCGCGCCCGGAGACGCATGGCCAGTTCATGGTTGCAGCGCTCTATCATTTCGTCGCCTTCCCGCGTTTCGCCGACTTCCGCGAACCGCTACAGACCGTTTGCGACGACAACGGCGTCAAGGGAACCCTGCTTCTTGCCCATGAGGGCATCAACGGCACGATCGCCGGCACCGACGCCGGCATCACGGCGGTGCTGTCTTACCTGCGTGCCCGGCCAGAATTCGACGGCCTGGTGCACAAGGAAAGCCGCGCCTCCTCCATGCCGTTCCTGCGCATGAAGGTGCGGCTGAAGAAGGAAATCGTCACCATGGGCGTCGACAACATCGACCCCAACAAGATCGTCGGCACCTATGTCGATCCCAAGGACTGGAACGCGCTGATCTCCGATCCCGAGACCATCGTCATCGACACGCGCAACGACTACGAGACGGCAATCGGCATCTTCAAGGGCGCGGTCGACCCGCAGACCAAGACCTTCCGCGAGTTTCCCGACTGGGTGCGCAACCATGCCGGCCTGCACAACAAGCCGAAGATCGCCATGTACTGCACCGGCGGCATCCGCTGCGAGAAAGCTACTGCCTTCATGAAGGAACAGGGCTTCGACGAAGTCTTCCATCTCAAGGGCGGCATCCTGAAGTATCTCGAAGAGGTGCCGCAGGAAGAAAGCCTCTGGGAAGGCGCCTGCTTCGTCTTCGACGACCGCGTATCGGTCACGCACGGGCTTGAAGAGGGCGAACACACGCTCTGCCATGCCTGTCGCCAGCCGCTCACTACGGCCGATCTCGCCTCCCCGCATCACGAAGACGGCGTGTCCTGCATCCATTGCCACGAGGTCCGCACCGACGAGGACCGCGAACGCTACCGGCAGCGGCAGCGCCAGATCACGCTCGCCAAGACGCGCGGCGAAAAACACCTCGGAAGCTAGAGCGCTTCATCTTTAAACGGAGGCATTCTGCCGGAAGGAATTTCGGCCAGGACCAAGGCGGTTGGCGAAGAGCGCAGCTGACGCTGCGGTCGAGACGGCCACCGCCGGCAATGGCCAAAATTCATCCGGCCCTTCGGGTTGGCTGAAAACGGCCGCCCACTGTGTCGGATGGCTTGCTCGATGGATCGGCATCGCTCAGCGCCATCCTTCGTGTGGAGCGGCCGTTTTGAGCCAACAGAATTGCTTCCGTTTAAAGATGAAGCGCTCTAAAGCGGGCTACGGCGAGTTCGCCCCTCATCCGCCTGCCGGCACCTTCTCCCCGGTTCGCGGGGCGAAGGGAAATGCCGCACCGTCCGAACTCCGAAGAGCCACCCGTTCACACCAAATCCGCCGCTTCCGTAACGGAAGCCGGAGGCAACCCGCGGGCCTGGTCCGCATCCCATCCGCCACCGCACCACCAGACATAACACAGGTGCTGCGATGCAAGTTACAACGGTTAGGGTGAGGGGAAAATCTCGGCCTCGCAGTTCTAATCCGGCAGCGCCTCGCATTCCGCAAGCGCCATCGCCGCACGATCCCATTCGGGTCGGCTGCGGGTAAAGATTGCTTCCGTCGGGCTGAACTCGGAAAGATCGTCCAGCGTGCCAGCATAGATCGTCAGCCGAGAATCGCCCGGCGCGCCGCTGCCGAAAATCTGGCTGCCGCAGGTGTCGCAGAAATGGCGGACGGTGATGTTGCCGCTTGCAGCAACGGTCTGGTAGCTGCGACAGGACCCGGTCGCGACCACATCCGAACGATCGAAGATCATGTAGCAGCAATGACCGGTACCGGTGATCCGCTGGCAGTCGCGACAATGGCAAAAGCCGGAATAGGACGGCGCGCGCCTGGTCTGATACCGGATAGCGCCGCAGTGGCATCCACCCTTCATGCCTGCCTCCTCCTGAGATTTAGAGCATGTTGCGCAAAAGTGTGCCGCGGTTTTGCGATAACGACATGCGCAGAAACACGAGCGTGAAGCGCAGCAAGCAAATCCGAGAGAGCGCGGCGCCTCAGCAAACATAGCGCGCAACGAGCGGCATTCAAAAGAAAACCGCGCGCCGGGTGCGGCGCGCGGTTCGGTAGTCGGTTTCTACGCTCTGGAAATTACCAGCTCGGGATCAACGCGCCCTTGAAGGTCTCGTTGATGAAGGTACGGACCTTCTCATCGTGGTAGGCTTCGACGAGCGTCTTCACCCAGGGTGCATCCTTGTCGGCAGTGCGCACGGCAATGACGTTGGCATAGGGCGACTTTTCGCCTTCGATGGCGATGGCGTCTTCCTTCGGGTGAAGGTCGGCCTCGAGCGCGTAGTTGGTGTTGATCACGGCCGCATCGACGTCAGCCAGCGAACGCGGCAGCTGGGCTGCGTCCAGTTCGGCGAACGTGATGTTCTTCGGGTTTTCGGTGATGTCGGACGGGGTCACCTTCAGGCCGACTTCCGGCTTGACCTTGATCAGGCCCTTGGAAGCGAGCACGAGCAGGGCGCGGCCGCCATTGGTCGGGTCGTTCGGGATACCGATCGTCGCGCCGTCCTTCAACTCGTCGAGGCTCTTCACCTTGCTTGAATAAACGCCCATCGGCGTGGTGATGGTGGTGCCGACGCTGACGATATCGAAACCGCGATCGGCGATCTGGTTGTCGAGATAGGGCTGGTGCTGGAACGAGTTGGCGTTGAGGTCACCGTCGGCAAGCGCCTGGTTCGGAACGACATAATCGGAGAATTCGAGGATCTCGATGTCGAGGCCCTTGGGGGCTGCAACTTCCTTCACCTTTTCCATGATCTGGGCATGTTCGCCCGGCGTCACACCGACCTTGATGGTTTCGGCGAACGCCGCACCGGCGGAAAGTGCTGCGATTGCCGCAGCAATGATGAGCTTCTTCATGGGTATCTCCTTGTTGGTAACTTAAGTGTCCTGGGAAATCAGTTCTTGCGGCTGCGCCTGTCGAAGCGACGCGCCAGCCCGTCGCCGGCGCTCTGTACGAGTTGCACCAGCACGATCAGCACGATGACGACGACCAGCATCACGTCGGGCATGAAGCGCTGGTAGCCATAGCGGATGCCGAGATCGCCGAGCCCGCCGCCACCGACGGCACCGACCATGGCGGAGTAACCGATGAGGCTGACGGCAGTCATGGTCAGCGCCATCGTCAGCGCCGGGCGCGCCTCCGCCAACAGCACCTTGAAGACGATCTGCATCGGTGTCGCACCCATGGCGCGGGCCGCTTCGATCAGCCCCTTGTCGATCTCGCGGATCGCCGCCTCGACGAGACGCGCGACGAAGGGAATGGTGGCGATCGTCAGAGGCACGATCGCCGCCTTGGTGCCGATCGACGTGCCGGTGAGAAGCCGGGTAAAGGGAATGATGGCGACGACGAGGATGATGAACGGCGTCGAGCGTGCGGCATTGACGATCAGCCCGACGATGCGGTTGGTCATCGGCGCCGGGAAGAGCTCGCCCTTGCCGCTGGTGGCCAGGAATATGCCGATCGGCAGGCCGATCAGCGATCCGATCAGGCCGGCGGCCGCGACCATGTAGAGCGTGTCGAGCGTGGCGCCCCAGATCTTCAGCAGGATATCAGGCGACATAGCCGAGCACCTCCGTGACCAGACCGTTTTCGGTGAAGAAGCGTTCGGCGCGGCCTGCGGTTTCCGCGTCTGCGCCATAGGCGACGACCAGCGAACCGTAGGGACGGCCGCCGATCTCGTCGATCGTGCCGGCAATGATGTTGACCTCGGCACCGACAGACTTGATCAGCTGCGAAATCAGCGGCCGTTCTGCCGCCGCACCGAAGAAGGTCAGACGCACGACGGCGCGGTCACCGATAGTCGCCTGCGGCTTCAGCGCCCGCGATACGGCATCAGGCAGTTTCGAACCGGGCAGGCCTGAGAGCATCGCCCTTGTCGTCTCGTGCTTTGGATGAGTGAAGACGTCGAAGGTATGGCCGCGTTCGACGATGCGGCCGTGATCGATGACGGCAACGTCCGAGGTCACAGCCTTCACCACTTCCATCTCGTGGGTGATGAGCAGCACCGTCAGGCCGAGATCGGCATTGATGCGCTTCAGGAGTTCGAGGATCGATTGCGTCGTCTCGGGATCGAGCGCCGACGTCGCTTCGTCTGAAAGCAGGAGCTTCGGCTCGGTCGCCAGCGCCCGGGCGATGCCGATCCGCTGCTTCTGGCCGCCGGAAAGCTCCGAGGGATAACGACCATGCTTGTCGGCCAGCCCGACGAGGTCGAGCAGCGGCCGCACGCGCTTCTCGATCGCATGCTTGTCCATGCCGGCGATTTCGAGCGGCAGTGCCACATTGCCGAACACGGTGCGCGATGAGAGCAGATTGAAATGCTGGAAGATCATGCCGACCGAGCGGCGCAATTCACGAAGGCCTGCTTCATCAAGCGCGCCGACATCGACTCCATAGACAAGCACCTTGCCGCCGGTCGGCTTTTCCAGCCCGTTGACGAGGCGGATCAGCGTCGACTTGCCGGCGCCGGAGCGGCCGATGATGCCGGTGATCGAGCCGCGGCCGACCGAAAGCGAGACGTTGTCGAGCGCGGTAAAACCGCCGCTCTTACCGGACGCAGCGAAATGCTTGGATACGCCGTCGAAGACGACGGCGGCATCGCCGGGCGCCGGCGTTTTGTAGGCGGAAACGCTCATCGCTCGGATACCCCCGAAAGAGGCGTTATCGTTATGGACGGGTACATAGGTGCTCTCGGATGCTCGAAACTTGGAGATCCCGGGCTCACGGCGCGGGATGGAAGGCGCGTCTTGTCAGGCCGACATTCGACAACGCATTCGCAACAGGGAGCACTTCTCTAGCATTAGCCAACCGGTGAGTTCAACGTTGTTGCCGCAGGAAGGACATGCGACATAATCCACGGCGCTTATGGACAATGGAGCCCCACGTTTACAGGTATGTTTTTTCGGCTTGCGAGGCGTTTGCGGAAAAAACCGCTCTTTCGTGGACAGATCCGCCCGCGGATAGGCTGGCATCGACCCGAAAAACGGGCCGATGCAACCGATCTGTCTTTGACGGTCAAACGCCGATGGCGTGGGCCACCGGTGCCAGATGCGGCCAGACCTCGAGCGAACCGCGATAGATCATGTTGAGCGCCACGTAGAGAATGATGGCAAGACCGACATAGGCGATCCAGTGGTAGCGGTTGAGCAGCCTTGCGATGAAGCTGGCGGCAATGCCCATCAACGCGATCGACAGGATGAGACCGAAGACGAGGATGGTCGGATGCTCGCGCGCGGCGCCAGCGACGGCCAGCACGTTGTCGAGCGACATCGAGACGTCGGCGATGACGATCTGGATGGCGGCCTGAAGGAATGTCTTTCGCGGCGCCGAATTGACGCCCTCGCCTTCGAAATCCTCCGCTCCGCCGGCGCGAATCTCGCGCCACATCTTCCAGCAGACCCAGAGCAGCAGAAGGCCGCCAGCCAGCAGCAGTCCGATGATGTCGAGAAGCTGCACGGTAACGCTGGCAAGGGCGATGCGCAGCACCGTGGCCGCGAGAATGCCGACCAGGATCGCCTTGCGGCGCTGCTCGCTCGGCAGGCCAGCGGCTGCAAGGCCGATGACGACGGCGTTGTCGCCGGCCAGAACCAGGTCGATGACGATGACCTGCATGAGCGCCAGCAACCCGGCGGAGGTGAAAATTTCCATGAACGATGGTCCCCCAGACGCGCGCGGCGCGCCCATTCGCTATCGCTAACGCATAGAACAAGGGGACTCGGCGGATCAAGGGGCCGATACGGACAGCTTCGCAATAAGCACCGGAATGATGGCCGCGCGCAGCGCGTTGATTGTCCAACATTGTGGAGGGAATACCGCGCCCACCACGGTTTACTGACCACAGTTCTCTGCTACGAAACACGGCAAGACTGAGTCGAAGGGCAGGAGAGCGGATGCGTATCGTTTTGACCGGAAGTTCGGGGCGCGTCGGCCGGGCGATCTACAATGCGCTGGCGCCTCACCATGACGTGGTCGGCATCGATCGTGCGCCTTTCGCAACGACTGAGATCACCGGCGATTTTGTCGATGGCGTCCTGCTCGAGCGCGCCATGCAAGGTGCCGATGCCGTCATTCACACGGCAGCGCTGCATGCGCCGCACATCGATACGATCCCCGACACCGAATTCGAGCGCGTCAATGTGATGGGTACTCATCTGATCATCGCCGCAGCCCAAGCCACCGGCGTCAGCCGCATCGTCTTCACCAGCACGACAGCGCTATACGGACATGCCGTTAAGGCGAATGCGTGCACGTGGATCACCGAGGAAACAGCGCCGCAACCCCACACGATCTACCACCACACCAAGCTGGCCTCCGAAGCGTTGCTCGAAAACGCCGCCGACCGGTCGCTGCAGATCCGCGTCCTGCGCATGTCCCGGTGTTTCCCCGAGCAGGCCGACCGGATGGCAGCCTATCGGCTGCACCGAGGCATCGACGTTCGCGATGTGGCCGACGCGCATGTCGCAGCGCTCGACAATGACGGACCGGCCTTCCAGCGCTTCATCGTTTCGGGCGAGCCAGCCTTCCTGCCGACGGATTGCCGGCATCTGGCAAGCGACGCCGACTCTATTCTGCGCGAGCGGGCGAGCAAATTCTCCCAGGCCTTTGCCGAACGCGGCTGGTCGCTGCCTGCCTCGATCGACCGGATCTACGACCCAAGCGCTGCCATCGGCGCGCTCGGATGGAAGCCGCGCTTCGGTTTCAAGGAAGTTCTTGCCCAGCTCGATCGCGGCAGTCTCGAAGTGCTGCCGGTGCGCAAGGCGACTTCGGGACGTTTCGATTGACAGGATGCCTTGCACGCCTCGATGGGCGCACAAGACCCAGACCGATGACGAAGTCATCCATACGACTGTTCGACATTCGAGTGTCTTGACGACGTCCAAGCCGCCCTCATTCCTGTGCCTGACACAGGAATCCAGACAACCCAAGTCCTTGGGTTGAAAAGCCTTTTGGCCCTGACGACGTCGGGCCGCCGGATCCCCGCCACAAGGGCGAGGATGAGGAGAACAGCCTGTTTCGCCCGTCAAACAGGCTATCGCAGTGGTTTGTCATCAACCTGATGATCTGCACACCTCAACGGGCGCGCAAGCCTCAGTCATCAGATGTGATTGCCGCCCGGAAATTCTTCGGCCAGCGCCTTGTACCAGTGGCCGCTTTTCTTGATCGTGCGCACTTGCGTTTCGTAGTCCACATACACGATGCCGAAGCGCATCCTGTAGCCTTCGGCCCACTCGAAATTGTCCATCAGGCTCCAGGCGAAGTAGCCGCGCATCGGATAACCCTTGGCGATCAGGTCCGCCGTCACCGACAGGTGCTCGGCGATGTAGTCGAGCCGCGGCTGGTCATCGACCGCACCGTCTTCCACGCCCATGTTGTAGCAGGCGCCGTTCTCGGTGATGTAGCAATCGGGCAGGTCGTAGCGGGCGTTGAGCGTCTCGACGAGCTGGCCGAGCGCCGGTGTATAGACTTCCCAGCCGATATCGGTCTTCACGTCGCTGACCGGCTTGGCGTTGACCGTCGCAGGGTACTCGACGCCCGGTGTCGGATCGTCGCTGACGCGCATCGGCGTGTAGTAGTTGAGGCCCCACCAGTCGAGCGGGCGCGAGATCGTTGCCATGTCGCCGTCTTCGATCTCTGGCATACGATCACCGAGCGTGCTCATGAAACTCTCGGGATATTCGCCCTTGAAGATCGGACCAAAGAAGACGCCGTTGTGGAAATCGAAGGCGCGTTCGGCCGCCGCCTTGTCGGCATCGGTATCACTGCCGGGATAGACCGAATGGGCGTTGATGACGATGCCGGCCGGCAGGTTTGGCCGCTCCGAGCGGATGGCGTCGACACCGAGGCCATGGGCCAGATTGGTGAAATGCAGCGCGTGCAGCGCCGCATCCATGTTGCGCTCGCCCGGCGCATGAATGCCGTAGAGATGGCTGAGCCACACCGAGCACCAGGGCTCGTTGAACGTCGCCACCGCATCGAGCCGGTCGCCGAGGCGGGCGATGACTGTCTTGGCATAACGCTGGAACGCGTAAGCCGTGGTGCGCGCCGTCCAACCGCCGTCGCCCATCAGCGCCAGCGGCAGGTCCCAGTGATAAAGCGTGGCGAAAGCCTTGATGTTGCGGGCCTTGAGGCCGTCAACGAGGCGGTCGTAGAAGTCGAGGCCCTTCTCGTTGATCGGGCCGATGCCTTCTGGAATGATGCGCGGCCAGGCGATCGAAAACCGGTAGGCCTCGACGCCGAGGCTCTCGATCAGGTCGAGATCCTCGTCGAGCCGGTTGTAATGGTCGCAGGCGATGTCGCCATTGTGCCGGCCGAAGACCCGGCCCGGCATGTTGGAGAAGGCATCCCAGATCGATGGCTTGCGCCCGTCCATCTTGGTGGCGCCTTCGATCTGGAAGGAGGCCGTCGCCACCCCGAACACGAAATCGCCCGGGAAACGCCGGGCAAGGGTTTTTGCTTCGATCATCAGCCTGTCTCGTCCTTCGCAGCGGCCCGCATCCGGCGGGCGGCCGCTTTCGTTTATGTATTTTCGTTCTTCTTGCGGGTCGGCCTAAAGCCGTGCTGGTAAAAGTCAACTCGCGAAAAAGGGCGGGGCATCCCCCGCCCTTGCCTCATAGGCAAGCTTTCTGGCTACACCTTTACCCACGCCCCGTTTCGTTTTGACGACTGGACGCAGGCGTCGACGAAGGCCATGCCCTTCATGCCGTCGTCGATGGTTGGATAGGTGACGGCGGGATCGATGGTCTCGCCACGGCGCTTGGCGAAGATCGCGCGCGCCGCTTCCGTGTAGATATTGGCAAAGCCCTCGAGATAGCCCTCGGGATGACCGGAGGGAACGCGGCTGACGCGGGCAGCGGCAGCTCCTGAGCCGGCGCCAGCCCTTGTGATCAGCCGCTTCGGCTCGCCGAACGGCGTGTACCAGAGATAGTTCGGATCCTTCTGCGTCCATTCGAGCCCGCCCTTGGTGCCATAGACCCGCACCATCAGCCCGTTCTCGTGGCCCGGCGCCACCTGGCTGCACCAGAGCAGCCCCTTGGCGCGCTGACCGTCCTTCGCCTTGAAACGCATCATCACATGGGCATTGTCGTCGAGCTGTCGGCCTTCGACAAAACTGTCGAGATCGGCGGCCAGTTCTTCGAGCTCCAGCCCGGAGACGAAGGCGCCGAGATTATAGGCGTGGGTGCCGATGTCGCCGGTCGAGCCGCCGGCGCCCGAGCGGGCCGGATCGGTGCGCCAGGCCGCCTGCTTCTGGCCCGACTGCTCGATATTCTCCGTCAGCCAGTCCTGCGGATATTCCATCTGCACCAACCTGACAGCGCCGATGTCACCATTGGCGATCATCTCGCGCGCCTGGCGCACCATCGGATAGCCGGTGTAGTTGTGGGTGAGCACGAACAGCGCATCGCTGTCGTCAGCCGCCTTCTTCAGCTTCTTCGCATCCGACAGCGTCGAGGTCAGCGGCTTGTCGCAGATCACATGGACGCCGCGCTTCAAGAATTCCTTGGCCGCGGCATAATGCACATGGTTGGGGGTGACGATCGCCACCGCCTCGATGCCGTCCTTCAGCTTGGCCTCGCGGATCGCCATCTGCTTGAAGTCGGAATAGACCCGCGACGGATCGAGCCCAAGTTCGCGGCCGGAGCTTTCGGCCTTGTCCGGTGTCGACGACAGGGCGCCGGCCACCAGCTCGTAGTGATCGTCGAGCCTGGCGGCAATGCGGTGCACCGCGCCGATGAAGGAGCCCGAGCCGCCGCCGACCATGCCGAGCCGGATCCGCCGCTCGCGTTTCTCGCTCGTTCCCTCGATTGCCATGTCTCTCTCCTCGTCTCGTGTTGTCGTCATGTTCTGCCGTGTCACGCTATGGGGTGCCGTC
>NZ_MUNW01000036.1 GCF_002002725.1 Sinorhizobium sp. A49 | reverse complement strand
GGCGGTAAAGCCACCGTCTGCAACGATGTCGGCGCCGGTGACGAAGGCTGCCTCCGGGCTTGCCAGATAGGCAACGACGCTGGCGATCTCCTCCGGCTTGCCGTAGCGGCCGATCGCCATGCCGGGGCCGACGATCTTGGAGACGGGGCCGCCGTCCGGGTTCATATCGGTGTCGGTCGGCCCTGGATGCACCGTGTTGACGGTGATGCCGCGGGGGCCGAGATCGCGCACCAGGCTGCGATTGAAGCCGGCGACCGCACCCTTGGTCAGCGTGTAGAGCGACGCGGTCGGAAAGGCGGCATAACGCACCATCGACGAGCCGATATGGATGACGCGGCCGCCCGGCTTCATCTTGCGCACCGCCTCCTGCGTGGCGACGAAGACGCCGGTGACGTTGACGGCGATCATGCGATTGTAATCCGCGTCCGTGATCTCGTCGATCGGTCCGCCAAGCGCAATGCCGGCGTTGTTGACGAGGATATCGACACCGCCCAGCGTCTCCGCGGTCTCGTTGACGGCGGCGCGCACCGCCCCCGCGTCGCCGGCATCCGCCCTGATGGCAATGGCGCGGCCGCCCGCAGCCTCGATCTCAGAGACCACCTTGGCCGCCTTTTCCGGCGAGCCATGATAGGTGATGGCGACGGCCGCACCGTCGGTTGCGAGGCGCTTTGCGACGGCAGCGCCGATCGAGCGCGAGCCACCGGTCACCAGGGCCACCTTGCCTTCAAGCGTCTTTCTATTCTGCGACATGACATCAACTCCTTCAAGGTTTCGATGGAGTGGATATTGCCATTTAATTCCGCTAACATAAGTCGGCAATGACTTTCATCATCTTCAACGATTGCTTGAATATGGAAACGCTGGCCAATCTCGAATCCTTCGTGCGCAGCGCCGAGCTCGGCGGCTTCTCGGGTGCTGCGCGCAAGTTGGCGCTGACACCCGCGGCCGTCAGCCGCAACGTCGCAATGCTGGAGCGGAACCTCGGCGTGCGGCTTTTTCATCGATCGACCCGCAAGCTGACGCTGACGGAAGAAGGCGAGCGCTTCCTCTCAGCCATCCGTGACAATCTTGAGGGTTTGCAAAGCGCGATCGCCAGCGTGGCGGGCGACGGCGGCGCGCCGGCCGGCCTGCTCAAGGTCAGCCTCAGTCCCACCTTCGGCATCGATCACATCCTGCCGCTGGTGCCGGCGTTTCTTGAGGCCTATCCGGCTGTTCGCCTCGACTGGCAATTCGACAACCGGCAGGTGGATCTTATCGCCGAAGGTTTCGACGCGGCGATCGGCGGCGGTTTCGAGCTTTCGCCCGGGATCATCTCGCGGCCGATCGCGCCGGCGCACATCATCGCCGTCGCCTCGCCCGCCTACCTGAAGAACCGCTCCCTGCCCGTTGACCCCTCCGGCCTCGCCGACCTCGACGGCATCGTCATGCGCGCCACCCGCACCGGCCGCATCCGCCACTGGACGATGCGCAACGCCGCCGGCAATGAAATGAGCGCGACGCCGCGCGAAACCATCGTCGTCAACGATCCGACCGCCATGTGCCGGGCAGCCCTGCTCGGCCTCGGTGTGACGCTGATTGCCGTTCCCGATGTGCTCGGCCATCTCGAAAGCGGCGCCCTCGTGCGGTTGGCGCCGAAATGGTACGCCGATGCCGGTCCGATCTCGATCTACTATGGCAGCCGGACGCTGCTGCCGGCAAAGACCCGCGCCTTCGTCGACTTTGTCGCCGAGCATTTCAAGCGCCACCGCCTAGCCGAACGATTTGCCGGCAGCCTCGGGTGAGCCATGGGGTTGTTGAAAACCCTTGATTGCACACCACATCATGAGCGGCACATCGCATTCCTCAAAAAAATGTCTGGCCGGCTGTCGGCTGCGTGCACCGCCGAACGTCCTAGTGATGTCCAACCAAGAAAATCCCTATGAGGAGCATTTCATGCGCATGATTTTTGTAAACCTGCCCGTCAAGGATCTGAAGGCTTCGCGCGCGTTCTTCGGCGCGCTCGGCTTCACCTTCAACGAGCAGTTCTCCGACGACACGGCCGCGTGCACGGTGATCTCGGACAATATTTTCGTCATGCTTCTGACGGAGCCGAAGTTCCGCGGCTTCATCACCGGCGAGATCAGCGACGCCAGCAAGGGCACCGAGGTCATCACCGCCCTTTCCGCGTCCAGCCGCACCGAATGCGACGACATGCTCGCCAAGGCACTCGCTGCCGGTGCCAAGCCCTGGAAGCCTGCGATCGACTACGGCTTCATGTACGGCATCAGCTTCCAGGATTTCGACGGCCACGTCTGGGAATTCATGTGGATGGACATGGAAGCCGCCCAGCAACAGGCCTCCTGATCGGCCGCAATCCTCTTTGCCTGGCGCCCGCCGCTTTTCGCGGCGGGCACTTTTTTGTCTGATCCGGTGCACGCGACAGTGAGCGAGGCTATCGGCCGCAGAGGTTTTGGGGAGAAATTGCCCGAGAAACCGGATAGTTGGGGAGCCGATACGTCGAGAAAGGCGCGTGAGCCGTCGCTGACGCTTGCAACCAGCAGAATGAGGAAGCCCCATGTCCACGAACGTCGACGCCAAGCATTGGTCCAAGGTCGAGCTATTGCACGAGACCGTGCGCAACCCGAACATCCACGTGCGCGGAACCAACAGCTATTACAGCAATGCCTGGACGGGCTCCTTCGAAGAGAGCGTCGTGCGCTACCTCTATGGCGATGACTACAGCCTCAAGGCCTGGGAGCCGCAATGGCCGATCGACCAGTTGCGCATCGGCGACTATGTCGCGATCGGGGCCGAGGCGGTCATCCTGATGGGCGGCAACCACACCCATCGCACCGATTGGATAAGCCTCTATCCGTTCCTCGACATGATCGGCGAAGCCTATATCGGCAAGGGTGACACCGTCATCGGCGACGGCGCCTGGATCGGCATGCGCGCCATGATCATGCCAGGCGTCACCCTCGGTGAAGGCGCGGTCATCGCGTCGGGCGCAATCGTCACCAGGGACGTGGCGCCCTATACCATCGTTGCCGGCAATCCGGCCCGCCCGGTTCGCCAGCGCTTTCCCGAAGCCGACATCGAGACGCTGCTTACGCTCGGCATCTACCGGTGGGAGAAGGCGAAATTCGACGCGCTACGTCGCTTCATCTGCGCCGACGACATTGCCGCACTGAAAGCCGCATCAGAAGCCTACGATATCGAGCAGGCGTAACCATGCCGCATGCCAACACGCCTGATCGCGGGAATTCATTTTTACGCATTTCTTGACGGAAAAAGCGCTTCGCACTTTTCCTGGAAATGCGTCAGCCCGCGATCAGCGCCAGCCATTCATCCTCGTCCATCGTCTGCACGCCAAGCTCGCGCGCCTTGTCGAGCTTGGAGCCCGCCCCCGGGCCGGCGACGACGATATCGGTCTTCTTTGACACCGAGCCCGCCACCTTGGCACCGAGGCTTTCCGCCTTGGCCTTGGCCTCGTCGCGCGTCATCTTTTCGAGCGAACCTGTAAAGACCACGGTCTTGCCGGCGACCGGGCTGTCGCTTGCAACCGGCTTTTCCGCGTCTTCGGGCGTGACTTCGGCAAGCAGCCGCGTCACCACTTCAAGGTTCCTCGGCTCCTTGTAGAACTCGACGATGGCGCGCGCGACCACTTCGCCGATGCCGTCGATGCTGTTGAGCTCGTTCCAGGCATCACCTGAAAAGGTGCCGGCCTCGCTCATGGCAGCGCCAAAAGCCTCGTAAGTGCCGTAGGAGCGTGCGAGCAGCTTGGCCGTGGTCTCGCCGACATGGCGGATGCCGAGCGCGTAGATGAAGCGATGCAGCGCGATCGAGCGGCGCGTGTTGATCGCGTCATAGAGTTTCTTGACGCTGACGCGGCCGAAGCCATCTATGTTTTCGAGCTTCGTCAGCTGCGATTCAGCCTGACGCTTTTCCAGCGTGAAGATATCCGCCGCCGTGCGGATGATGAGCGTTGGATCCTCACTCTCGAAGAAGAACTCGATCTGCTTGGAGCCGAGGCCCTCGATGTCGTAGGCATTGCGCGAAACGAAATGCTTGAGGTGCTCCACCGCCTGCGCCCGGCAGACGAAGCCGCCGGTGCAGCGGCGCACCGCATCCACCTTGCCGGACTTCTCGTTGATGTCGCGCACCGCATGGCTGCCGCAGACCGGGCATGTGGTCGGGAAGCGATAAGGCTCGCTCGCCTCCTTGCGCTCGTCCATGACAACGTCGACGATCTGCGGGATGACGTCGCCGGCGCGCTGGACGATCACCATGTCGCCGATGCGGATGTCGCGGCCCTCGCGGATCGGCTCGCCTGAGTTGCCGAGCCCCTTGATGTAATCCTCGTTGTGCAGCGTGGCGTTGGTGACGACGACGCCGCCGACGGTAATCGGCTCCAGCCGTGCCACCGGCGTCAGCGCACCGGTGCGCCCCACCTGGATGTCGATGGCCGTCAGCCGCGTGAACGCCTGCTCGGCCGGGAACTTGTGCGCCGTCGCCCAGCGGGGCGAGCGCGAGCGGAAGCCGAGGCGCGCCTGCAAGTCGAGTCGGTCGACCTTGTAGACGACCCCGTCGATATCGTAATCGAGATCCGGGCGTTCGCGCTCGATATGGTGGTAGTGCGCCAGCAGCTCGTCGGCGGACGAAATCCGCTGCATCAGCGGGTTGACCGGGAAGCCCCAGGCCTTGAACGCTTCCACCATGCCGAATTGCGTATCGGCCGGCATTTCCGACATCTCGCCCCAGGCATAGGCAAAAAAGCGCAGCTTGCGGCTGGCCGTCACTTTCGCGTCGAGCTGGCGCAGCGAGCCTGAAGCGGTGTTGCGCGGGTTGACGTAGAGCGGCTTGCCGAGCGCCGCCATCTCGGCGTTGAGGGCGGCGAAATCCGTCTTGCCCATGTAGATTTCGCCGCGCACCTCGACGATATCGGGGGCGCCTGCCGGCAGCGTCTGCGGGATCATGCCGATGGTGCGGATGTTGGCGGTGACGTTTTCACCCGTCGTGCCGTCGCCGCGGGTCGCGGCCGTCACCAGCCGCCGGTTCTCGTAACGCAGCGACATCGACAGGCCGTCGATCTTGGGCTCGGCGGTAAAGGCGATCGAATTATCCGGCAGCTGCCCGAGGAAGCGGTAGACCGAAGCGACGAAATCGCGGGCGTCCTCGTCGGAAAAGGTGTTGTCGAGCGACAGCATCGGCCGGGCATGAACGACCGGCTGGAAGGTAACCGAAGGTGCCGCCCCCACCTTCTTCGACGGGCTGTCCTCGCGAATGAGCGTCGGGAACCGCGCCTCGATCGCGTCGTTGCGCCGCTTCAGCGCGTCATAGTCCGCGTCCGTGATTTCCGGCGCGTCGTTGCCGTGATAGAGCGCATCGTGACGGGCAAGCTCGGTGGCGAGAAAGGCCAGTTCCCCGGCGGCTTCCGTTTCGGTGAGGTTCTCGACGGGTTTCAGTTCACTGGACATGCGCGACGACTCCGGATTGGGAGTCGTTTTTTAGAGCAACTGCCGGGAAAGAAAAGAGCGACCGCTAGCAAGCTCCCCTGATCATCCGGCGGAAACGACACTTGGCGCGACATCGGCGCAGCGGCGGATCTCCAGTTCGCACCAGCGTTCGTATCGCTTCTGATAGCGGGCGCGTATCACCTCCAGATCCTGCCGGTGAATGCCGCGCCGGGTGTAGATCCATTTGCCTTCGGCAAGGCCTCGCATGACACGACCGACCGGCTCTAGCCCGAACATCTTCAGGATGGCGGCGCCGCCGTTGTCCCAGCCGATGCCGTAGAGGTCGATACCTTCAGGCGGAAACTCCTGGTACTCCAGGATCGCCGACACTGTCGCCCAGACAAGAATGCCGTTCTGCCGTCGGCGTTCGCTGCGCATGGAATCAAGCAGGTAGCTCAGATTAAGGATGGTGGCGAGATAGACCACCTTGGCCTTGCGCGCTTTCGGATGGGCGAGCAGCCCGTTGGCAAGCAGATCGTCGAAGCCGTAGTCGCCTTGCAGGAATAGCTTGAAATGGTTTTTCTCGAAGACGTAGTAGTCGGTGAAACCGAAGATATGGTCGTCCGAATCCTGCAGGCAGATCAGGCTATAGGGATCGGAGAAGAAGGCCTTCATATCCTCCTCCGGATCAATCGCGTCGCTCTGGAACACATCCTGCGCCTTGCGGATCACATCATAGGCAACTGCAGTCGAAGGCGGGATGCGCACCAGATACGGACGCTCGTCCTCCGTGCTGGAACGCAGAAGGCCGGGCGACTCGATCCAGCCGTCGCTTTCCTCTGGGAGTTCGATGCTACGCAGACCTGAAAGCCGCGCGACCACAAAAGGAAGGACCGCGGTCGCGCCGACCACTGTCAGGATACCAAGCGCTCCAAGCTGCTTGTCCGCTTCCTTTATCGTCAGGATGTAACCGACGAAGGCGAGCGAATAGATCACGATCAGTTCTGGATGCTTGCGCATCTGCTCCAGCCGAAGCTGAAGCCGCTGCTGTAGTCTCTCCCACATGCCCTATGCCGCCTGCCAATCCGCCAAAGACGAATAAAAACACGGACGCGGAGGACCCGGCAACCTGGCGAGAAGACGTAGGAGTCCTAACCGTTGCCGGACAGCAACCTTGCGGCAGCCGCCCTCGCCTCTTCGGTGATCGAGGCGCCGGCGAGCATGCGGGCGATTTCCTCGGTGCGGGCCTTGTCGTCCATGCGGGCAACACGGGTCGAGATCATCTCGGCCTTCTCGCTCGACGGTCCCTTGGAGATCAGCAGATGCGTGGCCGCACGCGCGGCCACCTGCGGCGCGTGGGTGACCGAAAGCACCTGCACCGTGCCGGAAAGCCGCTTCAGCCGCTGGCCGATGGCGTCAGCCACGGCACCACCGACACCGGTGTCGATTTCGTCGAAGACGAGCGTCGGCGCCGAGCCGCGGTCGGCAAGCGCCACCTTCAGCGCCAGCAGGAAGCGCGAGAGTTCGCCGCCCGAAGCTACCTTCATGATCGGCCCCGGTCGGGTACCCGGATTGGTCTGGACATGGAATTCGACGAGGTCGATGCCATCGGCAGTCGGCTGGCCCGCATCGCTCTGCACTTCGACCATGAAGCGGGCGCGCTCTAGTTTCAGCGCCGGCAGCTCGGCCATGACGGCCGCCGACAGAGCCGAAGCGGTGTTCTGGCGCTTGTCGGACAGCGTGCGCGCGGCAGCGTCGAAGGCAACCCTTGCGGCGCCCACCTGAGCATCGAGCTGCTTCAGCTTCTCTTCGCCCGCGTCGAGGTCGGCGAGGTCCGAAATCATCCGGACGGCCAACGCCGGCAGCTCGGCGACCGGCACGGAGTATTTGCGGCTGGCGCCACGAAGCGCAAACAGGCGCTCCTCGACGCGCTCCAACTCCTTCGGGTCGAACTCGGTGTTGCGCAACGCCCGTTCGATGGCCATCTGCGCGTCGGAAAGCTGGTTCAGCGCCCCATCGAGCAGTTCGACGGTTTCTTCCAGTAGCCCCGGCGCCTCATGGCTCTTGCGTTCCAGCCGGCGCACGAGCGAGGCGATCAGCGGAACCGGCGAACCGTTGCCGTTCAGGAACTCGGAGGCTTCGTTGATGTCGCCGGCAATACGCTCGGACTTCATCATCCGCGCACGCTTTTCGGCGAGCTCGTCTTCTTCGCCTTCGCGCGGATTGAGCTTTTCCAGTTCTTCGACCGACGAGCGCAAATAGTCGGCCTCGCGGGCCGCGGCCTCGACCCGCTCGCGGTGTTTCTTCAACCCGCGTTCGGCGTCCTTCCAGGCGCGGTAGAGACCGGAGACCTGCACGGCCTCGTCGCTGGTGCCGCCGAAGGCATCGAGCAGCGTGCGGTGGGCGTCGATATCGACCAGCGCCCGATCGTCATGCTGTCCGTGGATTTCGACCAGCGTCTGGCCGAGCTGGCGCATCAGCTGCACGCTGACCGGCTGGTCGTTGACGAAAGCCTTGGTTCGGCCATCGGCCGATTGCACCCGACGGAAGATCAGGTCGCCGTCATCGTCGATGCCGTTGTCGCGCAGCATCAGCCGCGCCGAGTGTCCGATCGGCACGTCGAAGACCGCCGTCACCTGCCCCTTGTCGGAACCGTGGCGCACGAGCGAGCCGTCGCCGCGCCCGCCAAGGGCCAGCGACAGACTGTCGAGCAGGATGGATTTTCCAGCACCGGTCTCACCGGTCAGCACGGACAGTCCGGCCTCGAACGCCAGATCAAGCCGTTCAATCAGGACGATATCGCGGATCGAGATCTGGGCGAGCATCCGGGGTCAAATCTTCCGTATCAGGCGCCGATCAGCTTCTTGCCTGCGCGCGCAATCCAGGAACCTCCGCTTTCGCGTGGCTCGAGACCACCCGACTGCAGCAGCTTGAACGAATCATTATACCACTGGCTGTCAGGATAGTTGTGTCCGAGAACGGCGGCAGCGGTCTGCGCTTCGGATGTCACGCCCATGGCGTAGTAGGCTTCGACCAGACGGGCCAGAGCCTCTTCGACCTGGTTGGTATTGGGATACTGCTCGACGACGGTGCGGAAGCGCGACACGGCGGCAAGGTACTCCTTGCGCTCAAGATAATAGCGGCCGACCTGCATTTCCTTGCCGGCGAGCTGGTCGCGGGCAAAGCGGACCTTCGCCTGCGCATCCTCGACATATTGCGAGTCCGGATACTTGTCGACGACGGCCTGCATCGCCTCGATCGCCTTGAAGGCCGGCTTCTGATCCTGCGTCACCGCCGGAATCTGCTTGGTGTAGGCAAGGCCCTGGATGTACTGCGCGTAGGCAGCATCTTCGGACTGCGGATAAAGGTTGAGATAGCGACCGGTGGCGTTGATCGCCTCCTGGTACTGACCGTTGCGGTAGGAAACGAACGCGCTCATCACCAGCGCCTTGCGGGCGTATTCGGAGAACGGGTGCTGCCTGTCGAGCGCTTCGAACTTGCGCGCCGCCTCGCCGGTCTTGCCAGCATTGAGGTTGGCAAGGCCCTGGTTGTACAGCACTTCCGGCGGATCGGTCTCGGCCGTCAGCTTGGTGATGTCGATATCGGGATCGTTCTGGCAGGCGGTAATCAGGGCGCTGCCGGCAACGGCCGCGACAACCACGGCGAACATACGCGCTGACTTCTTCAAATCAACAGAAACTGCAAGAACCATCGGATATTCCCGTTCCATTCTGCGGGCATGGACCCCGCCAGACATGCGCTTTTAGAGCAAGTTGCCTCAAGACCGCAACGTCATGATCGGTGATTCATGCAAATTTGTGGCGGCGCCGACATGAAAATGCCGGCCTTTCGGCCGGCGACTGGAGGAGAGTGTCCTTTTGTTGTTATGCGGACCAGGGCGCGAAGCCCGGAACTGCAACCGCAACCATGTCGCGCGCACGGGTGCGCTGGCGTGGCGTGGCGGTTTCGACGACCTCGTAGGCAGAGGGATCGCTGAGCAGAGCCTTGAGCGCATTTGCGTTCATCTTGTGACCACCGCGATAGGAACGGTAGCAGCCGATGAACGGCGCGCCGGCAAGCGACAGGTCGCCCACGGCGTCGAGCGTCTTGTGACGCACGAATTCGTCGGTGTAACGAAGGCCTTCGACGTTGATGACCGAATTGTCGTCGGAGATCACGACGGAATTCTCCAGCGAAGAGCCGAGCGCGTAACCGGCCGCCCAGAGGCGCTCGACGTCACGCATGAAGCCGAACGTGCGGGCACGCGACAATTCGCGCTTGAACACTGAAGGCGTCATGTCGCCCTTCCAGGCCTGGCGGCCGATCAGCGGGCAATCGAAATCGATCTCCACCTCGAAGCGCATGCCGTCATAGGGTGTGAACTCCGACCAGGACGCACCCGATTCGATTCTGACCGGCTTGATCACCCGGATGTAGCGGCGCTTGACCGCAAGCGCGCGAACGCCGACCTGCTCGATCGCGTCGATGAAGGGTTCGGAGCTGCCGTCCATGATCGGCATTTCGGCGCCGTGAACCTCGATGGTGAGGTTGTCGAGGCCGAGCGCATAGATGGCGGCCATAACATGCTCGATCGTCGCGATCGAGGTCGCCGGCGACATGCCGAGAACGGTGCAGAGATCAGTATTGCCGACCTGCGAGGAAACCGCCTTGAACTCGCTCAGACGACCGTTGGCGAGAACGCGCTGGAAAACGATGCCCGCATCGGCTTCGGCCGGATGAAAGGTGATTTCAACCTCGGAGCCGGAATGAACGCCAATTCCCTTGAGCGTTACCGGGCTAGCGATCGTGGTCTGAAACCCGAGCAGTTCGATTCCCATTCTCGTCGTCACTTTCAATACCTATGGCCCTTGGGCCCAAACATCAGGCGGATGCAGCGGTTTTCAGGGCACAAGAAAGGTGCCCGAGAGTTTCAGCCCAAAGGCCGGAACTCTGCGTTTCGAACAGACAGCGCGTGATCGAATCGCATGCATCCCCAATTCCGAGTCTGAAAATAGTAGTTATGAGGCACCATTCCAAATCACTGTTCGTTTCGCTTTGTTACGCATGTGCAACGGGCGGACGGCGCCAGGCAACCTATTGAAACAAGAAGCGAAATGCAAAAATGCCCGGGCGTTAGCCCGGGCACTCGGCAAGGTGAAGGAACGGGCCTTCAAGATCAGTTCGATTGACGGCGCAGGAACGCCGGAATTTCGAGCTGATCATCTTCGTGCGAGCGCGCCTGCGGTGCGGCGCGACCGTGATCGTCAAGCTGGCCGCGACGCGGCGCATAGAGGCTGGCTTCCGGCGACAGCGGACGGCGCTGCTGCGAAGCGGCGGCCGGCGCACCGGCCGTCATGTCGGCAGCCACGCTGTGGCTTTCTTTTTCGCGCAGGCCGAGCGAGCTGGTGATGCGGTTCAAGAGGCCCATCGGGCCGCGCTCTTCCTGCATCTGCGGCGCCGGATGGGCGCGCTGGTCCATCTCGGCCTTTACGACCGGCGGGAAGTCTTCGACCTTCGGCATGCGAACCGGTTCTGCCTGCTGGCGGATGACCGGAGCAATCGGCTCCTGGCGCTGGACCGGCTGCGGCTGGACCTGTGCGTGAACCGGCATTTCGACCGGGCGCTGAACCGGGGCCGGCTGGCGCATGACCGGAGCGGCTTCTACCGGTGCAGCACCGGCAAAGAGCTTGCTCTGGGGACGGAAGTCCTCATGGGCCTGCTGCATCGGCACTGGTGCCTGGGTGGCAGCGCGGGTCGCGATGTCGAGTTCGCGTTCCATTTCCGCTTCGCGGATCGCAAGCGCGATCTGGTCGACGGAGTTCTGCTGCTGCACCGGCTGGGCAACCGGCTGCTGAACCGGAGCGGGCTGGTGGTGGGCGACAACCGGCTGCTGTGCCGGAATGGCTGCCGACGGGCGGATGATCGGCTTCTGGGATGCTACCGAACGAAAGTCAGCAGAACGACCGGCCACCTCCGCGGCCGTGCGATCGATACCGGTGGCAACGACCGATACGCGGATCAGGCCTTCGAGTTCTTCGTCGAACGTGGCGCCGAGGATGATGTTTGCGTCCGGGTCGACTTCTTCGCGGATGCGGGTCGCAGCTTCGTCGAGTTCGAACAATGTCAGGTCGCGACCGCCGGTGATGGAGATCAAGAGGCCCTGCGCACCCTTCATCGAGGTTTCGTCGAGAAGCGGGTTGGCGATTGCAGCTTCGGCAGCGGCCATTGCACGGCCCTCGCCCGAGGCTTCGCCGGTGCCCATCATGGCGCGGCCCATTTCGCGCATCACCGAACGGACGTCGGCGAAGTCGAGGTTGATGAGGCCTTCCTTGACCATGAGGTCGGTGATGCAGGCAACGCCCGAATAGAGAACCTGGTCGGCCATCGCGAACGCATCGGCAAACGTCGTGCGGTCATTGGCGATGCGGAAGAGGTTCTGGTTCGGGATGACGATCAGGGTGTCGACCGACTTCTGCAGTTCGGCAATGCCCTGGTCAGCCAGGCGCATGCGGCGCTGGCCTTCGAAATGGAAAGGCTTGGTGACGACGCCAACGGTCAGGATGCCCTTGTTGCGGGCGGCCTGCGCGACGATCGGGGCTGCACCGGTGCCGGTGCCGCCGCCCATGCCGGCGGTGACGAAGCACATATGGGTGCCTTGCAGGTGATCGATGATCTCGTCGATGCACTCTTCGGCAGCCGCGCGGCCGACTTCCGGCTGCGAACCGGCGCCGAGACCCTCGGTCACGGCGACACCCATCTGGATGACCCGCTCTGCCTTGGTCATGGTCAGCGCCTGCGCGTCCGTGTTGGCAACGACGAAGTCGACGCCCTCGAGACCCGCGGTGATCATGTTGTTGACGGCATTGCCGCCGCCGCCGCCAACACCAAAGACGGTGATGCGGGGCTTCAGCTCCGTGATATCCGGCTTCTGCAAGTTGATAGTCATAGTACCCGTTCCTTCTGTTTTCTGGCCGCCTTGCCGAGCCGACCAAATCCTTGAAATTCCAACTTTGTCTTCACCGGGCGCCGTCCCTGTTCGGCGCCCGCTCTACTCAAAAACTTTCCTTCAGCCACTGACCCATGCGGGCGATGCGGCCGTTGCCGTTGCCGAGACCCGAGAACATGCCGCCCTGAGCCGCATGCGTCTCGAGGTCGGCGACCTGCGGATAGATCATCAGACCGACGGCCGTTGAGAACGCCGGTCCCTTGGCAGCCGCCGGCAGCCCGGAAACTCCGAGCGGACGGCCGATGCGAACGTTGCGCGCCAGGATCCGTCGTGCTGCTTCCGGCAGGCCGGTCAGCTGGCTTGCGCCACCGGTCAGGACGATGCGCTTGCCGACGATCGGGCTGAAGCCCGAACGCTGGATGCGGTCGCGGATGAGTTCCAGCGTTTCCTCGATGCGGGCGCGCACGATCCGCGACACCAGCGCGCGCGGCACGTGGGTCGGCTGATCGCGGTCGTCCTCGCCGATCGGTGGGACCGAGACGATGTCGCGCTCGTCGGCACTGTTGGGCAGCGCCGAGCCGTGCACGACCTTCAGCCGCTCGGCGTCTTCGATGCGGGTCGAGAGACCGCGCGCCAGATCCGTCGTCACATGATGGCCGCCAAGGTTGACCGCGTCGGCATGAACCAGCTTGCCGTCGGCAAAGACCGAGATCGTCGTCGTGCCGCCGCCCATGTCGATCGCGGCACAGCCGAGTTCGACTTCATCGTCGACGAGAGCCGCCAGACCGCTGGCATAGGGCGTCGCAACGATGCCTTCGACCGAGAGATGCGCTCGGTTGACGCAAAGTTCGAGGTTCTTCAGTGCGGCCCGCTCGGCGGTCAGCACGTGCATGTCGACGCCGAGAACGTCGCCGAACATGGCGAGCGGATCACGGATGCCGCGCTCGCCGTCGAGCGAGAAACCGGTCGGCAGCGAATGAAGGATGGCGCGATCGGAGCGCAGCGACTGCTGGCCGGCGGCCGACAGCACCCGCTTCAGGTCGCTGGCATCCACTTCCTGACCACCCAGATCGATGGTCGCGGTATAGACGTCGCTCTGCAGGCGGCCGGCGGAAATGTTGACGATGAGACTGTCGATGGTCAGACCGGCCATGCGCTCGGCCGCATCGACGGCGAGCCGCACGACGCTTTCGACCGCATCGAGATCGGCGACGACGCCGTTCTTCACGCCGCGGGATTTCTGGTGACCGATGCCGATGATTTCGACGCTATGCGTGCGATTGGGCAGGATCTGGCTTTCGGCGCGCGGCGTCAGCCGGCCGATCATGCACACGATCTTGGTCGAGCCGATATCCAGCACCGAGACGACATGAGACCGCTTTGAAGAAAGCGGCTTCAGGCGCGGCAGGCCAAAGCTGGAGGAACCGAACAAACTCATATCCGCCCCTCTTTCTTCTTCTCCGTCTCCTGCGCCTTCAACATCTTGTCCCTCGCCTTCAAGGCAACTTCGCGCCGGCTGACCGCACCCGGCGTCAATTGAACTGTGGTTCGATCTTCCAGCCTGAGATCGACGGCTGCGATGTCGCGCTCCAGCAGCTGGTGCTGGCTTTCCATGTCGGAGAGAACCTGCATCGCGCGGGCGACATCGTGTTCCGGCAGCTTGACGACGATGCCGTTGTCGAGGCGCAGATCCCAGCGGCGGCCGGCGACGCGCACGAAGGCCTTCACCCGCGAGCGGATCTCCGGCCAGCGGGAAAACTCGTCGTAGAAATCGGCAGCCGCCGTCTCGGCATCACGGCCGACGAACAACGGCAGGGCCGCAAACTTGTTGTCGCGCAGTGGCGCAATCGCGCTGCCGCTCCGCTCGATCAGCGACAGGTCGGAACCATGCTGCCAGATGCCGAAGGCCTTGCGCTCGGTGAGCGTGACTTCGATCGTGCTGGGGTAGACCTTGCGCACCGTGACACCCTGGACCCAGGGCAGTTCGGCGATCAGCTTGCGCGCCTCGATGATGTCGAGCGCCACCAGCGAAGTCGTACCGTCGAGGCCGAGCTGCTGCAGGATATCGATCTCGGAGGTCTGCTCGTTGCCGGAGACGCGCACATCCTCGATGGCAAAGCCGGCGGCCGTCGTCGATGCCTGCGCGACGTTCTGCGTGTGGCCGCCGAGCGACATGCCGTAAAAGCCGGTTGCCACGAAAAAGGCGACGGCAGCGATCGTCCCGGTATGGGCGGGAAAGCGGACCCGGCCGCTGCCGAGGCTGACGAGAAAGCGAACAGCCTTGCGAAGCGGACGCGGCAGAACGCGCGCGCCATCCGCCTCGGCAGCAACCGCGCCCAGCGGATCACGAACTCTCTTGCCTCTTTTGCCCCTTACCGCAAGCACGAAGCGTCCTCCACCATCCAAGTCAGAAACTCGCCAAAGCCAAGGCCCGCATGCTGAGCCATTTCAGGCACCAGGGAGGTCGGGGTCATGCCGGGCTGGGTGTTGATTTCCAGCCAGATCAGTTCGCCTTCACCGGAGCCACGGTCGTCGAAGCGAAAGTCGGATCGGCTGACGCCGCGGCAACCGATTGCCTGATGCGCCTTCAATGCGAGTGTTTGTATTTTTTGGTAAATATTTGGTGAAATCTGTGCCGGAATGACGTGTTGCGAGCCACCTTTTACGTATTTGGAATCGTAATCGTAGAAGGCGTGGCCCTGCGGGATGATTTCGGTGACGCCAAGCGCCTTGTCGCCCATGACGCCACAGGTGAGTTCGCGGCCGGCAACGTAACGCTCGACCATGATTCGGTCGCCATAGCGCCACTCGCTGGAGGTCACGACCTGCGGCGGGTGCGACTGATCTTCCTTGACGATGACGACGCCGAAGCTCGAACCTTCGCAGACCGGCTTGACGACGTAAGGCGGCTTCATCGGATGCGTCGGCCCAAAAGCCCGGCGATCCATTACCAGCGCTTCGGCAACCGGGATACCGGCAGCAGCAGCCACATGCTTGGCCTGCGCCTTGTCCATGGCGAGCGCCGAGGCCAGCACGCCTGAATGAGTGTAGGGAATTTCCAGATATTCGAGAATGCCCTGGATCGTGCCGTCCTCGCCGAAGGGGCCGTGCAGAGCATTGAAGGCGACATCGGGGCGCAGGTCGGCCAGAACCGAAGCGACATCGCGCGCGACGTCTACACGCGTAACGCGGAAACCTTCCGCTTCCAGAGCATCGGCGCACGCAGCCCCGGACGACAGGCTAACCGGTCGCTCCGAAGAAAATCCGCCCATAAGGACAGCTACATGCTTGCCGTTCATTCATACCCCCGAAAATACGCCACTATCGCAGCGCTTGCTTGCGTCTGGCTTGTTCCGGCATCGCGAGTCGCCGGTGACCATTGGGGGCACTAGAACGGCATTATAGTTAATGAACCGTTTACTTTTGTTAACCTTAGTCGGGAAACGATCGGCAGCGGCGCTCGAAAACGTTGCGAATACAACGCTTTCTGGCGCGAAATCAGCGCGTTGGCGCAACCTGTTTACGCGAAACACAAACCGCTAAAAAATGAAGGCCCCGCTCCAATTCGGTGCGAGGCCTCAAGGCTTGGCCGTCTCTGCGGCTTATCGGTTAATCGTCTTCAGTGACGCGATCAGTCGTCCTCACCGATGCGATTAATCGTCTTCCCCGACGATTTTCCAGACGATTCCAGCGATCGCGGCGCCGACGATCGGAGCCAGCCAGAAGAGCCAGAGCTGCGAAATCGCCCAGTCTCCCACGAACAGCGCCTGCCCCGTCGAGCGCGCCGGATTGACCGACGTATTGGTGACCGGGATCGACACCAGATGGATCAGGGTCAGCGCCAGGCCGATGGCGATCGGCGCAAAGCCCGAGGGCACGCGGCCATGGGTAGCGCCGAGAATGATGAACAGGAAGAAGAAGGTCATCACCACTTCCATCACCAGCGCCGCCGTCAGCGAATAGCCGCCGGGCGAATGTTCGCCATAACCATTGGCCGCAAAGCCGCCGAGCTGGAAGTCCGCCTTGCCGCTGGCGATGACATAGAGCACGGCTGCAGCGACGATCGCGCCCAGCACCTGGGCGATGATGTAGCCGATGAGGCTGGAGGCCGGGAATTTACCGGCAACTGTCAGGCCAACGGAAACGGCCGGATTGAAATGACCGCCGGAAATGCCGCCGACGGCATAGGCCATGGTCAGAACGGTGAGACCAAAAGCGAAGGAGACGCCGAGAAGGCCGATGCCGACGGCAGGAAACGCGGCCGCCAGCACCGCACTGCCGCAACCACCGAAAACGAGCCAGAATGTACCGAGAAATTCCGCAGAAAGCTTCTTGAACATGCATTCGCTCCTGAAAGACGAAGCCGATCGCTTCAGTTGCCGAGAGTTTGCCACATTTTGATTCCGGTCAACCCCGGTTGCGTAACACACCGGAACACCCGCAGACGACGAAATCCGCTTTCAGCTTCGCACGTCGGCAAAGGGCTCGGCGACGAGCTGATGATCGTCCTCATAGATGACATAACCAATCCTTGCGGCCCTCAGCACCTCGATGGCGATGCCATGCCGCGTCAGCAACTCGGCGAGTTCGAACGCCTTGTCCAGATGCTGTCTTGCCGTCGGCTTGAACCAGCTCAGTCCCCTGGTGTCTCGCCGGTCGTGGTTTTTCGACTTCGTCCGATTGAACCGCGGCGGTATTTTAAGGTTCTGGCGGAACCAGGCGAGCAGATCGTCCAGTTCGCCGCGTGAAAAAGCATCGAGTTCCGCGCTCCCCTGCAGCGCGTAGGCAGCAGCAAAAAGACCTTCACGCGAAGCCATGCCTCTCACCGGCAAACCATGGACAAATCTCATAAACATGTCTTTCGTTAGCACAGCTATAGGTAGGCTTAAATACAGCGATACATGCCACCATCGAGATCGTTTAGAACAAAGGCAATCTCGCCAATGCACAGACAAGCCGAGCAGCTCGGGAATAATGCTGCGCGCGCCCTCGGAATCGTTCGCATTTCTTACGATTTCAGGGTTTCATCGTGCAGAAACTTGCGTTAATACGCCCGAACCGCCTCCCAAGACGGCATGACATCCATATCAGGAACGACAACAATGACAGACGCGACACCCTCCCTGTCGCCGAAGGATAGCGCGTTGCAGACGCCGGCAGTGAACTCCCCTGCCCGGGTGCTGTTCGCCAGCCTCGTCGGCACGACCATCGAATTCTTCGACTTCTACGTTTACGCCACCGCAGCGGTGCTGGTCTTCCCGCACCTCTTCTTCCCGACATCAGACCCGACATCGGCGATGCTGCAATCCTTCGCCACCTTCTCCATTGCCTTCTTCGCCCGCCCGTTCGGCGCGGTGATCTTCGGCCATTACGGCGACAAGGTCGGCCGCAAGGTGACGCTGGTCGCAGCTCTGATGACCATGGGCATTTCCACCGTCGTCATCGGCCTCTTGCCGACCTATGCGTCGATCGGCGTCGCGGCCCCGCTCTTGCTCGCCCTTTGCCGCTTCGGCCAGGGTCTCGGCCTTGGCGGCGAATGGGGCGGCGCCGTGCTGCTCGCCACCGAGAACGCGCCGGAAGGCAAGCGCACCTGGTATGCCATGTTCCCGCAGCTCGGCGCGCCGATCGGCTTCATCCTGTCGGCCGGCACCTTCCTCATCCTCGGTGAAGTGATGACCGACGAGGCCTTCCTCGCCTGGGGATGGCGCGTGCCCTTCATCGCCAGCATCCTTCTCGTGGCCGTTGGCCTCTATGTCCGCCTGAAGATCACCGAGACACCGGAATTCCAGAAGGCGATCGACAAGCACGAGCGCGTCCAGGTTCCGATCGCCCAGATCTTCCGCTTCCACAAGCGCAGCCTCGTCCTCGGCACCTTCGTGGCGCTCGCCACCTTCGTGCTGTTCTACCTGATGACGGTGTTCTCGCTGTCCTGGGGCACGGCCAAGCTCGGCTATTCGCGTGAGCAGTTCCTCGTGGTGCAGATGACCGGCGTCGTGTTCTTTGGCCTGATGATCCCCGTCTCGGGCATCCTGTCGGACCGCTACGGCCGCCGCCTGGTGCTGATCGTCACCACTATCGCCATAGGTGCTTTCGGCCTGGTCATGGCGCCGCTGCTCGCCGGTGGCCTCGGCGGCGCCTTCCTGTTCTCCATCCTCGGCCTCGGGCTGATGGGGCTCACCTACGGTCCGATCGGCGCAGCACTTGCCGCCCCGTTCCCGACCTCGGTGCGCTATACCGGCGCGTCGATGACCTTCAACCTCGCCGGCATCTTCGGCGCGTCACTGGCGCCCTATATCGCCACGTGGCTTGCCACCAACTACAGCCTCAACCACGTCGGCTACTACCTTCTGGGGGCCGCCGCCATCACACTTGTGTGCCTGGTGCTGTCGACCGAGGAAGAAGTCTCGGCCTAAGCCGCACCTGTTGCGCTTCGACGCGTCAGAAACACCCATTAAAAGGGCCGCAGCGGCAACGCCGCGGCCCTTCTCTTTTGGCTGGCTCGCTGGCCAACGACCTGATCTGAATTCCCTCCGACGAGAAGGGCGAAGCCACAAAACACGAGATGTGCCGGTTTCCCGTTCCCGACCCCGGAAGCCTCGATCTTTGTCAATGTCAGCCAGGAAAGTGACATGGTTCACTGTGGTGTCGCGAGGTCTGGATCGTCGTCGCAGTCCCCGGTCATTGCGCAGCTTGAGCCGATCTGCCGAGCGCGCTTGGGAAGTCGAGCAATCGACTCACAACGATGCATCGATTCCGCGAAAGTGTTGTCTACTTCCGTGCCGTCGATCATGATCACGCCGTTTCGGATGACTGGCGGCGTGCCGTCCGAGATCGACATCGCGATGAGCCTTATCGCAATATTGGCATGATGGCACGGTCCCATGGATAGCCCGATCTGCTGCGAGTTGGGGATCGTCGCCAGACTGCCTAGGAAATCACCGTCCTTCATCTCGATCTGGTCGGCCAGTTCTGTAAGCCCGACCTGGTCGCCTGATTTCACGAACTCGGCAACCTTGGCTTCGAGATGTTGCGCTTCAGCGCCGTCGCCCAGCGAAGCCACCGCATCGCGCAGGCGAACCTCATCCATAGCCTTTGCTGGCGCTACGAGTACGAAATTGACCAACAAGACACGGAAAAGGAGCGACCTCGCGCACGACAGTTTTTGCAGGAAAGTCACTCGGGCTTTTCTCCTGGGACGTCACTATTGAGCTGGAAATCCATCGTTTTTCCACCCGGCAAATTGATGCAGACCATACCGCGCGCCAGATAAACAAAGGGCCGCAGCGTCACCACTGCGGCCCTCTTTTGGGGCTTTGCCCTCCAGCCTCAGGCGATGCCGCGGCCGAGGAATTCCTTGATCTCGTAGCCCGGCATGAAGGTGCCGATGCGCTTGATCTCCCACTCCAGCCGCACACCGGAATGTTCGAGCACGCGGTTGCGCACGGTCTCGCCCAGATATTCCAGCTCGTAGCCGGTCGCCTGTCCCGTGTTGATCATGAAGTTGCAATGCAGCGGCGACATCTGCGCGCCGCCGATCATCATGCCGCGGCAACCCGCTTCGTCGATCAGTTTCCAGGCGGAGTGACCTTCCGGGTTCTTGAAGGTCGATCCGCCGGTCTTTTCGCGGATCGGCTGCACGGTTTCCCGGTGCTGGCGCACGGCGTCCATGTCGGTGCGGATCTTGTTCTTGTCTTCGGGATAACCTTCGAAGATCGCGTGCGTGAAGATCAGGTCCTTCGCCGCTGCGGAATGGCGATAGCCGTAGCCCATGTCGGCATTCGACAGCACATGGGCGTTGCCCTGGCGATCGACCGCATGCACCTCGACGACGCGCTCACGGGTTTCAGCCCCATTGGCGCCGGCGTTCATGCGCAAAGCGCCGCCGATTGTGCCGGGAATGCCATAGTAGAAGTAGAAGCCGCCAATGCCGTTATCGAGCGCCATCGCCGCGATGTTCTTGTCCGGGCAGATCGCGCCGGCCTTGATGCGGTTCTCGCCGACGAGCTCAAGATCGCCGAAGCCCTTTGCCGAAAGCCGGATGACCACGCCGGGAATGCCGCCGTCACGAACAAGCAGGTTCGAGCCGACGCCCATGACCATGACGGGCACTTCAGCCGGAACGAGCTTCAGGAAGGTGACGAGATCGTCGGTGTCGTGCGGCTGGAACATCAGCTCGGCAAGACCGCCGGCGCGGAACCAGGTCACGCGATCCATCGGCGCGTCGGGCGTGATGCGGCCGCGAACGGCGCTGACCCCGCTTCCGAGGGCTTCGAGTAGTTTCTGACCGTTGACCTGTTTCATGCTCAATTTCCTGAAATGTCTGCGAGTTCCCGTGGCAAGGCGGCGGCCCAGTAGGTGATGCTGCCAGCCCCCAAGAGAACCACAAAATCACCCGGCTGCGCAATCTTGCTGACAACCGGCGCGATTGTTTCTGGGCCGACCACATACCGGGCGTCGCGATGACCGCCGGCCTTGATGCGGTTGACGAGCTCTTCGGCGTTGATGCCGTCGATGGCATCTTCTCCGGCTGCGTAGACCGGCGCGATCAGGACCGTGTCGGCGTCGTTGAAGCAGGCGGAAAAATCTTCAAACAGGCTCGCAAGGCGCGAGTAGCGGTGCGGCTGGTGCACGGCGATGATCCGGCCCTGGCACGCCTCGCGCGCTGCCCGCAGCACCGCCTTGATCTCGACCGGGTGGTGGCCGTAGTCGTCATAGACGCGCACACCGTTCCAGTCGCCGGTAAAGGTGAAGCGGCGCTTGACGCCGCCGAAGGAAGCGAGCCCCTTGGCAATCGCCTCCGGGCTGACGCCGAGGCGCTGGGCGACCGCGATCGCGGCCGTTGCGTTCGATACGTTGTGCCGGCCCGGCATCGGCAGGCGCAGGTCCTTCATCGTGATCACCTGGCCGGTGCGGCGGCGACGGATCTCGACGTCGAAGACGGAGGTGGCGCCATCCATGCGGATGTTGTGGAAGCGCACGTCGGCCTGCGGGTTCTCGCCGTAGGTGACGACCTTGCGATCCTCGATCTTGCTGACCATGGTCTGCACTTCGGGGTGATCGAGGCAAAGCACGCCAAAACCGTAGAACGGCACGTTCTCGACGAACTGGCGGAAGGCGGCGCGCACGGCGTCGAAATTGCCGTAGTGGTCGAGATGTTCAGGATCGATATTGGTGACAATGGCGACGTCTGCCGGCAGCTTCAGGAACGTGCCGTCGGATTCGTCGGCCTCCACCACCATCCACTCGCCCTCGCCCATGCGGGCATTGGTGCCGTAGGCATTGATGATGCCGCCGTTGATAACGGTCGGGTCGAGTTCGCCGGCATCGAGAAGGGCTGCGACCATCGAGGTCGTCGTCGTCTTGCCGTGGGTGCCGCCGATGGCGATCGCATTGCGGAAGCGCATCAGCTCGGCCAGCATCTCGGCGCGGCGCACGACCGGCAGAAGCTTCTCGCGGGCTGCGATCAGTTCGGGGTTGTCCTTCTTGATCGCGGTGGAAACGACCACGACTTCCGCATCGCCGATATTTTCGGCCTTATGGCCGACGAAGACCTCGATGCCCTTTTCGCGCAGGCGCTGGACATTGGCGCTATCGGACTGGTCGGAGCCCTGCACCCGATGGCCGAGATTGTGCAGCACCTCGGCAATACCGCTCATGCCGATACCGCCGATACCGATGAAATGGACCAGACCGATCGTTTTCGGCATTTTCATGAGCGTTTTTCCTTGAATGTCTCGACTGTCGAGCCGCTGGCAATAGCCTCAACCATGCTCGCAAGCAAGCGCGCGGCGTCCGGCTTGCCGGTTTCGCGCGCATGGGCGGCCATCTGCGCCAGCGACTGCGGATTGGCCATGGCATCGGCAAGAATGCCGGCAAGACGCTCGGCGGTCAGCTCTGCCTGGACAATCACCTTGGCGCCGCCCTTGGCGGCAATCGCTGCGGCATTCGCCGCCTGGTCGTGGTCGAGCGCGTAGGGATAGGGAACGAGGATCGCCGGCCGGCCGATGACGGCAAGCTCCGAAACCGTCGAGGCGCCCGAGCGGCAGATGACGAGCTGGGCATCGGCGATGCGCTCGGCCATGTCGGTGAAGAACGGCGAGACGTCGGCAGGAACGCCGAGCTTCTCATAGGTGGCGATGACGCCATCGCGATCTTCCGGACGCGCCTGCTGCGTCACCTTCAGCCGCTGGCGAAGGGCATCGTCGAGACGGCAGATCGCCTGCGGAACCGCTTTCGAAAAATACTGCGCGCCCTGGCTGCCGCCGAAGACGACGAGGTGGAAGGGTGTTTCGCCGGCGGCGGCGTCATAAGGCACCTTGGCAGCCTCGAGCACCGCCGGGCGCACCGGGTTGCCTGTCGTCACCGTCTTTGCGGCAAAGGCGCCGGTGCCCTCCGGCAGGAAGCCGCCCGCAATCGCCTTGACGCGCGACGCGAGCGCCTTGTTCGCGCGGCCCATCACAGCGTTCTGCTCATGGATCATCGACGGCACGCCCATGCCCGTTGCCGCCAGCAGCGGCGGCACGGTCGGGTAGCCGCCGAAGCCGACGACGGCCTTCGGTCGCAGACGGCTGATCAGCCGGCGCGCGGCGCGCATGCCGGTCCACAGCGTCCACAGCGAGCGCACGACATGGATCGGGTTTTTCGAGCCGATGGTCGCCGACGGCACCACGTGCACCTCGTCGGCCGGAAACTTGCCGGCGAAACGCTCGGCGCGGCTGTCCGTCACCAGATGCACCGAATAGCCGTTCGCCTTCAGCTCATGCGCAAGCGCTTCGGCTGGAAACAGATGGCCGCCGGTACCCCCGGCGGCAAGAAGGATTATACCCTTTGTCATTCTTTACTCCGCCGGCACGCCAATGCCGGACCGAAACAGGCTGCGCTCCACGGCGCGCTTCTCCGGGCGATGGCGTGTGAGCGCCAGGATGAAGCCGGCGGTGACGCAGATCGCCACCATGGACGAACCGCCATAGGAGATCAGCGGCAGGGTCATGCCCTTGGCCGGAAGCAGTTCGAGGTTCACGCCGATATTGATCATCGACTGGATGCCGATCTGCAGCACGAGGCCGGCGACGGCAAAACGGTTGAAGTCGTTGCGCTCGCGGAAGGCATGGTTGAGCCCGCGCAACACCAAGAAGGCAAAGATCATCACGATCAGCATGCAGAAGACGATCCCGAACTCTTCGGCCGCCACCGAGAACACAAAGTCGGTGTGGCTATCGGGAATGATGCGCTTGACGATGCCTTCGCCGGGGCCGCGACCGAACCAGTCGCCACGGATGATGGCCTCGCGCGCCGTGTCCATCTGGAAGGTGTCGCCTTCCCCGGTCAGGAACTTGTCGATACGGCCGGCCACGTGCGGCAGCATGGTGTAGGCGACGAAGAAGCCGCCGAAGGCTGCACCCGCAAGCACGATGATCCACAGCCAGGGCATGCCGGCCATGAAGAACATGCCGCCCCAGACAGCGGTCGTCAGGATGGTCTGGCCAAGGTCGGGCTGGGCGACAAGCAGCGCCCCGACGATGCCGAAAAGCAGGATCGCAAAGAGGTTTCCGGGAATTTCCGGCTGGCGCGCATGTTCGGAGAAGAGCCAGGCGCAGACGACCACGAAGGCCGGCTTCATGAATTCGGAGGGCTGGATGGAAATACCGGCGATCGAGATCCAGCGCATCGAGCCCTTGACCTCCTGGCCGACGAAAAGCACCAGCACCATCATGCTGAGCGACACGCCGAGCAGGATGATCGCGGCGCGGCGCACCTGCCGCGGCGTCAGGAAAGAGATCGCAACCATCACCACCAGTGACGGCAGCAGGAAGACGGCGTGGCGCTTGACGAAGTGGAAGCTGTCGAGGCCGATGCGCTCGGCGACCGCCGGGCTTGCGGCAAAGGAGAGCATGAAACCCACGCCCATCAACAGGATGAAGGTCGCCAGGAAGAACCTGTCGATCGTCCAGAACCAGTCGGCCACAGGGCCACGTTCGGCTCGGCTTACCATCTTGTCAGTCCCCTTTATCAGGCGCGCCCGCGCCAAACGTCCGAAACCCCGGCATCACCGCCATCCGTCGCGCACCGGTAGGGCGCGCGGACGGCGAGCGTCAGATCAGCATCGTCACGCCCTGCAGTGCCTTGACGTGCGTCACGAAGGCATCGCCGCGTATTTCAAAGTTCTTATACTGGTCGAAACTTGCGCAAGCCGGGGATAACATCACCGCCGACCCGCCCTTGGCGTCGCCTTCGGCATCGGCTGCGGCATGCGCCACGGCCTTTTCCAGCGTGCCGGAAATCTCGTAGGGCACGGCCTCGCCGAGCGTCGCGGCAAAAGCAGGTGCTGCCTCGCCGATCAGGTAGGCCTTGACGATCTTCGGGAAGAACGGCGACAGCGAGGTGATGCCGCCCTCCTTCGGCAGACCGCCGGCAATCCAGTAGATGCGCTCATAGCTCGACAGTGCCGGTGCCGCCGCATCGGCATTGGTCGCCTTGCTGTCGTTGACGAATACGACGGCGCCCTTGCGGCCGACCGGCTGCATGCGGTGCTTCAGCCCCGGGAAGCTTTTCAGCCCCTGGCAGATCTCGTCTTCGCTGACGCCGACGGCAAGGCAGGCGGCGATTGCGGCTGCCGCGTTCTGCGCATTGTGGCCGCCGCGCAGCGTCTGGATGCCATCGAGATCGACGAAGAGCCGTGACGTTCCGCCATGAGCAAGAAGGATGCGCGAGCCGTCGGCATGGATCCCGTCGGCGAGAACATGCCGGCGCGAGATGCGTACCACCCTGGTGCCTGCCCGCTCGACGCGGTCTGCAATCAGCGCTGAGAAACTGTCGTCGACACCGACGATCGCCGTGCCGCTGCCCGCCACCAGCCGCTCCTTGATATCGGCATAGTGCTGCATGGTGCCGTGGCGATCGAGATGATCGGGCGTGAGATTGAGCAGGATGCCGGCCGTCGGGTTGAGCGTCGGCGCCAGATCGATCTGGTAGGACGAGCACTCGACCACATAGAAGCGGCCGGCCTTCGGCGGATCGAGCGTCAGCACTGCCGTGCCGATATTGCCGCCGAGCTGGGTGTCGCGGCCGCTTTCTTTCAGGATATGGGCGATCAGCGCCGTGGTCGTCGACTTGCCGTTCGTGCCGGTAATGGCGATGAACGGGCAATCGGGCGCCTGCGCCCGCCGCTCGCGCACGAAGAGTTCGACATCGCCGATGATCTCCACCCCGGCGGCATGCGCCAGATCGACGGTCCAGTGCGGTTTCGGATGGGTCAGCGGCACGCCGGGCGAAAGCACGAAGGCGGAAAGTGCCCGCCAGTCAATGTCATGAAGGTTTGCCGTCGGCACGCCCGCCTCGCCGGCCTTGGCGACGCTGTCTGGATTGTCGTCCCAGGCCGTCACCTCGGCCCCGCCGGCAACGAGCGCCTGGGCGGTCGCCAACCCCGAGCCGCCAAGCCCGAAGAGAGCGACCTTCTTGCCCTTGAATGTGCTGACCGCGATCATCGTCCGATCACCGCAGCTTGAGGGTGGACAGGCCCACCATCGCCAGGATGACGGCGATGATCCAGAAGCGGATCACGACCTGGCTTTCCGTCCAGCCCTTCTTCTCGAAGTGGTGGTGGATCGGCGCCATCAGGAACACGCGGCGGCCGGTGCGCTTGAACCAGAACACCTGGATGATCACCGACAGCGTTTCCATGACGAACAGGCCGCCGATGATGATCATGACGAACTCGTGCTTGACGGCGACGGCAACGGTGCCGATCAGGCCGCCGAGCGCCAGCGAACCGGTGTCACCCATGAAGATGGCCGCCGGTGGCGCATTGAACCAGAGGAAGCCAAGGCCGGCGCCGATGACGGCGCCGAGGATGACGGCGAGCTCGCCCGTGCCGGGCACGAAATGGATCTGCAGGTAGTTGGCGAAAACGGCGTTACCGGCGAGATAGGCGATGAGGCCGAATGCGGCTGCCGCAATCATGACAGGCACGATCGCAAGCCCGTCGAGCCCGTCCGTCAGGTTCACGGCATTGCCGGCGCCGACGATGACGAAGCCGCCAAAGAGCACGAAGAAATAGCCGAGATTGATCACCAGGTCCTTGAAGAACGGGAACGTGACCGAGGAGCCGAAGGTCGAGCCGGCAGCACCGCCCGAAAGCGACGCCTGCATCATGAAGAACACGGCAATGGCGGCGATGATGAACTCGAAGCCTAGACGCGCCTTGCCGGAAAAGCCCTTGTCCGACTGCTTGGTGACCTTGAGATAGTCGTCATAAAAGCCGATGGCGCCGAAGCCGAGCGTGACGAGAAGGGTCGAGACGACATAAACGCTGGAAAGATCGGCCCACAGCAGCGACGACACGACGATACCGGCGAGGATCATCAGCCCGCCCATCGTCGGCGTACCGGCCTTCTTGAAATGCGTCTGGGGTCCATCGGCGCGGATGGGCTGGCCCTTGCCCTGCCGGATACGGAGCGAATCGATCATGCGCGGACCGAACAGGAATACGATCAAAGCGGACGTGAAAAGCGCTGCTCCGGTACGGAACGTGATGTAGCGAAAAAGATTGAAAAATTGAAAGTGGTCCGCCAGTTCCACGAGCCAGATGAGCATTAAGGGACCTTTCCCCAAAGGTTTAAAATCGGACACCGTCCAACAGAATCATCTGAAAAACGATACGCGCTTGTATACAAAAGTGTTAGGTCGCGCTGCCTAACCCAAGGCTGTATCCACCGCCAGCGGTGGCGATCATCACAGCGCATCGCGCGCCAGAAGGCGCGCGAAAGTCGCTATCCTCAATTCGTCGACTGCATGGCCGCCCCTGAACCGCTCCCGGCCCGGGTCGATCATGCCGTCGCTTCGTCCCCCTCGGCCAAAGGCTCCGGATAGGCTTCGATCAGTGCGTGCACGATCTTGCCGCAGCCGGTGCCCTTCGAAGATTTGATCATCACCACATCGCCGGCCGCAACTGCCCCGAGCGCATAGGTTTTCAGCTCGTCGACGGTCTCGCGGTGGACGACGGAGACTTCCGGCGGCAACGAATCGCGCAGGTTTGCCATCAGCGGCCCGGCAAGCCAGACGTCGGCAATCCCGGCTTCGACCAGTGGTCTGGCAAGGGCTGCATGGACCTCGACGGCGTGGTCGCCCATCTCCAGCATGTCGCCGAGCACGGCGATGCGGCGCCCGCCCGGCGCCGGTGTCGAATCTTGCAGCAGCGAAATCGCCGCGCGCATCGAGGTCGGGTTGGCGTTGTAGCTTTCGTCGATCAGCGTCAGCGTACCGGCGCCGACCAGCAGCTGATGCCTGCGGCCACGGCCGGTTTCGGCCTGCATGGTCGCGAGCGTCGACGCGGCAAAGTCGACATCGGCGCCGACGAGCTTCACCGCCGCAAGCACGGCCAGCGCGTTTTCAGCGATGTGACGTCCAGGCGCGCCGATGGTGATTTCCATCGTCCGACCGCCAAGGGCTGCCCAGAGCACCGATCCATCGGCAGCGCCGGCAAATTCGACGAGACGGAACTCGGCCTTCGGGTTGACGCCGAAGGAGTGGATATAGCTGACGCCGGCGGTACCCGCCGCTTTCTCCAGCAGCTTGTACTGGGCGCTGTCGTGATTGATGACGGCGTGACCGCCATTGACGACGCCCTCGAAGATCTCGGCCTTGGCCTCGGCAATCTGGTCGAGGCTTTCGAAGTTGCCGAGATGGGCGGCGGCGATGCTGGTGACGATTGCCACATGCGGGCGGACCATCTTCGTCAGCGGCCGGATCTCGTCCGGGTGGTTCATGCCGATTTCGAAGATGCCAAAATCGGTCGCTTCTGGCATGCGCGCGAGCGTCAGCGGCACGCCCCAGTGATTGTTGAACGACGCGACGGAAGCATGCACGCGGCCTTGCGGCACCAGCACGTGGCGCAGCATCTCCTTGGTGGTGGTCTTGCCGACTGAACCGGTGACGGCGATGATCTTGGCGGCGCTGCGGTCGCGCGCCGCACATCCGAGCCGGATCATCGCTTCAAGCACATCGTCGACGACGATCATCGGCGCGCTGAGGCGTCCAAGCGCCGGCAGCTTGCCTTCGCTGACCACGAGAAGTGCGGCGCCATTGGCGAGTGCAAGCCCGGCATAATCATGGCCGTCGACCCGGTCGCCCTTGATCGCGAAGAAGGCCTCGCCCTTGCCGACTGAGCGGCTGTCGATCGAGATCCCGCTTACTCCTTCGGGCAGGTTTCCAACCGGACGGCCGTGCATTGCGGCCAGAAGATCGCTGCTTGTCCAGAGCCAGTTCAAATCACAGACCTCCCAATGCCTTGCGGACTTCCGCGTGATCCGAGAACGGCAGCGTGACGGAACCGACCGTCTGACCTTCCTCGTGTCCCTTGCCGGCGACGATCAGCGTGTCGCCGCTTTGAAGCATGCCGACGGCAGCGCGGATCGCTTCGGCGCGGTCGCCGATTTCGGTCGCGCCCGGCGCGGCAGCCATGATTTCCGAACGGATCACGTCGGGGATTTCAGAGCGTGGATTGTCGTCGGAGACGATCACCACGTCGGCCAGCCGCGTGGCGATCTCGCCCATGATCGGCCGCTTGCCCTTGTCGCGGTCGCCGCCGCAGCCGAAGACCACGATCACCCGGCCGGTCGTGAACGGCCGCACCGAGGCGAGTACGTTTTCGAGCGCATCGGGCTTGTGGGCATAGTCGACATAGGCAAGCGCACCGTCCCGGGTCTGGCCGACCAGTTCGAGCCGGCCGGAGGCACCCTGCAGCTTTTCAAGCGCCGAGAATGCCGCCTTGGCGCTGATACCGGTGGAGATCGCCAGACCGGCCGCGACAAGGGCATTGGCCACCTGGAAGTCGCCGGCCAACGGAATGTGGATTTCGAAGATGTCGTCGCCGACATGGACTTCGGCCGACTGCTTGTGGCGGAAATGCTCCACCCGCTTCAGCGAGATGAAATCGCCCTTGCGGCCGACCGTGCGCACGTCGAGCCTGGCCTTGCGGGCAGCCGCGATCGCCTGCTCCGACCACTGGTCGTCAGCAAAGATCACCGCCGGCGCGCCCTTCGGCAACAGCGCATCGAACAGCCGCATCTTGGAGGCCATATAGTGCTCGACCGTCGGATGGTAATCCATATGGTCGCGGCCGAGATTGGTGAAGGCGGCCGCCGAAAGGCGCACACCATCAAGCCGGCTCTGGTCCAGGCCGTGGCTCGAGGCCTCCATCGCCGCATGGGTAACACCGGCGTCGGCGAGTTCGGCCAGAAGCTTGTGCAGGGAAACCGGGTCGGGCGTGGTCAGCGAGCCGTAGTCGTTGCGGCCGGGCGCAACCACGCCTGTCGTACCGATCATTGCGGCCGCAAGGCCGGAATGCGCCCAGATCTGCCGGGTAAAGGAGGCAACCGAAGTCTTGCCGGCAGTCCCCGTCACCGCCACCATCGTCTCGGGCTGGCGGCCGTAGAATGCGGCCGCGGCGCGCGCGAGAAAGGCGCGCGGATTGGCAAGCGAGAGAACGGGGGCGGAGGCTCCATCCGGCTTCGCATTGCTTTCGGCAACCACGGCGACGGCGCCGCGCGAGAGCGCATCGGCAATATAGCTGGTGCCGTTTGCCTTGCTGCCGGAAACGGCGACGAAAAGATCCCCTGGCTGCACCTGCCGGCTGTCGGCCGTGATGCCGGCAACCTCGATCGCAGAGGAAGCGCCATCCAGTTGCGCAGAAAGTTCAGGGAAGCTCGTTCCCGCCAGGTCTCTTATCTTCATGAACCGCACGTCTCACATCGCTCTCGATCCGCCGGAATCGCGAATCGTCCCGCATTCTCATTTCATGCCTAATAAGACACAAGCATGGCAGAACCATCTTCTCCGAACTTCGGTTCGACGCCGAGAAGCGGTGCAGAGCGGCTGATGATGTCGCGTACCATTGGCGCGGCATTCGAGCCGGCGGTCCGTCCGCCATTCTCGCCGGTCTTCGGCGCGTCGATGAAAGTCAGCACGATGTATTTCGGATTGTCGATCGGAAAAGCTGCGAGAAAGGCGTTGAAGTTCTGGTCGCTGGCGTAGCGGCCATTGACGACCTTGTCGGCCGTCCCGGTCTTGCCGCCGACGTTGTAGCCCGGAACCTGCGCGCGCTTGCCCGAACCGGCGATGCCGTTCCAGCGAAGCAAGAAGCGCATGTCGTCGCTTGTGCTCTTCTTGACGACCGTCGTTGCCACCTCGTCGGCTTGTTCTTCCGAGCGCGGCAGGAAGGTCGGCGGGATCAGCTTGCCGCCGTTGACGAGCGCTGCACCGGCGACAGCCGTCTGCAGCGGCGTCGTCGAGACGCCGTGGCCGAAGGAGATGGTGATCGAGTTGATCTTCTTCCATTCGCGCGGCTGGCTCGGGGATTTGACTTCCGGCAGTTCGGTCGGCAGCTTCGAGAGCAGGCCGATGCGGGTCAAAAATTCCTTGTGGCCGGGAATGCCGATGAGGTCGGCGATCTTGGCCGTGCCGATGTTCGACGAATACTGGAAGATTTCCGGAACGGTCAGCACCCGGCGCTTGCCGTGGAAGTCCTTGATGGTGAAGCCGCCGATGCGGATCGGCGCCGTGGCGTCAAAACTGTCGTTGAGCGTCACCTTGCCGGAATCAAGGCCCATGGCGATCGTGAAGGTCTTGAAGGTCGAGCCCATCTCGAACGTGCCGTTCGACATGCGGTTCATCCAGCCCTCTTCGGCCCCTTCGGCCGGCTTGTTGGGGTCATAATCGGGGACGGACGCCATCGCCAGCACTTCGCCGGTGTTGACGTCGAGCACGACGGCGCCGGCGGCCAGCGCCTGGTAGTTCTTCATGCCCGAATCGATGACGTCGCGCACGATGTTCTGAACCCGGACGTCGATCGACAGCTTGACCGGCTCGAGCTTGGCGTCGCTGGTCATGCCGATGGCGGCGAGATCGGCGAGCCCCTGCCCGTCGATGTAACGCTCCATGCCGGCAACGCCGCGGTTGTCGATGTTGACGTGGCCGAGGATGTGGGCGGCGGTCGGGCCGCCCGGATAGAAGCGGCGCTTCTCCGGCCGGAAGCCGACGCCGGGAATGCCGAGCGCCAGGATCTCGCTCTGCTGCTTCGGCGTCAGCTGGCGGCGCAGCCACTGGAAGCGCGATTTCGACTTCAGCTTGTTGTAGATTTCGCGGGCGTTGATGTCAGGCAGAACCGTCGCCAGGCGCTCGACCGCCTCATCGGCGTCGACGATCTTGTGCGGTTCGGCATAGAGCGAGACCGTACGGATGTCGGTGGCGAGGATCTCGCCATTGCGGTCGAGAATGTCGGGGCGCGAAGCCATCAGATTGTCGGCACGGCCGATGCTCGACACCGTCTCCGGCTGCGCCATGCCGTACTGCACCAGGCGGCCGCCGATCACGGCATAAACGATCCCGAAGCTGGCGATGATGATCGCCACGCGGTTCTTCGCCTGATTGGTCGTCTTCTTGCGCGTGCCCTGGAAAGTGACGTTGAGCTTGGCTTCGGCCGGCAGGTTGTTGCCACCGGCGGAAAAGTGCGCCTTGCTCTTCAAAACCATGATGCGGGAGAGAAACGACATCAGTGCGCCACCGAACCTGTTGCGATGTTATCGGTCGTCTGCTCCGCCGCCTTGGCGGCGGCCAGCTTCTTTTCTTCTTCCGTCGGCGGCACGTCGGCCTTCAGCATCGGCAGCTCCTGCGGGCGGACGAGCTGCGTCGACGGCGTCGGCGCCAGCTGCAAGTCGGCACCGAAAGCGCCGACCAGCCGCTCCAGCCGGTTCGGCTGCGTCAGCAGCGCCCAGTCGGCGCGCAGCAGGTCGATCGTGTCTTCTTCCAGCTTGATGGCGGCGTCGAGCTTGCGCACCTGCTCCAGCTTGTTCTCGGCCTGGTGCTTGATCGTGTAGGTGACCGTGGCGGCTGCCGTCATGACGACGATCAGGACTATGTCGAGTGTTCGCAGCATATCTCTCTCAGCCCCCCAACCGTGCAAGGCTCGCCAGTTCCGGCAGATTGAAAATGGATAGATCGTTTCCCGGCGATGGCGCTTCCGTGCGGATACCGGCTCTGAGCTTGGCAGACCGGGCGCGCGGATTGAGGGACGCTTCTTCCTCGCTGGCCGCCACCATAGGCTTGCCAACTGGCGTGAAGGTTGCCGCCCGCGCGGTCACCAGCGGCAGATGCCGCGAACCCGCAGCCTTGCCCGAGCGATCCTGGAAGAACGCCTTGACGATCCGGTCTTCAAGGGAATGGAAGGTAACGACCACCAGGCGGCCGCCCGGCTTCAGCGCCCGCTCGGCGGCAAACAGCGCCTGGGCGAGTTCGCCGAGTTCGTCGTTGACGAAGATGCGCAGCGCCTGAAAGACGCGCGTTGCCGGATGGATTTTGTCCTTGGCCTTGCGCGGCGTGACAATTTCGATCAGCCCGGCGAGATCGCGGGTGGTTTCGAACGGCGCTTCGGCCCGGCGCTTCTCGATGGCGCGGGCGATGCGGCCCGACTGCTTTTCCTCGCCAAGAAAACCGAAGATGCGGATGAGATCGGAAACCTTGGCGCGATTGACGACGTCGGCGGCGGAAACGCCGGCTGCCGACATGCGCATGTCGAGCGGCCCCTTCCTCTGGAAGGAGAAGCCGCGCTCGGGCTCGTCGATCTGCATCGACGACACGCCGATGTCGAGCACAACGCCGTCGAGGCTGCCGGCCGGCGCATGCTCGGCAAGTTCGGAAAAGCGGGAATGAATGAGCTTGAGTTTACCGCCGGAGGCCGCGACCATCGGCTGGCCCGCGGCGATCGCCGTCGGGTCGCGATCGAGCGCGATCACATCGGCGCCGGCATTGAGGATGGCGGACGCATAACCACCGGCACCGAAGGTACCGTCGAGAATGACCTTGCCGGGGGCCGGATCGAGGGCAGCGAGGACCTCGCTCAGGAGGACGGGAATGTGACGGACCGGTCCGCCATCGGCTTCAGAAGCTCCTCCGCCTTGTTCCGTCACCATTCCGCCTCTCCATTCTATTCCGGACGCAGCCCCCGTGACTTGCGCCCTTCCCGGGCCGCCGCCTGTGCCTTTGCAAAGGCCTGCGGCTCCCAGAGCTGAAAATAATCGCCCCGCCCGACAAACATAACGTCGGTCGAGATGCCGGTGAAGTCGCGGATAAAATCCGTCACCATCAACCGGCCTTCCGGATCGAGCTTCACGAAGACCCCGCCCCCGTGAACGAGCAGCGACATCTCGTTGGCTGCCGGAGAAAAAGGATCCTCGGCCGCCATCTGCCTCTCGAACCGATCCAGGAGCTCCGGCCCACCGACGCTGATCGCCGGGAAGACGAAGTCCTGAAAACAGTATAGCTCCCGGACGCCCCCATCCGACAGAACGGAACGAAACGCCGAAGGCACGGACACCCGCCCCTTTGCATCGATCCGATTGGTGGCATTTGACAAGAAGCGGTTCATGACGCGAAACGGCCGCCCAAGACTGACGGGCCACAATCATCGACCCGCGAGAACACTCGACCGCGCTCACAAAACACCCCTGCCGGACACCAACATGTCCGCCCATCTCCCGATGCCGGGAGACCCTGGAATCTTGCGATGATGGGCCACGAAGCGGCCCTTGCGCAGTACCATTATGGGATATCATGGGACCATATGGGCGTCAATGGGATTGGCTCTTGAACAGCCGGGTAGCTGATCAAATATTGATAGGTTGTTAAGTTTAACGAAGCGTTACGAAGCGACCCCCGCTGCCCTGGAATGCGACGGTCAAACGGCTTCAAATCGTTGGGAAATCAGAATGTGAGAAAGAATGCAGCAAAGCGGGGAAGCAGGATTTCCTCGCGCGATTTCTGATCGCTTCAACCTGTTCGGCATCGAAACGATACCCGCCTGAACACGCGTTGCGCCCACGGGCTTCGAAGCGCGCGACGCCGTGGGAAAAGGAAAAATCGCCAGTTGGCCTGTAAGCCGGGTTCTGTATGGCCCCGCTGCCCGAAGACAGCAGAACGTGGCAGCCATTCATCTGGGACTACGTTTGCACGCAGCCTCTTGCAACCCACCCGGATGACTGGCCCGGAAACAGGCTGGACGCTTGCGCGTCCGCGTCATCCCTATTCGGTCTTGCTCCCGGTGGGGTTTGCCGTGCCGTCCATGTCGCCATGTCCGCGGTGGGCTCTTACCCCACCCTTTCACCCTTACTCCGCAAGCGGAGCGGTTTGCTTTCTGTGGCACTTTCCCTGAGGTCGCCCTCGCCGGACGTTATCCGGCACCGTACTTCCGTGGAGCCCGGACTTTCCTCCCCCCGCGGCCTTTCGGCACTTGCGGAGCGCGGCTGCCCGGCCAACTGGCAGGCGGTCCTTAAACGACCGGGAAGCAGAGCGCCAGAGAAAAACGGCGGCCTCGACGTTTCGGCCTTATGCCGTCGCCATGCTTTTCGCTCAGTGTTTAACGGAACGAGACGGCGAAATCCGTCTCGTAGGCCGGATCGTCGATCCGGCCCTCCATCACCAGCATTGCGCCGAGCCTGCCGATCTCGTCGGAACTCTTCGCCGCCTGGCCATTCCCGCCGGTCAAGGCGGCAATACGGTCGCCGCCGGCAAAGCCGATATAGGGAAAGCCATGACGGGTGAACGACGTGACGCAAGGGCGGAAATGCGTCGACGCCGGCCTGAAACCGGGCATCACCTCGTTGAGCAACCCGCTCATATGCTCGGCGGCACCGGCACCGGCGCTGCCACGGAACCAGGCGCGCACCTCAGCCTCGCTGTCGAGCACGCGGTCGGTCGGATCGCCGCCGATCTTGATGTAGTGCTTGCCGTCGGCATAGGCGACCGGCGGCAGCAGATAGTAGCTCTTCGCCTGCTCCGGCGCTGCGCCGATCAGCGACGGCATACGGTCATAGGCTGGCAGATCGCGAGCCGCGACCTCAGCGAAGAACACGGTGCGCGCCTTGACCACAAGGTCGATCGGCCGGGGAAGAAGCGTGTCGGAAAGAGAAAACCCGCCCGCGGCGACAATCACGCGCCCGGCATCGAGCGTGGCGCCATCAACGGTTGTGACGACGACGCGGTCGCCGGCCTGAGACACGGACGCCACTTCGCTGCGCACGATCCGGGCTCCGGCCTTTTCCGCGCAGATCGTTTGCGCCAGCACCAGCGCCCGCGGGTTGATGTAGCCGGCCCCTTGCGCCTCGTGAATGCCGGCAAAGCCTCCGGGAAAACGGAACCAGGCAAAACGCTCGGCAAGCGCGCCCTCGTCCAGAAGCGGCGCCTCGACGCCGAGCGCATCGCGAGCGCGCGCAACCTTCTCGATGTAATCGTAGCTGCCGCCCGGCGCTGGACCGGCGATCAGGCAGCCAACTTCCGCGTAGAAATCGACGCCGCTTTGTGCCGCGATTTCGTCGTACCGGTCGATGGAACGCTTGGCGAGCCGCGCCCAGACGGGATCGTCGTCGATCGTGCGGGTGATGCGGGCATTGTCGTAGTGGCTGGAAAAGACGCCGCCGTGATTGGCCCAGTCGCCGGGTTCGTCCGGCCCGACCAGAGCGACCCGTGCGCCCGAGAGCGCCAGGTGCCGCCCTGCCGCCGCCCCCATCATGCCCTTGCCGACAACGATGAAATCAAAGCTTTCCGACATGTCCGTCCTCACCATTTCGATCAGGTCGGGATAGCATGCCGGCGCAGATATGGCACTGCGGTTGCATCACGTTTTGAAGGTCGCCGGAACGCGAGACCTGTCCGGCTAGAGCATCCGCCACCGCTTGGGAAACAGCAGGCGGATGATGCTCGGTACTCGATAGAAACAGTGCCCCTTAACCGGGGCGCCCTCCTCGGATCGACATCGATCGAACGAGGAGGTCATGCCGCACGCCCAATGACATAAGGCGTGCTTTGCGCGCACGATCTGGCGCGCCCTAAGATCGGCATCAATCAGTCGATGATGCTCTGGACCTTGCCGCAGTAACGCTTGGAAACCGGGTTCATGCGCTTGGCGCCATGGCCGGCATTGTACTTCAGGATGGTGCCGCAGGTGGTGCCGCCGGACAGCTCATGCGCCATGGCGAGATACTTCATGCCGAACTTGATGTTCGTTTCAGGATCGTAGAGCCCCTTGGAGGAACCGGAATAGCCCATCATGCGCGCCGTTGCCGGCTTGATCTGCATCAGTCCGATTTCACCGGCGCTGCCGCGCGCCTTGGCGTTGAAGTTGCTTTCGACCTTGACCACCGCATGGGCCAGATCGATCGGAACGCCGTATTGCTTGGCGTAGGACTGGATCAGGATGGTGTATTGCGTGCCCTGTGCGAGCTGAGGATTCGGGTAACCTGTCGTCCGTGTAACTGACTTGAGGGATGAGGTCTTGATGGTCTTGTCGACGTTCCCCGCATACGACGTACCAATCCCGGCGAAGAACATGCCAAAGCATGCCGCCGCCGCAGCAACAGACGATATTCTCATGTAGCTTGAAGTCTCCGGTCTGGGGAATGGGCAGCACGGCGCACCCCGCCGTTCGAGCCTCACTTCCCGATCGTTTCATTGACAGGAAGGAGCGTATTGCCCTTGCGTTTCCTGCAGTTTCAATGAGCGGCAAATGAATGCCGCATCATGGTAAACATGTGGCAACGCAGCAAATTTGTGCGGAAATGACCGAAAAAGCTAATTTAGCACGCAAAAATTTTGCGCGTCAGGCACCAAACTGAGGTAGAGCCGCAAGCAGTCGATGCAACGTATCGAGCGTCGAAATATCGGCGATGCCGTCGACCCGTTGCTGACGAAAATGCCGCTGGAACGCGGCAACGGTGCCCTCGGTTTTCTCACAAAAATCGCCAGTGACTTCAATGCCGTAACCGTAGAGCGACAGCATCGACTGTATCGCCTCGACCGGCTGACCGCGGTCGCCACGCTGGAAAAAGCGACCGCCGCCGATCGGCGCCGGCTCCACCCAGTGACCGACGCCCTCGCGGTGCAGCCGATGCCACGGAAACTTTTCACCCGGGTCGACCTTGCGAATCGGGGCGATATCGCTGTGCGCCAGCACCCGTTCAGGGGCTATCGACCACCGTTCGCCACAGTCCCGACACAATTCGACGACTGCAGCGATCTGTTTTTCGGGAAATTCCGGCAGCCCGCCGGGGTGGCCGGCATTGGCGATCTCGATGCCGATCGAGCTGGAATTGATGTCCGTCTCGCCCTTCCAGAAGCTTTTGCCCGCGTGCCAGGCCCGCAGCGCCTCCGGAACCAGCTGGTCGACGCGGCCGTCTTCATCGACGAAATAGTGGCTGGAAACCTGGCTTTCCTCGCGACATAGCCATTCAAGCGCCGATTTCGGCGTCGCCATGCCGGTGTAGTGAAGCACAATGATATCGGGCACCCGGCCGTCCGCACGGCCGCCGAAATTGGGCGAAGGCATGAAGCGCGCACCCGAGTAGTCGCAGTATTTCGACGTCATGCGGCGCGGCGTTCTCTCTCGATCGCCTCATAGGCGGCATTGAGCGCGGCCATGCGATCATTGGCGATGGCATGGAACTCTTGTGGCACACCGCGCGCAACCAGCCTGTCGGGATGGTTCTCCGACACCAGCACGCGGTAGTGCTTGCGGATCTTGGCGAAATCGTCCTTGGGCGAAACGCCGAGAACGAGATAGGGATCCCGGCCGTCGCTATGGACATGGCGCGCCATGATCTGCTCGAAATGCGCCTCGTCCATCTTGAAGATCTCGGCGACCCGCATCAGGAACGCCAGTTCCTTCTCATGCACTGCGCCATCGGACTTGGCGATGTGGAACAGACCATCGATGATGTCTTCCAGGATCGGGCAATTGCTCTCGCAGGACGAGCAGAGCGACGCCATCTTCTCCGCATAGGCCTCGTAGCCGGCCACATCCTGGCGCGCGAGGTTATAGAGACGGGCAACGTTCTGCGCCTGATCGGCCGGAAACTCGAAGATATCGCGAAAGGCCGAAACCTCCGCCTCCGTCACCACGCCGTCGGCCTTGGCCATCTTGGCCGAAAGCGCGATCATCGCCACGGAGAAAGCCACCTTGCGCCGCGTTTCCGGGTCGCCTTCAAACAGCGTGCGCACGGCCTCGACCACACCGGCAAGCGCATTGCCCGTGGCGGTGACGATCTTGAGGAGGCTATCCCAGAATGACATGCACGATTTTCCTGTCTCTCCAGCCTATAGCATGGACTATTGTGGTGGCAAATTGCAAGCGGTGGCCTGCGGCGAACCACGGGAATGACGAATTTGTGATGGCCCCTCACTATTGTCAATCCGTTTGAGTAACGTTGCGCCGGCGCAAGGGTTCCCGCCTGTTCCCTGGGGAACACGCCCGAACCCGCGAGAAACCGCCTGATCCCTTGCCCCGCAGCGCATTGACGTCGGCGACGTCCCCCACCACCTTCCTTTGCGCGACATCATGTCCACGCCGGCAATGGAGACGAATGCGGCGAAACCTGCGCGCTTGCCGACAGGACATCCACAGAGCCGTCATTTAACTTCCATCCGTTTTGCGCTAGAGAGGCCCCACCAATTGCGTGCCGAATCCCGAGGAGGAAACATGGCCAAGAAGAAAGTCGCAATGCTGACGGCGGGCGGGCTCGCGCCTTGTCTGTCATCCGCCGTTGGCGGCCTGATCGAGCGCTACACCGACATCGCGCCCGACTACGAGCTGGTGGCCTATCGCTCCGGCTACCAGGGCGTCCTGCTTGGCGACCGTATCGAGATCACCCGGGACATGCGCGAGAACGCGCACATTCTCCACCGCCACGGCGGCTCGCCGATCGGCAACAGCCGTGTCAAGCTCACCAATGCTGCCGACTGCGTCAAGCGCGGCCTGGTCAAAGAAGGTGAAAACCCGTTGCGGGTCGCCGCCGAACGGCTCGCTGCCGACGGCATTTCGATCCTGCACACGATCGGCGGCGACGACACCAACACCACGGCCGCAGACCTTGCCGCCTATCTCGGCGCCAATGGCTACAATCTGACGGTCGTCGGCCTGCCGAAGACGGTCGACAACGATGTGGTGCCGATCCGCCAGACGCTCGGCGCCTGGACGGCCGCCGAATACGGCGCCCGCTTCTTCGATCATGTCAGCAACGAACAGAGTGCCGCCCCGCGCACGCTCGTCGTCCATGAAGTCATGGGCCGCCACTGCGGCTGGCTGACGGCGGCAACCGCGCGCTCCTATGTCCAGATGACCGAGGACAAGCAGTTCGTCGACGGCTTCATGATGAACAAGCAGCTGAAGAACATCGACGGCCTCTACCTGCCGGAGATCAAGTTCGACCTCGAGGCCGAGGCCGAGCGCCTGCGTGGCGTCATGAACCGCTCGGGCTTCGTCACCCTGTTCGTCAGCGAAGGCGCCTGCCTCGACGCGATCGTCGCCGAGCGGGAAGCCGCCGGCGAAACCGTCAAGCGCGATGCCTTCGGCCATGTGAAGATCGACACCATCAATGTCGGCAACTGGTTCACCAAGCAGTTCGCGGCCCTTCTCGGCGCCGAGCGCTCAATGGTGCAGAAGTCGGGCTACTATGCCCGCTCCGCACCGGCAAACGGCGACGACCTGCGCCTGATCCAGAGCATGGTCGACCTTGCGGTCGAAAGCGCGCTCAACAAGGTTTCCGGCGTCACCGGCCACGACGAAGACCAGGGTGGCAAGCTCAGAACCATCGAGTTCCCGCGCATCAAGGGCGGCAAGCACTTCGACACTTCGACCAAGTGGTTCGGCGACGTCATGGACGTCATCGGCCAGAAGTGGCAGGCGCAAGACTAGGAACGCAGCGCCCGAAGCTGACCGTCGGCTTTGGGCGACTGTGCATTGGCAAGCCGAGCCTCTCAATTGGCAGTTGACGGCTCCGCGCCTTGGTGGCTCCCTCCAGAGATCAGGCTCGGAAAGCCCTCAAGCGCGGAGCCTTTTTCATGTCGTTCGAACACTGGTTTGCCTTTGCCACAGCCTCGGCAGGGCTGCTCGCCATCCCCGGCCCGACGATATTGCTCGTCATCTCCTATGCGCTCGGCCACGGCCGCAAGACCGCAGGGGCCACCGTCGCCGGCGTGGCGCTCGGCGATTTCACCGCCATGACCGCGTCCATGCTCGGGCTCGGCGCGCTGCTTGCCACCTCGGCTGCAGTCTTCACCGTGCTCAAATGGGTGGGTGCCGCCTATCTCATCTGGCTTGGCATCCAACTCTGGCGGGCACCGGTTGCGGGCGCAGACGGCACGGACGGGCAAGCGCCCGGGCAGGAGCGGCCGCTGCGCATCTTCTTCCATGCCTACGCCGTCACCGCACTCAACCCCAAGAGCATCGTCTTCTTCGTCGCGTTCCTGCCGCAGTTCCTGGACCTGTCGCGGCCGCTCTTTACCCAGATGGTCATCTTCGAGGTGACGTTCCTCACGCTCGCCATCATCAATGCAAGCCTCTATGCAGTCCTTGCGTCGACCGCCAAAGACACGATTTCCAAGCCGAATATCCGGCGGATCGTCAACCGCGCAGGTGGCTCGCTGCTCGTCGGCGCAGGGCTTTTGACGGCAACCATGAAGCGGGCATCGGCCTGAAATTCTCGCGCGCGCTTGCTGCCGGCCGCCCCATGGGTTAATGGAGATTCAAGCATGGCGGCTGGCAGCCGTTGATTTGCAGGGGCTGCGGGGCCCAGAAGCACGAAAGTGACAGCATGGCGAAATTCCGTATTTCCCTTTCAAAACAGACGTTTGGCGTGGCAGCTATTCTGTCGGCGACACTCGTCTCGGGGTGCTCCACTGTCGAGCATACCTCGGTGGAAGAGCTTACGGCCGTGCAGACGGTCACCCCGCTTGCAAAACCCGGCACCGAAATGACCGCCTATGCCCTTCCGACGCCCGATGGCGCGGCAACGGCAGCATCCGCTGCCCTGTCGGCACAGACGGCAGGCATGGCGACCACCCTCCCCGTCGGCACCGACCTCGCGCAGGCTGCCGGTCCGGCACCAACTGTCGTCGCCGTTCCCGGCGGCAAGCCGGGTGAAGCCCAGGCTGTCGCCATGGCGACGCCGGCAGCAGCTTCGGCCAATGCCGCTGCACTGCCGGAAACCGCATCCGCTCTCGTCTCACCGAAGACGAGCCGTGTTCAGGATCTTCCCGTTTCGACGCTTGCGGTTGCCGCTGCGATGGAATCGGACTTCGACACCGGCGAGCCCGTCGGCCTCGAAACACTCGTTGCCAACCGCATGATCGTTCCGACCGAAAAGCCGAAGATGGGTGTGATCGGTTCGAGCGTCGCCGCCGTTGCGAGCGTCATTCCCGATTCGCTGAAACTGACCAACGCACCGTCCAGCTCGCGTCCGGACCTGGACAAGCTCATCAAGCACTACGCCGATCTCAACGGCATTCCGGTCGAGCTTGTGCACCGCGTCGTCAAGCGTGAGAGCAACTACAACCCGCGCGCATACAGCAAGGGCAATTACGGCCTGATGCAGATCCGTTACAACACTGCCAAGGGTCTCGGCTACGAAGGCCCGGCCGAGGGCCTGTTCGACGCGGAAACCAACCTGATGTATGCGACGAAGTACCTGCACGGCGCCTGGATGGTTGCCGACAACAAGCACGACGGCGCGGTCAAGCTCTATGCCAGCGGCTACTATTACCATGCCAAGCGCAAGGGCCTGCTCGACGATCTCGGCATGAAGTAAGCCGACCCGATTTGTCATGGTGAAAAGTTTCAGGAGGCGCTCAATCGAGCGCCTCTATTATTTTGGCGTTGAGCTTTTGCACGTCATAGCCGCCACGCGATGGCGTCAGCCCCAGGCGCACGACCGCAAGCTTGAGTGACGGCACCAGCATGATCGCCTGCCCATCGTGCCCGAGCATCCAGAAGGCATCCGCCGGAAAGACGCCCGTGCCGGCACGAACCCCGTTCTCCTGAAGCCAGACCTGACCGGCGCCATACTCGCCGCCGGACGCTTTTGTCGGCGTGCGCATGAAGGCGACATAATCCCTCGGCAAAAGCGCCCTGCCCTTCCAGGTGCCGTCCTGCAGCAGGAATTGTGCGAAACGCGCCCAGTCGCGCGCCGTCGCATACATGTAGGACGAGCCGACAAAGGTGCCGCTGGCGTCGGTTTCCATCACCGCACTCGTCATCCCGAGTGGCAGGAACAGGGCATCGCGCGGATAGGCGCGTGCGGCGGCAGGATCGTCGAAGCTCCGCATCCACAGCCGCGACAACAGCGTGCTGGTGCCGCTGGAATAGCTGAAGGTGGAGCCGGGCGGCGACTTCGCCGGCTTTCCTGCGGCGAAGCCCGCCATGTCCCTCTCGAGATAGAGCATGCGCGTCACATCGCTGACATTGCCGTAGCCTTCGTTGAACTCAAGGCCGCTCTCCATGCCCATAAGGTCGGCAAGCTTGATCTTGGCGCGTGCATCCCCGCTCCATTCCGGCAGGAGGCTGGCCCGCGTCACATCCATGCGCCCCTCCGCGACACGCATGCCGATCAGCGCAGCTGTCACCGATTTGGTCATCGACCAGCCGAGAAGCGGCGTCGAGCGATCGAAGCCCGCGGCATAGGTCTCGGCAATCAGATGTCCATCGCGCACCACCGCGACCGCCCGCACGCCGGGACCGGCAAGGCTGGCGTCCTCGATCAGTGCCTGAACGGCCGGGTCGATCTCCGCCTTGTCGCCTTCCGGCCAGGCGACATCCGCCGATCGTGTGATCGCGGGCGTCGGTTCCACCGCCGGCACCTGTGCGGCGACATCATCGCCGGAGACATTGGCGCAGCCGAGCCCTGGGTGATAGACGGCATAGGTCGGAGCCGCAAAGCCGAAGATGCGGGCTGATACCAGCCGTTTCTCCCTGTCGACCGAGACGGTGATGAATTTCAGCAACGGATGGCCCGGCGCCTGCACGTCGTCGGCCAGCACAGCCTGTCCGTCACGCCCGGCGATGAAGACATTCGAGCAGACGATCTTGGCCGCGTATCCATCGCCGACCCTCAGCAACTCCGGCGGCGCTAGGGCCAGCCATCCGCCGACGCCGGCAATGGCGACGACAACCGCGGTCCCGACAGTCTTCAATAGGCGTGCCATCGCATCCTCCCGTCTGACGCGAGAGAGAAGCAGCATTTGACCGAAAGGAAAAGCCCTTGCGTCGTGCTTCGGATTGCGGGCTGCCGTCCGGCTATGCCAACCGGCGGGCGTCTTTGTCGTTGGCGTCTCGCAACAGCGCTGGAAGATCCCGTGCCGGCAAGGCCGGTGATATCCATGGCCCCCAAGCCTCCACCGCGCCTGCTGTGCGGGCGCAATCCATTTCGCTTTCCCTGGCGATGCCGCGCACCGCCATCGGCAGCCGCAGAACCTGCCCCGTCTTGACGAGGCAAGCGAGCAGGGCGACGCTACGTTCGCTGCCGTGGACGTCGCGTATCGTCGGCAGATCCACCGTCAACTGATCCGGCAGAAGCTCGCCGACAAGGTTGAGCGGCAACGCGGCCGCAGCGCCACCGCTCAGCGCCACGCGCACTCCGAGAGCGCGCAGGCCCTGCAGGTTTTCGCAGATCAGCGCCATGTCACCGGTCGACAGCGCTTCCGACACCTCGATCGTCAGCCGGCCGGGCGCCAGCCCGGCCTCCTCCAGGCACGTCTTCACATGGCTGAGGAAATCGCGATCTCGCAGTTGCAGCGCGAAGGGCGCCACCGTCAGGCCCACTGGAGACGGCCAGTTCGCCGCCTGCCGGCAAGACTGCCGCAACGCCCAGTTGCCGACCGTCAGCGCAAGGGTTCCCTGCTCCAACGGCTCTGAAAACGCCTCGGTGCCGATGACCCCGCGGATCGGGTGCGACCAGCGCAGCAAGACTTCGAAGCCCCGGATGGCGCCGCTCGCAGTGCCGGCGATCGGCATGTATTCCAGAAAGAACTCCCGCTGGGAGACGGCACGGGCAAGGTCGCGCTCGGCCTCGGCGCGCATTTCGGCGGCTTGCGCGAGATGCGGCGCGTAGAAAACATGGCTGTTGCCGCGCATTTCCTTGGCTTCGTAGAGCGCCAGGTCGGCCCGCTTCAAGACCGCGCCAGTGGACAGATCGCCCTGCTCCAGGAACGTGACGCCGATGCTGCAGCCGGAGGCCGCCTGACCATCGACCAGATCGAACGGCGCGTCGAACAGCGCCTTCACCCGGTCGGCAAGGGTGGTGACCTCGGCATCCGACGGAGAGCCCGGACCAAGCAGCACGAACTCGTCGCCACCGAGGCGATAGACCGTCGCCTCGCCGGCAAAGGCCCGCCTCAGCCGCGTGCCGATACCACTCAGCAGCCGGTCGCCCGCATCATGGCCCATGGTGTCGTTGACCGCCTTGAACCGGTCGAGATCGATCAGCAGCAGCGGCCGACGCTCGAACGGCGTGCCATCCGAGCGAAGCGCGCGCAGCACATCTGCCTCCAGCGCCGAGCGGTTTTCAAGCCCGGTCAGCCGGTCTCGGTGAACCTCATTGCGCAGCCGCCGCTCGGCACGGCGGGCTGCACGGAGCTCGCGCTCCAGCCGCCGTGAATAGGACCAGCGATAGAAGGAAGCGCCGGCGACGAAGGGCATGACGCCGGCCGCAAGCGCTCCTGAAAAATTCCAATGTGTAAAGGATCCATCCGTGAACAGCGTTTCCGTCGTCAGCCAGATCGCCGGAAACAAAGCCCCCAGTGCCGTGCCGGCAGCTGCAAATCGCTGCTCGGGCTTCGGCAGAAACGTTCTTAACATCATGTCGACGCCCCCCGAATATAAGGAGGAGCTAGCACGCCAGGGTTTAATGAATTCTTATGGGTGAAAAATCGTAGTCGGCTATTTTTGTGCAGTGCGGGAGCTGTGAAAAAACCCGTCATCAAAGTGTAGCGGAGTCACTTTAGAAGCGGCTAAGTTTCAACTGGATGAGCGGCAGAGATGACCGAACTTGCCCCTGATGTCGGCTTTGGCAGAAACAATCCGAAGCTGAAAAACGCCCTCCTGCAACACAAGACCTTCTCGTTTGCTGGCCTCTCCGAGCGCCTGTTCGGCCTGCTCTTCTCCGGCCTCGTCTATCCGCAGATCTGGGAAGACCCTATCGTCGACATGGAAGCCATGCAGCTTCGCCCGGGGCACCGCATCGTCACCATCGGTTCCGGCGGCTGCAACATGCTGACCTATCTGTCCGCCGGCCCCGGCCGCATCGACGTGGTCGATCTCAATCCCCACCACATCGCGCTCAACCGTCTGAAGCTTGCCGCCTTCCGCCATCTGCCTGGCCACAAGGATGTCACGCGTTTCCTGGCAACCCAGGGCACCCGTTCGAACGTCCAGGCCTTCGATCTGTTCCTCGCCCCGAAGGTGGACCAGGTCACCCGTGGCTATTGGAACGGCCGCGACATCACCGGGCGCCGACGCATCGGCGTCTTCGGCCGCAACATCTATCGCACCGGTCTGCTCGGCCGCTTCATCGCTGCCAGCCACATGCTCGCGCGCCTGCATGGCGTCAACCCGGAAGAGTTCGTCCAGGCGCGCTCCATGCGCGAACAGCGCCAGTTCTTCGATACGCGCCTGGCGCCGCTGTTCGAGCGCCCGTTCATTCGCTGGATCACCAGCCAGAAGAGTTCGCTTTTCGGCCTCGGCATCCCGCCGCAGCAGTTCGACGAGCTGGCGAGCCTCAGCGCCGACAAGTCGCTGGCCACCGTGCTTCGCCACCGCCTGGAAAAGCTGACGTGCCATTTCCCGCTCAGGGAAAACTACTTCGCCTGGCAGGCTTTCGCGAGACGCTATCCCCTGCCGCACGAGGGCGAGCTTCCGGCCTACCTGCACGCCGACAACTATGAGACGATCCGCAACAGCGCCGAAAACGTCCTTGTCCATCACGCCAGCTTCACCGAGCTTCTGGCGAAGAAGCCGGCGGCGTCGGTCGATCGCTACGTCCTGCTCGACGCCCAGGATTGGATGAACGACCAGCAGCTGAACGATCTGTGGACCGAGATCACCCGCACCGCCGATGCGGGCGCGACCGTGATCTTCCGCACCGCTGCCGAAGACAGCATCCTCAACGGCCGCCTGTCGCCGGCATTGATGCAGCAGTGGCACTATGATGCCGAGACGTCGCTGACCCTCGGCAATGCCGACCGCTCGGCGATCTATGGCGGCTTCCACATCTACAGGAAGAAGGCATGAGCGGGGTGGAGCAAGCAGAGATCAGCCATCAGCGGCGCATGGACCACATGTACCGCTACCAGAGGCACGTCTACGATCTGACGCGGAAGTACTATCTCTTTGGCCGCGACACGCTGATCCGCGACCTGAACGCTGGCGCGGGCTGCTCCGTGCTCGAAGTCGGGTGCGGCACGGGACGCAACCTCGCGCTCATCGGCACATGCTTTCCCAGGGCCCGGCTCTTCGGTCTCGACATCTCCGCCGAGATGCTCGCCTCGGCGGCAGCCAAGCTCAGCCGCCGCGGCAGAACGCCGGCCATGCTGCGTGTCGCCGACGCGACCAGCTTCGAGCCCCGCTTGTTTGGCGAGCCCGGCTTCGACCGGATCGTCATCTCCTATTCCCTGTCGATGATACCCGACTGGCAGGGCGCGATCGACGCGGCAATTGCCGCGCTCAATCCCGGCGGCTCGCTGCACATTGCCGATTTCGGCCAGCAGGAACGGCTGCCGGCAAGCTTCCGACGCCTGTTGCGAAGCTGGCTCACGCGCTTCCATGTGACGCCGCGCGAATCGCTGTTCGAAGCACTGGCCGAGCGGGCAAGATGCAACGGCGCACAGCTTGAGCGCCGGGCCATCGGCCGGGGCTATGCCTGGCTCGCGGTCTATCATCGCCCTTCGGCCGCAGCATCCGCGCGGGCAAATCCAGCAGCGGCATTGCTGGAAGACCGGGGTGCTGCCGCAATTCCCGCTTGAGCTAACTCAATTTTTACGATGATATGGTGAAAATGAGGTTCACGCCTCGTTGGGGACATCACCATTATGGAAGCCACCGTGTGAGGCAGGATCGTCGATTTTTTCGAAACAGGACCTCCATGCGCCGGCTTCTTCTGGCACTGCTGCCCATTGCCACCCTCCTTTCGGCCTGTTCGTCGACCGATTACGATCTGCTGCAGACCGCGTCGATCCCGCCGCGCTTCAGCGATACCGATCCGCAGAATTTCGGCGACCGCACGCCCCACCACCACAATATCCACGGCATCGACGTCTCCAAGTGGAACGGCGACATCGACTGGATGAAGGTGAAGAATTCCGGCGTCTCCTTTGCCTTCATCAAGGCGACCGAAGGCAAGGACCGGGTCGATACGCGCTTCAACGAATATTGGCAGCGCGCCCGTGCCGCCGGCATTCCCTATGCGCCCTATCACTTCTATTACTTCTGCTCGACGGCGGATGCCCAGGCCGACTGGTTCATCGCCAACGTGCCGAAGAGCGCCGTCTATCTGCCGCCGGTTCTCGACGTCGAGTGGAACGGCGAATCCAAGACCTGCCGCACCCGCCCCTCGCCGGACGAAGTCCGCGTCGAGATGAAGCGCTTCATGGATAGGCTCGAAGCTCATTACGGCAAGCGGCCGATCATCTACACCTCGGTCGACTTCCACCGCGACAATCTCGTCGACCAGTTCAAGGAACACCATTTCTGGGTCCGCTCCGTCGCCAAGCATCCGGGTGAAGTCTATGTCGAGCGCCGCTGGGCCTTCTGGCAATATACCAGCACCGGCGTGATACCGGGCATCGACGGCGCCACCGACATCAATGTCTTTGCCGGCTCGCCGAAGAACTGGAAGAATTGGGTTGCCGCCGTCTCCAAGCCGAAATGACGACGGCCACGGTTCTGTGCAGAAGCGCGGCAAACCGACCCATTTTCTTCTTTCCGTCATAATGCTCTGAGAGAGCATCGGCAGATTGCATCTTTGGTACATTGACCGCCAGCGGCGGCGCATCGCGCCCTGCGGCGACAGAAAGGAATTATCATGATCCTCAAAACCCGGCATGCGCTTGCATCCGTCGCGCTTCTCGCGCTGACAGCCTCCCCCGTTTTCGCGCAGCAGGCACCGGCCTGCGGCGGCGATCTCGGCGCGTTCCTGCAGGGCGTCAAGGCCGAAGCAGTCGCCAAGGGCGTGCCGGCCGATCTGGTCGACCGTGCGCTCGCCGGTGCCGCCATCAATGAGAAGGTGCTGAGCCGCGACCGCGCCCAGGGCGTGTTCAAGCAGACCTTCACCGAGTTTTCCAAGCGCACCGTCAGCAAGTCGCGGCTTGATATCGGCGCGCAGAAGATGAAGGAATACGCCGCCGTCTTCGCCCGCGCCGAGAAGGAATACGGCGTTCCCGCCCCTGTCATCACCGCCTTTTGGGCCATGGAAACCGACTTCGGTGCCGTTCAGGGCGACTTCAACACCCGCGACGCGCTGGTCACGCTTGCCCATGACTGCCGCCGGCCGGAAATGTTCCGTCCGCAGCTGATCGCCGCCATCGAGATGGTCCAGCACGGCGACCTCGACCCGGCAACGACCACCGGCGCCTGGGCCGGTGAGATCGGCCAGGTGCAGATGTTGCCCGAAGACATCATCGCCTATGGCGTCGATGGCGATGGCGACGGCCACGTCAACCTGAAGAGAAGCTCGCCGGACGCGATCCTGACAGCCGCCAAGTTCATCCAGAGCCTCGGCTTCAAGGCCGGCCAGCCGGCGATCCAGGAAGTCAGCGTTCCCGAACAGCTGCCCTGGGAAAAAACCGGCCTGCAGCCGGGCATGAAGGCGAGCGACTGGTTCGCGCTCGGCGTCAAGCCGCGCAATGGCGACACCGCCTTCGGCAATCTGGAAGCCTCGCTCGTCCTGCCGCAGGGCCGCAAGGGCGTCGCGTTCCTGACCTACCCCAATTTCAACGTCTATCTCGAGTGGAACCAGTCGTTCATCTACACGACCTCGGCCGCCTATTTCGCAACCCGGCTCGGCGGCGCACCGACCTATGAGGGCGGCAATCCCGAACTGGGCCTCGACGACACCGGCATGAAGGCGCTGCAGACCAAGCTTCAGACGCTCGGACACGACGTGGGCAAGGTCGACGGTATCCTCGGCTCGGGCACCCGCGCAGCGCTTCAGAAGGAACAGCTGCGTCTCGGCCGTCCCGCCGACGGCTGGGCGACGCTCGAATTGCTGAACTCGCTGTAAGCGGTTTTCTGTCAGGAAACCGGAAACACTGAAAGCATCGGCCCGGCCAGGATTTGGCCGGGCTATTTTTTTGCATGGCCGTACCCGTCGGTACGGCCGGGGTAGATCCCCCGTCATTGGCTAATTGCACACATCGATATCGATCGGGCGCTGTCCGGCGCCTAGGAGCTTGCAAGAACCGGGTGGTGCCCGTCGCTGCACCGCGCTAGATCTGTATCGCACCTCTTCACGCAACCTTCCGAGTCCCCGGGGGACGTGGCGGCTGGGCAAGCGGCACAATTCCATTGCGCATGCCGACGGCTCGATTTCATCGGCAGCGGCCGCGCAGAAAGCGCGAGCAGCACCATGAATGCACCGGCACAGTCCGCCAGCCAGCAGATGACCATGCGGACCTGGGCGCTTCTTGCCCTGCTCGGGCTCATCTGGGGCGGATCCTTCTTCTTTGCCCGCGTCGCCGTCGCGCATGTGCCGCCTTTCACGCTCGTGTTCCTGCGGCTCGGCCTGGCCGCCCTGGCGCTGCACATCTACATCCGCGGCCGTTTCGGCATTTATCAGGCGCTAACAAGCCGCTGGCGCGAATTCCTGCTGATGGGCCTGATCAACAACGCCATTCCGCACGCCTTCATCTTCCTCGGACAAACCCAGGTAGGCGCCGGGCTTGCGGCGATCCTGAACGCAACCACGCCGGTCTGGACCGTGATCATCGCCAACATGGCAACCGACGACGAGAAGCTCAGCGCCGGCAAGATCGGCGGCTGCCTGCTCGGCCTTGCCGGCACGGTGGTGCTGATCGGACCGAGCGCGATTGCCGGCCTGTTCGGCAATGCCAGCAGCGTGCCGCTCTGGGCGCTCATGCTGCCGGTGCTGGCCGCCGTCAGCTATGGTCTGGCGGCGACCTACGGCAAACGCTTCCGCGGCCTGGCTCCACCTGTCACCGCGGCCGGCCAATTGACCGCCTCGTCCCTGATGATGCTGCCGGTCGCAGCCCTCATCGACACGCCCTGGGCCCTGCCGATGCCACCGATCGAGGCAACGCTGGCCATTCTTGGCCTGGCGCTCGTATCGACCGCCTATGGCTACATCCTGTTCTTCCGCATCATGGGCGAAGTCGGCGCCACCAACACGTCACTGGTCACGCTTCTGGTCCCGCCGAGCGCAATCCTGCTCGGCTACCTCTTCCTGGGCGAGACATTGCAGCCGGCGGATGTGGGCGGCATGGCGCTGATCGCAGCCGGCCTTGCCGTACTCGACGGCCGGATCCTCAGGATGAAACGCGCCGCATAGGAGGAATCGAACTGGCCGGACATGGCGGAAAACGTGCACTTCCGAAGCACTCACGCTCGGTTACATCTGTTTACATTAACCTTCCGGCAGTGATTGTGAAAAAAATGTGGCACGTTAAAATGCGTATTAATTTCAATCTACTAGCCCTGTTGATAAGGCAAATGTGATCACGCATTTTTGCAGTGCAGCACAAGTTTCCCTTTTAAGCGCCGATAATTCGCCCTATGTTTTAACCGTCAGCGCAAGGAGGGTCTTCGATGGGACTTACACATTCGTTGAATGTCCTCATGATTAGTGCAGCGTTCGTATTCGTGGCGACAATGCTCTTCATCTGAAGTCAGGCCACTGAGAGTCCAGACCGAAATAGGGACTTTAATTTTCCGGGAATCCAATTTGCAGCAGAGATTTTTGAGGTAGGCCAACACAGCAATCTGCCTCGACGCTGCAGGAAAAAAGAAAGCGCATGAAGGACACCTTCATGCGCTTTCGCTTTTTCGGAACGGTTTCCCCGGAACACCCGCGCAGGCCTGAGGAAATCGACCCTTGTGATGTTTGCTGGCGAAATCGCGGGGCTTTACGCCGCCGCGCCGGCAACCGCCTTCAGCGCGACTTGCTCGTCTTGCGCCATCTCGTCGGCGCGCTCGAACCCGACGAGGTCGCAGACGGCGGTGATCAGCGGCGAACGGTTCATCGTATAGAGATGAAAGTCCCTGACACCGCGGCGGGCGAGATCGACGATCTGCTCGGCAGCGATATGCGTCGCCTCCTTGAAGCGCTCGGTCGGTTGGTCCTCCAGATGCGCAAGACGGGTGACGATCACCTCCGGCACGCTCGCGCCGCAAAGGCCGGCGAACTTCTGCACCTGGCTGAGGTTGTTGATCGGCAGGATGCCCGGCACGATCGGGATGTCGATGCCTGCCCGGCGCACGCGCTCCAGATAACGCTCGAAATCGTCGTTGTCGAAGAAGAACTGGGTGAGCGCGCGCGTCGCACCGGCATCCACCTTGCGCTTCAGCATGTCGATGTCGGCATCCACGTCAGGGCTTTCCGGGTGCTTTTCCGGATAGGACGATACCGAGATCTCGACATCGCCGCGATCGCGAAGCGCCCGCACGAGATCGGAACTGCTCTCATAACCACCGGGAAAGGGCGCGTAGGTGCTGCCGATGCCGCCCTGCGGATCGCCGCGCAGCGCCACGAAGTGGCGTACGCCGAAGGCAAGAAACTCATCGATAACCGTGTCCACCTCCGACCTGGGCGCGCCGACGCAGGTGAGGTGCGCTGCCGTGTTGGCAAAGCCCTTCTCCTCGATCATCCGCTTGACTGTCGTCAGCGACCGCGTCTTGGTCGAACCGCCCGCACCATAAGTGACAGTCACGAAGGCGGGACAAAAGACGGAGAGCTCTTCGGCCGTCTGGAAGAGCTGCGCTTCCATCTCGTCGGTTTTTGGGGGGAAGTATTCGAAGGAAAGCCGCAGATTGCCGCGCTCGGCAGGATAAAGCGTCTGTGCCGTCATTCTCAAAGTCCCCCTGCTTGCATGCGCTGATGTGGCGCTTCGCTCTCCTCGACGGCGCGCTGATCGCGCGCCAGCCAGATTGTCACCGTCAGTTTTCCTCCGTCCGTGCCTTCAGGCGACAGATCGGTCGTCTTTTCCAGTTGGAGCCCGGCCTTCGCCAGCCAATCGGTCATTGCCTGATGCGAGAAGCCGAGCCGCGCATGAGCATGTTCGTCGCGCAAGTGCTCCAGCCCGTGCGGGGCAAAATCGATGATCACCAGCCGTCCGCCGGGCGTCAGCATGCGGGCTGCCTCGGCGATCGCCGCTTCCGGCTGATCGAGGAAATGCAGCACCTGATGAATGGTGACGAGATCGAACACCTGGCCGTCGAGCGGCAGGTTGAAGATATCGCCATGGCGGATCGACGCCTTGGTGATGCCGGCACGGTCGAGATTGGAGCGGGCAACGGCCAGCATGTCGCGGCTGGCATCGATGCCGATGCCGCGGCGGTAGAGGCCTTCGAACAGTTGCAGGATGCGGCCCGTGCCGGTGCCCAGATCCAAAAGGCTTTCGACCGGCCCGTCGCCAACCATGTCGCGCAGCGCCGTCTCCACGTCCCGCTCGCTGACATGCAGCCGCCGCAGTTCATCCCAGCCGGCGGCGTTGCGGCTGAAATAGGCCTGCGCCTTTTCGGCGCGCGCCTTCTTCAGGGTGACGAGCCTCGAGGCATCGCGAGAAAGAACCGCGTCGTCCGATGTCGCCGAGGCAAGCATCGCTCGCACCAACGACACGCGGGAGCCCTCCTGACGAAGGCGGAAATAAGCCCATGCACCTTCCTGGTAACGGTCGACGAGCTCGACCTCCGCCAGCAACTTCAGGTGCCTCGAAATGCGGGGCTGCGATTGTCCAAGAATTTCGGTAAGATCGGTGACGGTGAGATCTCCCGCACCAAGCAGGGCGAGCAGGCGCATGCGGGTGGGCTCACCTGCAGCCTTCAACACATCCACCAGCGCGTCGAGACCAAGCTCTCTCTGATCCACCATACCAATCCCCATCAACACATAAAGATATGTTTATGTGATTTAAGGATGTAGCGCAAGCGGATTTGCGCTGACAGAGCAAACTATGCCGCTCAAGGAACAGGACTTTCCACCGTTCCTTCAGGCACGCGGACGAAGCTTGCCTTCGCACGGCGCCCAGAGGCAGCCGTGACCTTGCAGCGAATGCGATTGAAGGGAAACAGCCGTCACGTCAACGCGTTGCAGCGCGAGTGCGCGCGCCAGCCGGGCGCGCGGCACCGCTCCAATCGGCGTTTCGAGGTCAACCGCTCTTCGAGTTTTCCGCTGGCGGATTGCATCCGGTTGATCTGGACACGACGGCGTAAACAGGGTCGCCGTCCGCAAGCGGCAATCGGGCCCAGGCTGTAGTTAAACCAAACCGATCATCTCGCAAGAAATGCAAGGCGATTGATTGTGATTCCACACGCAACACTCTAAGGGTGCCGAAGACGCAAACTTCTGCTCCCGAAGGCTCCTTGAAACAGGATCGCGCTCATGAAGCTGGTGACCGGTAACTCCAACCGCGCCCTTGCCGAAGCCGTTGCCCACCACTTAGATCTTCCCCTGATAGACTGCACGGTCAAGCGCTTCGCCGACCAGGAAATCCACGTTCAGCTTCATGAGAATGTGCGCGGTGAGGATGTCTATATTCTCCAGTCGACAAGCGCCCCGGCCGACGGCCATCTCATGGAATTGCTCATCCTGGCCGATACGCTGCGACGCTCGTCGGTTCGCCGTGTCACCGCCGTCATCCCTTACTTCGGCTATGCCCGTCAGGATCGCCGCGCCGTTGGCCGCACGCCGATCTCGGCGAAGTTGGTCGCCAACATGATCGCGGGCGCAGGTGTCCACCGCGTCATAACGGTCGACCTGCATACGGATCAGATAGAGGGCTTTTTCGATATTCCGACTGACAATCTCTATTCAGCGCCCGTGACGTGCCGCGACATTCAGGAGCACTACGACACCAGGGATTCAATCATCGTTTCGCCCGACGTAGGCGGCGTGGCGCGCGCTCGCGCCATCGCCAAGCGCATTGGCACCGATCTCGCGATCATCGACAAACGGCGCCCCGGCGTAGGCGTGTCGGAAGTCATGAACATCATTGGAGATGTGGCCGGGAAGAGCTGTCTTCTGATCGACGACATCGTCGATAGTGGCGGGACGTTGATCAACGCGGCGGAAGCGTTGTTGAAATCGGGTGCCAAGGAGGTTTCGGCCTATGTAACCCATGGCGTTCTTTCCGAGGGTGCCTGCGAACGTATTGGTACCAGCAGCCTCAAGGAGCTGGTAGTGACCGATTCCATTCGCGAAACCGAAGCTCAGCGTCACACCCCCAACATCAGACGCATCACCATCGCGCCATTGATAGGCGAGGCCCTCGCCCGGACGGCGAGAGAGCAAAGCGTTTCAAGCCTTTTCAACTAAGTCGGCGCGTGGTGCGATACCCACCGCCATGCCACGCTAGAACATTCCCCGGAAAAGTGCGAAGCGGTTTTCCGTCAGGAAAAGCGTAAGAATAAGGTACCAGAGCGTTTCTGCGACTCCTCTAAACCCGAAACGCTGCAGAACATCCCGCGTTCAAGTGGAACCACTAAAGGCGGATAAGATTTTCTGGAATGAGAGTGCTTGGAGCAACCCTGGTGCGTTCTTCTGGACGCACGGCGCCCAACGTCACAGACAGCTGCCGCCTTACCCATGCCGCAGAAGACGGGCGCGTCGCGCGAGACCGGGCTCACGCGACGCGCAAGACTGTTAGCGCGTCAGGCGCTTGTAGGTGACGCGCTTCGGGTTGACCGAATCCGGGCCGAGGCGGCGGATCTTGTCCTTTTCGTAGTCTTCGAAGTTGCCTTCGAACCATTCAACCTGGCTGTCGCCTTCAAAGGCGAGGATGTGGGTCGCCAGGCGGTCGAGGAACATGCGGTCGTGGCTGATGATAACGGCGCAGCCGGCGAAGTTTTCGAGCGCGATTTCGAGTGCCGCCAACGTCTCGGTGTCGAGGTCGTTGGTCGGTTCGTCGAGCAGCAGGACGTTGCCGCCGTCCTTCAGCATCTTGGCGAGGTGAACGCGGTTGCGCTGGCCGCCCGAGAGGTTGCCGACCTTCTGCTGCTGGTCGCCGCCCTTGAAGTTGAAGGTCGAGCAATAGGCGCGCGAGTTCATCTCGTACTTGCCAAGCTTGATGACTTCGGCACCGCCGGAAATTTCTTCCCAGACGGTCTTGTTGCCGTCCAGCGCATCGCGGCTCTGGTCGACGTATCCGAGATGCACGGTCTCGCCGATGCGGATCGAGCCGCTGTCTGGCTGCTCCTGACCGGTGATCATGCGAAAGAGCGTCGTCTTACCGGCGCCGTTCGGGCCGATGATGCCGACGATGCCGCCCGGCGGCAGCTTCAGGGACAGGCCGTCGATCAGCAGGCGATCGCCATACCCCTTGGTGACGCCATCCATCTCGATGACCACCTGGCCAAGACGTTCGCCGACCGGGATGATGATCTGTGCGTCGCCGGGACGCTGGTTTTCTGCAGCGTCAACCAGTTCGTCATAGGAGCGGATACGCGCCTTGGACTTGGCCTGGCGGGCCTTCGGGCTGGAGGCGATCCATTCCTGCTCGCGGGCAATCGCCTTCTGGCGGGAAGCCTCTTCGCGGCCTTCCTGCTGCATGCGCTTGGCTTTTGCAACGAGGTAGGCCGAGTAGTTGCCTTCGTACGGAATGCTGCGGCCGCGGTCGAGCTCGAGGATCCAGCCGGTGACGTTGTCGAGGAAGTAGCGGTCGTGGGTGATCATCAGCACGGCGCCCGGATATTCGCGCAGGTGCTTTTCGAGCCAGGCGATCGTCTCGGCGTCAAGGTGGTTGGTCGGTTCGTCGAGCAGCAGCAGGTCAGGCTGCGACAGAAGCAGCTTGCAGAGCGCGACACGGCGCTTTTCACCGCCCGAAAGGCTGGTGACGTCGGCGTCACCCGGCGGGCAGCGCAGCGCTTCCATCGCCATTTCGACCTGGCTCTCCAGATCCCACAGGTTCTGGCCGTCGATGATGTCCTGCAGCCTTGCGCCCTCTTCCGCCGTCTCGTCGGAATAGTTCATCATCAGTTCGTTGTAGCGCTCGACGATCGCGGTCTTGGCGGCAACGCCTTCCATGGCGTTTTCGAGCACGGTCTTGGTCGGGTCGAGCTGCGGCTCCTGCGGCAGGTAACCGATGGTCGCACCCTCGGCGATCCAGGCTTCGCCGGTATATTCCTTGTCGAGGCCGGCCATGATGCGCAGCACGGTCGACTTACCGGCGCCGTTCGGGCCGAGGATACCGATCTTCGCGTCCGGGTAGAACGACAGATGGACGTTGTCCAGGACCTTCTTTGCGCCGTAGGACTTGTTGAGCCCGGACATATGATAGATGAATTGACGTGCCATAAAGGAAAGCTCCGCATGGGAAGGAAATTTGCCCGCTATGTAGGCGAATTAGTGCAAAGGGGCAATCGCCAAAGGCACCTGCCCCCGCCTATCCCATGCCTGCGCGCCTTGCCCGCCGCTATCCGCGGCCTGCCGCGTCGGCAATGCCCTTGGTGCATTTGAACTCCGTCGGCCCTGCCGCCTGGATCAGCGGTGCCAGGCTCGATTTGCCCGAGATGTCCCCGGTCAGCCCGATCGTCAGGCCGGTGATGACACTGCGTCCCGCAACTGTCTGGCAGCGCATGCGCACCCGGTCGCCGGCGCCACTGCCAAAGCTCTGGTCGAAGGCCTGTTTGATCGACGTCTCGTCGAGTTCGGAACCAATGCGTCCTCGAAAGAGCGCGCCGACGGCCGACCGGTTGAGCTCCTCCAACAGGCGCAATTGCACCGCGAAGTAATCGTCGACCGTGCCGCCCTGGCAGGTGCCGCTGCGCAACCATTGATGACGATCGAGCCCCGACTGGACACCCGGCATCGCGATCAGCAGTCGAGCTGCCGTATCATCTGCCATGGCAAGCTTCGGCAGATCGAGCCAATCGCCCTTGCGGTCCTGGCTGCGCATCTCGGCCGCCACTCCGCAATAGCTCTTGCGCAAGGGCCAGAGCCCATGCAGCGACAGGTTGGTGGCATCGAACCGTTCCGCCGTCTGGCTGGCGCATTCCTTGCGCTCAGGCCGTGTCTCGCAGAAGCCCGGCTGCCAGCTGACGGCAAGGACGTAGTCCGTTCGGGACGAACCGCTACCCGCGCCAGCGTCGACCTTCTCCTGCGCCAAGGCAAAGGACGACGGGGCAAGCAGCATCGCCAGCGCCATCGCAACAATTGTCATTGGACTTGATATCGCTTTTCTCCAACATGCCATGACACTCTCCCGGTTTGAAACAAAACAGGAACAAATATCGCTCAAAACGGGAAAATTGCAACTGGTAATTACAGATGCGGGAAATCGCTTGTGACCTCATGCGTAGAGATCACCAAGCAGCGATTGCCTTTCTCATGCAAATCGATTTGATATCGGGCAAGCTGACGATTGGTCCGGGAGAAGGCATGTTCGGGCAGGTGAGGACGCATCAAAGCCCGACAGGCGCTACCTTAAGCTGGCGCCACCATCCGGCAACCATCGAGGCGCGCGGCATTCTTCTCGTCAGCCACGGGCTTGCCGAACATTCCGGCCGCTATGCCCGTTTCGCGGAAGTGATGGCCGCCCACGGCTTTAACGTCTACGCCCATGACCATCGCGGTCACGGTGCGACCCGCGCGCCGGATGCGCCGCTTGCCATGTTCTCGAACCGGGATGGCCTCGACAAGGTGTTTGCCGACATCAAGGCGATGCGCGCCCTTGCGACTGCCGCCCATCCGGGCCTGCCGGTCATTCTCTTCGGCCATTCCATGGGCGGGCTGATCGCGCTCAACGCCGCCGAAACAGATCCTGATCTCTATGACGCGCTCGCCGTCTGGAACTCGAACTTCCGTCCGGGGATTGCCGGGCGCGGCGGCCAGTTGATCCTGAAGATCGAAAAGGCGCTCAAGGGCTCGGATGTGCCGAGCCCGTTACTCTCCAAGCTCACCTTTGGCGCCTGGGGTCAGGCGATCAAGGATCGCAAGACCGATTCCGACTGGCTGTCGCGCGACGAGGCCGAGGTAGCGAAGTACATCGCCGACCCGCTTTGCGGCTTCGACGCGACTGTCTCGCTGTGGCTGGACCTCATGCGGCTCGCCTTTGCCGGCGCGCGCGCAGACCGGTTGGCGCGCCTGCCGGCAAACCTGCCCGTCCATCTCGTCGGCGGCAGCGCCGACCCCTCGACCGAAAACGGCGCTGCGATCAGATGGCTTGGCGAACGAATGAAGGCGCGCGGCATGACCGATGTGTCGATAACGATCCACGAGGGCATGCGCCACGAGACGCTCAACGAGATCGGCCGCGAGAAGGCGACCGCGGATTTTGCGGCCTGGTGCCAATCTGCCGCCAACAAGACTGCTGCCGCCAAGGCTGCGGCCGGCAAGGTTGCCGTCGGCAAGGTTGCCGTCGGCAAGAGGTTCTGACCCGAAATCACCATGGCAGACATGTCCCTCCCCAAGACCGCCAATGCCAACGACCGAATCTCCTTCGGCCTGACGCTGATGGTCCTTTCGGTGCTCCTGTCGCCGCTGATCGACATCTTCGCCAAGCTGGCGATCGCAACCGTTCCCTCGGCGCAGATTACCGCCGTTCGCTTCATCCTGCAGGTGGTCTTCATCCTGCCGATCGTGCTGGTGCGCGGCAGCCTGTTCGACCTTACCTGGCGCAAGACGGCGCTGCATGCGCTGCGTGGCGGCCTGCTTGTCGTCACCATGCTCTCCTTCATCACCACGCTGAAGGTGATGGAAGTGGCCGATGCCATCGCCATCTTCTTCGTCGAGCCGATCATCCTCACCATCCTCGGCAGCATCTTCCTGAAGGAAACCATCGGCTGGCGGCGCTACACCGCCTGCGCCGTCGGCTTCCTCGGGGCGCTACTCGTCATCCAGCCGAGCATGCAGGAGGTGGGCCTCATCGCGCTGCTGCCGATCGTCGCCGCCTTCGGTCTGGCGGTGTTCCTGCTGGTGACGCGCATGGTGGCGCAGAACGAGGACCCCTGGTCTATGCAGTTCCATGCCGGCATCTGGGGCGGGCTCTTCTGTCTCGTCCTGCTCTGGCTTGGCGAAGGCAGCGGATCCAATGTCTTCGATCCGGTCTTGCCGGCGGGCAACGCCTGGCTCTACCTGCTCGGCGTCGGCGTCACCGCCACGATTTCGGGCGTGCTCGGGGTCTATGCCTATCGCTCGGCGCCGGCCTCGGTGCTGGCGCCGCTGCAATATCTCGAAATCGTCTCGGCAACGATCTTCGGCTGGCTGGTCTTCGGCCATTTGCCCGACGCGCTGAAATGGCTCGGCATTTCCATCATCATCGGCTCCGGCCTCTACATCATCTGGCGGGAACGCCGGGTCGACAAGACCGCGAGCATCGCTCCGGTCTCGCCCGCAATCTGAAATAAGCAGTCTGAAAACAAAAGAATGACTATCGGGAGGAAAATATGAAAACTGGAGGTCAGCTCGTCGTCGACGCGCTCGTCGCCAACGGCGTCAAGCGTATCGCCTGCGTACCCGGCGAAAGCTATCTGGCGGTGCTGGATGCGCTCTACGACACCGACATCGATGTCGTCGTCTGCCGCCAGGAGGGGGGCGCTGCGATGATGGCCGATGCCTGGGGACGCCTCAGCGGCGAGCCCGGCATCTGCATGGTGACGCGCGGCCCCGGCGCCACGAATGCGTCGGCGGGCCTGCATGTCGCAAAGCAGGATTCGATCCCGATGATCCTGTTCATCGGCCAGGTCCAGAGCGAGGCGCGCGAGCGCGAAGCCTTCCAGGAGATCGAATATCGTCGCGCCTTCACCGAAGTCGCCAAATGGGTCGGCGAGATCGACGACCCCGCCCGCATCCCCGAATTCGTCACCCGCGCCTTTGCGGTCGCCACTTCGGGCCGGCCCGGCCCTGTCGTGCTGACGCTGCCTGAGGACATGCTGACGCGCAGCGCCGAGGCACCGGCGGCCAAACCCTACCAGCCGGTCGAAGGGCATCCGGGTCCGTCCCAGATCAAGAAGCTCGGCGCGCTGCTCGAAGGCGCCAAACGCCCGATCGCCATTCTCGGCGGCACGCGCTGGACGGCTGACAGCGTCGCCGAATTCCAGCGCTTCGCCGAACGCTGGAGCCTGCCGGTCGGCTGCTCCTTCCGCCGCCAGATGCTGTTCGACCACCTGCACCCCAACTATGCCGGCGATGTCGGCATCGGCATCAACCCAGCGCTCGCCAGGGAGATCAAGGAAGCCGATCTGGTGCTTCTGATCGGTGGCCGCTTCTCCGAAATGCCGTCGTCCGGCTACACGCTGATGGATAGCCCCTACCCGCGCCAGACGCTGGTTCATGTGCATCCGGATGCCTCCGAACTCGGCCGCGTCTACCGGCCGGAACTGCCGATCGCCGCCAGCCCGCGCGATTTCGTCGCCGCCCTCGAAGGTCTTGCACCGGCGGCCGAGCCCGTCTGGTCGGCGCGCACAAGGGCGATGCACGAAGCCTATCTCAAGTGGTCGACACCGCCGGAAACCGGCCCCGGCGACGTTCGCATGGGCCCGATCATGAACTGGATCGAGGCAAACACGCCCGAGGACACCATCTTCACCAACGGCGCCGGCAACTACGCCACCTGGGTCCATCGCTTCCACCGCTTCCGTAAGTACGCGACACAGGCCGCCCCCGCATCCGGCTCCATGGGTTATGGCCTGCCGGCCGCCGTTGCCGCCAAGCACCTGCATCCAGACCGCGAAGTCATCTGCTTTGCCGGCGACGGCTGCTTCCTGATGCACGGCCAGGAGTTCGCCACCGCGGTGCGTTACCGCCTGCCGATCATCACCGTCGTCGTCAACAACGGCATCTACGGCACCATCCGCATGCACCAGGAGCGCGACTACCCCGGCCGCGTCAGTGCCACGGACCTGACCAATCCTGACTTTGCCGCCCTTGCCCGCGCCTATGGCGGCCACGGCGAGACTGTGGATAAGACGGAAGAGTTCGCCGATGCGTTCCTGCGCGCCCGCGCCAGCGGCAAGCCGGCGATCATCGAGATCAAGCTCGATCCGGAAGCGATTACGCCGACGCGCACGCTGAGCGAGATCAGGAAGGGTTGAGCGGGTTCGTTCTCTAGGAAGGTTCAATCACGGCGCGGACGCGCCGTGGCTGGATTCCTGTGACAAGCACAGGAATGAGGGAATTCAACTGTTGCGGTCGAGACCTTCCAACGCGATGGCACATCTCCGCAAACGTGGCGTGTGCGCGCAGCGGCACCGACTTGCACTTCCTCATTCCTGTGCTCGTCACAGGAATCCAGCTGCGTCGTGTCGACGACGCAGGGAGGTGCTGCCCACTGCCAGACCGAGTTGCCGCTTCCTGCTTACTCCAGCCACTCCGTCGCAAACGCTCCGGTCACATGCACGTCGGTGGTCTCAAGGCGTCCCGGCCCAAGGTTCTCGAACTTGTGTGGCACGTTGGCCGGAGCCACGACGATCTGCCCGGCTTCAGCTTCGATCTTGCGATCGCCGACGGTAAACAACGCCCTGCCAGTTCGGATGATGAAGGTCTCGGGATAGGGATGGCGATGCAGCTTCGGCCCGCCGCCGATCCTGTCGGTGGTAAAGAACATCACCGAGACGTCGGCGCCATAGGCGCCACCCTGAAATTCGCCCTGCCAGACATCTGGCTTCTCAGCCCACTGCTCGCGCTCGATCAGATGTATTCCGGACATGCAATCTCCTCCGCCATTCGATTGTTCGAATCACGGGCGAGCCGGCATGTCGGTTTGCCTGGCACCCTTGGGCGCAAGGCATTGCGGGGCGCAGTGACGCCCCTGCACTGCTGCGCTGAACCGGCTCAGCCGCGAATATGCTGTGTCTGCTGGAAGACCGCTGTCGAGCGGGCGCCGGAACGGCAATAGCCGAGCATCGGCCGCTGGAATTCGTCGAGAGCGTCGACCATCTTTTGAACTGCGTCCGCCGTCACGCCCATCTGGCCGACGGGGATATGCATGGTCTCGATTCCCAGTTCCTGCGCGCGCGCTGCGATGGAATCGAAGGTCGGCTGGTCCGGCGCCTCGAAATCGGGGCGGTGGCAGACGATGGACTTGAAGCCAAGCGCCTTGATCTGGTCGAGGTCCTCGACAGTGATCTGGCCGGAAACCGAGTATTCGTCGTTGATCGGGCGGATGTCCATGGCAGCTTTACCCTCGAAAAAAACCTGAGGCGATTGATGTAGGCGCGGTGCCCGTCGGCGTCAATTCCAAACGCTTGGGTCAGGCGACGCCGAAGGCGAGTGCATAGGTCTGCGTTTGGCCGGGCTCAAGCAGTTTCAGCTCCCCGGCAGCGCCGAGCTCCGGCCGCTTGGCCAACCGATGCGACGCAGGCTCGATGCTGATGACGTCGGCGTTGCCGCGCTGACAGCGCCACATCTGCAGAAAAGGCAGCGTGTCGGCGCGAAAGCGTACCGTCAGCCGCTTGCCGCCGGCGAGCGGGGCAAGCGCCACGTCTGACCAGCCATCCGCCTCCACCTTGGCCGGAATGCAGAAATGTGCACTTTCGCCCTCGCCGAAGCGCCACGCGCGCTCCCCTTCAGCAAAGGATGGGCTGATGATGCGGGTTTCATCACCGGCAAGCCTGCCGGCAATATTGAGGTGGTACATCATCATTGGTGGAAACGAGCCGGCGCCGGTGTTGGTCAGCCTGTCTTCCAGCATCACCTCGTCCCGGTCGGCGTCCACATGCCAGCGCCGCTCCAAAAGCGCGTGGCCGCCATCGGCAAGGTTGACCTCGACCGTGGCGATGCAAAGCGTGGCGTCGGCAGACATGTGCGTATGCTTGACTGGCGTGCCGGCAAGCGAGCCGTGAAGGGGGTAGCGCGCACTCTCCTCGCCAGCTGCAATCGGCTCGGGATGGCGGATATGGTCCGGTCCGCAGGTGAAGAGAAAGCCGGCCAGCGCCCGGTCGATGCGCGGATCGCCGTCGGAGGGAATCGCCGCCCCCGGTGAAAGATCGACGCCGTCGACCACGAAGGAGGCAACATCGAGTGCCGACGCGCGGTCAAACAGGATGTGATTCTCCTGTGCGTCATCAGGTGCATCAAATCTCGTTCGCATGCACCGGCCCTCCACCCCCAACCGACGGGAATCACAGCGATCACAAAGACATGATACCCGACGAAGGCTGTTTTTCATCGGTTGAAAGCTGGTAAGGCGTCGCCTAGATAGAATTTAACCGCTTATTCATGATGAATTCATTTTTTTCACATTAACGTCGAAATCGGAATGTACCGCGCCACATCAACCACCATGAGAACAGGTTTTATCGTGACGTCAGCGACCCGCACCGGCCTCTCGCTCCTCGCCGCAGCCGGCTTCCTCGCCGTGGATCTTGCATCCGCCTTTGCTCAGGAAGGCTACGGCCGCAACCGCCGTGGCAATGGCGACGTGATGCTGGTGACGCCGGAAGGTGAAATTCTCGACTATATGCCGGGCGCCGACGAAGTGCGCACCATGCGCGACCGCCGCGGCCGCACCGTGCTGGTCGACAACTGGGGCAATGTGGTCGCGACCGTCGTGCCGTCCGAAGGGTATGGTGCCTATCGGCGCCAGCAAGAAGCGGACGTCTATTCCAACCGTCGCAGCCGCGATCGCGGCTATGGCTATTCCGAACCGGGCGACGTCACCGGCTCCATTCAAGACTATCGCGATCCGGCCTATCGTGACGTGGTGCCGCCCTCGGTCGAGCGCAACGATCTGCCCAACAGCCTGCCCGGCCTGATCGACGGCGACGAGCAGGCGGCGATCGACCCGCAATACGACCAGCCGCTCCGGCAGTCCATGCCACCGGCCATCTCGGTCAAGTCCAAGTCGCGCGCGGAAATCACCGCGCTGCAGGTCTTCCTCGACCGCGAAGGCTTCTCGCCCGGCGTCATCGACGGCAAGATGGGCTCGAACGTCACCAAGGCCATCGAGGCCTGGCAGCAGTCGACCGGCGAAACGCTCGATCCCAACAACACCGAAGACATTCTCGAGCGGCTGCGCATGAACGGCGGTCTGCCGATCACCAGCTACACCATCACGGCAGCCGACGCTTCCGGCCCATACGTCGCCTCGATCCCCGACGACTACGCCCACAAGGCGATGCTGCCGCACATGTCGTTCACCGCGACGAGCGAAATGCTCGGCGAGAAGTTCCACATGGACGAAGCCTATCTGCGCGAGCTCAATCCGGGCGTCGACTTCACCATTCCCGGCACGATCATCAAGGTCATCAACCCCGGCGAAAACCGCAAGGAAAAGGTCGCGCGCATCGTCGCCGACAAGGCCCGCAAGCAGGTTCTGGCCTATGACGCCGCCGACAAGCTCGTCGCCGCATACCCGGCAACGATCGGCTCGTCCGACACGCCTTCACCGTCGGGCACCGTCAATGTCGAGCGCATCGCGCTCAATCCCGGCTACACCTACAATCCGAAGATCAACTTCAAGCAGGGCGATAACGACAAGATCTTGACGTTGCAGCCGGGGCCGAACGGCCCGGTCGGCACGGTCTGGATCGCGCTCTCGAGGCCGACCTATGGCATCCACGGCACACCGGAGCCCTCCAAGATCGGCAAGACCCAGAGCCACGGCTGCGTGCGCCTGACCAACTGGGACGCAACCGAACTTGCCAAGATGGTGAGCGTCGGCGTCACGGTCGAGTTCGTCGACTGAGGCGTCGTCTCGGAGCCTGTCAGTGCTGAAACCGATCCGCAGGCCTTGGCCCACGAAAAGCCTGAGGAAGCCTCTTGCTCACAAGCAATAACGCGCGCCCTCATTCCGGCCTCGTGCCGGAATCCAGCGACCTGACGTTCGTCAGGTCAAAAGACTTTTCCTGTGACAAGCACAGGAATGACGCTGAGCCGGGTTGTCTCCGAACGTGTCTGCGTTGAACCTCGACACCCTCTGTATCCTGGAGGCCCAACACTGCGCCGCTTCCTTGCGTTGACGTGAGATTGACGACCCGCCGTCGTAAAGCGCCGGAATCCCACCCGAATTCATTGAAATCGCAGCTTTTTGTGCACTCCGTCACCCAATTGGGGGAGTGACACCGACATGCCTGCGTTGAAAATGACCCTGTCTGCTCAAGGGCTTCTTGATCAGGCTATTTTCATCGGAACCCATAGGGCCGGTGCGGCGGACCACCGTCCCGGCAAAGACATTTACACCCGACTACTCCACCGACACGACCCAGACCGCGGCCGCCCACGAACCGGCTGCGGTCATTTTTTTGCTGGCGCATGGTCGCCTCCTTCGCGTGAAACCCTTCATGACCTCATGAAACATTGTCATGAGAAATTTGAAGGCGTTGGCCCTATCACTTAGACACCTCTAAATTTCAGGCCCTTACCGAAGGAATGTCCGCGATGGCGACCGAGCGCACCCTGCCCAACCTCTGGCACGCGACGGCGCCGGCCGCACCGGAGACCCGGCCGCTTGGCCGCGATCTAACGACGGATGTCGCCATCATCGGCGGCGGCTTTACCGGCCTTTCGGCAGCCCTTCACCTCGCAGAGAAGGGCGTCAAGGCAACCGTGATCGAGGCGAAGATGATCGGCTTCGGCGGCTCCGGCCGCAACGTCGGCCTCGTCAATGCCGGCATGTGGGTGAAACCCGACGACCTGATCGCGACGCTCGGCGCAGATGCCGGCAACCGCCTGCTCGGCGAACTCGGCGACGGCCCGGCGATGGTGTATGCGCTCGTCGAGAAGCACGGCATCGCCTGCGAAGCCGTTCGCAACGGCACCCTGCACATGGCCGTTGGCGCCGAAGGGCTGAAGGATATCAGCGACCGCGAAACGCAGTGGAAGAAGCGCGGCGCGCCGGTCGAGGTTCTCTCGGCCGAGCGGGCGGCAACGCTCTCCGGTGCTGAAGGCTTCTCCGGCGCGCTGCTTGATCGCCGCGCCGGAACGATCCAGCCGCTTGCCTATGCGCGTGGCCTTGCCCGTGCAGCCCTTGCCGCCGGTGCCGAGATCTATACCGACACGCCGCTCGTGGGCGCCGAGCGCCAGGGCGATGCCTGGGTGCTCAAGGCCGGGCGGAACACCGTGCGGGCAAAGCAGGTCATCCTCGCCACCAATGCCTATGGCGGCATGTTTGCCGAGACGCCCTGGCAGGAACACACCCAGGAACTGACGATCCTGCCCTACTTCCAGTTCGCCACGAACCCACTGTCGGAGAAGGTCGCAAGCCGCATCCTGCCGGAACGCCAGGGCACCTGGGATACCGGCCTGGTCATGACCTCGTTCCGCATGGACCAGCAGAACCGCCTGATTTTCGGCTCGATCGGCCGTCTCGACGCGATGGCCGAAGGCACGCACCGTGCCTTTGCCGCCCGCTCCGTGCGCAAGCTCTTCCCCTATATCGGAGATTTCCGCTTCGAATACTGGTGGGACGGCCGTATCGGCATGACCACCAACAACCTGCCGGCCATGCATACGCTGGCGCCGAACGTGTTTTCCGTCAGTGGCTACAACGGCCGCGGCATTGCGCCCGGCACCGTCTTCGGCAAGGCACTCGCCAACCACGTCACCGGCCAGACCTCAGCGATCCCGCTTGCCGAGACACCCGTGACGCCGGACAACTGGCGCACCGTCAAGTCCGCCTTCTACCATGCCGGCGCGCAGGCGAAGCACCTGGTCGATCACCGCTTTTGAGCCCCAGTGCCCGCTTATGGGATGATCACCGCTTTTCTCCTCATTCCGGCCTTGTGCCGGAATCCAGCGATCTGACGTCCCTCAGATCAAAAGGCTTTTCAGCCAAGGACTTGGCTGGCTCGATTCCTGTGACAAGCACAGGAATGCGGGTGATTGTCGCGTTTCACTGAGCCGTCCGTTGATCCGCACAGTAAGTCGGTCTCGGCGCTCCCAAGTGGACCTCCGAAACACGTCTTATGTACGCGATCGAACTCAGGCGTCAGTGAGCCCCGGCATCGTTGGCGACCTTGTCGACCATCACAACCGGCCCCTCAATCGCTCGATTCAGCAGGTCCCTCACCCAGTTGATCTTCAGATTGGATTGCCGGTCCTCGCATTCTTCGTCACCAAGCATTGCGAGCGCAGCTTCAAGGCGCGCGGAGACTTCCTCTTTGGTGAGCTTTGTCATCTATGCCTCCATATCCATGGGAGCAGACTACAGAAACTGCGTCGCGAACATCACGCCGGCGCAAACAATATCCGCCGCTTTTCCACGTTATCCCCGCTATGTCGATGCAACGCATTCACGCCTATCCGCCTAACAAAGTCATGAGCGCCATCAGAGGTGAAGATTTGCTTTGCTTGAAATGAACAGCGCCCCGGATCGTGATGATCCGAGGCGCTGTCGGTCAGACTGCAATATGCGGACTCAGGCCGCGCGGCGATAGCCGGATGCGGTACCCACGTGGACCTGGGTCGACGTCTGGAACGCCTTCAGCTTCAGCGCGATCTGTTCCGATTCCACCGTCAGCGCCTGGCTTGCGGCATTGGCCTCTTCGACCATTGCGGCGTTCTGCTGGGTGATCTGGTCCATCTGGCCGATCGCTGTGTTGACCGCCTGCAGGCCAGTTGCCTGCTCAGCGGTGCTGGCGCGGATGTTGCCGAAGACCGAGCTGACCTCGACCACCTGCGAGACGATCTGCTGCAGCGACTGGGCAACCTGGTTGACCGAGTTGACGCCGTCATCCACTTGGCCGCGCGACTTGGCGATCAGGCCCTGGATGTCCTTGGCCGCATCGGCACAGCGCTGGGCAAGCGCCCGCACTTCGGAAGCGACAACGGCAAAGCCCCTGCCCGCCTCTCCGGCGCGCGCCGCCTCGATGCCGGCGTTGAGCGCCAGCAGGTTGGTCTGGAAGGCGATCTCGTCGATGACGTCGACGATGCGGGCAATGCTTGCCGACGATGTCTGGATTTCCTGCATCACCTCGATCGCGTGGGTAACGACCTCGCCGCTGCGCTCGGCATTGGCGCGGGCGGCAATCACCGTCGAGTTCGCCTGGTCGGCGCCTTCGGCGGTCTGCTTGACCGTGCGCGTCACCTGCTCGACGGCGGCTGCCGTCTCCTCGAGGTTTGCCGCCTGGCGCTCGGTGCGCTTGGCGAGGTCGTCGGCCGCAGCCGCGATCTCCTTGGCACTCAGATGGATCTGGCTGGCGCCGGCCTCGATACCGCCGATTGCACGGGCAAGCTCGCTGATCGCATGGTTGAAGTGCCCGCCAAGCTCCTCATAGGCGACAGGCAGGTCGGCGGCGATGCGCGCCGTCAGGTCACCGTCGGAGATCTTCTTCAGCGCAACGCCAAAAGTCTGGCTGACGAGCTGGCGTTCGGTCGCCAGCACCTCTTCCTGAACGGCGCGCTGCTTGGTAACGTCAGAGGCGTCCATATAGACCGAGATCGACAGGTCCATGTCAAGGAACATGCCCTTGACGAGGCTCGACAGCATCGCGCTCATCTCTTCCGCCGAGGTGGCCTGGCGCGAGAACAGGCCGCCCTTCGGCCAATGCGCCTTGACGATTTCGGTAATGAGATGCTCGGCGATCAGCGCGTAGCCGCCGATGTACCAGCGCGGCTCAAGCCCGATGCGGGCGTGCACCTGGCCGATGGTGCGCACCTTCGCACCATATTCGTCGTTGAAGTTGCCGTCGGCGATGTTCGCCCAGTGACCGACCTGCGCGCCCTTGGCGCGGTTGATATGCGCGTCCGACGAGAAGAAGCGGTTCGTCTCCGGTGTCTTCTTCACCCGGGCGTAGAACTTGTCGAGCGCCGGCGCCATTTCCTTTTCCAGGATCGGCTTCAGGGTCTTCAGGCTCGCCTTGGCCGCATCATCAAGCGCCATGAAATTAAGACGACCGACAATGTCTTCCTTGCCGGCAGCGACGTGTTCCGTTTTCATGCGCGACTTCCCTGCATGCTCTTGCTGGATCATGGAAGCGGGACGGGAGACCGGGCGAACGAGGTCAGATCCACAATCCTTGCCGCAATCATGGCGGCTATCTGCACCTCGGCAAACAGCCGTCAGGTGCAGTCACTTTCCATCAGCACTCGTATAAGCCCATGGTAAAGGAAGCCTTACGGAAAACAGCCATTTCGAGTGGTTGCCACGCGCTTCAACCGGAATTGACGAACATCAATTCCGGTTGCGACTATTCTGAAAACTGGCGATGCTTGATCAGGCCGCGCGTCGCGAAGCCCAGGATGGTGCACGCGAAGCCCAGGAACGGCGCGCTTTTATCGGCGTCAAGGCCTGCACTTCCTTGGCAAGGGCGGCTGCGTTTTCGCGCGCCTTGTCGAGGTTGCTGACGCGGGTTTCATCCATGGACTGCAGCGTTCCGCCGCAGTCGAAGATTTCGCGATAGGCGACGCGCTCTACGATCGGCGTGTCGAGAACGGAGACGCCGCGCGAGGCAAGCAGCGTCTTGATGGTCTGCAGCGCCCGCGTCGTCACCAGCGAATTGACGCGGGTGAGAACGACGGAATGGTTGATGCGAACCCGGGCCCTCTCCTCGATCTGGCGGATCAGCTCGAGGATCTGCACGGCGCCGCGCGCATCCATGGCACAGCCCTGCACCGGGATCAGCACCTGGTCGGAAAGGGCCAGCGCCAAAGCGACGATCTGATCCTTGGCGCCGGCAAGATCGATGATGATGTAATCGGCCTCGTCCTTCATTTCCCGGATATGACATTCCAGCGATGCCGGGGTGATATGCGAGATGACCGAGAGATTGGCGATCTGGCCGGAGACTTCCGCCCAACTGGTGATCCAACGCTGCGGATCGGCGTCGAGGACCACCACGCGGTGTCCCTGCCTCGCCAGTTCCGTCGACAGGATCAGCGCCGCCGTCGTCTTGCCCGCGCCGCCCTTTGCATTGGCGAAAGTGATGACCGCCATCTTATTCCTCATTTTTCTGCTCTGTTCCCGCGGCCTGCCCGACCGAAGCGCCGAGCGAGCAGTGCCGCTTAATAGAACCTTTCAGAACATGGTTAACGAATTGGAAATTTTCGCTGGCGAAGATTAACACCCGCCCTGCCCGATCGAACGGAAGGGCGTGAAAAAGCCCGGAAAACCAAGGGTTTTCCGGGCTCAAAGAAAATTAACACTCAGAGGCTTTTGGGCAATGCGCCCAGGCTCAGATGCATTCCCTGAACAGCTTCTTGGCCGCATCGAGCGTCAGCTCGACCGGGTTACCGCCCGCGGTCGGGTCGACGATCGCCATTTCCGACATCTCGTCGATACGGTCGGTGCCAACGCCAAGTGCGGAAAGCTTGTCGGGAACGCCGAGTTCCTCGCGCAGCTTCAGCACGTAGTCGTAGAAGCCGTCGAAGCCGCCGGAAATACCGAGATAAGCGGCAGCCCGGACGATCTTGTCCTCGATCGCCGAGCGGTTGAAGCGCAGCACCGGCGGCATCACCACGGCATTGGTCATGCCATGATGGGTGTTGTAGATCGCGCCGACAGGGTGCGAGAGCGAATGGATGGCGCCGAGCCCCTTCTGGAAGGCCACAGCCCCCATGGCGGCCGCACTCATCATGTTGGCGCGTGCCTCGATATCGGTGCCGTCCTTGTAGGCGCGCGGCAGATACTCTTTCACCAGTCGCATGCCCTCAAGCGCGATACCGGCCGACATCGGATGGTAGAACGGCGAGGAATAGGCCTCCAGGCAATGGGCAAAGGCGTCCATGCCGGTGCCGGCGGTGATCACTTTGGGCATGCCGACGGTCAGTTCCGGGTCGCAGATGGTGACCGCGGGCAGGAACTTCGGGTGGAAGATCACCTTCTTCACATGGCTCGCCGAATTGGTGATGACGCTGGCGCGGCCAACCTCGGAGCCGGTGCCGGCGGTCGTCGGCACAGCGACGATTGGCGCGATGCCTTCGACGCTCGCGCGCGTCCACCAGTCGCCGACATCCTCGAAGTCCCACACCGGGCGGCTCTGGCCGGCCATGAAGGCCACGCATTTGCCGAGGTCGAGGCCCGAGCCGCCGCCGAAGGCGACGACGCCGTCATGGCCGCCGTCCTTGAAGGCCTTGACGCCCGCGGCGAGGTTTATGTCGTTCGGGTTCGGATCGACATCGGCGAAGATCGCCCGGCCAAGACCGTTGGCCTCCAGGATATCGAGCGCATTCTGCGTGATCGGCATCGGTGCCAGACCACGGTCGGTGATCAACAGCGGCTTCTTCATGCCGGCCGCCTTGCAATGGTCGGCAAGCTCCTTGATCCGGCCGGCGCCAAACTTGATGGCGGTCGGATAGCTCCAGTTCGCGGTGATCGTCATGCTGTGACTTTCTTCAGATGGTAGGATTTCGGACGGGTAAGGTTCTGGAAGCCGATGACCGAGAGCGAGCCGCCCCGGCCGGTTTCCTTGACGCCGGTCCAGCAGAGCGCCGGATCGAGATAGTCGGCGCGGTTCATGAACACGGTGCCGGTTTCGAGATCGCGACCGATGCGGGACGCGCGGTCAGCGTCCTTGGTCCACAGCGATACGGTCAGCCCGTACTGGCAATCGTTCATCAGTTCGATCGCCTGGCTATCGCTCTTCACCTTCATGATGCCGACGGCGGGCCCGAAGGTTTCCTCGCGCATGAAGGCCATGGAGTGATCGACATCGACCAGCACCTGCGGCGCGAGATAGGCGCCGCCATCGTCCTGCGGGAACAGCTTCGGGTCGACCAGCGCCTTGGCGCCCTTGGCGAGCGCGTCGGCGATCTGCTCGCGAACGGTCGCGGCAAAGCGCTTGTGCGCCATCGGACCCAGCGTCGTTTCCGGATCAAGCGGATTACCGAGCTTGTAGTTCGATACCCAGGCGACCGACTTCTCGACGAAGGCGTCATAGAGGGATTCGTGCACATAGATGCGCTCGATACCGCAGCAGCACTGCCCGGAATTGAAGGTGGCGCCATCCATCAGCGTGTCGACGGCCGCGTCGAGGTCGGCATCTTCCATGACATAGCCCGGATCCTTGCCGCCGAGTTCCAGGCCAAGGCCGGTGAATGTGCCGGCAGCCGCGCGCTCGATCGACCGGCCGCCTTCGACCGAACCGGTGAAATTGATGAAGTCGAAGCTTTTCGCGGCAATCAGCGCTGCCGTCGTCTCGTGGTCGAGGAAGACGTTCTGGAACACGTCGGCCGGAACGCCGGCCTCGACGAAGGCGCGCACCATGCGCTCGCCGACGAGGATCGTCTGGCTGGCATGCTTGATGATGACCGTGTTGCCGGCCATCAGCGCCGGCGCAACCGTGTTGATCGCGGTCATGTAGGGGTAGTTCCACGGCGCGATGACGAAGACCACACCATGCGGCTCGCGCTCGATGCGACGGCCGAAGCGGTCGTTGTCCTCGACGAGGATCGGCTGCAGCGCACCGGCAGCAATCGAAGCGACATAGTTCGAGCGCTCGTTGAACCCCTTGAACTCGCCACCGTAGCGCACCGGCCGGCCCATCTGCCAGGCCAGCTCCGGCACGACCTCGTCGACCATCTCGTTGAGACGGGCGACGCCTGCCAACACCAGGTTGACGCGTTCGTCCAGCGGACGGCGAGCCCAGGCCTTCTGCGCCTGGCGCGCGTGGGCAACAACCTGCTTGGCCATTTCCAGCGGCAGCGCCGGGCGTTCGGCATAAACCTCTCCGTTCACCGGAGAAATGCACTTGATCATGCTCATGATCGTCTTCCTGTTTGTTCCATCGGATTTCTCGTTCGGTGCTGCGGCCGCCCCTCATCCGGCCTGCCGGCCACCTTCTCCCCGCAAGCGGGGCGAAGGAAATATGCCGCGCCGTTGCTCCCAACCAAGCCCGATTCGCAGGGCAGGTACCCTCTCCCCGCAGGCGGGGAGAGGGTTAGGGTGAGGGGCAAATTCCGCGCCCTCCTTACGCTCTTTCGAAGCCGCGTGCGACCTCCCAATCGGTGACGCGACGGTCGTATTCTTCCTGCTCCCACTCGGCCGCGCGGACATAGTGGTCGATGACATCGTCGCCAAAGGCGGCGCGCAGCATCTTGGAGCCGGTCAGCGCTTCAGTGGCCGCCCGCAGCGTGCGCGGGATCTCGCGCACGTTCTTGCCGCCATAGGCATCACCGACGAACGGCGCCTCCAGTTCCATCTTGCCTTCGATACCGGAAATGCCGGCGGCGAGCAAAGCCGCGAATGCGAGATAGGGGTTGAGGTCGGAGCCGCCGACGCGGCACTCGATGCGGATCCCCTTGGTGTCCTCGCCGCAGAGGCGATAGCCGGCGGTGCGGTTGTCCTTGCTCCATACCGCCTTCGTCGGCGCGAAGGTGCCGGCCATGAAGCGCTTGTAAGAATTGATATAGGGCGCGAGGAAATAGGTGATCTCGCTGGCGTGGCTGAGCAGGCCGGCGACATACTGGCGCATCTGCTCCGACATGCCGTATTTGCCGTCCTTGTCGAAGAACTTCGGCGTCTTGCCGTCGGCGCTCCACAGCGACTGGTGAATGTGGGAGGACGAGCCGGCGGCCTGATAATTCCACTTGGCAAGGAAGGTGATCGCCTTGCCGCGTGACCAGGCGATTTCCTTGCAGCCGTTCTTGATGATGGCGTGCCGGTCGGCCATCGTCAGCGCGTCGGCGTAGCGCACGTTGATTTCTTCCTGGCCGGCGGAAGCCTCGCCCTTGGAATTCTCGACCGGGATGTCGGCGCCCTGCAGGCCGTTGCGGATCGCCCGCATCACGTCCTCTTCCTTGGTGGTCTGGAAGATGTGGTAGTCCTCGTTGTAACCGCTGACGAGCTGCAGGTCGCGATAGCCGGACTGGCGCGCGTCGTCATAGGTCTGGTCGAACAGGAAGAATTCAAGCTCGCTCGCCATGAAGGCCTTGAGGCCCATGGCCTCCAGCCGGGCGATCTGCTTCTTCAGGATGGCGCGCGGCGAATGCGGCACTTCGGCATGGGTGTGATGGTCGAGCATGTCGCACAACACAAGCGCGGTGCCCTCGAGCCACGGAATACGGCGCAGCGTCGAAAGGTCCGGCTTCATCGTATAGTCGCCATAGCCCTTCTCCCAGCTCGTCGCCTTGTAGCCGGAGACGGTTTCCATCTCCATGTCGGTCGCCAGTAGGTAGTTGCAGCTATGCGTTTCCTGCCAGGCGCTGTCGACGAAATACTGCGCGTGGAAGCGCTTGCCCATCAGCCGGCCCTGCATGTCGACCTGGCAGGCGAGAACCGTATCGATGCGGCCAGCGGCAACATCCTCTTTCAATTGCTCAAACGAATAGCTCATCAAACTTCATCCCATGTTTCGGCAAGCGGCCGTTCCCGTGGCCGCAAAAAGAAAGGCGGAAGCTGCAGATGCGCTCCCGCCCATTTTGTTATTGCTTAGACTTGGCCGACGGCCTTTTCGGCAGCGGCGATTTCCGCCTGGCGGCGTGCCACTTCCTCACCGATCGGCGGGCCGCGGAAGCGACGCTTTTCGAAACCGAACCAGATGAGTGCGGTCAGCGCCAGGAAGCCGACGGTGATGTAGAGCGCCCAGTCGTTCGGCGGCTGGATGCCGAGAACGAAGATCAGCACCATGGCGATGATAGAGAGCACTGCGAAGAGCTTGAACATGCCCTCGCCCAGGTCCCACGGGCCCATCTTGTCCCACTTGGACGTTCCCCAGGCGAGGAGGCCGAGCGTGATCGGGATCGCGAAGGAGAAGAACAGGAAGATGACCGTGCACGATACGACGATCGTGTAAACCGGCGTCTCGCCGATCGAGACCAGCGACGAGCCCCAGACGAAGAGCACGGCGAGGATCGAACCGGTCCAGATCGCAGCAACCGGCGTGCGGTAGGTCGGGCTGACCTTGGCAAGCGCCTTTGAGGCCGGCAGACCGCCGTCACGCGAGAAGGCGAAGATCATGCGCGAGACCGAGGTGACCGTTGCCAGGCCGCAAAGCCACTGCGCGACGAGAACCGCCAGATAGAGCACGTCCTTGATCACGGGATGAACCTGCGTGTCCATGGCCCAGAAGAATACGTTCCAGCCCTGCTTGGCGGCTTCGTCCATGTTCGGGATCATCAGCACGAAAGAGCACAGCATGATGTAGCCGAACAGTGCCGACCACAGCACCGACGAGACCATGCCGCGCGGCACGGATTCGGCCGCTTTCACGGTTTCTTCCGAGGTGTGCGCGGAGGCGTCGTAACCGGTGATCGTGTAGATCGGGAGAAGCAGGCCGAGCAGGAAGACCCACGAGCCCGAGGTTGCCGGCCAGACATTGCCGCCGGCTTCGCCCGAATAGTTGGAGAAGGTGAAGAGGCGGGCGATGTCATAGCTGTCTGCGGCCGCAAGGCACACGAGCGCCAGCAGGATCGACGTCGCGAAGATCAGGTACCCTGAAAAATCGGTGAGCTTGGCCGTAAGCCCGATGCCCATGTGGTTGACCAGCGCCTGGGCGCCGGTGATGACGGCCAGGAAGATGATGCGGGTGAGCGTGGTATCCGCAAGGCCGAAGTACGGCGTGCCGAACGAGCCCATGAAGAAGTAATAGGTGCCGACGTTGATGGCGCCGAGAACCGTGACGAGACCGAGCAGGTTGAACCAGGCGGTCAGCCAGCCGGTGAAGCGGTTGCCGAGGATCGAGCCCCAGTGATAGAGGCCGCCGGCGGTCGGATAGGCCGAGCTGATCTGCGCCATGGCAACGGCAAAGACGAGCGAGATGAAGCAGCCGAGCGGCCAACCAATGCCGATGGCGGCCCCACCCGCACCCGACGTTGCCTGGGCCAGCGAATTGATGCCGCCGGAGAGAATGCAGATGATCGAGAACGAGACTGCGAAGTTCGAGAACCGGCTCATTCGCCGCTCGAGCTCCTGGGCATAGCCCATCGAATGCAGGACCTGCATGTCCTGCTTTTTGTCGAGATCACTGTAGTCTGACATTTTTCTTCCCCTGATTTCTTCAGACCCGGCCGCCCCATTGCGGCAGGATCCCATCACTACCTGCCCCGGCAAGCCGGAACAGGACCGCGGCAAAGCCGCTCCCCAGGGTCTTTTATTGTGCTGAAAGTGCCGCCACGCCTTGGCTGAGCAACCCTTCCAGATAATCGGCCATGACCCTCTGGCCGATCTCGTTTCGAATGAGATCGTTGCGGATCTCGATCATCACATTCGGCAATCCGTTGTGGACGCCGTATTCGATCAGGCTATGCGTGACACCATCGGCCGGCCCGTAGGGCTCGTTGCGGCGGATGTCGTAGGCAACCTTGCCCTTGGTGGCGAAGGTCAGCATCTGGTCGGCGAGCCGGCTGTCGGCGTCATGCAATATGCCGACCTCGACGGAACGCGGCTTGCCGAAATAGACGGGCGTGAACGAGTGCATGGTGACGACCACAGGCGGCTTGCCCTTGGCCTTGCGCTCGATCACGAACCGGCTGACGGCGTCGTGAAACGGCAGGTAGATCTCGTCGACACGCGCCTGCCGCTCATCCCCCGCCAAATCGCGGTTGCCCGGAACCTCATAGACTTCGCTGACGGCAGGCATGGCACCGTCGGCTTCCGGTGGCCGGTTGCAATCATAGGCAAGCCGCGAGAAGCGCTGGTAGATCAATGCCGCATCGAGCTTGCGCGACAACAGTTCTGCAACGGCGAGCGCCCCCGGATCCCAGGCGATGTGGCTTTCGAGCGCCTGCTGCGAAAGGCCGAGCGAACCCAGCCGCTCGGGCACCCGGCGCGACGCGTGTTCGCAAACGAGAACGATTTCGCCTCTGCCGGCCGCGTTCTCGATCGCAACCGGATCGCCATCTGTATCGGTCAAAAGTCGCGTCAACACCGGCATCCCCTCTTGCCCCGTTAGACGTTCGTTAATGAAAAGATTTGTTCAGAGATTAGCCAGTGTCAATCGAAATCTGAAACGATCTCTTCAAAATTGCGATTGACTCCAATTGTGACAGCGATGTTTAATCTGTCACAAACTGGCGTTAGACCAGTTCAGGGGAACCGATTTGACCAGCAAGGCGACATCCACAACGGTGTCGGATGTGATCAATGCCCACTTCACCGCGCTGACCCGCGCGGAAAGGCAGTTGGCCGAGACACTTCTCGACAATTATCCCGTATCGGGGCTCGGTTCGATCACCACGGTCGCCGAGAACGCGGGCGTGTCGACGCCGACGGTCGCGCGCATGGTGCAAAAGCTTGGTTTCAAAGGCTTTCCCGATTTCCAGTCGCGGCTGCACCAGGAGCTGGAAGCGACGATTTCCAACCCGATCACCAAGCATGACCGCTGGGCCGCGAGCGCACCGGGCACCCACACGCTCAACCGATTTGCCGACGCCGCCATGAACAACATGCGCGAGACGCTGTCGCAGATCGAACCGCAGGAATTCGACGCGGCGGTGGCGCTTGTCGCCGACCGCAAGCGCAACGTCTATCTTCTGGGCGGCCGCATCACCCGCGCCGTTGCCGATTATCTCTTCACCCATCTGCAGGTCATCCGCCCTGGTGTCACCGAAATTGCCTCCAATGCCAGCGCCTGGCCGCACTACGTGCTCGACATGCGCCATGGCGACGTGCTGATTCTCTTCGACATCCGCCGCTACGAGCAGGAGATGGAGACACTCGCGAAATCCGCCCGCGACCGGGGCGTCGAGATCGTGCTCTTTACCGATCGCTGGAGTTCGCCGGTCGCCAAATCCGCCTCCAAGGTCTTCCGCTCGCAGATCGAGGTGCCGTCCGCCTGGGACAGTTCGGTGGTCATCCTGTTTCTGGTCGAAGCCCTGATCGAAGCCGTGCAGAGTTCCAACTGGGACGCGACCCGCGACCGGATGAAGACGCTCGAGGGGCTGTTCGATTCGACCCGCATCTTTCGCAAACCGGTTTAGGAGGGACAACCGGAACGTTCACGAAGTTTTATGCACATGTGTTTCAGTGATGGCGCCGTGTCGGAAAAAGATTTGTTCTTCCAACGACATGCGCGGCGCGAACAGACAGATCGCTGTCACACAAGTTTCATAGCATCTCTTTAACAGCATCGCCGAAATTGACTGAAAACCCATAACAAGGAGAACGCCAGTGATTTCAACGACTCAACGCCTGCTCTCACTTTCCACCGCCATTCTCTTGGCAACGACGGCCATTGCCGCTGCCGAGCCGAGCGCAGAGCTTATCGAAGCCGCCAAGAAGGAAGGCATGCTGACCACCGTCGCCCTGCCACACGACTGGTGCGGCTATGGCGACGTCATCGCTGCCTTCAAGGCCAAGTATCCGGAAATCCAGGTCAACGAACTGAACCCGGACGCCGGCTCGGCCGACGAAGTCGAAGCCGTCAAGGCCAACAAGGACAACAAGGGCCCGCAGGCGCCTGACGTTGTCGACGTCGGTCTCGCCTTCGGTCCGCAGATGAAGGCCGAAGGCCTGCTGCAACCCTACAAGGTCTCCACCTGGGACGAAATTCCAGATAGCGTCAAGGATGCCGAAGGCTACTGGTACGGCGACTATTACGGCGTGATGTCCTTCATCGTGAACAAGGACCTCGTCGCCAACGCGCCGAAGGACTGGGCTGATCTGCTGAAGCCGGAATATGCCGGCCAGGTGGCACTCGCCGGTGACCCGCGCGCCTCCAACCAGGCGATCCTCGGCGTTCTCGCCGCTGGCCTCGCCAAGGGTGCAAAGTCCGGCAAGGAAGCCGGCGAAGCCGGTCTCGGCTACTTCGCCGAGTTGAACAAGGCCGGCAACTTCGTTCCGGTTATCGGCAAGTCCGGCACGCTGGCCCAGGGCTCGACCCCGATCATCGTCGCCTGGGACTACAACGCTCTCGGTTGGGCAAAGACGCTGAACGGCAACCCGCCGACCGAAGTCGTCGTTCCTGCAAGCGGCGTTCTCGCCGGCGTCTACGTTCAGGGCATCTCGGCCTATGCGCCGCACCCGAATGCAGCGAAGCTGTGGATGGAGCACCTCTATTCCGACGAAGGTCAGCTCGGCTGGCTGAAGGGCTTCTGCCACCCGACCCGCTTCAACGCCATGGTCAAGGCCGGCAAGGTTCCGCAGGAACTGATCGACGCCCTGCCGCCGGCAGCTGCCTACGAGAAGGCCTACTTCCCGACGCTCGAAGAAGTCGATGCCAACAAGGCAGCGGTCACCGGCGCCTGGGATTCCGTGGTCGGCGCCAACGTTCAGTAAGCGTTTCCACACTCGATCCTGCCCCGGCCGGTTTTCCGGCCGGGGCAGATGCTATAACCATAAGAAATTCAATGAACGACCGCGTCCGTAGCGCGGCATCTCGGGGCGAACGGAATGTCATCTGCTCACACCGGCGCCAGGCCACCTGCGCGCCGTCTTCCGCTTCACTGGCTCGGCGTCCTGCCCTTTGCAGCGTTCGTGTTCCTTTTTCTGATTCTGCCAACGATGAAGATCGTGGTCGGCGCCTTCCAGACGCCTGATGGCAGCTTTACGTTCGACAACGTCATCGGTCTGTTCACGCCGTCGATCCTGTCGGCCTACTGGATCTCCATCAAGATCAGCATTGCCTCGGCGCTTCTCGGCTGCCTGATCGGCTTTGCTATTGCGTCTGCCGTCGTCTTCGGCGGGTTGCCGAAATGGATCCGCGGACCGCTTTTGACCTTTTCCGGCGTCGCCTCGAACTTCGCCGGCGTGCCGCTCGCCTTCGCGTTTCTGGCGACGCTCGGTCCCGTTGGCATCCTCACCGTCTTCCTGCGCTCGAACTTCGGTCTCGACCTCAGACTGCTCGGCTTCAACCTCCTGTCGTTCTGGGGGCTCACCGTCACCTATCTGTTCTTCCAGATTCCGCTGATGATCCTCATCATCACCCCGGCTCTCGACGGATTGAAGCGCGAGTGGCGCGAGGCCGCCGAAATTCTCGGTGCCACGGGCTTGCAGTACTGGCGCATGGTCGCTTTCCCGATCCTGCTGCCCTCGCTTCTCGGCACCCTCGCGCTCCTCTTCGCAAACGCCTTCGGAGCCGTCGCGACCGCAATCGCACTCACCGGCTCGTCGCTCTCGATCGTCCCCATCCTGCTCTTCGCCCAGATCCGCGGCGACGTTCTCGGCAACCCGCACCTCGGCTACGCGCTTGCCTTCGGCATGATCGTCGTCACGGGCATCGCCAACGCGATCTACATCTGGCTTCGCGCCCGCAGCGAGAGGTGGCTGAAATGAAGAAGATATGGGCCTGGGGGGCCCTGATTTTCGGCCTCCTCTATTTCACCCTGCCGCTCATCGGCATGACGAACTTCTCGCTGAAGATGCGCCGCGGCGAGTATTCGTTCGACGCCTATGCAAAGGTCTTCAGCGATCCGCGCTTCCAGGAGACCTTCACCTATTCCATCATGCAGGCACTGTTCACCATCGCCTTCGGCGTGCTGCTTGTGGTGCCGACGGCCTACTGGGTTCGCCTGAAGCTACCTGGCTTGCGGCCCTACATCGAGTTCATCACGCTGCTGCCGCTCGTCATTCCGGCAATCGTCATCGTCTTCGGCTATATCCGTCTCTACAACACCTCGAGCTGGCTGCCGCTCACCGGATCGATCGCCGGCACCAATGTGCTCCTGATGTTCGGCTACGCCATTCTTGCGCTTCCCTATATGTACCGGGCGGTGGACACGGGTCTGCGGACGATCGACATCGCCACCCTGACCGAAGCCGCTCAAAGCCTCGGCGCGGGATGGGCGACCATTCTGGGGCGGATCATCCTGCCGAATGTTCTGGTCGCGGTACTCTCCGGCGCCTTCCTGACCTTCGCCATCGTTATCGGCGAGTTCACCATGGCAGCGCTTTTGAACAGGCCGGCCTTCGGTCCGTATATGCAGCTTCTGGGCGCCAACCGCGCCTATGAGCCAGCCGCCCTCGCCGTTATCGCGTTCGGCATCACCTGGGGCTGCCTCGGCCTCATCCAGCTCGTCTCGCGCTTTCAAAAAATCGCGCCTCCCAAGGCCTGAGGATCGGTCCATATGAGTTTCCTGACACTGACCAACATCCAGAAATCCTTCGGCCCCGTGCAAGTCGTGCATGGCTTCGACATGGCAATCGAGAAGGGCGAGTTCGTCTCGTTCCTTGGGCCCTCGGGCTGCGGCAAGACGACCGTGCTGCGCATGATCGCCGGCTTCGAAACGCCATCCAGCGGATCCATTGTCATCGATGGCAAGGACCAGGGCACGCTGAAGCCGAACCAGCGCAACATCGGCATGGTGTTCCAGGCCTATGCGCTGTTTCCCAACATGAATGTGCACGACAACGTCGCCTTCGGCCTGAAGGTCGCCGGCGCGCCGAAGGCGGAGACCGATACGCGCGTTAAGCAGATGCTGAGCCTGATCAAGCTCGAGCACCTGGCCGACCGTTTCCCCTACCAGCTGTCCGGCGGCCAGCAGCAGCGCGTTGCGCTGGCGCGCGCGCTCGCCGTCAAGCCGCAGGTGCTGTTGCTCGACGAGCCGCTCTCGGCGCTCGACGCCAAGATCCGCGTGTCGCTGCGCGAGGAAATCCGCCAGATCCAGCAGCAGCTCGGCATCACCACCGTCTTCGTCACCCATGACCAGGAAGAGGCGCTGTCGATCTCGGATCGCATCGTCGTGATGAATGGCGGCCGTGCCGACCAGATCGGCACGCCGTTCGAGATCTACAACACGCCTGCCACCCGCTTCGTCGCCTCCTTCGTCGGCACGCTCAACATCATCGAAGCCAAGGTCGCAGACCCTGCCTCCGGCGCCGTCACCATCGGCAACCAGCAGGTCTCGCTGAAGGAGCAGATTTCCGGCATGAAGGGCGGCGACAACATTTCGCTCGCGCTGCGCCCGGAGGCAGGCTCGATCGCCGACAGCGCCAAGGGCGATACGGCGCTGACCGGAGAGGTGGTTTCGACCAGCTTCCTCGGCTCGGTCATCCGCACCAAGCTGCGCATCGGCGGCGATGTCATCTCTTTCGACATGTTCAACGATCCCGGCCTGACGCCCCCAACGTTCGGCGACAACGTCACGCTGCGTTTCGCTGCCAAGGATCTGCTGGTCATCCGAGAGTAACGTCGGACCTGAGAAGGCACCGCGCTGCCGGAATCATTTCGCCCGGCAGCGGCAGACCGTGGAAAAATCTGTCGTAATTTCCAGGATTTTCGTCGCGCCACGCGTTTGACCACGCGTGGCCGATCTATATAGTCGGCCCTGTTCTCAGGGCGGGGTGAAACTCCCCACCGGCGGTAGCGATCGAAAGATCGAAGCCCGCGAGCGCTTCGAGGGCTTTCCTCGAGGGTCAGCAGATCCGGTCAGATTCCGGAGCCGACGGTCACAGTCCGGATGGAAGAGAGCAAGCAGGAACGTGGACCCCACGCCGGGGCTTCGCGCGCATGCATGTTCGCCCGACGGGAAAATTGGAAACGCCAAACCCTGGAAGGCTTGAGACCCATGACTATTCTTTCCCACCCCACCGCCAAGATCGCGATCGTTCGTGCCCGCTGGCATGCCGACATCGTTGATCGTTGCGTCGATGCCTTTGTCGCCCAATGGACGAAGCTCGGCGGTTCGGCCGCCGACGTCGAGATCTTCGATGTGCCAGGCGCACTCGAGATCCCGCTGCATGCCCAGAAACTTGCCAGGACCGGCCGTTATGCCGCAATCCTCGGCACCGCCTTCGTCGTCGATGGCGGCATCTACCGGCATGATTTCGTCGCCGGCACCGTGCTCGACGGCATGATGCGCGTCCAGCTCGACACCGACGTGCCGGTGCTTTCCGCCGTGCTGACCCCGCACAATTTCCAGGAAAGCGCGCCGCTGATCGCCTTCTTCCGCGAGCACTTCGTCGCCAAGGGCGAAGAGGCCGCCAATGCATGCGCCCAGATCCTCGACGCCCGCGCCAAGCTGGCTCTGGTCAACGCCTGATCTGACAGCGGCTCCTCGGCCGCATAGTCCACGGCAGCCCCTCATCCGGCCTGCCGGCCACCTTCTCCCCGCCTGCGGGGAGAAGGACACATGCGGCACGCTCACCTCCAAGAACATCAACCGGAAAGTGCCAGCTTTCACCACACTTTGCTTCCCGCCGTTGGCCATGGCTGAAGGAGGGCGCTGGCAACAAACTCGACCGTCCCCTCTCCCCGCCTGCGGGGAGAGGGCTAGGGTGAGGGGCAGCTCCAGACAAAACGGGTGAAGGAAAAATCGGCGCAACGGCGCACAGCCCCTTCCTGAATCAACTCTTGAACCACCTGAATCGACCCGTCAGCACCAGCCGCCAAACTCCTGTTTCGACTCGGCAATTCCCGGCACTCAATGCGCCGGCCCGGCCTCGGCAAGGCAACGTTCCAGCGCCGCCATCCGGTGGCGATGGCCGGCTGCCTCGAAGCCGACGACGGTCACGAAAGGCGCGAACATCACGATGATCAGGCAGATCGCCATATCGACGCCCGCCATCGCCGCTACGATCGACGCCGCTAGCACAAGCACCGTTCCGGCCAGCAGCCACGCATGCAGCGGCTCCGCCTGCCGCAGCAGATAGGCATACATGCCGTAGACCAGGCCGATGTAGGCCCCGACCGGGATGACCACGGTCAGAACGGTTGCCAGTGAGCTGATATGCGCCTTGTGTTCGATGTAATAGGCAGCCACATGCAGACCCGCGCCAGTGGCAACGATGGCGGCAAAGATGAAGATGTGCCCGTAGCCCCAGACGAAGGAACGCCTGCGGTGCGCATGCAGGACCTCGGCGCTCGGCAACAGGAAATAGATCCACCACATGCCGAAGGTGAGCCCGGTGCCGGCAAGGCAGACGAGCGCCACGTCGAGGTTCCAGCCCTCCCCGTCGACGACAGCGGTGATCGAGGCGACGGTGCCGACCACACCTTCGCCGAGCGCGATGATCGCCAGAAGACCGTAGCGTTCGGCGATGTGGTGTGCATGCCAGGGCGTGCCGCCATGCCGCGTCTCGGCGATATAGGGCCCGAGCATCTCGATCGCCGTCAGCACCACGGCCATGGCGATGGACACGGTGAGCGAGAAGTCGAAAAAGATCAGCACGATCCAGCCGAGTTGGGCAATGCCGATGGCGATCACATAGGTCATGCATGCATCGCGCCGGACCGGATCCTGGCGGGTGGCGCGCAGCCACTGGAAGATCATCGCCACGCGCATGACGACATAGCCGAGCACCATCACGCCATTGTCGAGATGCCCGCCCACGTCGATCGAGTGGAACATGGCGGGAAGGCCGATCGCCAGGATCAGCACGCCGACCATCTGCACCATGGTCACGCAGCGGAACACCCAGTCGTCGGTGTCATAGGCGGAAGCGAACCAGGTGAAATTGATCCAGGCCCAGCAGATGGCAAAGATCGCCAGCGTAAAGCCGATCAGCCCCGCCCCGAAATGCCCTTCGGCCATCAGATGCGCGAGCTGCGATGCCGCAAGGCTGAACGCGATGACGAAGGTCAGGTCGAACAGAAGCTCGAGTGTCGTTGCGGTGCGATGATGCTCATGCGTGTCGCGGCCGCTCATGCGTGCTAGGCGGTGGCTTACGGCAAGGGGCGGTGTCGTGGTGGCGTCGGACATGGGGCGCAGACCTCGCTGGCGGGACGATATGCAAGAATATTCAAATATTTGCAGAAGCTTCGTCAAGCGGGCAGTGCCAGATCTCCCGGCATTGGCTGAACATGAAAACGCCCGGCATCTCTGCCGGGCGTTCGCCGCGATGCGCGAGGGAGGATCAACGTGCATCGCGGTATCGGAGCATTTCCAGGAAAAGTGCGAAGCGGTTTTCCGCCAGGAAATGCGTGAAGCAAAGAGACAGAGCGCCTCTGCGGCCCGGTTTAAGCCGGAAACGCTCTCTTCGTCGATTGAATTACTTCGCCGCGTCGAGACGATCGATCGCGTCGACATTGCCGGCCGACGAGCCGTTCGGGTCGAACTCGGAGGCAAGCCAGGCGTCGACGATCGACTTCGCCAGCTCCGGCCCGATGACGCGCGCGCCCATGGTGATGATCTGGGCATTGTTCGACTTCGCCGCCCGCTCGGCCGAATAAGTGTCATGAGTCAGCGCGGCGCGGATGCCCGGCACCTTGTTGGCCGAGATGCAGACGCCGATGCCGGTGCCGCAGAACAGGATGCCGCGTTCGTTCTCGCCGTCGACGATGGTCTGCGCCAGCTTCTGCGACAGGTCGGCGTAAAAACCGGACTGGCTGAGGTCGCTGACTTCGAGGTCGGCCTTGCTCTTCAGGTGAGCGGCGATGACGTCGAGCAAGGGCTTGCCGGCGCTGTCTGCTCCGATTGCGATCTTCATGGTCGTTCCTTTCCGTTCTTGTTGGTCTGCGACGTGCGAGGGCTCAGATCGCCTTCGAGACACGCTGCAGGATGTCGAGATAGCCGTTGGCGTCCCAGGCGGAGCGGCCGATGAACAGGCCGTCGATATGCTGCTGGGCGATCAGTTCTTCGCAATTGCCGGTGTTGACGCTGCCGCCGTAAAGCACGGGAACGCGCACGCCGAGAGCGGCTTCGGCTACATCGGCAATCCGCTTGTGGCGCTCGTCGGCATAAGCTGATGTCGCCGGAATGCCGTTGACGCCGATGGCCCAGACCGGCTCGTAAGCAAGCAGGATCGTCGCCTTGCGGGCATCGCCTTCAAGAAGCGCCAGCGCACCTTCCACCTGCCGTTTCAGGACGGCATCCGCCTCGCCCGCCTCGCGCTCGGTGAGCGTCTCGCCGATGCAGATCAGCGGCACCAGGCCGTGACGCACGGCCGCTGCCGTCTTCAGGCCCACGGTCCGGTCGGTCTCGCCAAAATGCTCGCGCCGTTCGCTGTGGCCGAGCTCGACAACGTCGAGGTTGCAATCCTTCAGCATGACTGGCGAAACTTCGCCGGTCCAGGCGCCGGCATCGTCCCAGTGCATGTTCTGCGCGCCGACCTTGACGCTCGTCTCGACCAGCCGGTCCTTGACCTGGCGAACGGCGGTGAAAGGCGGAATGACGAAACGCTGGATGCGCTCGTCTCGCGCGCCGTCGGCGGCTGCCAGCCCATCGGCAAAGACCATGGCTTCCGCCAGCGTCTTGTTCATCTTCCAGCTTGTGCCCACCCAGAGCTGCGGCTTGTTCATGCTGTCTCCGATACTTTTCGAGTGTCGACCGTGACCAGGCGGATGCCGGCTTCGCGGAGCGCCGCGGCATGCTCGTCCGCCACCTCCGCACCCGTCAGCACCGCGTCGAAGGCGTCGAGCCCGGTCAGGAAATGCAGGGCGGACCGCCCGAACTTGTCGTGATCCACCATGAGATATTTGCGCGCCGCCGACTTCACCATCAGCCGCTTGGCCTGCACGACCTCCTGGTCCTGGTGGAAGGCTGCCGCGCCCGCGACCGCGGAACTGGAGAGGAAGGCGATATCGACGCGCAGCGAGCGCAGCGCTTCCTCGGTAACGATGCCGAAGAAGCCGTTGAACTTCTTGCTGTACTGGCCGCCGAGCGCGATGACGTTGATACCCGGCGCGCCGGAGAGGCTGGCGATGACGCCGAGATTGTTGGTGATGACGGTGAGCGGCCGGATGTCCCTGATGCAGGCGGCGATCGCACCCGCGGTCGAACTGTCGTCGATGAGAATGCTCTGCCCCGGCTCGATCAGACCAGCGGCATATTCGGCGATCCGGTTCTTCTCGGCGGCAGCAATCTTCTCGCGGTAGCGGAAATCGCTTTCGAACTGCGGGCTCGACTGGATCGAGGCGCCGCCATGCACCTTGCGCAACAGGCCGGCCTGTTCGAGATCGTCGAGGTCGCGATGCACGGTCATCTTGCTGACGGCGAAACGCAACGACAAATCCTCGACGGACGCCGTTCCGGCCTCCATCAGAACATCCATGATCGCCTGTCGCCTGTCTTCCGGCTTCATCGTCATCCGCCTCATCCGATGCCGCGAAAGCGCGTCATCTCTTGTGAGAAGATAACACTTACATGTGATATTTCAATCTCAATGGTGATATTTTGTGATTTTTTAGTGTGATTTTGACGCGCCGTTGAACCCGGTGTCGATGTAGGGCTCCCAGAATTCCACCGACTCCCGGATCATGTCGACGACGTTATGGTCGGTCGGCTCGCGCTCACGGAAGGAAAGCTCCAGGCAGATCTCGTTGTCGGTGCCGCCGCCGGCCTTCACCGCGTCGATCAGCTTTTCCGGCGTGATGCGACCGTCCTTGTTGTAGGCGGCGGTAAATGGCCAGTGCCCGCCCTTGTTCATCGACGACTGCTTGATGTGGATGATCGGCGAGCGCTCGGGAAAGGCACCCGCCCAGGCATAGGGGTCGATGTCATCGGGGTTGTCGGAGGTGACGTCGCCATGGTCGATATCGACCATCATCTTCATCGGGATCGGCAGCTCGGCATCGGCAAGCCGCCGGTCGAGCGCGCGGCATTCGGCGATCGTGTGGCCGAACTCGCGCCCGACCGACATCGGCTCCCAGAACACATAGGAAAGACCGGCCGCCTTGCCGTGTTCCGCCACCTCGCGCCAGCAGTCGATGGCGATCTTCATCATTTCCTCGCGCCGGGCCGGGTCGTCATAATCCTTCAGCGTGAAGATCGCGAACTGCGTGCCCATGCCGGATGCGCCGAGCTCTGCGGAGATGTCGGCAAACGTCTTGAACCAGTCGACATAGTAGCGCCGCACATCCGGGTCCGGGTGGCCGAAATGGTTGAGCCTGCCATAGGGCCCGGTCATGCCCGAGGTGACCTTCACGCCGGTTCGGCCAAGCGCTGCCTTGAACTGGCGGATGGTCTTGGAAATCGTCGCCGCCGGCCAGCCGGGATTGACGAACTCGTGCGTCAGTTGCACGTAGCCGATGCGGATCTGTTGCCCGATCGTCTCGATCAGGTCGTCGGGTTCGGCAAAGCGGTTGACCAGTGGATTGGTGTTGAGCGACAGCGTGAAAGCCAAGGCGGTACTCCTGACTACCAGAGAAATTTCGGGAGGATGAAATCGGGCGTGGCGCCATGCTCGGCAAAGAGTTTTTGCCGCTCCGCGTCGGAGGCATGCTCCAGAATGCCCGTGGTCACCAGCACGGAGCCGAGGCCCGCGCCCGCCGCGCCGGCGATATCGTGCTCGATGCTGTCGCCGATCGCGCAGATGCGCGACGGATCGGGATGACCGAGGAAGTCGAGGGCAAAGTCGTAGATGTCGGCGAAGGGTTTGCCAATCCAGCGCACCTTGCCGCCAATGTCCTCGTAAAGCTCCGCGATCCGACCGGCACCGAAGGCCGATCCGCTCTTCGTCAGCATGACCTTGTCAGGGTTGGTGCAGAGACACGGCACCCCGCGCCGCGCCGCCGGCGCCAGCAGCGCCTCATAGTGTGACAGCGGCAGGACATCACCTTCGCTTGCCGCCAGCAGCACAAAATTCGCATCTTCACCCCATTGGGTGCGCTCAAGGCCGAGCCCTTTCAGCGGCGAGAGGTCGCCGTCGCGGCTGACCAGCAGGCATTTGCGGGGCAGCCCGCTTGCCTGTCTGCCCTCTCGCTTCAGGATCTGCCAAGCCACTTCGCCCGAGGTCAAAAACCAGTCCCAGCTGCCGGCGACAAAGCCGAGTTCGACGAGGCGACGGTCGTTTTCCTCCGAGCGCTTGCCGGAATTGGAGAGAATGATGATGCGCTTGCCCTGATCCTTCAGCCGCACCAGCGTCTCGGCGGCACCGGGATAAGGCCCACGACCGTCGCGCAGCACGCCGAACTGGTCGATCAAGAAGGCATCATAGCGATCGGCGATATCGGCAAGATTGGAGATGACGGTACTCATAACACACCTGCCTGTTTGGCGCCCGCAAGCGCCAGTTGCGCTGTGCCGGCTGCGGCCTCTTCCGAATGCACGACCAGGAACGGCACCCCGAGCTTACGCGCGCGGATCGCCGACCACGCCGCATTTTTTGCACCACCGCCGACCGTGCGGATGGAGCCGAGCTTCGGCCCGCCAAGCGCTGTCAGCCGCTGATAGGCGAGGCTTTCGACCCCGGCGATACCTTCGAAGATCGCCTTCAGAAACATGGCGTCATCCTGTGGCCGCGGTGTCATACGTGGTTCGAAATTCGGGTCGGCGATGGGAAAGCGCTCGCCCGGTTTCGTCAGCGGATAATAGTCGAGGCCGGTATCGTTGGCCGGGTCGATGCGGGCGGAAAGCTCCGCGATTTGCTCGCCGGTGAAATGCGCCGCCAGAACCACGCCGCCCGTATTCGACGCTCCGCCAGCCAGCCACATGTCGCCGATCCGATGGCTATAGAGCCCGTATTCCGGGGCAAACAGCGGCCGGTCGGAAAGCACCTTCACCGTCAGCGTCGTTCCGAGCGCACTGACACCATCGCCCGGCCGGTCGGCACCCGTCGCCAGAAACGAGGCACAGCCGTCGGTGGTGCCGGCAACGACGACCACCTCTCGCGAAAGGCCGAAGGCTTCGGCAGCCGCGGGCGAGATCGTCGCGACCGGCTCGCCGGCAGGCAGTACCTCCGGCAACAACCCGGCACGCGCGCCGGTCTTTTCGATCCACTCCGGCCAGCCCCGAGTGACCGGGTCGTAGCCGGTCTTCAAGGCGTTGTTCTCGTCGGACACATCGTAGAGCCCGGTAAAATGCCCGGCCAGCCAATCGGCCTGGTGGATGACACGGAAGACATCCGGCACCGACTGAAAAGCCAGCACCTTGGCAAGGCCGGAGGTTGCGCCGTGGGCAGCACTCTCCTTCGGCGCATGGGCGGCAATCGCGTCCAGGATTGCACCATCGGAAACCGGATCGTTGTACATCATCGGCGTAGCCAGCGGCGCACCGTCAGCCACCACCGGCAGCATCGTGCCCGAGGTGCCGTCGATGCTGATCGCCCGGACACGCTGACGATCGACCGCCTCCAGCACGCCCCCAAGCGCCGCCTGCACCGCCTTCCACCAGCCGACCGGATCACGGTGGTCGTCTGAGAAAGCAGAAAGCTTGGCAGCGCCAGATGCGACGATTGCGCCATCCGGCGTCATGGCGACAGCACGCGCACCCGATGTGCCGATGTCGATGCCGATGACCAGCGCGTCATGATGTCCATTCATTGTAGCGCCTGCCCTGCCCGGTTGAGCTTCTGGCGGTATTTCTCCGCGTCCCAGCCGAGCAGCTCCGCATTTTCAGCATCGCTTAGGTAGCGCAGTCGCCCGCTCGCCGGAATGCGGGCCGTGACGTCGGCAAGGCATCGCGCCATGGCGAGCGCACCTGCGGATATGGTCTTTTCCAACAGCACCCCCTTGCCGGGAAACAGCAGAAGCGGCGGCAGGCTTTCGCCCCGTTCCGCCCTGCCCTTCTCGATAGAAGCGGCAGTCTCGCCCGGTGCTGCAATGACGCAACCCTTTCCGAGGAAGATGACATGGTCGGGATAGAGGCTGCCGCCTGCGGCGATCCGGCAACTTTCCAGATCGGTCGCGACCGCATGCAGCCGCGCATCGTCGGGCAGGCAATAGCCACTGTCGACCGCAAGCCGCGACAGTGCAGCCAGATCTGCCGCGGGCGCCGGCCGGCGCTGCGCGATCAGCCGACGCGACACGTCGGTCAGGAGGATCGCGGCATCGGCGACGGTCTCAGCGGCAACCGCCAGACCGTGATTGCCGAGGATCAGCACGGACGTATTCTCCTGCAGCCGCTCGGCGATCGCTTTCGCAAGCGGCAGGCCCGGTCGGGCATAGGGCACGAAGACATGCGGAATGCCGGCCAAGCGCTCGGCGGCGATGGCAGCGCCGTTGGTCTGTACTGCGGTCGCAATGGTTTCGACGCAATGGACGTGGATCACCACCTTCTGCGGCATCAGCGCATGCACCGTCGTCTCGATCGAGGGCCTGAGACCCGAAGGGTTCATCTCGGAAATAACGAAATCCTGCGCTTTCTCGGTGGCGGGATCGTTGCGTTCCAGCGCCTCCAGCAACGGGTCGAGCGCCACCGGCACCATGACGTCGCGCTGCCGGGCATGGGCAAGCCAGAGGCCGGAGGCCTTGATCCAGAGCGTGCCAACCTCCTTGATCGACGTGTTGCCGCCCGCCCCCTGCACCAGCAGCGGGTCGGCACCGACACGCGCCGAGATATCAAGCAAGGCCTCGAATTCCAGACTGCGCATTCCCACTCTCCTTCAGGCCGCCGCCTGCTGGCGTTCCAGCCAGCCGGTGAAAACCTGTTTCTCGGCCGGCGTCATGTGCAGGCCGTGCTTCGTCCGCCTTTCCAGCAGGTCTTCAGCCGTCGAAGCCCATTCGGTATCGATCAGAAAGCGCGCCTCGCGCTCGCGAAACAAGGGGCTGAAGGCCGTGCCGAGGTTGTCGAGCGATGTGGCATTGCCGATCAGCTCATGCGTACGCGTACCGTAGAGCCGCGCGTAATGCTTGGCGAGATCGGCCGTCAGCCAGCGATAGCGCGCTCTCAGATCCCCGAGGAACTGCTCGAAATCGGCATTGGCCATGTCGCCCCCCGGCAAATGCGCTTTTGCCGTCCAGGCCACGCCCATCTGAGGGAAGAACGGCTTCAGCCGCTCCAGCGCATGCTCGGACAGCTTGCGAAACGTCGTGATCTTGCCGCCGAAGACGGAAAGAAGCGGTGCCTGCCCGTTCACGGCATCCACCTCGAAGATATAGTCGCGCGTCACCGCCGAGGGGTTCTCGGCATTGTCGTCGTAAAGCGGGCGCACGCCCGAGAAGGAATGGACAATATCGTCTTCGGTCAATTGCTGCTTGAAGTAGCGGTTCACCGATTTCAGCAGATAGGCGATCTCGTTGCCATCGGCCGACACGTCCTCGGGACGACCCTCATAGGGAATGTCGGTGGTGCCGATCAGCGCCAGGTCGTTCAGGTAGGGGTTGATGAAGATCACCCGCTTGTCCGGGTTCTGCACGAGATAGGCCTGCCGCCCCTCCCAGAACTTCGGCACGACGATATGGCTGCCCTTGACCAGCCGCACGCTGCGGCTGGAGTTGAGCCCGGCGACCCGGCCAATGATGTCGTTGACCCACGGCCCGGCGGTATTGACGACTGAGCGCGCCCTGACCTCGGACTTCACGCCGGTGCGCAGATCCGTCATCTCCACCTGCCAGAGGCCGTCGACCCGGCGGATGGCGCTACAGGCGGTGCGCGTCAACACCCGCGCGCCCTTCTTCTGCGCATCGAGCGCGTTGAGCACGACGAGCCGGGCGTCATCCACCCAGCAGTCGGAATATTCGAAGGCCTTGCGGTAGTCCCGCTTGATCGGCGCGCCCTCGGGCGCGGTCCTCAGATCAAGGCTGCGCGTGCCCGGCAGGCGCTTGCGGCCGCCGAGGTGGTCGTAGAGGAAGAGCCCGAGCCGCACGAGCCAGGCGGGCCTGTCGGCCGGATTGTGCGGCAGCACGAAGCGCATTGGCCAGATGATGTGCGGGGCGGAAGCGAGCAGCACTTCGCGCTCGATCAGCGCCTCGCGCACCAGCCGGAACTCGTAATATTCGAGATAGCGCAAGCCGCCATGCACGAGCTTGCCGGAGCGCGAGCTGGTGCCCTGCGCCAGATCGTCCTTCTCGCACAAAAGCACCGAGAGCCCTCGCCCGGCGGCATCGCGCGCGATCCCAGCACCATTGACGCCGCCGCCGACGACGAAGAGATCATAGAGTGCGGTCTCGGAACCCACGGTCTTGCCCCCCGTCATCAGCACGGATTGACCGGCGGCAGGCCGGCAATGTAGCGGCGCACCTCTTCGGCGGCCATCTCGGCGGCGAAGGTGACGGTGCGCACCGACGCACCGGCGATGTGCGGCGTCAGCGTCACGTTCGGAAGCTGCAAGAGCGGCCAATCCTCCGGCACCGGCTCCACCGAGAAGGTCTCGAGCATGGCCGCCGACAGGTGGCCGCTCACCAGGTTTTCGTAGAGCGCGTCATAGTCGCAGAGCGGCCCGCGCGCCGTGTTGACGAAGATCGCGCCGGGTTTCATCTTCGCGAAGGTCTCGGCATTCATCATGTTCCGGGTTTCCTCGGTGACGCGCGGATGTAGCGTCACCAGGTCGGAGCGCGTCAGGAGGTCGTCGAGCGACACATGCTCGACGCCGGCATTGAGGTCGTCGGCCGCGAGCTGCACATAGGGGTCGTGCACCAGGACCTTGGTGCCGAAGGCCCGGAGCAGCCGCACCACCTTGGTGCCGATATTGCCGTAACCGATGACGCCGACGGTCATCTCGCAGAGTTCGCGGCCGGTGCGATCGGCGCGATAGAGATCGCCGCGCCACTCGCCCTTGCGCAAGGCCTCGTGGCCGGTGCGGATCAGCCGTGTCTCGGCGAGGATTGCGCCGAGCGTGAACTCGGCAACGGCGCTGGCGTTGCGGCCGGGCGTGTTGACGACGCTGATGCCGGCGTCGCGTGCCGCCGACATGTCGATGTTGACAGGCCCGCCGCGAGAAACTGCCACGAGCTTCAGCCCGGGAAGCGAGGTCAGCATGCCGCGCGACAAGGGCGCGAGCTGCGTCACCAGGATTTCCGCATCGCCGATGAACTCGACGATATCGTCCGCCTTGCCCAGATATTCCTTCAGGCCGTCCATGCCTTCGACGGCGTAGCCATGCTCCATCGGCACATCCGGCCAGGGCAGTTCGAGGGTGCGGATGTCATGGCCGTCGCCGCTTGCTTCGACGATCTTGTCGCGAAACACGTCCGGCAGCATGAACCGGTCGCCGATGATGGCTATCTTCTTCATTTCAGTTTTTCCTGTTGTGGTCCCGAGGCGGCCCCTTTGGAAAGGGCGTGCCACACGGGGCGAAGCGCAATGCGCGACTGCTGGTAGGAGGGGAAGAGGCCGTCGTAACGGCGAGCAAGCGCCGCGTCGGCCGGCTCGGCGGCACGCTGATGCGGCGACACCCAGTCGCGCACGCAATCGGCCATCGAGGTGTAGATGCCGAGCGACACGGCTGCGATCATCGCGGCACCCGCCGCCCCCGCTTCTTCGCGCTCGCTGGTCTGGACGCTGGCACCGAGTGCTGCGCCGAGAATGCGTCGAAGCGAGGCGCTGCGTGCGGCTCCGCCGGTCAGCCGGATGCGGCCGGGAAGCGGCCCCATCTCGGCGTAGCAATCGCGCGCGGCCATGGCGAGCCCGTCGAACACCGCCTTCACCATGTCGCCGAAACCATGGGTGATCGAAAGCCCGACGAAGGAGGCGCGCGCCGAAGCATCGACAAAGGGTCCGCGCTCGCCGGCATCCGAGATATAGGGCTGGAACAGGAGCGACGTATCCTTGGCCTCCGCCAACCAGCCGTCGACATGGGAGAGCAGCTCGCCTTTGGTCTTTTCGACCCCCATGCCCTTCAGCAGGCCGCCGGCAACCGACAGGATCCAGTCGATGTTGAGCGTTGCCGCCATGTTCGACTGCATCTGCGCGTAAGTATCGGCGATCGGCATGCACATGGTATAGCCGGTGAGATCGCGGTTGAGCCGCACGTCGTCGGCGCCGTTGGCAAGCCGCATGTGCATGCCGGTCGAGCCGATGATTGAGCAGCCGGTGTCGGTGCCGGGATCGTAGAGCCCGGCGCCAAGGGCCGTGCAGACCACGTCGACATAGCCAAGTACCACCGGTGTGCCCGTGGGAAGGCCGATGGCAGCCGCCGCATCCTTCGAGAGCAGATGATGCGATGTCGCCCCGTCGACGATCTCCGGCAGGAAATGCTTGAGCTTTTGCAGGCCGAGAAAGCGGATGACGTCGTCGTTGTAGCTACGGGTGCGGAAATTGCCGAAGGTGAAGTTGGCTTCGGACGGGTCGGTCGCGCGCATCTGCGTCAGCTTGAAGTAGAGCCAGTCCTTGCAGTGAAACGTGGTCGCGACATCAGACAGCATCTCGGGCGCGTTGTCGCTCATCCAGCGCAATTGCGCGCCCTGCTGGCAGGCTGCGAGCCCGGAGCCGGTGCTGGCGAAACGTTCGACATCACCGCTGTCGCCGCGCAGCCGCTCAACCGTGTCGCCGGCGCGCGCGTCGAGCCACAGCCAGCCCTTGCCGATCGGCTCACCCGCCTTGTCGATCATCCAGGTGCCATCGCCCTGGCCGGTCACCGCGACCCCCGCGACGCGGCCAGCGAGGTTCTCGACCTTGCCTGAAAGCTCGGTCAGGGTGGTGACCGTATCGGCCCAGGTGCGGTTGAGATCCTGGACGCTGCCGGTCCTGCCGACGGCCTCGTAGACGTTCGGCACCGCGGCCATCGCCAGTTGCCGCCCGCCGAGGTCGAAGGCCACCGACTTGATGACCGAGGTTCCCGCATCGATGCCGATGAGGATGTCGCGCATCAGGCCAGCTCCACGCCGTGGCTGATCGCCTTGCCGCTGTCGCCGTCGAACACGTGCAGGCTCGACGGATCGAGGCGGATGCCGATCGGCTGGCCGACGGCAAGCTCCGTGCGGTCATGCTCGACCAGCACCATGGTCCCGCCGGCAAAGTCCGCCGCGATATGCGTCTGGTCGCCAAGCCACTGATTGACGGCCACCCGGCCGGAAACTCCGTCAGCGCTGCGGCGCACCGCGTAAGGCCTGATGCCGAGCACCACCTTCTGCCGTTTCATCAGCGCATCGCGGACCGCGTGGGAGAAATCCGACGCCGGATACTCGAGCCTGACGCCGTCCTTGAGGCCGAACGAGACCTTGGCTTCCGAACCGGTGATGCTCGCCTCGAACACGTTCATGGGCGGCTCGCCGACGAAGGTGCCGGTGAAGAGGTTCGCCGGACGCTCCTTGATCTTTTGCGGCGTGTCGAACTGCTGCAGCACGCCGCCCTCCATGACGGCGATGCGGTCGGCAAGGGCGTTGGCCTCCGTCTGATCGTGGGTGACGAGGATCGCCGTCAGCTCGCGTTCCTTGATGTAGTGCTTGATGCGGCCGCGCAGCACGGCGCGCAGCTGCGGCTCGAGCTGGCCCATCGGCTCGTCGAGCAGGTGCAGGCTGGCGTCGCGGATCAGCGCCCGCCCGAGCGAGGCCCGCTGCTGCTGGCCGCCGGAGATCGAGCTGGGATAACGGCCGAGAATGTCCTCGATTTCCAAGAGCTTGGCGATACCTGCGACCTTGTCGTCGACGACGCTCTGCGACAGTTTGGAGGCCTTGAGCGCAAACGCGATGTTCTCGCGCACCGTCAGCGGCGGATAGAGCGAATAGCCTTCGAACGCCATGGCAACATTGCGGCGCACCGGCGCAAAGGTCTGGACCTCGCGTCCCCCAAGCGAGATCGTGCCGCGCGACACCGCCTCGAAGCCGGCGATCATGCGCAGCGTCGAGGTCTTGCCGCAGCCGGACGAGCCCAGAAGCGCGATGATCTCGCCCTTCCTGACATCCATGTTGAGCTTCTTGACGGCGTGCACGCCGTAGTCGACGGGCCCATAGAACTTGTCGACGTCCCGGATCAAAAGAGCGGTGTCGGTCATGCCGCTTCTCCATTGCGCTTGGATTCTATGTCGGAGCGAGGCAACAATTGGCCGCTCGCCTTGTCGAAGAGGAAGGCCTGGGCGCCGTTGACGGCGATATGGGCGGGTCCGGCCGTCGGGCCCGGCGTTCCGGCCGGCCGCGACACCAGGATTTCCCGGCCGCGTGCGGTCATCGCCAAAGTCACGGTCTTCTCGTTGAGCGGCGTTTCCGCTTCGACCGTCACCGGAATAGCCCCCGGCGCCGATGCATCGACAAAGACGATGGTTTCCGGGCGAAGGCCAAGGACACACGACTTTCCGGAGACATCGCCGTCATAATCGGCAAGCCGCACCCTGACGTTGGAGAGCTCGATGTAGACGCCGTCGCCGCTCTTCTGCGGCACCACATCCAGAAGGTTGATCGTCGGATCACCGAAGAGGCGGGCGATCTCGATATCGGCGGGTGCGTTGTAGATTTCCTGCGGCGTGCCGATCTGGCGGATGCGCCCCTGCGACATCACGGCGATCCGGTCGCCGAGCGCCATCGCTTCCTTGTAGTCCTGGGTGACGTAGACGACGGTTGCGCCCTGCGCTGCCAAGAGACGCGGCAGTTCCAGCCGCATCTCGAAACGGAGCTTGGCGTCGACATTGCGCAAGGGGTCGTCGAGCAGGAGCAGCGGCGGCGAGCCGACGAGCGCGCGGGCGAGCGCCGTGCGCTGCTTCTGGCCGTTGGAAAGCGCCTTCGGGTGGTGACTCAGCACGTGCTCAATCTTCAGGAGCTTAGCGACCTTCTGGACGCCCGCAGCAATCGCATCCTTCGACGATCGCGTCGCCGTCAGGGGGCTCGCGATATTGTCGAAGGCGCTCATGTGCGGAAAGAGCGCAAAGTTCTGGAAGGCCATGCCGACGCCGCGATGCTCGGCATCGACATCGGTCATGTCCTCGCCGCCGATCAGCACCCTGCCCTCATCTGGTTCGATGACGCCCGCGACCAGGCGCAAGAGCACCGTCTTGCCGGCACCGGACGGACCGAAAAGCACCAGGCGTTCGCCATCGGCGACGTCGAGCGACAGGTCGTCGAGAACCGTGTGGCTCTTGTAGCGCTTGACGATGTTTTTCAATTGAAGCGTCGTCATGTCTTACCCTTTCACCGCGCCAAGCGACAGGCCTTCGACGAGGTAGCGCTGAGCGTAGAGTGCGAGCGCCAGCGTCGGCGTGACCGAGAGAACGATGGCCGAGGCGATCTGCCCGTATTGGATGCCTGAAGAGGTGATGAAGGCAAGCGCGCCCACAGTCACCGGCTGCTTGTCGGCGGATGCCAGCACCAGCGCGAAGACGAAATTGTTCCAGGCGAAGATGAAGGCAAGCAGGCCAGCCGCGGCAATGCCCGGACCGGCAAGCGGCAGGGCGATCTTGCGGAAGGTCGCAAACCAGGAATGGCCGGCGATGCGGTAGGCGTATTCGACGTCGGCAGAGATATCCTCGAAATAGCCGCGCACGATCCACAGGATGAGCGGCAGGCAGATGAGCTGGTAGACCCAGATCAGGCCGAAATAGGTGTTGGAGAGACCGAGCCACTGGAAATACTGAGTGAGCGGCAGCAGCACCAGCAGCGGCGGCGCAAAGCGGAAGGACAGAAGCGTGAACGCGATGTCCTCCGACCCCTTGAACTTGTGGCGGGCAAAGGCATAGGCCGCGGGAACCCCGAGCACCAGTGCCACCGCCACCGAGGCGGTCGACAGGAAGATCGAGTTGCCGAGATTGCGCATAAAAGCGATGTCGAGCGTGCCGGCTGCCGTCTGCAGCTTGCCCGTGATCAGCGCTGCATAGTTCGACAGCGTTGGCGAAAACACGATCGACGGCGGGATGGCCAGGATGGTCTCGTTCGTCTGGAACGACATCAGGAAGATCCAGAAGATCGGGAACATGAAGAAGACAACGACGAGCGTCAGGGCGAGAGCGCGCAGGACCCGTTCGATGGGAGACATGGTTTCCATTTGAACCTCCTTACGCTTCGCCGCGAGCGCGTTCGCGCAGGCGCAGCCAGTTCTTGATGAAGACGTTGGAGAGCGCGTAGGTGATCGCCCACAGGATGATCAAAAGCGCTGCCGAACGGCCGACATTGGTCGACTGGAAGAAGTTGAGATAGGCCTCGACCTGGAAGACCGTCAGCGTGTTGCCAGGCCCCCCTTGGGTCATCGCATAGATGATGTCGAACTGCTGGATGCTGTCGAGCAACCGGAACAAGGTCGCCGTCAGAATATAGGGCGTCAGCATCGGCAAGGTGATGCGGAAGAACACGAAGCTCCTCGGCACGCCGTCAAGCGCCGCCGCCTCGAAAGGCTGGGTCGGCAGCGACCGGAGACCGGCCAGAAGCAGGATCATGATGAAGGGCGTGTAGACCCAGATATCGACCAGCACCACGGTCAGAAGTGCGGTATCCGGCGACGAGGCCCAGCGGAAGTCGTGCAGCCCGATCAGGCTTGCGAGATAGCTGAGAATGCCGAAGCTCGGATTGGTCATCAGCTTCCACATCAGCGCCGCCAGCGCCGGCGCGATCATCAGCGGCAGAAGCAGCATGATGGAGATGAAGTTGTTGATGGTGGAGCGGCGCTGCAAGAGCAGCGCGATGCCGAGGCCGAGCAGCAGTTCCAGCGTCACGGTGATGCCGGCATAAAGCAGCGATACCTTCAGCGTGTTCCAGAAGGCCGGGTCGGTGACGAAGTTCAGGTAGTTTTCGCCCCAGTTGAACTGGCGCGCCCAGGGCTGGCTCAGCCGGTAGCGCTGGAACGAATAGATAACGGCCGTGAAGAAGGGAATGAGAATGCCGATGCACACCAAAAGCGCCGGCAGGCTCAGCACATAGGGAAGCATCTTCCTGCTGATCCTGAAACCTGACGCCGGTTTGCGGAGGGTTGCTGTTGAAGCCATGTCGAGCTCCGTTCTCTATTCTTGAAGAAAGCACGCGGCACGCGAGGCGTTTTTGCGCCCGCGCCAGTCCATCGGCATCTCAGGTTGTTTTAACGGCTGTAAGCCGAACTTGCGGGACGCCCGACGCTCAAGTGCCTGTTTGCGTTCGTTCGAACGCGCGGCTCTCAAGTCGCCGGGCATCGCTTGGGAGGCCTATCAGCCGAGACCAGCTTCCTTCAGCTGGCGATCGATGCTTTCGACGAGCTGGTCGAGACCTTCATCGACCGGCACCTGCTTTGCGACCATCTTCTGCAGCGTCGCCGCCCACTCGGTGGTGACGTCGAAGAACAGCGGCTGCGCGGTGAAGTGGATCTTCGCGCCCGGTGCGGAAATGTCGTGCATCTCCACATAACCCGGATAGCTCTTGTTCAACCGCTCGCGGAAGATCTCGTCCTTCCAGACCGATGCACGAACCGGGTTGACGAAGTCCATCTTGGTTGCGCCGAAGATGGCATGCTCAAGGCCGGTCGCCCATTGCAGGAAGTACCAGGTCGCGTCCTTGTCCTTGGCGAAATTGGACATGGCAAGCGACCAGATCCAGATATTCGGCGTCGGCGCGGAAGCGGCGGGGTTGGCGGCGAACGGCGCGTATGCCAGCTTGCCGGCCATCTTGTTGTCGCCGCCATTCATGAAGTAACCGAGAATGTCGGCATCGTAGATCATGGCGGAGGCGCCGGCGCCGAGATCGGTGCCGACCTGATACCAGGTGTAGGTCGACCAGTCCTTCGGACCGCTTTCCTGGATCATCGACACCCATTTGGTGTGGAAGGCCTTGGATTCGGCCGTATTCATCGCCGCGGAAAGCTTGCCGTCGGCCGAAACATTCAGGTCCTTCTGGCCGAAATTGGCGTAACCCGACAGGAAGCCCGGATGGATCGTCGCCCAGGAGCGCGAACCACGCACGCCGATGCCGTAAACACCGCCGCCGACATCCTTGGTAAGCTTCGCCGCAGCGGCAGAAAGCTCGTCGAGATTCTTCGGAACGGCGACGCCGGCCTTGTCGAACATTTCCTGGTTGTACGAGAGATTGTTCTGCTCATAACCCCACGGAATGCACCATTGCTTTGCATCTTCCGAACCGAGCGCCCCGCCCGGCTGGCCGTTCCAGGCGCAGGAATTCTTGACGCCCGGCAGGAAGTCGTCCCAGGCATATTGCGGGTTGGTCTTCGTGGGATCCTTGATCCATTCGTTGAGATCGGTGATCCAGCCGGCAGGGCCATAGGTCCAGGTCATGTAGGCGCCCGTCATGAAGGCGTCGTATTCGGCTGAACCCGAGGAAAGCGCTGCCGTCACCTTGTCGAAATAGACGTCTTCCGGGAACACGTCATAGGTGACTTCGATGCCGGTCAGGTCCTTGAAGGCCTGAAGGTTGGCAATCATCGCATCGGCATAGGGATGCTTGTTCAACAGGAGCTTCAGCGATTTTCCGGAATGGGCCTTCCAGTCGAAGTCGGCGGCCAGCGCCTGGGTCGACATCATGTTGAAGAGCGTGCCGGCCGTGCCGGCCGCAATGCCCGCGGCACCGAGACCCTTGAGCAGGCCGCGACGATCTACCTCTCCGCGCAGAAACGCGCTGATGAGGTCTTTCTCCTTCTCGTACATAAGTCTTCTCCTCCGTTGCGGGTATGATTGCATCATGCGATCACCGGCTACCCGACCGGTATTCCTCCCCTTGAGATCTTAGAGCGATACCTCTTCGCCCTCGCCTCTCGATCTTGTCAGACACTCCTCATTTGACGCCGGCGGCGAGCGCCCGGGCCGTCTTTTCGTCGGTGATGAGCCCGCTCAAGAGGCCGCTACCAAGCACGGCACGGATGGCAGGCGTCTTGATCTTGCCGCCGGCGACAGCCACCGTGCGGCGGTCTCTCAGGTCGTCACGGCTCAAAGTGAAGGTGCGGTTGGACAGCGTCGTCTCTATCGGGCGGCCGTCCTCGTCGAAGAAGTGGCCGAGCAATTCGCCCTTGCCGCCGCCTTTTTGAATTTCCTCGATCTCGCTCATCTCGATCATGCCTGTCGAAACCAGCGACGCCTCGCGCTCCGCGGTGCCGATGCCAACCATCAGCAGATCGGCGGTCTTGGCGAGATCGAAGACCTCGCGCACGCCGCGCTGGCTGAAGAGCACGTCGCGGTCCTCGACGGTGTTGGCAAAGAACGGCACGGGCATGACATAGGCTTCGGCACCGGTGCGCTCCGCCAGCCGGTGGATCACGTCATGCGGGTTGGCCGAGAACTTGCGGGTGAGCCCGCCGAGCAGCGAGACGAAGCGGGTGTTATTGCTGGTGGTGCGCGGCAGATACTCGACACAAGCCGCAAGCGTGCGGCCATGGCCGACGCCGACGAGCGACGTCTCGCCGCGCTCGATTTCGCGCTTGAGGAACTGGGCGCCGGATATGCCGAGCGCCTTCAGCGGCAGGTCGTCGGCATCGAAATCGGGAACGACCTCGCAATAGTCGAGGCCGTAACGTGCCGAGAGCTTCTGCTCCAGCTCGACGCATTCCGAGACCTCGCCGTCGATATAGACCTTCACCAGGCCTTCCTGGTTGGCCTTCATGATCAGCCGGTGGGCTTTGAGCGACGTCAGCCCCAGCCGCTTGGCAACCTCGGCCTGGGTCAGGCCGCCGGCGTAGTGCAGCCAGGCAGCGCGCGTTGCCATGCTCGTTTCGTCGTCGCGAAGGTTTGCACCGCCGATGATCGCCATCGTTTCCACCCGGATCTCTTATGTTGCAGTGCGTGATAAATTTTGCGCCGCATGATATTTTTATCTCGTTGATGAAAGAAATTTCATGCCGTGAAAAAAATGTCAAGCAAGAACGTGCGAGGCACGATCACGGTTTGTGGATCGGCGGAGAGTGATGTGGATTAGGGCGCGTTTGATGCGGGTGTCAGGGAGCCAAGATCCGATGCCAAATGCTGGCTGGAACAGCACAAATCCGCAGCGAGGGCGTGAATGCATCGCTCGTCGGCGAAAGCGGCACCAATCCATCAACGATAGGAATGCCGGTTAAACAGCTGCCACGAGCGGGCCGGACGCTGAGGAAACGAACGAAAGCCAAACCCTCCTCATTCCTGTGCCCGTCACAGGAAACCAGTCAGCCCAAGTCTTTGGGCTGAAAAGGCTTTTGACCCTGATGACGCCGAGCCGCTGGATCCCCGCCACAAGGGCGAGGAGGAGGGAGAGTGGTATGCACAGCATCTCAAACAAGGCATTGTCAGCAGCTTCGCCCACACGCTGACCGACCAGACCGCCGGCTTGCGACTCAGCCCTTACTGACCGAGATTGCGCAGATAGAGCGAAAGAAGCTGCGTCTGCGAGGAGATGCCGAGCTTGCGGTAGACGTTGCGGCGGTGCACCTTGACCGTGCCGGTCGAGATACCGAGCTTCAACCCGATCGATTCCGACGAATGCCCCTGCAACACCAGCTCAATAATCGAGGCTTCACGCTCGGTCAGATTGAGGTGCTGCCAGACACCATCCGCCGGCGGATGTGTGGACTTCCGGCGGCTGCGGCCGGTCTTTGCCAATGCCGCGTCGAACCGGCGGCCGAGATCGGCCCAATGGTGGCGCACCAGTGCCGAGACCAGCGGCTCGACCTTCTTCAGCAGGGCAAATTCCGCGGCGCTGAAGGACCCCGTCGCCTCGCGTCGCATCAGCGACAGCACGACCGTGATCTCGTCGCTGATCGGCACGAAAAAGCCGACCTCCTCCGCAAGCCCCGTCTGCACGTAATAGGTCCGATAATACTCGCTGGAGAAGAATCGGTCTGGCGCCCGCTCCCGCATGCGCCAGACGCCCGGTTTTCCCTCGCAGGCCGCGTGGTAGAACGGGTCGAGCAGATAGGGGCCGGCCTGGTAGAGGCTGACGAACAGCACGTGATCCCTGGCATTGAAGGTGCTGTAGAGGTCGATCGGCCGTTCCTTGCCGCGATAGGCGAAGACAACAACATAATCGAATGTCATCAGTGTCGACATCAGTTGCCGATAGGCCGATCCCACCGCCTCGTCTTCCATGGGCGCACCGTCGACTATGGGCGCCAAGACCTGAAATAACCCCTCGAGATCGATGCCCAAACCGCTCTCCCGCCGATCCGGCCCTGTTTAGGGGTATACTCCTCCCACAAGCCAATTCGCGTTGAAATACCTCTCTCGGGGTATATACCGGCACCGGGCGCTTTGACTAGGCTGCCTGTCAATGACGGTGGAACGCGAGGGCATCCGAGCCTTGGCGGTATCCGACAACAACCGCAGGGAACAGACGTGACATCCGCTTCGACGAACGACATCGAGTTCCGTTCGGTCGCCAAACGCTATGGCAGCGTGACCGCCGTTTCGGACATCAACTTCGCGGTGCCCAAGGGCGCCTTCATGGCTCTGCTCGGCCCTTCCGGCTGCGGCAAGACCACCTGTCTGCGCATGATCGGCGGCTTCGAGCAGCCGAGCGAGGGCACGGTCTATATCAGCGGCGAGGCGATGAACGGCGTTGCCGCCTACAGGCGCCCTGTTAACATGGTGTTCCAGCAGTATGCGCTGTTTCCCCATCTCGACGTCGAGCAGAACGTCTCCTACGGCCTGCGGCAGATGCGGCCGCGCATATCGGGCGCCGAGATTTCGCGCCGCGCCCAGGAGGCGCTGGAGATGGTCCGGCTCGGCGGCTTCGGCAAGCGCCGGATCCACGAAATGTCCGGCGGCCAGCAGCAGCGTGTCGCGCTTGCCCGCGCCATCGTCAACAAGCCGAAGGTGCTGCTGCTCGACGAGCCTTTGGCGGCACTCGACAAGAAGCTGCGCACCGCCATGCAGATCGAGTTGCAGACGCTGCAGCGCGAACTTGGCATCACCTTCGTGCTCGTGACCCACGACCAGGAAGAAGCGCTGTCGATGAGCGACTTCGTCTGCGTCATGAACGCCGGCCGCATCGTCCAGGTCGGGCCGCCACAGGAAATCTACGATCGCCCTTCAAGCCTGTTCGTCGCCGATTTCGTCGGCAAGACCAACCGGATCGAAGCAACCGTCGACAATGGCGGCACTTCGATCCTGTTTGCCAACGGCACGCGCTTTGCAGCCCCTTCCGCCACCATGCCGAGCGTCGGTGCAGCAACGGTCGCGTTGCGCCCCGAGGCGATCAGCCTGAAACGCAACGGAGCTGCCGGCACCGCCGCCCTCGCCGGAACCGTCACACACCGCATTTTCCTGGGATCGTCGGTCGAATACTCCGTCGATGTCGACGGCCTCGGCGATTTCCTCGTCACCGCCGATCGCAGGGCGCTCGGCGACGGCGATCTCGTCGAGCCTGGCGACAAGGTCGGCCTCGCCTTCGATCCCAACGCGCTGCACGTCTTTCCGGCCTGAGATCTCTTCCCGGCCCAAGCCGGCCGGGACCTTGCATGAACGTCAAACGATAAAGGGAACAGCGTCATGACCAAATGGTACAGAGAAAATGCCCCGATTACCGCCGATAAGCTTGCCGACGAGCTGATGCGCCTGAAGCGCGGTTCGGTCACCCGCCGCCACTTCCTCGGCGTCACCGGGCTTGGCCTTGCCACCGCGGTTCTGGCGCGCCAGCCCGGCCTGTTCAGCTCGACGGCGTTTGCCCAGGATCTCGGCAGCCAGATGTCGATCGCCACCTGGCCGAATTACCATGACCCCGCCACTTTCGAGGCGTTCCAGGCCGCAACCGGTGTTGCCGTCGAAGTCAACGTCTTCGGCTCGAACGAGGAAATGCTGGCCAAGCTCCAGGCCGGCGGCACCGGCTGGGACCTGTTCGTGCCCACCAACTACACCATCTCCACCTATGTAAAGCTCGGCCTGATCGACGAGCTCGATCTCTCCAAGCTGCCGAACTACGACGCTTCCACCGAAACCGCGCGCTTCACCAACGAAGGCGTCGTCGACGGCAAGACCTATGCCGTGCCGAAGAACTGGGGCACCACCGGCATCGCGCTCAACTCGAGCAAGATCAAGACGCCGGTCACCAGCTGGAAGGACTTCTTCGAGGTCGCCATGACCGAGGCCGACGGCCGCGCCATGGTCCACGACTACCAGCTGACCACCATCGGCAACGCGCTGGTCTCGCTCGGCTATTCGTTCAATTCCACCAAGCCGGAAGAACTCGCCAAGGCCGAGGAACTGCTGATCAAGGTGAAGCCGCACCTCTACGCCATCAACAGCGACTATCAGCCGTCGATGCGCGCCACCGATGCCTGGATGACCATGTGCTGGACCAACGACGGCGCGCAGCTCAACCGCGACATGCCGGAAATCCAGTTCGTGCTCGGCAAGGACGGCGGCGAGATCTGGTCGGACTTCTACGCGATCCCGAAGAGTGCCGCCAACAAGGCGGCCGGTTACGCCCTGCTCAATTACCTGATGCAGCCGGAAAACGCCGTCAAGGAACACATCGCCAACGGCGCGCCGACCACCGACAGCCGCGTGATGAAGCTGCTTCCGGCCGACGTTACCGGCAACAAGATCGTCTATCCCGACGAGGCCTCCCTGACGCCGCTCGAGTTCGGCGCTGCGGTGACCCTGACCGACCCGGGCCGCGCCGAGCTGATGGCACGCTTCAAGTCGGCCTGATCAGTCACGTGCTTGCCCACGCGGAGAGGCAGTGCCCTCCTCGGCATGGTGAGTGTCTCTGGTCTGCGCGATGAGGCGTCCCTCATCCGGCCTGCCGGCACCTTCTCCCCGTTCTGACGGGGAGAAGGGACAAGCGGCAAGCTCCCTGCCCCCCGCTTTTGCCGGAAGAGAGGGACCGAGCGGACGCAACGCATCCCCTTCGCCCCGCCTGCGGGGAGAAGGTGGCCGGCAGGCCGGATGAGGGGCTTCCTCACCGCGCCGATCGGGCCGAAAACACTGATGAAACTCGAACGGATGACCTTTATGCCAGCGGCAACGAACACGAAGAGAAACCTGGTGACGGCAGCGCTGGTGGCGCCGGCCGCAGCATGGCTGATGATCTTTCTCGTGCTGCCGTTCATCGCCATGCTGGTCTTCGCCTTTGGCGAGCGCGCGCCGGAAGGCGGCTATCAGGCGGCCTTCACCTTCGCCCAGTTTGCAAGACTGCCAACGCGGGCGGCCGCCTTCTGGAACACGATGGTGCTGGCGCCGGTCGGTGCGCTCCTCTGCCTGCTGGTCGCCTACCCCGTTGCCTACTACCTCGCCGTCAAGGCCGATCCGCGCTACCGCCTGATCCTCGTGTCGCTGGTGGTCGTGCCCTTCTGGACGAGCCTGCTCGTGCGCACCTATGCCTGGATGTATATCCTCGGCTCGCGCGGCATTCCGAACCTGTTGTCGATGATCGGCCTTGAGGACGTGCGCCTGTTGAATACGCCCGGCGCCGTGCTGCTCGGCATCGTCTATGGCTACCTGCCGCTGATGATCATGCCGATCTATGTCAGCCTCGAAAAACTCGATCGCCGGCTGCTCGAAGCCTCCGCCGATCTCGGCGCCAAGCCGGTGTCGACGTTCTTCGGTGTCACCCTGCCCTTGTCGCTGCCGGGCGTGATGACCGGCGTCGCCCTCGTCACCATCCTTCTGCTCGGCGAATACCTGATCCCGCAGCTTCTCGGCGGCGGCAAGGTGTTCTTCATCGGCAATGCGCTGGTCGATCTCTTCCTGCAATCGCGAAACTGGCCCTTCGGCTCGGCAATAGCGGTGACGCTCGTGGCCGTAGTCGTGGTGATCCTGATGGTGGCGATGCGCATCGCCTTCCGGGTCGCCGGCACAAGACAGGTGGATCTCGTCTGATGCGCGCTTTCATCTCCTCGGTCTATCTCTTCCTCTACGCGCCGATCGCGCTCGTCGTCCTGTTCTCCTTCAATGCCGGCCGCAGCGCCAGCGAGTTCACCGGGTTTTCGACCGCCTGGTACGGCAAGGCGCTCGGCAATACCTTCCTGGTCTCCGCGCTGCAGAACAGCCTGATGATCGCCTTTACCAGCGCCACGCTTGCCGCGATCTTCGGCACCATGGCGGCGCTGGGCATGGAGCGGCTTGCCCCGCGCAACCGGGCAATCTTCGATGCGCTCTTTGCTGCGGCCATCGTCGTCCCCGGAGTCGTCATCGGCATCGCCACGCTGGTGGCCCTCGTTGCCGTCTTTTCCTTCGTCAATCCGGCGCTGGCAACGATTTGGCCCGGCGAGCAGCCGCCACAACTCGGGCTCGGCTATGGCTCGATCATCGCCGCCCACGGCCTGTTCTCGATGGCGCTCGTGACCATGATCGTGAAGGCACGCATCGCCAGCCTCGGGCGCGATATCGTCGAGGCATCGAGCGATCTCTACGCGACACCGATCACCACCTTCCGCCTGATCGTGCTGCCGCAGATCCTGCCGTCGATCCTCGCCGGTTTCCTGCTCGCCTTCACCTTCTCCTTCGACGATTTCATCATCGCCTTCTTCGTCGCCGGCTCGAAGACGACGCTGCCGATCTATGTCTTCGCCTCGATCCGCCGCGGCGTGACGCCGGAAATCAACGCTATCGCGACGCTGGTGCTCGTCGCCTCGCTGCTTTTGATCCTGACCGCCCGCATCCTGATGCGGGATAAGAAACCGAAATCCGGGGAGTGAACAGATGATCCTGAAAGACCGGGTCGCTATCGTGACCGGAGCGGGCTCCGGGATCGGAAAGGCAGGCGCTGCCATCATGGCGCGCGAAGGCGCCCATGTGGTCGTTATCGACCGCAGCGTCGAAGCCGGTAGCCTGACCGTCGACACCATCCGCGCCATGGGCGGCAAGGCGGAGGCTGTTGCGCTCGACGTCACCGACGATGCAGCGCTTGCCGACGGCATCGCCGATATCCTCTACCGTCACGGCCGTATCGACATCCTGCACAACCACGCCGGCGCGCAGGTTGCCGGTGATCTCGAAGAAGTCGAAGTCTCCGGATTCGACCGCTCGTGGAACCTCAATGTGCGCGCCCACTTCATGGCCGCCCGCCTGGTCATGCCGTCGATGAAGGCCGCCGGCCGCGGCGTCATCGTCAACACCTCGTCATCGTCAGGCGTGCTCTATGACCGCGAGATGATCGCCTACACCACCACCAAGCATGCCGTTATCGCCATGACCAGGCAGATGGCCGGCGACTACGCCCGCCATGGCATCCGGGTCAACGCGCTCTGCCCCGGCTGGGTCGATACGCCCTTCAACGACCCCTTCATCGCCCAGATGGGCGGCCGCGGCGCGATCGAGGCCTATATCCGCGAAAAGGTCCCGCTCGGCCGCTGGGCCAGCGTCGAGGAGATCGCCGAGTCGATCCTGTTCCTCGTCTCCGACCGCTCGTCCTACATGACCGGCCAGATCCTGGTGGTCGATGGCGGCGAGACGGTGGTGTGATGTTTGAACGTGCCGGGCGGCGGCACATCCCGCTTCGTCAGGTCGGTGAGTGCCGTAGCAGGTCCGTAGCGATCCCAACCTTCCTCATTCCTGTGCCCGTCACAGGAATCCAGCCACGGCGCGTCCGCGCCGTGAATAGCTCTTGCCAGGCGTGGAGCGAGTATGTCTCCGGCGCCGCCGATCCGACACCGCTGGACCTCGGTCACGAGCATTGGGATGAGGGGCGGCGCACCGCGAAGGCCCTCACACCTTCACATGCCCAATGCCTTTGGCTTCGATCTCCTCGAAGCTCTCGTCATAGCCGGCATCGGCGTAGCGGATGACGCCGAGCGCGGTGTCGTTGGTGAGTGCATGGTCGAGCCGCTCGTCGGCATCCGGCGTTCCGTCGGCAACCACCGTCACGCCGCAGCTCGTCATATAGCCGGCGTAACCGCCGCCGCCCGAATGCACGACGACGAGGTCGGCCATGGACGAGCAGAGCAGCATGGCGTCGAGCAAGGGCCAGTCGGCGATCGCATCCGATCCGTCCTTCATCCGCTCGGTCATGATGTTGGGATGCGCCATGGCGCCGGCGTCGAGGTGGTCGCGGGAGAAGGCAACCGGTCCCTTCAATTCGCCTGATGCCACCAGCTCGTTGACGCGGCGCGCCAGCGCCGTTCGCTCGCCATGGCCAAGCCAGGCGATGCGCGCCGGTAGCCCTTCGAACGGGATGTGCTCGCGCGCAAGCCTGATCCAGTTGGTGACGATCTTGTTGTCCGGGAACATCTCGAGCAGCAGATCGTCGATCCGGGCGATGTCGCTCTCCTCGCCGGACAGCGCCATCCAGCGGAAGGGGCCGATGGCGCGGGCAAAGAGCGGGCGCAGATAGGCCTCGGTGAAGATCGGAATGTCGAAGGCATTGGTGACGCCGCCGTCGCGTGCCTGGGTGCGGATGAGGTTGCCGTTATCGAAGACCTCAGCGCCTTGTCTCTGGAAGTCGAGCATCGCCTTGACGTGCTCGACGATCGAGGCCCGGCTTGCGGCCATCAATTGTCCCTGGCCATCGTCGCGCAGCGATTTCACCTGATCGACCGTCATGCCCTTCGGCACATAGCCGTAGACGAGATCGTGCGCCGAGGTCTGGTCGGTGACCACATCGGGAACGATGCCGCGCCGGGCGATCTCGGGATAGATCTCGGCGGCATTGCCGACGAGGCCGACGGAAAGCGCTCGCTTGTCCTTGACCGCAGCGTTGATCATCGTAAGTGCCGTATCCAGATCCGGGGCGATCTCTTGGAGATAGCCGATCTCCCGGCGTTTCTTCGCCCGTTCCGCATCGATATCGACGCAGAGGATCGCAGCCCCCGCCATGCGGCCGGCGAGCGGCTGCGCACCGCCCATGCCGCCGAGCCCGGCGGTCAGCACGAAGCGGCCGGAAAGATCGCCGCCGAAGCGGCGCTCGGCGATGCGCATGAAGATCTCGTAGGTACCCTGGATCACGCCCTGGCTACCGATATACTGCCAGGCACCAGCCGTCAGCCCGCCCCAGCAGATCAGCCCCTTGCGCTGCAGCTCGTAGAAGACCTCGGCCTTGGCCCATTGGCCGACGATGTTGCAATTGGCCATGATCACCAGCGGCGCCTTGGCATGGGTCTTGAGCAACCCGACCGGCTTGCCCGACTGGATAATCAGCGTCTGGTCCTCGTCCATCTCGGTGAGCGCCTTGACGATGGCGCGGTGCGCCGGCCAGTTGCGCGCCGCCTTGCCGAGGGCGGCATAGACGATGAGATTGTCCGGATCCTCGCCGACGGAGAGCACGTTTTCGAGCAACCGCAGCAACGCCTCCTGCCGCCAGCCCTTGGCCCGCAGCTCGGGGCCGCCGGGGATGGGGAAGCCAGGATGGCGGGGATTTGCCTTGGGCATCGTCTCGTTCCTCGTTGTTGTATCGGCGGGCGTGCCCGCTCATTCGTGGCACGGAAATGAGCGGCCCCTCACCCTAGCCCTCTCCCCGCAGGCGGGGAGAGGGGATCGCGTTGTGTTCGTCGCACCTGCGGCATACAGATCGCAACGCTTTCACGCCCGTATCGGACGAGTAACCGGCTCATTGTCTGCCGCGACCAATCTTAAGGATCGCAGCGGCGTCCCCTCTCCCCGCCTGCGGGGAGAGGGCTAGGGTGAGGGGCAATTCACCAAGCCCGTCGGTGATGGGCTGATCAAACCAGACCCGCCTCTCATTCACTTCAGCGGCAGCGTCTTCACGAACGCGATCGCGCCATCGAGCAGGCGCTTGCGCATGATGTCGTCGCCATAGGCGTCCGCCCCGGCCCGCACCCATCCGTGCATCGCGCGACCGTTCATCACCATCAGTTCGACATCGGACAGCGCCAGCGCCCAACCGTCACTGCCCTTGCCGAGCCGCACCAGCAGCGAGCCCTCGCGTGCACCGCAGAGCAGATTGCCGTTGAGCAGAAACGCCCAGCCACCGAACATCGCCTTCTCGGACAATCCCGGCCGGCCACCGAGTTCTTCCCGGATCACCTCTTCCAGCCCCGCATCCCGCGCCATGAACCTCTCCCCTGATTACCGCCCCGCGAGCGCGTAGCGGGCAAGCTCGATGCCCATCGCCTTTTCCACCGACGGGTAGACGGTCGGGTCGAGCACACTGGAGGCGAGCGGGATCACCGTCTTCGGCACATGCAGCACGAAGATCTTCATTCCGACCTGCAGCTGGCCGACGCTCAAGGGTTCGCCCTCCGGCGACAGCGTGGTGATGACGTCGGGGAAAGTCGCGAGCCTCTGACCTTCCGCAGAGTCAACCGCCATGTATTCGTTCATCACGTGCAATACCCTGGAGTCAGTTCCCTTCCCCAACGTCACCGTGCCGATGTCGAAGGCCTCCTTGGTGTAGGTGACCGACTTGTCGGTGATCACGCCTTCGGCCAGCAGCGCGCCATTGGTCGTCTTGACGATCGCGTCGATGACGGCGCTGCCGCCCTTGGCTTCGGCGGCAGTGATCGCCTCGCCCAGCGCCAGCGCCAGCGAGATGCCGCCGAGCGCCGCATTGTCCTTGACATAGGAGGCGCGCACCGGATTGCGGCAGGACGCAATGAAGCCGCCCGACATGTCGGAGGCTGTGCGCAGGATCGGCGAGACCTTCGCGGTCGCGCCGCGCACCACCAGCTCGATATAGCGGTTCTCGTCGCGGTTTCCGCCGACCGCCGTCTGGATCATTGGCTCAGGAGAGCCGGCAAGGCCGATCGAACCCATGTCGCCGGTCGGGTGCGCCCGGATGTCGCCGACCGCATCGACCACCTTGGTGCCAAGGATTGCCGACGGCAGCCAGCCGTTGAGCGTCGAGGACTTGCCGTTCTGGCCGATGATCAGGCCCGAGAGCTTCTCGCCGAGCGCCTCCTGCAAAAGCTGCACCGCCTTGACATAGTCGACGCCGCGCATCTCCCAGGGGGTGGTGGAGGCCGGCGCGCCGATGGCGGCCGCCGTCGCCACCCAGTCATTCGCATCGAGTTCATCCACCGACACGAGCTCGGGCTTGCCGATGGAGACCGCCGCATAGCCGAGCATGCGGCCATGATCGGCCCAGCCACCGCCGCCGGCGGCATAGACGGAGCCGCCCTTGACCGCCGCCTCGACATCCTTTTCCTTGAGTATCCGGCCCATCTCACACCTTCTCCTGCAATCGTTTGTCGAGCCTCTTCACCGCTTCGAAGAGTACGGCGGCGCCAAGCGCGATGTCGTCGTTTTCGGCCCATTCCTCGGGGGCATGAGAGCGTCCGCCCCGGCATGGAATGAAGATCATCGCCGAGCGGGTGATCCGCCCCATCCAGGCAGTGTCATGACCGGCGCCCGATGCCATGCGCCGGTGATTGCCACCGATCCCGTCGCAGCTTTCTTCCAGCGTCGAAAGCAACAGCGCATCGCCGGGCGTCGGGTGGTTGTCGGAAATCACATTGGCGGGCGCGATCGTCACGCCGGCATCGCCAGCGATGCCAAGGCAAAGCGGTTGAAGCTCTGCGAGGAACCGTTCCATCTGCGGTCGCACCTCGGCGCGGGCATCGATCAGCAAACGAACCTTTGAGGGAACGACATTGGCCGCGTTCGGCTCGATCGAGAACTCGCCGACCGTCGCAGTGAAATGGCCCTCGCCCTTCGAAAACTCTGTCGCCAGCCGTTCGATCGCAAGCACCAGCCGGGAGGCGGCAACCAGCGCATCGCGCCGATGGCCCATCGGCGTCGTGCCGGCATGATCAGCCTGCCCCTCGACGATGATCTCGATGCGGGTGATGCCGGAGATCGCCGTGACGACGCCGATATCCAGTCGCCCCGTCTCCAGCACCGGCCCCTGCTCGATATGCAGCTCCAGAAACGCCTTGATGTCGGAGCGCTTCAGTGCTGACAGGCGCGATGGATCGCCGCCGACTTCGACGATGCCCTGCCGCAAGCTCAATTCACCCTGCACCCGGCTCAGCCAGCCGTCCGGCAGGATGCCTGCCATGCCGCGGCTCCCGACGCAGGAGACGCCGAAGATCGAAACTTCCTCCGCCAGAAAGTCGACGATCTCCAGGTCGTGATCGAGTTCGATGCCGGCGTCGGTCAATGCGCGCGCCACTTCAAGCGCGGCTGCGACGCCGGCGATGCCATCAAACCGGCCGCCTTCCGGCACGGTGTCGGAATGCGACCCGAGCATCAGCGTGCCAAGCGAAGATTTCCGCCCTTTGCGCCGGCCGATGAGATTGCCGGCCGCATCGATGCGTGTCTCCAGGCCCGCCGCCCGGAAGCGGCGATCGAGAAACGCCCTGCCTTCGAGGAAGAGCGGCGTGAAAGCACGGCGGGTATACGGCCGGTCCGGCTCGGTGATGCCCGCGAGCCCGTTGACGATGCCGGCGATCCGGCCCGCATCCACGGGCAGATTGGTCTTGACGCTGGTCATCATCGGGCCTCCTGCAGGGCAAGGGTCTGAAGCGGGCGAACGAACGCGCCGGTGCCCGGCTTGGCAACGACGGTGCGTCCGTCAAAGGCAAGCTTGCCACGCAGATAGGTGGCAGACACCCGCCAGGGCAATCTGATGCCATTATAGGGCGACCATCCAACGACATTGCTGCCGCTTGTCGCCGCGTCATAGGTATAGGGCTCTGGGGTCATGACGATGATGTCGGCATCCTTGCCGGCTTCGAGCGCACCCTTGCAATGGTCGAGCCGGAAATGCCGCGCGGGATTGAGCGTCATCAGCTCGGCCGCCCGCGTCAACGGAATGCCGCGTTCCAGCGCGCCCTTGATGAACAGCGGCACCATGACTTCCAGGCCCGGCACGCCTGAGGCATTGGCGAGCATATCCGGATTGGACTTTCGATCCTCCGACCAGCTGACATGGTCCGTCGAAACCATCGTCACCGTGCCGTCGGCCACGTGCCGCCAGAGCTTTTCCACCTCGGCGCGCGGCCGGATCGGCGGATTGATCTTGGCCTTGCCGCCGAGGCGACGAACGTCGTTCTCCTCGTCGAGCGTCAGGTAGTGGATGCAGCATTCGATCGTCGCCGCATGACCTTGGGCGCGGTAGGCGGCGGCAATCTCGTAGCCGCGCCCGAGCGAACAATGCACCACATGCGCCGGGCAACCCGTCGCAGCTCCTGTCTCATAGATCTGGTTGGTGGCAAGCAGCTCCGTCAGCGGCGGCCTGGAAAGGCCATGCGCGCGGTAGTCGGTGATCCCTGCGGCCTTGACCTTGTCGATCGCAGCGCGCACCGCCTCGTCGTCCTCGTTGTGGACGCCTGCCGCAAGCCCCGTCGGCGCAATCGCCGCAAAGCAATCCTCGAGCAGGGCTGCGGGGATGCGCGGAAAGCGCTTGGGATCGGTGCCGAAGGTGGAAAACTTGAAAGCGGCGACACCGGCCTCGACCATTTCGAGGATGCGGGCCGGTCCCTCCTCGGGATAGACTGTGCCGTAAAGCGCGAAATCGACGCGAGCCTGCGGGCCCGCATGGGCAACCTTGCGCCCGACGGCCTCGGCCGAGCAGACCAGATTGCCCTCGTCATAGGGCATATCGACAATCGTGGTGACGCCACCCGCCGCAGCCGAGCGGGTCGACCAGACGAAATCCTCCTGGTTCTTCTGCGACAGCGAATGCACCTGCGCATCGACGGCGCCGGGAAGGATCATCGCGGTTCCGAGATCGTGGCGTTCGCGCGCCGAGGGTGCAGTCCCCTGCCCGACATGTTCGACCTTGCCGTCGCGCACCGCCACATGCCCGCCCTCTACGATCCGGTGCGCAAGAACAACGGTGCCTTTCAGGACAAGATCGAAATCGGACATCGTATTCCCCCTCGGATCGGTCTTGCTGGATCAGTCTTCGGTCATTTGCCCAGCGCGAAGAAGTCGTCGAACTCCGGCATCGGCGCCATGGCGACGAAGGTGCGCAGCAGGTCATGGCAGGTGAAGGCCTGTTGCAGCGCCTCGATCTCCCTCGAAAGCGGCCGGTCCTTGATGTACATCGGGCTGATCGAGCGGGTGCGCTCATGTGCAAGCCTGACGATCCCGTGCGGCGCGTCGCCGACGAGATCGATCGCCTGCGACGACAGGATCGCCTCGATCGCCGCCAGCTGCCGCAGATCGCGCACCTGCGTTTCCATGCGTTCGACGATCAGGGGCAGGAAGGTCGCCTCCTCCTCCAGCCCGCCGGCAACGACGATGGACTGGGCCGAAAGCGGCACCGCCATCGACTGCACGCGCATATAGAGCTCGACGGCAAGCTTCATCAACGGGCCGAGGCCGGTGGCGACTTCGCCCGGCGCCACCAAATTGACCGGCAGATTGCGCCGCCCGCCGTTCGATAGCAGGATGCAGCGGTTGAGCACGTTGCGCGCCACATGCGAAAAGGCGATCTGCGCCGTCTCGACATAAAGCGTCGTCGTCAAGGGCAGCGACGCGCCCGAGGCATGCACCTGGCCACCGAGCACCACCGGATTGTCGTCGGAAAGATAGGTCGCCTCGACCAGCCGTCCGGCCGCCACCAGCAACGTGTCGACGACGGCGCCGAAAACCTGGGCGGTCATGCGCAGGCTCAAGGGATCGTGGATCGCCGTCGGCAACGGCCAGTCGGCAACACCGGACTGGCCGTAGAGCCAGGAGCCGACCAGCGCCTCGCCGCGCGTCGAGAGCGTCGCAGCCACCCGCCACGGATCGGCCGAGGCGCCAAGCGCCTGGGAAGACATTACGCCCGTGACCAACAGCACGCGAATAGCCGCTGCAGCCTCGCGCAACACATCGGCGGCGGCCGAATAGGCGATCGCGTTGACGCTCAGCGCGGCCAGCGCATCGCGCGGGCGCATCACCAGGGGTTCGAGCCCGGCATCGGCAAGTGCGGTTTCAGCCGGCACCAGCCGGCCACGATGATAGGCTTCGCCGACCCCGGTCAGGACCGCCGCGATCTGCCCCATCAGGCCGATATCGGCGCAGCCCATCGAGCCGTGCCGGCGCACCGCCGGAATGATGTCGTGTTCGATCAGCGCGAGAAAGGCGGTGATCAGCTCGGGACTGCAGCCGGTATGCCCGCGCATGGCCGTATTGCAGCGAATGGCGATCGCCTTACGCACAATCGGCACCGTGAAGAACTCGCCGGTGCCGAAATGGTGGGCACGCACCAGCGAGGCGTTGAATTCCACCAGATCGTCCGCCGTCCACAGCCGGTCCTTCATCGAGCCGACGCCGGTGTTGGAGCCGTAGACCGGCAGGCCGAGCGCGACACGATCGGCGATCACCTTGTGGGCAGCCGCAACCCGCTCCATGCCGCCCTCGTCCGCAACCGGCCGCGCAGCCCCCGAGCCGATTTCCTCGAGCGTCGCGAAGTCGAGCGGTTTCCCGCAGAGAACGATGGACTTGACCTGTTGCAGCATGCCGAGAGAACCTTACCACGCGATGCGCCTCGACGCCGAAACGATGCGTGGATGCAAAGACTTGATGCGATCCGGCCCGTTGGACGAGGGATCGTCGCTCAGCATGCTATGCGCTTTGCCCTCTCGCGTGATATATCCCAAATCCTGAACAGTCGATGCCGAAAGCTGAACGCGACAGCGACGGCCATGCTGGTGGGGGAACTTGCGCAATGGATATCGCCACGATCCTGCTCGTCGAGACCGTGATGAAGGAAGGCGGCATAAGGCGCGCGGCCACCTTGAGCGACCGTGCGCCGTCGAGCGTCAGCGCCGCCGTTCGCCGCTTCGAGCAGGCCGTTTCGATCCCGCTTTTCCGACGCGATGGCAACCTGATGGCCCTGACCCTGGAAGCCCGCGCGCGCCAGGCCGACGTGGCTGAGGCAAGCGCCACCATCAGGGCGCTGCTCGCCAAAAGCAAGGCGGAACCGACGACCGCTATTCCGCCCGTCGGCCTTGTCGCGCTCGATCGGTTCGTGCGGATCGCCCGCGCCGGCAGTATCCGCGCCGCCGCCCACACCCTCGGCCTCGGCCAGCCGCAGCTGACGCGGCAGATTGCCGATCTCGAACGCCATCTGCAATGCCGGCTGTTCGAACGCTCCCATGGCGGCATCGCCTGCACGCCGATTGCTCTCGATATCATCCCTGATGTCGAGCGTTTGCTCGACCTCTGGGCGCGGCTGACGCGCGCGTCTGCCGACCGGTTCCGCCGCGACGTCACCACCTGGCGCCTCGGCGCGGTCATGCCACTCGGGCCGGAAAGCGAGATTGCCCGCATGCTGGCGGCGCTGACCGCCACCTGGCACCGCTCCCGTCCGCGCCAGTCGCTGTTCATTTCCAGCACCACCGCCGACGAACTTCTGGCCGGCCTCAAGAGCCGGCGCTTCGACGCAGCCCTGCTCGACATCGCGGGCATTCCCCCTGATTTCGACGGTCGTCTGGTCACCGAGACGCCGCTGGTGCTGGCCGGACCGGCCCTGGCATTGTCGGAGATGGGCGGCGATCTTCCGCGGCTGCTGGCCACCTGTCCTATCGCTGTGCCAAGCGCCCGAAGCGGCCTGCGCCGGGAGGTCGCCCGCTTCCTCGATGATATCCTCACTGAGTCGGAGCGACGGCGCGTGACGCTGGTCGAGGTCGATTCCATCCCCGTGATCATCAACCTGGTCAGCCACCATGGCTACCTCTCGGTGTTGCCGGAAACTTCGCTGGCGCGCATCCACCGCCCACCGGCGATGATCCGGCTGGGAGCCCAATACCGTCAGTCGCTGACGTTGATCTGGCCGAGCGGCGCATTTTCCAGCGAGGTCGGCGAGTTGATGATTTCGATGATGCGGGCAAGCGCACAGGCCTGATGGCTTGCGGTGTCACACAGCGTCCAGCACAAAATTTCGCGAGCTCGGGTTTGCCATTGTCCTCATTCCTGTGCTTGTCACAGGAATCCAGTCGACGCGCGCCGGCGCGGCGGAAAGACTCTTTACCAGCCCAAGGACTTGGGCCGGCTAGATTCCTGTGACAGGCACAGGAATGAGGGAGGGAGAAACGGTCGCGAACGAAAGCAGGCCCTTTACCCCGAAGCAACAGCTTCGGAATCAATTGCTGATCATCCGCCGCCAACCGCCTGAAACGACTCACGAATTCGAAACTTAAATCAAGACTTGAAGTACGCTTTCAGCCCTTGAGCTTCAGCCGTCGTCGCGTTTCGCTCGGGCTTTCGCGATAATGCGCGCGGTAGCTGCGCGAGAACGACGAGGAGGAATTGAAGCCGGAGATCGCGGCGATGTCGGCAAATTCCATGCGCGTCTCGATCACCTTGCGCCGCGCCGCATTGAGGCGCAGCGCCAGGTAATGTTCGTGCGGGGCCACCCCCATCGTGTCGCGAAACAGGTCCTGCAGGTGCCGAACGCTGACGCCGATGCGGCGGGCGAGGCGCTGAAGCGTCAGCGGCGCCTCCACCGTTTCCTCCATCAGCTTGACCGCCGCACCGACACGCGGGTCGAGGATGCGCATGTTGCCGATTGCCGGCATCTGCAACAGGTCGCCGCGGGTGCGCTCCTGCTCGTAGATGAACAGGCGAGACACTTCGAGCGCCAGCGAGTAGCCATGCGCCCGGCGGATCAGCTCCAGCATCAGGTCGAGCGTCGGCAGCGAACCGCCAGTCGTGATGCGCTTGCCGTCGATGACGAAGCGTTCGGGCACCATCGTCACCTGCGGATAGGCGGCGGTGAAATCCTCGAAATCCTCCCAGTGGGTGGTGGCCCTGGACGTGTCGAGCAGGCTGGTTTCGGCCAACAGCCAGGAGCCGGATTCGATGCCCGCCATCATTTCGCGATGGCGCGCCGTCTGCGACAGCATCATCTTCAATTGCGAGGTGGCGCTGCGCTGCCAGTTGTAGCTTGAGAGAATGAACAGCGGTGCCGTTTCGCGCTGCGGCCGGAAGGCACCTGAGACCGGAATGGGAATGCCGCTCTTGGTTTCGATCGGCTGTCCGTCCGGGCTGTAGAGCGTCCAGCTGTAGAGCGGCCGGCCGGCGATGCGGTTGGCGGCGCGCATCGGTTCGATCACCGAGGCAACGAGGATCAGGTTGGTCTCCGGCAACACCAGGATATCGGCGTGCTGCACCTGCGAAACGTTCTGATCCATCTGCAAACTTCTCCGCCCCGTTGCCGATAATGTACAACCTGGAACCGATTATGAAAAGCAGTGCCGTCGTTCTTGGCTCGTAATGGCCTCAATAAAAGGGAGACAGCAATGCCGCTCAGCATGAACCGCGAGGTATTCATCACCTGTGCCGTCACCGGCTCGGGAGACACCGTTTCGAAGTCCAGCCACGTTCCGATCACGCCGAAACAGATCGCCGAAGCGGCGGTCGAGGCGGCCAAGGCCGGCGCCGCCGTGGTCCACTGCCACGTTCGCGATCCGGAAACCGGCGCCCCCTCCCGCAGGCTCGATCTCTATAGGGAAGTGACCGACCGTATCCGCTCGGCCGATGTCGACATGGTGCTGAACCTGACCGCCGGCATGGGCGGCGATCTGGTGTTCGGCAACGTCGAAAGCCCCTTGCCCGTCAATGAAAAAGGCACTGACATGGCCGGCGCCACCGAGCGTGTCGCCCATGTGGCCGAATGTCTGCCGGAAATCTGCACGCTCGACTGCGGCACCATGAACTTCTCGCTCGGCGACTATGTCATGACCAACACGCCGTCGATGCTGCGCGAAATGGCCCGCCAGATGACGGCACTCGGTGTGCGCCCGGAGATCGAGGCCTTCGACACCGGCCACCTCTGGTTTGCCAAGCAGCTCGCCGAGGAAGGCCTGATCGAGGATCCGGTGCTGATTCAGCTCTGCATGGGCATTCCGTGGGGCGCGCCCGACGATCTCAACACCTTCATGGCCATGGTCAACAACGTGCCTGCCAACTGGACCTTCTCGGCCTTCTCCATCGGCCGCAACGCGCTGGCCTATCCGGCGGCAGCGGTCCTTGCCGGCGGCAATGTTCGCGTCGGCCTCGAGGACAATCTCTACATCGGCAAGGGCCAGCTCGCCACCAACGGCCAGCTCGTCGAAAAGGCTGTCGGCGTCATCGAAGGCATGGGCGCCAAGATCATCGGGCCGGATGAGGTCCGCAAGAAACTGAAGCTGACGAAGCGCTGAGCGGGGATACCATGAGCCAGATCAAGAATGCAGCCTGCGTCGGTGGCGGTGTCATTGGCGGCGCCTGGGTGGCGCGTTTTGCGCTCGCCGGCATCGACGTGAAGATCTTCGACCCGCATCCGGAAGCCGAGCGCATCATCGGCGAAGTCATGGCCAATGCCGAGCGTGCCTATGCGATGCTCACCATGGCGCCGCTGCCGCCGAAGGGAAAACTCACCTTCTGCAAAAGCATCGAGGAAACGGTCAAGGACGCTGATTGGATTCAGGAAAGCGTGCCCGAGCGGCTGGAGCTGAAGCGCGGCGTCATCACGCAGATCGACGCGGCAGCAAGGCCGGATGCGCTCATCGGCTCGTCCACCTCGGGCCTGCTGCCCTCCGACCTTCAGGCCGAGATGAAGCACCCCGAGCGCATGTTCGTGGCGCATCCCTACAACCCGGTCTACCTGCTACCGCTGGTCGAACTCGTCGGCGGCAAGAAGACGTCGAAGGCGACGATCGAACGCGCCATGCAGGGCGTCGAGCAGATCGGCATGAAGGGCGTCGTCATCGCCAAGGAGATCGAGGCCTTCGTCGGCGACCGGCTGCTGGAAGCGCTCTGGCGCGAGGCGCTCTGGCTGATCCAGGATGACATCTGCGATACCGAAACGCTCGACAACGTCATGCGCTATTCCTTCGGCATGCGCTGGGCGCAGATGGGCCTGTTCGAGACCTACCGCATCGCCGGCGGCGAAGCCGGCATGCGCCACTTCCTCGCCCAGTTCGGCCCCTGCCTGAAATGGCCGTGGACGAAGTTCACCGACGTCGTCGACCTCGACGATGCGCTCGTCGAAAAGATCGGCGCCCAGTCGGACGCGCAGGCCGCCGGCCGTTCGATCCGCGAACTGGAGCGCATCCGTGACGAAAACCTCGTCGGCATCATGCACGCGCTGAAATCGGGCAATGGCGGCGAAGGCTGGGGAGCGGGCAAGCTGCTCGCCGATTTCGAAGCGAAGCTCTGGGCCAATGCCAAGAAGCCGGAAGCCGATCTCGGCGACGTCAAGCCGCTGCACATTCTCGATACCAAGGTGAGCGCTGCCTGGGTCGACTACAACGGCCACATGACCGAGCATCGTTATCTCCAGGTCTTCGGCGACACCTCGGACGGCCTGTTGCGCCTGATCGGCGTCGACCTCGAATACGTGCGCGACGGCCACAGCTACTATACGGTCGAGACTCATATCCGCAATCTTGGCGAGGCCAAGCTCGGCAATGCGCTCTATTCGACCTGCCAGCTGCTGTCTTCGGACGAGAAGCGCCTGCATCTGTTCTCGACGATCTACAATGCCGAGACGAAGGAAGCGGTCGCAACCGCCGAGCAGATGATGCTGCATGTCGACAGCAAGGCCGGCAAAGCGGTCGCGGCGCCTGCGAAGGTGCTCGACAAGCTGAAGGCGATCACCGAGGCACATTCGGGCCTGCCGAAGCCGGACGGTGCCGGACGGTTCGTCGGCCAAAAGCGCTGACTGCCCTTTCTCGTGGGAAGGGAATTTGCGGGAATGTTCCGGGCGTCGGCCGCCCCTCATCCCGCTGCCGCGACCTTCTCCCCGTAAACGGGGAGAAGGGATCTGCCGCAACCGCTCGCTCCTTCAAAGGTCGCAGCGGTTCTTGGTGACCGGAGCGGTGCGCTACCCGAGAGGCATCCCCTCTCCCCGCCTGCGGGGAGAGGGTTAGGGTGAGGGGCAAGACAAGCACGCCAGCGGTCGATGGGGAGATCGGCTACAGGCAGGCAGATAAATTGCGAGGGAGAACACATGAATTTCGCACTGACCGAAGAACAGCAGATGATCGTCGACACGGTCCGCAGCTTCGTCGAGACCGAAATCTATCCGCATGAGGACGAGGTCGAGCGCACCGGCATCGTGCCGCGCGAACTCGGCCAGGACATCGCCCGCAAGTGCAAGGAACTCGGCTTCTTCGGCTGTAATTTCCCGGAAGAAGTCGGCGGTGCCGGGCTCGACCACACCTCCTTCACTCTCGTCGAGCGCGAGCTCGGCCGCGGCTCGATGGGCCTGACCGTGTTCTTCGGCCGGCCCTCGGGCATCCTGATGGCCTGCAACGACGAACAGCGCGAAAGATACCTGCTGCCCGCGGTCAAGGGCGACAAGTTCGACGCGCTCGCCATGACCGAGCCGGATGCCGGCTCCGACGTGCGCGGCATGAAGTGTTTTGCCCGCAAGGACGGCGACGACTGGATCGTCAACGGCACCAAGCATTTCATCAGCCATGCCGACATCGCCGATTTCGTCATCGTCTTCATCGCAACCGGTGAAGAGGACACGCCGCGCGGACCGAAGAAGAAGATCACCTGCTTCCTCGTCGACCGCGGCACGCCCGGTTTCGAGATCCGCAAAGGCTACAACTCCGTCTCCCACCGCGGCTACAACAACTGCGTCCTGACCTTCGACGATTGCCGCCTGCCCTCCGCCCAGATCCTCGGCGAAGTGCACAAGGGTTTCGACGTCGCCAACGACTGGCTGTTCGCCACACGGTTGACGGTGGCGGCAACCTCGGTCGGCCGGGCGCGCCGCGCCTTCGACTATGCACTCAACTACGCCGCCGAGCGCAAGCAGTTCGGCAAGCCGATCGGCGCCAACCAGGGCGTCTCGTTCAAGCTCGCCGACATGATCACCGAGATCGACGCCGCCGACCTCCTGACGCTGTCGGCTGCCTGGCGCCTCGACCAGGGCCTGCCCTCCAACCGCGAGATCGCGTCTGCCAAGGTCTACGCCACCGAAATGCTCGCCCGCGTCACCGACGAGGCGATCCAGATCTTCGGCGGCATGGGGCTGATGGACGACCTGCCGCTCGCCCGCTTCTGGCGTGACGCCCGCGTCGAGCGCATCTGGGACGGCACCTCCGAAATCCAGCGCCACATCATCAGCCGCGACCTGCTGCGGCCGCTGGGAGCGTAAGGGATGATTGAGCAGGCTTCCTCTCCCTCCCTCATTCCTGTGCTCGTCACAGGAATCCAGCAGCGGCACGTCCGTGCCGCGCTTGACCAGGACGCGACCGACGTTGGCGCCGTGAAAAAGAAAACTCCCGTCGGCTTGCAGACGCAAGCCGGCTGGATTCCTTTGACAAACACAGGAATGAGGGCGTTGGCGGCCAGCAGTCGGACGACCAACAGCCCGGCGCCAGGTGCTCCTGCGACCATCCAGATGAGGGAGTGCAGGACGGCATGACCCAAACACCCCGCTCCGTCGACCGCCTGATCCATCTGAAATCCAGCGCCACACCATCAGCAGCGACCCGTTGCGGCCGGTGGGAGCGTGGTCCGATGACGTCGAACCTCACTCCCGCCTTCATCCCTGTGCTTGTCACAGGGATCCAGCAGCGGCACGTCCGTGCCGCGCAAGACCAGAACACGACCGGCATTGGCGCCGTGAAAACGAAAGCTCCTATCGGCTTGCCGACTCAAGCCAGCTGGATTCCTGTGACAAGCACAGGAATGAGGGAGTGCAGGACGGCATGATCCACACTCCCCGCTCCCTCGACCGCCTGATCCGACCAAAATCCATCGCCGTCTTCGGCGGCAAGGAAGCGCGGCGGGTCATCGAACAATGCGACAAGATGGGCTTTTCCGGCGAAATCTGGCCGGTGCACCCGAGAGAAGACCAGATCCTCGGCCGCAAGTGCTACCGCTCGGTCGCCGACCTTCCCGCCGCACCCGACGCCTCCTTCGTCGGCGTCAACCGGCAGCTCACCATCGAGATCATCGCCGCACTTGCCGCGCTCGGTGCCGGCGGCGCGGTCTGTTACGCCTCGGGCTTCCGCGAGGCGGCAAGCGAGCTCGACGACGGCAATGACATGCAGGAGGCGCTGGTAGCCGCTGCCGGCCACATGCCGATCGTCGGTCCCAATTGTTACGGCTTCATCAACATGCTCGACGGCGCCCTGCTCTGGCCCGACCAGCACGGCATGCAGCGTGTCGAAAAGGGCGTCGCCGTCCTGACGCAATCCTCAAACATCGCCTGCAACATCTCGATGCAGACGCGCGGCCTGCCGCTCGCCTACCTCATGACCGCCGGCAACCAGGCGCAGACGGGTCTCTCCGACATCGCCTGCGCCGTGCTCGAAGACCCGCGCGTCACCGCCGTCGGCCTGCACATCGAGGGTTTCGACAGCATTGCTAGCCTCGAGCGGCTGGCAACGCGTGCCCGCGAACTCGGCAAGCCGGTGGTGACGCTGAAGGTCGGCAAGTCGGAAGCGGCACAGCTCGCCACCGTCTCGCACACGGCTTCACTGGCCGGCAACGACCGGGTCTCCTCGGCGCTGCTCGCCCGCCTCGGTATCGGCCGGGTCGATACGCTACCGGCGCTGCTCGAAACGCTGAAGCTGCTGCATGTCGCCGGCCCGCTCGAAAGCAACGAGATCTCCTCGATGAGCTGCTCGGGCGGCGAGGCCTCGCTGATGGCCGATGCCGGCGTACGCTACCGCGTCAACTATCGTGCGCTGCGTGATGAGCAGCGCCGCCCCTTGAAGGAAGCGCTCGGCGAGATGGTGACGATCGCCAACCCGCTCGACTACCACACCTTCGTCTGGGGCAACCGCGAGAAGCAGACCACAGCCTTCAGCGCGATGATGAAGGGCGGCTACGCGCTCAACCTGATCGTGCTCGACTTCCCCCGCCAGGACCGCTGCGACGCGGCCGACTGGGTGACGACCTGCGATGCGGTGATTGATGCAGCGAAAGCGACCGGCGCGCGCGCCGGTATCGTCGCCAGCCTCGGCGAAAACATGCCGGAACAGACGGCGCTGTCGCTGATGGCGGCTGGCGTCATCCCCTTCTTCGGCATCGACGAGGCATTGGCGGCGGTCGAGACCGCAGCCGGCATCGGCGCTGCCTGGGCCAAGCCAATGCCGCCGAAGCTGTTGAACGGCGGTGTTTCTGGCGGTGGCGGCGGTTCGATCACGCTCAGCGAGCATGACGCCAAGACCGAGCTTTCAGCCTCAGGCCTCAGGATCCCGGCGGGCAAGACCGCATTAACGCCTGAAGATGCGGCCAGTGCGGCCGAAAGCCTCGGATTCCCCGTCGTGCTCAAGGGATTGGGTGTTGCCCACAAGACCGAAGCAGGTGCCGTCAAGCTGAACCTGTCGAGCCGCGAAGCGGTGCTTGAGGCGGCCGAAAGCATGGCTTCGGTCGCCTCCGGCTATCTCGTCGAAAAGATGGTGGCAAAGCCGGTCGCCGAACTCATCATCGGCGCGATGCGCGACCCGGTCGCGGGTCCCGTGTTGACCATCGGCGCCGGTGGTATCCTCGTGGAACTGCTGGACGATTCCGCCATCCTGACGCTGCCGACGACGCCGGACCTGATCCGCGAAGCGATCGACGGGCTCAAGATTCGCAAGCTTCTCGACGGTTATCGCGGCGGCCCGAAGGGCGATTTTGCCGCCCTTGCCGACGCTGTCGCCGCTGCGGCATCCTATGTCGTTTCAAACGCTTCAAACCTCGAAGAACTCGATATCAATCCTTTAATGGTGTTACCGGAAGGCCATGGAGCCATCGCCGCCGACGCCCTGATCCGTCGGAGGAACTGACGCCATGACCGGACCGATCCTGACGCGCCGCGAGGGCGGCATTCTCGAAGTGACGATCGACCGGCCGAAGGCGAATGCCATCGACCTGAAGACCAGCCGGATCATGGGCGAAATCTTCGCAGGTTTCCGCGACGACGACAGCTTGCGCGTCGCCATCATCACCGGGGCCGGCGAAAAATTCTTCTGTCCGGGATGGGACCTGAAGGCGGCTGCGGCCGGCGACGCGGTCGACGGCGATTACGGCATCGGCGGCTTCGGCGGCCTGCAGGAGCTGCGCGATCTCAACAAGCCGGTGATCGCCGCCGTCAACGGCATCTGCTGCGGTGGCGGCCTCGAAATCGCACTCTCCACCGACCTGATCCTGGCGGCCGAGCACGCAACCTTCGCGCTGCCGGAAATCCGCTCGGGCACCGTTGCCGACGCCGCCTCGATCAAGCTGCCGAAGCGCATCCCCTACCACATCGCCATGGACATGCTCCTGACCGGCCGCTGGCTCGACGTCGTCGAGGCCAACCGCTGGGGCTTCGTCAACGAGATCCTGCCCGCCGACAAGCTGATGGCGCGCGCCTGGGAACTGGCCCGGCTGCTCGAAAGCGGCCCGCCCCTCGTCTACGCCGCCATCAAGGAAGTGGTGCGCTCAGCCGAGGGCGAGACCTTCCAGACGACGATGAACAAGATCACCCGCCGGCAGTTCAAGACCGTCGACATTCTCTATTCGAGCGAGGACCAGCTGGAGGGCGCAAAGGCCTTTGCCGAGAAGCGCGACCCGGTCTGGAAGGGGCGCTGACGGACGCTGCCAGAGGCGGCGCAGGACTGAAAAAACGTGCCGGTGATCCGGCGAAACGACGTCACGGAACGTGCAGGGGTACTCGCGCGTCGCCGAAGGCTATCCATAAGCCAGCCTTATGGAAATAAATGATAATTTAGGACGTTACAAGGTTCATCCAAGCGATTAGGCTTATCGATCTGAAGCCAAAAGCGTCCGCCCGGGAAAGGAGACAACAGGCAATCGAAGATGAAAAATGGCCCAAACGGCCGATCCGAAAGCCATCCGCAAGGTGGCGGTACGCAGCAATCTCTACCAACCAGAACGAACGGCGAATGCCGACAAAGAAGGGAACAGGGGAATGAGCGATTACAAGGATTACCTCACACGACAGGTCATGCTCGGCAAGATGAACCGGCGTGAATTTCTCGGGCGCGCGGCTGCAGCCGGCATCCTCGCATCGACCGCAGGCACGCTGTTTGCCACCAGCGCTGAGGCCCAGGAGCCCAAGCGCGGCGGCCATCTGAAACTCGGTCTCGAAGGCGCTGCCGCAACCGATAGCAAGGACCCGGCAAAGGCACTGTCGCAGTTCATGTTCGTCGTCGGCCGCAACTGGGGCGACATGCTGGTCGAGAGCCATCCGACCACCGGTGCGCCGGTACCGGCACTGGCCGAATCCTGGGAGCCGTCGGCCGACGCCTCGACCTGGACCTTCGCCATCCGCAAGGGCGTGAAATTCCATGACGGCAAGGAACTGACAATCGACGACGTCATCAAGACGCTGCAGCGCCACACCGACGAAAAGTCGGAGTCCGGCGCGCTTGGCGTGATGAAATCAATCAAGGAAATCAAGGCTGACGGCGACAAGCTGGTGCTGGTGCTGACGGAAGGCAATGCCGACCTGCCGCTGCTCCTGACCGACTACCACCTGATCATCCAGCCGAATGGCGGCCTCGACGCTCCCGATGCCATGATCGGCACCGGCCCCTATAAGGTGGCAAGCTTCGAAGCCGGCGTGCGCGCCACGTTCGAGCGAAACGCCGACGACTGGCGCACCGATCGCGGCTTCGTCGATTCGGTCGAACTGATCGCGATGAACGACGCCACGGCCCGCATCGCGGCCCTTTCCTCCGGTCAGGTCCACTTCATCAACCGCGTCGATCCGAAGACCGTCAACCTCCTGAAGAAGGCGCCGACCGTCGAGATCCTGAACACATCGGGCCGCGGCCATTACGTCTTCATCATGCACGCCAACACCGCGCCGTTCGACAACAACGATCTGCGCATGGCGCTGAAGTATTCGATGGACCGCGAAACCATGGTCCAGCGCATCCTCGGCGGCTACGGCAAGGTCGGCAACGACTTCCCGATCAACGATACCTATGCCCTCTTCCCCGAAGGCATCGAGCAGCGCGCCTATGACCCCGACAAGGCGGCCTTCCACTACAAGAAGTCCGGCCACAGCGGCCCTGTGCTGCTGCGCACCTCCGACGTCGCCTTCCCGGGTGCGGTCGACGCGGCCGTTCTCTACCAGGAAAGCGCCAAGAAGGCCGGCATCGAGATCGAGGTCAAGCGCGAACCGGGCGACGGCTACTGGACCAACGTCTGGAACGTTCAGCCTTTCTCGACATCCTACTGGGGCGGTCGCCCGACCCAGGACCAGATGTATTCGACGGCCTATCTCTCGACCGCCGACTGGAACGACACCCGCTTCCTGAGGCCAGACTTCGACAAGATCCTGCTTGAGGCCCGCGCGGAACTGGACGAGACCAAACGCAAGGACATGTATCGCACCATGGCCACGATGGTGCGCGACGAAGGCGGCCTGATCCTGCCGATGTTCAACGACTTCGTGAACGCCTCCACCAAGCAGGTGAAGGGCTTTGTCCACGATATCGGCAACGACATGTCGAACGGCTATATCGCCACCCGCGTCTGGCTCGACGCCTGATGATGGAAAGCGGACCGCTGACTGGTCCGGTTCCGACGGATGGGGCCGCGGATGGAACACATCCGCGGTCTGCCGCTCTTTCCGGTGTACCAGCAAAACCCAACCCCACCGATGCCAAGGGTGAAATCGACGGCACCTTCTGGCGGCGCTTCACCTTTCGCCGTCCGCTCGCGGCGCTGATCCTTCAGCGTCTCGGCTTGAGCGTCGGGCTGCTCTTTGCCGTTTCGCTGATGATATCAGGCGGCATCGAGGCGCTCCCCGGCGATTTCGCCACCACCTATCTCGGCCAGTCGGCAACGCCGCAGGCTGTCGAAAACATCCGCAAGGACCTCGGCCTCGACAAGCCCTGGAGCGAGCGTTACCTCTCCTGGCTCGGCGGCGCCGTGCAAGGTGATTTCGGCACCTCCTGGGCCAGCAAAAACTCGGTTGGCGAACAGATCGGTAAGCGCCTGGGCAATTCGCTGTTCCTCGCCTTCTTCGCCGCGATCGTCTCCGTGCCGCTCGCCGTCGGCTTGGGCATGCTGGCGGTGCAGTTCCGCAACCGGCTGCCTGACAAGATCATCAACGTCGTCTCGCTTGCGGCCATCTCGCTGCCCGAATTCTTCGTCGGCTATCTCCTGATCATGTTCTTCGCCGTCAAGTTCGGCGTCGCCACCTTCCCGGCGACCGTCTACGACAGCATGAGCTTGACCGAGCGTCTGTCGGCAATCGCTCTGCCGGTCGCAACCCTTGTGCTCGTCGTTCTCGCCCACATGATGCGCATGACGAGGGCCGCGATCCTCAACGTCATGTCGTCGGCCTATGTCGAGACGGCCGAGCTCAAGGGCCTCGGCATGTTCCGCATCATCGCTCGCCACGCCGCTCCCAATGCAGTGGCGCCCGTCATCAACGTCATCGCGCTCAACCTTGCCTATCTTGTCGTCGGCGTCGTCGTGGTCGAGGTGGTGTTCGTCTATCCCGGCATGGGCCAATACATGGTGGATGCGGTGACCGTGCGTGACATGCCGGTCGTCCAAGCCTGCGGCCTGATCTTTGCGGCCTTCTACATCTTCCTCAACATGGCGGCCGACATTATCGCCATTCTCGCCAACCCGAGACTGAGGCATCCGCGATGAACCTGAGATCCATCCCCTTGAGCGCCTGGATCGGCATCGCCGGTATCGCGATTGCGATTTTCTGCGCGCTGTTTGCACCCGTCATCGCCCCCTTCGGCGAGCGTGACGTCGTCGGCGATGTCTGGCTTCCAGCCGGTGGCGACTTCCTGCTCGGCACCGACAACCTCGGTCGCGACCTGCTGTCGCGCCTGATCTATGGCGCCCGCACCACCATCTTCGTGGCGCTGGCGGCAACCGTGCTCTCGTTCTCGCTCGGCATGATCCTGTCGTTTACCGCAGCTGTCATGGGCGGCTTCGTCGACCAGTTCTTCTCCCGTTTCAACGATCTGATGATGGCGATCCCGACCTTGATCTTCGCCCTCGTCGTGCTGGCGGTGCTGCCGCAGCATCTGTGGATCCTGATCCTGGTCATGGCGGTGCTCGACTCGACCCGCGTCTTCCGCATCGGCCGTGCCGTCGCGCTCGACGTCGCGGTCATGGAGTTTGTCGAGGCGGCGCGGCTGCGCGGCGAAGGCAGCACATGGATCATCTTCCGGGAGATCCTGCCCAATACGCTGTCGCCGCTGCTCGCCGAATTCGGCCTGCGCTTTGCCTTCTCCATCCTGTTTCTCTCCACCCTCTCCTTCCTCGGCCTCGGCATCCAGCCGCCCGCCGCCGACTGGGGCGGCATGGTCAAGGACAATAAGGACGGCATCATCTTCGGCATCTCGGCAGCGCTGATCCCCGGTGCGGCAATCGCGACGCTGGCGATCTGCGTCAACCTCGTGGTCGACTGGCTGATGAAACGAACCTCCAGCCTGAAAGGAGGGCGTGGCGATGCCTGAACCTTCATCTGCAAGGAACACGCTTCTCTCCGTCAGGAACCTGAAGATCGAGGCGACCAGCTATCCGCCGGGCGAACCGCCGAAAACCGTCACCCTCGTCGAAGGCGTGTCCTTCGACCTTGAGAAGGGCAAAGTTCTCGGCCTGATCGGCGAATCCGGTGCCGGCAAATCAACGATCGGCCTGTCGGCGCTCGCCTATGGCCGCGGTGGCGTGCGCATTACTGGCGGTGAGGTCTTGCTCGACGGCAAGGACATCCTGACGCTCGACAAGAACGGCATCCGCTCGATCCGCGGTGCGCGCGTCTGTTACGTCGCCCAATCGGCAGCGGCCGCCTTCAATCCGGCCCACCGGCTCGGCGATCAGGTGATCGAGGCATCGCTGCGCCACGGCATCATGAACCGAGAGGAGGCGAAGAAACGCGCGCTCTATCTCTTCCGGGTGCTCGGCCTGCCGAACCCGGAAACGTTTGGCGAGCGTTATCCGCATCAGGTCTCGGGCGGTCAGTTGCAGCGGGCGATGACCGCGATGGCGCTTTGCCCCAACCCGGAGCTGATCGTCTTCGACGAACCGACGACCGCCCTCGACGTGACGACCCAGATCGATGTGCTTGCCGCGATCAAGCACGCGATCGAGGAAACACACACCGCAGCGCTCTACATCACCCACGATCTCGCGGTGGTGGCCCAGATCTCCGACGACATCATGGTGCTGCGCCACGGCAAGACGGTGGAATACGGCACCACCAAGCAGATCATCGAGGCTCCGCGGGAAGATTATACCCGGGCGCTGGTCAGCGTCCGCCAGACCAAGCGCGATGAGGCGCCGGACCAGACCGGCACGCAGTTGAAGATCGAGCATATCAGCGCCGGCTATGGCAATGGCTTCAAGGTGCTGCACGACGTTTCCATGCACCTGCCCAAGGGCCAGACGCTGGCGATCGTCGGCGAAAGCGGCTCGGGAAAGTCGACGCTGGCCCGCGTCATCACCGGGCTTTTGCCGCCGACAGAGGGGCGCATCACCTTCGAGGGCAAGGAACTGCCGCGCGCCCTGAAGGGCCGCAGCAATGACGAACTGCGCCGCATCCAGATGATCTACCAGATGGCCGACACGGCGATGAACCCGCGCCAGACGGTGCGCGACATCGTCGGCAGGCCGCTGTCCTTCTACTTCGGCATGCATGGCGCCAAGAAGACCGCGCGGGTCAAGGAACTGCTCGACCAGATCGAGATGGGAACGAAGTTCCTCGATCGTTATCCGGCCGAGCTCTCCGGCGGCCAGAAGCAGCGTGTCGCCATCGCCCGGGCGCTTGCTGCGGAACCGGAGTTGATCCTCTGCGACGAACCCACCTCGGCGCTCGACCCGCTGGTGGCCGAAGGCATCCTGAATCTGCTTCTGAAGCTGCAGGAGGAAACCGCTGTTTCCTATGTCTTTATCACCCACGACATCGCCATCGTCCGGGCAATCGCCGACAGCGTCGCCGTCATGCATCGCGGCCGGCTGGTGCGGTTCGGGCCGAAGTCCAAGGTGTTGGCACCGCCCTTCGACGACTATACCGACCTGCTGCTGAAGTCCGTGCCCGAGATGGAAATCGGCTGGCTAGAACGGGTGCTGAAGACACGGCGCATGGAAAGTGCCGGCAACTGACGGTCAGCGACAACAGAGTCCCCTCTCCCTGCCTGCGGGGAGAGGGCTAGGGTGAGGGGCGACGGGTCAACAGGAGTTGGCTGTCACTTCACTTTGCAATCGACATCACCCAGCCGCTGCGCCGCCTTGCCTTCGAAGGTCACGGACGATTCCGCCTTGGCGGTGCAGTCTCCGGTAGCGCCGCTGCCCGAGCGAAAATGCACCACCGGCTGCCCCTCGATCATGATGCTCGGCACCACCTCGTAAAGTTCCGGCGGGCAGTTGGCGACGTCGGAAAGCCGAAGCGCCGGCTGGCCGCCGATCATGACGCTGGTGGAACCGGAAAGCGCGCAGGCCGGGATCGGTGGACGCGCATCTTCAGCGCCTGATGGCACCGCTGAGCAGGCGAACAGAAGGCCTGACATGGCCACAACAGCAGATTTCATCGGCTTCCCTCAACGATACGGTCGCTTGCTCATGGCGCAATCTAGGACGGCAACGCGAAGGCCGCCACCTCAATAATCGGTCGGTACCGTCAGCACGTCGGCATCAGGCGTTTCGAGAAAGGTGCGCACCGTCGCGGGCATTTGCCGGGACCCCATGGCCAGCACCCCGCAGCGCGACAGCATCTGCCGGAGATCCGGCTCCTGGCCAAGCGTGCGCCAGATCATGCGCGAGGCATAGGGCAGGTTTTCCTTGCGCCAGGAGACGCCCATGGTGGTGCCACGCAGATAGACGCGCTGGTGCACTTCGAACGGCATCAGGATCGTCTGCGACAGCATCGGCTGGCGCCCGACGCTGCGCTCGGCGATAAAGATGCGGTTGCGCCAGAAGGTGGCGAGGCCGACATACTTGGAAAATTGCTGGATTTCGTTGGCCGCATCGCGGATGCGCTCGATCGACTTCACCCGGATCGAACCGCTCTCCTCATGAATGCGGGCGCAGGAGCAGACGACGCGGCCGGGCCACGACGGCGAGAGATGATAGGTCTGGTAGTAGCTGACATGACGGCGGAGCCCGGCAAGGTCGCCCGGAAATCCCTCAAGCAGCAGCCCGGCTTCAGAGCGGTCGCGATCGGGCCTGACCATGCGCGCTTCGAACAGTTTTGCCGACAGCGAAAAGTCCTGCGCCTGCAGCCCGAAGAAGCCGGCGATGCGGGCGACATTGTGCGCCGACGGCCGCGCCTCGCCGCTGATGTAGCGGTTGAACTGCTGACGGTTGATCCCGATTTCCCGGCAGATCTGCGAGATCGAGCGCCGCGTCGCGCAGGCAAAGCGAAGATTGGCGGCAAAGTGGTCGGCGTCGTGCAAGATTGCTCTCCCGAACGGAACGACAGATAGCGTAAAGTCGCGTAAATCCGCGTCAAGTCGCGAAATTGTGTGGCCTGTGCCAACCGTTAGGTTTTCCCTAGAAACAAACTTCAGAGGGAACCTGCACATGAGCGACTTCACCAAGCGTCCCGACGGCCTCATCGTACCTGCCGGCATCAACCGTCGCGGCTTTCTGGCGGCCACCGCAGCGCTCGGTCTGGCAGCAGGCTTTGGTGGCACAATGGTCGCGGGCGACGCGCGCGCCGAGGAACCCAAGCGCGGCGGCCACCTGAAGCTCGGCCTCAAGGGCGGCGCAACCACCGATACGCTCGATCCCGCCGGCTATAGCGGCTCGGTCTCCTTCGTCATCGGCCATCTCTGGGGCGACACACTGGTCGAATCCGATCCGAAGACTGGCGCACCGCTGCCGGCTTTGGCCGAATCCTGGGAGCCTTCGGCGGATGCCTCGCAATGGACGTTCAAGATCCGCAGCGACGTCAGCTTCCACGACGGCAGCAAGATGACCATCGCCGATGTCATCGCTACGCTGAAGCGCCACTCGGACGAAGGCTCGAAGTCGGGCGCGCTCGGCCTGATGCGCTCGATCAAGACGATCGAGGAAAAGGCTGGAGCTCTGGTTCTGACATTGACCGAAGGCAATGCCGACCTGCCGCTGCTCCTGACCGATTACCACCTGATCATCCAGCCGCGCGGCGGCGTCGACAATCCCGCCTCGCCCATCGGCACCGGCCCCTACAAGCTGGCCAGCTACGAGGCGGGCCTGCGCTCGACCTTCGAGAAAAACACCAATGACTGGCGCCAGGATCGAGGCTTCGTTGACAGTGTCGAAATCATCGTGATGAACGACACGACGGCCCGTATCGCAGCCCTCTCCTCCGGCCAGGTGCATTTCATCAACAACATCGACCCGAAGACCGTGCCGCTCCTGAAGCGCGCGCCGCGCGTCGAGATCCTGCGCACCGCCGGCAAGGGCTTCTACAGCTTCCTGATGCATTGCGACACCGCCCCCTTCGACAACAACGATCTGAGGCTGGCGCTGAAATATGCCGTCGACCGGCAGGCGATCCTCGACCGCGTCGTCGGCGGCTTCGGCACGCTCGGCAACGACTACCCGGTCAACGAGAACTATGCGCTGGCGCCTGAAGGCATCGAGCAGCGCGCCTACGATCCTGACAAGGCCGCCTTCCATTTCAAGAAGTCGGGCCACGACCGGCCGATCCTGCTGCGCACCTCGGATGCCGCCTTCCCCGGCGCCATCGATGCCGCGGTGCTGTTTCAGGAAAGCGCCAAGAAGGCCGGCATCGAGCTCGAAGTTCGCCGCGAGCCGGAAGATGGCTACTGGACCAATGTCTGGAACGTCCAGCCGTTCTGCGCTTCCTACTGGGGCGGCCGGCCAACGCAGGATTCGCGCTACTCCACCTCCTACCTTTCCAGTGCCGAGTGGAACGACACCCGCTTCAAGCGCGAGGACTTCGACAAGCTGCTGCTTCAGGCACGCTCAGAGCTCGACGAGACCAAACGCAAGGAGATGTACCGCACGATGGCAATGACGGTGCGCGACGAAGGCGGCCTGATCCTGCCGGTGTTCAACGACTACGTGAACGCCGCTTCCGCATCGCTGAAGGGTTTTGTGCACGACATCGGCAACGACCTTTCGAACGGCTACGTTGCCAGCCGCGTCTGGTTCGATAGCTAAGAGCAACTCCAGCGCGTGCGGAATTGCGCAAAAAACACGGAGCCAGAGCATTTCCGGCAGAAGCACCTGGCTTCGGGAAATGCGTGAGAACAATGAGAGTGAGCGGACAAGCGAAATGTCAGACCGTGAATTCACCCTGATCGAGAACGAATGGATCCGATTGAAGGACGGCACCCGGCTTGCCGCCCGCATCTGGATGCCCGCAGGCACGGATGCCGACCCGGTGCCATCAGTGCTTGAATACCTGCCCTACCGCAAGCGCGGCGGCACGAGCCTTCGCGATGAATCGACCTACCCGGTCTTTGCCGCCGCCGGCATTGCCGGCGTGCGTGTCGACATCAGAGGCTCGGGCGAAAGCGACGGCGTCATCGACGGCGAATATACGCCGCGCGAACTTGCCGACGGCTGCGAGATCATCGAATGGATCGCCGCCCAGCCCTGGTCGAACGGCAAGGTCGGCATGATGGGCATCTCCTGGGGCGGCTTCAACTGCCTTCAGGTGGCAGCCCTCAAGCCGCCGGCGCTGAAAGCCGTGATCTCCATCGCCTCCACCGTCGACCGCTACAACGACGACATTCACTACAAGAACGGCTGCCATCTCTCGGCGCAACTCTCCTGGGCAGCGACGATGCTCGCCTACCAGTCGCGTTCGCCCGACCCGGCCATCGTCGGCGACCGCTGGAAGGAGATGTGGCTGGAGCGACTGGAAAATGAGCCCTATTTCATGGAGGAATGGCTCGAGCACCAGCGCCGCGACGCCTTCTGGCAGCATGGCTCGATCTCAGAGAATTTCGACAGCTTCGACACGCCTGCGCTCGTCATCGCCGGCTGGGCCGACGGCTATCGCAACACGCCGCTGAAAGCCGTCGAGGGTCTCGGCATGAAGGCCAAGGCGATGATCGGCCCCTGGGTGCACAAATATCCGCATTTCGCCTGGCCGAAGCCGCGCGCCGATTTCCACGGCGAGGCGATCCGCTGGTGGAACCGCTTTCTGCGCGACGAGAACAACGGCGCCGAAGGCGGGCCGCAGGTGCGCGCCTATATCCTCGACGGCCCGCGCCCGACTGTGCGGCGCGACAACGACCCCGGCCGCTGGGTCGCCAAGGACGTCTGGCAGACGCCGGAGATGCAGGTTCTCGGCGTCACACTCGACGGCCGGCTTGCGGTGGAGACCAAAGCCGTGGGCATCGGCGAGGTCTACCTGAAATCGCCGCTCGATACCGGCACGGCATCAGGCGAATACTTCACCCTGAAACCGGATGCCGAAATGGCCGGCGACCAGCGCATCGACGATGCCGGCGCGCTGACATTCGAAACGCGTCCCTTGCTGGAAGCGGAAGACTATCTCGGCCAGCCGAGTCTGTCGGTCGATGTCACCTGCGAAGCAGAGACCGCCAACCTTGTTGCCCGCATCGTCGATGTGCATCCGGATGGCACCGCCACGCGCATCGCCTTCGGCGTGCTCAATCTGGCGCATCGCGACGGCAATGCCGAACCGCGACCGATGGAAAAGGGCCGCAAGACGCGGATCACGTTTGCGCTCGACGCCTGCGGCTATCGCGTGCGCGCCGGTCACCGCATCCGGCTGTCGCTGTCGACCTCCTACTGGCCGATGATCCTGCCGCCGCCAGGCGATCCCGGGCTCACCATCGACACGGCAAGCCTGGCGCTTTCGCTACCCCTGCTCGGCCAGCACAGCGAGGTGGTCGTGCCGGAGCCGGAAAATCCGGACCCGCTGCCGAAGTACATCGAGCATACGGCGGGCAGTACCAGCCGTACCGTCGAGCGCGACATGACCAATGGCGTCACCCACTATCGCATCTACGAGGATGGCGGCTTGAGCGAGCACCCCGATACCGGGCTTTCGACGCAGGACATTCGCGACGAGACCTGGTCCATCGCGTCAGACGATCCACACTCGATGATCGGCACCTCGACCTGGACCTGCATTGCGAAGCGCGAAGGCTGGTCGGTGCGCACCGTCTCGACCTCGGTGCTCACCTGCAACGCCAACGACTGGATCACCGAAGCCAAGATCGTCGCCTATGAAGACGACGCCCCGATCTTCGAAAAGAGCTTTGCCAAGCGGGTCGCGCGCGACCTGATGTAGGCGCATCTTGACTTCAGCGCCGCATGACTGTACCAATCGGTAAATTCTTTACTGATAGGTACAGTCATGCGCCATTTCTTCAGTCGCCACCAACCTCCCATCCATATCGGCCGCGGCCTGGTTGCCGGCATCGGCGGCCTTGTCGCCATTGCCGCCATCGGCGCGCTCACCAACATCGTAGGCGAACCGCTGCTGATGGCGCCGTTCGGCGCCAGTTGCGTGCTGATCTTCTCGGTCGCCGGCAGCCCGCTTTCGCAGCCGGCCAATGTCGTCGGCGGCCATTTCGTCGCGACGCTGGTCGGCCTCGTCATGCGCGCGATCTTTCCCAACGAGTGGTGGGCGGTCGGCCTCGCCGTCGGCGCCGCAATTGCACTGATGGCAGCGCTGCGCATCACCCATCCACCGGCCGGCGCCAATCCGCTGGTGGTCTTTGCCAGTGACCCCGGCTTCGAGTTCCTGCTCTTTCCCGTGTTGACCGGTTCGCTGATACTGGTCGCCGTCGGCACGCTGTTTCATCGTTTCGGCAAGGTCGAATATCCGCTTCAAAGGAAGCCCGCATGAGCCGCGTCGTCGCCGAGCGCCAGGATGTCATCGCCACGCTTGCGGAGGTCTTTCGCGAGCATGGCTATGACGGCGCGAGCCTCAGCCTGATCACCGAGAAGACCGGGCTCGGCAAGGGCAGCCTCTATCACTTCTTTCCCCGCGGAAAGGAGGAGATGGCCGAGGCCGTGCTGGGCGACATCGCCACATGGTTCCAGACCAACATATTCGACCCATTGCGCAGCGGCGAAACACCGGCGGCCGCGATCGACGACATGTTTACCGCCGTCGACAGCTACTTTCGCCAGGGACGCCGCCTCTGCCTGATGGGCGTCATTGCCGCAAGCGGCGCGCATGATCGCTTCTCGGTCGAACTCAACCGTTATTTCGCCGATTGGCGGACGGCCCTTGCTGAGGCACTCGACCGCCAGGGCACCGCAGAGAGCGAACGACAGGCGCTCGCCGAAGAGGTGATCGGCGGCATCCAGGGTGCGCTCATTCTTGCCCGCAGCCTCGATGATCCCCAAGCGTTCGGCCGCGTGCTTAGCCGCCTCAAGGCGCGCTGCCGCTCGTCGCAGAACTGACAAAAATCAGATCGCAAGGCGCTGCCGCCTTGACAATTCCCCGTGCACCCGGTTATTAACCTTCAAGTTAAATAACTTTCGGGTTAAAGAACGGCCGCGCCTTGCGACAGCGCTGGCTGCGGGAGGAAACATCATGGCAATGACCACTGAAAACGCATCGCGCGAACACAGGCTGAGCCTGGAGATCACCAGGATCTTCGACGCCCCGCGCAGCCTCGTGTTCAAAGCCTGGTCGACCCCGGAACATGCGTTGCGCTGGTGGGGACCGCGTGATTTCAACCCGCATTCCATAAAGATGGATTTCCGCCCCGGCGGCGCCTGGCGCGCCTGCATCCGCTCGCCGGAAGGGCAGGACTACTGGATGGGCGGCGTCTATCGCGAGGTGATCGAGCCGGAAAAGCTCATCTTCACCTTCGCTTGGGACGAGGAAGGCAAGCCGGGTGCCGATACGCTGATCACGGTGTCCTTCGTCGATCTCGGCGGCAAGACGCAGTTGACCTTCCACCAGACTCCATTCGACAGCGTCGACGAGCGCGACTCGCACCAGGACGGCTGGGGCGAGTGCCTCGAAAGACTGCAGGAGTATCTTTCCGATGTCTGAGACAATGACCACCGCGGACAACGCGCCGGGCCCGAAGGCGACGCGGCGGGAGTGGATCGGCCTTGCCGTCCTCGCCCTGCCCTGCATGCTCTATTCGATGGACCTGACGGTCCTGAACCTCGCGGTGCCGCAGCTGACCGAACAGCTGAAACCTTCGGCCTCGCAGCTCCTCTGGATCGTCGATATCTACGGTTTCATGGTGGCGGGTTCGCTGATCACCATGGGCACGCTCGGCGACCGCATCGGCCGCCGCCGGCTCTTGATGATCGGCTCCATCGCCTTCGGCATCGCCTCGGTGCTTGCCGCCTTCGCCTGGAGCGCGGAAACGCTGATCCTGGCGCGCGCCGTTCTCGGCGTCGCCGCCGCCACGCTCGCGCCTTCAACGCTGTCGCTGATCCGCAACATGTTCCTCGACGACAAGCAGCGCACGCTCGCAATCGGCATCTGGATCGCCAGCTTCTCTGCCGGTGGCGCCATCGGCCCCGTCGTTGGCGGACTGATGCTCTCGCAGTTCTGGTGGGGTTCCGTCTTCCTGCTCGCCGTGCCGGTGATGATCCTGCTCCTCATCCTCGGCCCGATGCTGCTGCCGGAGTTCCGCGATCCCAATGCCGGCCGGCTCGATTTCGTCAGCGCCGGCCAGTCGCTCGTCGCCGTACTCTCGGTAATCTACGGCATGAAGCGCATCGCCGAGGACGGCCTCGACGTCACCGCCGTGTTCTTCATCCTGCTCGGATTGACGGTCGCCATGCTGTTTGCCCGGCGCCAGAGCCGGCTTGCCGATCCGCTGATCGACCTCGCGCTGTTCAGGACGCCGGCTTTCAGCGCGGCGCTCGGGGTCAACATCCTCGGCCTGTTCGTCGGCTTCGGCGCCTTCCTGTTCGTGGCGCAGTATCTGCAGCTCGTGCTCGGCCTGTCGCCCTTTGTCGCCGGGCTCTGGTCGGTGCCGACAGGTGTCGCCATGGTGCTGGGCTCTATCCTCGTTCCGTCGCTTGCCTCCCGCTATGCCGCCTCGAACCTGATTGCGGCCGGCTTCGTCTTGACCGCCATCGGCTTTGCCATCTGCACCCAGGTCGAAACGACGAGCAGCCCGCTGCTTGTGACGACGGGCCTTGTCGTCCTCTGCCTCGGCTTTGCCCCGGTCGGCACGCTGACGACGGATCTGATCGTCGGTTCCGCCCCGCCGGAGCGCGCCGGCGCGGCATCGGCGATCTCGGAGACCAGCTTCGAGTTCGGCGGCGCGCTCGGCATCGCCGTTCTCGGCAGCATGCTCACGGCCGCCTATCGCAGCCGCATGGATGCGGTGATCGTCACCGGCCTTCCCGCAGAAACCGTGGAGGCCGCGCGCCAGACGCTGGGTGGCGCAGTTGCCATTGCCGAGCAGCTTCCGGGCGAGCAGTCCGAACGGCTGCTCGATGCCGCTCGCGACGTGTTCACCAATTCGTTTGCCTTCACCGCATCGATCTGCGTGGCCCTGTCGCTGCTGACCGCGCTGCTCGCCTTCCTGCTTCTGCGCAAGGCAACCGGTGATGGCGCCGACAACGATCCAGTCATTGCCGACGAGGCGGAAGTTTCCGCCAAGGCAGGATAACAAGTGGCGTCCGCGTAACGGACGCCAACACATAATTCGCATCAACGCCCACCTCGGCAGCGCCGTTTCCCCCGGTCGAAAGACTGGGGTCTGGCGGCGCATGCCCAAAAACAGGAGCACGTCCGATGAAAAAGCTCTATCGCGGCAGCTGCCACTGCGGCACCGTCAAGTTCGAGTGCCAGCTCGATTTCGCCGAAGGCATCCGCCGCTGCAATTGCAGCTTCTGCGCCAAGACACGCATGCAGAAATCCTTCGCGCTGCGCGACGAGTTCACCATCATCAGTGGCAAGGAGGCGTTGACGAGTTATCGAGCGGTGCCTTCAAACTGGCGGGAGGGCGACGTCGATCACTACTTCTGCAATCGCTGCGGCATCCGGCCATTTTCCCGCGGCTATCTCGAGGATTTCCTCGGCCATTTCTATGCCGTCAACGTCGCCACCCTCGACGATGTCAGCGACGAGGAACTCGGCACCGCCCCGATCATCTACGAGAACGGCCGCCACGACGACTATGAAAACCCACCGCCAGACATCCGCTTCATGTGATCGCCGATGCCGGAGAATGTCCGGGACGCGGTCCCGTCAGCATATCCGCAAGCGGGACGACCTCAAGCGGGGCTCAGCGCCCGCAATGCTTCCAGCGCGCGCTCGGCATCCGCCTCCGGCACGAAGATGTGGTCGTGATAATAGGCAGCGACGACGTTGGCGCTGATGCCCTCCCGCGTCAATGCCGTCGCCACCGCCGCCGTCAACCCGACGGCTTCGAGCGCCGAATGCACATTGAGCGTGATGCGGGCAAGCAGCGGACCATAGGAAAGGTCGGCGGCATCGGCCGCCGGACGCTCCAGGATCAGCGTAACCCCTTCGTCCTCGCGATAGGTCGCAAGCGGCTCAAGTGCCATGTAACGCTGCGCCTCGTCGTGGGGCACCGTGCAATAGACATAGGTTTGTGGAAACAACGCCGGCGCCATCGTCGCCAGCAGCCTCGCAAGATCCGTTTCCCCAGCCATCGCGCCTCCTCCACCATATCCGCAATCCCTCTCAACCAGATCGCAGCGCCGCTGCTGTGGTAGCGGATCGTCACATTGCCGTGAAGCACGGTCTTGCGATTTGCTTTCGAAAGGCTACGCGAAAAACATGGGCGCAACACGGCCGCCGCCCGACTGCGGCAGAGGAACCCACCGATGCTTGCAAAACGCGACGCTCATCCGATCACTGTGAAGGCCGGCCACCACCTGCGGCTGATCGCTCCGGCACTGGCGCTCTGCGTCGCACTTTCGTTTGGGGCAGCAGCCCGAGCCGCCGAACCGGCCATCTCCATTCCGCCGCCATCGCTGGACGAGAAGACAGCCAGCGGACCGGAGACGGCGGTGTTCTCCGGCGGCTGCTTCTGGGGCGTCCAGGGCGTATTCCAGCATGTGAAGGGCGTGAGCAAAGCCGTCTCCGGCTATGCCGGCGGCAGCCGCGACACCGCGTCCTACGAGGCGGTCAGCAATGGCGATACCGGCCACGCGGAATCGGTGGAAGTGACCTATGACCCGAGCCAGGTCAGCTACGGCAAGCTGTTGCAGATCTTCTTTTCCGTCGGCCACAACCCGACGCAGCTGAACTATCAGGGGCCGGATCGCGGCACGCAGTATCGCTCGGCGCTGTTCGTCGCGACACCGGAGCAGAAGAAGATTGCCGAAGCCTATATCGCCGAACTCGGCAAATCCGGCGTGTTCCCGGCCGAGATCGTCACCGAGATCGCGCCGCTGAACGGCTTCTATGTCGCTGAGGCCTATCACCAGGATTTCCTGACGCGCAACCCGACCTACCCCTATATCGTCTACAACGACATGCCGAAGATCGAGAGCCTGCGCAAACTGTTCCCGCAGAGCTTCCGAGCCAATCCGGTGCTGGTGTTCAAGGCAAAAAGCTAGCGCACCCAAGAGAACTGAGGCGCACGAGAACTGAGGCGCACCGCGGCCGGATTTACGCTGCGGTCAGGGCCGAAACGCTCAGCCGGTTCCGACAAGAACGGCAATGCCGTCCGCCAGACGACGAAAGCCTTCGCGCGCGCCTTCGCTCATGTGCCGGGCCCTGAGCCAGGCATGGATCATTTGCGGCTCTTCCCGGAACGTGACATTGACGCCGGCCATCGCCAGCCGCGCCGCATAGATGCGCGCATCGTCGCGCAACGGATCGAAGAAAGCGCCGGTGATGTAGGTCGGCGGCAGGCCTGAGAGATCCTTCTCCGCCAGCGGCGCCGCAAACGGGTTGCCCTCCGGCGCCTGCAGGATCTCACGATAGTAGCTGGTATCGGCGGTCGTCAGCCCCGGCGCCTCCGACATCTCGACATAGGAGCCGGAAGTGAGATCGCCGCCGAGCCCCGGATAGATCAGCGCCTGGCCGACGACACCCGTAAGCCTCTCAGCCCGCGCCTTCAAGACAATGCCCGCCGTCAGGTTGCCGCCGGCACTGTCGCCGACGACCACCACGGGCCGTCCATCGGCGAAGAGGAAATTCAAGACCGCGTAGCAATCCTCGAAGGCGGCCGGCCAGACATGCTCGGGCGCCAGCCGGTAATCGATCGAAACCAGTTCCGCTCTGGCGAAATCCGCAAGCTCGGCGCAGATGGCGTCATGGCTGTCGAGCGAGCCGACGACGAAGCCGCCGCCGTGGATGTAATAGATCCGTGTGTCGGTGGAGATCGCCGCCGGCCGGTAGCGCCGGATCGGGATGCGGCCGTCGACAAGCCCGTCCTCACGCGCCAGCCCTTCAGGTGACGGCGCGTCGAACTCGGCACAAAGCGCATCGTACCATTTGCGCTGCTGTTCGATCGACGCATCCACCGCATCGGCGGGATAGAAGGCTTCGCAGCGCTGGTGAAAGGCGAGAATGCCCTCCTCGGTCGGCATCGGTTTCATTACGGCCTGATCCAAAGTCCGCCTCCCTGATCTCTCCAGCGGAAGTCTAGCAGCAGGCCGGCCGCCTTCTATCCGGAAACCGACACAACCATGAAAATTCCGCCGCCGTTGCGTTGCCGGGGACGACCTCCCGCTCGCGCTTGCAAGCGCGGCTCCACAACGATTAACTGCACGGATGGCCTTCACCTTCAGACAGTTGCAGTATTTCGTCGCCGTCGCCGAGCAGGGCTCGATCACCCGTGCGGCACAGAACCTGTCAATCTCGCAATCCTCGATCACCGAGGCGATCAAGGAGCTTGAGGGCGACCTCGGCGTCGAACTGTTCGACCGGCATCCGCGCGGCCTGTCGATCACCCATAACGGCCACCAGTTCCTGCGGCACGCGACAAAAATCCTCTCCGATGTCTCGGATGCAAGGCGCAGCTTTTCCGACAGCCGCGAGGAGACCGGCGGCAAGCTCAATCTCGGCGTCACTTCGCTGGTGGCCGGCTACGTGCTTTCGGACCTGCTCGCCCGCTATCGCCGCGCCTGCCCCGGCGTCGATGTCAGCGCCATCGAGGACAACGGCTCCTATCTCGAACATCTGCTGATCGGCGGCGAACTGGACGTTGCCGTCATGGTCATCTCCAATCTCCGGGACCGCATGGCGCTGCAGGCCGAGATCCTCGAAACCTCGCCCTATCGCCTCTGGCTGCCGATCGGCCATCCACTGGTCAGCGCCGACATCATCTCGATCAGCGATATCGCCAAGGAACCGCTGATCATGTTGACGGTCGACGAAATCGAGGAGAACACCGGCAAGCTGCTGTCGGCGCTCGGCGCCCGCCCGCACGTCGCCTTCCGAACACGTTCGGTCGAAGCCGTGCGCAGCCTGGTGGCAACGGGTGCCGGCATCGCGCTCCTGCCCGATCTCGTCTACCGCCCCTGGTCGCTTGAAGGCGACCGCATCGAGAGCCGCGACGTCTCCGGCGCGCTTCCCGTCGTCCAGGTCGGCATGGTCTGGCGCAAGGGCTCCAGCCTGCCGCAATCGGCACGCGATTTCGTCGGCATTGCGGAAGCGCTGCGCAGCGCCCGTCCACGCTAGAAATCCGATACGGTTCAGAAATTCAAAGAAAATCATCGGGCTACGCCACAGTATATGCGTTCGTCCGCACCGGCACATCCATCGATATCGGGAAAACCGATAGCGGCATTCTGATTAATGAATTTGCGAATGCGGAAAAACCAAGGCACGCTTCAACCTGGGAACGAAGCCGTAAAATGCGGCTCAAAACTGGGAGAATTCAGATGAAGCAGATCCTGAAATCCTGCACGGCGCTGACGCTGTCGCTCGGCCTTGTGGCACCCGCCTTGGCGCAGGAGCCGCTGAAGGAACTGGGCAAGGGCGAAGGCGAATTGTCGATCGTCGCCTGGGCCGGCTACATCGAACGTGGCGAGACCGACAAGAACTACGACTGGGTCACAGACTTCGAAAAGCAGACCGGCTGCAAGGTCAGCGTCAAGACAGCCGCCACCTCGGACGAAATGGTGGCGCTGATGAACGAAGGCGGCTTCGACCTCGTCACCGCCTCGGGCGACGCCTCGATGCGGCTTGTCGCCGGCAAGCGCGTCCAGCCCATCAATACCGATCTCATCCCAAGCTGGAAGACCATCGACGAGCGCATGCAGAACGCGCCCTGGTACACGGTCAACGGCGTTCACTACGGCACACCCTATGTCTGGGGTCCGAACGTGCTGATGTACAACAAGGACGCCTTCAAGGGCGAAGCGCCGAAGAGCTGGAACGTCGTATTCGAGGAAATGAACCTGCCCGATGGCAAGTCCAACAAGGGTCGCGTCCAGGCCTATGACGGCCCGATCCACGTGGCGGACGCCGCCAACTACCTGATGAAGCACAAGCCCGAGCTTGGCATCAAGGATCCCTACGAGCTCAACGAAGACCAGTACAAGGCGGCCCTCGATCTGCTGCGCACCCAGCGCACCCTTGTCGGCCGCTACTGGCACGACGCCATGATCCAGATCGACGATTTCAAGAATGAAGGCGTCGTCGCCTCCGGCTCCTGGCCGTTCCAGGTCAACCTGATGGAAGCCGAGAAGCTGCCGATCGCCTCGACCATTCCGGAAGAAGGCGTGACCGGATGGGCAGACACCACCATGCTGCACGCTGAAAGCGCCCATCCGAACTGCGCCTATATGTGGATGGAGCACTCGCTTTCGCCCAAGGTCCAGGGTGACGTCTCCGCGTGGTTCGGCGCCAACCCGTCGGTCGGCGCCGCCTGCAAGGGCAACGAACTTCTGACCGACGCCGGCTGCAAGACCAACGGCTACGAGGACTTCGACAAGGTCAAGTTCTGGAAGACGCCGGTGACGAAATGCGCAAGCCAGGGCGAATGCGTGCCCTACCACCGCTGGGTCTCCGACTATATCGGCGTCATCGGCGGTCGCTGAGCCGTCGCGACCACATCGCAAGCATTAGCCCCTCACCTTGCCCCTCTCCCCGCTCGCGGGGAGAGGGAACGCCCTCGGCAAACCCGCAGGGCATCACCTTGAGGCAAGGCGTCCGCCACGTGTCTCCTTCGCCCCGCCTGCGGGGAGAAGGTGCCCGGCAGGGCGGATGAGGGGCGCTTCCCCTCACCGCGGGGATGAGGGGCCGGAATTCTGGAGCAACTTGATGTCCACCGCCGTTCTTTTCGACAATGTTTCCCGCCACTTCGGCGCCGTTCGCGCGGTCGATGGCGTGAACCTCGAGATCGCCGAGGGCGAATTCTTCGCCATGCTCGGCCCCTCCGGCTCGGGCAAGACAACCTGCCTGCGCCTGATGGCCGGCTTCGAGCAGCCGACCGGCGGCCATATCGAAATCTTCGGCGAGACGGCAGAGGGCGTGCCGCCCTATCGCCGCAGCGTCAACACCGTCTTCCAGGACTATGCGCTCTTCCCGCATCTCTCGATCCTCGACAACGTCGCCTATGGGCTGATGGTCAAGGGCGTCGGCCGCGAAGAGCGTCGCAGGGCGGCCGAAGACGCGCTCGCCATGGTCAAGCTACCGAGCTACGGCAGCCGCCGCCCCGGCCAGCTCTCCGGCGGTCAGCGCCAGCGCGTCGCGCTCGCCCGTGCCCTCGTCAACAAGCCGAAGGTGCTGCTGCTCGACGAGCCGCTCGGTGCGCTCGACCTCAAGCTGCGCGAGCAGATGCAGGAAGAACTGAAGACCCTGCAGAAGTCGCTCGGCATCACCTTCGTCTTCGTCACCCACGACCAGGGCGAAGCCTTGTCGATGGCCGACCGCATCGCCGTCTTCAACGATGGCCGCATCCAGCAGCTCGGCAGCCCGGAAGAAGTCTACAAGCAGCCGAAGACACGCTTCGTCGCCGATTTCGTCGGCTCGTCAAACGTGCTGCCGGCAAAGCTGTGCCAGAAGTTGGGCGTCAGATCCGCCTATGCCAGCCTTCGCCCCGAGGCGATCTTGCTGTCGCCACCGGGCGAAGGAGCGCTCAGCCTCAACGGCACCGTCTCGGCCCATAGTTTCCTCGGCGCGGTCAATCGCGTCGTCGTCGACGTCGATGGCGCGCGCATCGCGGTCGCAAGCCCCGCCGCGCTTGCCGTGCCCAACGTCGGCAGCCCCGTCACCATCAGCTTTGCGGCGCACGAGTTGCACCCGATGGAGGACGCATGACCGCCGTCGTTGAACATATCACCATACCGGATCGTCGAGGCCCGGCCGGCCGGCTCTCGGACTTCTTCTGGAAGCACCCGCATGTGCTGCTCACCGTCATGCTGGCGCCGCCGCTCCTGTGGCTCGGCGTCGTCTACATCGGCTCGCTCTTTGCGCTTCTGCTGCAGAGCTTCTTCTCGATCGACGACTTCTCCGGCCTGATCAATTACGAGTTTACCTTCGCCACCTACCGCCAGCTGCTGAGCGAGACCAATCTCGACATCATCCTGCGCACGGTATCGATGGCGGCGATCGTGACGCTCGCTTCGGCGCTCATCGCCTTCCCGATCGCTTATTACGCGGCGCGGTACGCCCAGGGAAAATGGAAAGTGCTGTTCTACCTCGGCATCATGCTGCCGCTGTGGTCGAGCTATCTCGTCAAGATCTATGCCTGGAAGCTGATCCTCGCCAAGGAAGGCATCGTCACCTGGTTCCTGGCCAAGGTGCATCTGCAGTGGCTGCTCGATGCCTGGCTCTCGCTTCCCGTCGTCGGCGGAAACTCGCTCTCGGTCAGCTACACCGGCACCTTCATCGTCTTCGTCTATGTCTGGCTACCGTTCATGATCCTGCCGATCCAGGCGGCCCTCGAGCGCGTGCCGGGAAACCTGATCGAGGCCTCCTCCGATCTCGGCGGCACGCCGGCCCAGACCTTCCGCCACGTGCTTTTTCCCTTGGCGCTGCCGGGCATCGTCGCCGGCTCGATCTTCACGTTTTCGCTGACGCTCGGCGATTACATCATTCCGCAGATCATCGGTTCTTCCCGGCTGTTCATCGGCCAGGCGGTCTATGCCCAGCAGGGCACGGCCGGCAACATTCCGCTGGCCGCCGCCTTCACCGTCGTGCCGATCGTCATCATGGGCGCCTATCTCTACATGGCCAAACGCATGGGGGCCTTCGATGCGCTCTGATCGCCTCAACCGCTCGCCCCTCGGCCTGAAGATCGCGGCCGCCGCCGGCCTCGCCTTCATGCATGTGCCGATCCTGCTGATCTTCCTCTATGCCTTCACCACGGAGGAAAAGAGCTACCAGTTCCCGCCGCCGGGGCTGACGACGCAATGGTTTGCCGTTGCCTGGAACCGGCCGGATGTCTGGGCGGCGCTGACGCTGTCGGTCAAGGTCGCCTCGATCGCGACCGCCGTCGCCCTGGTGCTCGGCACGCTCTGTGCTGCCGCCGTCAGCCAGACGCGTTTCTTCGGCCGCGAGACCATCTCGCTGCTGGTCATCCTGCCGATTGCGCTGCCCGGCATCATCACCGGCATCGCGCTGCGCTCGGCCTTCTCGATGGCAGAGATCCCGTTTTCCTTCTGGACCATCGTGCTCGGTCACGCGACCTTCTGCATCGTCGTCGTCTACAACAATGCGGTCGCCCGCTTCCGCCGCATCTCAGGCTCGTTGATCGAAGCCTCGATGGATCTCGGCGCCGACGGTTTCCAGACCTTCCGCTACATCATCCTGCCGAACATCGGCACGGCGCTTCTCGCCGGCGGCATGCTCGCCTTCGCCCTGTCTTTCGATGAGGTGATCGTCACCACCTTTACCGCCGGCCAGCAGTCGACGCTGCCGATCTGGATGCTCGAAGAACTCATCCGCCCGCGCCAGCGCCCGGTGACCAATGTGGTCGCCATGATCGTGGTGCTGGTCACCTTCCTGCCGATCCTCGGCGCCTACTACCTGACCCGCGACGGCGACCAGATCGCCGGCGGCGGCAAATGAACAAGACTTTCAAGGGAGAACAGACATGGACACCCAGCTTTTGATCGGATCGCGCTTCGAGGCCGGAACCGAAGCCGAAGAGCTCATCCTCAACCCGCGCACCGGCGCAAAGATCATCGATCTCGCCGAAGCCTCGCACATGCAGGTCGAAGCGGCCGTCGACGCGGCGGAACGCGCCTTCGTCTCCTGGTCGATGACGACGCCGGGCGAGCGCTCCGGTTATCTGCTCAAGATTGCCGACGCGATCGAGAAGAACGCCGACGATTTCGCCGCACTCGAGGCGCTCAACTGCGGCAAGCCGATCAATGCCGTGAGGAACGATGAGTTGCCCGCCATCATCGACTGCTGGCGCTTCTTTGCCGGCGCCATCCGCAACCTGCATGCGCCGACGGCGGGCGAGTACCTGCCCGGACACACGTCCATGGTCCGCCGCGACCCGGTCGGCATCGTCGGCTCGATCGCGCCGTGGAACTATCCGCTGATGATGATGGCGTGGAAGCTGGCGCCGGCGATCGCCGGCGGCAACACCGTCGTTTTCAAGCCATCGGAACAGACGCCGCTGACGGCGCTGAAGCTCGCTCGCCTGCTCGCAGACATCCTGCCCGAAGGCGTCGTCAACGTCGTCACCGGCCGCGGCGAAACCGTCGGCAACGCGCTGATCAACCACCCGAAAATCGCGATGGTCTCGATCACCGGCGACATCGCTACCGGCAAGAAGGTGCTGACGGCCGCCGCCAAGACGGTGAAGCGCACGCATCTGGAACTTGGCGGCAAGGCCCCTGTCATCGTCTATGACGACGCCGATCTCGAAGCGGTCGTCAATGGCATCCGCACCTTCGGCTATTACAATGCCGGCCAAGACTGCACCGCCGCATGCCGCATCTATGCCGAAGCCGGCATCTATGAAAAGCTCGTCGCCGACCTGAGTTCCGCCGTCTCGACCATCCGCTACAATCTTGCCGACGACACAGAAAACGAGATCGGTCCGCTGATCTCACGCCGCCAGCGCGACCGCGTCGCAAGCTTCGTCGAGCGCGCCGCCGACCAGAAGCACATCGAGATCACCACCGGCGGCGCTGCTGGCAGTGCCGACGGCTTCTTCTTCCAGCCGACGGTGATCGCCGGTGCCACCCAGGAAGACGAGATCGTTCGCCGCGAAGTGTTCGGCCCGGTTGTCTCCGTCACCCGCTTCACCGGCAAGGACGATGCCGTCGCCTGGGCGAATGACAGCGATTACGGCCTCGCCTCCTCCGTCTGGACCAAGGACATCTCCAAGGCGATGAGGGCCGCCTCGCGCCTGCAATATGGCTGCACCTGGATCAACACCCACTTCATGCTGACCAACGAGATGCCGCATGGCGGCGTCAAGCAGTCGGGCTACGGCAAGGACATGTCCGTCTATGCGCTGGAGGACTACACTGCCGTCCGCCACATCATGATCAACCACGGCTAAGCCTTCAGGCGTGGCGCGGCCTTTTCGGGCAGCGCCGCGCCTCTCGGGCCACGACAAATGGGAGGAAATACCATGTACCGCCGCCAACTGCTCGTTGCCGCAGGCGCTCTGGGTCTGAGCGCCGTTCTCCAGGTACCCCCAGGCTTTGCCGCCGATGCGGCGCCTGATGTCGTCAAGGCTTATGTCGCCGCCTGGAACGCCCATGATGCGACGAAGGCCGCATCCTACTTCGCCGACGACGTCACCTACTACGACGCCTCCGTCGGCAAGCCCGTGACCGGCAAGGATGCCGCCAAGACCGGTGTCATCGACAACTTCCTCAATGCTGCTCCCGATGCCGTCTGGACCATGAAGGGCGATCCGATTGCCGCCGGCGACAAGGTCTCCTTCGAATGGGAGTTCTCCGGCACCAATTCGGGCGCCTGGGCAGATGGCACGGCCGCAACCGGCAAGAGCTTCAATTTCACCGGCGCCTCGGTGTTCACCGTCAAGGACGGCAAGATCGCCGCACAGAACGACTATTACGATGCGCTGGGCTTCTACAAACAGCTCGGCCTGCTGTAGCCGGCCGTCGAGCCTGCGACACCGCCCTTCCAGTAGCCGCAAGCCCGCGAACAAAAACATGCGGACAAAACTCATAAAATAGCTTGCGCGAAGAGGAAACATGAGTAACACGATCACCTTATGAGTTTCTGACCCTTGCTCAGAAGGTGTGTCGCATGCTTGCAAGAAGGATCGCTGCTTCAGCCGGGCTTCCGGCTGTGTCTCGCCCGCACCGTGCGGGCGATAGCGTATCTCTTCTGCATGCCTGTTCATGGCAGGCGGCACAATGACCGCCGCCGCCGAAGCGATGATGGACACGGGCAGCGCCAAGGTTCTGTCTGCTGCGTTTTCCGGACCGCACGCCTGGTGCAACGAGAAGATGATGCTGTCGGATGATCTTTCCGACGGCATGGCGTTGCCGGAGTTCTTCGCCTCCGGCGCCTTCGACCGTGCGCTCGACATCTATGCGGAAAAATCAGGGGGGACTGATCGCCGCGCTGTCGCCTCCATGTGGTCGCTCTACTATTTCTCGGCGCTCACCATTCCCTATCTCGTTGCCCGCGTGCTCGACCATCAGGTGCTGCCGGTCGCGTTTAACCGCATGAAGGTGGCGCTGGCGGAAGATGGCCTGCCGCGCGCCTTTGGCGTCGTCGATGCCGGCGACTGGCAGGCGGGCGATGACCACGACGTGTTCGCTGCGCTTGCGCCCTTGATGGGCGAGCATCTGCGCGAAGTCGTCGGCTATCTTAAGTCGAGCGGCGGCATCGCCCCGAAACTCGCCTGGAACAACGCGCTCGTCTATATCGACTATGCCCTGCGCGCCGCCGGCGTCGAGCCGCTTCATGCCCAGGCGGAAGCCTTGATCGGCAGCAAATCCCTGCCCGACGGCTCGCCCAACCCATTTTTCGGTTGCCTGCGCCACGAGGAAGAGGACGGCGCGCGCGTCTGCCGGCGCAAGATCTGCTGCCTGCGATATCTCTTGCCGGGCGTTCGCAGCTGCGGCAGCCTCTGCGCCCTCCCCAGCCAACGGAACCAGTAGCTTGCTTTATCTCGCCTTGCGGCCCGCGGTCCGGCTCATGCTGGCCCTGATCATCACCATCCCGCTTTTCGCCACGGTCGCCCGGGCCGAAGGCAAATGGCCGATGACGGTGAAGGACGCGGCCGGGCGCGAGGTGACGATCCCCGCGGCGCCAAAGGCGATCCTGCTCGGCAGTGGGTTCAACCTGGTGGCGCTTTCGCTCATTCATCCGGATCCCGTCAGCCTGCTCGCCGGCTGGTCCGGTGACATGAAGGGCGACAATCCCGAGATCTACGAGAGCTTTCGCAAGAAATTTCCCGCTATTGCCGACGTGCCGCTGATCGACGACGCCTCTGGCGTGGGTACGGCACTTTCCCTGGAAACGCTGCTGACACTGAAGGCCGATCTTGCGATCCTTGCCAACTGGCAGGCCGATACCGAGCCGGGCCAGCGCGCCATCGACTATCTCACCAGCACCGGCGTGTCTGTCATCGTCGTCGATTTCAATAGCGATCCGCTGAAAAGCACGCCGGACATGATGCGGCTTCTCGGCCGCGTCCTCGAGCGCGATGAGCAGGCGGAAGCCTTCGCACGCTTCTATGAGGACAAGCTGGCCTTGATCCGGTCCCGCGTCGTCGCCAAGCCCGAGCCGCGCCCGACCGTACTGATGGATGCCTTTCCGAAGCCCGATCTTTGCTGCTGGGCCTATGGCGTCGGCGGGCTCGGCGAGTTCCTGACGATCGCCGGCGGCCGCAATATCGCCGAAGGCACGCTGCCGCGACCGGGCGGCACGGTCAGCGCCGAGGCAGTCATCGCGGCAAACCCCGGCGTCTACATCGCCACCTCGTCTCCCGGCGGAGTGTATAGTGGCTTCTCCATCGGTCCCGGCGTCGCCAGGGATGAGGCAGAGCAGACGCTGGCGGCTGCGGTCAAGGTGCCGGTCCTGTCCGGCATCACGGCAGTCGAGAGCGGCCGCGTCCATGGCATCTGGAACTTCTTCAACGCCATTCCGCTCAACATCGTCGCTGCCGAAGCCTTCGCCCATTGGCTGCGGCCCGACATTTTTGCCGATCTCGACCCGGAAAAGAGCCTCGCCGAAATCAACGAGCGTTTCGCCGCCGTGCCTTTCGAAGGCGCCTACACGGTCAGCCTGGGGGCCGATACGCCCCGCTAAACGCGCCAACAAGCCCACCATATTCGCAATTGCCGCAAAGGGTTGGCGAAAACGATCCGGCTTCGAACCGCCAGATGTCGGAAGCGTGACCTTCGAGCGCGTGCGGCGATGTTGCCACCCACCGCTCACCCTATATAAGGGTTGATAAGGAGGAGCTTCATGCTTTGGTTGGTAGCGTTGGTTGGCGTGGCGATCGTGTATCTGGCGGCGCGTTTCAGCCGCTTTCGCCGGTGGGCCGAGCCCATCCTTTCGGTCGCAGTGGCAATCGCCCTGCTCTCCGCTTTCATCGTCTGGATCAGCGACCGCGGCGAGCGCAAGGCTCCCGCATCCGAGCCGGTGGCAACGGCCCCGGCGGTTCCCGCCGCCCAGAATATTGTTCTCGGCGATATCACTTTCCAGCAAAGCCAGCCGGAGCGAAGTTTTCGCCTGCGCGGCACCGTCACCAACAACGGTGCCACGCCGCTTGAATATTTCCGGCTCTCCGTGACGCTCGAAGACTGCCCTCAAGACACCTGCTCGAAGATCGGCGACGATACCGCGCTGGTTCTTTCCCGCGTGCCCGTCGGCCAGGCACGGCCGTTTGAAACCTTCCTTACCTTTCCAAGCCGCGAGGGCGAAAGCCTGACGACACCGAAATGGACCTACCAGGTATTGGAAGTCCGCGGCGCCGCCAGCAAGTGACCGACCACATCACTCCTAAGGCAAGATCGACTTGCGCAGCAGATGATGCCGCGGACGGCGAAGGTTGCAGCGCCCTTACGCCGCGGGCGCCAACCGCAGCACTGAAACGATCGCGGCGGTGGTCGTAATCTCGGCGAATTCCGCCCGCAGTGTGGCGACATGCGCACGATGGATGTCGCGCGCCGGGATCGTGCCGCCCTGGCCGTCCGGCTGGTCGAAGCAGTCGCAGGCGTCTTCGACCAAGATCACCCGGTAACCGAGATTGGCGCCGACCCGCACGGAGGTCGAGACGCACATATCCGTCGAGATGCCGAAGAGCACGATCGTATCGACGCCGAGCCGGCGCAGGCGCAGATCGAGGTCGGTGCCGATGAAGGCGGCATTGACGCTCTTGCTGACAAGCGGCTCGTCGCCGACGGGCGCAAAGCCCGGGCGCGGCGCATTGCCCGGCGCACCCGGTTGAAGCGTCGAGCCCGGCGCGACGCTATCGTGCCGCACATGAATGATCGGCCGGCCCGCCGCACGCCAGGCGGAGAGCAGCGCGCGGCCGTTGTCGTCGACATCAGTGTTCCAGCGCGGTGGCCAGGGAGCGGCATCGAATGCCTGCTGCATGTCGATCGGGATCAGGACGGCATTGTTGGGAAGTCTCGGGATGGTCATGGCTAACGCTCCTTGGTTGCGTCAGGAAGCTAGCTGGCCTATCGTCCGGCTTCACTGGACAAGATGACGTCCAGCCGGACGAACTTCCGGCCTGGCGTGCATAGGGGCGACACATTGACAGAATTGGATGAGAAAGACCGGCTTCTGGTGGCCGCGCTTCGACAGGATTCGCGCCAGAGCCTGGTGGCGCTTGCCCGCCATGCCGGCCTGTCGCGCAGTGCTGCCCATGAGCGTCTGCGCCGGCTGGAAACGAAAGGCGTGATCGCCGGTTACACCATCCGCATAGGCGTCGAGGACAAGGCCCCGGTGGTGCGCGCGCTGATCGCCATATCCTTCCAGCCCGGCAAAAATTGCGACCATATCGTGCCGCATCTGGCCGGCATGCCGCCTGTCGTCAGCTGCTGGTCGCTCGCCGGCGAGACCGACCTGATGCTCCTGATCGAATGCGCATCGAACGGCGATCTCGACACCATCCGCCGGCAAATTTCGTTGATCTCGGGCGTTGCGACCGTGCAGACCCATGTGGCGCTGCGCACGCATTTCGACCGGCGGGATTGATCGCGCAACGGCGCTGCACGACGCATGGCGTCGTTGCTGCCCCAACCGCCGCTGAGCCACCGATACTTGCCTCATTCCTGTGCTTGTCACAGGAATCTAGCGACGGCGCGTCCGCGCCGTCATTAGCTTGCTTCGTCCCACCTCAGCATTCAAAGTTCTTTCACACCGCCGACGCGGCGCTGCTGGATCCCTGTGACAAGCACAGGGATGAGGGTTGCTAAGGCCGGCTGATCTCATCGAGATACCAGTTGATGTAGCGCAGTTCGTTCTGCTCCATCGGCGCGATCGGCCCCGGCACAAAATAGTGCGAGCGCACGCCGCGCGAGGTGTGTTCGATGATCGTCTTGTCCTCGTCGGTCGTGACCTTCCACAGCCAGGTGAGCCGTTCGAGGTCGTAATCCCGCCCCTCCTCCGCCTTGCCGTCGACGAGCCAGATCAGTTCCATCTCGCAGGTGCCCGCCGTCTTCGGAATAAAGCGGTAGATCATGCCGTGATCGGGATAGCAGACGAGGAACGTCGTGCCGCCGAGATGGATGGATGTGACGCCGCCGTCGAAATCGCTGAAGCGGCCCATCAGGGTGCTGAGCGGCTGTCCGTCCTTGCTGCCGGTCTTCACACCATCATAGAGCGCATAGCGGAAGGCGTGCACCGTTTCCTTGCCGCCGGCCGAAGACTGCCAGTGGTCGCCGGAGCCGACCTCGATGCCGAGCGCGCAGGTGCGGGCTTCCATCTTGGCGTTCAGTTCCTCGATCATGTGCAACGGCTGTTCGAGCGCATGCGTCTCGGAATATTCCGGGTGCGCCGGGCCGCAATGGTAGCACTCGACATAGTTCTCGACGGCGAGCTTCCAGTTGGCATCGACAGGATAGGACTGGCGGTGGGCGACCTTGGCCGTAGCCCAGCCATATTGGCCGCAGGTCGCATGCAGCAGGTTCTCGACTTCGGCGAAATCGAGCGGTTCTTCGGCAAAAGAGATGAAGATCAGGCCTTCGACCACGCGCACATGAAGTTTCTTCAGCCCATGGTCCTCGCGCTTGAAATCCTTCGGCATCAGCCGCGCCGCCTTCAGCGCGCCGTCATTGCCATAGGTCCAGGCGTGATAGGGACAGACGAAGGCGCGGGCATTGCCCTTGTCCTTGGTGCAGACCTCGGCGCCGCGATGGCGGCAGACGTTCAGCATCGCATGGATTGCGCCGGTGGCCGTGCGGGTGACGATCACCTGCTCGGCGGCCATGCGGAACACTTCGAAATCATTGGGGTTCGGGATCACGCTTTCATGCGCGACGCAGTGCCAATGGCGGCGAAACACCCGGTCGAGATCGCGCTCGTAGATATCCTCGTCGTGGTAGAAGGCGCGGACCAGCCCATGGCCCGGCCGATGCGCGGCGACCAGCTGATCGATGCGGTCGCCCGCGACAGTGGTATTGGAAAGGTCCGATGCGAACATGGGCCTGAACTCCCGAAAGATGGACCGGAAGAACCGCGTTCCGGCGCGCGCATGCAATTTCGCTCAAAACCGAGAGAGAGCCCCTCACCCTGACCCTCTCCCCGCCAGCGGGGAGAGGGAAAGTCTCGCATCCTGAATTGCCCGCCTTGCCCCGTTCACGGGCGGTAAGCTCGCCACGCGTGCCCTTCTCCCCGTCATACGGGGAGAAGGTGGCCGGCAGGCCGGATGAGGGGCAGCCTTAAACGCCGTTCGCTACATCCTCACCCGTTCGGAGCTCGGATCGTACATCGCCTTCAGCGATGCCTCGGCCTTCACCCGCGTGCCGGCAATCTCGATTTCGAAGCGTGAGCCGAGCACGTCGGCATCGCTCTCGCCTTCCGACGGCACGTAACCAAGGCCGATGGCGCCGCCGAGGTGGTGGCCGTAATTTCCCGAGGTGATGGTGCCGACGATCTTGCCGTCGCGCACGATCGCCTCGTTGTGGAAGAGCAAGGGCTCCGGATCGGCCAGACGGAACTGCACCAGCCGGCGCGAAAGCCCGCGATTGTGCTTGGCGAGCACCGCCTCGCGACCGATGAAATCGCCCTTGTCGGGTTTCACCGCGAAGCCGAGCCCGGCTTCGAGCACGTGGTCCTCGTCGGTGATATCGTGCCCGAAATGGCGGAAAGCCTTTTCGATGCGGCAGCTGTCGAGCGTGTGGATGCCGCAGAGTTTCAGCCCGAGATCCTGCCCCGCCTCCTCAAGCGCCTCGAAGACATGCGCCGTCTGGTCGGTGGAGACATAAAGCTCCCAGCCGAGTTCGCCGACATAGGTGACGCGGTGGGCGCGAGCGAGCCCCATGCCGATCTCGATTTCGCGCGCCGTGCCAAAGGGATGGGCGGCATTCGAAAAATCGTTCGGGCTCACCTTCTGCATCAGGTCGCGTGCCTTCGGCCCCATGACGCAGAGCACGCTTTCGCCAGCACCGACATCGGTGATGACGACGAACTCGTCGCGCACGTGCTTGCGCAGCCATGCAAGATCGCGCTGCAGCGTGGCGCCAGGAACGACCAGAAGAAACGCCGTTTCCGAAAGACGCGTGACCGTCAGGTCACTTTCGATGCCACCGCGGCCGTTGAGCATCTGGGTGTAGACGATGCGACCAGCCTCGACGTTCATCTCGTTGGCGCAGAGCCGCTGCAGGAAGGAAAGCGCATCGCGCCCTTCCACTCGGATCTTGCCGAAAGAGGTCATGTCGAACAGGCCGACACCGTTTCGGACTGCCAGATGCTCGGCCTTCTGATTTTCGAACCAGTTCTGCCGTTTCCAGGAATAGCGGTATTCACGCTCCTGACCGTCATTGGCAAACCAGTTGGCCCGCTCCCAGCCGGCGACCTCGCCGAAGACCGCGCCCCGGCTTTTTAGGTGTTCGTGCAGCGGCGAACGGCGAACGCCGCGGGCCGTCGCCATCTGGCGGTAGGGGAAGTGATCGGCGTAAAGCAGCCCCAGCGTTTCCGACACGCGATCCTTCAGATAGGCACGGTTCTTCTGGAACGGCTGCGCCCGGCGGATATCCACTTCCCAGAGATCGAAGGGCGGCTCGCCGTCGTTCATCCACTCAGCCAGCGCCATGCCGGCGCCGCCGGATGAAACGATACCGATGGAGTTGTAGCCGGCCGCGACCCAATATCCCCTAACCTCCGGCGCCTCGCCGAGATAGTAGCGATCGTCGGGCGTAAAGCTCTCCGGACCGTTGAAGAAGGTATGGATGCCCGCCGTCTCCAGCATCGGCATGCGGTTGACCGCCATTTCGAGGATCGGCGAGAAATGGTCGAAATCGTCGGGCAGTTGGTCGAAGCAGAAGTCCTCGCGGATACCGTCCATGCCCCAGGGCTTGGCCTTGAGCTCGAAGGCGCCGACCAGCATCTTGCCGGCATCCTCCTTGTAATAGGTGCACTCGTCCGGCACGCGCAGCACCGGCAAGCGGGTCAAGTTGGGGATCGCCTCGGTGACGATGTAGAAGTGCTCGCAGGCATGCAGCGGCACGGTGACGCCGGATTGCCGCGCAAACTCGCGGCCCCACATGCCGGCACAGTTGACGACGTGGTCGGTCTCGATCGTGTAGGTCTCGCCGTTCTGCTCGCAGGTGACGCCCGTTACCCGGCCGTCCTTCTTGAGCACGGCCGTAACCTTGACGCCCTCGATGATCGTTGCGCCATTCTGGCGCGCACCCTTGGCGAGCGCCATGGCAATGTTGGCCGGGTCGCACTGGCCGTCGAGCGGCAGATGCACCGCCGCCTTCACATCGGAGGTGTTGAGATGCGGGTACATCGCCTTGACCTCGTCAGGCGTGATCTCGCGCACGTCGACGTTGAAGGCACGTGCCAGCGAGGCCTGGCGGTAGATCTCTTCCTTTCGCTCCTCCGTCAGCGCCACGGTGATCGAGCCGTTCTGGCGCATACCGGTGGAAATGCCAGTCTCGGCCTCCAGCTTGACGTAGAGGTCGGCCGAATATTTTGCCAGCCGCGTCATGTTTTGGGAGGCGCGCAGCTGGCCAATCAGGCCGGCTGCATGCCAGGTCGTGCCCGAGGTCAGCTGCTTGCGTTCAAGCAGCACCACATCGGTCCAACCGAGCTTGGCCAGGTGATAGGCGACGGAACAGCCTGAGACGCCGCCACCGATGATGACGGCCCGGGCTTTCGAGGGAATGGGCTTCGTCATGCGCGCAGTCTTTCATTGGAGGGATCCCAGAGCGGTTGGTCGGCCTCCACCGTCGCCTTGAAGCGATCGCCGAAGATCTCGACCTCGATCTCGTTGCCGGGCACGGCGAGATCGGCGCGCAGCATCCCGAGCGCGATCGACTTGCCGACGCGGTAGCCCCAATTGCCCGAGGTGGTTTCGCCGACCACCTGGCCATCCGACCAGAGCGTCGACATGTAGGGCGCGTCGCAGCCGTCGGCGGCGACCGTCAGGGTGACGAAGCGTTTGCTGACACCCTGCTGCTTCTCCCGTTCCAGCGCCGCCTTGCCCTTGAAGCCGGGCTTTGCCCAGTCGACGAAACGCTCGAGCCCGCCCTGCAGGATAGTGTAGTCGGTCGAAAGATCGCCCTTCCAGGCGCGGTAGCCCTTCTCGATGCGCAGGCTGTCGAGCGCCTCCATGCCGAAGGGTTTCAGGCCGTGCTTCTGACCTGCGGTCCAGACGGCATCGAAGATGACGGCGGTATCGTCCACCTTGGTGTGGATCTCCCAGCCGAGTTCGCCGGCAAAGGAGACGCGCACCAGCTGGCAATAGCGCCCGGCTATCTGCGCGGTCTGATGGGTCAACCAGCCCTTGGCGAGATCCGCATCGCTGATGTCTGCGAGGATATCGCGGGATTTCGGCCCGGTGAGGATCTGGCAGCTAAATTGCGTAGTGACATCGTCAAGCGTGAAGGCGGCGTCGGCGGGCAGGTGTTTGCGCAGCCATTCGAGATCGTGCCACTGCGCCGTTGCCGCCGTGATCAGGAAGAAGAAATCCTCGTCCAGCATCATGACCGACATTTCGGTGACGATGCGGCCCTTGTCGTCGGAGAAATAGGCAAGGCCGATGCGACCGGGCTTTGGCACGCGGCCGGTAATCAGGCCGGAAAGGCACTCGGTTGCGCCCTTGCCCTTGACCCGGAAGCGCGAGAAGCCCGGCAGGTCGAGAATGCCGGCCGCATCGCGCACGGCGAGACATTCCTCCTCGATGCGTTTGGCCCAGGGCCCTGCCCGCCCCCAGGTCTGGGTCGCCTCTTCCGACGTATCATCACCGGCTTGGGCGTACCACATCGCCCGTTCCCAGCCGTTATAGGGCTTGAACTGCGCGCCGAGCGCCGCGATCCGGTCGTGGATAGGCGACAGCTTCTTGCCGCGGCCGGCCGCCCAGTAATGCTTCGGAAAATGCATCGCGTATTCGTGGCCGTAGATTTCCATGCCCTTGGCGATGCAGTAGTCCTGGTCGGTATAGTCGGTGTAGCGCCTGGGATCGCAGGACCACATGTCCCACTCCGTCTGGCCCTCGGTGATCCATTCGGCCAGCACCTTGCCGGCGCCGCCCGCCTGGCAGATGCCGAAGGTGAAGACGCAGGCCTCAAACGCGTTCGGCACGCCCGGCATCGGCCCGATCAGCGGGTTGCCGTCAGGCGCATAGGGGATCGGGCCATTGATGATCCGCGACAGCCCGGCCGTTCCGAGGATCGGCACACGCTCGACGGCGTCGTTCAGATACCATTCCAGCCGGTCGAGATCGTCGGGGAACAGCTGGAACGAAAAGTCCTCGGGCATCGGGTCATCAGGCGTTACCCAATGGGCGCGGCAGTTGCGCTCGTAAGGCCCGAGGTTCATGCCGTTCTTCTCCTGGCGGAGATAGTAGGAGCTGTCGACATCGCGCAGCAACGGCAGCTTGTGGCCTGCTTCCTTCGACCAGGCGGCCAGCTCCGGGATCTCGTCGAACAGGATGTATTGATGGCTCATCACCATCATCGGCACGTCGCGGCCGAACATCTTGCCGACCTCGCGGGCATAGTAGCCGGCGGCGTTGACGACATATTCGCAGCGGATCTCGCCCTGCGGCGTGGTGATCACCCACTCGTCGTTTTCGCGGCGGGCCGCCGTGACGGGACAGAAGCGGATGATCTTCGCGCCCATGTCGCGCGCGCCCTTGGCGAGCGCCTGCGTCAACTGCGCCGGGTCGATGTCGCCGTCATAGGGGTCGTAGAGCGCACCGGTCAGGTTATGGGTTTCGAGGAACGGATAGCGGCTGCGCATCTCCTCGGGCGAGAGAATATCGAGATCCATGCCCTGGTAGCGGCCCATGCCGACGACGCGCTTGAACTCCTGCAGCCGCTCCTTCGAGTGGCCGAGCCTGATCGAGCCGGTGACGTGATAGTTCATGGGATAATCGACGTGCGCTCCGAGGTCGCGATAGAGCGAGGCGGAATAGCGCTGCATGTTCATGATCGACCAGGACGACGAAAACGTCGGCACATTGCCGGCCGCATGCCAGGTCGATCCCGCCGTCAGCTCGTTCTTTTCCAGAAGCACGCAATCGGTCCAGCCCGCCTTGGCAAGATGGTAGAGCGAGGAAGCGCCGATCGCTCCCCCACCGATGATCACGACGCGCGCGTGAGACGGCAAATTCGACATGCACTGTTCCCTCGTTTTGCCGGAATTCTTGCCGGTGAAACGGGGCGCCATCAAGCGATGGAAACAGGCTTTATTGATCGATGAATTCGATTAGATTGGACGAACCTTCGAAACCGGACGCAATGCCGATGCAAGTGGATCTGATCGAGACGTTCCTGGACCTGATGGAGACTCGCTCCTTCAACCGCACGGCCGAGCGGCTAAACATCACCCAGTCCACCGTTTCCCACCGCGTCAAGGCGCTGGAGGCGCAGTTCAACCGCAAGCTCTTTACCCGCAACAAGGGCGGCACGGTACCGACGGCTGCCGGCCTCAGGTTTCTGGACTACGCAAAAGCGCTGCAAAACCAATGGCATGAGGCGACACGTGCGGTCACCAGCGCCGGCGCGCTGGAACGCTCGATGCGGCTCGGCATCCAGCATGATCTCGCCGAAGCCTTTGCCGGCGAATGGCTTTCGGCCATCCGGAAGGAGCTGCCGACCACCGAGATCTACATGGAAGCAGACTACTCCAATCAGATGAACCGGGATCTCGGCGCCGGCGACCTCGACCTCGCTTTGCTCTATACCCCGCATTATCTGCCCGACCTTCACTATGAAAGGATCGGCGATCTGCATTACGTGATGGTGAGCACAGACGCCGCTTCGCTATCGGATGTCAGGATCGAGACCTATATCCAGGCGATCTACTCACCGGCCTTCGATCGCGCGCACCGGCTGGCTTTGCCGCATCTCTCGGCGGCGCCGGTCGCAACCGGCCAGAACATGGCGATCACCATGCTGCTGAATTCGCTCGGTGGTGCAGCCTATGTGACAGTCGCAACGGCCGATCGGCTCGTGCAATCCGGCCGGGCCTGCATCGTTACCGATGCGCCGGTGATCCCGCAGTCGGTCTATGCCGCCACCAGCCTTCGCACGCGCCACGCCCACCAGCACCGCAAGATCATCGGTGCGATGCAGACGCTGCTTTCCGCAGAAAGCGAGGCCGCGGGCTGAAAGGGCCAGTGCGCGTCGCCCGAAAGTGTGCAGCGGGTTCGAGATGACGACATGCAAGGGAACTGGGCCCCAGAGCATGTCGCTTGCAGGCGACTTGGTTTAGGCCATGCGGCGCTGGATCAGCCGCTGCAGGAACATCAGAATGGAAACGATCGCCAGATAATAGACGAGTGCCGCCGAATACCATTCGATGAAGCGGAAGCTGGAGGCGATCGCGTCGTTGACGACGGCCATGATCTCTCGCATCGAGATCACATAGGCAAGTGACGTCAGCTTGATCAGGTTGATGAACTCGTTGACGAGCACCGGCATGACGATGCGCAAAGCCTGCGGCAGGACGACAAGGAAGAAGGTCTGCAGCCGGTTGAGCCCGAGCGCGCGGGCCGCATCCGTCTGCCCCTGGCCGATCGCTGCCAGCGCGCCGCGCATCGCCTCGGCCATGTAGGCGGTGGTGACCAGCGTGAAGGCGATGAAGGCGGCGGCAAAGGGCGTGTACCAGGGCGCCCGCGTCAGGCCGGGAAAGAGCTGCGGTGCACCGTTCCAGACGATCAGCAGCACGAGGATGAGCGGGGCCGAGCGAAACAGCCAGACATAGATCTGGGCCGCCGTGCGGCGCACCGCCGCCATCGAGTTCAAGGCGACGGCGAGCGGCAGGCAGAGCAGGAACGAGGCGGCCTGAACCAGGATGGAGAGCAGGATGGCGATGGCCGCACCCTGCAGCATGACCGGCATGGTCAGGGCATCGAAAAACAGTTTGGTGTCGAAGTTCATGCCCTGCCCGCTTCCTTGGATTAAGTTGGAGCGGGATGCGGGCGGAAGACCGCACACACTTTCCCCATCCCGCTCTCAAAGCATCAACGGTCGTAATCGACGTCGAACAGCGCTGGATCAAGGCCGTATTTCTTGGCGATACCGGTAAAGAAGCCCTGCTCCTTCAAGGTCTTCAGGCCCGCCTTGATCTGAGCCGCATCGCTGTCCCCGCGCCGGGAGTAGATGCCGTAGGTGAAATCCGAGGCCCAGATGTAGGGAAGCTGCAAGGTCCCGTCCGAGCGCGAGGCGCGATAGGCGCCCTCGGCCTCCTCGGTCATCGTCGCATCGACGCGCCCGACGAGCACCTGCTGGTAGGCCGCCTGCTGGGTCGGATATTCCTGCACCTCGACCGGCGCATGGCCCTTGGCCGCGAGCGCCTTGTTCAGGGGCTCGATCCGCTCCTGCTTGTAGTAGGCGCCGGCCTCGAGCGCGATCACCTTGCCGCTCAGGTCCTCCGGCACCTTGATGGCATCACTGCCGGCCTTGGTCACCATCGCGGTTGCCGACTTCATGTAGGAGACGCCGTCATAGGTCTCGCGACGCTTGTCGTTGATGTAGATGCCGCTGACGATCATGTCGCAGCGCCCGGCGCCGAGCGTCGGCAACAGGCCGGCAAACTCCGTGACGGTATAGCCGACCTTGGCGTTCCAGAGACCGGCAAGCGCCTCGACGATCTCGATATCGATGCCGGTCGGCTTGGTATCCGCCGGGCTTTCCTTGAAGGTCAGCGGCGGAAAGGCAGCGGTCGTGCACACGCCGATGTCGCCATCGGCGGCAAAGGCCGGTACTTCCGCATGGGCAAGCCCCGCCGACAGCAGAATGGTCCCGAGAAGGGTTGCATGCGATGCCAGTCTGATCATCTCTATTCCCCTCGATTAGGTTGGTGAAACGCGCCCGACGATGTCGCCATAGGTCTGGCTGTCGAAGGCGGGAAGGATAAGCGGGTCGACGAACCCGTCGCGCCGCGCCGTCAGCACGTATTGCATCATCGACGCATTGTCGGGCATCTCGAAAACCTGGACGAAATCGTATGTTCCGAGCGTGGCGTAGAAGGCGACAGAACGGCCGCCGAGCGCAGAGACGCGGTCTTCGCTCACCTTGCGCCGTGCGCCGCTGTCGGCAAGTTCGGCTAGTCCCTTGGCCGTCAGTTTCATCAGCGAGATATATCTTTGCATGGGGCATCATTCCGTTGGAACGGTTGGCAGAACGCTTTGAAAATGGAGGTGTACTGTCGGTGCTAGCGGCTGGCTTTGGCCAGGCCGGCGATGACGGCTTCGCTGGTCGAGACCGTGCCGAAGATGCCGTTCTCGATCGAGATCATGTTGATCGCCGCCTCATGCGCCCATTGCTCGCCACTGGCGCAGCAATCCGAAATCGTCAGGCACTGGAAATTGCGGTCGCAGGCCTCGCGCAGCGTTGTATGCACGCAGACATCGGTGGTGCAGCCGGTAAAGAGCATATGGGTGATGCCCCGCGCCCTCAGCACATGCTCGAGATCCGTATAGGTGAACGAGCTGTTGCAGGTCTTGTCGACGATGACGTCGCTCTCCACCACATCGAGTTCCGGCAGCAGCTGGAAGCCGGGGCTCGAGCGCAGCAGTACCTGCGTGTTCTCGAGGCCAGAACGCTTGCGGCGCCATTTTTCGTAAGGGGTCATGTCGGCGAGGTCGGCGCGGTAGCCCTGCCGTGTATGGATGATCAGGCACCCGGCCTGCCGCGCGGCTGATATCACCCGATTGACGGCCGGCACGATCGCCGCGAGCGGCGCCGGATCGTAACCCATCGAAGCGAAGTAGCCGTTGGGCGAACAGAAGTCGATCTGAAGGTCGATCACCATCAGCGCGGTCTGCGACGGAACCAGCTTGCCGTCATAAGGAAAATCAAATGGTTGCGCTGCGATCATGGCTTATCTCCCTCTCTCCGACCCGATTCATAGAAGCAAAAATCGATTGGGAATAGCGATTTTTTATGCTTGATATTGTCTAGTTTGGCTAAACAGTTGTTGATGGCGGAAACGCATCGATCGACTGCCAATCGGGGTTTGGAGCTCGAATGAAGGCGTTGCATTTCCTGCCCTATCTCAGGGTCTTCGAAGCCGTTGCCCGGATTGGATCGGTGCGCCAGGCAGCCGATGAGCTGGGTCTCAGCCCCGGCGCCGTATCGCTGCAGCTGCGCCGGCTTTCTGACGCAATATTTGACTGACCGCCGCCGGGCGCGATTTCGCCCAGACCGTCTCCCACGCCATCGGAAATCTTGCGGTTGCCGTTGAAAACAATGCCGAGCGGCAGCTCGAAAACCACCAGACGAAGCTGACGGTCGCTTTGCCCCCGGCGCTCGCCATCGCCTGGATGGCGAGCCTGCTGGTGCAATTCGCCGACGCACGCGGGGTCAGTGATCTCGCCATGCGCAGCTGTATCCGCGCAAGCGACGTGCAATGGGACGATGTCGACCTGGCTGTGGTCTACGACAATCCGCCGTTCAACGGGCTGTGGTGGCAGGTGGTCAGCGACGTGAAGCTCAGGACCATTTGCTCGCCGCTTCTTTTCCCGCGCCTGGAAGGGTCGCACCGCGACCGGAAGCTGCGCGACGTCACCTTGCTACACGAGGACGACGGCCGGGAATGGACGCGCTGGGCGGCCGCCGCGCGCATATCGCTTGAAGGCAGCCGCAGCGTCCGGGTGCCTTCGGTCGCCGTCGCCGTCGCATCAGCCCTGCAGGGACAAGGCATGGCACTGGTCTCGGATGTTCTCACCCGCTCCTATCTGCAGGAAGGACGGCTGATCCAGCCGTTCGCAACGGCGATACCGGCGTCCGCGGGCTATTACCTCCTCTGCCCGACGGAGAAGGCCGAGGCGCCGCTGATCCAGGCGCTTGCCCATCAGATCGCCGCCCATCTGCGCGGCGACTGACATGCGCCGGCTTTCAATAGCGCCCCTTGAGCAGCGCCTTCAGCCGGGTCGCGTCATCCGTTGTCACCCCAGGCGGATCGACGACCTCCATCCACGCATCGATATAATGTTCCGGCGCATAGACATGGCCGAAGCCTATTGGCGTCGTCGTGCCCGTCGCCGCGTCGGCCAGAAGCTGGAACATCGTTACCACAGGGAACCATCTGAGGTCCGGCGAGACGTCATGACCACGCGGCGCCTTCATCCAGTCCGGCTCGCGATAGAAGGAATGCGCATCGAAGAAGGTGATCGGGTCGCTGGCATATTGCAGGTAGACGATGCGGACATTGCCCCATACCGCGCCAGGGATATCCAGCGCATTCTGCTGGCCGGTGAAGCGGATCACCGAACCGTCGCGATAGCGCGGCAGCCACTCTGGAGAGCCCGGATTTCGGCCGGCTGTCACCGAAAGCCACGTCCGCGTCGGGAACGGCGTGCCGACCCAGAGCGCGCCCTGGAACGGATCGCTGAGGATGCCGAACGGGTCGACCGAGCCCTGCGAGTTCATCGAGCCGAGGCTGAGACCGTAGAGGTAGAGGCGCGGACGTTTGTCCTTGGGCAGCGTCGTCCAGTAACCGTAGACCGCGTCGAACAAGGCATTGGCAGTTTCGCCGCCATATTCCGGCTCGACCAGGAGCGACAACCAGCTGGCCAGATAAGAATACTGCACCGCGACACTCGCGACGTCGCCCTTCAAGAGATACTCGACCGAATCGAGGCCCGGCGGATCGACCCAGCCGGTGCCTGTCGGCACGACGATCATCAGGTTGGACCGCTCGAACCCGCCGACACGCTTCAGTTCTTCGAGCGCCAGCTTGGCCCGTTCCTTCGCCGTCTCGGCCGAATTGAGCCCGGCATAGACGCGCAAGGGCTCCTTCGCCTCGCCACTGAAGAAGGCGCCGATATCCCCGGCGCTCGGCCCTGAGGCGATGAATTGGCGCCCTTGCCGGCCGAGTTCGTCCCAGGTCATCAGCGACGCGCCGCTGCCCGTCTTCATCGGGTCGGTCGGCGGCGCCACATCAGGGTCGATCAGCGCATCGAGCCTCTGGAAGGAGCTGTCGGCCACATGCAGTGCGTAGCGGAAGATCACCCCGTCGGTCGCCGACCAGAAGAGAGCGATGGCCGCCGCAATGGCCGTGACCTTTGCCAGCGGCCGCGTCAACACATATTCGAAGCGCTTGGCAAGAAAGCGGAATGTCAGCCGGAACAGGCGTACAAGCAGGACGATGACGATGAAGACGACAGCGGCGATGAGGCCAAGCTTGAACGGCTCGGCGCTCTCGACGGGATCGAGCCCCATGAGGCTGCGCACGGTATTCTGCCATTCCGCCGCCCGCCAAAGAAAGGTCAACGCAAAAATTCCGCAGCCGAGGGCCGCCGCAAGCTTGAGGAACAGGCCAGTCTTCGGCCGTACGTCCGGCAGTTCGAGATAGGACCAGAGCCAGCGCAGGAACACGCCGATGGCATAGCCGGCAGACAGCGAAAGGCCTGAGATCATCGCCTGAATGACGTAGGGCCGCGGGATCAGGCTCGGCGTCAGAGACGCGGCGAAGAACGCTACGGCGACGATGAGCCCCGTCGTCGACAACGACGCCCAAAGCCCGGACACGAATCGTGGAACGGGCCACCTCGCCCTGCGCAGGCCTATCTCTTCAAGGTGATCCACCGGCAGGCTCCTTGTTGTCAGTCGTTCGTCAAGAGCGCCATGTGGGTTGGCGCGGTGCCCGATTGATAGCCGTCAGCCACAGAGGCGACAACCTCGCGTCGGCAGTGTAACCGCCACCGGCGCCATCCTCTACACGCGGCATGCGCGGATCAGCTTTTCTGGAAGGCCAGGTGCACGCCGAGCCCGACGAGCACGCCGCCACCAACGCGCTGCATCGCACGCTGCGCCATGCTCGAGCGCTTGAGCCTGGCCATCAGTACCCCCGCCAGAATGACGCAGACGATATCTGCAGACGAAAACATCAGGTTGACGATCGTGCCGAGAATGACGAACTGCAGCCAGACCGGGAACGCCGCGGATGCGTCGATGAACTGCGGCAAGAAGGCCACGAAGAAGATCGCCGTCTTGGGGTTCAGCACTTCGACGGTGATGCTTTCGAAGAAGGCGCGCCGGCCGGATTTCGCGCCGATGCCGGGCAAGTCGCCCGCCCCTTGTGCCTTGGCGCGAAACAGCGAAATCCCGAGCCAGACGAGATAGGCGGCACCGGCAAACTTGACGACCATGTAGAGCACCGGCACCGCATGAAACAGCACCGACAGACCGGCGGCCGCCGCAAAGACATGCACATAGCCGCCGAGGTGAATGCCGAGCGTCGCCATCAAACCGGACCAGCGGCCGCGCGCCATCGTCTGCGCCGCCGCATAAAGCATCGCAGGACCCGGGATATAGGCGAAAATTGCCGTGGTCACGACGAAAGCCAGAAGCAGTTCCATGGACGGCATCGCAATGCTCCGAAAAGGTCATATGGTGTGCAATATCCGGCAGTAGACAATGCCTGCGCTCGCTTGGCAAGGCGAGATCGATGCCCGAACACACGCCGACATTGCAAGGGTCGGCCACGATGCGCGCGGAGCCTCAGACTTCCTGACTCATCGGCCACTCGCCGCTTAGATCCGCCGCTCCTTGATCGTGTTCATCACGAAGCTCGTCTCGATCGACGCCACGCATTTGAGCCTTGCGATCTTCTCCTTGATGAAGCGCTCGTATTGCTCGAGCCCCGCGCTCATCACCTTCAGCACATAGTCGCGCGAACCGGTGACCAGGTGGCATTCGAGCACTTCGTCCCAGCCGCGGATCGCCTGTTCGAACATCACGATCTCGTCCTCGTGCTGACGGCTGAGGCGGACGGTGGCGATCGCCGTCATCGTCCAGCCCTCGACCGCCGGGTCGATCAGCGCCGTGTAGCCGCGGATGACGCCGGTCTCCTCCAGCCGCCGCAGCCGTCTGAGGCAGGGCGAAGCCGACAGGCCGACACGTTCGGCAAGGTCGTTGTTGGTGATGCGCGCGTCGGCCAGCAACTCCCTCAGGATTCTGCGGTCGGTCTCGTCGGCAATTTTCTGCGTCATATCTCTTCAATCCCGGCAATAGTTTGCGCAATTCAAGGGTATGTGATCGCAAATAGCAAGGATCGGTCCAAGCGTCTGATATAATTTGCCTGCCAGTCGCCCCGTTTCGCTTCAGGAGAAAGCCATGACCGCGCCGCACCCCTACAAGACCCATATCGGAAACCACAAGCTGCATCCCGAAACGCTGATGCTGAACTATGGTTACGACCCTGAACTGTCTGAGGGGGCCGTCAAGCCGCCGGTGTTCCTGACCTCCACCTTCGTCTTCCGCACCGCCGAGGAAGGCCGCGATTTCTTCGATTTCGTCTCCGGCCGTCGCGAGCCGCCGGCGGGTGTGGGTGCCGGCCTCGTCTATTCGCGCTTCAACCACCCGAACAGCGAGATCGTCGAGGATCGCCTTGCCGTCTATGAGCGCACGGAAAGCTGCGCGCTGTTTTCCTCCGGCATGTCGGCGATCGCAACGACGCTGCTTGCGTTCGTCAAGCCGGGCGATGCGGTGCTGCACAGCCAGCCGCTCTATGGCGGCACCGAGACGCTGCTGGCGAAAACCTTCCTCAACCTCGGCGTTTCAGCGGTCGGCTTTGCCGATGGCGTCAACGAGGCGGCAGTGACGAAAGCTGCCGAAGAGGCGATGGCAAAAGGCCGCGTCTCGGTGATCCTGATCGAAACGCCGGCCAACCCGACCAACAGCCTCGTCGACGTCGCCATGATCCGCCGCGTTGCCGACGCCATCGGCGCCAAGCAGGGCCACACGCCTGTCATCGCCTGTGACAACACCCTGCTCGGCCCGGTGTTCCAGCGGCCGATCGAGCATGGCGCCGATATCTCGCTCTATTCGCTGACCAAATATGTCGGCGGCCACTCCGACCTCATCGCCGGCGCCGCCCTCGGCTCGAAGGCGGTGATGAAGCAGGTGAAGGCGCTGCGCGGCGCGATCGGTACGCAACTCGACCCGCATTCCTGCTGGATGCTCGGCCGCTCGCTCGAGACCCTGTCGGTGCGCATGCACAAGGCCAACGACAATGCCCTGGTGGTGGCAGAATTCCTCCGCGACCATCCCAAGGTCGAGCGCATCCACTACCTGCCGTTCCACGACGCAGCCTCGCCGCTCGGCAAGGCCTATGCGGCGCAATGCACCGGCGCCGGATCGACCTTCTCCTTCGATATCACGGGCGGCCAGGAGGCGGCGTTCCGCTTCCTCAATGCGCTGCAGATCTTCAAGCTCGCCGTCAGCCTCGGCGGCACGGAATCGCTGGCAAGCCACCCGGCAGCGATGACCCATTCCGGCGTGCCGATCGACGTGCGCCGCCGCATCGGCGTTCTCGACACCACGATCCGGCTTTCGATCGGCATCGAGCACCCGGACGATCTGGTCGCCGACCTCGCCAATGCGTTGACGCTCGCCTGATTTCGGACGGTCGTTCGCCGATCCCATCGGCGGCCGACCTCGTACTGCGCACGCACGCGTCCCTCTTCCTGACACGTCGCGAACAAGTGTAGGCGACGCTCAAAACGCCCCTCATCCCTGTGCTCGTCACAGGGATCCAGCCCGCCCAAGTCCTTGGGCTGAAAGGTCTTTGGCCCTGATGACGTCGGGCCGCTGGGGCCCCGGCACAAGGGCGTGGGGACGCTCGCCCGCCAAGGAAGTGGTTCCCGGATGTTGCCATCAGCCTGACGTTGGCCAACACCCTCGGACGCCGGCCCCTTCAATGCGACAGGATATTGATCACGTTGCCGAACGGGTCGCGCATGTAGAAGCGTCGGACACCCCAGGGCTCGTCGGTAATCTCATAGACGACCTCGACGCCCTTTTCCCGCGCCTGGGCATAGACCGCGTCGACATCATCGACCTCGATCGAGAGCACCGGCACGGGGGTGCCGTTGCCGCCTTCGCTCGCGACACCCACCTGCGGCATCACCGCCTGCCCTTTGGCCGCGAATGTCAGGATCCAGCCATGATCCATCACCAGCTCGAGCCCAAGCAGGTCGGCGTAGAAGGCATGCGCCACCTGCGGATCCGGCGCGTATAGATTGGACACGATACGTTTGACTGCCATGCCATCCTCCCGGCTTTCGTGTGGGCGCAATTTGTCTTGCGGCAACGCGTTTGCCAAGAGCGCCGAAACCGGCAGTGGGCAAAAGTGCTAAAGAGGTTTTTGACTGTCCGGTCAGCCACGCGGCGCTGCCGGAGATCGGGGCAGCACTGTTCGGATCGCCGTCTCCACCAGCGCCTTGAGCCGCCCAATTTCCGGCCGCCGCTGTTGTTGGCGCGAGGTTTCCAGAAACACCGTTCCTTCGGTGCCGTCGATCGCAAGCGGGCGGATGGCGAGCGCCGGGTGCAGCGCCGTCAGATGACGGGCAAGCGACGACGGAACAGTGGCAACCAGCCGGCTGGCAATCAGCGCGTCGCCGATCCCCAGATGGGATGGCATGGTGAGCATGATCCGGCGCGAGCGCCCGTCGCGCGCCAGCAGCCGGTCGAAGTGATTGTCCGACGCCGGCCAGGGCAGCGAATAGAGATGCGCGGCCGAGAGATAGTCGTCGACCGCCACCTCATCCGCACCGGCGAGCGGGCAGAGCGGACCGAACAGGCAGACGAGCCTGTCGCAGGCAACCGGCAACCGGTCGACGAGGCTGCGGTCATCGCGATCGCCGCCGACCGAGATGACGGCATCGACCTCGCCCTGCGACAGTTCGGTGGCATAGGAGCGGCGTTCAAAGGAGCGGATGTGCAGGCTATGGCCCGCATGGTCCTGCAGCAGCCCTTGCATCAGCACCGGCAAAAGCTGCTGGCGCAGACCGTCAGGCACCACGAGCGTGAAGCGCCGTGCCTGGGGCAGAGCCTCCAGTGCACCGGACGAAACCGCGAGCGTGATGCTGGTGATCATCTCGCTCAGCGGCACCGCGATCTCTTCCATGCGCGGCGATGGCGCCATGCCGGTCGGCGTGCGCACGAACAGTTCGTCGGAAAAGTCCTCCCGCATGCGCCGTAGCCGATGACTGATCGACGAGGCCGTCACCCCCAGCCGCTCGGCCGCCCGACCGACATGGCGCTCCAGCATCAATGCATGCAGCACTTTCAGATTGTTGAGATCGATCCGACGCCAGTCGAGCATGCTGAATTCCGTTCAATGCGAGATGAGGAGCCATCATTTTCCAGCCATGAAAGGCCTTGGTAGAGCGCCTCCTTAACACAGGAGACAACAATGCTTCACCTGACGCGGGTCGCCCGCAGTACTTTCCTGGCTCTTCTCCTGCTGCCGACGCCATCGACCGCCGAAGATGGCGGCCCGCACGTGACCAGTTGCGAGGCGATCGTCCCTATGGTCGCCGGCTGGGAGACGCAACCGCCGGAATGGCCCGACGTCGAGCTGACCGCCGAAGTCGTGTCGCTGGAGGTTCAGGATCCGATCGCCGTCACGACGCTGTGCCCGAATACCAAGACCCGCGTCGTCTGCCTCGAATACAACAACAGCGCGCTGAAGCCGGGAGACCGGGTCGATGTCAGCGGGCTGGTGTCCGGCACCTTCGAAAACGGCGTCGTGCTCGACCCCTGCGGCACCACCAAGGTCGAGGCCGACGGCAAGCCCTGAAGGCAGAAATCAGCGGCCGGGCATCGCCGCGCGAACCAGCATCGCTGCCGCCTTGCCGGCACTCTCCATGTAGCTTGCATCCCGGTGCAGAAGCACGACCGCAAAACTGCCGTCGAGCAACAGCAGCATCTGGCGCGCCAGTTCGCCGGCCTCATCGATGCCTGCCTCGGCGAACACCTGCGCCAGCCAGGCCTCGAACTTCTTCTTGTGGGCCGCACCGATGCGGATCGCCGGATGGCCAGGCATATTGGCAAGCTCGGCCGTGGTCCGCAGGAAACCGCAACCTTTCCATGAGGGATGCCGGGCGACGCGGGCGAGATTGACGAAGATCGCCTCGACCTTAGCCGCGAGATCGCCGTCGGTCGCCTCGAACCACTTGCGAAACAGCGCCAGGTTCGGCTGGTCGCGCCCTTCGAGATAGGCCGCTATCAGGTCGTCCTTGCTTTCGAAGTGATAGTAGAGCGTGCGTTTCGTCATCCCCGCAGCTTCGGCCACCGCATCGACGCTGACGGCGCGGATACCCTCGGCATAGAAGAGCTTTGCTGCTGCCGCGACGATCGTTTCCCGGGTCGATTTCTGAGCTTTCGCCATCACGATGTATACCGACTAGTGAATATACATGACATCCTCCCGCACCTAACCTCTCCGTGTCAACACTTGCCGGAGAGCAACCATGTCCAACACCGTTCTGATGCAGATTTCCGAAGGCATTGCCCAACTGACGCTGAACCGGGCCGAGAAGCTCAATGCGCTGAGCTACGAGCTGATCGACCGGCTATTGGCCCTCCTTGACGCAATCGAGGGGAACGACAAGGTCGGCGCCGTCATCATCACCGGCGCGGGCGACCGCGCCTTTTCCGCCGGCGGCGATATTCACGAATTTTCCGAAAGTGTGGCGAAGGGCGTGAACCCGGCGGTGCGCGATTTCGTCCGCCGCGGCCAGCGTCTGACCGCGCGGCTCGAATCCTTCCCGAAGCCGGTCATCGCTGCCGTCAACGGCATTGCCTATGGCGGCGGATGCGAGATCACCGAGGCGGTGCATCTGGCAATCGCCAGTGAGCAGGCACGCTTTGCCAAGCCCGAGATCAAGCTCGGCATGCCGCCCACCTTCGGCGGCACGCAACGCCTGCCGCGACTTGCCGGCCGCAAGCGCGCGCTTGAACTGCTGTTGACGGGCGAGGATTTCTCGCCGGATCGCGCCCGGGAGATGGGCCTCATCAACCATGTCGTTGCCCATGAGGAACTGATGCCCGCCGCTCGCGACCTTGCGCGGCGCATCATGAGCTATTCGCCGCTCGCAATCCGCTCGATCATCACCGCCGTAACCCGCGGCCTCAACATGTCGATATCAGAGGGGCTGCTGGTGGAAAGCGAACAGTTTGCCCAGATGGTTCCGACCGACGACCTCTCCGATGCGCTTGCCGCCTGGAAGGGACGGCACATTCATGACGATCCGCCGCGCGACCGCGCCTTCTCGCGTTACTATTAAATTCAACCGATCGGTTGACAATCACCATCGCATCGTCAATATTCAACAACATGGTTGAATATATGAACGATCGGCTCGACGCCGTATTCCATGCGCTCTCCGACCCGACGCGGCGGGCGATGTTGCAAGATCTGTCGGCGGGCGAACGGCTGGTGGGCGAGCTTGCCGCCCCCTTCTCCATCTCGCTTGCCGCCGCATCGAAACACATCAAGGTGCTCGAAGGTGCCGGCCTCGTGCGGCGCGAGGTGCGCGGCCGGGCCCATGTCTGCCGGCTCGACGCCGAGCCGATGCATGCCGGCATGGAATGGATGCGCCACTACGAAGCCTTCTGGCGCCAGCGCATCGACGTGCTGGAGGCGCTGCTCCTGGCGGACGACGCGGCAAAGGGCGCGGACGCGCAGGCAACGACCGAGACGGAGAAGAAAGGATGACTTCGCCAACCGGCAGCGACGACGGATATGCCCGCATCGTCGCGCCGGATACGGCGCGCATCGAGCGGCTCTTGCCGGGTCCGATCGAGCGCATCTGGGCCTATCTGACGGAGGAGGACAAGCGCCGCCAGTGGATGGCGTCAGGCATCATAGGTGCCGCAGCCGAAGCGCCGGTCGAACACATCTTCCGCCACGAGGAACTCGGCACGGATTGCGGCGAGCCGCCGGCCAAGTATGCCGCCCTTGCCGGCGAGAGCCGGATCCATGGCCGCATCATCGCCTGCGATCCGCCGCATCTGCTCGCCTATAGCTGGGGCGAAGGCACGCCGACACCGTCGCAGGTGCGGTTCGATCTGGAAACAAGGGGCGCCAACGTGCTGCTGGTCGTCACCCATTCGCGCATCGCGAAACAGGAGATGATGGCGAGCGTGGCCGCCGGCTGGCACACCCATCTCGACATTCTCGCCGATGTGATTTCCGGCCGCACGTCGCGCGGCTTCTGGAACAAGCATACCCGGCTCGAACTGGAATATGCCCAGCGGCTGTCACCGCCCTAGCACTCTTTAACCTTCCGAAATTGCTGCATGATTTTCTGCCTGGGATCCCTGCCGATCCAGGGGCCTCATGCCGCATGTCCATTCAACGAGGCAGGATCAAGGGAGTTTGAAATGTTGCTTCAGAACAAGGTGGCCATCGTTTATGGCGGCAGCGGCGCAATCGGCGGCGCAGCGGCGCGAGCCTTTGCCCGCGAAGGCGCCAATGTCTTTCTGGTCGGACGTACAGCCGAAACCTTGAGCCGCACCGCCGAGACAATTCGAGCGGCGGGCGGAAAGGCAGAGTTCGACGCCGTCGACGTCTTGGACCAGGCAGCCGTCGAACGGCATGCGCTATCGGTAGTCGATCGCGCCGGCCGGATCGACGTGGTGCTGACCGCCGTCGGCTTCACCCATGTTCAGGGACCGCCGCTATCAGAGCTGTCGCTGGAGGAGTTCGAGCGCCCGATCGCCGCTTACACCCGCGCCAACTTCATCACCGCCAAGGCGGTCTCGCCCCACATGGAGAGAGGCGGCAACGGCGTGATCCTGACGGTTTCGACGCCCGGCTCACGCCTGTCAGGCTCCGGCTTCCTCGGCTATGGCACCACCTGTGGGGCGATCGAGACCTTTTCTCGCATTCTTGCCGGCGAAGTCGGTAGCCACGGGATCCGCGTCATCTGCCTGCGCCCGGACGCCATACCCGAATCGCTGCCGGTCTCGCACGCACGCGGCGTGTTCCAGGGGTTTGCTGACCGCTTTGACACGACCGTTGAGGAGATGCTCGACGGACGGGCAAAGACCGGCACGTTGCTCGGCCGTTTCCCGCGGCTCGACGAGGTCGCCGACTATGCCGCCTTTGTCGCCTCGGACCGGGCGGGCGCCATGACCGGCGTGATCGCCAATCTCAGCTGTGGCTCGTTGGTCGACTGAAATAAGACGACCGGCGCAACCTTTGAAGGTCCGCCGGTCGTTCGCCTTCAGGCGCGGGCAAAGCCCAGGATGAACAGGGCCAGCGCGCCGATCGAAGACACCGTGCGCACATGGTTCCACCAGACCCAGTCCGTCAGGTAGCGCTGCTGCCAGATTTCGATCGCCGCCTGCCCGGGCGTGGCCGCGCCCAGCGCATCGTTCATCGGCACATTGAAGACAATGGTGACGATCAGCACGCCGGCGACATAGACGATGCCGCCTGCCGCCAGCAGCAGGCTGCCGTTACCGCCCCAGATGAACGCTGCGATGACAAGCGCGAGACCCAGAAGCGCCGTGCCCATGAAAGCGCTGAGGAACAGCGGATTCTGGATCACCACGTTGATGGCGTTCATCGCCGCGATCCCCTGCTCCGCCGGCAACCGCGCCAAGGCCTGCATGATGCAGACCGAGAAGATGAAGAACAGCCCGGCCATCAGGCCGGAACCGATCGCGGCCGCAAACGCCAGAGCGGGGATGAGCGCGATCATGCGGCAAGACTCCAGACACCTGTTGCAGCGGTCTCCCGGGCATAGTCGGCGAAGTCGCGCGGCCCGCGCCCAAGCACGCGCTCGACATCGGACGTCACTTCAGAATTGCGCCCGTCGAGCACCGAGGTGAAGAGATAACGGATGAGTTCGACATAGTCATCAGGCAAACCGTCGGCCTGCAACTGCGCGGCGAAGTCGGCAACCGGCACGGACTGATAGCTGATCCGACGGTTGGCTGCCGCGGCGATCTCGGCCACGGCGTCAGCAAACGTCATCAGTCGCGGGCCGGTCAACTCGTAGATCTTGCCGGCATGTCCCTCGTCCAGAAGCGCTGCCACCGCCACGTCGGCAATGTCGTCGCAACTGATGAAGGGTTCGGTGATCTCATCCGGCGGCAGGAAGACCGAACCGCTGGCAACGGCACCGGCCAGGAAATCCTCGCTGAAATTCTCGAAGAACCAGCTGGCCCGGATGATCGTCCACTCGGCACCGGAGGCCTGAAGCGCGCGCTCGGCTGTTTCCGCCTCGTCCTCTCCGCGTCCCGACAGCAGCACGAGCCGCTTGATGCCCGAGCGCACGGCAAGGCTCGAGAACTTGCGAATGGTTTCGACGGCACCCGGCACCGCCAGATCCGGTTGATAGCTGACATAGATGCGCTCGACATTTTCAAGCGCGGGCGCCCAGGTCGCCTCGTTGGTCCAGTCGAAGGATGGTGATGCCGAACGGGCGCCGATGCGCACGGCAACGCCGCGTTCCTGAAGGCGCGCTGCGACCCGCCGCCCCGTCTTGCCGGTACCGCCCAGAACCAGTGTGAGTTTGTCCATCATCGCTTCCTCCTGAGGTTGATCCACAAACATGAGTATCTCTCACATTTGCAAATGTGATAAATCCTCGTATTTTAGGAGTCAAGTCAAAATGTGAGCATCCCTCATGAAACAAGAGATAAGCCCAGCCGCCGCTTCCGCCGACGACGAGACCGCGCTGCGCCGAACGCCCAGCCAGAAACGCAGCCGCGAGCGCGTCGAGCAGATCCTTGCCTGCGCGACGGCGATCATCCAGGAAAAGGGCAGCGACGCGATGCGCATGAGCGAAGTTGCTGAAAAGGCTGGAATATCGATCGGATCGCTCTACCAGTACTTTCCCGACAAGGCAGCGATCGTGCGCACTCTGGCCGAGCGCTACAATGCGGTCTGCAGCGAATGCATCGCGGCCGAGCTTGCCAAGGTGACGTCGCTCGCGGAACTGCGTGACGCCTTCGCCGTGCTGTTCGACATCTACTACGACATGTTCCTCGCCGAGCCCGTCATGCGCGACATCTGGTCGGCGATGCAGGCCGACAAGGCGCTGCGCGAGATCGACCTCCAGCAAAGCCGCATTGGCGGCCGGCTCCTCGCCGATGTCTGGGCGCGGTTTGCGCCCGGCACGCCGCGCGAAGCGATCGACAGCGCCGCCTTCCTGATCATGCATCTCGGCGATTGCACCATGCGGCTTGCAGTCTCGGTCGAGCGCGCGGAGGGCGACCAGATCGTCGAGGCCTACAAACGCATGATCCTTCGCGATTTTGTCGCGGATGGGCCGGGCGGCGGCGCAAGTTTAATTGACATCTCCGGGGTGCGATCCTAATCATCATCGGATCGATTGGTTCCCGCAACGCGAACGCGTTTCGGGAGTAAACGGGAACGTGACGGATGGACCCATGCTGGGCATTCAAATCACGGCCGACCCCGCGACTGTAGAGCGACGTGAATGCGCCGTTCCGGAGCGATCCGGAAGAAGCCACTGGAGACGAGACCGCGAGAGGGCGGACCTTGGCTCTGGGAAGGCGAGGCAAATCCAGGGTGATCTCACCCGACGTCCTGAGCCAGGAAACCTGCCAGTCGATGCGGGCATAGGGCCCAAACCGGGATATTTCCCGATGCCATCACGGAGGTTGTCATGGCTACGTCTACAGTTTCGAGCATCCCGCTCTCCCTCAGCGATCGTCTGACCGCAGGTATCATCGCGCTGCTCATCGGCGGCTTCCTCGTCTTCGGCGCGGGCCTGGCGAATTCGGCCGTGCTGCACGACACCGCGCACGACACCCGCCACTCCTACGGCTTCCCCTGCCACTAAGCGATGCGGAGGGACGCGACATGCGTTCCGCATCGACATAGCTGCGGACAAAAACGCTTCCGGCGAACAGCCGGACGCGTTTGCTTGCGTCTGATGCAGACCAAAGATCTGCCTGGTGGAGCCGTTCGCAGGATTGCCAATGGGACAGGGCGCTGCCTGCAAAAAGGATGGCGCGCCGACATCGAGGGATATCGAAAATGATTGTCAGAACGCTTCTGGCCGCGATCGTGGCTGGATTGATTGCCGGTGTCTTCATGACCGGCGCCCAGGAACTGCGCGTCGTACCGCTGATCCTGCACGCGGAAGAATTCGAAGGCGAGGCACCGGCAGCCGGCGAACAGCCCGCCGCCCAGCCGGGAACCGTCGATCCGGCCGCCGCAAGCCACGACCAGCACTCGTCGCTGAAGGCGGTCTCGCCGATCGGCACCCTGCTCGACGCGCTGTCGCCGATCACCCCCGCCTACGCCCATGAGGGCGAACACGAGGAAGGCGGCATCATGTTCGGCATGAGCCGCTTTTCCGGAACGCTGATCGCCAATCTGGTGACCGGCTCCGGCTTCGCGCTGCTGCTGGCCGGTGTCAGCCTCGTCATCGGCTACCCGATCACGCTGAGAAACGGCGCGCTCTGGGGTGCCTGCGGCTGGCTCGCCGTGCACATGCTGCCGGCCATCGGCCTGCCGCCGGAACTGCCGGGCTTCCCGGCCGCCGAACTCGGCGACCGCCAGGTCTGGTGGCTGGCAACGGTGGCGCTTTCGGCCGTCGGCCTCTATCTGCTGGTTCTGCGCGAAGAAATCGTCGCCAAGATCATCGGCCTCGTGCTGATCGCGGCACCCCACGTCTATGGCGCCCCGCAGCCGTCGGATATTTCCAGCAACGTTCCGGCCGTGCTCGGTGCCGAGTTTGCCGTGGCAGCGCTCGCCACCACGCTCGCCTTCTGGATCGTCCTCGGCGTCGTCTCGGGCTTCATCAACGATCGCTTCGCCAAGGCATAAGCCGACCGGCCACCGTGACAAAAGGAGCCCCTGATATCGCCGATATCAGGGGCTCTGTCGTTTCAGATGCTCAGCCGGTCTTGCGATGCCAGCAGATGCGCCTGCAAGCGTTCTCGGCGCTCCTCCGGCGCCTGCAGCACGCAGCTGTCGCAGAAGCTGCCACCTTCGGTTCGATAATAGAGACAGCAACCGCCGCGCAGCCGGTAGACCCGCGACAGCGGCGGGTGGCCGTCGATCTCGATGGTCTCGTAACGGAGCTTGCCGGAAAAGAGAGGCGTGCCTTCGCGCTTGACGATCGCCAGCGCCTTGGAAATCGCATCCTCTTCATCGCCGAGCGCGCGGCCAATCTCCAGGAAACCGCCGGCCAGCGAATCCGCCGCAAGCCGCCATTGCGCCCCGGAGGAAAGACCGGCGCGATGCTTCAGCATGGCGATGACTGGCGCCAGATGTGCTGCGAAGGTTTCACCGAAGGCATCCGTATCGCCTGGGGCATCATCGCTGACTGCGGGCAAGGCAAGACTGAAATGAAACCGTTTGGCCGCCACCAGCCGCTCACCATAGGCGCGCGAAAATTCTTCGAAGCGAAGGCCGCGAACACCCGCCACGATGCCCGCACCGAGGTAGAGGCTACCGAGCGCCAGAGCGAGCTGGTTGCCGTAGAACGCGATCAGATGAGCGGCGCGAATCTTGTCGTCCATACCGGCGGCAAAACAATCCTGATAGGCAAGCCCGGCGTCGAGGCCCGCACCGTCTTCGGCCCAGAACTGCGCCTCGGAAAGACAGCCGTCGCCGGCATCGTCAAGCGAAAAGCCCACTTCGGGAAAGCGCAGTTGCAGGCGCGCGAGCACGCCACGAACGCTCTGGCGCAGCGCCTCGTCCATGGCCTCCTCCGCTGGGCGATCGCCTTGTCGCTCGTGAGCAAAGCTCATGCCATCCCCCTGGTCGCAAGCCAGCCACCGCGAAAATCCGCCCGCTCCAGTCCGCGCCGGATGGCCGAAATGTCGCGCGTCAGCCGCCAGACAAAACCGTTTCTGGCATTCTCGATCATCATCACGACGAGCCCCTGGTCAAGCCCGACCACGCGGTCGTCGACCCAGCCGTCAGGGCCTGAGCCTCGCAGGCTTGGGTTGAACCCGCCGGGAAAGCGGCCCTCGCACAGGAGGTCGGGATAGCGGTTTTCGAACGCGGCCAATGCCGACTGCGAAGCATCCGCGTCGAATGGCAGGCAGGCAACTGGTGCCCAGGGCGCAAGCGTGCCATCGTCTGGTCCACCGGGCGCACCGCGGGCGGCATAACCGAGCATCCGCTGCCAACGCCCATCGACAAGCCGCTGCCGCCCCTTCGGTCCGTCACAGGCACTGAGGCCCCATCCATCCCTGTCATAGCCAGCGAAACCTCGGGGATTGTCTTCGGCATACTGGCGCTGCAGGTCGATCGCCCGGCAGGTGTTTTCAAAATAATCCGTCGCCTTGTCGCGCATCGGCGGATCGCGAAGACCGCGAAGGTCGAGCCAGGCCTGCGGAAAGAGATGGATGAACAGCGGGCCGGCCCGCAGGTGCGGCGCACCGTCGACCGTCGTCCAGTCATAGGCGGCTGTGAAGACGCGGTAATGCTCCGGCCCGATCGCATGATGCGGCGCGCCGAGCGCCAGGACATAGAGCAGAAGCGCCTCGCTATAGCCTTGCCAGCGATATTTCAGAAATCGCCCCGGCGGCCGCCAGCCCATCGTCAATGTCTCGCCGCGGCCAAGCGCCCAGTGCCAGTCCACCTGGGCATAGAGCTTTTCCGACAGCACCTGGATCTCCGTCTCCGTCGCATCCTCGCCGGTGAAATAGGCAGCAGCCGTCAACACGCCGGCAACCAACAGCGCGGTATCGACGGTCGAAAGCTCTGACTGCCATACCCGCTCACCGGTCTTCATGTGGAGAAAGTGATAGTAAAAGCCGCGATAGCCGGTGGCGCGCGCATCGCTCCCCTGCCGGCATTGCTGGAGAAACCGCAGGGTCGTCAGCACCCTTTTGGCCGCTTCGCCGCGCCCGATCCAGCCGCGTTCGACGCCGACAGGGTAACAGGAAAGCCCGAAACCGGTCGCGGCGATGCTCGAAGGCGCGTCTGCGAGCGACGTATCGGCGACCAGCCCCGTTTCGGCGTCGCTGTAGCGCAGAAAATAGTCGAAGGCGGCGGCCTGCAGCCTATCGACCTGAAAACATTCCGTATTCCGTGTCTGCTGAAGCATATTCCCGGCTCATTTGGACCCGCTGGCACAGTATCGATCGGCTGTCACCTATGTCGATATCACCTTTTATTGAAGGTCGGCCAAGCCCAGACAGTCGCCGACAGCCAATCCTGTGCTACATTTCGTCAGATAACGCGGCTCGCAATGACGGGTTGAAGCTATGTTGAGCATGCTGGCGTTGATCCTTTCCCTGACGGGCAGCCCGACCCAATCGGGCGCTGCGCCGACCGATGTCGACGTCGAACTGGTGTTGGCCGTCGACATGTCCGGTTCCATGGACCTGGACGAAGCTCGGGTCCAGCGCTCCGGCTACGTGCAGGCACTGCGCCATGCGGATTTCCTCAATGCGGTGGCCAGCGGTCGTTATGGCCGGATCGCGCTCGGCTATTTCGAATGGGCCGGCACGGTCAACGAATCCTCCCTCGTCGCCTGGCGAGTGATTTCCAACGCTGCCGAAGCCGACGCCTTTGCCGCGATGATCGAAGCGCGCCCGGTCGGCACCCGCCGCGGCACCTCGATCTCCAACGCGATCACCTACGGCACGGCGCTGATCGATTCCAACGCCTTTTCCGGTATGCGCCGCGTCATCGATGTCTCCGGCGACGGACCCAACAATATCGGCCCGCCGGTCACGCCCGCCCGCGACATCGCCATTGCCCGCGGCATCATCATCAATGGGCTGGCGATCCTGATCCGGCCGTCGGTCTCGACCGGGCCGCTCGACCAGTATTATGCCGAATGCGTCGTCGGCGGCCCCGGCTCCTTCGTTCTGCCGGTGCACGAGCCGGAAGATTTCGCCATCGCCATCCGCCAGAAGCTGATCCTGGAGGTGAGTGGCCTACCGCCGCCGCCACGCGTGCGGCTCGTCGATGCCATGCCGGCGCCCGACTGCATGATCGGCGAAAAGCTGCGGCCAGGCTTCCTCGATCGGGTGTACCCCGAACTCGACAAGTAGCCGGCGCCGATCCACCACCATGCTAGATTGTCGTTTCCCTTCACCGCGCGCGACGATAAGATGCCGCACTCATTCGCGGATCGATTTCCTTCATGCCCCTCACCTCCCATCCGGCACCTGCCGATGCAACCACCGACACCAGCACCCGGCAGATCCATGACAAGCTGCGCGATGCGATCGTCGAACGCCGGCTTGCGCCGGGAACCAAGCTGTCGGAAAGCGATGTCGGCGATCTCTTCAATGTCAGCCGGACGCTGGTGCGCGCCGCCCTGCAGGCGCTTGCCTATGAAGGGCTGGTCACCGTCGAGAAGAACCGCGGCGCCTTCGTCGCCCATCCCTCGCCCGATGAAGCCCGCCAGATTTTTGCGACCCGCCGGCTGATCGAGCCAGGCCTCCTGCGCGCGGCCGCGGCCCGGATCGGTCCCGCCGAGATCGATAAGCTGCGCCGCCTTCTCACCACCGAACAGCACCTGACCGCCCAGCGCGGCCGCTCCGCCCGCCGCGCCGAGATCAAGGCATCAGGCGACTTTCACCTGGCGCTCGCCGACCTCACCGGCAATGCCATCCTCAGGCGCTTCATGGACGAACTGGTCGCCCGTTCCTCGCTCGTCATCGCGCTCTACGGACAATCGACCGTTTCGAGTTGCGGCCACAACGAACACGACGACATCCTGACCGCGATCGAAACCGGCGACATCGAGACCGCATCAGCGCTGATGATCCGCCATATCGATCACATCGAGGCCGATCTCGACCTCAGGGAGCGCAAGCCCACCGACCTCCGGGCCGCGCTCGATTTCTGAGCCACGTCGCCCGAAGGCTGTAGCGATCGATCAACGCGCATCAGCACCCAGGTCGAAGGCGGATCCTGTGACCCGGTTTGCGCACGGCCCACATTGGATCATGTCATTGCTGCAATGAAACAGTGACATGATCGAACGTGTTGCAGTCGCGCAATCCAGGCGGAAAGCCGCTTCACACTTTTCCTGGAATTGCTTCTCGGCCTCCGGCGCCCACGCTCCGGCACCTCCATCAACCGAAAAATCTTTGGCAAAATCAGTCGCGGCCAAAGCGTAGCCGCGTTCGTCCGAAAGCCTTGGCTTTAGGGACTTCCGACAGCCTCGGTCGCGCCGACCATGTCGGGCCGTCGTCCTCATGGTTAAAAAAACCGCACCCACTGAGGGAACCATCGGCGATTCCCGGCGTTGCCCTCCCGCTCAAAAGACTATGAAAGAGGAATGCAAGATGAGCGAAAAGACCTTCGCAACGCCGATCCACCTGAAACTGTCGTCCAAGCGGCAGACCGTCGTAAGGACCGTCTGGGAGGCGCTTGAGCTGCTGCGGCAATGGCCGGGCAGACGTGGACGGGAATATCGTGCCGCCCTTCAGCGCTGCCTGGATGCGCTCGACGGGCTGACCAGCGTCAACAGGGCAAGCCGCTGCTTTACCGCCGCCGCCCGCGAATCAGGCCTGCTGCTCGCCTGAGAAAAACTCCAGTTTTCCGAAGTTCACGCACCGGCTGGACCGCCGGTGCGTCCACCGCCGCTAAGCATGTCGCGCAAAAGTGCTCAGCGGTTTTGCGATGACGACATGCGCAAAAACAAGAGCTTAGAGCGCCGCGCGTCTTGTCCGATGCGCCAAGATCTCTGCAGCACCTTGAATTGCTCTGTGTTCTATCCTGAGCCGGACAGGATTTAAGGAAACATGCCAGTGCCGCTACTGCGTCGGCCGGCCGACGTTTTTGCCACCATCGGCAACAAGTGCGGCAAGCGACGCCTTGTCCAGCCGCCAGTCCGGCGAGCCGTAGCCGAGCGGCCACTTGTAGGGTTCCTTGTCGTTGAAGAACACCACGGCTGTCAGAAGCGGGAAACGATCGCGATAGGTGTTGCGATCGAAGATCTCCGCATACCAGGCGCGCTTGTAGTCGGGCGAGCCGGAAACGCCGAGCTCGGCGACCATCACAGGCTTCCCGAAACCTTCGACCCGGCGGTATTTTTCGCCAAGCGTTTCGCCAAAACTGCGCTCGCGCCCCCAATAGTCCACATCCATCTTCTGCAGACCCCAGACGGGAATGCCGATGGCATCGACCACGTCGTCGCCGGGATAGTAGCCGGTCAGGTTGCGGTGCCCCTTGGGCGACCAGACGAAGCGCACGTCGGGCGCAAGCGCCCGGCAGCTTTCGACGAAGTAGCGAAACGCCTTCCTATAGCCCTCGGTGTCGCGCCGCGCCCAGGGGTAGCGACCGTCAGGGTCTTCCATCTCATGGCCCCAGCGCATGTAGACCGGGGCGGCCACCGCGCCGGCGCGCTTGCAGATATCGCGGATCTCGCGATCGAAGCGGCCGCGGCCGATATCGGCAAACAGCCGCTCGCCCCCCGCGCGCCAGTCGCTCGCATGGGTATAGGGCTCGACGGAGATCATCAGTGCCCGTCCCTGCGCCTCGGCACCGGCGATCTTGCGCTTCAGCATCGCCTTGTCGAGCGCCTGCCAATAGACGAAGACATGTTCGATCGTCAGCGCATCGCTGTTCGTCACCGCGTCATGCGGGTCGTAGACGCCGATTGCGACCGCGCCGCCCGATTTGCCCGCGGCCTTGCCGGCCGTACCGATCGAGGCCGTCGTCAGCACCCGGTCGACCGCATCGCCCAGATCGGCAGCCACGGCGCGCGCGCCGTCCATCGCCGGCGAAAGCGCCACGAGGCCGGCCAGGAACACCGATCTGAACATCGCAATCGACAAGAGCTGTCTCCGACGGAGGATGAGTATTTCCCGGAACAGAACGACAAGCGCCTCTCCCGAAAAGATGCAGGACTGCAAGAAGCTCGAGTATTTCCGTAGCTCAAACCCTCAAGCGGAAACACTCTGCCGAAACTGTATGAAGGCGAAGCATTTCAAGCGCATCACCCAAATGGGAACGGCTTTACAGCGAACTTCTGAGGAAGCATCGCGACGTATGGCCGAAGCCGCTCGGCGAGCAGATATAGGGCGCGCGGCCGAGATAGGCGGTGACCCGCTTCCTCGCCGGCAGCGGCTCGACGATATCGTCTTCCTGCGCAACCCTGATCAGCTTGCCGTCTTTCGGGGCAACGCCCGGCGTGCCCGTCACGGCCTTCGAGCCGGCAGAGGCAAACAGCGGACTTTCCGCCATGCCCGCCGACGAACAGCCGGAAGAGACAAGCAGAAGACCGAGAAACGAGGCAGGTACGAGAGACTTGAAACCCGAAACGGTAATGCGGCGGAGGCCGCCCAAGGCGGTTAGGCTTCGCATAAGCATCCTTTCGAACGAGCGGAGATAGCCGCCTGGTAATTTCCCTAGCGGGAATCGACCGTGAAGTTCAACCCTCACTTCTTATTATTGACAGCTAAAATTAAGAGTTTCTTTCTGAGCGCATGCTTTTCGAATATGGGAAAGCTGCCAGACCGCCGCCGCCCGCACCGATTTTTGCCCGGTCAACCGCACGCCAGCGGGGCCGAGATCCGCAACCGCGACGAATAAACGTTATGAAATCATAAGGTTGGGCCGCCAAGCCCCGCGCGCCGAATTCAAGCGAGCACCGGTTGAGGCCTCACCTCCCCCGCTTCACAGCATAGACGGAGACAGCCGACATCGAAGCCGTGCACGCCGCCGCCCTGTCAAGCCGGAACAAACGTTCTCCCGCGGGAGGCTCGCCGCACCGGCGGGAGGTCGACGCGCCCCACTCCGACCAAAGTCCCCCTCATTTCTGGCCGCCGGTTGTTTACACAGTGTTGACCTCTGTGACGCACCTTGGCTTCCAGGCGCAACATGTTTGAGCGTATGCGCCCACTCCAAAACTGCCCGCTTCTGGCGGGCATTTTTTTGGCTTCAGATCCCGAAGAGATTTTTTCAGGTGCCGTTTCGATTGGCGAGCGGCTCCGATGGTACGACTGCTTATCGATAGCGAGACGACTTGGTGGGCCCGGAGGGCCTGCGAATAGTCAACGAACACAATTGGATACCGCATAGGTTAGCCAACGTTGTTCGACGATTGTTCTCGATTTTTGGCGAACTGCGTTGTGCCGTTCGCCACCGGATCACTGCGACATACCATGGGCCGAGAACTGGGCGACCATCGCCTCGCCCATCGAAACCTGCAAACTCAATGCCGTCGATCCGCAGGCCTATCTGACTAGCACGCGCACTGCCATCGTCAACGACCACAAGCAGAGCCGGATCGACGAGCTGCTCCCCTGGAATTACTCCGCCAAAGTGGGACAGGGACGCCACCTACGACATGGCGGAGCTTCAGGTTGAACTTTGCTGACTCGGACCAAGAGAAGGATAGGTTGGAGTCAAAGGGCCCTCGTCCGATAGGCATGAATTGATTCTGCCAAGGCCTTCTCCTTGGCTTTCGCGGTCGTGAATCGACCAAACATCAGGCTGGCTGCAATACCGTACCATCCAAAGAACCATGGGGCGGCAAGCAACAGCACCACAAGAGCCGGGATAGCTAAGAAAGCAAAGACCATTAAGCCAAAGTGGCCGAGGTTCTCGAGCAGTAGAATAATCGGAAGAACAATAGGCAGTGGGGCAATGACCCACCAGAAACCCAGTACGCTAACGATCGGAAGCATCGCTAGCACCGGCACCTGCATCGCCAGACCAAGTGCCCAAAGTTCGCTGCGATGACGATAGTACGTGATCCGGCGCCAAAATTTACTCATCTCATCGAAACCCAACATCGCGCTGTGCGTGCATCGCAAATCTATGCTGCTTTATCTTGCAGCGAAGAGCAATATCGCGGGCACTTGGGCGTGCGGACCGAATCGTGCCGTCAAGGTGTCATCTGAACACCGCTTACGGTTCGCCAATCCGTCGCGTAGTTGGCTCGCCCCGATCGCTTTCGAAGATCAAACGAATACCCTCCCGCAACTTCGCAGGAGGGTCTTTTCGCGGAGGGACGTTCAATGGGGTAAAGTTAATGCTGCCGCAGCTGCCAAGTAGGAGACTGCAATCAAAACGTATGCGGCCTGAAGAAGTGTCATGTGGTCGTTCCTTGTTGAAGACGACCTTTCAGATACTACGTTCCCAAACCAAGATGTGGGAAATTTCTGACCGTTTCGTGGCTCGCCAGCGAGGGATAAAACTTCATTGAGCCTAGGCTTGACAGGCCTCAAGGAAACTCGACCCTCCATGGTGCCCCATGCCGGAGCAAGATAACGGCCTAAAAATAACTACTTGCCCAAATGTGAGACAGACAGGCTGTGCGTCATTCTGTTACATTTTTTTGTGGCCAGTGTCTCACTGATTTCGCGCCATGAATTGTCCGCGGACGAGGCAGCCAAAAAGGTTGCTCGGATAGGTAATACTAGCGCTATCCAATCTCGCTCTCACCGCGAGAACGGTTAGCAACACAACCAGAGGCGTTTACCTCACGGCACGCCGAACACCTGAATGGTGCACACGACGTGGTTGAATGTAATACAGTTTGCAGTTACATACAGACTGGGTACGGACGGAGTGGAAGCAATTCCACTGGCTCAGCGCAAGCTGGGTCTTGGTTATTAAGTGGGGCTCTGCCTTAGCTAAATGCTGCATTCGTTGAGTGCTTAGTTGTCTTTGAGTATTTGCGTCCGTACCCATTCTAGAGGCTTTCATGGCAGAGCATATTAAAGATACCATATGGATCAATTCGCGTGTGCGGATGATTGCAGAGAGAAAATACAGAAGAAACCAAAATGTTAGTTTTCTTGCAGTTACCTATTATTCGCTTTTCACTATAATTTTATCGATATTTTCTTCTTTTTATATTACACCCTATCCATTCTTGGAGCAAATAAACCTTTCCGCGTCGGTCGTCGTACTCGTAGCGTCCCTAGTTGCGGGCGGATTTCGATTCGAGACGAGTGCGACTATATTTCGCGAGTGTTACCTGAAGCTTCAGACGCTTCATGATCAAGATGAACTCTCAGCTGCAGAAAAAACCACATTATTCCGCCAGATGATGATGGACTTCCCAAACCATAAGAGAGAAGACTACTACGACTTCATCGTTAATCATACGATACTCGAATGGAAAGACCTTAAAAATGGCGATCAAAAGATAAAATGCACCCCCTCAATTCTTTTATCTTTTTTGGTTCGCTTCACTTGTTATTACGGACTGGTCATAGCTTTATTCTCGATTCCGATTATATTTTTGGCCTTCCCACTTTTTTGCATCGACAACCCCGCCCCAATCCAGGCACCTTAGATGACAATCGAAGAGACCTTCGACATTCAGTTTTCTCCAGAGAATCTTAAGCTTATCTTCGAGGAGAAAATTTCAAAGTCCGGGACTGTGGGAAAGGATGGCGTCCACCCCTCTGCTTTTGAAAAAAAGCTCGACACCGAACTCGCCCTCGTGATCAAGAAGGTGCGGGACAAAAAGTACAATTTCACCCCATTCAAACAGCGACTTATTCTTAAAGGCGCCGGAAAGCCTCCGCGAGAAATATCGATTGCTGGCGTGAGAGATCGCTTGGTCTTAAGAGCCATCACAAATGTTCTATCGAGTGTGTTTAGTGATGCCAAAATCCCCGCCCCGCATCACTTTATCGGCGAGATCAAGGAGTACATCAGGCATCTTTCCGATGAATACTCGTTCGTGCAACTCGACGTAAAGGATTTCTATCCGAGCCTGCAACACGCCTACCTTGTTGAGCAGATTAGCGCTCGGACAGCGCATCCTGAGCTACAATATTTGGTTACGCGAGCCATAACTACCCCCACCGGCGACAGAACGGAGAGAAGCGAAATCGGGGTTCCACAGGGACTGAGTATTTCGAATGTACTTTCATCCATCTACATGATGAAAATTGACAATGAGGCGCGCGCCAAATTGCAGTACTTTCGCTATGTGGACGACATCCTGATCATCTGCCGGACCAGTGAGGCTGAGCGCAATTTCCAGTACATCTCTCAGCAATTGAAGATGGCAGGTCTAGAATGCCATGCACTCGGAACAAAATCAAAAGTGGTTCCTCTGTCTAAAAGCGTGGATTACCTTGGCTATCGTCTCTCCCCGAACTTAGTATCAGTTCGCCAAAGCTCCTATCAACGCATGATGGAGAACATCATGTCGGTGATAACAGCTGGAAAGTATAAGCATCAGCCAAAGAGAACCCTTCTCAAGCTGAATATCAAGATCACTGGTTGCATAATGAACGAGAAGCGATTTGGTTGGATGTTCTTCTTTTCCATGACCGAAGATATTAACCAGCTTAAGAGATTAGATCGATTTGTAAAAATGCAATGGGAGAAGACTGGCCTAGCACAATTTGGTAAGCCCAAGAAATTTGTTAAGACGTTCCACGAAATCCGATATAATACTGCAGAGACCAAGTACATACCAAGGTTCGATGATTACACTATAGAGAAAAAGATGGAGCTTATCTCGGTCATGGAAGGACTTGATGTTTCTGATATTCGCGACTGGACTCAAGAAAAGATCGAGAGAAAATTCTGGTATTACATTAGGCGCGAAGTTGCCGACTTAGAAAAAGACATAACGCCATTAAGCTGACGGCCCATCGTGCCGCAACGTGAAGATGCAGGCCGGAGGCGGGCCACCTCAATTAGCCGAAATCAATGACTTGCCGAAAAGCTGGACATTCACCTGTCCAGCTTTTTCATTATGCTTTTTGAAAAAGTGTCCAGCCGCCCTACCCTCCCTGGTAGGGAGGATTTGCTATGCCAAAGATAGCTGCGCCGAAATGTTCAGCCCGCCATCCGGACAGAGATCTAAATTGTCAGATGGCGATGGAGGCTGATTTCCTAGTTCTCGCCGATCGCGGCGCGGCGGCCGGTTGGTCGCGGGAGGAAGTCGCCGAGGCGCTGATTGAGCTGGCTCATAACCATTGGTTCGCGCTCGATGCGGAGCGCCGCATGTTCGAGGAATGCGCCGGCGTCGTTATCCGAGCGCAAAAGCTTCATTAGCCCTCCCCAAATCTGGTCGTTGACTCCTCGCCTCAATGAGAACATTTATAGAACAGACGCATTAAGAAGGCCTGCAGCATGAGTGACGAAGTCGGCGCCATCAAGAAACCGGAAAGCGGCCCGTTCGTGCATCTCTGTGAGCATTCCGGCTGCAAGAAATGGGGCGGCTTCGGCTTTGCCCACGGCAGGGCGGCGCCGAACTGGTACTGCTACGAGCACCGTCCCCCTGTCTGGCCTCCAGCACGGAAATCTTAACGCGTCATCCGCCCGGCGATGCGGCCGCCACATTGAAAATCGAGCAGCATGCTGCTGTGAAGCATCACAGGAGATCGCCTTGGCGCGCCTTATCTACAAGTCCATACCCTATCCGGCCCACCTGAAACTCGTGCGTCTCGATGCCGAATGGCAGATCTGCTTCCAGGGGCGAGGTAAGCTCGACGGCCGACCCATCCTCGCCTGGCTGCGCAAAGGCGACAGCGGTTTCTTCTGCGAAGTCGGCAAGGAAAACCAGGTCGAGGACATGCCCGACATCTACCGGCCCAACTTCTTCGGCGACAAGTTCGTCCACGCGATCGACGAGACAGATGCCAACGGCAAGCGCACCAGCTCGCTCGCAGGCGCCAACTGCGCCATGGCCGCCACGGCGGCATTTCATGCCCTCCTGCCCCGCTACCGCAACCGCCGCATTATCCTTCGCGACGGGTCGCGCATCATGCTGGTGGCGAAGGACGGGAAGATCGAAGATTGAGGGAGCGCGATATGAGACAGCGCCGCGGCATCGACCTCACAGTCGGCAAGCCCGCATTCGACATGGCCGAAGAACTCGGCAAGCTGAAGATCCGCGAACTGGCCGAGTGGCATATCCTTGGGGCGCAATGCAGCAAGTGCCACGCCAGGTGCTGGCTTGACCGATGGAAGCTTGCCGACAAGTATGGCCGCGAAACCCCGCTGGCGACGCTACGCCCGTTTCTTCGGTGCACAGCCTGCGGAAACCGCATCAACAACAGCCTGGTGCTTGGCAAGATGGATCGAAACGCCTGAGCCAATCACCATAGGGAGACGGGAAATGTGCGGACGCTTTACCCAGATGATGACGTGGCCGGAACTGGTTCGCCTCTACCGTCTAAACGACAAACACGACGGACGAAATACGCCGCCCCGCTACAACATCGCCCCGACACAGACCGTGCCCTTCGTTCACAATGACAAGGAAGGCAACCAGGTGCTGGAGGACGGGCGCTGGTGGCTTGTCCCCTTCTGGGCAAAGGAGATGCCGAAGATAGCACTGTTCAACGCCCGCTCGGAGGACGCGGAAAAGAAGCCCTCATTTCGCGATGCCTTCAAGTCCAAGCGCTGCCTGATCCCGGCCGACGGCTTTTATGAATGGACGAAAGCCGAGGACGGCGGAAAAGATCCATGGTTCATTCACCTGCCCGATCGCCAGCCATTTTCATTCGCCGGGTTGTGGGCGCACAACGACGCACTGGATGTCACCAGTTGCACGATCCTGACAATGGCCGCTGGCGCCCCGATGCAGCAGTTGCACGATCGCCAGCCGATCATTCTCGATCCAACGGCCTATGATGAATGGCTGTCGGCCGAGACCAGCGTTGCCGATGCGAAAGCACTGCTCGGCCGCAACCTCGACAACCAGCTACAATTCCATCGCGTCTCGCGAGAAATCAACTCCTCCAAGTTCACAGGCAATCCATTGCTGCCCGCCATTTAAGGATGAGGCCGGTACGAGCGTTACCGCTGAGTTTTAGAGCAGTTCCTACCTAAATTTGTTGAAATTCGGCAACTTCGCAGAGGGCGTTTCCCTCAATTATGACTGTGTGGAGGCGACCGGTCTCGAAGTTCTGAAAAGGGCTCAGCGCACGCGCTATGTTTAGCCGGCATCGCCCCATTCCCACGAAGCAACAGCGGCCTCTTTTGGCTTAAAATCGCAAACGGGCATCCGCAGCATACTCAACAAAGTCAGCGGATCGGGTGGTCGTATAAGGACTGACCGCTCACGTCGTTGGCTTGCAACACGCAAATCGAAACAATCGCAACTCTAGATACTTTTTAAAGTTGACTTTTTGACTCAATAAATATGTAACTCAACCATCATAGATTGCACTTAGGGAACAAAATGAAAGCTCTTCTAATCTCGATGGTTGCAGCATGGTCGGCTATTGGCTCAGCTCAGGCTCAACCCCTAAACTACCTACCCAAGTCCAATTTCAATCAGACTACGTTTCAAGCAAGGTGCGGAAATGTAACGAAGGTGGAATATAGCGCCAAGGGCCAGAGTGATGCTCAACCCATGGTTCGCGATTGCCTCGAAATTTATAGCGAATGTGAACTGATATGCCAGAACCAGATCGAAGAGTATCCCCCGCTGGGGATTCTATGTATGCGGCTTTGCATAGAGCAAAATAGGTGTATGCAATAGAGTTGGGCCATAACAATGAATGATTTCCTGCACGATAACAAAAATCCGATTGAAAACACTATCGATTGGATGTGTAATTTGCCTGCAAGTCTTAGAGGCATGCTCCTCAATACTGTATGCGATACTTTCGCTCTTGATGGCAAAAATAACGGCGATCAATTGGAGCTTATTTCGAATTTCCTGAGATGCGATGATTATTCTAAACCGAAGGCTCGCCGCCTTATAATTTCGTCAAACAGAATTGTAGCCTTGAGAGAGACAATAAATTTCTTTTACGGAAAAGTTCTTACTCCGGGCTACACTTCCGAGATCGCCAAAAAGATCATGGATTTCGATAGACTTCCAGAGCATCACGGTACGCTAGACCTCATCAGCGTGAAAAGTGCAATGAGACGATTTTCTGATACCGACGAATGCGCTGCTGCGTGGAAGGCGCTGATTGACGACAGTCTGACGAACGATGCCGTAAGGCACTGGTGCACGCAATCGTTTGCTGACTGACGATCATTAATATGGCCCCTTGGCCGCAGGGGCCATCTCTTTTTAAACCTTTCCGACGATGACGAACACGACCCGCCGTATCGCTTCGGCGAAACTCACGCCGAGCGCCATCGCTGCAATGCCGGTGACACCGAGCGCGCCGATCCCCATCAGCTTCCACCGCTTCACGTCGTCGGTCACCGGCTTCATCTCGGCCACGTCGGAGACGATCGTGGCCGTCGATGTTTCGAGATGACCGACGCGACCGACGAGCTCGTCCATGCGACGGTGCACGGCCGCTCGGCTTTCGGCTGCCTTGTCTTCGGCCCGGTCGGCCCCTTCCTCTATCCGGCGCATCGTGTCTTGCAGGGCTCGCATCCCCGCCGCCAGTTCCCCGAGCTGGCGATGAACCGCCGCCGCCGTCTCTGTAGCCGCCATTACCGCCCTTCCCCATGCCTTTCGCACTCAACCTTCGTCCAGACGCCGCCGGCGCAGAGGCCGACGACGGTCCGGTCTATCTTCCGCTGATCTGCCGGCGTCGCCCCTCGCGCGCCAACCAGATCAGCGCCGACGATCCGCCGCAACCCGTCGACATTTGCCGGCGCCGAAATCCCACAGCCCGTCAGGGCAAGTGTCATAGTCAGAGCGAGCATCGCCCGCGGAATGTGCCGCCGCATTGTTCTGCCTTTCGATTGCATTGGTGACGGAGCGGGCGCCGTCCGCACGGAGCTCGAGGACGGTCCAGGTAATAGCGGCGAGCACGAGCACGCCGCCGAGGATCTTCTGCCAGGGGATCATGCTGGATCGAGCCGGTTGCGCAGGAAGAAGAAGGCGCCAATCGCGAAGGCAACGACGAGGATCCCCGCCAGCGCCCACTGCAGCGGACCATTGCCGGTGAAGGCAAAGGCAATCGTTGAGAGGATGCCGGCGGCCCAGCTGACGTTTTCCTTCGTCACCACTTCCGGTGCCTTCGGTGCGGCCGGCACGGTGTTGCTGGAAACAAACTCGCCCTTGGCCCAAAGACCAGCCTCGGCCGAGCGCCGATTGACGAGACCCTTCACGCGCTTGCCGCCGGCATTGACCCATTTCATCAGCTCGGCCGGCACGGCGTCATAATCGCCCTTGTTGAGCTTTTTGAGCAGTGTCGACTTGCCGAGCCCGCCGGTGTTGAAATCGAAGGAGACCAGCATCGCGAACTGGTTGTCGGTCAGCGGCACCTTGACCAGGCGCTCGACGCGCTCTTCGAATGTGGCGAGATCGGCGCGCAAGATCTCCTCGGCGCGCGCCTCGGTGATGATCATGCTCGGAGCCACTTCCGGCGCGCCGGCCGCGCTGGTGTGGCCGTAGCCGATAGTCCAGACGCCGGCCACGTCGCGATAGGCCTTCGTCTTCAGGCCTTCCCACTGTTTGACGAGCGCAAGGCCCGCCGCGTTGATGCGTCGGTTCATGTTAACTTTCCATTCTCTTTTTTAGTGAATCGTGAAATAGTCATACAAATCAAGGAGACTGGGGGACACCCGAAATGGACAGCGAGCATTTCGGCAGAGCGTTGTTACAGATGAAGTTTCCAGCCCATCGCGAGCAAATCGCCGACTACTCATGGCCGGCATTCGCGTTGCTATGCGAAGCTTACGGTATGGCCGCCAGGACGCGCGATGAACTTCGCCGTTCCGCCGCGGCAGAACCCGGCCTGCTTTTGGAATTCGAAACCGTTTGTGTTGAGCTTGAAACAGAGGCGGCCCAACTCCTCGGCAGAGGCCACACCATGTACGGGCGATGACCAGGAATGCTTCAAGTGTCGGTCATTGGTCAGGAGAACGGACGATTATGATCGCCTCGCCGCGCACGACAGGCCACGCTTCGAGTTACCTTCTCGTTGTTTGAATACATCGCCGGCCATCGGCCACAGGATGAAGCCGTTGGAGCACCCAGATGGGCTATGATTGGGATGGCGCGCGCTGGCGCCGGATGAAGGTGGCGAGATATGGAACCGCCGTTGCCTTGGCGGGTCTACTAGTCGCGGTTGCGACGCAGGTCGTGACGAGGGCGCTCTAGGCGCTAGTTACAGGCCAGATGAACGCTGGCAACTCGGCAATGAACTCGGCGACACTCGGCTGCTCGCGCTCGCCTGCCATCACTTTTTGCAGTTCTGCCGTCGAGTACGTCCACACCATTGACCGCCATGCAAAGAGGGCTTCGCCTTCAGCCGCAAACTGCAGGTTCGGATCGTCGCGGTAGGTGATGGCCGTCTGGATCCCGTCGTACTGCCGCTCGCGCGCCTTGGCATCCATGTGCGCCTGAATAGCTTTCGAATAGTCGGCCTGCGTGATTGGCGCAGTCGGCGGCTCGTACGGAACCACAGCCCCGCCGTCCCATTTGCGCCGGCCGGTATTGGAAATGAACTCCATCCACTGCGCGTCGGTGATCTCGATCGCTTCGGCCGGGATCAGACAATCGGGATTGGGCTCGTCGCCAATCACCTCACGTTCTCCGGTTTCCTCGTCGGACTCACCGTAGACAGGCCGTCGTTTCGAGCCGTGAATGGCCTCATCATAGAACGCCACTGGGAAACCGTCGTTGATCTGTGCGAATTTTGTCATCGTTCAATATCCTATCGCCATCCATAGAGCGCCCTGACCAGCGCCGCCGACCGTGCCGCCTGTGTTGACGGCTCTTGCTCGAATGTCGAACGCGAACCTATCCACGTTGCTTGTGGACACGGTCACGGCCGTTGATGCCGGCAGATCAGAGGAGGCCATGGTCGCAACTGCCGCGAAACAGGTTGCGGTGAAGGCCATCGGAAATACTTTTCGAAAATCTCCAGAACCTGTCGGCTCATAGCCCCACTGCAACATGAAGCCGTTTGGGAACCTGAAGTACCCCGCGTTCGAGGCATTCCAGAGTACAGCGCTATCGGTCCAGATCTTGCCGAGATCGAAGCTATCGACTGTTCCCTTCAAGGCGTTGGTGCCATTCCAACCAATGTAGATCTTGTTGCTTCCCTGCCCGACGCCCCCACCCTGCTGAACCGGCGTGAAGCCGAGTGCTGCTTGTGCGCCAATCTTGCTGCGCACAGCTGCAGCATCGGCGAGGGCAAGCATCTCGCGATTGAACGCCGAGAGGGCGGCCCAGGCCATCGTGTTGAGACCGGTCGCATAGGCAAACTTGTCGGCCGTCATGGATGCCGCGAGTGACGCCAACGCCGATAGCGACGCATTGTCGAGCCGCTGCAGATAGGTCGACAGCGCCTGCGCGTTGGCAACGGTCTGCTGGCCATAGGCCGCGTCGCGCATGATCGCATAAGCATAGGTGCCGCTCGCGCCTCGCCATTTGACGGCGGCGGTGATCTGGGTGTTGCTGTCGACGGAAAGGATCGGGAGCGAGTTGCCGTCGGCATCCGGCACCACCACGCCGCCGGCGATCAACGCCGTCTGCCAGGCCGTACCGGTCCCCGTGATCACGGGGCTGCCGTTCGTCAGGGTGATCGACCCTGTCGTGTAAGGAGTGGTCATGTTGGAAGCTTCCTAAGCTGGAATGCCGAAGATGTAGTAGCGGATGCCGACCGGCGCATACGCACCTGCAGTGCGCCAAGTTCCGGGGCTATCACCGCGATTGTAGTAGTCGCCGACATTGCCGGCGAAGGTGTAGAACCGCGCGTTGTTCGAAGTCAGTTCGCAATAGGTGCTTTCACCCGCATGGGCTTGGCCGCTGTAGAAGTATTTAAGGCGCTTCACGAACGGCAGGCGCCACAGCGCAGACCACGACATGGGCAAATTACTCTGCCCAAGGCTTGAACCGTCGCCGGCGCCGTGATGGGTGAGGTACTTGACCATCGGGAACATGCCTGTCCCATCGAACGGGATATCCGTGATCACGCCGTTGCCCCCCGGCACACTGAAGTATCCTTGCGCGAGGATCTGGACCTGTGGCCAGCGGCTGTCGATGACAATGTCGGCCCAACCAGGTGGGTCGGCAGAGCCGGGGCGCAGAAGTTGAACCACCTGCCCGCCGTCGATGAACTGCCGGAGCACCTTGTTCGATCCGCCGGTCGGCGGGCTCGTGTCTTCCAGATAGAGCATGAAGCGGGCGCGCATTGCCTTCGTCGCGTCGAAACCGATCCAGCTCCCTTCGAACCAATACTCCGCGCCGAAATCGAGATCCTGCGGGTTGGACGGATATGTGACCGTCGCGCTGTCATAGAAATGAACGTCAAGCGCGACGGTGTCTGGCAGGGGCATGCCGGTCTCGTAGTAACTCACCCCCGCCGGAAGAAGGATATCACCCGCTGCGATCACCTTCACGGGCAGCCGGTTGGCGTCAAAGGACATCTGCTGCACTGTGGCGGTATCGACAGAGTACCCTGGCTTTGCGATCTTTAGCTCCGAGGAACTGATCTTGATCGTCTTCGTCCCGTTCGGCGCCAGAATGGGGGCGTCGTCCGGCGCGACGTTGTTGCCCGGCAAGTTCCAGACGTTCAGGCGCTTGTCGCGCGACCGAAACCTGTTGAAGGCATCGCCGCCGTCATTCGGCGTGACGATGATCGGGGTGCCGTATGCAAAGGTCCCGAGGTTGTTGTTGAGAACCATGTTCTCCATCCAGCCAAGCTGGGCGTAATTTCCCACGACATAGAAACCACCTTGGCCACGGTAGTACAGACCGCTGTCGTTCCAGGCGACCATCTGTTGGTTATAGCGGTTGCTGCCGCCGCCTTTTTTCACCTTCACGTCGAACAGCGGGACGTTGTAACGGAGCGTCGGGAACGCTGAGTTCCTGAAACCCCATAAGGTGCCTTGAGCAACAATCACTGACATGTGTGTGAAGTTTGCCGCGCCACTTCCCGGAGGATAGTAAGTCACTCCGCTATCAAACGTGTTCACCACCCAGATGTCACACAGGTTCGCCTGAATGCCGAGTTTGCTGTTGTAGAGGAACTTCCATCGCTCGGCGTCCGGCGTGGTGCGCGGATCATCAGCGCTGTTCTTCATAATTTTGATGCAGCCGGCGCCGGTGCTGTCGACGCCAATCATTGTACGAACCATCAGCTATAGATCTCGATCGTTCCGAGGTTGAGATTGATATCCATCTTGCCGTTCTGAGCGAGCAGCCGCCCGGAGCGAACCAGGCCGATGTTGGCGATGTTGAGCTTCAACTCTCCATTCTCGATCACGATCGGCAGAAAGGCATTGTTGCCGCCATTCCAGACAACGAACTGATCAGCCTTCACGGCGAAGCGCGATTTCAGAACGGCGGCTTCAGTGTAGATCTCGATATAGAAGCCGCTGTCCTTGAACGCGTCGCCGAGGTTGGCACGCAACATCACCGAGAAGCGGGCGTTCACTCCTGACTGATCGGCCGCCGCCTCGAACTTCACCAGGCCGCCGGCGAACCGGTTGTTCATGTCGGCGCTGATGCCCTGTGTGATAGACGTTAGGGCGCTATCGGCTGTCGCGCGGGTGCTTTCCTCGGTAACCAGGCGAGCAAGGTTCGTGCCTACCTTCGAGTCTAGCGAGACGATACGGCTGCTTAATGCCTCGTCAGCCGTCGCACGCGCCGTCTCTTCCGTGATCAGGCGCGCGAGGTTGCTGCCGACTGTTGCGGTTAATGCCGTATAGAGCTGCGCCAGCGCCTCGTCTTGAGACGCACGAACGCGTTGCTCAATGACGATCTGTGCGAACGCATTGCCTACCGCTGCCTTCAGCTCCTGTCGCTTGATTTCGCCGACCGCGCCATCGAGCGAGAAAGCCGCCGTCAGTTCCTCCAGTCGCTGCCAGACGCCGCTGAACTCGCCCTGCAGCTCCTCGAAACGGTTCTTGACGTCCTCACCGAGGCGGCCAAGCCCGATTTCCAGATCCGCATTGCCGCCATCGAGCGATTTCACCGTGATCGGCGCGATCCAGTTGGTCGGCCGAGCAGCCGCGAGCTTGTAGCGAAACTCATAGTCAGTGAGGCTAAGCACGCCTTCCTGAATAAAGGTCACGGTTCCGTCAGCAGCCGAAACCTGCTTGGAAAACTTGTTCGCCGGCTCGGTCTTGATCCAGTATTCGAAGGTGATGCCCGTAACCGTCAGGTCGACGATCGGCGCCCACGAGATCCGGAAGGCCGGATAGGACCGGCCATCAGCGCCAACGCCCTTAACCGCGATGACCGCGAAGTCCTGCAGCTCGTTCAGATATACCGGTTCACCAGGCGGCAACGGAACCGTCGGGGCGATCACGCCAACACCGTCATAGATCGCGCCGCTGCGCTCCTGCAGCGAGAGGGCAACGTTGCGGGGACCATCGCTGGTCAGCGCGCGGATTGCCCGACCCTGCACCATATAGATGCGGTCACCATAGCGAGCCGAATTCCACCGCACCCAATCACCGGCCTTGATCGTCTGGAACCGAGGGCGAAGCACGATGTCGGCCGTCGCCTCATAGCGGTTCTCATTGAAGTAGATCGAGGCGAGTTGATTGGCCTGCGCCTTGTAAGGCACGGTCGGGAAGTCGAGCGGCACGTCGCGCGTGCGGCGATCGAGCGCCACGTAAGCCGGGTTTGTCTGAACGTCGTAACCGGCCGGTGACCACATGTTGGCGGGTTCCGGATAGGTGCCCGAGACGATATTGACGAGATCCGCCATCGAGCGCCGGCGCTGATACCGCACCGGCTCGCCCACGACCAGGTCGTCATCGGTGAACGTCTCGACGATCGGCTGATCGGTTCCGACCAGCGGCCACGAACCTTCGACGCTGTCGATGACGATGCCGCCGCACGCGCGCATGACGGCCTCGATGTTGTCGCCGTGGTCGACGTCGGCATCAAGCATCACAGAGCAGCGATAGCGCTTGCCGTGATCAGTGCCCTCGTCGCAGATGTTGGCGGCTGTCGCATAGCGATCGAACGGCAGATCCACCGGGTCCATGCCCATGCCGCAGAACATGTCATCGTTGACCGAGAAGCCGCGCCGGTAATTGTATTCGAACAGGATCGGGTTTTCGGTGAACTCGTAGGTCGAATAGACGCCCCAGCGATGCGGGCCAGAACCGCCGGCCGTGGAATCCTTGCGGATGTCATAGAGACGGGCACCGCGGATCTCGAAAAAGAAGTCCGGAAATTGGCTAAGGTGTTCGCTGTCATAGGTCAGGCCGACCTTGATCCAGGCAATACCCGTGCCGATGTGATCCGCCGTCCAACGACCGGGCGGATTGGCGTTCGCAACCATGTCGGCGTCGGCGGCCGTCTGCGTGCCGTCGTAGAACGTGAAGACCATCCGGCCGGCGTAAGCGCCGCTGGCAATGCGGTAGCTTTTCGCGTGCAGGATCGACGGCAGAATTTCCTCAAGCGACAGCAGCGCACCGCCGGCCCAGATCCGCGACAGGCCATCGCACGGAAAATCAGCCACCGTATAGGCCTGCTCAAGATACTTGTTCGACGCGCCATAGGTGTTGACGTAAGTGTCGTGCCCCGCCAGACCGACGAGGCCACATGCGACCTGGCGGCTAACGTTCTCGCCATACTGCCGTTCGAACTCGACGCCGCCGACCTGCTTCTGGTTCTTCTTGGCGCGGCGCTGCTCCATCTTCGAGACGATGAGGTTAAGGCCGACAGCAATCACCATCTTGCCGACGATGCCGATGGAGCCGATCGCGCTGACGATGCCGCCGATGATCGGAGCAAGAAAGCCCATTATTCCACCCTAAAAGCTGATGTCACGGCGCTTGCCGGAATGAACTCGACCGGGCCACCATGGGCACGTGTCATGAAACCAAGAACGGTGAAGGCACCGCCGGAGAAGGCGCCGTCGCGCTCGATCACGCCGATATCGCCCCGCTGCGCCATCACTGGCGAGATCTCGGCGAACCGCGCGGAAAATGCTTCCCGCACATTGACAAAGCCGTGTCGGCGCAGCGCCTTTGCGGCACCCGTCTCTGTCCGGTAGCCTCGCGCCTTCGGATACATCACAGCACCCGTGAGCGCCTCGACCGCGTCATCTGGAATGACGAAGCAATCGGAGATCCCCCAATCAGACGGCAACGCCTGGTGCTTCGCCACAACCGCGTTGAGGCGTTTTTCCCATCCGGATTGTCTGGGCATTCAAAGCCCCTTGAAGCCTAAGGCTCGCGCTGCGCCGGCGGCAACGTTCTTGGCTGCGTTGACGGCCGAGCCGACGACGCGCCCCCATGCGATGTCAACGCGGCCGGCGGTGGCCGCGTGTTCGAAGAACCGATCACCGGGATCTCGGCGCTGTTGGTCGACGAGCGTGCGCTTTCGACCGTTGCGACGGCTGTAGTCGAGCTGCCGCCCCTCGCATTTCGCTTCGAGGTAGTAGCCGCGCGTGTCGTCGGCATAGTGCTCGATGATATCAAGGTATCCCCGAGCGACGGGCTCAATCTGGATGAGCGCTAGCGTCTCCGGATGAAAGTGGGCGTCGTAAACGACCACGGGCCGATCGCGGTAGTCTTCGTTCTCGATCTGCGTCAGAACGGCCGGCGTGAGCCCGTCGTCCTTGCTCTCGGCCAGGCGCAGCGTGAACCCGCCATCCGCCGCCGTCCCTGTGCCCCCGCCGATCTCAGAGACCTCTAAGAGGCCAAACGGCCGATAGGTGACGCCGGCAAAGTCGAGAGGCTCCTTTCGGGCAATAAAGCCGTAGACACCCGAGCCGAGGGTGACGCGCACCATTTGGCGCGTCGAGATCCTGCCCTGGTCGTAAAGATCCTTGACCTCTTGTGACAGCGTCATTGGCTTTCCCGCAACTGAAACGAGACATTGTAACGAATGCCCGCTTTCGGGGCCTGAAAGCTACCCGGAACTGGCCTCATGATCAGAGCCGGACGTGCGAACCGGACGACGGCGCCAGCCTGCGTGACGATACCCTGCGGCGGTGGCTCGATCGTGATCTGCCGTGTTGTGCCTGCGCCCGAGACATCAGCGACGCGGCCGACATAATATCGCCCGAGCCGCTCAAGGCCGACCCGATCGCCGACCGACAACGCGAGCGCAGCATCGACACCGGAGACATCAACCACATTGCCGCTGGTGACAGAGACCAGAACGCCGGCCACGTCTGCCGGCGCGGGGTTGCCACGATGGAGCCGAGGGTAACAATCCCAAGGATGCCGGAACAACACGGCGCGCAACCCCTCGCGCAAAGATAGCCACCAGGCCTCAACAGCCGAATACTCGGAGTAGAACAACGGCCTCGTGACCATGGACGCGTGCCACGCCGGATCTTCGACCTGCGTGTAGTTGATGAGCCGGGCGCCCGATGGCGACGCCTTGACGGGATCTGCGAGGATGACATCGGCGGTCACGAACCTGACATCGGGCATCTCGCGAGGAAATACGATCACCATTTTTGATAACGAGCCTTTCTAGATGATCCGTCGTTTCTGAGCGTCGCGAACCGCCTTTACCGTGCGGCTCTCAAACTCGGCGCGATCCTGTGCCATTTGACGCTTGAGGGCGGCGATCTCCTCGCCCGTTCCGGTCACGCTGTAGCTAGGGGCATAGCTCAAAGAAACGGATTGCCCGCCCTTCATCCCCATGCCCGCAAGGTTTGGCATACGCGGCGCCGTCAGCTTGACCGGGCCACCATCCGCGAGCCGCAACGCGCGGTTAGAGTTGATGGCATCGAGCAATGCGCGGTGCTTTTGGGTGGCGGCTGCGTTGATCACGTATTCGCCATTGGACAGCATCGCCGGTATGCTATCGCTACGGCTCGTACCCGGACCCGTGACTTTGCCACCTGTCGCAGCCTTGACCGGTCCGCCATTGGCAAGGCCGATCCATTTCCCGATCGAGGCAAAGATGCCCCCGAACATGCCGCCCGAGGAGCTGGAGGTTCGCGGCTGAAACAAGCTGTCGAAGGCGCTATTCAGCAAGAGACTGGCAAGGCGCTTGCCGACATTCTCCAAGGCTTCGGAAAGGCTGGTGGCGCCGGTGATGGCATCTATGGTGCCGGACTTGAAAGCATCATAGAAATCCTCTGCCGCCTGCTCAGCCCGGTCCTGTTGCTCCTGTACGCGGCGAAGGACGTCGGCTTGCTCCGCGTAGGCGGCCGAGGCCTCCCGGATCTTCCCAATCTGCTCGGCAGATAGGTTGATGTTTTCGAGATCGGTCTGCCCCTTCCGGCGCGCCTCCTCTCGCAGATCCGCAAGCGCGGTCTGCTCAAGGTCGAGCGCCATGCGCCGGCGCTCCTGGTCCTGAAACGACATGCCGACAATGCGCTGCTCTTCGACCAGGGCCGCCGTGCGATCCTTGACCGCCTGAATGTCGGCATCGAACCGGCTTTCCGAGGTCTGCTTTACGCCCTTCGTGCGACCGCTACCGCCCGACTTGCTGCGCGCCTGGTCGGCGGCGACATTGGTCTCTGCAAGCGCCTTGATCTGAGCGTCGGGAAGAAAGCCGCCTTTGTCCTTGAGATCCTTCCGGATCGTCGCGATCTCTTTTTCGATGGCAAGCTGATCTTTACTCAGTTTGTTCTGCCGAGCCGCCTCGTCGGCGTAGGCCTTGCCGACGCGCAGCATTTCCTCGCCCTTGGCCCGAGACTGGCCGTATTGACGATACGCGGCTGCGCTTTCCGGCGTAACGGCCTGACCGGACGCCAACGCCAACTCCTGCTGCGCTTGCTTGGCCGCAGCCACCACCTGTCCTAACTTGTCGAGCAGGGGTGCAAACGCGTTCGCAACCGCCTGAAAGTTTGGATTGGAATTGGCCAGACTATGCAGTGCGTTGTTCGCATCGTCGGCCCCGATCGTGCCAGCTTTAAGCTTGTCGCGCAGATCTTCAAGCTGGCGGATTTGTTCTGGAGAAATTGTGTCGCGATCGACGTTCCGGAAGAGGCTGTCAAATAGATCGACGACAGCAGCGGTGGCCGACTCAACTTCACCTTTGGCGGCCGAGACCTCGCTCGTCAGCCGGTTCTTTACAACCTCATCGACTTTCCGGCTCGCCGTCTCCGCCTTTGATGCCGATTCTTCCGCAGCATCCCCCATTCTACGGAGGCGTTCGGCAAAGCGATCGGCGCCGCTTCCGGCGCTGTCTGTAGAACTCGCAAACAGCGCTAAAGCAGTTACGGCCACTCCACCGACGACGACGCCGATCGGACCCGCAGCAGCCGCGAGACCACCGATAGCAGTCGCGACACTGCCGACCGACGCCGCTGCCCGTAGCGCCGCGACGAACTTCAAAACCACCGTCGTTGCGAGACCGAGCTTTGCGACCATCAACGCTATCGATCGGCCGACCAGCGCCCCGGCGATAACGCCGGCGACTTGGAGCACAATGTCAGCAGTTTCGCTGAAGTTGTCGGCAAGCGCGTTTAGGCCAGCGACAAGCCGTTCTGATGCGCCAAGGCTGGCATCGGTCTCTCCAATGTATTTCGTAAAGGCGTTATTGACCTTGGTTACGCCCTGCTCGATCGTCTGTGTGGAGTTGGCGGCCATCGACTGGATCTGCGGCAGCCCTTTGAGAAACGCCTGAAAGAACTGGCGACCAGAAACGGCGCCGTCATTCACCAGCTCCTTAAGTCTGCTGACTGAACCGCCGGCCTCGTCGAGACCAGCCGCAACGGCCATCAGGATAGGCCGAGCGCCGTCATTGATGGAGTTGAATTCTTCGGCTTGAACACGCGCGGACCCGAGCAACTGCCCGAGCTGTGTGAGCGCCCCCGAGGCGGCGCCGGCGCTTGTCCCGGCGACACGCAAGGAAGTCGCGACGCCATCGGAGAAAGCGATCAATTCTTTTTGAGAGGCGCCAAGAACGTCCGACGCCTGCGAGGCCATGCCGAACAGATCGGCAAGCGCGCCGACCGGCGCGGCATTATCCTGCGCCGACTGATAGAGGCGGTCGAGAACCTCGACCTGCTGCTGTCCAACGACCCCGGCCACGGAAAGGCTGTTTTTGGCTGTGGTCCAGGCATCGGCATAGCCAAGCACCTCGTTGACCGAGATGGCCGCAGCAACACCGGTTAAGGGAGCAATCAATGCGCTGGCTGACCGGCGCCCGATCGAATCCAGCTTTCGGCTCATGTTCTCGTAGCGCTTCTCGATCGCGCGCGCCTGAGCGTTGGTGACGCCGACAGCCTTCTGCATCTCGCGCTGATAGCCTTTAATATCGGCAGAGAGCTGCACCACGAGCTTTTCAAGGTCGGTTGCCAAAACGAATATTCCTTGAGAGATTGCGCACCGGAGGACACGCAATGAGTGTTTCGAAGTATCGATTGAATGCCATCGGCAAGATTGGCGCGGCACTATTCGTGCTGCCGACGCCGTTCGCCGCTTGGAAGTACAGTGCTGCGCTTTCGGCCTTCGCAGAGCGCGGCGACTTCGAGAGAACCCTTGAGAGTGTACAGGGAAAAATTGCGCTGCCCGAATTGCCGACAACTCTCTTTGTAGCGCTCGCGACCCTCACGCTGATAGGGTTCGTCATGCTTCTGATTGGCCGAGAGATCGTGACGGAAGCCTAACCGGCCTCCAACCACTCCCAAAGTTCGTCGGCCTCTTTCGCCGTCAAACCTGTGTCTTCTGGCGAGTTTGCTGCGATGAAACCATCGAGCGCGGCCATGAATTGCCACATCGACATCGCCCGGATCTGCTGTGGCGTGAAGCCCATTGCGGCCCCGTTGCCGTAGATCGCGCCAAACCTCAGCTTTCCGTTGGGGAGGTCGTCGAGCCGCTCTCCTCCACTGGACTTGGCGCGCCCTCCTCCCCCACTTTCTCCTCCGGGGCGCCGACACAGGCGGCGGAAAGGATGATCTGGGCAAACAGAAGGTTTTCGGTTGGCGGCCGAGCTTCGACGTACTTGCGAACCTTCAGCAGCGCGTCGGTCATCTTCATGCCGCCGCCCACAAGGCCGAGGCGGATAGTGTGGCTGATGTCACCAACGCGCCAGGTATCCTCCTGCAGGCGAGTGAGGATGACATACGGCCCCGCGTCGCAGGCCTCCTGTAGCTGCTCCAGTTCGCCCCACCCGAGGCGGAAGGTGTAATCACCATCCGCCCACGGAAATGCAATCTGAGCGTCGCGGCTCATACCGGCGTCACCACGCGCGTCATCTTGCCATCGCTCTGCATGCTGACGTTTGCCGTGACGCGACGGCCATTGGGCGCCGTCGTCTCAAGGGTCTCGACATGCATCTTGCCGGTCCAGGTGATCGTCTTAGCGGGAAACTCCCAAATCACCTTCGCCGGCACGGACTCTACATCTTCCCAGGCATCAAGCCAGGTCTCGACGCTTTCCGCAGCAAGGACGCCTTCGCCGGAGACGCTCATGGAAAGGGAAGTGGCGTCGCGGCCGAGCCAGTCGACCGCGTCGGGATCGAGGCAGTTCGGGATCTGTACTTCTTCAAGCCCCTTGTTGAGCGTGATGGATTTCTGAGTGAACCCGCACGGGGCCGTGTAGACGATCGGTACGGCGGAGTTGCCAAGCAGCACCTTGACCTTGCCGCCCTTAATTGTCGTTGCTTCATCTGCCATAGCTGTCTCCTTTGATGGCAAGCGGAATTGCCCGCCCATCGGGCAGGTTGGCGAAATGCCGAATTTGCGAGGATCAGGCCTTGTCGATGCCGGCCCGGAAGGTCATTGCAGCCTGAGAAGTCAGCCCATCAGGGTCGCGGAACACGCGGCGACCATCATATTCGAAGTACACCATCGCGTTTCCCGGTAATGGAAACTCCACTTCGTGAAGCGCATCCTCGACGGCGCGCGCCACTTTCTTGACCTCCGGGAAACCCGGCTCGCGGGACCAGGCGTCGATCTGGAGCGCAAATTCCGTGGCTCGCACGCAATCGGCGGCCTCCGGAAGCTCCTGGTCGGGACCAAGCGAGACATACGGAAATGTGGCCGTCACTTTGTTCGTGGCCGGATCTCGCGGCACGTGATCATAGACGCGGCCACCAATGAGGGCGGTTAGCGTGGGGTCATTTTTCAGGAGCGCGACGATTGCGACCTGAAGCTCAAACGATGCGTCGCTCATGATGCCGCCACCTTTTTCGCGGCCTGCCGTGAAGCTTTGCGGACCTGACGTACGGCATTTTTGCGGCTGGCTCGCCAGCTCACGTAGAAGAAAGGCTGCGCCGGCAGTTCCTGCGTGCCGAACTCCTGCCACCGTGCATAGTAGGCCTCGACGCTGCCAGCGTAGATAGTGATGGTGAGATCCGCGCCCATCTTCGATTCCACCCTTGCGACAATGCCGGCACCCTTCGGTGCCTTGCCCCACGTCCAGCCGATGCTATCGCGCAGCGCACCGTCCTCGACGGGCACCAGGCGCTTCATCATGTCAACGACCTCATCGGCCACCTTGCCCATTTCGGCCCGGATGAACTCCTTGGCGACTGTCGGCAGGCGCTTCAGCTTCTTGTCCAGCTTGGCGAGATTGAGGATCTTCGTCATCCGTCAGCAACTCCACTCTCACATAGGAAGTCCAGCCATAGGCGATCGTCGGAGCGGGTTATCTCGCGGATGTTGTAGGAGACACCCGTCCATTTCCCGTTGACGAACGCCCCGGTTCTGAAATCCCGCATGCGCCATTCCGTCGAGACCTGCAGCATCTGGTCGGAAGCACGGACAAAGACGATCTGGCTATGCTTGCCTTGGAGACGAGCAGCCATGACAGCCTCGCCACCCCGCAGATTGATGACGCCGGCCCGACGATCAAACCGCTCGACCCACTTGCCGACCGTGTTCCCCGCGCCATCGTCGACCTGCTCGCGCTGGTCGAACGCGTAACGGTGATAGAGGTCACCCGCTGACCTGTTCGCCATGGGTTGCCTCCCTGCGGTTCGCCGAGACCTTAACCGCCTTCCCGGCGGCAATGGCCTGCTCGGCACACTCACGCTTGACCGTCATCTCCATGCCGGCGAGATAGCCAACCGTGGCTTGCGGCGTAGGCTGGTAATCAAAGTCAGCCGTAAACCGAACCCTCATGCCGGCCTCCTATGCTGCAACGGTGCAGCGGTTATGAGCATCGAGGATCCACTGCACGCCGAAGGGCAACGCCGACGTCTCGCCGACAACGCCCCGATGTGCGTACCGATGCGCAGTCAACAAGCAGGCCGCCGCGATCAGGTCGGCAGGCACTTTGTCGGCAGTTTCGGCGCCAAGGTCATATTCGACCTTGACGGCGCCGAGGGTGCAAAGGATTGCCGGCCAGCACGCTCCTTGAACCGGAGTCACGCGAGCCGGCTCGCTGTCGACATCGACGCGGTAAAGGGAAGCGTCCAGCGTCTGCTCCATGCCTTCCACGTCAATGTACTTGATTGACTTGACGCCAACGACGGGCGCGCCAGGCAGGACGATGCACGACGGAAACCGATCCATCGACTTCCGCCATGTCTGGCGCATCATCGCAACGCCGATACCATCCGGCCCATCGATACGGGCTATAGCCTCTCGCAGAAAATCCGCGAGAAGGTCGTCGTCGTCTGAGTGTTCGACCACCAGACGGCGCTTGAGCTTCGCTAGGCTGATCAGCTCGGCAGACGGACGCGCGGAGATCGAGACACCGGTCCACATCGCTATTTGACCGCCTTTTCAGGGGTCACTTTCCGGGTCGCGGTCTCCGGTTCGTCGACACGCACCGGGACAGCCTGCCCGGCATCGAACATGCGGACCGCTTCAGCATCCTCAACCTCAATCTCGGCGCCAGGGGCGAACGATCCGGCCGGGCCAGATCGCGAGACAAGCAGTTTTACTTTCATTGTCGGCTCTCCTTTTTCATCGGTTTGGAAAGAGGGCGGCGGCAAACCGCCCTCCACGACAAGCCGACCTTTAGGCTGCGTTCGCCAGATGCTTGACAGCCGCAGCGTTGAGCAGCTCGCCATCGAAACGCTTGAAGCCAACCATGCCGACCTGAAAGTTTTCCGCGTACCGTTCGCGCAGTGTCAGAACGGTGAAGCCACGAACCTTGCGAACCACGTAGCGACCATGATCGCCGAAGAGGATCGGCTTGGCGCTCGCGCCGATGTTCGCCATCGCCTGGTTGACCGAGTAGGGGTGAGCAAGCAGCCGATCCGGTTCGCCGGCTCGGACGTCGCCCATCTGCCAGAGATAGTTGCCCTGCCCGTCCTTTAGCTTGCGAATGACAGCCAAGGTCGTGTCGTTGAACTGCCAGCGGCACTTCGGCGAAGACCGGTAGGCAGGATCGACGGAATGAACCAGATCGATCAGCTCGTCAGAGGTGATCGCCGTTGCGGAGGCAGCCGCCTTGCCGAGACCGGAGGCGTTGACGATGCCATTCGGCTGATTGTTGCCGGTTCCCACTGTCAGAACACGGTTGGCCTTACGGCCGAGGCGCTCGCCGAACAGGTCGTTGAGCAAAGCGTTCATGTCGAAGGCAGAGTCCTGCAGCAGCTCCAGTGGCAGGCGAACCATCGCGGTCGAGTAGACGTATGCGTCGAGCTGCTTCTCGCCGAACACCACGTCGCCGGAAGCGTCGTCGACCACCGGGGCATTTTCCCCCTTGAGATCTCCCTCTTCGCCAGTGTCATCGACGGTCGGCCAAGGGATGCGGTTGCCGGTCGCCGTATTCAACTCGCGCACGATGTCCGCATCCCACATCGGACCCCAGGCCTTCATAGCCTTGTCGATCTCGCCCGAGAAACCATCGGGCACAAGGTAGCCGCCGGCGGCGTCGGTGCCCGCCGCCTGCGCGCGTGCCTCTGCAGGAATGTCAGTGCGATGCTGCTGGATGATCGAACGCTCTTCGGGCGTCAGGGCCGACACCCCGAAGCGGATCGCTTTGCCGAACACGTCCTTGTATTCGGGGGGAACCTCGTCGCCGGCGCCTCGGCTCTCGCCATCGTCACCGGTCGGGCGGCGAGGATCACCACGGCTGGAGCGCTCTTCGGCGTTCAGCAGCTTTTCCATCCGTTCGACCCGGCCGCCGATCTGGTCGTATTCGGTCATCATGGCGTCGAACTCGCGCTCAATCTCCTGCGCGCGTTCGGCGGGCGTATCATCCTTGATTTCATCGAACTTCGCGCGAGCGTTCGTGGCAATACGAGCCTGCTTCTCGCGCAGCTCTTTCAGCTGTGCAAACATGGTCTAATCTCCGATGTATCTTTGAGGTGAATAGGCAGCAGCAGGCAGCTACTTGCCGTTCTCCCGCTCTTTCAAAGCGAGGTCCATTTTCATGCGGATACGTGAACGCGCCGCATGGAAGTTCTTATCCTTGCGATGGCTGTCGAGGCTACGAAGTCCGATTTCCGTGCCCTCGTAGGCAGGATAGGACACGATCGAGACATCAAGCAGCCGCGCCTGCTTCACCGTGCGAAGCGGCGGGTCCTGCGTATCATCCCATTCCTGCTTGTCGGCGAAGAAGGCGAACGACATCTTGTCGAGGTCGCCGCGCTTCATCTTGGGCACGATCTGCTGAACGTCAGGATCGGTCGGGTCCAACTCGCTTTCAATGCGAAGCCCGTGGCTGTCCTCGGTCAACTTCAGCGTGCCCGACTTCGTCCGCGCGAGGGGCAAGCCCGCGTGGTCGACGAGGAACACGACATCATCGCGGCCGATGGCCTCGGTGAACGCGCCCGGCAGGATCACTTCACGGAAGTAACCGCCGATATCAGCCACTTCGTTGAAGACAGCCGCATAGCCAGAGACCTTGACGACGTCACCCTCTGCACGGATGTCGGCGGGTATGCCGCCGCGAACTTCACGCTGCATCTTTCTCTTTCCCTTCTTCCTCGTCGAGCGGCGGCCCACCATTGTCGCCGATGCCGCGTGCCGGCTGCTGTCCAAGTTTGTCGATGGGCATCATCGCGCCCTGCATAACCAGTTGCGCCGCCGCCCCGCCCATCGCGGGCCGATTTTCCATCTCGCGCGCCTCGTCTGGCGTGAGCTGACCGGTTTGAATCGCTCGGGCGTTGCCTTCCATGCGGGTCTTGAAATCACCGCGCAGCATGCCGTCTAGGTTCAGCTCGGCATAAATCCGGTTGTTGTTCCGGCCGAAAAGCTTCAGGTTCAATTCCTGTTCGAACTGCTTGGCCCATCGCATGATCGTGTGCTTGACGAGATGCAGATCCTGTTGCTCGGTGTTGCTGAATGTGCCGTGCGTCAGATCCTGCAGAAACACGGGCGGCAGTGAGTAAACGCGAGCGAACTGCTCGATCAGGAAGCGCTGCAACTCTACCAGCTGCGACTTTTCCGGATCGACGCCGAGGGGCTTAATGTCGTGACCGGACGGCAGTGAAAGCGCCAGCCGGTTTTCCTTCGCAGCTTTCTTGACTGCCGCCGCCAAATCGTCTGCAGATCGCTGCAAGCCACCGGCTGTGGTGATGTTGCCGGTGATTGCAAAAGGTGGAACGCCGCCGTTCTGGAAGAACTTTGAGCCATACTTCGTCGCGGCTTGAGCGAGGCCGACAACATCCTTGTTGGTTAGGATGGGCGATCGATGATCGCGCCTGTTGGCCTTCAACATGAAGGGGATGTCGATGATCTCGCTGGCCTCGTACGTCAGCGTGCGTCGACCGTCGCGGTATTCGTAGATGGTTCGACCACCCTTCCGCCGCAGCTTCATCTCGCCCGGATCGAGCGACCAGATGTTAATCGGGCGTTTCAGGTCGTTCCGCTCGATGAAAGAGAAGGAACGACCACCCGTAAACACCTGGTCGAAAGAGAACTTCCGCCAATCAAACGACGACTGCTCATCGTTGGCGACATCGTGCAGGATCGCGGCTACGCCGTTCTTGACCTTCTCGCGCCCTGCCGACGTGCGCCTGTACACGTTCAACGGCAGGCCCGCCAGCGTGCCGGCAAGGAAGTTGACCGCCGCGAAGATCGCGGGCACGCCCAATGCGCTCTCTATCGAGACGCGCTCGCCAGAAGCCGAGAGCGCATCAATGCCGAGAAAGGCAAGTATCGCATCTGAGGAGATTGGAACCTTCGGATCTTCGACCGAGGCGCGGTTCTCGACTTCGCGCCGAGCCTTCTTTTTCGAACCCATTTTAGCCGGCCTCGTAACTGTAATTCGGATCGTCCCAAGGCGACCTCTGAGCGCCACCCGCCTCAGGGTTTTGGAACATAAGCATCGCAGCGTTGTACGTTGCCATCAGCGGGTCGATCTTCGCCGCGCCGGAGGCTTCCTTGGTGACGATGTAGTTGGAGCCTTTCAGCTCGGTCTTGGCGTTGCCGACCGCCCATGCCATCAGCGCCTGGCCACAATGCTGCATGGTGCGATCCTTCAGCTTGCGCGGGAGGGTCAGGATGGCAGACTGGAGCTTCCACCCCTGTCCGACCGCCATGGTCAATTCGCCAGCCATGCCGCGTTCCGCCAAAGCGTCGAGCAGGGTTGCGACGCCGTAAGCGTCCAGACCGATGCCGGCCTTCTCCGGCAGCAATCCTGCCAGGTGGAGACGCTCGCAGATGTCAACGATCGCCGTAACGTCGTCGTCGACCTCCTTGCAGACCCAGAGATCGCCGTCTTTCTCGAAGTCGAGGAGACGCGGCGCAATCTCCTTGCGGCGCTCAAATACGTCGTTGTGCGCCCAGGCGCGCGACCAGTGCAGCCAGGTGCGGGTCTTGGCATGCCGCCCGATCACAGCGATCGCCATCAAGTCGTCGAGGCCACCGCCGTCGATCCCGACGACGCAAACATCGCATTGCTCAATGATGGTATCGAGCGTCAGCCCCTTCCGCGTGGCCGTGCTCCAGTACAAAGCGCCAGCCCAACGATCGGCATGCAGGCCAAGGCCAACCTCGACATTGAAATGCTGTGAAGCAATGAGCGCCAGCTTTTCCGGTCCCTCGCGCTCCGCCGTGGCGATCTCGCCTGCCAGGTAGTCCGCACTGACAGAGCGATTGAGGTTCGGATTGACGTGCCCCCACGTTTCCTTTCGTTTCCACCCGCCGTCGACAGCGTCCTCTGGCGGCAATTCGTAGAGCACGGCGAGCATCGGGAAATCGAACTTGCCGTCGCGCACATCGCGCGCCTTCTGCAATTCCGCCTTGAACACGCCTGCCGGCGGCGTCTTCGACTGCGTCGTGATCTGAAGCAGAAACCCGTCCGGACGTGCTGCTAGCGAACCGCGGATCTCGACAAAGATCTCAGCGGCCTTGGCGATCGACGCGAAAACGTGCGTTTCGTCGATCAGGATGTAAGTCGCTTTCGACCCGGTGATGACGTCGGCGGCTGCCGCTTTCACGACGATGACGGCCAGCGTATTGAAGTGCGTGATCTTCTTCAGATGATCCTGCACGTGGAAGAGCTTCGCCAGCTCCTCATCGAGGCGAATGATGCCGGCCGCCTGCTTGAACGAGATGTCTGCGATTGCTTTCGTCGGCGCGATCAGCAGCAGTTCCGCTTCCGGCCGCTCGTTGAGGATCGCGGCGGTGACGATGATTGCGGCGGCGATCGACGACTTCCCATTCTTTTTCGGAACGAGGAGGAAGAACTCGCGCAGCGCGCGCCGCTTTGTCTCCGGGTCGTAGCTGCCAAAGACGACACGGACGAAGTCAAAGACCCATTCGTCGCAAGCCTCGCCATAGGTCGGGGTTCCGATGATATCCGGCACCCGCAGACGCTTGAAAATCCGAAGCGCCTTCTCCGCAACCTCGTCGTAGAGCGGCAGATCCGGCACGAGCGGCAGGCGTTTGCGGATACGATCTTTCCAATCCGGAACGGCTGTCGACCAGGCGGAAGCCGGCATCCATGCCGTATCCATCACTGCACCCTATGAACGCCCGGCAGTAGATCGTCGCCCCAAGAGCTGCCTTCACCGGCAGTTTTGGCAGCTTCAATCCGTGCCTCTTTCTTTCCGACTTCCGGCTCTTTCACCGGCTTGCGATCGTCACCGCGCAGGCGAGCGTCAATCAGCATCTGGTCTGAGCGCTCGATCATCTTGCCCAGCTCTTTGAGCGCGGCGACGTTGCCTGCGTTCGACTGTTCCATCGCGATCTCGAAGCGCCGCGCATCGAGCCTGTCGCGCATCGCCGAGCGTTCTTGCAGCTCGGCTCTAAAATACCTCTTCACCGTGGCTGGCGAGCGGCCTATCGCGTTCGCCATCCGCTCTATCGACCAACCAAGAGCCAGCAACAGTTTGATTTTGTTGCGCTCTTTCTCAGTCGGTTCATAGGGAGGCCGTCCGCGCTTGCCTTTCCAATCCGGAATGGGCTGCCCGAACAGGTCAAAATCCTGATCCATCGGAAAAAAATCTCTGAATGAGGGGGACGCGGGTCTAGGCGCTGAGGGGTTCCAGACTTTCGCCCCCCCCCCCATGACCGGGGTCAGGCCTGCCCTGACGGGCGGGTCAACACTGTCTCGATCATGTGATCAGAGCAGTAGGGCATGATGGGATCGCCATCGTGCCAGCTGCTGCCGATTGCGGACCTGCACACCATCTGCAGCGTTCAAGGCGGCGCCCAAATCTAGCCCCCCACGCTTCCGCCTAAAGAGAGCGGTATGGACTGACGCATGCAGCTGCGTAAGATGTCCGCCAGGCGTTTGTGAGGGCAGAGCATGTTTTTTATCCGGATTGGCAACGTAGTCGCGTGGGTCGCGCTGATTTTCGGGGCTTTGAGGGTTGCGATCGGAGTGTTTGTGGCTAGTGCAGACGACCCCGAAACTAGGGCGAGGATGGCTGCTCGATACTTAGGCTCTTCGACCTCAGGCGAGGCGATCGACCAAGGTATCTTGGTGATGGTGTTTGCAATCGCGTTCGGCATTCTCGTGAAGATTGCCCGGTCGTTGAGCAAACGCTAGCAGAGGGAGATCGTTCGACTTCAAGGCGGCGAGCAAAAAGAGATTAGGGCGCATAACTAGCGATTGATGGAAAGTAGAATGGGTAACCAGAAAACGACTATTAACGCGCTCCGAAAGAAGGAACTGGGCGAACTAGCCTTGCGGAACGCCGAGGAAATGTCTTTCCCACCGACCGAATGGGAAGCGAACACCCTTGCAGAAGTTCTCTCCCTGCCGCGCGTCACTGTTACGCGGCCGCCCGAACATGAGTTGTTGGCGGCCGAAATGCTTCCATACAATTGCCACGTAAACTGCTCCAGGCAGGCGGCAAACGATCCGGAGAGCCATCATGTTTGGGGATGGTGTGTCTATGGCTCGGACCTAATCTTGCATTCGGTTGTAGAAATGCGCGGGCATTGGCTTTGTCTAACGCCGCAATTGGTAGAGGCACCATCACGGTTCCAGTTCATCCCTGACCCCTCAATCGAGTGGCGGGAAACGAGTGATGGCCGGGACGCATTTCGGGGCGGAGTAAGGCTGCCCCAGGCGCTTCGGAAATATCCCGAGCACCATCTTCGGATGAGGGATGAGCTACACGATTTAGTGGCCTCGGGCATGTCGGCATTCGATGCCCGGGAAATGGTCGATGCTACCTTGGGCGCCGAACTTAGGAAGAAAGACCCCATTTAATCCTGCAGCTATCGGGCGCAAAGCGTTCATTCTGGTTACGATGACGGCGCTGGCAGCTATCGTCTGACCGCGATATTCAAGCTATCCTTCGTAGCTTCAAGTTCATTCATGGTTTCACCAACGGGACTGAGCCCGCTCCTCTTTCTGCTTGAGCCTGTCGTGGCATGGCTTGCAAAGGCACTGCAGGTTGTCCTCATCCCAGAACAGCTGCTCGTCGCCCTGATGGCGGATCTTGTGGTCCGCAACCAGTTGAGAGGTGTTGGCCTCGATGCGTCCGCATCCCACCATCTGGCAAGTGAATAGATCCCGGATCAACACCTGCATGCGCAGCTTCTGCCAACGCGCTGTCTTGTACCACTTGCGCCAGGCAACGTTACGATCACGCTCTGCGAGGCGAGCCGCCTCACCTTCCGGCCGAGCTAGGCGCGAGCCCAGCGTCGTCAGCTTTGGCTTGAGTGTCGAGAGTCTGCCCATACCCTTAAACGCAAAAGGCGACCCCGAAGGATCGCCTTTGTATGAATGTGCTGATGGGAGTTGAGCCCAACAGCAACGATGCTATCGAAGGTTAGATAAAAGCCATAGCAGTAGCACTTGCCCTGAATCGGTGCCTCGTCTGGAGGCTGGAGGGCGTGGGGCCTGTGCGTTGGTTCCCTGAGGCTTTCGCCTGCTCTGCCCTAGATCTGGTCTAGGGGATCGGAGGGTAACGTCATCCGGCTCGTCCGTTGCAAAATGACTCTCACAGCCTCTTGAGAAACGCAAGAGGCATGCTTTCGATGTCGAATGGCTTGCCGTGCCCTTCCTGACCGACTTCGATACGGACGCTTGCCCTCGCTTCGCGGCTCCACTTTACAGCGGTAACGACGCACCGGAAGCCCGCGAACGGACCAAACACGATGTCGGCCAGAGTGCCCTGCCCAATCGTCTTATCAGTCGCCATACGCGGGGCTTGGAATCCATCGGAAAGCGCTCTGAAAACAGCCACATCGTTATCACTGACGACATGGTAGTAAGCATCGCAGCCAACGATATCGACGACGTGCTTCTGGTGGCGGAGCGCCAAGAATGCCTCGGCGGACCCGACCACACGAACCAGCAGATAGCTTGACAAACGCGGAATTTCCGCCTCGATTTTCTTGCCCCGACGTATGGAAAAGATCTTTTCACGCGGCACAAAGACCTCAACGTTGGCCGCTGCCAGCGCGTTTTCCACATCAAATTCTTTGCCGCGCAAGACATGCAGGCAGTGCCAACGTGCTTTTTCAGGGTTCATTTCGGTCACTTTCATTGAGGCTGCCTTCAAATTCCTTGCTGTGATTCGCCGCATGCGGTCCCTAAATCCGTCCTTGGTGTGCGTTGCGATCGGCTGACCCTTTATTCCCCTATGCTGCATCATGGTCGCATTTGCTCCTTGCGGTGAGGTAGTCGGAAATCTGGTCACGGTACCGATCCACCGCCGCGGCAACGGCACGGTCGAGATCGTCGTCGGGCTCGATAGGCGGGAAGTAGACCCAGTCAGGCAGCCGCCCATCTGGGAAAGGCCACCCTCGGCGCTTGTGCTCGCGCTGCCACGCTTCCATCAGGTCCGAGCCGCTGTGAACCTGCTCGAAGGCTGCCGCCGCGCCCTTGAGCCCCAACGAACAAACCCAACCGCGTCGGCCTTCATCGCGGTCCCTGGTGCGCTCGTGCATCGTGTTTACGATCGGCCAGCCGCTACGCATGCGTTTCTCGTCCAACACCTCAGCGAGCGTCGTCTTGCCGCTGTCGATCTGGAGCCTGTCGAAGGTTGTCGGGCCAGCGATTACTCCGGTCGGAGGGCACAGCAACTCGGCGATGCGGGTGGCGTTCCAGAGCTTCCCAAAGGGCGCTGCCATGGCGCTCGTCGGCTTCGCGGCCTCCTCTACGGGCTGCACTTCGTCGAACAGCTTTTCCTTGAAGTACGTCGACGGCGCCGGAACGTGGGATTTCTTTTGGGCCTTGAGCAAGGCAAGCCAACGTGGAAAGCGCTCTGTCGCCCTTTGCCGCTCATCCGCCGATAGCAAGTACCACTCGCGGCGGGCCGGTTCCTTCGGCATACCGGCAAAGCCAGGCCAATCCTTCACCAGTGCCCAGAAGGCCTTGTCGATGGCCACCAAGCTTTCGGTCGGACTTTCCTGCCCTTCCGCCTCGCGCACGCCCTCTCTCAGATTCTTACAATCAGTATTTGCTGAATCTAAGTTATTACTATGTGACGGTTTTACCGGCGCCGGTAAAACCGGCGACGGCATCACCGGCGCCGGCATTTCAGTCTGCGGTAGAAATGCAACACTTTCGCCGGGGGCCATGTTTTCCGGCATGGTGCGCGGCTCATCGAAGATCACCAGCATCGACGAGCCAAACTTGCCGTCGTCGCGATGCTGCTCGCGCTCGGCATAGCCAAACTCAACCAACTCGGCGATCATCTTGCGCGCCTTGTCGCGCCCGCAGCCGCCCTTGTTGGTGATATCGCGAAGTACGACAGTCCAGTTATCTGGCTTCGAAAGCAGATAGCTCAGCAGCCACCGCGCCTCCATCGAAAGGCGCGCGTCTTCAAAGACATGGTTCGGGATCGCCGCATAACGCGCGTTTCGCACGCCACGGCGAATAGTTGCCTCCTGGCTCATACCGCACCGCCTTCCGAGACCAAGCCGGCAGCAGTCAGGAAGGAACGAAAGCGCCGCTCCACATGAGCGACAGCCGCCGCCCTGCTGGCTTCATTACCTTTGACCGGGTGACCGCTCTTCGTCACCCGAACCCGCCAGCGCCAAACCTTGGCACGGCCGGACGGCGGATAGACCGCCCCGACATCAACGTCACCACACATCAAAACAATCCTGTATTCTTGATCCAGCCAGTTCATGCCGCTGCCCTCTGCACCGCGAGGTGGTTGCAGTTGGCGGCAACGAGAGCACAAGCGACCGGCGGGCAAACGCTGTTGCCCAGGAGACCTGCACGGATTTGGAGAACGAGCGTCACACCGGCCCGGCGCCACCATCGTGATAGTCCCAGGCGCCGTCGATCGACCTTGTAGACGTTCTCGGAGAGGTGAAGCGTGTCGGGATGGTTGGCCGCATGCAGCGCGAGGGCATCAGCACTGTGGTTGATCGCGATATCTGGCGATCGGCCAAGCGCCATTTCGATGCCGGTCGATGCGCCACCGCCGCCGGCAAAGCTATCGATGATCATGGGCACGTCAGTCCAGCCGGCCGACATCGCCGTCATGCTTCTTTCCGCGAAGAGATCGGTGCGAAACATTACCGATCCCCCTTCGCGATATGTCGCGCTGCATGCAGCGTGCGGCAGACGGCGTCCTCACCGCAGCGAAGAACGTCGGATATGTCCTTCGTGTCGAAGTGACCGGAGGCCCAGAGAACGATCGCGGCAAGCGCCGTCGTCTCGTCCATCTTGCCGCTCATGGCAGATGATCGTGAACGACGGGCATCGGCCCGGTTAAGACCCAACATGCACAGCCTCCATTCTGGCGCTCCGGCGCGCGATTTCGACAAGCTGCAAGCGCGCGTATTCGCGCGAGACCCGCAAAGTGATGGGATGGCCGCCGTCAGCGCAGCGGGTGCCGCAGAGCGCGGCGATTTCGGTTGCCAGGCACGTGAGCCCCGGCTGAAACCCCGCCCGCTGGAGCGCGGCGCGGATCTGCATCTGGTCACGCAGAAGCACGTCCAGCGGTGCATTGAGGATCCAGCGAGCCCGAGTGGCGTCGTCGGGCGCGTCAAGCAGTTCCTCGACGATCGGAAGCAGCGCCATCATTGTGCGACCGCCTTCCACCCGCCGTCGCCATCAGCAACGATCAGACCTTCGGTTTCGAAATCCGCAATCAGCGCCTCGGCAACCGCACCGCGCACGGCGACGCCGCGACGAAAGGCACCAGGGTCGAATGCCCCCTGCTCGCGCACCCATGAGAGTGCCCGGTCGCGTTCCTCGCTCACGCGCTCGTCGAGCGTCTTGCGCGGCGTCTCGCGGGCAAACTCGTCGGGCTGCGGCTTGAAGGTCATCGGCGCGATATTGCCGCCGGCACCTGGCAACAACGGCGCGGCGTTCTCGTATGCCTTCCAATCCACGCGGATGATGCGTGGGAAGCCATCGCCATAGCTGCCGTCTTCGTTGCGTTCCCAGACAAACCAGGCCGTGTTCATTTGGCTGCTCGCCTCAGGCCCGTCCCATCCGTCCCGGTGCATCATCGGCAGGCGACGAGTGAAGAGGTACACGCGCGACGGCGGGTTTTCGTCCATGACGAATATGCGGTTAGGATCGTCGAATCCGGCCGCGAAATTCCAGTTGAGGAGCAGCGCCATCTTGCGCGGCTTGTGCTCGCGCAGCGCATGGGCCGGAAAGGCGTTTGCCAGCTCGGCATAAGGCGGGTTGGTAACGAGATCGACGCCGGCAGATCCACCAGCGACGGAAAGCAGGAAATCTCCAACCTGCTGTAGTTCGCCGTGCCGCGTGGCGACGCCGCGGTCGACGAGATCGGCGATCATCACCTCATAACCGGCATCTTCGAGCGGGCGCATGATCGCGCCCTTGCCGACCGCCGGCTCTTTCACCATCGCCGAGAAGCTTTCCAGCGCCAGCAGCGTGCGCATAGCCTCGATGGGCGTCTGGTAGAGTTGATCGCCCTTATCGCCCGCCGGCGCCGAACGCGTGCCGATCGCGTGCGAAATGCTGCGCCGGCTCGGATCAAGCCCGGCCTCCAGCCGCGCCGCGATTACGCGCTCGACAAAATCAGGTTGCTCGCGGACCACATTGCGGAGCTTTCGCGCCTGGTGCAGTTGCACCCGGTCGATGCCCACGTCTTCCATGGTAAAAATGTTTTCGCCGGAAACATTTTTCGGACGGCCTTTCCGGGCGATGCGGCCGCTGGATTGCGCTTCGTCGATCGTGTCGGCCATGGCGACGTAGCACATGCTTTCGATCTTCAGCGCTTCCGCCTGCATGAGGCGCGCCTTGTCGATCAGCTCGCGTGAGGCCTTGACCCTCTCGGCATAGTTCACCGCCGCCTTCGCCTGCTCATAGGCACCAGTCGAAAGCAGCAATGCGGCACGCACGTCGCCAGCGCTCAGCAACGTGCGCGCCGTCTTGATCGACGCGACCAGGTCCGATGATCCGGCAGCCGGCGCCACCTGAGTTTTGGGAATGGTGTGATGCACACAAGGTGGAGAGGTCCACACAATATCGACACCGCCGGCATCGATGCCGATCGGCACGATATCGGACGCCTGCGCATGGTTGGCAGCGTGGATAGCAAAGACCTCGCCGCTTTCGACCAGATCCAGACCGACTACCGGGCGCACCAGCCCGGAAAGCTCGTAGGCCCTGTCGCTCGGATACCAGAGCCACGCTTCCTTGGCGTCTCTCTTCAGCAGTTGCCGACCGTTCAGGTTCTGGCACGAGGCGTTGTCGGTTTTGCTTTCACAGCGGAAGTGTCCGACCGCGAGCGCCGTTTCCATGATGCGCCTGGCGCGGTCGCCAATCCCCTTCGGCAGCCCTTCGATCACAGCGCTCGCCTTTCCGATTGTTCGATAATTTCGCAGACCTCGCGCTCGGCGATCCCGAGCTGCGCGGCGATGGCATGGGTGTCGTGCTGTCGCTCATGCCAAAGCTGCAGCACGCGCTCGATCAGGATCTGGCGAGAAAGCGAGGGCATCAGTCCCTCACGAGCCGCAGCGATGCGGCCATTCCGCCCTGCGCTTTGACGACGGCTGCCATCGCGCGCAGGTCGGACATCGCCTTTTCCAGAGAGGCCGCAACACGGTCGACGGCGGTGGCTTCCGTCGGCGAGAAATGCCCGTCAGAGATCGCGACAGCGACGCAGTTCGCCAGTTCACCGGAAAGGCGCATCACCTCGGCGTGTGCGGCAAGCACGTTGACATCCGCTTGCCGCTCGCTCTCCGGGTCCGTCAGCCGGCGGCCGCTGGCTTCCGCCATCACCGCAGTGATCAGCGGCTGGCCGCAGTCCTGCTCCAGCGCGCGAACGGCGCCGATCGGCATGAGGTCGGGGTCGTTCGGGTTGTTCCAACGGCCGACATGGCTTTTTGAAAAGCCGGTAATGTTCACGGCGCGCTCGATCCCGCCACAGCGTTCGATCAGGTCGCGCTGCGCAGCTTTCACGCGGTAGAGGAAGGCGTCGGACATGGCTGTCTCCAGACAAGAAAAAAGCGTTCCCGCGCCGGGAAATCCGGTCGGGTTTTCCCGTTTTGGGAAAGGTTTCGAGATGCGAAATTCAGCGCGTCAGATCACGGGGGACCACATGGATACGCGGATGGAAAAACAGAGGCAGGGACGCGCAGGTCAGTGGCGCGCCCCTGCCAGGTGGCAAGGCCAGCGAGCGGGAGGAGGAAACTCGTGCCTTGCTTGGAGAACATGGTCATTCGGCCGCCTCGCTATGCTGCGAAGCGTCGATGGACACACCTCGCGCCGCACAGTTTGCAGCGTAGAGGGCCACCGGGCCGTGTTCAGTCAGAGCGATGATGATCGGCCAATGGCGATCCGGGATTCCGGTTTTCGTCCACTTGTAAACGGCATCCTTCGACAGGTCGCCGCCCGCATCAGCTACTGCGTTCGCGATCGCTTCTGCACCGCCCGCATCCTTGATGATTTGCCTGATCGTGATTGTGCTCATGCACGCACCAATAATGGATTTTAAATCCACTTACAAGGCAAGTGAAATCCAACCCGGAAAATAATTCCGAAACTATGATGGCGACCATGGCTTGGTGGAAAAGATTGGACGAGAGACGTAAGGAACTTGGCTGGAACAAGGCCGAGCTTTCCCGTCGATCAGGCATTCCCTACGACAACATCAACAAGTACCTGCGCGGCGATATTGAGCAGCCGCGAGGGGATGTGCTGGACACGCTCGCCCGGACGATCAAGCGCCCCCTCCTTTGGCTTCGAGATGGCATCGAGGTGGCGCAGAGCGAACTGACATTGATGCCCGGCAGGATGGTCGCTGCCCAGGTGGTGGGCCGGGTGGAGGCTGGAACGTTTCGTGAAGTGGATGAGTTCGATCAGTCGGAGCCCGTTTTGATCTCGGTCCCACCGGATGAGCGCTTTCCTCACGCCCGCCAAATCGTCTTCGACGTCTCCGGCGACTCGATGAACAACCTTCGGCCAAGACCCATCATGGATGGCGACCGGGTGATCGCCGTTGCATATGAAGATGTGGCAAACGAAGCAGTTCTTCGTGACGCCATGGTTGTCATAGTCGAGCGCACACGCGACGGCGGACACACCCGCGAATGGTCAGTGAAGCAGGTTGAACTTTACGAAGGTCGCACCGAGTTTCATCCCCGGTCGACGAATCCGAAGCACAAGCCGATCGTAGTTGAACGAGACGCGGACGCGGATGACGGCACGCGGGTCGAGGTCATCGGCCTTGTTCGACGCGTCCAAAACGAATTCACCTACTAAGCGGCGAAGCTTCGCTCGACATCAAAGTCATCGCATGCGCGACTGATTTCTCCGAGCAACCATGCGGGCGGCTTGGTGCACATGTAGGATTGCCCGTCCGGTCCAAGAAAGTTCATGATCGGGTAGATCATGTAACAATCCATCTCTCCTACGGGTGCGACGGAGGAAACCTTGAACGCATAGCCAGGGAAGCGACGGACGAGGTAGTCAACAAACCGCTCTTTCGCACCATGGATCTGCGGCCGCTGATCAACTGGCGGCACAATTACAAACTCCGTTACCTCATGTGGCATAGCTTCGCTCCTGACTAACTCCAATGATCTGCCCAATTCTGCAGTCGCACTGAGTGCAGCAATACGTCAGCGAGGAGAGTACCCCGCTCTCGACCAACTCATCGACGTCGCAAGGCGCATCGTCGACCGGCGGCACCTCAACCACTCTCGAAGTCTCTCTAACGCAGTTCTCACACCGAACGTGCAGAACGAAAATTCGAGGCTGGTAGCGTAGTGCGACAGACATGTTTGTTCTCCTTGTGTTCTCATAAATCCAGAGAAGCGCCAGAGAGTCGAGTCGAATCAGACTACTGGAAAATAAATCCATATCTACATTGACGTTTTCAATTGTTGGATTTATTTTCCATTTCCGTTGCCCCTCAAATCCAACGGAGACCACATGCAGAACCCTCTCGGAGACAACCCCGAACAGATCACCCACTCCATGGCCGACGCCATGCGCCTGCTCGGCGAGGGGTGCACTGAATTCGCGCTGAAGCTCAAGGGTTTCACCCAGCAGGAGATCGCCAGGTACGGCGACGCCGCGCGCGAAGTCGCATTCAAGCAGTCTGCCCGTCATATACGCGTGCGCATCGCCAGCCGCGCCGCCTGAGGCCGAACGCTTTCGGCGTCGGCCTTCGGGCCGACATCGAAGGTGTTCCCTTCCCGTCCCAATCGGAGCCTCATAGTGATGACGAAACAACTTAACACCGTCCGCACCCATCGCCCGCGTTTCGCGCTCAAGACGACGACGGCCCACCTCAACCGAGCCGCTGTCCAACGAGGCTTCCTCGCCGGAGTAACGATCCCACGCCTCGCCGATGCCTTTGGTGTCACCGAGTTTGCAATGGCAGAACTCGTCGCCGAGCACCGGCAGGAATGGCGGGCCGCTGAGCACCGCGGCATCCAGGAAGACGACCGTCGCGTCGTCATCTTCACCCGTGCCAGCCGCGAGACCGGCGGTGTCGACGTCCCCCATCTCTCTGCCCCGCATCACCATGCACGTGCGCGCCATCGAGGCGTCCGCAGCCCTGACGGGGAGGCCGGGAGCATGAACATCCAAAATCCGAACCTTAAGCGCATTTTTGGTTGACGAGTGAGTCCGAGCCATGACCAAGCCCGCTCGCCTCCAGCTTTCCCGCGCAAAAGGCTTCAACCTGCAACAGACCAGTAAGGCAACCAACGGTCTGTCGGCCGTCAACGTCGCGCGCCCTTCCCGATTTGGTAATCCAGTCACCAAGCAGGATTTCGTTGATCTGCAGGAGATCTTCGCCGAGGCGGGCCTCAAGCCGATTGAAGGCACCTGGCAGGAACATGCGGTTCGCTGCTTTGACGCTTGGATTGGCGGCGACATCGATGAGATGGGCGCGCCACCCACGGCCGACGAGATCCAGCGCGACCTGCAAGGCAAGAACCTCGCTTGCTGGTGCAAACCCGGCGACCCATGCCATGCCGACGTTCTTCTGTTCATCGCCAATCACAGCAGCGAGGCGAAGCCATGAACCTCGACTTCGCTAAAGAGACGTATCTGGACGCCCGCCAGCTGCTCGGCACTTCGAGCGAGGAATGGTGCGAATCCTATGACGTAGAGAACGGTCGGGCCGAGATCTGCACCAAAGAGCCTACGACGGGCGAGATTGAACCGATCGCGCTGCTGCTTCCGCCGTGCCGCTATGAAGATCGCCGGCTCATGACCCATGCGCCGACCTATATGCGCGCGATGGATCTACTGCTGCGCCATTCGTTCAATGAGATACGCGAGCTGCGCCGTCAGCTTGCACAGCGGTCGCCTAAGCCAAAGGACTTCGCGGCTGAGTGCGCAATGAAGTGCACAGAGATTGGGTTCAAGAAGTTTCTGGAGGAAAAGCACGGCCTTGAGGCGCCGTTCACCAACGAGCGGGCCGCAACTCGCGTGCGATCAATGTTGGCGATCTCATCGCGTAAGGAGCTGAACGACGATCCCGCCGCCGCCGAGCGCTGGAAGAGCTTGCGCTCCGCCTTCGAGGCTTGGAGGCAGCACGGATGAACGGCCGGCGTCTCGAAATCCATGATCGCATCATGGAGCGGGTCTTTATCGACCCCATGACCGGCTGCTGGATCTGGCAGGGCCCGACGTCGGGCACTAAAGGTCGCGGCAAGAACTATCCGCGTATGTCGCTCGGCGGGCAGACGGTCGCCGTGCACCTGGTGATGTGGACCAACGAGCACGGCTACATTCCCGGCAAGAAGCAGCTCGACCACAAATGCCGCAACCGGCTCTGCGTCAATCCAGATCCCATGCATACCGAGCTGGTGACGCACAAGGAACGCCAGAAGCGCCGCGACCGGGCACGTGCCGGCATGATCGGCCAGAACGGCGGGCCGTTGCTCGAATGCGAGGAGATGAGCAGATGAAACTGCAAGACCAGATCGCTTATCCGCCGCGTGGTTTGAGCAGGCCGGAAGCGGCGCGTTACATCGGCGTCGGTGAGACAAAGTTCGATGAGATGGTCTCGGACCGGCTAATGCCACGCCCGAAGAGAATTGGCGGTCGCGTCGTCTGGGATCGGATTGCCCTTGACGTGGCGTTCTCGGCCTTGCCCGAGGAGGGCGGCAACCGCATCGACGACTTGTTGTCAGGACGAGCATAGGCGCATATCTTTCGCGCCATGAGCGAAAAACCAGAGCCCCGCCCCTACCTCTCATCCTACCAGGACCGCCACGGCCAGACGCGCTGGCGGTTTCGGCGCGCAGGCAAAACGACCCCGATCAAGGGATCACCAGGCGACGACGAGTTCGAAGCCGCCTACCAGGCAGCGATCGAAGGTCGAGAATACAAACCTGCCGTGGTAATCACCATGCCGGGGACAGCGATACCCGGCAGCTTTCGCGACGCATGGAGGCGCGCCCAGAGGACGCCGGAATGGCTCTCCCACGACCCTGCGACCAAGGACCAGAACACGCGGCTCGCGACCGAGTTCCTAAAGCTACTCGTCGTTGATGGGCGCCCGGACGTATGGGGTGACATGCTCGTGAAGGATGCCAAGCGACGCCACATCAAAGGTATCCTCGCGCATTTCAGCGCCACCCCCCATAAGGCAAAGCACCTCCTGACGACCATCCGAAAAATGGTCTACGTTGCCCTCGACGAGGAATGGATCGAGGCCGACCCAACTTGGAAGATGAACTACCGCCCAGAGTATAAGGGCTGGAGGGCATGGACCGACGAAGAGCGCGAAACCTTCGAGGCGCGCTGGCCGCTCGGCAGCACTCCCCGTACGGCCTATGGACTCGCACTGTGGCTCGGCAATCGGAGATCCGACGTCGCACGCGTCAAATGGGATTGGTTCGATTTCCGGCGCGGCATCGTAACAATCAAACAGAAGAAGGGTGGCAAGGAGCTTGTCCTGCCGATCACTCCGATGCTGCGCGAGATCATCGAACCGCTAGAGCGGAAGGGCGAGTTCGTGCTGATCACAGCCTACGGCGAGCCCTTCTCGGAGAAGTCCCTGACAGGCCGCATGGCGGACTGGACAAAGAGCGCGGATATGCCGAAAGGCTGCACGATGCACGGCCTTAGAAAATCGCTAGGAAAGCTCTTGGCGGAGACCGGTGCCAGCACCCGACAGCTTATGGACACACTCGGCCACGACGATATCGCACACGCCGAGCTATACAGCCGCGAAGCAGAGCAGCAGCGACTCGCCCGCGATGCAATGACGCGGCTGACAAAGCGTGTTCACCGCAAAAAGCCTATTGGCTAACCTGTTGGCTAACCCTATTGGCTAACCTGCCAGTAACTAATTGAATTTGTTAGATTTTGGTGGGCCCGGAGGGACTCGAACCCCCAACCAAGCGGTTATGAGCCGCCGGCTCTAACCATTGAGCTACAGGCCCACGCCGGATCAGGTCCGGGACTCAGCGAACCAATGGCAGTTCGTGATCGGCAATGGCTCTAGCCGAAAACCTTTTTGACGACAAGCCATTGCCGCAATGCCCACACAATCGATAAGCATGAAGTGAGCAGGGACAGAAACAACCGGAGAGACACGACCCATGACTTCCACACGCACTGCCCGCACGCTTTCCATCGCTGCCTTGGCCGCCGCCTTTGCGGGTATTGCCGCTGCCGGCGCACACGCGCAGGATGCCGCCAGGGACCGCGAAGCGATCATCACCGTTGCCGGCGAAGGCCGCTCGTCGATCGCGCCCGACATGGCGATCCTGCAGCTGAGCGTCGTCAAGGACGCCAAGACCGCGCGTGAGGCGCTCGACGCCAACAACAAGACGATGGCCGAGGTTCTGACCGCCCTCAAGGCAAGCGGCATTGCCGACCGCGACTTGCAGACGAGTGGCTTCTCGATCAACCCGCAGTTCAACTTCCCGACCAACAATGACGGCGGCAACCGCCCGCCGGAGCTGATCGGCTACCAGGTGGCCAACGGCGTGAGCGTGCGCGTGCGCGACCTTACCAAGCTTGGCGAGATCATCGACAAGTCGGTCACGCTCGGCGTCAACCAGGGCGGCGGCATCCAGTTCACCAATGACAAGCCGGAAGGCGTGATCACCGAAGCGCGCAAGGCGGCTGTCGCCGATGCCATCGAGAAGGCCAAGGTTCTGGCGGAAGCTGCCGGCGTTTCGCTCGGCAACGTCGTCAACATCACCGAGCAGGGTTTCCGCCCGGAGCCGGTGCCGATGATGCGCGCCGGCATGGCCAAGGAATTTGCGGCCGACTCGGTGCCGATGGCAACCGGCGAAAACAGCTACAACGTCACGGTCAACGTCACCTTCGCGATCAAGCAGTAACGCCTGCCGCCTAAGCCCGCACGCAAACAGCGCTGGCGGGCTTTTGCGGTTTGCGACCGGCCGCCGACTATGGTCGGAGACCGGCACCGGAAAAGACAAGGCCCCGCGCAGTGGCAACCGCGCGGGGCTTTTTCGTGTCGGGCTCAAGCGCGATGCATACCCGTCGTGTGGTTTGCAGACAAAGAAAAACCCCTCACGCCTGGGGCGTGAGGGGTGCATTTCCGCCGGCCGGGGGAGACAGGACGGAAAAGGCTTGGATTACCAGCGACCGATTACCGGGCAACCGCGCTGATTGGCGAACGCGATCGTCTGGCGGTAGCCGCGGCGGCTGCCTTCGACGACGATGCGGCGGTGCGAGACGTCGGCGACGTAGGCGCGGCGCAGGCCATGGTCACGGGCCTTGTCGACAGCCATCCAGGGGGCGCAGCGGCTGCGGCGGCCACCGCCATCCCAGCCACGGTCCGGGCCGCGGCGATCACGACCCCAGTCGCGCTCGTCGCCGTAACCACGGTCGAAATCGCGATACTGCACCTGAACGCCATCGCCCGAGCCGAAGCCGAACTCGACGGTGTCTGCGGAAGCGGTGGAGGCGGCACCGAAAAGGCCGGTCAAACCGATGACGGCAGCGGCGGCGGCGTTGATGAGGATGTTCTTCATGGTCTTTCTCCGAGGGCTTGAAGGGTTCAATCTGCAATCACCGTCCCAAGCGATTGATCGGACAATAGCGGCGCCAAACTGAACGCTAGCGGAACTGCACATTCATGCGGGGTTCAGATTGCGGGCACCTGACGCAAACGGGCGGGAAACAGAGATTCGTTCGACTTCCAGGCGAAGTGCCTCCACGGATGGCCGGCAAACGCAACGCCGACCTTTGAGAGCAATATCAATATCAATACGATAGAGGATTGATCAACACATGACCTTGCCATCCCGCGCGCGACAGGCGGCGTGAAAATCAGCGCGATCTTCCTGAGGAGGTTGCGATGGAAAGACGCGGCTCAGCCGGCAAGTTCGGCTTCGAAAGCACGCATGTTGCGATAGTGGCTGACCCGGGTGATCGACTGATCCTCGATCTCGATCACGAAGACGCTCGGGATCGAATAGGTCTGGCCGGAAGCGGTTGGGAAACCGTCGAGCGTCTCGCGGTAAGTGCCGCGTGCGGTCAGGTCCACTGCGATCCGCTGGCCGAAATTGTCGCGCATCAGCACGACGTCGCCATAGGTTTCGTCGAAATGGCGCAGGAAGGTCATGATGCTGGATCTGAGCGGCTCGACGCCGACGGTGCGCTGGCCGGTCAGAGAATCGAGCGCCACGTCCTCGTCGACAAGCCGCGCCAGAGCGTCGAAGTCGCGGTCGTTCAATGCGTCGATGAAGCGGCTGGCGATGGTCTGCGCGTCGGTCATATCTGCCTCGGATGCTGATTTCGGGTTCGTCCACGTTTTTTGGACTGCAGCCATGGAAACGACGAAAGCCAACGTCGGTTCCATTCACGATCCTCCAACGAATATGGAGGGATGGCGACGCCCTTCAAGGCGCCGCCACGATCGATCGGGCAACCGTCGATGTCATCGCCCAAGATGCAGCACGATCTCGCGGCGGTGCGGCCGGTCGCGGTGTTCGAACAGATAGAGGCCTTGCCAGGTGCCGAGCGCCATGCGGCCGGCATTGACGGGGATGCCGATCGAGACCTGCGTCAGCGCCGCCTTGATGTGCGCGGGCATATCGTCAGGCCCTTCCTGCGTGTGCACCACCCAGCGCATTGACGGATCGGAGGATGGCGGCACCAGCCGGCCGAAAAAAGCGCTGAGGTCACGCTTCACGTCAGGATCGGCGTTTTCCTGGATGAGGAGCGAGCAGGAGGTGTGCCGGACGAACAGGGTCAACAGCCCCTCGCCCCCGCTATTGGCGCTGACGAACTCTGCCGCCTCGTCGGTGAACTCGTAGAGCCCCTGGCCGCGGGTGGAAATGACGATCGTGGTCTGCGGCATGGCTGCCTGTCTCCCTTGGCGGGCGGCGGCAGCAAAGCGCGGCCGCCGCTTGAACGGGTTCGGCAAAGCCGCCGCCAAGTCAAGCCCAGGCCTTCTGCCGGATCAGTTTCTCGCGGCCAAGATACCGTCCCGAGGCGCGATCTATTTCTCGAGAAAGGCCTCGAAGCCACCATAGATCATGCGCTTGCCGTCGAACACGTCTCTCCAGGCCTCGCCCTGCAGCCGCGGGTCCTCCATCACCTTGGCAACGATCGCGTCCCGGTCGGCGCGCGACTTGTAGGTGATCCAGGAGAAAACCACGGTCTCGTCGTCCTTCGCCTGCACCGCGCGGGGAAAGGACGTCACCTCACCATAGGGAACGTCGTCGCCAAGACACTCGGCATAGGAGAGCGCGCCATGCTCCATCCACACATCACCCGCTTGCCGCGCCATGTCCTTGTATGCCTCGATATTGGCCTTGGGCACCGCAACGATGAAACCATCCACGTAGCTCATGTCGATATCCTCCTCGGTTGCTTCGACCACCAAAGGACGAACGGGATCGAAAAGTTCCGACAATAACCTCAGATTTTCCTGTTGATGCGTGTTTGCCGCCTTCAAGGGCCGTCGTCGGCGGCCGCGCATGGCCTTGCGAAAAAGTTGTGACCGCCTGTCGGCAAGTCCCCTTCCCGTTCGTCCTTGGCACAGACCATCACGCAAGGGAGCAACCGTCATGCAGAAGATCACGCCCTTTCTCTGGTTCGACAACCAGCTTGAAGACGCTATCCAGTTCTACACCGCCATCTTCCGCAATGCCCGCATCACCGACATCAAGAAAGGAGCCGATGGCCGGGCCTTCACCGCCGCCTTCGAGCTCGAGGGACAGGCGTTCATGGGGCTCAACGGCGGCCCGCATTTCAAGTTTTCCGAAGCCGTCTCGTTCTTCGTGCGCTGCACCGATCAGGCGGAGGTCGATTACTACTGGGAACGCCTGCTCGACGGCGGCACGCCGCAGCGCTGCGGCTGGCTGAAGGATCGCTTCGGCCTGGCCTGGCAGATCATACCCGATGCTCTGATGCGACACCTGAGCGATCCGGATCCGGCACGCGCCGGCCGCGCCCAGCAGGCGATGATGGCCATGGTCAAGATCGACGTCGCCGGGCTTGAAGAGGCAGCCGCCGGCTGAGCCTTGTCCTAAAGCGCGTCGCGATCTTTCAGATAAGCTTGGCGCGCTTTAAGTTCTTGTTTTCACGCATGTCGTTATCGCAAAACCGCTGCACACTTTTGCGCGACATGCTTTAGCTACCGCAGCTTTTCAACTGGCGGCTATAGAGCGAGGCCATTCCGGTGGCGCGCTTGGCGCCGGTCTTGGCGGTGTCGCTCCAGTTGCCGCGGGCGTAGCCGGCGTGGCCGTGGTAGTAGGCGATGTAGAGCCGATAGGTGTCGTTGAGCGCGATGCCGTTTTTCTCGCCGCTTTCGCGGTGGTACCAGGCAATGAAGCGGATGGCATCGCCGAAGTCGGAACGCCGTGCCGTCCAGCGGCCGGTTTCGCTCTGGTAGCGCGCCCAGGTGCCGTCGAGCGCCTGCGAATAGCCATAGGCCGACGAAACCCGCGTCCACGGAATGAAGCCGAAGAGTTTGGTGCGCGGCGGCTTGGCGTTATGCCGGAAGCCGGATTCCGTATAGATCGTCGCCATCAGCACCGGCACGGGTACGCCATATTCGCGCTCCGCCTGATAGGCGGCGCGGCGCCAGTTGTTGAAAAGGCCATCTCGCTGCTCGAAAACCGCGCATGCGTTTCGGGTGTCTCTCGGCACCGTCGCGCAACCGGCCAGCAACAGGAGGACGACGACAAAAACGCAACGCATCTTCGAACCTCTCGTTTCAGAGAGATTGATAAAACGTAAACGTTAAGGATCGGTTTTGAATCGAATGCGATTGATCGGGGAGCTATTGCGTCATGGCTTGGTCAGGTCGCGATTTGGGGATGAAATTACGCAGCAGGTTCAAAATGCTACGCCGGGTTTGCGTGCCATATCCAACGCGCAGCGCTGCCGCGTGTGGCACTCAAGATTCTGCTATCTGACGTTTCAGCTTTGACCTATTCTCGGCGCAGCGGAAGACAGTTGCGGCGAGCGCTGAGACCCAGCGTCCGTAGGTGGTCGCAGATCATGCGAAAGTGTCGTCGCCGACCGTGGCGCGCGCAAAACGAGGAGAGCGAAGACATGCGATTTCCTGCCTTGATGTTTGCAGCCGGTGTCGTGCTGACGGGTCTTGCATCGGCCGCACGGGCCGATGATTGCGCCAATGCCAGCGACCAGGCGACGATGAACGAATGCGCCGACAAATCGCTCAAGGCCTCGGACACCGAACTCAACACCCTCTACAAGCAGATCGAGGCGCGCCTGAAGGACGATCAAGACAAGATCAAGCTGCTCATTGCCGCGCAAAAGGCGTGGATCGCCTTCCGCGATGCAGAGTGCGACTTTTCCGCAGCTGGCGTTACAGGAGGCTCGGTCTATCCGATGATCGTTCTGCAATGCAGGGATGGCCTGACGCAGAACCGCGTCAAGGACTTCAAGACTTATCTGAGCTGCGAGGAAGGCGACCTCAGTTGCCTCGTGCCGTCAGCCAACTGAAGCCAGTCGTGACGAAGGCGGCGAAGACATCCGTGGTCGCCGTCGCGCTTGCCAGTGCGTGGCTTGGCGGCGCAGCACAGGCAACCGAGCCATCGCACCTCTACATCAGCGATGCGATCGTCACTGGCACCGGTAAAGAAAACCGGCAGATCGGCTTTCGCGAATGCCTGAGCGAGGTGCTCGTCAAGGTCTCCGGCGATTTCACCCTGACCGATAGCGCAGCACTTGCCGCCCTGCAGGCGCGGGCAGCGGAGTTCGTCGCCACCTTCTCCTATCGCGACCGGCTGGAAGGCATCCCGATCCACGACGAGCAGGGAACGCACGATCGGCCGCATGACCTCACCTGCCGTTTCGAACCTGCCACCATCGATCCGCTTCTGGCAGAGCTCGGCCGCAAGCCGTGGCTGTCACCGCGCCAGGTGATGGCCGTTCTGCTCGCCGTTCACGACCAGACTCACCGTTTCGTTCTGGCACGCGACGGTGGTGAGAGCCCCTATATGGCGGATTCGCTTGCTGCTGCCACGGTTCCGCTGGCTCTCACCGCACGCCTTCCCGACGCTGCAACGCTTGCCACCGAAAGGCTGGATTTCGACCACCTATCCCAGTTGAACTCGACGGAACTGAAGCAGCTCGCCGCGGATATCGGCGCAGAAATCCCCCTCGCCGGCACGCTCGTCTGGTCCGACTCCGCCCGTGGCTGGATCGCCGACTGGCGCCTCATCGAAAACGGCAAGGCGCATCGCTGGCAGATCAGCGGCGTCAGCTTCGATGACGCATTTCGCAACGCCATGCGCGGCGCTGCCCGCATTCTCTCTGGCAACGGCGCGCCGTAGACGGCGATTGCGTGCTTGCCGGCTGTTGCCCAGCGCTGCTGATCTCACCCGAGAGACGCCACCAGTTCGCGATAGGCGGCCTCCGGGAATGCCTTCAGCGTGCGGGTGCGCACATTGCCGCCCATGCCGAGCGTCATGGCAAAGCGCGCTGCGACCGCGTCGTCAGGCGCCTCGCAGATCGCCACCATGTCGTATTCACCCATGGTCAGAAAGAAATGTTTGAAGGAGCCGCCCATGTCGCCAAGCATCTTCTTGGCCGCATCGAGGCGCTTCGGAGACTCACGCACGTTCTTCACGCCCTGCTCAGTCCAGTTGAGGAGCACGACATAGGTGGTCATTTCACACCTCCCTGAGGACACGTTTCACGCCCGCGGTGCGACTGCTCCCGCGCTTTGGCCGGGTGCCCCGATTGCTCGGAAAGGGGGAGTATAGTCCTCCGGGCAAGCCGCCACAAGAAAACCGGCAGAGCGCCCGCACGGAAACGAAAAAGCCGGGCGACGGCCCGGCTTTTGAATGTTGGACTTTCGACCGCTCAGTTGTCGAGGAACGAGCGCAGCTTGCGGCTTGCTTAGCTGTCCAAGAAGCTTCTCAGCTTCCTGGAGCGGCTCGGGTGCTTGAGCTTGCGCAGCGCCTTCGCCTCGATCTGGCGGATACGTTCGCGGGTAACCGAGAACTGCTGACCGACTTCTTCGAGCGTGTGGTCCGTGTTCATGCCGATGCCGAAGCGCATGCGCAGGACGCGCTCTTCGCGCGGCGTCAGCGAGGCGAGAACGCGCGTCGTCGTTTCGCGCAGGTTCGCCTGGATGGCAGCATCGATCGGCAGAAGCGCGTTCTTGTCCTCGATGAAATCGCCGAGATGCGAATCCTCTTCGTCACCCACGGGGGTTTCGAGCGAGATCGGCTCCTTGGCGATCTTCAGGACCTTGCGGACCTTTTCGAGCGGCATGGCGAGCTTTTCGGCCAGTTCTTCCGGCGTCGGCTCGCGACCGATTTCGTGCAGCATCTGGCGCGACGTGCGAACGATCTTGTTGATCGTTTCGATCATGTGCACCGGAATGCGGATCGTACGGGCCTGGTCGGCGATCGAGCGGGTGATCGCCTGACGGATCCACCAGGTCGCATAGGTCGAGAACTTGTAGCCGCGACGGTATTCGAACTTGTCGACCGCCTTCATCAGGCCGATGTTGCCTTCCTGAATGAGATCGAGGAACTGCAGGCCGCGGTTGGTGTACTTCTTGGCGATGGAGATGACGAGGCGCAGGTTGGCTTCGACCATTTCCTTCTTGGCGATGCGCGCTTCGCGCTCGCCCTTCTGCACCATCGAGACGATGCGACGGAACTCGGCGATCGAGATGCCGGTTTCGGTCGCAAGGTTCTGGATCTCCTGGCGGATGTCGCGGATCGTCTGGTTTTCGCTCTTGGCGAATTCCTTCCAGCCCTTGCCGGCCAGGTTGCTGATCGACTTCATCCAGTTCGGATCGAGTTCGGCACCGGAGTACTGCTCGAGGAACGAGTCGCGCTTGACGCCGTAGGATTCGGCAAGCCGCAGCAGGCGACCTTCGTTCTGCATCAGGCGCTTGGAAATGTCGTAGAGCTGCTCGACGAGGCTGTCGACGCGGTTCTGGTTGAGCGACAGCGACTTGACCGCCTTGATCAACTCGTCCTTGAGCTCCTTGTAACGGCGCTCCTGGGCGGGCGACAGAGTGCCGGTGGCCGCAAGGCGGGCTTCCACCTGCTGGTCCTGCAGCTTGCGCAGCTTCTTGTAGGTCTCGGCGATGATGTCGAGCGTTTCCATGACCTGCGGGCGCAGTTCCGCTTCCATGGCTGCGAGCGAGAGGTTCGACTCGTCTTCGTCTTCCTCTTCTTCCTCGCTCGGCATGACATCGCCGCCGACATTGGTGATGTCGTCGTCGTTGCCGGTGCGAACCTTGCGGGTCTTTTCCTTTTCCTCGGCGGCCTTGCGGTCTGCCTCGATCTTTTCAGGGCTCTGGAACTGCGGCGCAGCCTTTGCCTCCGGACCGGAATAGGTGGTTTCGAGATCGATGATCTCGCGCAGCAGCGTCTGGCCTTCGTTGAGTTCGTCGCGCCAGATGATCAGCGCCTGGAACGTCAACGGGCTCTCACAGAGACCGGCGATCATCGTCTCGCGGCCAGCCTCGATGCGCTTGGCAATCGCGATTTCGCCTTCGCGCGACAGAAGCTCGACCGAACCCATTTCGCGCAGATACATGCGCACCGGGTCGTCCGTCCTGTCGGTCGGCTCTTTCTTCTTGGTTGCCGCAAGCGCCGTGCCGCCGCTGGAGGTGGCCAGTTCGCCGCCTTCGCCGTCGTTGTCGTCGTCGCTGCTCTCGTCGTCGCTGCTGCCGCCGGCGGCTTCCTCAGCTTCCTCGTCTTCGATGACGTTGATGCCCATATCGGAGAGCATCGCCATCGTATCTTCGATCTGCTCGGAGGTGACTTCTTCGGACGGCAGGACGGAGTTCAGCTCGTCCATCGTCACATAGCCGCGCTTCTTGGCGGCCTTGATCATCTTCTTGACAGCGTCATCGGAAAGATCGAGAAGCGGGCCGTCCGGAGCGCCTTCGCGTTCAACGTCAGCTTCTTCGTTTTCTTTGACTTTGGTTGCCATTTAGTTCGTCGCTTTCCTTGTCGCAACCGGCGTGAGCCCGGTGCAAATGCCGCTCGAAGGTCCGGGTGCGCCGCGCACCCGCCACCGAATCATTTCCCCTGACGTAACGGGATGATGTTTAATTCCTGATTAACCACGATAGCGATCGTGGCAAAGCGGACAAGCTTCGACAGTCCTGCCACTGAAGCACTACTGGCATGATATCCTAACCGCCGTGTCATTTCGCCATTTCTTGCTTGGAAATGGTGATTCCCAGAATTTTCGATCCCGTCAAGCATTTCCGCTGAAAAACCGCCTGATTCGGCAAAAATCGCCTCAGTTCACGTTTTCGGGTGTTTATCAGCTTCCGCTGAACATGTAGGCGTTGCCCATAAAAAGACAAGGGTCGATACTGCCTATCGACAAGGCAAGATTGCGTCGCATCGGCACGCGCAACCATACCTATGCACAATACCCCCGGTCATACCGATAGCCCGTCGTATTTGACGATCTTCACCGCCTCGATATCGAACTCCGGCAGACAGCGCAGGTTGATGGCCGCCATCGGTCCGTTCGGTCCGGCCCCCTCGCCGAATGGCGCGATACCGCAATGGCTGCAGAAGTGATGTTTGATGACGTGCCTGTTGAACTCATAGGTCGAGAGATTGGCTTCCGATGTCTTCAGGCTCAGGCTGTCGCGTGGAACGAAGGCCAGCAAGCCGCCCCGCCGGCGACACATCGAACAATTGCAATCGATCGCCTCGGCGAAGTCTCCCTCGACCTCGAAAGCGATTTTGCCGCAATGGCAACTTCCCTCGTAACGCATGCACTGGCTCCTTTGGCCGCCACAACCGTTGATCGCGGTCGCCCGCAACTGTCGGCAAAGATAGTGCGCGAACACGGGCGAACAAGCCGGATTGAGCAACGCATGCCAAGACGCAAAACAATTCCCGAAAAGCCGAAGTTCGCCTGCGTGTTCGCAACATTATTCCGGTTTTCCGCTTGCCCTCGACCCAATCTCGACTGACCTTCCGGCCGAGAAAATGGAGGCACTCTTGAACATCAAGGAAACCGGCGCCATGCGCGTCATCAGCATTCAACGCAGGCTCACCATTCCCGAAGTCAGACATGCAAGCGCCGAGCTTGCGCCGCTGATCGACGCGGAAATCGACCGTGCGGGGCTGAAGCCCTCAGGGCCATGGATCTTCATTGCGCGGAACCTGCCGAAAAATGCCAAGGCCGCATTTGACTGGCGTATCTGCCGGCCGGTCGCAGGCGGTGAGGCCTATGACGGCACGCTCGACATGATCGAACTGGAGCCGATCATGGTCGCCTCGACCCTGCATCAGGGGCCGGTGCGAAGCCTCTTCACCCAGGGCTATGCGCCGCTGGTCGAAAAGATCGAGATGAGCCGGCACAATTTCTCCGGCGAAAGCCGCGAGATCTATCACCGTTGGGCAGGTCCCGGCTCTCGCTACCACGAGATCGAGATCCAGTTCGGCCTGGCCAATTGACAAAAAGACCGCGCATCGATGGCGATACGCGGCCTTGTGGATTTCGGCTTTCTAGCGAAGCGCCCTGCCTCACCGGTCCCCGTTCGCCAATCCCCGTTCACCAATCCATGACGACCTTGCCGGAATTGCCCGAGCGCATGGCCTCGAAGCCGTCGCGGAAGTCGTCGATGCCGATGCGGTGGGTGATGACGGGCGAAAGGTCGAGCCCGCCCTGGACGAAGGCGATCATCTTGTACCAGGTCTCGAACATCTCGCGGCCATAGATGCCCTTGAGGTTGAGCATCTTGAAGATCACCTTGTTCCAGTCGATCTCGAATCCAGCAG
>NZ_MUNW01000043.1 GCF_002002725.1 Sinorhizobium sp. A49 | reverse complement strand
ACGCGGTTGTTGCGGGTGCGTGCCAGTTCGAAGGCAACACCGGCAATGCGCTCGATCTCGTAGGTATCGTAGACCTGGGTGTCGATGCCGCGCTTCTGGCCGTTGCCGAGGTCGATGATTTCCTTCGGCTCGCCGAAATAGACGCCGCCGGTCAGCTCGCGCACGATCAGGATATCGAGGCCCTCGACCAGTTCCGGCTTCAGCGACGATGCGGCGGAAAGGGCGGGGTAGCAGATGGCCGGACGCAGGTTTGCAAACAGCTGCAGGTCTTTGCGCAGGCGCAGAAGGCCGGCTTCCGGACGAACTTCGTACGGCACTGCATCCCACTTAGGGCCGCCGACGGCGCCGAACAGCACGGCGTCGGCGGCGAGCGCCTTTGCCATGTCCCCTTCCGAAATTGCCTGGCCGTGGGCATCGTAAGCCGAGCCGCCGACGAGGCCTTCGTCCGTCACGAAACCGGCGCCAAGCTCGACGTTCATGTAGGCAATGATTTTGCGGACTTCCGCCATGGCTTCCGGGCCGATGCCGTCGCCGGGCAGAAGGAAGAGATTGCGCACTGTCATGGAAAGTCCTTCTCGCGGGGAAAACTCGCGCGCGTCTTAGCGCAACTTCGTATCGAGGGAAATGATCGCAACGAAAGAATTGTGCGCCACCGTCTCTGTCCCGCGCCCGTTCCCGGAGAAACAGCACGCCGATCGAAAGGATGGAATTCTCACATCCACGGCCTGAAAGCCGTCAACGCCCGAACACCCGGAAGGACCCGCACCATGCGCACTTTCACTCACGAGATCACCGCGCTTCTCGGCGCCAGCATCAATGCCCTTATCTTCGGTAACCGCCGGAACGAGGCGCGCCATCGCTAACGTTGTTTCTTCGCGTGACTGCTCTCCGGTCGAAGCCCATTTTCGTTTCGACATTCGCCAACGCCTTGCCTTTCCGCTTGACGGAATCGCTGGCGGGGGATCGAATGGCCAGTGAAACAACCGGGGACTTGCCATGTCCGAGACGCTGCTGATCGGTGCCTTTCTCGCCGCCCTTTCCTATACGCTCATTCCCGGGCCGGCCTTTCTCGCCTTGCTCGGCATCGGCGCCGGCCAGGGCCGCAAGGCAGGCGCGCTGTTCATGGGTGGCCATCTCGCCGGCGATATCCTCTGGTCAGGGCTGGCGCTGGTGGCGATCATCGGCGCGCGTTCGGTCGGCACGACGGTCTTCGACATCCTTGGTCTCTTCTGCGGCCTCTATCTCGGCTGGATCGGCTGGACCGCTCTGCGCGCCCGACCGAAAGGTGATAACCGGGCGCTGATCACCGTGGAGAAACCGCTGCGGCGCGGGCTGATCTTCGGCCTGACCAACCCGAAGGGCTATCCGGTGGCGCTCGCAACCTTCACCGCGCTGCTTGCCGGCTCCGCCAATGCGCTGGAATTCGATGCCCTGCCGATGCTACTTGGCGTCTCGCTTATCGGTTTTCTCGTCGCCGACCTGATCCTGATTGCCATCATCGGCGCTTCGGTCGTCCGGCGCTTCTACCGCCGCCATGAACTGGCGATCGTCCGGCTGTCGGGACTGCTGTTCATCGGTTTTGCTGTCCAGGCCGTGTGGCATGCGGCCCCCGGTCTTCTCGGAATGCGCAAGCCCTGACGTCAAAGCCCCGAGCACAAACCTTGACGCCGGGTCCATCAGCGACCACCTCAAGCTCTTCCGTCGGCGTTGCTCCAGCTTCGCGGGCGCTTCCCTCCCCGGCTCCTTGCCGGTATCCGCATGCGAAAGGACCCTTCATGACCGCCAGCACCCCGCTCAATCCCGCCCTGACGACCTGGACCGGGCATGAGGGCCTGCCCCGCTTCGACCTGGTGAAGGACACGGATTTTGCACCGGCCTTCGAAGCTGCCTTCAAGGCGCATGAGGCGGAGATCGACGATATCGCCGCAAACCCTGAGGCGCCGACCTTCGCCAACACCGTGATTGCGCTCGAGATCGCCGGCGACGCGCTGTCGCGCATCTCCTCGATCTTCTGGAACAAGGCCGGCGCGGACACCAACGAAACCATCCAGGCGCTGGAGCGCGACATCGCGCCGAAAATGTCGCGGCATTATTCGAAGATCGGCATGAACGCGGCACTGTTCAAGCGGATCGATACACTCTGGGAAAACCGCGAAAGGCTCGGTCTCAACCTTGAAGCGACGCGGGTGCTGGAGCGGCACTGGAAGGGCTTCGTCAAATCCGGTGCGAAGCTCGGCAAGGACGAGCAGGAGCGGTTGGCCGCGATCAACGAGACGCTTGCTGGCCTCGGCGCCAAATTCGGCCAGAACGTGCTTGCCGACGAAAAGAACTGGGCGCTTTTTCTCGCCAGCGACGAGGATCTCGCCGGTGTCCCGGACTTCCTGCGCGACGCCATGGCGGCTGCCGCGAGCGACCGTGGTGAAAATGGCAAATATGCCGTGACGCTGTCGCGTTCGATCATCGAGCCGTTCCTGACCTTCTCCGACAATCGCGAACGCAGGGAACAGGCGTTCCGCGCCTGGATTGCCCGCGGCGAAAGTGGTGGCGAAACCGACAATCGCGGCCTCATTGCCGAAACCCTGGCTCTCAGGTCCGAGAAGGCCAAGTTGCTCGGTTACGACAACTACGCGGCGCTGAAGCTCGACAACACCATGGCCAAGACACCGGCGGCGGTGAACGGTCTGCTGATGCAGGTCTGGGAAAAGGCCGTTGCCCGTGCCCGCGAGGAAGAGGCCGATCTTGCCAAGCTGGTCGCCGCCGAAGGCCGCAATCATGACGTCATGCCGTGGGACTGGCGCCACTATGCCGAAAAGCTGCGCGCCGAAAAGTTCAACTTCTCGGAAGGCGAGCTGAAGCCCTACCTGCAGCTGGAAAAGATCATCGACGCCTGCTTCGATGTCGCCCAGCGGCTTTTCGGCATCACCGCGACCGAGAAAAAGGGCATTGCCGGCTATCATCCGGATGTGCGCGTCTTCGAGATTAGAGACGCCGCAGGAAAGCTTGTGGCGCTGTTTCTCGGCGATTACTTCGCGCGGTCGTCGAAGCGCTCCGGCGCCTGGATGAGCGCGTTTCAGTCGCAGCACAAGCTGACACTGAAGAACGGCGCCGTCGGCGAGCTGCCGATCATCTACAACGTCTGCAACTTTGCGAAACCCGCCGAAGGCAAGCCGGCGCTGCTGTCGCTCGACGATGCACGCACCTTGTTCCACGAGTTCGGACACGCATTGCATGGCATGCTATCCAATGTTACCTACCCCTCGGTTTCCGGCACGGGTGTGTCGCGCGATTTCGTTGAACTGCCCTCGCAGCTCTACGAACACTGGTTGACCGTTCCCGACATCCTCAAGCGCTACGCGGTGCACAACCAGACCGGCGAACCGATGCCCGAGGCGTTGCTCGACAAGGTGCTTGCTGCGCGCACGTTCAACTCCGGCTTTGCGACCGTCGAGTTCACCTCGTCTGCCCTCGTCGACATGGCCTACCATACGGCGGAAACGCAGGGCGAACCGATGGCGCTCGAAGCGGCGACGCTTGACAAGATCGGTATGCCCCGGTCGATCGTCATGCGCCATCGCAGCCCGCATTTCCTGCATGTCTTCTCCGGCGACGGCTATTCGGCCGGCTACTATTCCTACATGTGGTCGGAAGTGCTGGACGCGGATGCGTTTGCCGCCTTCGAAGAGACGGGAAATCCGTTTGACCCCGGCATGGCCAAAAAACTCAAGGACAATGTCTATTCGGTCGGCGGCTCGATCGACCCGGAAGACGCCTACAAGGGTTTCCGCGGCAAGCTGCCGAGCCCGGATGCCATGCTCGCCAAGAAGGGGCTGGCGGCCTGAGCTTTGTCGAAAGGTTTATCACGCCATCTGGCGCGATCGACCTGTCCAAAGCGCCCGCGCCGTCTCGCAGGCGGTCTCGAAGTCAGAGGTATTGCCCAGGCTGAGAAGGGCTGCGGCTGTCGTGGTAACGATCGTCGTCTCGGCTCGTTCGTCGCGGGCCGCCCCGGTCCAGACCGCCTCCCAATATTCGCGGGTACTGAGGCCTGTGCGTGCCTCGGCGGGTGGCGTCGGCAAGGCGGGAACGACGAGGTCGGCGGGCTCGCCGCCGATCAGGCGATACACAGGTGTCTGGCGATAGGGGGTGAACTCCGCATGGTCGCGGGTGTTGCCGAGGATCGTCAGATCCTTCAGACCGAGTAAAAGCGCGATGTCCCGGCTCAGCGTCCTTGCGGCTGAATTGGCGACCCCCAGCAGGCTCGTGCGTGCGCCCAGGGGGTTGATCAGATGGACGGCGGCGCCGAGCGGAATGCGCATCTCCATCAGCCCGTAGAGGCCAAGCAGACGATAGACCTGCGGCGAGAGTGCCGGTAGCGGCAGATAGGCGATCCCGGTCCCTGTCAGCGCGCTGTCGGCTTCCTCAAGCGAAGCGCAAATGGCGATCCCGCTTCGGGCGGCCGCGATCTCCAGTTTTCCGCGCTCGGTGCCGTCCTGGCCATAATGACCGTGCAGCATGACACGGTAGCCGGCACTTGCCACCAGCCTTGCTGAGTGCAGGAACCAAGGCGCGGTCTTCAACTTCGGCGAGAGATAGCACGGCCAGTCGAGATCTGCCGCGCCGCTGCCGGCGACGGCACCGACATGGCGGCGGATCGCCTTGACGAAGCCGGCGATCTCGACGGCGGTTGCGCCGCGATACTGCAACGCGACCATCAGAGCCCCGATCTGCACCGGATCCGCCTCCCCGGCCAGGATGATCGTCAAGGCATCTTCCGCTTCGGCCTCGCTCAAAGGTCGGCTGCGACCGGCGCCGGTGCCGATGGTGGCGATGCTGCGGGCAAGCCGGCGTTGCGGGGCCGCATCGTCGCCGATCCGCGCAAGCTTGGCGGCAAAGGCTTGCGGCGTCGGCTCGCCGTCCAGCATCAAGCTTGGTCGTACGGAGAGTGGTGGCGCTGCAATCAGCCCTGCCCCCTCCCAGCCGCTTTGCTCCTGCGGGTCGGCCGCTGCGGCAGCACCTGCTCGTTCGAATAGCGCCTCCGTCTCCGCAGCAAGGGCGCGCACCCGCAGTCTCAGGGTTTCGGCAAGGGGCGTCGGCCGCAGGCCATGGCCGGTGCGCAGGAACAGGGGGTCGTCGTATTCTTCCCGCAACTGGGAGAGGAGCCGGCTCATGGCGGAGGGTTGCAGGCCGACGCTTGCCGCCGCCCGGCTGACGCTGTTTTCGCGCAACAGCGCATCAAGCGCCAGCAGCAGGCGCAACTTGCTCATGTCGGTCTGCCGTTCGTGCGACGCTGGAGACGCCTGCGCTTGAACCTTCATCGCTGTCGCTCCCTCAAACATCGCTCCGGCATATTCGAAGCTCGTGTTTTGCGCTCATTCACATTTAGAATAATTCTAAAACAGTGGCGTTGCCGCCATTGTCGCCATTAACTAAGTGGACTTTGATACTCAAGTTATTTGTGGGGACAAAGATGAGCATTGAGGCCCGCGGCCCGCTGGATAACGGCATCGAGCGGCACACATTCGCGTTACCGGTTCGGCGCAAGTCCGCGCAGCGGTCGTCGGGGCGTCGTCGGCGTTTTGTCTACGCCTGCCTTGCCGGCACAGCGCTGACGGTGCCGATGGAAGCGCAGGCGCAGAAAGCCAAGGACAAGGGGAAAGACACCGAGCTCGAACAGATCGTGGTCACCGCGACCGGCTTCGAGCAGAACGTCAAGGATGCCCCGGCGAGCATCACCGTGGTCACCGGCGAAGAGCTGGAAAAAGGCTCGTTTCGCGACCTGACCGACGCGCTGCGCGATGCGCAGGGTGTGGCGGTGACGGGCGTTGCCAACGAACGCGACATCTTCATCCGCGGTCTGCCCGGCTCCTACACGCTCATCCTCGTCGACGGCAAACGCCAGAGCACGCGTGATGCCCGCACCAACGGCAATTCCGGCTTCGAGCAGAGTTTCGTGCCGCCGGCGGCCGCAATCGAGCGCATCGAAATCGTGCGCGGGCCGATGTCGTCGCTTTATGGCTCGGACGCGATGGGCGGCGTCATCAACATCATCACCCGCAAGGTTTCCGACACCTGGAACGGCTCGATCACCACCGACGCGACGATGCAGCAGCATCAGCGTTACGGCAATTCCGGCCAGCTGTCGTTCTATGCCAACGGTCCGATCCTGAAGGACACGCTCGGCATGCAGATCTGGGGGCGTGGGCTGAAGCGCGGTGAGGACAAGGTCCCGTCCGGTATCACCGGCGCCCGCGAGCACGACGTGACGGCACGGCTTGCCTACACGCCGAATGAGGACCACGACTTCTACCTCGAGGGCGGTACCGCAAGACTGCGGCGCGAAGCCAATGTCGGTAACACGATCGAAACGGCCCCAAGAGCCGTCAGCACCTACAACGACAATGATCGCGATCACTGGTCGTTTTCCCACACCGGCCGGTGGGGGCCGACCACGTCTGATTTCTCGATCCTGCAGGAATGGGCGGAGCGCCGGAACTACAACTACAATGCGGCGGAAGGCCGCTTCGACAAGCAGGCGCGGGCGCCCGAGGTTCGCAACACCGTCATCGACGGCAAGTTTACGACGCCGTTTGACCTTGGCGGCAGCCACACGCTGGTGACCGGCGGACAGTTCTTCGAAGCGCGGCTCTCCGACCAGAACCCCGGACGGCGCACCGGGCTCACGGAAAAATTCTCGGCCACGCAATGGGCGCTGTTTGCCGAGGACGAGTGGCGCATGCTCGATAATTTCGCGCTGACGGGCGGCCTGCGCCTCGATCACCACGAGGAATATGGCTACCACTTGAGCCCGCGCCTCTATGGCGTCTGGGATGCAACCGACACGCTGACGGTCAAGGGCGGCATCTCCACCGGCTTCCGCGCGCCGGACATCCGCAGCATTGCGCCTGGCTATGCCTACACGACGGGCGGCGGCGGTTGCTCCTATGGGCCGGCCGGCACCTGCGGCGTGATCATCGCCGACCCTAACCTCAAGGCAGAGTCGAGCACGAGCTATGAAATCGGAGCTGTCTGGGACAATGGCGACGTCATTCTCGGCGGCACCTATTTCTACACGGACTTCAAGGACAAGATCTCCAACTCGCTGGTGCTCGACGCCTCAGGAAATCCGGTGCGCTGGAGCGAGGATCCGAACTATCGGCTCTGGTACAACTACAATATCGACGACGCCGTCATTCAGGGTGTCGAACTCACGGCGACCTGGAACGCGACCGCCGACCTGACGCTTCGCGGCAGCTACACCTACACGCAGTCCGAACAGATGACCGGAACCTATGCCGGCTTCCCGCTGGCGCGGACACCGGAGCATATGGCCAATCTCAGGGCCGACTGGTTCACCCCGGTTGAAGGCTTGGAAGCCTGGACCTCAGTGAATTATCATGGGGAAGAGATCGCGGCCGGCGCGCGCATCGGCACCAACGGCAAGCCGGTGACGATCAACGGCCAGCAGGGGCGGAAGTATGACGCATACACCACCGTAGACATCGGCACGAAATATGCGCTCGGCGAGGGCCTGACGTTGAATGCGGCCGTCTACAACCTGCTCGACAAGACGGTCGAGCAGACCGACTTCAACACGGTGATGGAAGGTCGCCGTTTCTGGATGAGCTTGACGGCGACGTTCTGAGACAATCCGTCGAGGTCCCTGCCCCGGCCACGGACGGCGCGCTTGCGGGCGCCGTTTTCGCTTTCAGCTGGCCTGCTCTACACCGAGGGTCGCGAGAAAGCTCTGCATCCGCTTCGTGGCAAGCTCCGGCCGATCGAGCACGTTGGCCTTGTCGGCAAGCCGGAAGATATCGGCATAGTGCACAACGCCACGGGCGGACTGCATGCCGGCGGGCATGGTGAAATGGTTCTGGTGGCCGTTCAGCCAGGCGAGAAAGACGACGCCGGCCTTGTAGTATTGCGTCGGCGCCTCGAAGATCTTGCGCGACAGCGGCACCGTCGGCTCGATCACGCTGCGGAAGGTGGCCACATCGCCCTCGGCCAATGCCGCAAGCGCCTTGGACGCGGAAGGTGCCACCGCATCGAAAATGCCAAGCAGAGCGTGGCTGTATTTCGTGCCGTCGCCCTCGATCAGCTCCGCATAGTTGAAGTCGTCGCCGGTGAAGCAGAGCACGCCCTCCGGTAGCCGGTTGCGCAAGGCGACTTCCCTGGCGTTGTCGAGAAGCGAGATCTTGATGCCTTCGACCTTGTCGCGGTTGGCCTCTATGATCGACAGCACAGCGTCCAGCGCCGCATCGAAATCGTCTGATCCCCAATAGCCTTTCAGCTGTGGATCGAACATGTCGCCGAGCCAGTGCAACACCACCTTGTCCTTCGTCTGGCGCAGGATATGGCCGTAGACATGGCGATAATCATCGGGCGAGCGGGCGACACGGGCAAGTGCCCGGCTTGCCATCATGATGGCGCGGCCGCCCTCGCCCTCGACGAAGCCGATCTGTTCCTCATAGGCGGCAATGACGTCATCGAGCGAGCGGGCGTCGGTGGGCGAAAGATGGTCGGTTCCCGCGCCGCAGGCAAGGTCGGCACCCGGCACGCTTCGGGCTTCTGCAAGCGAGCGGCGGATCAATTGCTGTGCGCCCGGCCAGGCAAGGCCCATGCCGCGCTGGGCTGTGTCCATCGCTTCGGCAATCTTGAAGCCCAGGCCCCAGAGATGATGGCGGAAGGCCATGGTTCGGTCCCAGTCGATGGCGGCATGGCCCCAGGGATCGGCATCGCGAAGCGGATCCGAGACCACATGGGCGGCGGCATAGGCGATGCGGTTGAAAGCCGGCGCCGACTTCGGCCGCTCGATCGGCGTTCCCGTCAGCCGGTATTGCTCGAGTGAACCATCTTGGCGTGGCAACGTCAGGCTTGTCATCGGCTTTCGTCTCCTCCTCGGACCGTTGCATTCGAATAATTTAGATCGTTCCAAATTTCAAGCGAGATTTGTGAATCGTCGGCTGGATGGCTCATGCTCGGCCAGAGGCGCAATTGGTTATCGTCAACTTAAATACATGAAAATACGTAAAATACCGTCGATAGGAATCATCCATTCTTCCCTGATCTTCCCATTCCGTTTTCTGCATTTTCGCTTCCGTAGAATCGCGGAAATCAAAATGTGAACGAAACACTCTTGACGAATTTGGAACGTTCCAATTATGAATATGAAAAATAAGACACGCTTGGGAGGATGCTTTGGCCAAGGAACGGGTAACGGTGGTGGATATCGCACGCGCAGCCGGCGTGTCGAAGTCGACCGTATCGCTCGTCCTGCAGGGCAGTTCGCTGGTCAACGAGGGCACGCGCGCCAAGGTCAATGCGACCATTCGCGAGCTTGGTTATGTCTATAACCGCAGTGCCGCCAATCTGCGCCAGTCGAAATCGAAGATCATCGGCATCGTCGTCAACGACCTGACCAACAGCTTCTTCGCGGAATTGGCAGTCGGCGTCGATACCGTGGTGCAGTCGGCCGGCTTCGTTCAGTTTCTTGCCAACACCAGCGAAAAGATCGAGCGCCAGCGCGAAGTGGTGGCCTCCATGCGCGAGCATGGGGTTTCCGGGCTGATCATTTCACCGGCGCGTGGCACCGAGGCTGCCGATCTGGCGCCTCTGGTCGAGAGCGGCATTCCCGTCGTGCTTGTCGTTCGCGATATTGCTGACGCTGGTGTTTCCTCGCTGACATCGGACAATCATGCCGGCGCCATGGCGGCCGTGCGCCACCTGATCGAGCGCGGCCATCGGCGCATCGCCTTCCTCGGCGGTTTCCCGGATACGGCGGTTTTCGAGGCGCGTATGCGCGGTTACCGCGATGCCTTGCTCGAGGCAGGGCTCGATACGGCGGACGGGCTTGTCATCGGTTCGGCGCCATCGCGCGCCGGTGGCGTCACTGCCATTGAGCAGGCGATGATGCTTTCTGACCGGCCGACGGCAGCACTCTGCTTCAACGACGCGGTGGCCTTCGGCGTCTGCGACGGCCTGCGGGCGCGGCGGCTGGAACCGGGCGCCGATTTTGCCGTGATCGGCTTCGACGATGTGATCGAGGCAAAGACGGCGGTGCCGGCACTGACGACCGTGTCGGTCGATCCGCAAGGCATGGGGCAGAGGGCGGCGGAACTGCTGCTGAAGCAGATCAATGCAGGCAAGGCGGAGGCGGAATCGATCGTCGGTTCGGTCCGCCTCGTCGTCCGCCAGAGCTGCGGTGCTGCGATCGAGCGCAAAAAGAGGGAGGCATTGTCATGACGGGATGGGGTCTGATCGGCGCGAGCACGATCGCACGGGAATGGGTGATCGGCGCAATTCGCGCGACGGGTGGCGAGGTGGTTTCGGTGATGAGCACCAGCGCCGAGCGCGGCGCGCTCTACGCCACGGAAAACGGCATCGGCAAGTCGGTGACGTCGCTCGAAGAGCTGGTCAACGATCCCGATGTCCAGGCCGTCTATGTCTCGACCACCAATGAGCTGCACCGCGAGCAGACATTGGCCGCCATCCGCGCCGGCAAGCACGTGTTGTGTGAAAAACCACTGGCGATGACCTTGGAGGATGCGCGCGACATGGTGGTCGCAGCGCGCGAAGCCGGTGTTGTGCTCGCCACCAATCATCACCTGCGCAACGCCGCCGCCCATCGGGCGATGCGGAACGCGATTGCCGAGGGCCGGATCGGCCGGCCGATCGCGGCCAGGGTGTTTCATGCCGTCTATCTGCCGCCGCATCTTCAGGGCTGGCGGCTGGAGCGGCCGGAGGCCGGCGGCGGCGTCATTCTCGACATCACCGTGCACGACGCCGACACCCTGCGCTTCGTCCTCAACGACGATCCGGTCGAGGCCGTCGCCATCAGCCATAGTGCCGGCATGGGCAAGGAAGGGCTGGAGGATGGCGTCATGGGAGTGCTGCACTTCCGGTCCGGCGTGATCGCCCAGTTCCACGATGCCTTCACCACCAAGTTCGCCGAAACCGGGTTCGAGGTGCACGGCACCGAGGGGTCGCTGATCGGCCGCAACGTCATGACGCAGAAGCCGGTCGGCACCGTCACCTTGCGCAATGCCGAGGGCGAAAGCCTGCTGCCGCTCGACGCGGGCAATCTCTACGAAACCGCGCTGACGGCCTTCCATTCCGCGATTGAAGGCAACGGTCAGCCGTCGGCAACCGGCGAGGACGGGGTCTGGTCGCTTGCAGCCGGGCTTGCCGTGGTCAAGGCGGCGGCGACCGGCCAGGCGGTTGCGATCGAAACGGGACTTTGAGTGGATGTCGATGAACAAGCATATTTCACCCGCTGAAGCTGCCGCTTTGATACCCGACGGTGCCGTCGTTTCGGTCTCGTCTTCGAGTGGTCTCGGTTGCCCCGACTTGACGCTGAAGGCAATCGGCGAGCGCTTCGAGGCGACCGGCCATCCGCGCGACCTGACGACGCTGCACCCCATCGCCGCCGGCGACATGAGCGGCATCAAGGGGGTCGATTACATCGCCAGGAAAGGGCTCCTGAAGAAGATCATCGGCGGCTCCTATCCCTCCGGCCCGTCAAGCGCCGAGCCGCCCTTGATCTGGCAGATGATCGGCGCCGACGAGGTGGCTGCCTATAACGTTCCCTCCGGCATCCTCTTCGACATGCACAGGGAAGCAGCGGCGAAGCGTCCTGGCGTCATGACCAAGGTCGGGCTCGACACCTTTGTCGATCCGTCGCGCCAAGGCTGCGCCATGAATGCTTCGGCGGCAGCCGAACCGGTGGTCAAGAAGGTCTCTTTCGAGGGCGAGGACTGGCTCTATTTCAAGGCGATCGCGCCTCAGGTGGCGATCATTCGCGCGACCACGGCGGACGAGCGCGGCAACCTGACCTATGAGCACGAGGGCGCCTATCTCGGCGGTCTCGACCAGGCGCTGGCCGCCCGCAACAATGGCGGCATCGTCATTGCCCAGGTCAAGCGCATCACCAAGGAAGGCTCGCTTAAACCCCACGACGTGCGGGTGCCGGGCGTGCTCGTCGACTACGTCGTCGTCGACCCCGACCAGAAGCAGACGACGCAGACGCTCTATGATCCCGCCATCTCCGGCGAGATCTTCCGTCCGCTCGACAGTTTCCGTGTGCCGGAATTCAACATCCAGAAGGTCATTGCCCGCCGGGTGGCGCAGGAACTGCAATCGGGCAGCGCCGTCAATCTCGGCTTCGGCATTTCGGCCAACGTGCCGCGCATCCTGCTGGAAGAAGGCCTGCACGGTGCCGTCACCTGGGTGATAGAGCAGGGGGCTGTCGGCGGCGTGCCGCTGCTCGATTTTGCCTTCGGCTGCGCCTCGAACGCCGACGCCTTCATGCCGTCGCCCTATCAATTTACCTATTTCCAGGGCGCGGGCTTTGATGCCTCGCTGCTGTCTTTCCTCGAAATCGACCGCAACGGTTCGGTCAATGTCTCGAAGCTCTCCTTCCGGCCGCATGTGACGGCCGGAGCCGGCGGCTTCGTCGACATCACCGCGCGGGCAAAGAAGATCGTGTTTTCCGGCATGTTCAATGCCGGCGCCAAGCTTGCCGTTGAGGATGGCAGGTTGGTGATCGAGAAGGAAGGCAAGCTGAAGAAGCTGGTCAACGAGGTCGAGCACGTGACGTTTTCCGGCCGTCGCGGTATCGAGCAAGGGCAGGAGATCACCTACGTCACCGAGCGCTGCGTGATGAAGCTGACGCCCGAAGGCGTGATGTTGACCGAGATCGCGCCAGGCGTCGACCTGCAGGCGCATATCCTCGATCAATCCGAGTTTCCGCTCCTCGTGTCCGATCGGTTGAAGACCATGGATGCGGCGCTGTTCCATGAGGTGCCGATCGGCCTGACGCTGCCGGCAAAGCCTGCCCGCACGCTCGGCGGAGGCGCCCATGTCTGAGGATCGCATCCGGATCGCCGTCGACGGCGCGGTCGCCACAATGACCGTCGCCCGTCCGGAAAAGCTCAATGCCTTCGACATCGACATGCTGAAGGCGCTCGCCGCGGCCTGCGATACCGTCGAGATGATGCGCGAGGTTCGCGTTATGATCCTGACGGGCGAGGGCAAGGCATTTTCGGCCGGCGGCGACATCAAGGCCTGGGGCGGCATGGATGCGGCCGCGTTCGGCCACGACTGGGTGCGCTTCGGCCATCGCGTCTTTGAACGGCTGGCGACGCTGAGGATGCCCGTCATCGCAGCACTCAACGGCCATGCGCTGGGCGGCGGCCTGGAACTGGCCGCAGCAGCCGACATCCGCATTGCCGAAAGTCAGATCAGGATCGGCCTGCCGGAAACGAGCCTCGGCATGGTCCCGGGTTGGTCGGGCACGCAACGTCTCACCACCCGCTTCGGCGCGCAGATCGTACGGCGCATGGTGCTCGGCGGCGAGATGTTCACGGCTGAGGCGGCCAAGGCCGAGGGCCTTGTCGACGCGGTTGTCGAGACTGGAACGGTGATGGCGGCGGCCCGTGAATATGCCGCCCGCGTGGCAAAACGCGGCCCGGCCGCGCTCGAAATTTCAAAGCTGATGATCGCCTCGGCGAACGGCGAGGACAAGGGGGCTGCGGTCGAAGCGCTCGGTTCCATCCTCGTCGCCAAGACCGGCGATCTCAGGGAAGGCGTCGCGGCTTTTACCGAAAAGCGCGAAGCCCAGTTCAAGGGAGAATGGTAATGACGGTTCTGGTGAGGCCCAAGGCACTCGGCGATCACAAGGTGCGTACGTTCCAGATGCTGATCGACGGCAAATGGGTCGATAGCGCCGACGGGCGCACGCTCGAACGTGTTGCCCCCGGTCACGGCGTCGTCGTCAGTCGCTATCAGGCGGCTTCCGGTGTCGATGCCGAACGGGCGATCGCTGCTGCGCGTCGCGCCTTCGACGATGGCCCCTGGCCGCGCATGACGGCATCCGAGCGCTCACTGGTCCTGCTGAAGGCGGCCGACATGATCGCCGCGCGCGCCGACGAGCTTGCCTTCCTCGACGCCATCGAATCGGGAAAGCCGATCAGCCAGGCCAAGGGCGAGCTTGGTGGCGCTGCCGATATCTGGCGTTATGCCGCCGCTCTTGCCCGTGATCTTCACGGCGAAAGCTACAACACGCTGGGAGATGGCACGCTCGGCGTCGTCCTGCGTGAAGCAATCGGCGTCGTTTCGATCATCACACCGTGGAACTTCCCCTTCCTGATCGTCAGCCAGAAGCTGCCGTTTGCGCTGGCCGCCGGCTGCACCACCGTGGTCAAGCCTTCGGAGCTGACCTCTGCCTCGACGCTGGTGCTCGGTGAAATTCTCGAAGCGGCCGGCGTGCCGGCCGGCGTCGTCAACATCATCACCGGTACCGGCCCGGAGGTTGGCGCGCCGATGACGACGCATGGCGATGTCGACATGATCTCGTTTACCGGTTCGACCGGCGTCGGCCGCCTGACGATGGCCAATGCCGCCCAGACCCTGAAAAAAGTGTCGCTCGAACTCGGCGGCAAGAACCCGCAGATCGTCTTCCCCGATGCCAATCTCGACGAGTTCATCGATGCGGCGGTGTTCGGCGCCTATTTCAACGCCGGAGAATGCTGCAATGCCGGCTCGCGCCTGATCCTTCATCGCGATATCGCCGAAGAGGTGACGGCGCGCATCGCGGCCCTCTCGGCCAAGGTGAAGGTCGGCGATCCGCTCGATCCGGAAACCCAGGTCGGCGCGATCATCACGCCGCAGCATCTGGAAAAGATTGCCGGCTATGTTTCTGCTGCATCGAAGGATGGCGCTGCCGTCGCCCACGGTGGTGGGACACTCGATCTCGGCATGGGGCAATTCATGGCCCCGACCATTCTTTCGCAGGTGCGGCCCGACATGGCCGTTGCCCGCGAGGAGGTTTTCGGCCCGGTGCTGTCGGTGCTGACGTTCGAGACCACCGACGAGGCGATCCGCATTGCCAACTCGATCGACTACGGCCTTTCCGCCGGCGTCTGGAGCCGCGACTTCGACACCTGCATGACCATCGGTCGTCGCGTGCGCGCCGGTACTGTCTGGATGAACACCTTCATGGACGGCGCTTCGGAGCTACCCTTCGGCGGCTACCGCCAGTCCGGCCTCGGCCGCGAGCTTGGCCGCCATGCAGTCGAGGACTACACCGAAACCAAGACACTCAACATGCATATCGGCGCGCGCACCGGCTGGTGGATGCCGCGCTAACTTAACGGTCAAAGGGATGATGATGATGAGGGCAGGGATCGCAACAACGAAGCGGGAAGGGGCGTCAAGGCGCCTTTCCTTCCGGCCGTTGTCGTGCGGTTCAGCCGGATGCGGACCAGTTGGATGGGATCTGCGGAGAGAGCAGTATCTGCAGTTTGTTGACGTCGGTTTCTCCACCGATGCGCTGCAGCAGCACGCGGCCCATGTCTTCGCCCGTGGCCGTCAAGTCCTCGTAGATCGTCTCCACCTGAGGCTGGATCGCACCAAGCAAGTGCGACGTCTGCTTGGCGACGATGTCGTACTCGCGCCCAAGCGTCAGGCCGCAATCGCTCATGCCGGTGATGGTGGCGAGAGCGCAGACCTCGCCGCCGCACATGAAGCTGTCGGGCGGATCGGGCTCGGTGTAACGCTGGCGCACACGGTCGCGAATATCGCCGGCGGGACTGTCGAGATCGATGCCGGAGAGAATTTCATAGGCACAGCCCGCCTCGCGCACGGCGGTCATGAAGCCGTGCTGCAGATGGCCGGCGAAGGTGAAATCGGCCGGACCGCTGATCAGCGCTGGCTTGCGACGCCCCTTCGCGATCAGCCGACGGGTCGCCTGGTAGGAGAAGGTGAAGTTGTCGTAGTCGACATACGCGTGCGGGGTCGAAAGCTCGGTGCGGCCATGGGTGACGAACGGAAAACCGATTTCCGAAAGCAGCATGACGCGCGGATCGAGCGGTTCGGTGCGCGAGAAGATGACGCCATCAGCCATGCTGTTGCGGGTGATGTAGTTCACCGCTTCGACGTTGGTCGTGTTGAGGAAGTTCGGCATGACAATGACGTGGTAGGGCGTGCCCTGCAGCGCCCTGGATATGCCGTTCATGATCGAGGTGCCGTAGCCGAGGATTTCCTCGTGCGGGTCGAGAAGGACGGCAATGACGTTGGTGCGCCCGGTCTTCAGGCGCTGGGCGGCGCGATCGGGCGAATAGCCGATCTCGATCGCCACCTCGCGCACCCGCCTGCGCGTCTCGGCGGAAATCTGCGGTGCTTCGGCAAGCGCGCGCGAAACGGTGGTGACCGCAAGTCCGGTGATCTCAGCGATCGTGCGAAGGGTCGGCTTGCCGCGTCTGGCAGACGAGCCATTGTCTTCGGAACGGGCGGGCTTGGAGGGATCGGCCAATGCTAGTCATCCTCAAGGCGGTCAAGAGCGGCTTTTGTAACGTGGCACGAACGCTTAGGCAATCGAATCATGAAAACGTTTTAAATCTTGCACCGCGGCAAGGAATGCTGCGCTGCGAAAGGCCTGAAGTTGTATATAAGTCAGTAAATTCAATTGCTTCTTGAGGTGGAGAAGCGCACGCGTGCGGAATGCTTGACTTGCTGAATTTATAACGTTTTAAATTGGGCCAGCCGCCGCCTTAGGCGGTGCGATATCCGAGGCGGGAGGAGGTTCCGCTTCGATAACTTGCAAACGGGAGGATAACGATGCGCAAGTTGATGACGACGACGGCTGTTGTGGCGCTGATGATGGCGGCCACTGCCGCGCGCGCAGCAGAGAACGTGGAAGTTTTGCACTGGTGGACATCCGGCGGTGAAGCTGCCGCACTCGACGTCCTGAAGAAGGATCTCGAAGGCAAGGGCATTTCCTGGACCGACATGCCGGTCGCCGGCGGCGGCGGCACGGAAGCCATGACCGTGCTTCGCGCCCGCGTCACCTCGGGCAACGCCCCGACCGCGGTTCAGATGCTCGGTTTCGACATTCTCGACTGGGCCAAGGAAGGTGCACTCGGCAACCTGGACGACACCGCGTCCAAGGAAGGCTGGGACAAGGTCATCCCGACGGCCCTGCAGCAGTTCTCGAAATATGACGGCCACTGGATCGCCGCTCCGGTCAACGTTCACTCGACCAACTGGGTGTGGATCAACAAGGCAGCCCTCGACAAGGCCGGCGGCAAGGAGCCGACCAACTGGGAAGAACTCATTGCTCTGCTCGACAACTTCAAGGCTCAGGGCCTGACGCCGATCGCCCATGGCGGTCAGCCGTGGCAGGACGCGACGATCTTCGACGCCGTCGTGCTCTCGCTCGGCAACGATTTCTACAAGCAGGCCTTCATCGATCTCGACCCGGCAGCGCTCGGCGGCGACAAGATGAAGGAAGCCTTCGATCGCATGACGAAGCTGCGCTCCTATGTCGACGACAACTTCTCTGGCCGCGACTGGAACCTTGCTTCGGCGATGGTCATCGAGAACAAGGCCGGCATGCAGTTCATGGGCGACTGGGCCAAGGGTGAGTTCCTGAAGGCGAAGAAGGTGCCGGGCACCGATTTCGTCTGCATGCGCTACCCGGGCACTCAGGGCTCCGTCACCTTCAACTCCGACCAGTTCGCGATGTTCAAGGTTGCCGACGACAAGATCCCGGCTCAGCTCGCCATGGCGTCGGCGATCGAAAGCCCGACCTTCCAGTCGGCCTTCAACGTCGTCAAGGGATCGGTTCCGGCCCGCACCGACGTTCCGGATACCGACTTCGACGCTTGCGGCAAGAAGGGCATCAAGGATCTCGCCGAAGCCAACACCAACGGCACGCTGTTCGGCTCCATGGCCCATGGCCATGCCAACCCGGCCGCCGTCAAGAACGCGATCTACGACGTCGTGACGCGCGAGTTCAACGGTGAACTGACCTCGGAAGAGGCTGTCAAGGAACTCGTCGCCGCCGTCGCGGCTGCGAAGTAACGGGCAAGACCCGGTCCGGGACGCGAAACAAGCGTCCCGGACACCCATTCTGACATGCAAGCGTCTTTCAAGCGCCGCGTTTCACCGCGGACGCCGGGAAGCCTTTTGATACCAAGAACCTGCGTGAGTGCCGTACCGGGGAGGGTCCCCGATGGCTGAGCGCCAGAAGTGGTGAACGTTCATGGATAACCGCAGTCGCCTGCAGGACCTGATACCGAAACTGGTCCTTGCCCCGAGCTTCGTTATCGTCCTGATCTTTGTTTATGGCTTCATCGCCTATACCGGCTTCCTGTCGATGACGGACAGCAAGATGCTGCCGTCCTACAATTTCGTCGGTTTCAGCAATTATCAGAAGCTCTGGGCCCTGCCGCACTGGTGGCGGGCGGTGAGCAACCTGGCGATCTTCGCCTCGCTCTACATTGCCATTTGCTCGGTGCTGGGGCTTGGGCTTGCGATCCTGCTCGACCAGAAGATCCGGGCGGAAGGGTTTCTGCGGCCGATCTATCTCTATCCGATGGCGCTGTCCTTCATCGTCACCGGCACGGCCTGGAAGTGGTTTCTCGATCCTGGCATCGGGCTTGAAAACACCATGCACCTCTGGGGCTGGGAGAGCTTTTCGTTCAACTGGATCAAGGATCGCAACTACGCGATCTACTGCGTGGTGATCGCCGCGGTCTGGCAATCCACAGGCTTCATCATGGCGATGTTCCTCGCCGGCCTTCGCGGCGTCGACAACGAGATCATCAAGGCGGCGCAGATCGACGGCGCACCGACCGCGACGATCTACCGGCGGATCATCATTCCCCTGATGCGGCCGGTCTTCCTTTCCGCCTTCGTCGTTCTCGCGCATCTGGCGATCAAGGCCTACGACCTGATCATCGCGCTGACGGGCGGCGGGCCGGGCCAGGCCACCGAACTGCCGGCGACCTTCATGTATTCCTACACCTTCACCCGCAACCAGATGGGCATCGGCGCCTCGTCGGCGATCATCATGCTGGTGATGATCTTCTCGATCATCGTTCCCTATCTCTACTCCGAAATCCGCGGAGGAAAACGCTCATGAGCGCTCCCAGCCCAGACAATGTCATCTCGCACAACCGCCTGATGCGGGCGCTGATCTACACGGTCCTGATCGTCTTTGCGCTCTATTCGCTGCTGCCGCTCTACGTGATGCTGGCCAATTCGCTGAAGCCGCTCGACGAGATCCGCCAGGGCGGCATGCTCAACCTGCCGCAGACCCTGACGTTCGAGCCCTGGCTTCAGGCCTGGTCGACAGCGCAGATCGGGGTGCAGCCGACGGGCCTGAAGCCGTTTTTCATCAACTCCATCCTGATGGTGGTGCCGGCCGTCGCGATCTCGACGATCATCGGCGCGCTCAATGGCTACGTACTGACGAAATGGCGCTTCCCCGGTGCCAACATCTTCTTCGGCATGCTGCTTCTGTCGTGCTTCATCCCGTTCCAGATCGTGCTGATCCCGATGGCGCGCGTACTCGGGATCATTGGGCTTGCCGGATCGATCTGGGGCCTGATCTTCGTCCACGTGATCTACGGCCTCGGCTTCACCACGCTCTATTTCCGCAACTACTACGAAGCCTTCCCGACGGAGCTCGTGCGCGCAGCCCAGATCGATGGCGCCAGCTTCTTCCAGATCTTCTGGCGGATCATGCTGCCGTCGTCAGGACCGATCATCGTCGTTTCGGTCATCTGGCAGTTCACCAATATCTGGAACGACTTCCTGTTCGGGGCGTCCTTCTCCGGCGCGTCCTCGACGCCGATGACGGTGGCGCTCAACAACCTCGTTTCGTCGTCGACCGGGGTCAAGGAATACAACGTTCACTTCGCGGGCGCGATCCTCGCCGCCCTGCCAACGCTCATCGTCTACATCGTCTCCGGCCGCTACTTCGTCCGCGGGCTGATGTCCGGCGCCGTGAAAGGATAAGCCCATGTCTTTCCTCAAAATCAGCAACTTGCGCAAATCCTACGGCTCGCTCGAGATCCTGAAGGACATCAATCTGGAGATCGACGAGGGCGGCTTCCTGGTGCTCGTCGGCCCGTCGGGTTGCGGCAAGTCCACGCTGCTCAACACCATCGCCGGGCTGGAGCCGATCACCTCGGGCGAGATCGCCATCAACGGCCGCTCGGTCGCCGATCTGCATCCCTCCAAGCGCGACATCGCCATGGTGTTCCAGTCCTACGCGCTCTATCCGAACATGACGGTTGCCGGCAACATCGCCTTCGGCATGGAAATCCGCGGCGTGCCGAAGGACGAACGCGAGAAGGCGATCAAGCAGGTCGCCGACATGCTGCAGATCGGCCATCTGCTCGATCGCAAGCCGAGCCAGCTTTCCGGCGGCCAGCGCCAGCGTGTCGCCATGGGCCGCGCGCTCGTGCGCAACCCGCAGGTCTTCCTGTTCGACGAGCCATTGTCGAACCTCGACGCCAAGCTGCGCGTCGACATGCGCACCGAGATCAAGCGCCTGCACCACCGGATGAAGACGACGATCGTCTACGTTACCCACGACCAGATCGAGGCGATGACGCTGGCGACCAAGATCGCGGTTTTGAAGGACGGCGTGCTGCAGCAGTTCGGAACGCCGGCCGAAATCTACAACAATCCATCCAACATGTTCGTCGCCGACTTCATGGGGTCGCCGGCCATGAACCTGTTGACGGCGCGCATCGAAAAGAACGGCGCTGATGTCGCCGTCACGCTGGCGCGTCCGAATGCCGCGCCGATGAAGCTGACGGTGCCGCACGCCAGCGGCGCACTCTCAGGCTATGCCGGCAAGGACGTCGTCTTCGGCATCCGCCCGGAAGCCTTGACCGACCCTGACGGTGCCGACCGCAATGCCAAGGCGATCGTCGAGGGCGAATGCCTGATCGAGGTGGTCGAGCCCGCCGGTTCGGACACCTTTGCAGTGACTCGTCTCGGCGGCAAGGAGGTCGTTGCCCGCCTGCGCGCCGATGCACGCATCGCGCCCGGCCAGACCTCGCAGCTCGCCTTCAATCTCGACAAGGCGGTGTTCTTCGATCCCCAGACGCAGCAGCGGATCGCGTAACGACCGATGGAGCAGCAGCCGGATATCGTCATCATCGGGTCGGGCATCGGCGGCTCCACCGTTGCGGCGGGGCTTGCCGGCTCCGGGGCGCGCATCGTCATACTCGAGCGCGGCGAACGTCTGCCGGACACACCGGAGGCGCGCAGCTATGCCTCGATCTTCGTCAAGGGCCATTTCCGACCGAAGGAGATGTGGCGCGAAGCCGACGGCACCGAGTTCAATCCGGGCAACTTCTATTTCGTCGGCGGCAATTCCAAGCTCTTCGGCGCGGTGCTCCTGCGCTACCGCGCCGAGGATTTCGCCGAGATGCAGCATCTCGGCGGCGTTTCGCCGGCCTGGCCCTTTCCCTATGAAGAGCTGGAGCCGTGGTACGGCAAGGCCGAGCAATTGTTCGAGGTGCGCGGCGAATTAGGCCAGGACCCGACGGAGCCGTTTCACGCCTCGCCCTATCCTTACGGCCCGGTGCCGGACGAGCCGGCCATTGCCCGTGCTCGTGCGGAGTTGAAGGCGCAGGGGCTCAATCCGGCGACGCTGCCGCTCGGCGTCGACATCGAGACTTGGCTTGCCGGCGGGCGCACGCCCTGGGACGGATTTCCCAACACCGGCAAGGGCAAGAAGGATGCTGAGACCGCGTCGCTTGCCGCCGCGCTGAGCGACCCCAATATCGAGCTCATCACGTCTGCGCATGTCGATACGCTGGAGAAAGGTCCGGGTGGCCGCATCGAAGCGATCCATTACACCCACAGGGGCGAGAAAAAACGCCTGTCGCCGAAGCTGGTGATCCTGTCGGCGGGCGCGATCAACTCGGCCGCACTCCTGCTTCGCTCCGGCGACGGCAAGGGGCTTGCCAACGCCTCCGACCAGGTCGGGCGCAACTTCATGAACCACAATTGCAGCGCCATGCTGGCGATCAATCCGTTCAGGCGCAATGACAGCATCTACCAGAAGACGCTGATGCTGAACGATTATTACCTGACCGGCGGCAGGGACGGTTTGCCGCTCGGCAATGTCCAGCTGCTCGGCAAGATCAATGGCGACATCCTCAAGGCCAACGCGCCGGTCTGGGCGCCGCGCTTCGTTTTCGACTTCATGGCCGGCCACGCGGTCGACTGGTACATGATGACGGAGGACCTGCCTAACCCGGAAAGCCGCATCATGGTCGACGGCCGGGGCATCATCATGCAATGGCGGCGCTCGAACATGGAGGCGCTGTCCGGCCTCGAAACGAAGATGCGCGCCCACTTCAAGGCTGCAGGCTATCCGATCGTGCTTTCTCAGGCGTTTGACAAACGCACCCCGTCACACCAGTGCGGCACGGTTCGTATGGGCACTGATCCGGCACAGGCGCCGCTCGACATCTATTGCCGCGCCTACGACCATCAAAACCTCTTCGTCGTCGATGCCGGCTTCCTGCCGACCTCGGCCGCCGTCAACCCGGCGCTGACGGTGGCGGCACAGGCGCTGCGCGTCGCCGACCATATTGTTGCCAAGGAGCTGAGCGCATGACGACATCGACGCGTCCCGTCGCGATCGTGACCGGCGGCCGCCGCGGCATCGGGCTTGGTGTCGCCCGGGCGCTGGCGCGCGACGGCTTCGATATCGCGCTGACCGGCCTTGGTGCGGCAGACCAGACGACGCAGGCGACGCTTGACGAACTGTCGTCTGAGGGCGGTCGCGCCATCTATCTCGAGGCCAATCTCGCCGAGGTCGGCGCCCATGCAGAAACGGTTGCCGGTATCCGACGCGAGCTTGGCCCGATCCGCTGCCTCGTCAACAATGCCGGCATCGCCTCGGTCGTGCGCGGCGATTTTCTCGATCTCCAGCCGGAGAATTTCGACACGATCGTCGCCACCAATCTGCGCGGCACGGTGTTTTTCACGCAAGCCGTGCTGTGCTCGATGCTGGCCGACGGTCCCGGCGCGACGGCGCGGTCAATCATCAACATCACGTCGGTTTCGGCCACGATGAGTTCACCAGAGCGGCTTGATTATTGCATGAGCAAGGCCGGTCTTGCCGCCTTCAGCCAGGGGCTTGCCCTGCGGCTGGCCGACACCGGCATCTCGGTTTTCGAAATCCGGCCCGGCATCATCCGCTCCGACATGACCGCCGGCGTCTCGGCGAAATACGACGCGCTGATCGACGGCGGCCTGGTGCCGATGAAGCGCTGGGGCGAGCCCGGGGACATCGGTAACATCGCCGCCGGGCTTGCCAGCGGAAAATTCGGATTTGCCACCGGCTCGGTCATCCAGGCGGATGGCGGCCTGTCGATCGGAAGACTCTAGGAAAAGTGCAGTCATTCATGCGCTCGCACGAGCGAGCAAAATTCGGGTTTGTCACGTCGGAAATTTGGATCGTTCCAAATGGTCGGGCCGTGGAGGAAGGCAGCAAATGACATACGACTACATCATTACGGGTGCCGGCCCCGCGGGCTGCGTTCTCGCCAATCGTCTTTCCGAGGACCCGACCGTGCGCGTGCTGTTGCTGGAGGCGGGCGGCGGTGACTGGAACCCGCTGTTTCATATGCCGGCCGGTTTTGCCAAGATGACCAAGGGGGTTGCCAGTTGGGGCTGGGAGACCGTGCCGCAGAAGCACATGAAGGGCAGGGTGCTGCGCTACACCCAGGCCAAGGTCATCGGCGGCGGCTCGTCGATCAATGCCCAGCTCTACACACGCGGCAATGCGGCGGACTACGACCTGTGGGCTTCCGAGGACGGGTGCACCGGCTGGGACTATCGCAGCGTGCTTCCCTATTTCAAGCGTGCCGAAGACAACCAGCGCTTCGCCGACGACTATCATTCCTATGGCGGTCCGCTTGGTGTCTCGATGCCCGTGGCGACACTGCCGATCTGCGATGCCTATATCCGCGCCGGCCAGGAACTCGGCATTCCCTACAATCACGATTTCAATGGTCGCCAACAGGCCGGCGTCGGCTTCTACCAGCTGACCCAGCGCAACCGCCGCCGGTCGAGTGCGTCACTTGCCTATCTCTCGCCGATCAAGGATCGCCGGAACCTGACCGTGCGCACCGGCGCACGCGTCGCGCGGATCGTGGTCGAGGGCACGCGCGCCGTCGGCGTCGAGGTTGTGACGGCCAAGGGCAGCGAGATCGTTCGGGCGGAGCGCGAGGTCTTGGTCACCTCCGGCGCCATCGGCTCGCCGAAGCTGCTCTTGCAGTCGGGTATCGGGCCTGTGGATCACCTGAAGTCGGTCGGCGTGCCAGTGAAGCATGATCTGCCCGGGGTCGGCGGAAACCTGCAGGACCACCTCGATCTCTTTGTCATTTCCGAATGCACCGGCGACCATACTTACGACAACGTCGCTAAGCTGCACCGGACGCTCTGGGCCGGGCTGCAATATGTGCTGTTCCGCTCCGGCCCGGTGGCGTCCAGCCTGTTTGAAACCGGCGGCTTCTGGTATGCCGACCCGGATGCCCGATCGCCGGATATCCAGTTCCATCTCGGTCTGGGCTCCGGCATCGAAGCTGGTGTCGCGCGGCTGAAGAACGCCGGCGTCACGCTCAATTCCGCCTATCTGCATCCACGCTCGCGCGGCACAGTCCGGCTTTCCTCTGCCGATCCGGCCGCAGCGCCGCTGATCGATCCGAATTACTGGGAAGATCCGCACGACCGGAAGATGTCGATCGAAGGGCTGAAGATCGCCCGAGAGATCATGCAGCAGGCAGCCCTCAAGCCCTTCGTGCTCGCCGAACGTTTGCCGGGCAACAGTGTCGTCTCCGACGAGCAGTTTTTCGACTACGGCTGCGCCAATGCCAAGACCGACCACCACCCTGTCGGCACCTGCAAGATGGGCACCGATGCCATGGCTGTCGTCGGCCTCGACTTGAAAGTGCGTGGGCTCGAAGGTCTTCGCGTCTGCGACAGTTCGGTCATGCCGCGCGTTCCCTCTTGCAACACCAACGGACCGACGATCATGATGGGCGAAAAGGGCGCCGACATCATCCGCGAGCGCCAGCCCCTGCCGCCGGCGATCTTCGCCCACGAACGCAACGATATCAGGCCGCGTGCCCGCGCCGATATCCGCTGAGGAAAATCATGATCCGTCACTGCGTCTTCATTCGCTTCCGCCCCGAAATTTTGGCGGGCGAGAAAGTCTCGATCTTCGCCGAGATCGCCGCACTGAAAAGCCGGATCCCCGGCCTCCTCGCGACCTATGAGGGCGCCAATGTCAGCCCGGAGGTCGGCATGGACAAGGGGTATTCGGAAGGCTTCATCGTCGATTTCGCCGATGCGACGGCGCGCGACGCCTATCTCGCCGACCCGGAACACCAGAAGACCGGCGCAAAAATCGTTGCGGCCGCAAAGGGCGGTATCGACGGCATCTTCGTCTACGACCTCGAAATCCCGGGTTGAAACGATGGCAGCCTTCGACGCGCGTGGCTTTCTTACCACTCTTTTCGAAGCGGCCGTGCGTGCCGCCGACCCCTATGAGGCGATCCGTGCCCATCTGCCGGAAAAGCCCAAGGGGCGAACCATCGTCGTGGGGGCAGGCAAGGCGGCAAGCCAGATGGCCGCAGCTTTTGAAAAGCTCTGGGATCACCCGCTAACGGGAACCGTCGTTGCCCGCCATGGCCCGATCGAGCCCTGCGAGCGCATTCGCGTGCTGCAGTCGGCCCACCCGGTACCGGACGAGGCTGGGCTGCGGGCCTCGGAAGAGCTGTTGCAGCTGGTGGACGGCCTCTCTGTGGACGATCTGGTGGTCGCGCTAATTTCAGGCGGTGGATCGTCACTTCTGCCGGCGCCGCCGGAGGGCTTGACGCTTGCCGACGAAATCGCGGTCAACAGGGCACTGCTTGCCTCCGGTGCGCCGATCTCGGCGATGAACGTCGTGCGCAAGCATGTGTCTCGCATCAAGGGCGGGCGCCTGGCTGCCGCCGCAGGCCCGGCGCGTCTCGTCAGCCTCGTCGTCTCCGACGTTCCCGGCGACAATCCCGCCTTCGTCGCTTCGGGCCCGACGGTGCCGGACGGCTCGACGGTGAAGGAGGCGCTGGAGATCGTCAGCCGCTACGGCATGGCCCTTCCCGAAGGTGTGATGGCCCACCTGCGAACGGATGCGGCGCGGGCGCCTGATCCATCCGATCCGGCTTTCCGTCGGCACGAATGCCACGTAATTGCGTCAGCCCGCGTTTCGCTGGAAGCCGCCGCGCGCAAGGCTCTCGAATTGGGCGTGGAGGCGCGCATTCTTTCGGACGCGATCGAAGGCGAGGCGCGCGATATCGGCCGCATGCATGCGGCGCTGGCGCGGGAAGTCGCGCTGCGCGATCGTCCCTTCGAAAAGCCGGTGGTGCTTTTGTCCGGCGGTGAGACGACGGTGACGATATCAGGCAAGGGCTACGGCAAGGGTGGCCGTAACAGCGAATTGTTGCTGTCGCTGGCGCTTGACATCGAAGGTATTTCCGGGATCGATGCCCTGGCGGCGGATACGGACGGCATCGACGGCTCGGAAGACAATGCCGGTGCTTTTGCCGATGCCAGCAGCGTCAGCCGCATGCGGGCTGCGGGCGTCGATCCGCGCGCGCATCTCGCCTGTCACGACGCCTGGTCTGCTTTTTCGGCGAGCGGCGATCTCTTCGTGCCCGGCCCGACCGGAACCAATGTCAATGATTTCAGGGCGATGCTGATCCGCTAAGTATGCGCTCGAAGCGGAATCACTTTGTTGCGGATAAGACACTCGAGCATCAAAGTCCTGAGAGCACCCTGCGTTCATCTGAACGCAGGGTGCTCTCAGGAGATGGATTAGTCGGATTCTGGCGAAAAGCGCCGCTTGCGACACCACCGCCGAAGATCTCGGCGTTGGTGTCGCTTTGGGTTACTTGGCGCGCTTCAGCGCATCGCCGAGGATCGAGACGATTTCGCCGAAGTGATTTTCGTCGGCGATCAGCGGCGGCGAGAAGGCGATGATGTCGCCGGTGACGCGGATCAGCAGGCCCTTTTCGAAGCAATCGACGAAGACGTCATAGGCGCGGGCGCCGATTGCGCCTTCGCGCGACTGCAGCTCGATACCGGCGATCAGGCCGATGGTGCGGATGTCGATGACATAGGGCAGGCCCTTCAGCGAATGCATGGCGTCATGCCAGGCGTCCTGCAGCTCCGCAGCGCGGGTCATCAGGCCCTCGTCGCGGTAGATGTCGAGCGTGGCAATGCCGGCCGCGCAGGCGGCCGGGTGGCCGGAATAGGTGTAGCCGTGGAACAGCTCGATCGCGTTTTCCGGGCCGTGCATCAGCGCGTCGTGCACCTTGCGGCTGGCAAAGACGGCACCCATCGGGATGGCGCCGTTGGTAAGCCCCTTGGCCGCCGTTACCATATCCGGCGTCACGCCGAAGAAGTCGGTGGCGAAGGCGGCGCCAAGACGGCCGAAGCCGGTGATGACCTCGTCGAAGATCAAGAGAATGCCGTGCTTGTCGCAGATGGCGCGCAGGCGCTCGAGATAGCCCTTCGGCGGGATGAGCACGCCGGTCGAACCGGCAACCGGCTCGACGATGCAGGCGGCGATTGTTTCGGCGCCATGCAGGGCCACCAGTCGCTCAAGATCGTCGGCAAGCTCGGCGCCGTGCTCCGGCTGGCCCTTGACGAAGGCGTTCTTGGCGGGATCGTGGGTGTGGCGCAGGTGGTCGGAACCGGGAAGTTGCGGGAAGACCCGACGGTTGTTGAGGATGCCGCCGACCGAAATGCCGCCGAAGCCGACGCCGTGATAGCCGCGCTCGCGGCCGATCAGGCGCGTGCGGGTGCCCTGGCCGATCGCACGCTGATAGGCGATCGCCATCTTCAGAGCGGTGTCGACCGATTCCGAGCCCGAGCCGGTGAAGAACACGCGGTCGAGCTTCTGGCCTTCCGGCCCCGGTGCGATCTCGGCGAGGCGCTCGGCGAAGTCGAAGGCGATCGGGTGGCCCATCTGGAAGGAGGGGGCAAAATCCATCGTCGTCAGCTGGCGCTCGACGGCAGAGGCGATCTGCCGACGGCCGTGGCCGGCATTGACGCACCAGAGGCCGGCGGTGCCATCGAGGATCGTGCGTCCGTCGGTGCTGGTGTAGTGCATGCCCTCGGCCGAGGCGAGCAGGCGCGGTGCCGCCTTGAACTGCCTATTGGCGGTAAAGGGCATCCAGTAGCTGTCGAGTACCGGGGCGTTTGGCTTGGTGTGCTGGTTCATGGCGTCCTCCTGAAGGTCGGCGATTGACGCCATGATTTGATTTGCCAAACAAGTCCTTTTCTGTTGTCGTTCAAGCCATTGAATTTTATGGGATGTGAGATTGGAAGTTGCGGTATTTCGAACAACCTGAACACGGGAATGCACAGCCATGAGCGTCGATGTCGGAAACCGGCTGCGTCACCTCCGGCTGATGCACAACCTGTCGCAGCGTGAACTGGCGAAACGCGCGGGCGTAACCAATTCGACGATCTCGCTGATCGAATCGAATGCGTCCAATCCCTCCGTCGGCGCGCTGAAGCGTATCCTCGACGGCATTCCGATCGGGCTTGCGGAGTTCTTCTCCTTCGAGCCGGAGCGGCCGCGCAAGGCATTCTACGCTGCGGAGGAGCTGGTCGAGATCGGCAAGGGACCGATCTCCTATCGCCAGATCGGTGAAAACCTCTTCGGCCGCAGCCTGCAGATCCTGAAGGAATGTTATCAGCCGGGCGCCGATACCGGAAAAGTGCCACTGGTGCATGACGGCGAGGAGGGCGGCATCGTGCTTTCGGGCCGCATCGAGGTCACGGTCGATGACGAGCGGCGGATCCTGGGGCCGGGGGATGCCTATTATTTCGAAAGCCGGAGGCCGCATCGGTTTCGCTGCGTCGGGCCGGTGCCTTGCGAGGTGATCAGCGCCTGCACGCCGCCGACGTTTTGAGGGAGTAGGTTCGCTTCGCCCATCGGCACGGGTGGGGTGCGGGCACGCCCCTCATCCCGCTGCCGCGACCTTCTCCCCGCAGGCGGGGCGAAGGGACATGCGGCCCGCGCTGCGGTCCCTCTCGAACTTAGTCGGGCCGCGAGCCGGCGTAGATGGGAATGCCTCCCGCAAGTGGGAGAGCGCCGGTGCTGCACACTCAACGGTGTCCCCCTCCCCGCAAGCGGGGAGAGGGCTAGGGTGAGGGGCGACTTCCGAGTTACGAAAGCCGCGCGCAGGCGTCGGCGATGCGCGTGAGCGCTTCCTTCAGTTCCGTTTCCGACGTCGCATAGGAGATGCGGAAGAACGGCGACAGGCCGAAAGCCGAGCCGGGGACGACGGCGACATAGGCATCGTCGAGCAGGTAGGCGCAGAAGTCCGTATCCGTCTCGATGGTCTTGCCCGAAGGCGTCACCTTGCCGAGCATGCCGGCGCAGCCGGAGAAGGTGTAGAAGGCACCTTCCGGAACGCGGCAATCGAGGCCGTCGATGGCGTTGACGCCGTTGACGACGAGATCGCGGCGGCGCTGGAAGCTGGCCGTGCGCTCCTTCAGGAAGTCCTGCGGGCCGGTGAGGGCTGCCACCGACGCGGCCTGGCTGACCGACGACGGGCAGGACGTCGCCTGGCTCTGGACGACGGCCATTGCCTTGATCAGGTCGCGCGGACCACCAGCATAGCCGATGCGCCAGCCGGTCATGGCATAGGCCTTGGAGACGCCGTTGACCGTCAGGGTGCGGTCTTTCAGGCGCGGCTCCAGCTGGGCGGGCGTGACGAAGCGGAAGCCGTCATAGACGATGTGCTCGTACATGTCGTCGACCAGCAGCCACACATGCGGATGCCGCAAGAGCACGTCGAGCAGCGGACGGTAGTCGTCGGCGCTGTAGGCGGCACCCGAAGGGTTCGACGGCGAGTTCAGGAGCACCCAGCGCGTCTTCGGCGTGATCGCCGCTTCGAGCTTGTCGGCGGTCAGGCGAAAACCCGAGGCCGCGTCGCAGGGGATCAGCACCGGCTTGCCTTCGCAGATCTGGACGATATCCGAATAGGAGGTCCAGTAGGGCGTCGGGATGACGACTTCGTCGCCGGCATCGATCGTCGCCATCATCGCGTTGAACAGGATCTGCTTGGCGCCGGTGGCAACCGTGATCTCGTCTTGCTCGTAGGCGAGGCCGTTCTCGCGCTGGAATTTTTCGCGGATCGCCTTCTTCAGTTCTGGCGTGCCATCGAGGGCGGTGTATTTCGTTTCGCCGCGCTGGATCGCCGCGCAGGCGGCGTCCTTGACGTAATCAGGCGTGTCGAAATCCGGCTCGCCTGCGCCGAGAATGATGACCGGCTTGCCCTCGCGCTTCATGGCTTGCGCGCGTGCGCCGATCTTGAGGATTTCGGAGACCCCGATCGAGGAGATCCGCGAGGCGGGCTTGAAGCCCGCCTCCTTGACCGTTGCGTTGATGGTCATCGCTTGCGCCTTACTCGATGTCGAAGGAAACGCCCTGCGCCAGCGGCAGAGCCTTCGAGTAGTTCACCGTGTTGGTGGCGCGGCGCATATAGGCCTTCCAGGAATCGGAGCCCGATTCGCGGCCGCCGCCGGTTTCCTTTTCGCCACCGAAGGCGCCGCCGATTTCGGCACCTGACGTGCCGATGTTGACGTTGGCAATGCCGCAATCCGAGCCGTCGACGGCCAGGAACCGTTCGGATTCCTGCATGTCGCGGGTGAAGATCGACGAGGACAGGCCGGCTGCAACCGCATTGTGGTCGGCAACGACGGCGTCGAAGTCGCTATACTTCATGACGTAGAGGATCGGCGCGAAGGTTTCTTCGAGAACCGGACCGGCCTGCTTCGGCATTTCGACCAGAGCGGGCTTGGCGTAGTAGCCGTTGGCATAGCCGAGTTCGACGCGTTCGCCGCCGGTGACGCTGCCGCCATGGGCCTTGGCCTCATTGATCGCCTTCTGCATGCCGTCGAAAGCGGCCTTGTCGACCAGCGGGCCGACGAGTGCGGTGGTTTCGAGCGGATTGCCGACGGAGACCGAACCATAGGCCTTCTTCAGCCGCGGAACGAGCTGGTCGTAGACACTTTCATGCACGAACAGGCGGCGCATGGTGGTGCAACGCTGGCCGGCGGTGCCCATGGCGCCGAAGGCGATGGCGCGCAGCGCCATGTCGAGATCGGCCGACGGGCAGACGATGCCAGCATTGTTGCCGCCGAGTTCGAGGATGGCGCGGGCAAAGCGCTTGGCAAGGCGCGGGCCGACGTCGCGACCCATGCGGGTCGAGCCGGTGGCCGAGACCAGCGGAACCTTCAGGTTGTCGACGAGGACTTCACCGACGGTGCGGTCGCCGATCAGGACCTGCGACAGGCCTTCCGGTGCATCGCCGAAGCGGGCAAGCGCGCGCTCGAAGATCGCCTGCGATGCAAGCGCCGTAAGCGGGGTCTTTTCCGACGGCTTCCACACGACGGAGTTGCCGCAGACGAGCGCAAGCGCCGTGTTCCACGACCAGACGGCGACGGGGAAGTTGAAGGCGGAGATGACGCCGACGACGCCCAGGGGATGCCAGGTTTCCATCATGCGGTGGCCGGGGCGCTCGGTGGCGATCGTCAGACCGTAGAGCTGGCGGGACAGGCCGACTGCGAAATCGCAGATGTCGATCATTTCCTGGACTTCGCCGAGGCCCTCGGAGGTGATCTTGCCGGCTTCGATCGAAACCAGGCGGCCGAGGTCGGCCTTGAAGGTGCGCAGCTCTTCACCGAGCAGGCGGATCAGTTCGCCGCGCTTCGGCGCCGGGACCAGACGCCAGGCCTTGAAGGCTTCATGGGCCTTGTCGATCTTGGCGGCGGCTTCCGCGGCCGAAACCGTTTTCAGGCTGGCGATCTGCTCGCCGGTGACCGGGCTGAAGGACGGCATGTCGCCGCCGGTGTAGAGTTCCTTGGCGACACCCAGCTTCTCGAGCAGCGCTGCTGCTTCCTTGGTGACGTCGATCGTCTTCGTTGCAATGTTCATGGTCTGACTCCCGTTTTCCTGTCTTAGATCATTGGTTAGAGCGAAATGTGGGCGGAAAACCGCACACACTTTTCCTCATTCCGCTCTGGCCTATCCGAAGCGCACGCTGCCGAGCTTTCCCGGCGAGGTGAGCGTCTTCAGGCCCGCGGCCATGTCCTTGAGTTTGTCGTTTGTATAAAGGTCGTAATAGGCCTGGTTGCGGCGGCCGATCGCATGTTCCGCGCTGAAGCTGCCGTGATACTCCTCGACGGCCACGGCGAAAACCCATTCTCTCAAACGCGGCTCGAATGCCGGATCGCTAAGAAGCGGGCTATCCTTCGCCACCACGAGATTGAAGTGTACACCACCATCGCCGATATGGCCGAAGTCACAGACGGTGACATCAGGAAACTTGCTCGGCATTTCGGCCTTCATATGGTCGCAGAAGGCCATGATGTCACCCCGGCGGAAGGAAACGTCGAAGGCGATCAGCTTGCCCAGGTGCTTCACGCCTTCGGAAAGCGCGTGGCGCAGCGCCCAGATTTCATGCGGCGGGCCGACGAAGGCATCGGCCAGCGGTGCCGTCTCCATCTCCCAGATCTCGGCCAGCACCGTTTCGAGCACGGCGTCGAGCGATTGCTCGCCTTCGCGTGGGCCCCAGGTGCGGCTGATCTCGACCAGGATGACGTAGTCAGGGACATGGCCGCCCTGGAAAGGGTTCTTCATCGATGGCACATGCGCGAACGCCGCCTTGACGGCGTTGCTCGACATGCCTTCGAAGGCCGAGAGATAGGCGCCGAGCCGCTCTTCCATGGCGCGCAGCAAAGGCATCACATGGGCGCCGCTTGCCGGTACCAGCAGCGCGGTCGCCGTCTGCTGCGGCAGGCGCTCCAGATTGAGCACGCATTCGGTGATAATGCCGAAGGCGCCCGACGTGCCGACGAAGAGCTGCTTCCAGTCGACACCGGTATTGTTCTTGCGCAGGTCGCACTGAAGATCGAGCACGGTGCCGTCTTCATCGCCGAGCACCACGGTGAGGCCCAGCACATTGCGGCGCACGTCGCCATATTTCAGGAAGCGCGAGCCGCCGGTGTTGGTGGCGATCATGCCGCCGATCCTGGGGTCCGCCCCGAGATCGATCGGGAAGAACAGGCCGTGTTCTTCCAGCCGGCGATTGACATCGGACAGCCGGAGCCCGGCATCGACGCGCACCGAGCGGTTGTCAAGATCGAGTTCGAAGGCCTTGGTCAGGCGGTCGAGGCTGAGGATCGCTTCGCTGCCGGATGCGTCCGGGGTCGAGCCGGAGACAAGGCCGGTGTTGCCCGATTGCGGGATCAGGGCGATGCCGTGGTGCACGCAATAGGCGACGGTGGCCGAGGTTTCCTCTGTCGTTGCCGGCCGCAGAACGACCGAAGCCAGGCCGTGATCGTAGCGGGCGCCGGTCTCATAGGCTTGTCTGTCTTCAGCGCGCGTGACCACACCCTTGTCGCCAAGGATGCCGGTCAGCGCGTCGATGTGTGCCTGTTCGATCATCGGGAAAGCATCATTCCGCAGCGATGGCTGCGGTCAAGACCCGCAGGCAGCTTTCGATCGATGCCGCTTCGATGCCGGCATAGTGATCGAACTCGTTGAGCACGGTGGCGCCGAGGTCGATTTCGAAGCGCTTCTGGTTCGGGCTTGCGACGAAATCCTGCTGTGCGCCGTCGCCGAGGTTGGATTGGAAGATGCCTGCGGCGCTGACCGGTAGGAAGTCTTCGTAGACGATGGCGTCGAACTGCACGAGGCCGTCGGCGACCAGCGCGGTGATGTCGCGGCGGTCGAGGATGCGGGTCTTCGAGCCCTTCTCGGTCAGTGAATAGCTGAAATATCCGAGGCCGGCTTCGCGGATGCCTGCCCAGCTATCGGGGAAGCTTTCGAAGGCTTTGGCAAGCGCTGCTTCGTATTCGCGGGCGTTGGAGCCGTCGGCCGCCGGGCGCACGATCTTGCGCGAGGCTTCCAGCAGTTCGTCATAGAGCGCGCGGCCCTTGGGGGTGAGCGCAATGCCGCGCTGTTCGATCTCGCCGAAGCGGGCGGTGTGCGAGCCGGCCTTCCAGTCGCCGTCACCGTCGCTGAAGGAGACGGCCTCTTCCATCGCCTTGAAAGAGGTCTGGCGCAGCAGGATCGGGCATTTGCGCGTCGGGGGTCCTTCGACGACGGCTTTCGGCGCAATGCCGTATTCCGGCATGAGCTTCTGGACCTGGTCGATATCCAGCGTGCGCGGCGTCAGATGGTTGATATGCGGCCCCTTGAACGAGACGACGTCGGCGATCAGCCGGTGGGCGTCATGCAGGCGCTTGTACATGTCGGCGCTGACATTGGCCTTGTCGTGCCAGCGGAAGGTTTCCAGCACCTCGGAGACGAAGCGCTCGGCGTCGGCCTTGTCGAGGCCGCCGTCACGCTCGGCTTTTTCGGTGAGTTCGACCGCAGCGGGCGTAAAGATCCGGCGCTCGGCAAGGACAGCCTCGGACTCGGCGCGCAGGCTCTCGTCGGCAATCAGGTCGAGACGGAGAAGCGAGGTGAAGACGCGGAAGGGATTGCGCTTCAAAGCCGCATCGCCGACCGGGCGGAAGGCGGTCGAATGCACCGGAACGCCGGCGGTCGAAAGATCGTAATAGCCGACCGGGTACATGCCCATGACGGCATAGACTCGACGCATCATCGACAGTTCGGCGGGTGTGCCGAGACGGATCGCGCCGTGGCGCTCCTCGGAAATGCGATCGAGCGAATCCGTCGCATCGAGGCGTTGCTTGAGGGCCGGATCGGCATTGAGCGTCTCGTCGTTGACCTTGGCAACCAGCTCCATCAGCGTGCCGTAGGCCGGCACCTCCTCGCGGTACATGACCGACATGGCTGCGGAAAAGGCCGAACGGATGTCATCGGCGGATACGAAACTATTCTCTTTCACTGGGGCTCGCCTCGCGCTATGGGTGAAGGACAAGGTCATTCTCATTTCGGATCATATCCGAAGGAACTGGGCATTGATCGCGTTGCTTGTGACTATGTTGATGCGAGGCTGGAATGAAGTTAAGCCGCAGACTGGTTCCTGACGTTACGACGCTGCAGGCTTTCGAATGCGCGGCCCGGCACGGCAGCTTCACGCAGGCGGCTGCCGAGCTCAATCTCACCCAGAGCGCCGTCAGCCGACAGATCAAGGATCTGGAAAACCAGCTCGGCGTCTTGCTGTTCGAGCGTGTGCGCCAGCGCGTCATCCTCTCGGAAGCCGGGCAGAAGTTCCTGCCCGAGGTTCGCCGCCTGCTCAACCAGACGGAAGAGCTGATGGTGCGGGCGATGGCCTCGGCGCGCGCGGACTCAACCCTGTCGATCGCGTCCTTGCCGACTTTCGGCAGCCGCTGGCTGGTGCCGCGGCTGCCCGATTTCCTTCGCCAGCATCCCGACACGGTGGTCAACATCGCGTCGCGCTCGGCGCCGTTCGATTTCGACGAGCAGAATTTCGACATTGCCATCCACTATGGCCAGCCGGTGTGGGCGCACGCGACCTGCAGCTATCTCTGCAGCGAGATCATCGTGCCGGCTGCGAGCCCGACGCTGCTTGCCGCCAATCCGGTGTCGACGCTGGAGGATATCGTCGGTGGTCCGCTCCTGCACCTGGCGACACGACCCAAGCTCTGGGCGCAATGGTTCGAGGCCAACGGGATGGACGGCCGGGGTGCTTATCGCGGCAACCGCTTCGATCAGTTTTCGATGGTGATCGAGGCGGCGACCGCCGGTCTCGGTTTCGCCTTGCTGCCCCGCTATCTGATCGAGCAGGAGCTGGCAGCGGGAACATTGCGCATCGTTCTCGACCGGCCGATGCAGACGGAGAACAGTTATTATCTCGCGGTTCCGGAAGGCAAACTCGAAAACCCGATCAGCCTCGCCTTCCGCGAATGGATCACCGAACAGGTCGGCTCGGTTCCTAACGCCTCGACTTGATTGGGTCGTTGGTCGGAACCTTCCTGACGCCCTTAGCGTTTGGCGACGGACTGCTACCCAGAGATGCGCCGAGAAGGGGCCAAATTGATACAGAGACCTGAGGGTGCCATCGGCGGGCGCGGACACTCCCGCTTTCGCCCGATCAGAGTGTGCGCAATTCGTTCAAACTTGCGCCGCCGATCCTTGCAAGCTGTTGGCAGCACGGCTAAAAAATGCCACTTTCATGCATCACGCGGCCTTGAAAACCAATGCGCCGCCGGCTTTGCTTTCTCCGATGCCCAGTTCAAGGGCGGTGCCAGTTTCCGCCAGTTTCCGGTTATCCGGAAATTGACGGCGGATGGGAGGACACATGACCGTGTCTAGCAACGCGCCGGCCAAGCCTGGAACCTCAGGACCGCAGCCAACCCGGCAGAACAACGAGAGCCGGGCCGATCAACCCCGGTTGGATTCAGAACCCGCACCCATGCCCCTTCATAACACGCCGTCCTCCTCTTCGCGCGAACCGGAACCGAAACAGATCGATTACAACGATTCGATCCGCTCGACCTTTTTCTCGATGGAGGATTTGCGGCAATGCGGCGAGACCCTTGCGCTCAAGGGCGCACCGTCTCTGCCGGGCTTCTTCCCGTTCGAATTTCGTCCGCGCCACCGCGAGAATGAAAACGAAATCCTGAGGGTGTATCGGGCGACAGCGGCTGACGTCGAAGCGGGAGCGTCGATCACGCCGGCCGCCGAATGGCTGCTCGACAACCACCACGTGGTCGAGGAAGCCATCCAGGAAGTTCGCCGCGACTTTCCGCGCAAGTTCTACCGCCAACTGCCGACGATCTCCGTCGCTGGCACTGTCATACCGCGCACCATGGCGCTAGCCTGGCTCTACGTCGCCCACACACACAGCACGGTTTCGCGCGAGAGCGTCACCGCGATAGTCGAGGGCTTTCAGAAGCACGATACGTTCAAGATCGGCGAGTTGTGGGCCCTGCCCTCGATCCTGCGCTTCGTATTGATCGAGAATCTGAGGCGCATTGCCATCCGCGTCGAGCGCTCGCGCGGCATGCGGCGCAAGGCCAATGACATCGCCGACCAGATCATCCGTCACAACGATCCCGAGAAGTGCCGCGCGCTGTTGGCCGAATCCGAGGCGCTTGCAGCCGACAACACCTTCGTGGCTCAGCTGCTCTACCGCATGCGCGACGGCTCGCAAACATCAGGCTCGGTGATCGCCTGGATCGAGGAACAGCTCGAGAAGCGCGGCAGCGACGTCGAGGACGCGCTTGTCGCCGAGCAGAACCGCCTGTCCTCAGGCAACGCGACGATGAGCAACATCATCCGCAGCCTGCGCGAGATCGACGACACCGACTGGGCCGTCTGGTTCGAAAGCGTCAGCAAGATCGATGCGGCGCTGCGCGACGGCTCCGACTATGCCGCGCTCGAATTCGGCTCTCGCAACAAATACCGCGACACGATCGAAAAGCTGGCGCGCCGCTCCGGCCACAGCGAGTACGAAGTCACCCAGATCGCCATCGAGATGGTGAAGGAAGCGGAAGCGGCTGCTGCCGTCGAGCCGCAGCTGCAGGAGCCGAATGTCGGCTCCTTCCTCGTCGGCAAGCAGCGCAAGGCGCTGGAGCAGAAGATCGGTTACCGCCCGTCGCTGCTGCAGAATATCATCCGCCTCAGCCGCAAGCTCGACTGGTTCGCGATTGCCGGGCCGAACATTCTGCTGACGATTCTCGCGATGTTCGCGGTCTATTCCTTCGTCAGCCCGATGGACATTCCCAACGGCGCCAAGCTGATCATGCTGCTGCTGTTCGCGCTGCCGGCATCCGAAGGCGCGATGGGTCTGTTCAACACGCTGGTCACGCTCTTCGTCAAGCCGTCGCGTCTGGTCGGCTACGAGTTCCTCGAGGGCGTTCCGGAATATGCCCGCACGCTGGTCGTCGTGCCCTGCCTGATCTCCAAGCGCGATCATGTCGACGAACTCGTGCGCAACCTCGAGGTCCACTACCTCGCCAATCCGCGTGGCGAGATCTATTTCGCGCTTCTCAGCGACTGGGTCGACAGCAAACTCGAGGAAACGCCGGCCGATACCGACGTTCTCGACTATGCCCGGCGCGAGGTTGCCGAGCTTTCGGCGCGTTACGCCTATGACGGCAAGACCCGCTTCTTCCTTCTGCACCGCCGTCGCCTGTTCAACGAGGCGGAAGGCGTGTGGATGGGCTGGGAGCGCAAGCGTGGCAAGCTGCATGAGCTGAACCTGCTCTTGCGCGGCGATCGCGACACCTCGTTCCTGCAGGGCGCCAACACCGTTCCGGAAAACGTCCAATACGTCATGACGCTCGATGCCGACACGCGCCTGATGCGCGACGCGGTGACGAAGCTCGTCGGCAAGATGTATCACCCGATCAACCGCCCGATCGTCGACCCGGAAACACAGAAGGTGATTGCCGGCTACAGCCTGCTGCAGCCGCGCGTAACGCCGTCGCTGACGACAGGCAGCGAAGCCTCGGCCTTCCAGCGCATCTTCTCGGCCAACCGCGGCATCGACCCCTATGTCTTCACCGTGTCCGACGTCTATCAGGACATCGCCGGCGAAGGCAGCTTCACCGGCAAGGGCCTCTATCACGTCGACGCCTTCGAAGCGGCGCTCAAGGGCCGGATCGAGGAAAATGCCGTTCTCAGTCACGACCTGCTCGAAGGCTCCTATGTGCGCTGCGCGCTGGTGACCGATGTCGAACTGGTCGAGGACTTCCCGACCCGCTACGAGGTCGAGATGTCGCGCCAGCATCGCTGGGCCCGCGGCGACTGGCAGCTGCTGCCCTATATCTTCAATCCGTCGAACGGCCTGTCGATGCTCGGCCGCTGGAAGATGTACGACAACCTGCGCCGGTCGCTGATCCCCTGCGCCTGGCTCGTCGCCTCCGTCATGGGCTGGTACTACATGCAGCCAACCGAGGCGTTGATCTGGCAGATCGTGCTGATCTTCAGCCTGTTCGTCGCGCCGACCTTGTCGCTGATCAACGGCCTGCTGCCACGCCGCAACGATATCGTCGCGCGCGCCCATCTCCATGCGGTGCTGACCGAAGTTCGCGCCGCCAACGCCCAAGTTGCCCTTCGCATCGTCTTTATCGCCCATGGAGCGGCGATGATGGGCGATGCGATCGTTCGCTCGCTCTACCGTACCTTCGTCAGCCGCAAGCTGATGCTGGAATGGCGCACGGCCGCCCAGGTGCAAAGTGCCGGACACGGAAGCATCGGCGACTATTACAAGGCGATGTGGATTGCGCCGGCGCTGTCGGCGGTGTCTCTGGCGCTTGCGGCCATTTCCGATACCGGCCTGCCGTTCATCGGCATTCCCTTCGCGCTGCTCTGGGCACTCTCTCCCGCGGTCGCCTGGTTCGTCAGCCAATCGGCTGAAACCGAGGACCAGCTGGTCGTGTCCGACGAGGCGATCGAGGAGATGCGGCTGATCGCGCGGCGCACGTGGCGGTATTTCGAGACCTTCGTCACCGCCGAGCAGAACTTCCTGCCGCCGGACAATTTCCAGGAAACGCCGCAGCCGGTGCTGGCCGAGCGCACGTCTCCGACCAATATCGGCGTCTACCTGCTTTCGGTGATGTCGGCGCGCGACTTCGGCTGGATCGGCTTTGAAGAAACGATCAACCGCCTGGAGCAGACGATCGCGACCATCGACCGGATGCCGAAATATCGCGGGCACCTGTTCAACTGGTATCGCACCAACACGCTCGAAACCATGGAGCCGCGCTACATCTCGTCGGTCGACAGCGGCAACCTTGCTGGCCACCTGATCGCCGTGTCGTCCATGTGCCGGGAATGGGCCGAAGCGCCGTCGGCGCATGTGCAGGGCAGCCTCGACGGCATCGGCGACGTGGTCGCGATCCTTGCCGAGGTACTGAAGGACCTGCCCGATGACCGCAAGACCGTTCGCCCGCTGCGCCGGCTGATCGAGGAACGCATCGTCGGCTTCCAGAACGCATTGGCTGCGGTCAAGCGCGAGCATGAATTCGCATCGATCCGGGTGATCAACCTCGCCGTTCTGGCGCGCGACATGCACAAGCTGACCGTCAACCTCGATCACGAGGTGCGCACGGGCCAGAGCAGCGAAGTGACGAAATGGGCGAATGCGCTCGTCACCACCTGTGAGGCGCATATTGCCGATGGCGTGTTCGATCTTGGCGCCATCGAAGCGCTGCGCCAGCGATTGGTGGTCTTGAAGGACCGCGCTCGCGACATCGCCTTCTCGATGGATTTCGGCTTCCTGTTCCGGCCGGAGCGGCGCCTGCTGTCGATCGGCTTCCGCGTCAATGCCAATGAGCTCGACGAGGCCTGCTACGATCTCTTGGCATCCGAGGCCCGTCTGACGAGCCTGTTCGCCATCGCCAAGGGCGACCTTCCGACCGAACACTGGTACAAGCTCGGCCGTCCGATCGTGCCGATCGGCGCGCGCGGCGCGCTGATCTCCTGGTCCGGCTCGATGTTCGAATATCTGATGCCACCACTGGTGATGCAGGAGCGGCAGGGCGGTATCCTCAACCAGACCAACAACTTGGTGGTCAAGGAGCAGATCAATCACGGCCGCCGTCTCGGCACGCCGTGGGGCATCTCCGAAGCGGCCTTCAATGCCCGCGACCATGAGCTGACCTACCAATACACCAACTTCGGTGTACCGACGCTCGGCCTCAAGCGTGGTCTCGGCCAGAACGCCGTCATCGCGCCCTATGCCTCCATTCTTGCCTGCATGTACGATCCGAAGGCGGCGCTCGCCAATCTCGGGCGTCTGCGCGAAGTCGGCGCGCTCGGCGTCTACGGCTTCCACGATGCCGTCGATTTCACCCCGACGCGCGTGCCGGAGGGGCAGAAATGCGCCGTCGTGCGCAACTACTATGCCCACCACCATGGCATGTCGATTGCGGCCGTCGCCAACGTCGTCTTTACCGGCAAGCTGCGTGAATGGTTCCACGCCGATCCGGTGATCGAGGCTGCCGAACTGCTCTTGCAGGAAAAGGCGCCGCGCGACATTCCGATCATGAACGCCAAGCGCGAGCCGGAATCACTCGGCAAGGGCCAGGACGACCTGCTGCGTCCGGAAGTGCGCGTCATCGAAAATCCGCTCGCCCAGGACCGCGAAACCGTGTTCCTGTCGAACGGCCACTATGCCGTGATGCTGACGGCAACCGGTGCCGGCTACGCCCGCTGGAACGGCCAGTCGGTCACCCGCTGGAAGCCGGACCCGGTCGAGGACCGCACGGGCACCTTCATCTTCCTGCGCGATACGACGACGGGTGATTGGTGGTCGGCGACATCGGAGCCGCGGCGTGCCGTCGGCGAAAAGGTGCAGACGCGGTTCGGCGACGACAAGGCCGAATTCGTCAAGACCGTTGGTGATCTCACCAGCGAGGTCGAGTGCATCGTCGCCACCGAGCACGATGCCGAAGGCCGCCGCGTCATCCTGCTCAACACCGGAACGCAGGATCGCTTCATCGAGGTAACGTCCTACGCCGAACCGGTGCTGTCGACCGACGAGGCTGACAGCGCCCATCCCGTCTTCTCCAAGATGTTCCTGCGAACGGAAATCAGCCGCCGCGGCGACGTCATCCATGTCAGCCGCAACAAGCGCAGCCCCACTGATCCGGATATGGAAGTGGCGCATCTCGTCACCGACAATGCCGGCAGCGATCGTCCGACCGAAGCCGAGACCGATCGTCGCCGCTTCATCGGCCAGGGACGCACGCTTGCCGAGGCTGCCGCCTTCGACACGGACGCGGTGCTTTCCGGAACCGATGGCTATACGCTCGACCCGATCATGTCGCTGCGTCGCGTCGTGCGCGTTCCGGCCGGCAAGAAGGTCAGCGTCGTCTTCTGGACGATCGCCGCGCCGAACCGCGAGGCTGTCGACCGTGCCATCGACCGTTACCGGCACACGGAAACCTTCAATCACGAGCTGATCCATGCCTGGACACGCAGCCAGGTGCAGATGCGCCATGTCGGCGTCACCTCGCAGGAGGCCGCAAGCTTCCAGATGCTCGGCCGTTATCTCGTCTATCCCGACATGCATCTGCGCGCCGATACCGCAACGGTTCAGGCGGGGCTCGCGTCGCAGTCGACGCTCTGGCCGCTGGCAATCTCGGGAGACTTCCCGATCTTCTGCCTGCGCATCAACGACGACGGCGACCTCGGTATTGCCCGTGAAGCCCTTCGGGCCCAGGAATATCTGCGCGCCCGCGGCATCACCGCCGATCTGGTGATCATCAACGAGCGGGCCTCGTCCTATGCCCAGGACATGCAGCACGCGCTCGATTCCATGTGCGAGAACCTGAGGCTTCGCGGCCTTTCCGACGGTCCGCGCCAGCACATCTTCTCGGTGCGGCGCGACCTGATGGAAGCGGAGACCTGGTCGACGCTGCTGTCGGCCTCGCGCGCCGTCTTCCACGCTCGCAACGGCACGATCTCTGACCAGATCGCCCGCGCCAACTCGCTCTATTCGACGCCACCGGTGAAGGGCAGCGAAAGCAATTTCCCCTTGCTGGCAGCGCCGCAGCAGCCGGCGGATGCCGTCGATGCCGAGATCGTCGGCGACGGCCTCGACTTCTGGAACGGCTACGGCGGTTTTGCCGAAGGTGGGCGCGAATATGTCGTGCGCCTGCGCGGCGGCGAGGCGACACCGCAGCCGTGGATCAACGTCATCTCCAACGAGCAGTTCGGCTTCCACGTTTCGGCCGAAGGGGCCGCTTTCACCTGGAGCCGCAATTCGCGCGATTACCAGCTGACGCCATGGGCCAACGACGTGGTCGTCAACCGACCGGGCGAAGCCATCTTCATCCGCGACATGGCGAGCGGCTCGGTGCTGACCCCCTACGCAGCCTTGTCGCGCAGCCGGTCGGTCGTCTTCGAGGCACGCCACGGGCTTGGCTATTCGACCTTCCGCAGCTCTCAGGACGATCTCGATATCGAGGCATCGCACACCGTGCACCGGACCTTGCCGGCCAAGCTCGTCCGCATCTCGATCCGCAACCGCTCCACGGCTGCCCGCCAGCTCAAGATCTACGGCTTTGCCGAATGGGTGCTTGGCAACAACCGCGCCCGCATGGCCCCGTTCGTCTTGTCGAAGTGGGACGAGGCCGCCGATGCGCTGGTTGCGACAAATCCCTACAGCATCGACTATGCCGGTCGTTCGGCCTTCTTTGCCGTCGAGGGCGGCGAAAGCGTCAGCCACACGGCAAGCCGTCGGGAGTTCCTCGGACGGGTCGGCGGCATTCTCGTGCCGCAGGCGGTTCTTGCCGGCGCCGAGCTGTCAGGCTCTGTCGATGTCGACGGCGACGCTTGTGCTGCGCTCGCAACCGATCTGGTGATCGAGCCCGGTGCCGAAAAGCAGCTCACCTTCATTCTCGGCGATGCCGACAATGAGGAGCAGATGCGCTCGGTGCTCGGTGAGTTGCGCCAGACGGCCTTCGACACGGTCATTGATGCCGCGAAAACCTTCTGGAGCGAGTTCACCGACATCGTGAAGGTGGACACGCCGGATGCGGCCTTCAACACGATGATCAACAACTGGCTGCCCTATCAGAGCCTCGGTTGCCGGATCATGGCGCGCTCAGCCTTCTATCAGGCGAGCGGCGCCTTCGGCTTCCGCGATCAGCTGCAGGACACGCTGGCGTTCCTCATCCACCGGCCGGAACTGGCGCGGGGACAGATCCTCAACGCGGCTGCACGGCAGTTCGTCGAAGGCGACGTGCAGCATTGGTGGCTTCCGGGCACAGGTGCCGGCGTGCGCACGATGATCTCGGACGATGTCGTCTGGCTCGCCCATGCCGTCACGCACTACTGCGAAGTGACCGGGAACGCCGACATTCTCGGTGAGAAGATTGCCTTCATCACCGGCCCTGCGCTCGAAGACGGTCAGCACGACAGCTTCTACAAGCCGGAGATCTCCGACGAGATCGCCGATGTCTACGAGCATTGCGCCCGTGCACTCGATCTCGCGATCCAGCGCAGCGGCGAAAACGGCCTGCCGCTCATTCTCGGCGGCGACTGGAACGACGGCATGAACCGCGTCGGCATTGCCGGCCGCGGCACCAGCGTCTGGCTCGGTTGGTTCCTGGCCGGCACGTTGCGCGGCTTCCTGCCCTTTGCCCGCGAGCGCAAGGACAAGGCGCGTATCGGCCGTTGGGAAACGCATCTGGTGGCCCTGAAAAAGGTGCTCGATGAAGCCGGTTGGGATGGCGACTACTACCGTCGCGGCTACTACGACGACGGCGCGCCGCTTGGGTCGAGCGAAAGCGACGAATGCCGGATCGATTCCATCGGCCAGTCCTGGAGCGTGCTGTCGGGCGAGGGCGATGAACAGCGCTCGCAGCATGCGATGGATGCGGTCATGGCCGAACTCGTCGATCCCGATCGCCGCATCGTCCGACTGTTCACGCCACCGCTCGAACGAACCAGGCAGGACCCAGGATACATCAAGGCCTATCCGCCCGGCGTGCGTGAAAACGGCGGCCAATATACCCATGCGGCCACCTGGGTTGCGCTCGCCTTTGCCGAGCAGGGACGGGCGGAGGAAGCCTGGCGCGTCTTCCAGATGCTGAACCCGGTCTCCCATGCCCAGAACCGCGAAGACGCCGATCACTACCGGGTCGAGCCCTATGTGGTTGCGGCCGATATTTACGGCGAAGGCGCGCTTGCGGGACGCGGCGGCTGGACCTGGTACACCGGGTCGGCTGGCTGGCTCTACCGTGCTGGCGTCGAGGGCATTCTCGGCATTCGTCGGCAGGGCGAAAAGCTGGTCATCCGGCCGGTGCTGCCGGAGGCCTGGGATGGCTATTCGGCCGAAGTGACGCTGAACGGCACGAAGCACAAGATTTCGGTCAGCCGAGATGCGAAAAGTCGCGAGCCGATCGTCAGCATCAATAATAGTGTCACAAAAAACGCGCATGAAGGCATTTTGCTGTAACTGCCGGTATTGAATGAACGTTGAAACCGGCTTTGCACCCGAACGGGCAAGGCCGGTTTTTTCTTGCAGATTTGCCGGCGGCGCTAACCGACAACAGGTTTACGCATCGATCGACGGCATCGGAACATTCATCTGCTTTGGCGGCAGTGGACATTCCGGTGCCCGTTTCAACAGGGGTGGGGCAGGGGCGCCAGATCCCGGATACCAGACCGCATGCTGCAAAAGACATTTGGGGGCGGCCCGAACCCGACGTTATCCGCCCGCATGGTTCCTAAGGAGCGCGACACGCGTCTCGACGTGTTTCGGGCGCTCTGCCTGCTGACGATCTTCGTCAACCACGTTCCCGGGCAATATCTCGAATATCTGACCCACAAGAATTTCGGCTTTTCCGATTCGGCCGAGGCTTTCGTCCTGATCTCCGGTCTCTCCGTCGGCCTTGCCTATGGCGGCAAGTTCGTCACCGGCGCGCGCCTGGCGCTGACGCTGAAGGTCTGGCAGCGGGCGCTTGCACTCTATGTCGCCCACATCATGACCAGTATCGTCACCCTGGCGATCTTTGCCGGCGGCGCGCTCTATTTCGGCCGGCAGGACCTGATCGGTGAGATTAACATCCGGCCCTTCGTCGAGCAGACCGAACAGGGTATCGTCGCCATGGTGCTGCTCGGGCACCAGCTCGGCTACAACAACATCCTGTCGATGTACGCGGTGCTGTTCCTGATGCTGCCCGGCATCCTCTGGCTGAACGGCATCAGCAGCCGGCTGCTGCTGGCATGTTCCGCTTTGCTGTGGCTTGTGGCGGGGGTGTTCAAGCTGGTGCCCTCCAACTTTCTCGATGAGGGCTACTGGTTTCTCAATCCCTGGTCCTGGCAGTTCCTCTTCGTCATCGGCATCGTCGCCATGACGGCAATCCGCCAGGGCGCGGTGCTGCCACGCAGCCCGATTTTGATCGTGATCTCTGCGTTCTATCTTGTTGTGTCGGCGCTGTGGGTGCTGTTTTCCTGGTGGAATATCGACCCGTCGTTCGGCCTTCCGGCGGTGCTGACCGGCTTCGACAAGACCTTCCTGTCGCTGACGCGGCTGACGCACGTTCTGGCGCTCGCCTATCTCGTCGCGGTGCTTCCGGCCGTCAATCGCCTCGCGAGGCTCGATGCCGATCATCCGCTGGCGTTGATCGGCCGACACTCGCTGCCGATCTTCATCTTTGGCACGATCCTCGCCATGGTTGGCCAGGTGCTGTTGTTCGTGACTGGCCGGAATCCTCTCGCCGGAACGCTCTTCGTGATTGTCGGCATCGGCCTGCACTTCGTCTACGGCTACTATCTTGAATGGCTGAAAGGCCTTGCCAGTGCCAAGCCGGCGCGGGCGGCGTGAACGAAAATAGCCCCGGATCTCGGATCCGGGGCTTTGTTATCTTACGACCTATAAGGCGTCGGCTCAGGCCGCGGTGTGGCTCATGCGGACGTCCTCGTCCGTCAGGATGCCGCTGGCGCGCAGCAGGGCGGCGAAGCGGCCGTTGCTTGCGCTGAGCTCGTTGAAGCCACCCATTTCGACGATCCGGCCCTGATCCATGAAGATCACCAGATCGGCCTCGCGCACGGTCGACAGGCGGTGGGCGATGATGAACGTCGTGCGGTCCTTGCGCAGCGCGTCGATCGCATCCTTCACCCGGGCCTCGGTCTCGACGTCGAGCGCACTGGTCGCCTCGTCGAGCACCAGGATCGGTGCGTTCTTGAGGATGGCGCGGGCGATAGCCACGCGCTGACGCTCGCCGCCCGACAGGCGGTTGCCGCGCTCGCCGACAACGGTGTCATAACCACTGTTGCGGCTCTCGATGAAGTCGCTGGCGGCAGCCGCTTCGGCGGCAGCCATGACTTCATCGAGCGATGCGTCGTCGCGACCGAGCCGGATGTTCTCGCAGATCGAGCGGTTCATCAGGCCGGCATCCTGGAAGACGGTGGCGATCGAGCGGCGCAGCGACTTGCGCGTCACCTTGGAGATGTCGACGCCATCGATCAGGATCTGGCCGTCGCGCGGCTCGTGGACGCGCTGCAGCAGGTTGACGAGCGTGGTCTTGCCGGCGCCGGTCGGGCCGACGATCGCGATCGTCTGGCCGGCCTTGGCGGTGAAGGACACGTTGCGCACGCCCTGGGTGGTGTTGGCGAAGTCGAAGGAGATGTCGCGGAATTCGACTTCGCCCTTGACGGTACCCAGGTCCATTGCGCCGGCCGGCTCTTCGCGTTCGCGCACGGAATCTTCGAGCTGGAAGAAGTCTTCAAGCTTGGCGCGGGCCTCGAAGATCTGCGTGACGAAGGCCTTCATCTGGTCGAGACGGCCGATCAGCAGGTTGGCAAAGCCGATGAAGGCGATGACTTCGCCGACGCGCAGCTCGCCGCGCTGGACCAGCACCGTGCCGATGACGAGGATCACCATCATCGAGATGGTCGAGGCGACGCGGTTGAGAGCACTTGCCAGTGCCCACCAGTCAAGCACCGGGAACTGGGCGGAGATCAGCCGCTCGGTGAACTTCTTCAGTTCGCGCGTTTCGGCTTCGATGCGGTTGTAGCTGTGAACGACCGATACGTTGCTGATGGCGTCGGACACGTGGGAGAAAACCGTGTGGTAGTGGTTTTCGACCGAGGCCTGGCCTTCCTTGGTGCGGCTCATCACCGCCTTGCTGACCAGGACATAGGAGACGCCGAGCACGACGAGCACCAGTGACAGGCGCACATCCATCGCAAACGCGGTCGGGATGAGCAGGACGAGTGCTACGGCCGTCGCCAGGTGCTGGCGCATGAATTCGAGCCAGAGACCGAACAGCGTTTCGCAGGCGCGAAGCAGGGTATGCAGCGCGTTCGACGTGCCGCGCTGGCTGTGCCAGGACAGCGGCATCGAAACGATGCGGCCGAAAGCTTCCGTCAGAAGCGTTGCGCGGCGGCCATGGGCCAGCCGGTCCGCTTCGCGGGCGACGAGGACGAAGGCGACGGTGTTGAACACGCCGAGGCCCGCCCACATCAGCAGCATCGGCGTGACTTCGCCCTTGGAGGAAATGGCGTCTATGATGCGACCGAACAGGATCGGCTCAGCGATCGTGATGACGGCGAGCACGACGTTGGCGAGCACGATCGCCGAGACACGGAACTTGTGAACCGCAAGATACTGGAGCGCTCTCGCATACACTTGGAACAATGACACTGTCTCACCCCTTCCGGGTACCGGATTTTGCGCCGCAGCAAATTTCCGCGCGGCAAATGTGTCACGCCTCGACACTTACCGACACAAGGGGCGCAAGGCTCCGTTCTGCCGGCCGTCAAGGCCGCTTTGGGACGGTCATTGGCGATATCCGAGGGAAATCAGGAGCTTGAGACGGTCTTGACGGCTGAAGCCCGTTTGCCCATCAGTGGGCTTGGTGCGGGCATTCATAGTTTGCTATCTTTTCCGCCCAATTCCGATTTCTTGCGATTTTCGCACAAGACCGGGCATGGTATGTCGAATTATCGCGGGTGCAACATGAATGGCCCCTGAACGGTTCATTCATGTCCGGCTTTCGGGCCCCGCACGCCTGTTCTACCTGGAAGGTGATCCATGAACATCACGCTGCTTGTGCAATTTCTCGCGCTGATCGAAGAGATGAAGACGCGCGAAGAAATCGTGCCGGAATTCGAACGGTTGCTCGACCGCTGCGGCTTCGACTTCTATGGGGTCGTCAGGCAGCCGAAGCCTCACGAAAATCCGCTGAGGCTGCTGCTTGCCGGTCGCTGGCCGGAAGGCTGGCCGCAGATCTACATCCGCAAGAAGTATGTGGTGATCGATCCGACCATCCGCTACCTTGGCCACGCCCAGCGCGGTTTCCGCTGGCGCGACACGCTGTTTGCCTTCCGCTCCGATCCGCATCGCAAGCGCATGGAAAGCATGATGATCGAAGGCCGCAACCACGGTCTTCACGATGGTTACATCTTCCCGGTGCACGGCCGCCGCGGCCTGCTCGGCAACCTGACGGTCGGCGGTCGCGTCGTCGACTTGAGCCCGATCGAGATCAGCCTGTTCGACCAGATTGCCAAGCGCCTGTTCTGGAAGCTGCTTGAGTTGACCGACCCGGAGATTTCAGCCGAGCTGGCATCCCGCGTCGAAGTACAGATGACGCGGCGCGAAATGGAGGCGCTCAACTACCTCGCCGATGGCATGACCTCTAACGACATCAGCAAGGTGCTCGACATCTCCAGTCACACGGTCGACTGGTACATGAATGGCATCCAGGAGAAACTGAAGGGTAAGAACCGTCACCACGTCGTGGCGATTGCCTTCCGGCTAGGACTGATTTCCTGATCCAATTCTCTCGGATTTCCGCTCGACTCTGAAATTGCGCTTCATTCTGCGACCCGCTAATACTTCATTTCGCGGGTGCAGCATTTCCCGCGTTTCAAGTCTTGAGGAGTCCGACTTGCCCATCTCTAAGATCCTTGTTGCCAACCGTTCTGAAATTGCAATCCGCGTGTTTCGCGCGGCCAATGAACTAGGTCTGAAAACGGTCGCGATATGGGCTGAAGAGGACAAACTGGCGCTGCACCGCTTCAAGGCGGACGAAAGTTATCAAGTCGGCCGCGGCCCGCATCTGGCGCGCGACCTCGGCCCGATCGAAAGTTACCTGTCGATCGAGGAAGTGATCCGCGTCGCCAAGCTTTCCGGCGCCGACGCCATCCATCCCGGCTACGGCCTCCTGTCGGAAAGCCCTGAGTTCGCCGAGGCCTGTGCGGAGGCGGGTATCACCTTCATCGGCCCCAAGGCCGAAACGATGCGCCAGCTCGGCAACAAGGTTGCCGCCCGCAATCTGGCGATCTCGATCGGCGTACCGGTGGTGCCGGCGACGGAGCCGCTTCCCGACGACATGGCGGAAGTGGCGAAGATGGCCGAGGCGATCGGCTATCCCGTGATGCTCAAAGCCTCCTGGGGCGGCGGCGGGCGCGGCATGCGCGCCATCCGCGACCCCAAGGATCTCGCCCGCGAGGTGACGGAAGCCAAGCGCGAAGCGAAGGCCGCCTTCGGCAAGGATGAAGTCTATCTGGAAAAGCTGCTTGAGCGTGCTCGCCACGTCGAAAGCCAGGTGCTTGGCGATACCCACGGCAACGTCGTGCATCTGTTCGAGCGTGACTGCTCCATCCAGCGGCGCAACCAGAAGGTCGTCGAACGGGCGCCGGCCCCTTACCTCAGCGCCAGCCAGCGCGAGGAGCTTGCCGCCTATTCGAAGCGCATTGCCGAGGCGACGAACTATATCGGCGCCGGCACTGTCGAATATCTGATGGATGCCGACAGCGGCAAATTCTACTTCATCGAGGTCAACCCGCGCATCCAGGTCGAGCACACGGTCACCGAGGTCGTCACCGGCATCGACATCGTCAAGGCGCAGATCCACATCCTCGACGGTTATGCGATCGGCACGCCGGAATCGGGCGTTCCCTCGCAGGAAAACATCCGCCTCAACGGCCACGCGCTGCAGTGCCGCATCACCACCGAAGATCCCGAGCAGAACTTCATTCCGGACTATGGCCGCATCACCGCCTATCGCGGCGCCACCGGTTTTGGCATCCGCCTTGATGGCGGCACGGCCTATTCGGGCGCGGTCATCACCCGTTACTACGATCCGCTGCTCGAAAAAGTGACGGCCTGGGCGCCGAACCCCGATGAGGCGATCCAGCGCATGATCCGGGCGCTGCGCGAATTCCGAATCCGCGGTGTGGCGACGAACCTGACCTTCCTCGAAGCGATCATCAGCCACCCGAAGTTCCAGGATAACACCTACACCACGCGCTTCATCGACACGACGCCGGAGCTGTTCCAGCAGGTGCGCCGTCAGGATCGCGCGACAAAGCTGCTCACCTATCTGGCCGACGTCACCGTCAACGGTCACCCCGAAGCCAAGGGTCGTCCGCGCCCATCCGACGAGATCGCAGCCCCGGTCGTTCCGTTCATCGGCGGCGAGATCAAGCCGGGCACCAAGCAGAAGCTCGACGAGCTCGGCCCGAAGAAATTCGCCGAATGGGTGAGGGCGCAGCGCCAAGTGCTCGTCACCGACACGACGATGCGTGACGGCCATCAGTCGCTGCTCGCCACCCGCATGCGCACCTACGATATCGCCCGTGTTGCCGGCACCTATGCGCGGGCGCTGCCCAACCTGTTCTCGCTCGAGTGCTGGGGTGGGGCGACCTTCGACGTTTCGATGCGCTTCCTTACCGAAGATCCGTGGGACCGGCTGGCACGCATCCGCGAGGACGCGCCGAACCTGCTTTTGCAGATGCTTCTGCGCGGCGCCAACGGCGTCGGCTACAAGAACTACCCTGATAACGTCGTCAAATACTTCGTGCGCCAGGCGGCACGGGGCGGCATTGACGTCTTCCGGGTGTTCGATTGCCTCAACTGGGTCGACAACATGCGCGTGTCGATGGAGGCGGTCGCCGAAGAGAACAAGATCTGCGAAGCGGCGATCTGCTATACCGGCGACATCCTCAATGCCGCGCGGCCGAAATACGACCTCAAGTACTATACGGCGCTTGCCGCCGAGCTGGAAAAGGCCGGTGCGCACATCATCGCGGTCAAGGACATGGCCGGACTTTTGAAGCCCGCTGCCGCTCGCGTGCTGTTCAAGGCGCTGCGTGAAGCGACCGATCTGCCGATCCACTTCCACACCCACGACACATCGGGTATCGCCGCTGCCACCGTGCTGGCGGCCGTCGATGCCGGCGTCGATGTCGTCGATGCGGCAATGGATTCGCTCTCCGGCAACACCTCGCAGCCCTGCCTCGGTTCGATCGTCGAGGCGCTTCGCGGCTCCGAGCGCGATCCGGGCCTCGATCCCCAATGGATCCGTCGTATCTCGTTCTACTGGGAAGCGGTGCGTCACCAGTACGCGGCCTTCGAAAGCGACCTCAAGGGGCCGGCGTCCGAAGTTTATCTGCATGAAATGCCGGGCGGCCAGTTCACCAACCTCAAGGAACAAGCTCGCTCGCTTGGTCTCGAAACCCGCTGGCACGAGGTGGCGCAGGCCTATGCCGACGCCAACCAGATGTTCGGCGACATTGTCAAGGTGACGCCGTCATCGAAGGTGGTCGGCGACATGGCGCTGATGATGGTCAGCCAGGACCTGACCGTTGCCGATGTCGAGAACCCGGCCAAGGACATCGCCTTCCCGGAATCGGTCGTGTCGATGCTGAAGGGCGATCTTGGCCAGCCTCCGGGCGGTTGGCCCGAAGCCCTGCAGAAGAAGGCGCTGAAGGGTGAGAAGGCCTATGTGGTCCGCCCCGGTTCGCTGCTCGAAGCCGCCGACCTCGATGCGGAGCGTAAAGTCATCGAAGAAAAGCTCGAGCGCGAAGTCAACGACTACGAGTTCGCCTCCTATCTGATGTATCCCAAGGTCTTCACCGATTATGCGCTGGCAGCCGAGACCTATGGCCCGGTCAGCGTGCTGCCGACGCCGGCCTATTTCTACGGCATGGCGCCGGGCGAGGAACTGTTCGCCGACCTCGAAAAGGGCAAGACGCTCGTCATCCTCAACCAGACCCAGGGCGAGATCGACGAGAAGGGCATGGTCAAGGTGTTCTTCGAACTCAATGGCCAGCCGCGCCCGATCAAGGTTCCCGATCGCAACCGCGGCGCTTCCAGCGCCATCCGCCGCAAGGCGGAGGCCGGCAACGCCGTGCAACTCGGCGCACCGATGCCGGGCGTGATCTCGACGGTCGCGGTGCATGCGGGCCAGGCAGTCAAGGCCGGCGACGTGCTCTTGTCGATCGAGGCGATGAAGATGGAAACTGCACTGCATGCGGAGAAGGACGGCACGGTCGCTGAAGTTCTGGTGCGTGCCGGCGACCAGATCGATGCCAAGGACCTGCTGATCGTTTTTGGCGGCTGAGGCTTTCGGCGAGACAAGACAAGTACGGCCGGGCGCGAGTCCGGCCGTTTTTTATGTGCGGAAGGGAACTCGCCCTCCGTCCACCATGCCCCCTGAGGCGCAGCTCAGATATCGTAGCTGTGCGGCGCGCTCAGAGAGGCGATGAACTTCTTGGTGCGCTCGCGTTCGGGCGCCGAGAAGATCGTCTTCGGAGCGCCGCTTTCGACGATCACGCCGCCGTCGAGGAACACCACCTTGTCGGCGACGCGCGAGGCGAGCCGGAGGTCGTGTGTCGCCATCACCATCGTCGTGCCTTCGCGGGCAAGCCGGCTCAGCACCTCGACCACCTCCTCCGCCAGTTCCGGATCGAGCGCCGAGGTCGGCTCGTCGCAGAGAAGGACCCGCGGGGAGGGCGCCAGCGCGCGGGCGATCGCCACGCGTTGCTGCTGGCCGCCGGAAAGCGTTGCCGGCCAGGCATCGGCCTTGTGGGCCATGCCGACCTTTTCGAGCAGTTCCATGGCGCGGGCGCGCGCGTTGTCATCAGGCCATTTCAACACGGTGACAAGGCCTTCCATGACATTGCCGAGTGCGGTCTGGTGCGGGAAAAGCTGGAAGTTCTGGAACACCATGCCGGTCTGGCGGCGCAGGCGCTGGATCGCCTGCCAGCCGGTTTTACGCCCGGGCTGAAAGTCGAGCTTGTCGTCGCCGAGCCGGATCGAACCCGATGTCGGGATCTCCAGCAGGTTGATGCAGCGCAAAAGCGTGCTCTTGCCGCCGCCGGAGGGGCCGACCAGCGCCGTCACCGTGCCTTCGGCCAGCGTGACGGAAATGTCCTTCAGCACGAGGTTGTCGCCGAAGCGTTTTTCGATGTGGGAAAGCTCGATCATGTCCGCGCCTCCAGAAAGCCGCCATAGCGGGCGAACCGGCGCTCCAGCCGCACCTGCAGGGCTGACAGGACCGAGCTCATGGCGAGATAGATGAGGGCCGCCTCGATATAGAGGATCAGCGGCTCATAGGTGGTGGCGACGATGCGCTGCGCCGTCTGGAAAAGCTCGGGAACGGTGATTGCGGCCGCCAGCGACGTATCCTTCACCAGCGAGATGAAGGTGTTCGACAGAGGCGGCACGGCGACGCGCGCTGCCTGCGGCAGGATCGTGCGCCGCATCGCCTGGCTCCAGCTCATGCCGATGGAGTAGGCCGCTTCCCACTGCCCGCGCGGCACCGACGAAATCACCGCGCGGATGATCTCCGAGGTATAGGCGCCGACATTGAGCGTGAAGCCGATCAGCGCCGCCGGGAAGGCGTCGAGCAGGATGCCCATGCTCGGCAGGCCGTAGAAGATCACGAAGAGCTGGACCAGCAGCGGCGTGCCGCGGATGACCCAGACATAGAACCGGGCAACGGCAACCACGGGCGCCGGGCCGAACAGGCGGGCGATGGCCGTTGCCAGGCCGAGCGTCAGCCCGAGAATGAACGAAAGCAGCGTCAGCGGGATGGTGAATGTCAGCCCGGCCCACAGCAGGGACGGCAGCGAATCCAGCATGAGTTGGAGCCAGGTGGGCAAGGGACAGGCCTTTCGAAAAAGCGCGATCCGCTCCGGGGACCGGAACGGATCGTTTTTCATACTGCATGACGCCTTAAATCGAAATCGGTTTGAAGCGCGGCCATGCAGCGTGTTTGAGATCTTTCAGCGTCCCTTGCGCATCATGACAGACGGGGGCGCTGTTACGAGAAAGGCCGGGGGTAAACCGGCCTCGATCGCAGCCGATGTTACTTCGAGACGTCGGCGCCGAAGTACTTCTGCGAGATCTTCTCGTAGGTGCCGTCTGCCTTGATGTCGACCAGCGCCTTGTTGATGGCTTCGAGCAGTTCCGGTTCATCCTTGCGGATGATGATGCCGGAATAGTCGGCGTCGGCCTTCTCGGCGGCGATCTTCACGTTGGCGTCCGGCTTCTGCTTCTTGAAGTCGAGGAAGGACAGGCTGTCGTTGATGGTGGCGTCGGCACGGCCGGTCAGAACCAGCTGGATCGACTGGTCGAAGCCGTCGGTGCCGACGAGTTCAGCGCCGGAAGCCTCAGCCAGCTTGCCGAAGTTGCTCGTCAGCGACTGGGCTGACTTCTTACCCTTGAGGTCGGCAAAGTCCTTGATCTCGGCATCGTCGCCCTTGACGATCAGCACGGCCTTGGAGGCGATGTAGGGCTCGGAGAAGTCATACTTCTTCTTGCGCTCCTCGGTGATGCCGACCTGGTTGATGACCGTGTCGTACCGGTTGGCGTCGAGGCCGGCGATCAGGCCGTCCCACTTGCCTTCCAGGAACTCGGCCTTGACGCCCAGCTTCTCGGCAACAGCCTGGCCGATCTCGACGTCGAAGCCGACGAGCGCGCCTGACTTGTCGTGGTAGGTGAAGGGCGCATAGGTGCCCTCGGTGCCGATCTTCAGCACGCCAGCGGATTTGATCTGGTCGAGGTTCTCGCCGGCCTGCGCGGGCACGAAAGCGGCAACCTGCAGGAGGGCGGCGGTAAAGAGCGTGGGGAGGAGTTTCATCGTGTCTTTCCATCTTTCACATGTTCCGGCCCGTCGTCCGGATTGAGGGGAGAATCGCACAAAAAATCCGCGGCTTGAGCGCATAAAACTCCAATTCCTGAGCGTTTTGATGAAGATTTTTCCCCGGATCGGGAGAATTTTCATCCAAAATACGCGCCTGTCGCCAAATCTGGCCGTTTTCGATTTTGTCGCGCGAGCGCAGTTGAAATCGCTTTCAAAATTCGCTATGCACATTTCCATCGATTCATGCACGTTTATGCACGATTGGCGAAATGTCGACAGACCTGCTTCTTCGCGAACGAAAGACAATCATCCAGGAACGGCTGAAGGTTGACGGCCGGGTGCTTGCAGCCGACCTTGCCGCCGAGTTCCGGGTCTCCGAGGATACGATCCGGCGCGACCTGCGGGAAATGGCGGCAGCGGGCCTGTGCGAACGGGTCTACGGCGGCGCGCTGCCGCTTGCGCCGAGTTCGCTGCCCCTCAGCCAGCGCGTGGCGATGGCGCCGGAGCGCAAGGCAGCGCTTGCCCGCGCGTCGGTCGGCTTCATCGTACCCGGGAGCACGGTGTTCCTCGACGCCGGCTCGGCCAATCTGGCGATTGCCCAGCTGATCGCGCCGGACCTGAAGGCGACCATCGTTACCAACACGCCATTGATTGCCGCCGCCCTGATGGAGAAGCCGGGCATCGACCTGATCCTTGTCGGCGGCCCGCTCAACCGCGCCGTCGGCGCTGCCGTCGGGGCGCGTGCGCAGCGCGATATCGAGCAGCTTCGACCCGACCTCTGCATTCTCGGCACCTGCGGCGCCGATGCCGATGCCGGCCTGACGGCGATCTATTTTGAGGACGCCGAGTTCAAGCGGCTGGTCGCGTCGCGCAGCCGCGCCCTGCTCGTCGCCGTCACCAATGACAAACTCGGCACGGCCGCGTCCCATGCGGTCGTTGGAATCGACGACGTGACGACGCTGGTGCTGGAGGCCGATGCACCGGCGCCTTACGTCGCCGCCTTCAAGGCAGCGGGGACGACCGTGATCATGGCTGAAGGAAGCGAACGATGAGCATCGCGCATGTGGCTCTTTGGACGAGGGATCTGGAGGCTGTTGCAGCTTTCTGGTCGCGCTTTCTGGGCGCCGACGTCGGCGAGGTATACGAAAGCCGGCGCCGCCCGGGATTTCGTTCCCGCTTCCTGACCCTGGGCAACGGGCCGGCGATCGAAATCATGGAAGGACCCTGGGTGGCTCCGGCCGATCCCGAAGGCGTCGAACGGACGGGCTTTGCCCATGTCGCCCTGTCGCTCGGCAGCGAGGCGGCAGTCGATGCGATGGCGGCCCGGGCGGTGGCCGAGGGCATTCTGGTATCGCCCGCACGCTGGACGGGAGACGGCTTCTACGAGGCGGTACTTCGCGACTCTGACGGCAATCTGATTGAAATCACCATTTGAGCCGGCGGCTTCCGGCATAGAGGCATAGATCCATGGACCAACGCTCCGCTTCCACTGCCGTTCGGCAGGGTTACATGACCCGAAACAGGCTTGCCGTGTCGCTGCTGTTCCTGATGAACGGTTTCGTCACGGGAAGCTGGGCTCCCAAGATTCCCGAATTCAAGGATCGTCTTGATATCAGCGAAAGCGTGCTCGGCCTTCTCATCCTGATGTTCGGCATCGGCTCCCTGGTGCTGATGCCGATTGCCGGCGGCTTCATCGCCCGGGTCGGTTCGCAGAAGGTCGTCAAGGTCACCGCCATCCTCTTGTCGCCGCTGCTGCTGCTTTTGACGCTTTTGCCGAATGTCTGGGCGGCTGCCGTCGGCATGTTCCTGCTTGGCGGCTTCGTCGGCGCGATGGACGTGGCGATGAACGCCAACGCGGTCGAGGTCGAAAAGTCGATGCGCCGCGCCATCATGTCCTCCTGCCATGCCTATTGGAGCCTCGGCGGCCTGATCGGCGCCGGTATCGGCGGCTTCCTGATGGCGCGCTTCGGCGTGCTGCCGCACGTCCTCGTCGTCACTGTGCTTTCGCTTGTGGTCATTGCCATTGCCTGGCCGATGATCCTCGCCGACAAGCCCCATCCCGCGGCAACCAAGGAGAAACTGCGCCTGCCGATGACGCCGCTTCCCTGGTTGATCGGCATCATGGCGCTGTTTTCGATGGTGCCGGAGGGAACCGTGCTCGACTGGGGTGCGCTCTATCTGCGCAACGAACTCGGCGCTTCGGTCGAACTGTCCGGCTTCGGCTTTGCCGCCTTCTCGGCGACCATGGCGACGATGCGTTTTGCCGGCGACCACGTGCGCGATCGGTTCGGCGCCAAGCGCACGCTGCGCATCTGCACGGTCACGGCGCTTGTCGGCATGGTGCTCGCCGGCCTCGCGCCGAACGCCTATCTCGCTATCCTCGGTTTTGCGATCGCCGGTATCGGCATTTCCAACATGGTGCCGATCGCGTTTTCGGCCGCCGGCAACATGCCGGGCCTGCAGCCGGGCATCGGGCTTTCGGTCGCAACCTTCATGGGCTACTCCGGCATGCTGTTCGCACCGTCGCTGATCGGCTTCGTCGCCGAGCATACCGGCTTTGCCATCATCTTCGCCTCGGTGCCGGTGTTGTTCATCGTCGTGCTGCTGCTGTCGCATCATGCGCATCACGCGGACCACGCAAAGGGGCATTGAGGCCGGGCGCCTGCCATCAAATCGCCGTCAGGGCATGATGTCGCCGTTGACAACGATGCTTTCCTCATCCACCTGATGGACGAAAAGCGAGAGCGGAGCGGGGAAAACCCATGGGATTTTCCCTCCGCATCCCGCGCTGAAACGACGAGACCGGGGCACGGGATGTGACCCGGGGGACCAAGAGGCCTTCATGTCTGCCGCCTTCGATTTTGATCCGCAGCCCCGCCGCGCGTCCGTCGCCGTCGATGTCGGCGGCGTCATAGTGGGCGGCGGTGCGCCGGTGGTCGTCCAGTCGATGACCAATACCGACACCGCCGATATCGACGGAACGGTGGCGCAGGTGGCCGCGCTTCACAAGGCCGGCTCCGAGCTGGTGCGCATCACCGTCGACCGCGACGAGAGTGCGGCGGCCGTGCCGAAGATCCGCGAGCGGCTTGAGCGTCTCGGCCTGGATGTGCCGCTCGTCGGCGACTTCCACTACATCGGCCACAAGCTGCTTGCCGACCATCCGGCCTGCGCCGAAGCGCTGGCGAAGTACCGCATCAATCCCGGGAATGTCGGCTTCAAGGACAAGAAGGACAAGCAGTTCGCCGAGATCGTCGAGATGGCGATCCGCTACGACAAGCCGGTGCGCATCGGCGTCAACTGGGGCTCGCTCGATCAGGAGCTTCTGACGCGGCTGATGGACGAGAACCAGGCGAACGGCTTTCCGCTGACGGCCCAAGAGGTGACACGCGAGACGATCGTGCAGTCGGCGCTGCTGTCTGCCGAGCTTGCCGAAGACATCGGCCTTGCCCGCAACCGCATCATTCTGTCGGCCAAGGTGTCGGGCGTGCAGGACCTGATCGCCGTCTATGCCATGCTGTCGACGCGCTCGGACCATGCGCTGCATCTCGGCCTCACCGAAGCCGGCATGGGCACCAAGGGCATCGTTGCCTCTTCGGCCTCGCTCGGCATTCTCATGCAGCAGGGCATCGGCGACACCATCCGTATCTCGCTGACGCCGGAGCCTGGCGGCGACCGCACCCGCGAGGTGCAGGTGGCGCAGGAACTGCTGCAGGTCATGGGCTTTCGCCAGTTCATTCCGGTCGTTGCCGCCTGTCCCGGATGCGGCCGCACGACCTCGACGGTGTTTCAGGAACTGGCCCAGAAGATCCAGGACGACATCCGCCGCAACATGCCGGTCTGGCGCGAGAAGTATCCCGGCGTCGAGGGCTTGAAGGTCGCGGTCATGGGCTGCATCGTCAACGGCCCCGGCGAAAGCAAACATGCCGATATCGGTATCTCGCTGCCGGGCACCGGCGAAATGCCGGCAGCACCTGTCTTCATCGACGGCCAGAAGGCGATGACGCTGCGCGGACCCAACATCGCCGGCGATTTCGAGACGCTCGTTTCCGACTATATCGAGAAGCGTTACGGTCAGGGCCAGGCCGCGGCCGAATAGCCGCTTTCGTCAGAACAACGCCAAGAGACGTGTGAGGCGCATTCCGTCGGGAATTGCGCTACAGCCGCGTCGTCAGCAGCTTGAACCCGGCAAAGGCGAAGAAACCCGCCATCAGGCTCTCGATGATCCGCCGCGACTTGAGGTAGCCGCGATGCACCGGCGGTAGCGAAAACACGAGCGCAAAACCGCAGAAGGTCACGAGACCGAGCAGCATGCATCCGGCGATAAAGGCAGCGGTGACGGCCGTCGGCGCGCCGGTGGGCATGCCGAGCGAGACCAGCATGATCCAGGAGAAGATCGCCTTGGGGTTGGTGAGGTGGATGCCGAGCCCCTTGAGGTAGAGCTTCTTCAGCGAAGCCTGTGGCTGACCCGGCAATGTCGCCTGTGGCGCGTGTCCGCGCATGGCGGCGCGCAGCGCGTTGTAGGCGAGCCAGAACAGGTAGCAGGCGCCGGCGATCTTCAGGACGATCAGCGCCTGTCCGTAGGCGCTGATGAGCGCCGACAGGCCGGATGCCGTCAACATCGCCCAGGTGTAGCTGCCCGAGAGCACGCCGAAGGCAAGCGCCAGGCCGGACTTGCGCCCCTGGCTGATCGATGTGGTGATTATGGCCAGCACCGCCGGTCCGGGCGACGCGGTTGCGATCAGATAGGCTGTCCAGGCGACAAGAAGCTGCGGCAGATAGGGCGTCGGGTCGAACATGCGAAAAAAGCTCCAGCTCGTTCGCCGGAAGCTAGATCAGTTGTTCGCTGGTTCGAAACTGCGAAATGTGACCGTGACAAGATTCAGAGGATCTCGTCGAGCGCTTCGATCAGCCGTGCGCATTCGGCATCGGTGCCGATGGTGATGCGCAGGAAATCGGCGATCCGCGGCTTGGCGAAATGGCGCACCAGCACGGCGCGCTCACGCAGCGCCTGCATCAGCGTCTCGCCGGAATGGCCGGGATGGCGGGCAAAAACGAAGTTCGCCTCAGACGGCAGCACCTCGAAGCCGCGTTCGGTCAGCTGTTCGGTGAGGCGCTGGCGCGATGCGATGATCTTCCGGCGGGTCGTCTCGAACCACGCTTCGTCCTCGATAGCAGCGATTGCTCCTGCCTGGACAGGGCGGCCGAGCGGATAGGAGTTGAAGCTGTCCTTCACCCGCTCCAGCGCCTCGATCAGCGGCCGCTGGCCGATGGCGAAGCCGACGCGCAGGCCGGCAAGCGCGCGCGACTTGGAGAAGGTCTGGACCACCAGCAGGTTTTCGTATTTCGGCACCAGCGCAATCGCCGACTGGCCACCGAAGTCGATATAGGCTTCGTCGATGACGACGGGCTGATCCGGATGGGCGGCAACAAGGCGCTCGATTTCGGCAAGCGGCAGGCCGATACCGGTCGGCGCATTCGGGTTCGGCAGGATGATGGCGCCGCAGGGCCTGTCGTAGTCGGCAAGATCGATGTTGAATTGCCCGTCGAGCGGCACTTCGACGGCGTCAATCGCAAACAGCCGGGCGTAGGTCGCATAGAAGCTGTAGGAAATGTCGGGGTAGAGCAGCGGGGCATCGTGCTTCAAAAGCCCGGCAAAGATGTGGGCCAGAACCTCGTCCGAACCATTGCCGACGAAGACCTCGCCGGCGGTGATCCCGTGACGGGCGGCGATGGTTTCACGCAGGCGAAGCGCCAGCGGATCCGGGTAGAGCCTGAGATCGGCATTGGCCGCCGCAGTAACGGCGCCCAGAACCTTGTCCGAAGGGCCGTACGGGCTCTCGTTGGTGTTGAGCTTGACGAGATTGGCGATGCGCGGCTGCTCGCCGGGAACATAGGGCTTGAGCGTCGAGACGATGGGCGACCAGTATTTGCTCACGGTTCAATTCCTGCGATTGGCGATGAAGCGGGCAGTTTCGGCGAGGATCGACGAGCGGGCGCCATAGGGCTCGAGCAGCGCTTCGGCCTCCGCCACTAGGTGCTCCAGCCGGGTCTCGGCCCAGGCCTGTCCATGGAGGGCAACGAGCGTGCCCTTGCCGCGCGCGGCATCCTTGCCGGTTGCCTTGCCCATGGTCGTGGCGTCGGCCGTGAGGTCGAGCAGGTCGTCGGCGAGCTGGAAGGCGAGGCCGATCTTTTCACCGAAGCTGCGCAGGCGCTGACGGTCAACGGCGCTAGCGCCGGCAACGATCGCGCCCGCTTCGCAGGCAAAGCGCAGCAGCGCTCCTGTTTTCATCGCTTGCAGGGTGACGATGCCGGCTTCATCTGGCGCGGATTTCTCGGCCGCAAGGTCGAGCGCCTGGCCGCCGGCCATGCCGCCATGACCAGCAGCGCGCGCCAGCGCCAAAACGAGTGCGGCCTTCTGCGCATCGGCAAGCGCCGTTTCCGGTGAGGCGATGATGTCGAAGGCGAAGGTGAGCAGGCTGTCGCCGGCAAGGATTGCGGTCGCCTCGTCGAAGGCCTTGTGCACGGTCGGCTGGCCGCGACGGATATCGTCATCGTCCATCGCTGGCAGGTCGTCATGAACCAGCGAGTAGCAGTGGACACATTCGAGCGCAGCACCGACGCGAAGCGCCGCATCAAGGCTTCCGCCCAAGAGGTTGGCGCATTCGATTACCAGAAACGGGCGCAGCCGCTTGCCGCCGTTGAGCACGCCATGACGCATCGCTCCGAGCAGGTTTTCCGGCCGCGCGATCTCATCGGGTTCGACGCTCAAGCCAAGCAGACGTCCGAGCAGCGCCTCGATCGCTAGCGCGTTGTGTTTCAGTCGGGTCTCGAAGGTCGCTGTTTCCTGTCTCATGAGCGCTCTTTGACATGGGCGAAAGCCGCTTTCAACGGGCTTTCGTGTCGCGGGGTCGCGCTTTGTCGAGGACAGAGCTGTGAGTGCCTTGCCTTTTGCCAGAAAGCCCGTTCAACTTTGCCAGCCCATGCACTAAGAGAAACGGATGGACAGAGAGGTGGACAGTCAGGCCGTGGACATCGTTCCCGAGGCGCGTGAGGAGGGCGATATGCCCGCCAGTCGCTGGTCGTCCCTCCGTCGGACGTGGCGCCAGCACCGCCGTCGCATCGTTCTTGCCGTTGTCGGCCTCGTGCTTCTGCCCTACGCGCTGATTGCGCTCTACCTCATCGACTTCATTCGCCCCGTCTCGACGCTGATGCTGCGCGACCTCGTGCTTCTGCGCGGCTATGATCGGCAGTGGGTCGAGTTCGACCAGATCGCACCGGTGCTGGTGCAATCGGTGATGATGTCCGAGGATGGCCAGTTCTGCATCCACGACGGCGTCGACTGGGGCCAGATGCGCGGTGTGGTCGAAGACGCGCTCGAGGGGGAATCGACGCGCGGCGCCAGCACCATCCCGATGCAGACGGTGAAGAACCTGTTTCTCTGGAACGGCCGCTCCTTCGTTCGCAAGGCGATGGAATTGCCGCTCGCGATCGTCGCCGACTTCGTCTGGAGCAAGCGCCGAATGATGGAGATCTATCTGAACGTCGCCGAGTGGGGCGACGGCATCTACGGCATCGAGGCCGCCGCCCGTCATCATTTCGGTGTTTCCGCAGCCAAGCTTTCGAGACGCCAGGCGGCCCTGCTCGCCGTGTCGCTGCCCAACCCTAGAGAGCGCAACGCCGGCAAACCGGGGCGCGGACTGAAGCGCCTGGCATCGCTGATCGAGCGCCGGGCCAGCCGGTCGGGCGAATACATCACCTGCCTTTATGATTGAGATGACGTCTATTCATTGGTCCTGATGTTCGCCGTGGCTTAAACGTCGCGGTAGAAAGCACAGGAGGCCCAATCATGGACAAGCTCGTCCTTTACGTCGGCAACAAGAACTATTCGTCCTGGTCGCTGCGGCCGTGGCTGGCGCTCGAAGCCGCCGGCATCGGCTTCGAAGACGTGGTCATTCCGTTCGATTTCGCTGCCGGAAACCCCAAGCTGCGGGAAATTTCGCCGACCGGTCGCGTGCCGCTGCTCGAACACGGCGGCGTCAAGATCTGGGAATCGCTGGCGATCATCGAATATGTCGCCGAACTCTTTCCGGAAGCGGGACTATGGCCGGCCGGCAAGCAGGACCGAGCGCGGGCACGCAGCTATGCCTGCGAGATGCTCTCCGGCTTTCGCGCCTTGCGCGGCGCCTGCCCGATGAACATCCGCCGAAAGAAGCAGGCGCTCGCAGTCTCCGATGAGGTGCGCGCCGATGTCGCGCGGATCGAAACGATCTGGGCGGAGGCGCTTGCGCGCTCCGGCGGGCCGTTCCTGTTCGGGGCGTTTACGGCCGTCGATGCAATGTACGCGCCTGTGGTTAACCGGTTCGACGTCTACAATCTCGTTAGCGAGCCTACGACTTTGGGGTATATGGAACGGATAAAGGCGCATCCGGCGTTCCGGAAATGGGAAGTGGCCGCACGAGCGGAACCGTGGATCGTTGCCGAGGACGAAGTCTGATTCGACTTCCTCGGACGAGGAGTCGAAAAATTGCGCTCGGGGACTGGTCAAGCGGCAGTTCGCCATGTATAAGCGCGCCAAATTTCCGTGATTAACATCTGTTTTATACGGCCATTTCGGCTGCTGAACAGTGTTTTGCCCGATAAGTGGAGAATGAAATGGCTGTACCTAAAAGAAAAACGAGCCCGTCCAAGCGTGGCATGCGCCGTTCTGCCGACGCCCTGAAGACGCCGACCTACATCGAAGACAAGAACTCCGGTGAACTGCGTCGCCCGCACCACATCGACCTGAAGACCGGCATGTACCGTGGTCGCCAGGTTCTGACCCCGAAGGAAAGCGCATAAGCGCTGACATTGGCGGACCGAGTTAAAGGGCTGGCTTTGCCAGCCCTTTTCTTTTGCGGGGCCTGACACCGTCTCGACGGAGACGTTGGGTTATAGCAATACCGGTTGGTCCTGCAGCGCCGCGTGCCCGTTCAGACGGGCAAAGGTCGCTGTGGCACTTTGATCTGCTGCAGCATGCAGCAAGCGAGCTGGTGATCTCGGGCGTCAAGGGCGCGCATGGCGATCACGCATCGAAGAGGGAGCGCATTTTCCATGCTTGCCGCCGTTCCATTGCTGATCCTGCCTTTTGCCATCTACAATCTCGCCATGCTCGGCCTCTTCGGCGGCACGGCCGGGCTTGATGCCGGCGTGATGTCGCTGTCGATGCTCTCCGGCGCCACATGGGCCATGAGCTTCGGCGACCTCCTGATCGTCGTGGCCCTGCTTCTGCTTTTCGTGGAAATTCTGAAAGCGACCCGGACCGGCACGCGGGCGCTGATGGACCATCTGCTGTCGATGGTGCTGTTCATCGCGTTTCTGGTCGAATTCCTGCTGGCCGCGCCTGCGGCCACCCAGATCTTCTTCATCCTGATGACGATCAGCTTCATCGACGTCATCGCCGGTTTCGCCGTGTCGATGCGCTCGGCCGGCCGGGATGTCTCGATCGGTCTTTGACGTGGACTGAGGAGCGTTCACGCCGCGCCTCTATGAGGATCGCGGCGTTGTCGCGACTGGCTTAACCGAGATTGTCGAGTTTGGTCTGAAGGGCGCGCAATTGCTCCTTCAGTTCGTCAATATCCTTGGCTTCAGCCTTCTTGGTTTCCTTGACCGGAGGCGAAGCGATGAACGGCGAAAACATCTGCATCGCCTGATGGAACATCTCGGTGTTGCGACGAACCTGTTCTTCGACCAGTTGCAACGGGGCCTGCAGGTTCTTGCCAAGCGGCGTGTCGCCGAAGGCCTTGTTGATCTGCTCGCGCATCTGCACCTGTTGCTCGGTAAAGGCCTGCATCGAGTGCTCGAGATAGCTCGGTACGACCATCTGCATCTGGTCGCCATAGAACGAAATCAACTGCCGCAGGAAGGAGATCGGCAGCAGCGTGTTGCCGGTCTTGGATTCCTGCTCGAAGATGATCTGCGTCAGGACAGAATGGGTGATGTCTTCGCCTGATTTGGCGTCCTGTACGGTAAATTCGTCGCCCTTTTTCACCATCACTGCCAGGTCGTCGAGCGTGACGTAGGTGCTGGTCCCGGTGTTGTAGAGCCGCCGGTTCGCATATTTCTTGATTACGATCTGGCCGTCGTTCTTCGCCATCAGGCTCTCCTCATTACCCGCGGTCCGTCTTTTTCTACTTTTCAGAGTATCCGCAAACGAACGCCCCTGACAATGTCTTTGTGCGATGCGACGACGCAAGTGCGAAATCTCACAGTCGGCGCGGCATGACGGTTTTGCGGCGGTGCATCAAGGCGTTTGACTTGCGCTCCGCGCTTTGCCAGTCTGCTGGCTGACCCGCCAAGAAAAGCTGAGGAAACGTCCCCATGAGCAATCCCTCCATCGTGATCGCCAGCGCGGCACGCACCGCCGTCGGATCCTTCAACGGCGCCTTCGGCAACACGCCGGCCCATGAGCTTGGCGCCGCCGTCATCAAGGCGGTGCTCGAACGCGCCGGCGTCGAGGCGAGCGAGGTCGACGAGGTGATCCTCGGGCAGGTGCTGCAGGCCGGCGAAGGCCAGAACCCGGCCCGCCAGGCCGCGATGAAGGCGGGCATTCCGCCGGAAAAAACCGCCTGGGGCATGAACCAGCTTTGCGGCTCCGGCCTGCGCGCCGTCGCACTCGGCATGCAGCAGATCGCCAATGGCGATGCCGATATCATCATTGCCGGCGGCATGGAATCGATGTCTATGGCGCCGCACTGCTCGCACCTGCGTGGCGGTGTGAAGATGGGCGACTTCAAGATGATCGACACGATGATCAAGGATGGCCTGACGGATGCCTTCTACGGCTACCACATGGGCATCACCGCGGAGAATGTCGCGCGCCAGTGGCAGCTCACCCGCGAAGAGCAGGACCAGTTCGCGCTCGCCTCGCAGAACAAGGCCGAGGCCGCGCAGAAGGCCGGCCGCTTCGCCGACGAGATCGTTCCCTTCGTGGTCAAGGGCCGCAAGGGCGACGTGGTCGTCGACCAGGACGAATACATCCGTCATGGCGCCACGCTCGACCAGATGACCAAGCTGCGCCCGGCTTTCGACAAGGAAGGAACGGTGACCGCCGCGAACGCGTCGGGCCTCAACGACGGTGCCGCCGCCACCCTGCTGATGACCGAGGCAGAGGCCGCCAAGCGCGGTATCAAGCCGCTCGCGCGCATCGTTTCCTGGGCAACGGCCGGCGTCGATCCGCAGGTGATGGGTACGGGCCCGATCCCGGCTTCGCGCAAGGCGCTGGAGAAGGCCGGCTGGGCAATCGGCGACGTCGAGCTCGTCGAAGCCAACGAAGCCTTCGCGGCACAGGCCTGCGCGGTCAACAAGGACCTCGGCTGGGATCCGTCGATCGTCAACGTCAACGGCGGTGCGATTGCGATCGGCCACCCGATCGGCGCGTCTGGCGCCCGTGTTCTCAACACGCTGCTGTTCGAGATGAAGCGCCGCGGGGTTTCCAAGGGGCTGGCGACCCTGTGCATCGGCGGCGGTATGGGCGTCGCCATGTGCGTCGAGCGCCTCTGACCGGCCCGGCCTCATGCGTCATGTCAGCGGATTGATCCTGTCAGTCCTGTTCGTCGCTTCTTCGACGGCGCATGCGCGTGCGACATCGTCGCCGTTCGAACAGGCCAGGGTGGTCCAGTGCATGCTGGACCACACGTCGGCCGACGACGAAACCGTTTTCAAGAACCTGATTGTCGCTGCCCTCAACGACGAGAGCGACAGCGTCAAATCGCATATCGTTCAGGTGAGCAGCATCATGATGAACCTCGCGCTGACGAAGTGCGAGGTCGGAATGTCCATGCTTGCCGATCCGCAGTTTCAGGCCGCGGCGAAGATTTACGGGCAGCACCTGGGCGAAAAATTGCTGAAGAAGGCCTTTGATAAACTGAATTAATCACGTGGGAGGCGAACATGAGCAGGGTAGCATTGGTTACGGGCGGGTCACGCGGCATTGGCGCTGCGATTTCCATCGCGCTGAAGAATGCAGGATACAAGGTTGCTGCCAACTACGCCGGCAATGACGAGAAGGCAGAGGCCTTCAAGGCGGAGACCGGCATTCCGGTCTACAAATGGGACGTCTCCAACTATCAGTCCTGCGTCGAGGGCATCGCGAAGGTCGAAGGAGACCTCGGACCGGTCGAGGTGCTCGTCAACAACGCCGGCATCACCCGAGACGCCATGTTTCACAAGATGACGCCGGAACAATGGGGCGAGGTGGTCAACACCAACCTGACCGGCCTGTTCAATATGACCCACCCGGTCTGGACCGGCATGCGCGACCGCAGCTTCGGGCGGGTGATCAACATTTCGTCGATCAATGGCCAGAAGGGCCAGATGGGACAGGCGAACTATTCCGCCGCCAAGGCCGGCGATCTCGGCTTTACCAAGGCGCTCTCCCAGGAAGGCGCTGCCAAGGGCATCACCGTCAACGCGATCTGCCCGGGTTACATCGGCACGGAAATGGTGCGGGCGATCCCGGAAAAGGTCCTCAACGAACGGATCATTCCGCAGATCCCCGTCGGTCGCCTCGGCGAGCCGGAGGAGATCGCGCGCTGCGTGGTTTTCCTCGCATCCGACGATGCCGGTTTCATCACGGGTTCGACGATCTCTGCCAACGGCGGTCAGTTTTTCGTCTGATCCGCACGGTCGCTCACAGTTTCGACGGCGCTCCGACGGGGCGCCGTTTTGTTTTTCAGCGGCTACCGCATGCGACGATGGAAGGTTAACGGCACACAGGAATTCCATCCGAGATCGGGAGAAAATCGGTCCTTGGCCTGTTGCTCGCCTTGGCCATGGATACTATATCTTGTGGAGAACAAAAAACGAACTCTGGGATGTCAGCGATTCGTCGCCGATTCGTTCCGGCTTTGGTCGATGTGTTAACGCAGCGATTCCCATTCCTTGAATCCGATGAATGCGTCGGATTCTTCAGTTAAAATTTCCTAAACTTTCCAGAGTCTTGGATTCCGAATCCTTTGCCCCTCTTAACGCTTCGGCAATACAGATTAACGCCTGCCGCACGCTCGGCACATCCTATTGGCGAGGTGATTCAGCATCTGGTGCGACGTTGGCTGTTGAAATCTATATGTAGCCGTGAACATACAGTGAATCGACTGGAGTCAGCGATTCGTCGCCGATTCGTTCCGTGGCTGTTCCGAACCTTAATTTCGCCCGTCCAGATATGGTGGTGCGGGCGAGCGTCGGTTTGCCGGGAAACTGTTTTAGTTGCCTGCGCCCCTTGCGTTTGCTGCGGTGCGTGGGCATGTGTTTGCCGCCGGCGCTTCAAGGCGCCTCTTTATGTTTCTGACTGCCCGGGATCGATGACGTGTCCGTTCACCCCATGATCCTGAGCGGCCGCGGTGTCACCGCGGTGCTCGGGCCAACCAATACCGGCAAGACGCATTATGCGATCGAGCGCATGATCGCGCACGACAGCGGCGTCATTGGGCTGCCGCTGCGCCTTTTGGCGCGCGAGGTCTATACACGCCTGGTCGAAAAGGTCGGTCATCACAACGTCGCGCTGATCACCGGCGAGGAAAAGATCACCCCGCACCGCGCCCGCTATTCGGTCTGCACCGTCGAGGCGATGCCGCGCGAGACGACGGCGTCCTTCGTCGCGATCGACGAAGTGCAGCTTGCCGGCGATCTCGAGCGTGGCCACATCTTCACCGACCGGCTGCTCTATCTGCGTGGCCGCGGCGAGACGTTGCTGCTCGGGGCTGCAACGATGCGGCCGATCCTCGAGCAGCTGTTGCCGGGCATCACCGTCGTCGAGCGCCCGCGCATGTCGCAACTGCTCTATGCCGGGTCGAAGAAGATCACCCGCCTGCCGCCTCGCACGGCGATCGTCGCCTTTTCGGCCGACGAGGTCTATGCGATCGCCGAGCTGATCCGCCGCCAGCGCGGCGGTGCTGCCGTCGTGCTCGGGGCGCTGTCGCCGCGCACGCGCAACGCCCAGGTCGCGCTCTACCAGGAAGGCGACGTCGAATTTCTGGTGGCGACCGATGCGATCGGCATGGGCCTGAACCTCGATGTCGACCATGTCGCCTTTGCGCAGGACCGCAAGTTCGACGGCTACCAGTTCCGAAACCTCAATCCGGCCGAACTGGCGCAGATCGCCGGACGCGCCGGGCGGTATCTGCGCGATGGTACCTTTGGCGTGACCGGCCGGGTCGATCCGTTCGACAACGAACTGGTGCACCGCATCGAGGCGCATGAATTCGATCCGCTCAAGGTGCTGCAGTGGCGCACCAAGGCATTCGACTATGCGTCGCTTGCCGCCCTGAAGCGGAGCCTCGATGCAGCGCCGACAATTCCGGGGCTTGCGCGGGCACTACCTGCGGTGGATCAGCAGGCGCTCGAACATTTGTCCCGCTATCCCGAAGTGATGGATCTCGCGACCACACCGGACCGGGTGGAGAAATTGTGGGAAGTCTGCGCATTGCCGGATTATCGCCGCATTACACCGGCTCAACACGCCGATCTGATCTCCACGATCTACATCGATGTTGTCCGTCGGGGTGCCGTGAACGAGGATTTCATGGCAGAACAGGTCCGACGTGCGGATTTTACCGATGGCGAGATCGACACACTTTCGGCGCGAATCGCGCAGATCAGAACTTGGACCTATGTGTCGAACCGGCCCGGATGGCTTGCCGATCCGACACACTGGCAAGAAAAGACGCGGGAAATTGAAGATCGATTGTCCGACGCACTACATGAACGGTTGACGAAACGCTTTGTTGATCGCAGGACATCTGTGCTCATGAAGCGCCTGAGAGAGAATGCTATGCTGGAAGCTGAAATCAGTGTGAATGGTGACGTCTTCGTTGAAGGCCATCACGTAGGACAACTAACCGGTTTCCGGTTTACGCTGGCGACCGGCGGAGACGGACCGGACGCCAAGGCTGTGCAGGGTGCTGCGCAGAAGGCGCTGGCGCTCGAGTTCGAAGCGCGTGCGGCGCGTCTGCACGCCTCCGGCAACGGCGACCTTGCGCTGTCGTCCGACGGCCTCGTGCGTTGGCTCGGCGATCCCGTGGCGCGGCTGACCGCCAGCGACCACGTCATGCGTCCGCGCGTCATCCTGCTTGCCGATGAGCAGCTGCAGGCCAATGCGCGCGAGCATGTCGTCGCCCGTATCGAGCGCTTCGTGAACCATCATATCGGCACGGTGCTGAAGCCGCTCGACGATATCTCGCGCGCCGAGGATCTCGAAGGCCTTGCCAAGGGGCTGGCCTTCCAGCTCGTCGAAAATCTCGGTGTGCTGTTCCGCCGCGACGTCGCCGAAGAGGTGAAGTCGCTGGATCAGGACGGTCGCGCTTCGATCCGCAAGTACGGCGTCCGCTTCGGCGCCTACCACATCTTCCTGCCCGCTCTGTTGAAGCCGGCTCCGGCCGAGCTGATCACCCTGCTCTGGGCGTTGAAGAATGACGGCCTCGACAAGGCCGGCTACGGCGATCTGATCCCGATGCTGGCCGCAGGCCGCACGTCGGTTGTCACCGATCCCTCGTTCGAGCGCACCTTCTACAAGCTTGCAGGCTTCCGTTTCCTCGGCAAGCGTGCCGTTCGCATCGACATCCTCGAGCGCCTGGCGGATCTCATCCGTCCGTTGCTGCAGTGGAAGCCGGGTGCGCAGCCGCGTCCGGAAGGGGCCTATGACGGCCGTCGCTTTACCGCGACGACCTCGATGCTCTCCATTCTCGGCGCGACGCCTGACGACATGGAAGAAATCCTCAAGGGTCTTGGCTATCGCGCCGACAGCGTGAAGGCCGAAGACGCAGCCGCGTTCCTGGCAAGCCAGGGCGGTTCTGCCGCCACTCAGGCCGAGCCGGTTGCCGAAGCGGCCGCCGATCACGACGATGCGGATGCAAGTGCCGACGCCGAGCCTGCGGCCGAAGCAGAGGCATCTGCCTCTGCCGAGCCTGCGGCCGTCGAAGGCGAAGCGGTTGCTGCTCAGGCGCCTGCGGAAGAGGGTGCCGAGGCTGTCGAAGCCAAGCCGGTACTCCTCTGGCGTCCCGGCACCCGCCAGGACAACCAGCGCCAAGGTGGCCGTCCTCAGGGCGATCAGCGCCGTGGTGGCGGTCCGCGTCAGGGCCAAGGCCAGGGTCAAGGACACGGCCAGGGCGAGGGACGCGAAGGCGGCCGCAAAGGCGGTGCGCCTGCCCGCGGCAAACGCCACGACGGCAAGCCCGAGGGTGGCCAGCGGCAGGATCGCCACGATCGTCACGATCGCGGCGGCAAGCCCAATGCGGCCAAGTTCGAGGCGCGCCCGCCGCGCAAGGAGAAGCCGATCGATCCGGATTCGCCCTTTGCCAAGCTTGCTGCTCTCAAGGAGCAGATGAAGAAGTAGGACTGCCATGGAGAAACAGTCAGCGTCCAACCCGGCATCGCGCCAGCGTCTCGACAAATGGCTGTTCTTCACGCGTCTGATGAAGTCCCGCTCGATCGCCCAGAAGGCGATCGAGTCGGGGCATGTCACTGTCAACGACGAACGGGTCAAGCAATCCGCCTTCCAGGTGAAGGCTGGAGATGTGCTCGCCCTGTCTCTTGAGCGGCGCGACGTGATCGTGCGCGTGCTTCTGCCCGGTGAACGACGCGGTCCTTACGAGCAGGCGCGGCTTCTCTACGAGGACCTGACGCCGGCGCAGCCGCGGGAAAAGCTGTCGGCTTTCGACCTCGCGACGCGCGAACCCGGGGCCGGGCGCCCCACCAAGAAAGAGCGGCGCGAAATCGATCGGCTGAAGCCCGGTTTCAATCCGCTCGACGATTAGAAAACTCTGCCTTCAGCGCGGCGTTTCGCGCATTGAATATTCTTGCAAAGGGTCCATAAAGCCTTTACCTGACAACCCACGTTGGGTGCATTGGTTCTGCTTCGGCAGCTATGCGCGCCGGACATTCCTAGCATGCGCGGACATGAGCATCACCATTGATTGCCGTCTGCCATCAAACGTGAGCATTGGCTGGAGTACCTCATGACGTATGTCGTGACCGACAATTGCATTCGCTGCAAGTACATGGATTGCGTTGAAGTCTGCCCGGTGGACTGCTTCTACGAAGGCGAGAATTTTCTCGTCATTCATCCCGACGAATGCATCGATTGCGGCGTCTGCGAGCCGGAATGTCCCGCCGAGGCGATCAAGCCTGATACCGAGCCGGGCCTTGATATGTGGTTGAAAGTGAACGCTGATTTTGCCACCAAATGGCCGAACGTCACCATCAAGCGCGATGCGATGCCGGAAGCCAAGGAAATGGACGGGGTCGAAGGCAAGTACGAGAAGTACTTCTCCGCCGAACCAGGCCAGGGCGACTGAGGCGTCCGGTTCCGGTCCGTTCATCGGGGCGGACGGAACCAAGACGGCCCCGGCGTCAAATCTGGGGAAAATCGAGCTCCGCCCTCGCAGATGCGAGAATGGCGGCTTGATGGCTGCCATGCAGCAAATTATTGATTTCCGCAGTTTTTTGTGATAGGGTCCTTCTACTGATCCACAGAGGGTGTTTTTGCGCGCCCGAAAACCTCACGAAAGCAAACGATCTCCACAGCGCGGCTTTTCCAGATACGCACCGTTGCGTTTCTCTATTGTGACCGCGTTTGATGGGATTGTTTGCGTTTCTTTGGACGGACCAGGATGGACCCACCCGGCGGTACCTCCGTCATCCCGGGCCTCACTGACCCGGCCCCGGCCAACAATGGCCGGGTGCGAAACAGGGAGTTTTTGAAACGAATGACGACCCAGCAGAAAAAATCTTCGACACGCCACGGCTTCAAGACCGGTGAATCGATTGTCTATCCGGCCCATGGCGTCGGACAGATTGTTGCTATCGAGGAGCAGGAAGTTGCCGGCATGAAGCTTGAGCTTTTTGTCATCGATTTCGAAAAGGACAAGATGCGCCTGAAGGTGCCGGTCGCCAAGGCCGTCAGCATCGGCATGCGCAAGCTCTCGGAGACCGATTTCGTCGATCGCGCGTTGAAGGTTGTGCAGGGCAAGGCTCGCGTGAAGCGGACCATGTGGTCGCGCCGCGCACAGGAATACGATGCCAAGATCAACTCCGGCGATCTGATCTCGATCGCAGAGGTTGTGCGCGATCTCTACCGCGCGGAAAACCAGCCGGAACAGTCCTATTCCGAACGCCAGCTCTATGAAGCTGCGCTCGACCGCATGGCGCGCGAAATCGCGGCCGTGAACAAGATGTCCGAGACGGAGGCGGTTCGCCTCGTCGAAGCCAATCTTAACAAGGGTCCGAAGCGCGGCAAGGCGATCGAAGAAGACGACGCACAGGACGAGGCAGCTTAAAGAGCGCCAGCCCTTTCCACCACGACAAGACAAAGCCCGGCCATCGCGCCGGGCTTTTTCGTTCTCAGCGTTTTTTGCTCGCAGCTTTCTTGTCCGGCCGAGGGAACTTTTTGCGTCGACGCGCATTTACCGAAGCCGGCAGGGATGCGCCGCCTTCCTGCCGGGGCGATCTGGGTTCCGTGATCTTCTGTCAGAATTCAGCTTCGTAGTTTGGAAGTAGGGCGCCTCACCGTTTCTTCAAGTTTCGGTGTCGTCGCACCAGCCGCCGCCGGCGCCGGTCGGGTTTCCCCGTCCGGCCCTTGGACTTCACCCGTTAGCGGCGTCCAGGCGCCCGCCATGGAGCGATCGATGAGGACTCTCACAGCAGACAGGCGCATGATCAAGATTGCGATGGAGGCACCTTATCTCGAGCGTGAAGAAGAGCACGCATTGGCAAAGGCCTGGCGCAACGATCACGATCAGGACGCCCGCAACAAGATCGCCATGTCGCATATGCGGCTGGTCATCTCCATGGCGGCAAAATTCCGCAATTTCGGACTGCCGATGGGCGACCTCGTCCAGGAGGGGCATATAGGCCTGCTCGAAGCCGCCGCGCGCTTCGAGCCCAGCCGTGAGGTCCGTTTCTCGACCTATGCCACCTGGTGGATCCGCGCCTCGATGCAGGATTACGTGCTGCGCAACTGGTCGATCGTTCGCGGCGGCACCAGTTCGGCGCAAAAGGCACTTTTCTTCAATCTTCGTCGGCTGCGCGCGCGGCTGGCGCAAGGCGATCGCCAGCTCACATCGCAGGCTATGCATGAGGAAATCGCCGCAGCGCTCGGGGTCAGCATTGCCGACGTCCAGACCATGGATGCCCGCCTGTCCGGCAGCGATACGTCATTGCAGGCACCCGTCGGTGGCCCGGATTCCGATGGTGGAGAGCGCCTCGACTTTCTCGCAAGCGACGCACCTCTGCCTGACGAACAGGTGAGCGACATGATCGACGGCGAGCGTGCCCGCATCTGGCTGCATGACGCCTTGGGCGCACTGACCGAGCGTGAGATGAGGATCATCCGCGCGCGGCGCCTGTCGGAAGAGGGGGCCACGCTGGAAGAACTCGGTCTCGACCTCGGCATATCCAAGGAGCGGGTCCGCCAGATCGAGACGCGGGCGCTCGAAAAGCTGCGGGCGGCACTCGCAACCAAAGCCCCGGCGCTGACATCCGTCGTGCACTGAGGCACTTCCGGAAATTCTCCAGGCTGCCCTCGGTCAGAGACGGATGGCGCATGAGAGGCAAGGCTCGTGATTGCGGCTGGACGCGAACGCGTAAAGGCAGTTTGCGCAGGTCAAATGCATCTTGACGGCAAAGACATGGGACGGCGTCGAACCTGAGATGGGTGCGGCGCCGTCTGCGTCTATTCGGAAATGATCTTGACCCGATCGCCCGGCTTGATCGTCGAGGTGACCTGCATGGCGTTGATCAGCCGGAACAGATCGAGCTTGCGGTCGGTGCCCATCATCCGGGCCGCCAGCGTGGCGATCGTCTCTCCAGGCTTGACCACGGCAACGCGGATGCGCAGCGGCTTCAGCGACTGGGTTTCAGCTGGTGTCATCTTGCGGAACGACGTGCGCAGCTGGTTGGCCGTCGGCTCCAGCGCGCGCGATCCCTTCGGAACGGCGGTCAGGAAGCGGTAGATGCGATTGTCGATGCGCACCACGGTCACGTCGAAATCCCAGCGATCGGCGGACGCTCGTGCCGTTGCGGCCTCAAGGCCGTTGACGCTGATCGGGCGGATGGTGTCGGGCTGCAGGCCTGTTACCCAACCGCTGGCGATGTAGTCCGTCAGGCTCTTGCGGGCCGTGTCGGCAATACCGTCGAAGCGGACCGCCACGTCGCCGGGGCCCGTCGCCAGGACAGCCTCCGCCTTGTTGTCGATCTGGAAGCCGGGCGGCACATCGAAGCGGATGCCGAGCTGCCCGTGCATGAAGGTCTGGCCGCGGACATAGCCTTCCTGCGGGCTGTCGCCATAAAGCAAGCCGTCGATGCCGGCGAGATAATAATCGCGCCCGCGGTCACCGCTGGTGCCCTCGGCGCCAAAGGCGCGCGCGTGCCGGCGTGCGAGATCGACGCGCTGCGGCGCGTTCGGGTGGCTCGAGAGGAAGTCGAGGCTCTGGTCGGCTTCCGGATCAACGGCGGAGAAGCGGCTGTAGGCGGCCATCGAATCGAGGAAGCGCGCCGCCGCATAGGGGTCGTAGCCGGCTTCTCCGAGCATGCGCACGCCGATAACGTCGGCCTGGAGCTCCTGGTTGCGAGAGAAGGCGGCGAGCCGCAGCTTGCCGCGCGCCAGCGCCTGCTTGCCGGCGAGATCCGAGGACAGCACTTCGGAGACGACGCGGCTGGCGATGACTTCCGCCTCCTCGCGTTGCTGGCGCTCGATGCCGTGATTGGCGGTGACGTGTGCCATTTCATGCGACAGCACGGCTGCAACTTCGGACGCGTCATTGGCGAGCGCTAGCAGGCCGCGGGTGACATAGAGATAGCCGCCGGGCAGCGCAAAGGCATTGATCGCCGGGGAATTGAGAATGGTGATGCGATAGGACTGCTGCGGATTTTCCGAGACGGCCGTCAGCGCGCCGGCGATGCGGGCGACAAGCCGCTCGGTCTTTGCGTCCTTGTACTCCCCACCGTAGCTGGCGACGATGCGCGGGTGCTCGCGCGCGCCGAGCTGGGCACGGGGGTCGTTCTTCTGGACTTCGTCGACGATCTGCGGATTGGAGGACGGTGATACGGTCGGCTCATAGGTCTGCTCGATCACCGACTGGCAGGCGGAAAGCAGCGTTGTCGCAAGCAATGCAACCACAGCACGTGTCCGGAGGCCTCCGCGCCTGGGCGGGAACCGGTCGTTTCTGACTGTATGACTTTCCATGCCGCAGCCCGTTTCCCGTCCAACGCCACTCCACCTTGGGAACTCGGTGGCGTTGAAAATCTTACTTTTTCAGCCGGATAGGTCCGATCCGGCACGCGTATTCCAGCCCAGGTCTTGCTGTATCTATTTCAGCGCCACCTGCCTAGTTTACCCCCACAGAAATAGTTGCCCCGTGGTATCACGGCAACGGATACGCGAATATTCGCACCTTGTGCGCCGGATAACCCGCGCGTCGCATGGCGCGGCGGTCAAATTGTGGCGAAGTGCCGCATACGGCACGATTCCAATCCGCATCACGCGTTGCCGAGAAAGCGGTTGATCGCCGCCATGTCGCGCCGCTCGAGGAAGCGTTCGACCGGATCATGGGCGATGATACGCCCCTGGTCCAGAAAAAGCACGCTATCGGCCAGCGCCCTCACGTCATCGGGATGGTGCGTGATCATCAGGATCGTGTTGTTTTCCAGCTCGTGCAGGTCATGCAGTAGCGCGCGCATGCCGGCCCTCATGCCGGGATCGAGCGCGGCAAACGGCTCGTCCAGCAAAAGCAGCGGGCGATGTCGCACCAGGGCGCGCGCCAGTGCCACACGCTGACGTTCGCCGCCCGATAGCGTCGGCGGCAGGCGCTTGCCGAAGCCATCCAACCCGACACGGTGGAGGGCCTCGTCTATCCGGGCGCGATCGGCATCCGACAGGCGAAGCGAGGCGCTGATGCCGAAGCCGACATTGGTGGCGACGTCGAGATGTGCAAACAGGTTGTTGTCCTGGAAGATGACGGAAACGGGGCGCTCTGACGGTGCCTGCCCCGACATTGTCTTGCCGAGAATGCGGACCTCGCCTTGATCGGGCTCCTCGAAGCCGGCGATGACGTGAAACAGTGTCGATTTTCCGGAGCCTGACGCGCCGGCAACCGCGACGATGCCGCCCGGCTGAATGGCGCAATCGAAGTGCAACTCGGTCGCGTCGTAACGGATATCGACGCCAATAAGCTCAACTGCGCCTTCCGGGTTCATGCGTTGCGTCCTTCCGGCACGCGCCTGTCGCCGGCCGTGCCGAGCATGGTGAAGATCAGGCAGAGCAAGCCGAGGAACAGCGCCAGCCCGGCAGCATCCGCGGTGCGATAGCTGCCCATCCGGCTATAGAGCAGCCAGGGAAGCGTTACCATGTCCTGCGAGCCGAACAGCGCCACGGCGCCAAGGTCGCCGAGGGATAGCGCCATGGCGAAGGAAAAGGCCATCAGCAGGGGTTTTCGGAGCGGCGGCAGGTCGATCCATCGCAGGCGATGGAAGCCTCGGATGCCGAGGCTGGCCGTCAGCCTGTCGGTGCGGGCGGCGTGGGTTGCCATCGCCGGGGCCAGGATCCGGTGCACGAAGGGCAGCGCCATCAGCGCATTGATGGCAACGACGATGGCGGGGGCGAAACGGGCGACGTCGCCGAAGGGGCGCAGAAGCAGGAACCAGCCCGCCCCAAGCACGACCGGCGGCACCAGCAGCACCAGCGAGGTGCTGGCAGCGACAGTGCCGGCAAATGCCCTGGCCAAGGCGGGTGCGTGTCGACGCGCCGCGACGGTGGCGGCAGCGCGGATCATCGCGGCTGCCACGGTGACGCAAAGGAATGCCGAGAGGATGGCGATGACGATGCTGGTGATCAGGGCACGATGCACGGTCGCGTCGCCCGCCAGTTTCACCAGGTCTGCACGCAGGCCGGATGTGAGGACGGCAATCAGTGGCGCGCCGATAAAGACGAGCGAGAACAGGATCCAGCCGGCATCGGACACGCGGGAGAGGCCGTTTCCTGCATCGTAGCGTCTCGAGGTTTTGCCCCCGGTTGCGCTCACTGCCGGCTCGGTCGCAACACGCGTGAGTGCCAAGAGCAGCACGCCGGTCATGACAATCTGCAGGGCGGAGAGGGCGATCGCCCGCGGCGGATCGAAATCGAAGCGCAGCGCCTGATAGATTGCGACCTCGATGGTGCTGGCGGCAGGCCCGCCACCGAGCGTCAGCACCAGCGTAAAGCTGGTGGCGCAGAGCATGAAAACGAGGCCGGCGGCCCCCGGCAGCAGTCCGCGCAGAACCGGCCACTCGACAAAGCGGAAGAGGGCGGTCGGCGGCATGCCGAGATTGGCGGCGGTCCGCCAGTATTCCGAGGGGATGCGCTCCAGCCCGGCAAGGAAGAGGCGCGCGACCAGTGGCATGTTGAAGAAGACGTGGGCAAGCAGGATGCCGAAAAGGCCGTAGATGCTGATGGGCTGCTTAAGCCCGAGCCCGGCCAGAGCTGCGTTGAGTACACCTTGCCGACCCCAGATCTCGATCAGCCCGAGGGCACCGACCAGAACAGGAAGGCCGAGCGGCAGGGCCATGAGCCGCAGCACCCAGACGCGGCCGGGAAAACGCGCCCGACGCGCCAGTGCGCGGGCGATCGGGATGGCGAGCAGAACCGAGAGCAGCGTCGAAAGGCTCGCCTGAAGCAATGTGAAGCGGGTTACCCGCCAAATATAAGCGTCGAACAGTACGCCATTGCCGAAGTCGCCGCTCTGGAACAGAAGCGCTGCAATCGCCAGGCAGACAAACAGCAGGATGCCGCCGAGGCTCAGGGCCCCGGCGGTGATGGTGATCCTGTTTTCGGCTGGCGCGAACAAGCGCGCTTCAGTTCTTGCTCATGGCGGCGAGCCACTCGTCGATCCAGGCCTTGCGGTTGGCCGCGACCTCTTCCGATGGCAGCAGGAAGGTTTTTGCCGGATTGACCAGCTTGCCGAAAGCGTCCGGCAGCGGCTCCTTGGTGGCGCCGACCGGCATCATCCAGTTGGTGGTCGGGATGATCGACTGGAACTCCGGACCGGTCATGAAGCCGAGAAACTGCTTGGCAAGTTCCGGCGCCTTGGCGTTCTTGGTCATGCCTGCGACTTCGATCTGGATGTAGTGACCTTCCGAGAATTCGGCCGCCTGGTAGCGGTCGGTGTTCTCAGCCACCATGTGGTAGGCGGGAGACGTGGTGTAGGACAGCACCATCGGCGCTTCACCCTTGGTGAAGAGGCCATAGGCTTCCGACCAACCCGGTGTCACGGTCAGCACACGGTCCTTGAGCTTGGCCCAGGCGGCACCGGCTTCGTTGCCATAGACGGCCTTGACCCACAGAAGCAGGCCGAGGCCCGGCGTCGATGTGCGCGGATCCTCGATGACGATCTTCTGCGACGGGTCGCCCTCGACCAGGTCCTTGAGGCTCTTCGGCGGCGTCTTCAGGGTCTGGGTGTCGTAGACCACGGCGAAATGGCCGTAATCATAGGGAAGGAAGGTGTCGTCTGAGAAATCGCCGGGCACCTTGACGCCTTCGGCCTCGATGCCGTGCGGCGCGAAGAAACCGGTGGCCTTGGCCTCGGCAACCAGGTTGGTATCGAGGCCGAGCACGATGTCGGCCTTGGAGGCGGCACCCTCGAGCTTCAGACGGGTCAAAAGCTCGACACCATCGGCGACGCCGACATAGGTGACCTTGCATTCGCAGATCTTTTCAAAGGCTTCGGCGACCTTGGCGCCCGGGCCCCATTCGGTGATGAAGCTTTCATAGGTGTAGACGGTTAGCGTCTTTTCGGCGGCTACGGCATTGGCCGCGAAGACGAGGCTTGCCGTTGAGGCAAGCGCTAGCCGGCTAAGGAACTTCAGTTGCGATGATTTGGACATGGCAGGCACCTCTCCCTAAAAATAATGTTGCATGGGAAAAGGGCGTATCGATCCGATCGCGTCTAATCCCTCCGCCGGTATGAGCCGGATCAGGTTCCGCGGGTTGGCGTTAAACGCCTCTCAGCCTTCGGCCGCATGCGGTCGGAAGGCACCCCGTTAGAGCGGGTAGAGATTTACCGCCGTGACGGTTTGATGGCAAGCGAAGTTTGAACGCCGGTATCCAGCAGCCCGACGCCCGCCGATCCTGCGAAGCCTGATGACATCAACGCAAAATCGCCAGATAGCGGCCCTGTTCGGTTTTCTTGCTTTTCCTTGGCCGTGCCTTTGCGCTATGGGCTTTGCCATGGCCCGATCCACCTTCACCATTCTGCTCGGCGGTGCGCTCACCCCCACCGATCGTCTCGCGCGCCAGCTCGTTGGCAGCCGCTTCGTTGCGGCCGACGGGGGCATGCGACATGCGCGGACCCTGGCGGTGACCCCCGACGTCTGGGTTGGTGATTTCGACTCGACCGAGGCGGCGCTGCTTGCCGAGTTTGCCGGCGTTCCGCGCGAGCCCTACCCCGCCGCCAAGGCGGCGACCGATGGCGAGATCGCCGTGGAAGCGGCACTTTCGCGCGGTGCCGAAGCTTTGATCTTTGCCGGTGCGCTCGGAGGATCCCGCAGCGACCATGCCTTCCTGCACCTGCTTCAGGCGGCTGCGCTGGCCGAGCGCGGCTTGCCGGTGTTCATGACGTCGGGCGAGGAAGAGGCCTATCCGCTGCTTGCAGGCGAGATCGACATCGATCTGCCGAAGGGCAGCCTGTTCTCCATCCTCGGACTGACCGATCTCTTCGGGCTTACGATCGTCAATGCGCGTTATCCGCTCACGGATTTCACCTTGCCGTTCGGGTCGTCCCGCACCGTTTCCAATGTTGCGGAGGGTCCCCTTCGCATTTCCCTCGACACCGGCCGGGCGATTGTTCTCGCTCGCCCCTATGACCTTTCCGGAGCCTGAGCCTTGGCGCCTCCCATTCTGAAACTCGACGATATCTTCCTCACCTTCGGGGGCACGCCGCTTCTGGCCGGCGCCAACCTGCAGGTGGAGCCGGGGGACCGCATCTGCCTTGTCGGGCGCAACGGTTCGGGCAAGTCGACGCTGATGAAGATCGCCGCCGGCCTTGCCGAGGCACAATCGGGCGAAGTCTTCCGCCACCCGTCCTCGACGGTCCGCTACCTGCCCCAGGCGCCGGATTTCGAAGGCTACGACACGGTGCAGGCCTATGCGGAATCGGGCCTTGGTCCGAGCGACGATCCTTACCGCGTCGCCTATCTGCTGCAGCATCTGGGCCTGACCGGCGAAGAGGACCCCGCGCGACTTTCCGGCGGCGAGGCGCGGCGTGCAGCACTTGCCCGGGTGATGGCGCCCGAGCCGGATATCCTCCTGCTCGACGAGCCGACCAACCATCTCGACCTGCCGACGATCGAATGGCTCGAAGACGAGTTGACGCGCAGCCGGTCTGCCCTGGTGCTGATCTCGCACGACCGGCGGTTCCTGGAAAAGGTTTCGACCGCGACCGTCTGGCTCGACCGCGGCCAGTCGCGCCGGCTTGATCGTGGCTTCGGCCATTTCGAGGCCTGGCGCGACGAGGTGCTGGGGGCCGAAGAGCTGGAACAGCACAAGCTCGGCAAGGCGATCGAGCGCGAGGAGCATTGGCTGCGCTACGGTGTGACCGCAAGGCGCAAGCGCAATATGCGCCGCCTCGGCGAATTGCAGGACATGCGCTCGCGCCATCGCGGCCACAAGGGCCCGCAGGGCTCCGTCCAGGCGAGCGCGTCCGACGCCAAGGAATCCGGAAAGCTCGTCATCGAGGCGGAAAAGATCACGAAGATCTATGGCGAGCGGACGATCGTCGCGCCGTTTTCGATCCGCGTGCATCGCGGCGACCGGATCGGCCTCGTCGGCCCGAATGGCGCCGGCAAGACCACGCTGTTGAAAATGCTGACCGGCCAGATCGAGCCGGACACCGGAACGGTGAAGCTCGGCACCAATCTGGAGATGGCGACGCTCGATCAGAAGCGCGAGGACCTCAATCTCGAGGACACGCTGGCGCATTACCTCACCGACGGCCGCGGCGAGAGCCTGATTGTCAACGGCGAGCAGCGCCATGTCACCGGCTACATGAAGGACTTCCTGTTCCAGCCCGAGCAGGCGCGCACACCCATTCGCGAACTGTCGGGCGGCGAGCGCGCGCGGCTGATGCTGGCGCGTATCCTTGCCCGTGCCACCAACTTGCTGATCCTCGACGAGCCGACCAACGATCTCGACATCGAAACGCTCGACCTGCTGCAGGAAGTCGTCGCCGGCTTTGCCGGAACCGTCATCCTCGTCAGCCACGACCGTGACTTCCTCGACCGCACCGTCAGCTCGACCATCGCACCGGGCAATCCGGAAGCGCCTGATGGTCGCTGGATCGAATATGCCGGCGGTTACACCGACATGATGGCGCAGCGCAAGGGCGCCATCGAGGAACGCCGCAAGGCCGAGAAGGCGGAAAAGGCCAAGGTGTCCGACGCTGCCGCGCCGATAGCCGACACGTCGAAGGCCAAGGGCAAGCTCTCCTACAAGCAGAAGTTCGCGCTCGAAAACCTGCCGAAGGAGATCGCCAAGGCGGAAGCCGAGGCCGCCAAGCGTGAGGAGCGGATGGCCGATCCCAACCTCTTTGCCAAGGATCCGAACACCTTCGCCAAGCTGGCGCAGGAGCTGGAAAAGCTTCGCGGCGATCTTGCGCGGATGGAGGAGGAATGGCTGGAGCTGGAGATGCTGCGCGAGGAGCTCGAGGGCTGAGCATCGCCGGCTTGCCGCGTTGAAAGTTGGCAAGGGGTATGATAAGGAAAGCTTATTATATCTCTTGTGAACGATCCTGATGCCGACAAAACTCGAATCCGAAACCATCGGCATGTTGCTGACCGATGTCTCCCGCCTGCTGCGCGGCGCCTTTGACCGCAAGGTCAATGCGCTGGATCTCGGCATCACGCCGGGCGAAGCCCGCACGCTGATCCAGGTGGCGCTGACCGAGGGCATCAAGCAGGCGGAAATCGCCACGCGCATGGGCATCGAGCCGATGACGCTGTCGGCCTATCTCGACCGGCTGGAGGCGATGGAGCTGGTGGCCCGGATGCCCGACCCGGCCGACCGCCGCGCCAAGAACGTCGTCATCACCGACAAGGCCGATCCGCTGCTTTCCGAGCTGATGGCGGGCCTGCGCGAAATGATGAATGCCTATACGGCAGGTCTCGACGAGGAGACGCGCGAAATGCTCTGCGGCAACCTGCGCATCCTGCGCGAGAACCTGCGCCGCCTCGATCCGTGCGTCGCCGGCAAGGAAAAGGGGGCGAAGCAATGACGCGCCGCATGAGCGAACGGCGCACCAGCATCATCGGCGCCTTCCTTGTGGCGCTCGGCCCCGTCTCCATGGCGCTCTATACGCCGGCGATGCCCGAACTGGTGCGCGCCTTCTCCTCCAGCGAGGCAGCGATCAAGATGACGCTGTCGCTCTATTTCGCCGGCTTCGCCTTTGCGCAGCTGGTGTCAGGCACGCTTTCCGATGTCATCGGCCGCCGGCGCACGACGCTGATCTTCATGGCTATCTATCTCGCCGGCAGCCTGATGGCGGCCTTTGCGCCCTCGGTCTCGGTCCTGCTTGCAGGACGGCTGGTACAGGGCATCGGCGCCTCCGTCGGCATGACGGTTGCGCGCGCCATCGTGCGCGACCAGTTCACCGGCCTGCAGGCAGCTCGGATCATGAACATGATCGGCATGATGCTGGCGATCGGCCCGGCGGTGTCGCCGACGCTCGGCGGGCTGGCGCTCGGCCTCTTCGGCTGGCAGTCGATCTTCTTCCTGATGGTCGGCTTTGCGCTGATGGCCTGCGTCAGCGTGCAGTTCTTCATGGCGGAAACGGCGACGCCCGATCCGGCCAAGGGCCATCTGCGCCCGATCCTTGCCGCCTATCGCGAGCTTTTGACCGACAGCCGTTTTGTGTCGTCGACCCTGGTGATCGCCGGTGCCGTCGGCGCACTCTATGCGCAGGCAACGATGCTGCCCTTCGTGCTGATCGGCACGGTCGGGCTGACGCCGACCGAGTTCGGCGTCGGCATGCTGATGCAATCCGGCTTCTTCTTCTCGGGCACCGTGACGGTAAGGCTGCTGATGCGGCGGTTTACGCCGCAAGCGCTGGTGCCTGTCGGTCTCTGCTTCATCGCGCTCGGCAGCGTGGCGCTCGCCTACACCATGCACGCGCTCGAGCCGAGCTTCCTGTCGGTGATGGCGCCGGTCGGCGTCTATGCCTTCGGCATCGCCTTCGTTATGCCCTACATGATGACGGCAGCCATGGCGCCTTTCCCGCATATCGCCGGCACGGCGTCGGCGATGATGGGGTTCATCCAGATGGGCGCCGGCCTTCTCGGCGGCGCCTTGGCGGCCATCGTCGGCGTGCCGGTGCTGGCGCTCGGCACGATCATTCCGAGCTTCGGCCTTCTCTGCGTGCTTAGCTATCTCTGGTATCGCCGGACCGTCCGCCTGACGCCGTTGGCGGCGCCGACTGATGGCAAGCGTGCCCTGCCGGAAGCGGCCGAATAGCGACGTCTCAGACCGGATAGCAGCGTGCATGAAAAAGCCTCCGCGACCCGGGTCGCGGAGGCTTTGTCTTGTCAGGGGCTTACCGCTTAGCGGTTGCGCGCAGCCAGCGTGCGAAGGCGCAGCGCGTTCAGCTTGATGAAGCCGGCGGCATCCTTCTGGTCGTAGGCGCCCTGGTCGTCCTCGAACGTGACCAGCTTGTCGGAATAGAGCGACTTCGGGCTTTCGCGGCCGGTGACCATGACGTTGCCCTTGTAGAGCTTCAGCGTCACTTCACCTTCGACATGCTCCTGGCTCCGGTCGATCGCCGCCTGCAGCATCTCGCGCTCCGGCGAGAACCAGAAGCCGTAATAGATCAGCTCGGCATAGCGCGGCATCAGCTCGTCCTTGAGGTGGGCTGCACCTCGGTCGAGGGTAATCGATTCGATCGCGCGGTGGGCCGACAACAGGATCGTGCCGCCGGGGGTCTCGTAGACGCCGCGCGACTTCATGCCGACGAAGCGGTTTTCGACCAGGTCGAGACGGCCGATGCCGTTGTCACGACCATAGTCGTTGAGCTTGGCGAGCAGGTTTGCCGGCGACAGGCGCACGCCGTTGATCGAAACGGCGTCACCGCGCTCGAAGCCGACCTTGATGACGGTCGCCTTGTCGGGAGCCGCTTCCGGCGAGATCGTGCGCATGTGCACGTATTCAGGAGCTTCCTGCGACGGGTCTTCCAGAACCTTGCCCTCGGACGAGGAGTGCAAGAGGTTGGCGTCGACGGAGAAGGGCGCCTCGCCCTTCTTGTCCTTGGCAACCGGGATCTGGTGCTTCTCGGCAAATTCGAGCAGGTCGGTACGGCTCTTGAACGACCAGTCGCGCCAGGGGGCGATGATCTTGATATCGGGGTTCAGCGCATAGGCCGACAGCTCGAAGCGAACCTGGTCGTTGCCCTTGCCGGTGGCACCATGCGCGATCGCGTCAGCGCCGGTCTTCTTGGCGATGTCGATCAGGTGCTTGGAAATCAGCGGCCGCGCGATGGAGGTGCCGAGCAGATAGACGCCCTCATAGACGGCGTTGGCGCGGAACATCGGGAAGACGAAATCCCTGACGAATTCTTCGCGCACATCCTCGACGTAGATTTCCTTGATGCCGAGCATCTCGGCCTTCTTGCGCGCCGGCTCCAGTTCTTCGCCCTGGCCGAGGTCGGCGGTAAACGTCACGACTTCGGCGCCGAGTTCGGTCTGCAGCCACTTCAGGATGATCGAGGTGTCGAGACCGCCCGAATAGGCGAGAACGACCTTTTTCACGTCTTTATGCGATGCCATGGTTTCCGTCCGTCTGGTCTGGGAGAGGGCGGCGTGCCGCCTTGGAAATTCTGCGGCACTTTATCCAGAACACGCCTGGATTCAAGCGGAAGAACACAGCAACGGCCGAATCCGCTGGCAAAAGCCGAGGTGCCGGAATAGAGGGGGCGACCGAGTGTCCCCGGGGATCGCACACATGGACTTCCTTCCCAGCCTGCCAACGCTGTTCGGCTTTGCCGCCGCTACGCTTCTGCTTGCGGCGACGCCCGGGCCTGACATGACGCTTTCGATCAGCCGTGCGCTGTCGCAGGGCAAGAAGGCAGCCCTGTTCGTGGTGCTCGGGACGAGCTTCGGTATTGTCGTTCACACGCTGCTGGTCGCCTTCGGCATCTCGGCGTTGATCACCGCCTCGCCGACGGCGTTTCTGGTGCTGAAAACCGGTGGCGCGGCCTATCTGCTCTGGCTTGCCGTCCAGGCCATCCGGCATGGATCGACGCTTTCGATCAAGAGGGTCGATGGCGCCGGCGGCACGGCCATTTCCAACATCTCGTCGGGGTTCTGGGTGAACCTGCTCAACCCCAAGGTCACCATCTTTTTCATGACCTTCCTGCCGCAGTTCGTCAGCGCAAACGATGCGTCGGTGACGGGCAAGCTTCTGTTCCTGGGCGCACTGTTCATCGTCATCGGCATGCCGGTGAACATGCTGGTGGTGTTTACAGCGGACTGGCTGTCTTCCTGGCTGCAGCGCAACAGGGGTTTCATGCGGGCGCTCGACTACAGCTTTGCCGGTGTTTTTTCGGTGTTTGCGGCGAAGATCTTCATGGCGACGGCGCGATAAGGCGTTTTCGGCGGGGTTTGCCCCTCATCTGCCTGCCGGCATCTTCTCGCCGCTTGCGGGGAGAAGAACGTTTGCCGCGCCGTTGGCCGGCACCGGCCATCGCTGAAATATCGTCGGGAGAAGTGTGCAACGGTCGTTGGATGGACCCACGCCATTGCCAGAAGGGCTGAGAGATCGCCACGTGTCTCTTCTCCCCGTCGCTACGGGGAGAATATGCCGGCAGGCAGATGAGGGGCAAGCCCCGACAGCACGGGCGACGACAGGTCAGCCGATCAAAAGCGCGTCGTCGTCGAGCGTCTGGCCGCGGATGCGGCGGAACATGGCGATGAGGTCCTCGACCTGCAATTCCTTGCGGCTGTCGCCGGCGACGTCGAGCACGATCTCGCCGCCGTGCAGCATGACGGTGCGGTGACCATAGTCGAGCGCCTGACGCATCGAGTGGGTGACCATCATCGTCGTCAGCTTGCGTTCCGACACGATCTTCTGCGTGAGGTTCATGACGAACTCGGCCATCCCTGGGTCGAGGGCGGCCGTGTGTTCATCGAGCAACAGCACTTCGGAGCCGGCGAGTGTCGCCATCACCAGCGAGACCGCCTGGCGTTGGCCGCCGGAAAGCAGGTCCATGCGGTCGCCCATGCGGTTCTCAAGGCCGAGGTTAAGTTCGGCAATGCGCTCGCGGAAATGCTCGCGGCGTTTCGGCCCGAGCGCTGCCATCAGGCCGCGCTTCTCGCCACGCTTGGCGGCAAGCGCCAGGTTCTCTTCGATCGACAAGGCGCCACAGCTGCCCGTCAACGGATCCTGAAACACGCGGGCGACGAGCCCGGCGCGGGCGGCCGTACCCTTGCGGGTCACGTCGGTCTTGCCGATCGTCACCTGGCCGGCACTCGGCAGCACGTCGCCGGCGAGAACGCCGAGCAGCGTCGACTTGCCGGCGCCGTTGGAGCCGATGACGGTAACGAAGGAGCCTTGCTCGATCGTCAGGTCGACGCCGTTCAGCGCCTGCTTCTGCAGTGGTGTTCCCTTGCCGAAGACGACCTGGATGTTCTTGACGCTGATCATGCCGCACCTCCGCGACGAAGACGGGGAAGGACGAGGGCGAAGGTCACGAGCACGGCGGTGACAAAATTGAGGTCGGACGCCTGCAGGCCGAGCATGTCGGTCGACAGCGCTAGTTGGATGGCGATGCGGTAGAGGATCGAGCCGAGCACGCAGCCGATCAGCGCGATCAGGATGCCGCGGGCGCCAAGCAGCGTCTCGCCGATGATGACGGCGGCAAGGCCAACGACGATGGTGCCGACCCCGGATGTGACGTCGGCAAAGCCGTTGGTCTGGGCAAAGAGCGCGCCGCCGAAGGCAACGAGCGCGTTGGAGATCGCCATGCCGAGATAGATCTGCTTGTTGGTGTCGACGCCTTGGGCGCGGGCCATGCGCGCATTGGCGCCGGTTGCCCGCATCGCAAGGCCTGCATCGCTTTCAAGAAAGCGCCAGACGACGATGACAGCCACGAGCACGAGGACGCCGATGAACAGCGGGCGAACGTAGAACTCGCGCAGCCCCAGGCCGAAGAAGGGCGACAGCATCGTGTCGGCATTGATCAGCGCGACATTGGGCTTGCCCATGACGCGCAGATTGACCGAGAACAGCGCGATCATCGTCAGGATCGAGGCGAGCAGGTTGAGGATCTTGAAGCGCACGTTGAGCATCGCCGTGACGATGCCGGCGGCAGCCCCTGCCACCATGGCGACGCCGGCCGCAATCCACGGATTGACGCCCGCGATGATCAGCACCGCGGTGACAGCCGCGCCGAGCGGGAACGAGCCGTCGACCGTCAGGTCAGGGAAATCGAGAACCCGGAATGCGAGAAAGACACCGAGGGCGACGAAGGCGTAGACCAGCCCCAGCTCGACGGCTCCCCATAAAGCGATTTGACTCAAATCCCCGACCCTCTTTTTTGTCCTGCCGCACCTTTAGGTTTTTATGTCGGCGCGGCGTCCCCGGTTGGCGCATGACGGCCCAAGATCCGGCGTCGGCGCAGCTTCAAACTTCAAGAGCGTGCCTGCGCGTACCGAACGAAACGCGGTGCTCCCATAACGAACCGCCCTCGTATGGAACGAGGGCGGCCAAAACGCAATAAACTTGAACCTGAAAAGGCTCGAAGCCTTATTCGACAACGCGTGTGGCGCGCTTGACGACACTTTCCGGAAGGGTGACGCCCATCTTTTCGGCGGCCTTCTTGTTGATCACCAGGTCGGAACCGGCGGCAACCTTGACGGCGATGTCACCCGGGTTTTCACCCTTGAGGATGCGAACGACGATTTCGCCGGTCTGCTTGCCGACGTCGTAGTAGTTGAAGCCGAGGGCTGCGAGCGAGCCGCGCGAGACCGAATCCGTGTCGGCGGTGAAGAGCGGCAGCTTGGCTTCCTCAGCCACGGCAACGGCACCTTCGAGGGCGGAGATGATCGTGTTGTCGGTCGGGACGTAAATCGCATCGGCACGGCCGACGAGCGCGCGGGCAGCACCCTGGACCTCGGCGGACTTCGTCGCGGCGGACTCGACCACGGTCAGGCCGGCCTTTTCAGCTTCCGTCTTCAGCACTGCCAGAAGCGATACGGAGTTGGCTTCGCCGGAATTGTAGAGATAGCCGATCGACTTGACGTTCGGCAGGATTTCCTTGATCAGCGCTACGTGCTCGGCGACCGGCGACATGTCAGAAAGGCCGGTGACGTTGCCGCCCGGCTTGTCCATGTCCTTGACCAGTTGTGCGCCGATCGGGTCGGACACGGCGGTGAAGACCACCGGAATGTCGCGCGTCGAGGAAACGACGGCCTGGGCAGACGGGGTGGAGATCGGGACGATGACGTTTGGCGCTTCGCCGGCGAACTGGCGGGCGATCTGCGCGGCGGTTGCCGGGTTGCCCTGGGCCGACTCGTAGAGGAACTTGAGGTTCTCGCCTTCCTTGTAGCCAGCGGCCTTCAGCGCGTCCTTCACGCCGTCGCGGGCTGCATCGAGAGCCGGATGCTCGACGATCGCGGTTACGGCGACAGTCACCTCATCGGCGCGTGCAGGCAGGGTAAATGCCACCGTGGCGGCAAGGGCGATGAGAAGTGAGCGCATGGGTGTCCTCCTGGATTGATTGCCCGCTTTCTTAGGAAACCGGGACCATGAAATCAATCGATAGGAATTGCATCACCCATCAAAGTTCTTCATTGATCACGACATGCCTGCGGTTGAGGTGGCGCGGATCGACACAATCCGAAGATGTTGCGAATCGTCTTTAAGGCGTGAAACGTGACGTGCGCGCGAAGGAACACGTCGCACGTCTCTCGTGCCTCAGTCCTCGCCGTGGTTGGCGATCATCATCGCTTCGAAGGCGAGGCGGTCGACCTTTCGCATACGCTCGGACTCGGACTTCAGCTGGCCGCAGGCGGCAAGGATGTCGCGGCCGCGCGGCGTGCGGATCGGCGAGGCATAGCCGGCCTGATTGATGAAGTCGGCAAACTTCTCGATCTGCTCCCAGTCGGAACACTGGTAATTGGTGCCCGGCCAGGGGTTGAACGGGATGAGGTTGATCTTCGCCGGCACGCCCTTCAGGAGCTTGATCAGTTCCTTGGCGTCCTCGAGGCTGTCGTTGACGTCCTTCAGCATCACATATTCGAAGGTAATGCGGCGGGCGTTCGATAGGCCGGGATAGGCGCGGCAGGCGTCCATCAGTTCCTTCAGCGGATACTTCTTGTTGATCGGCACCAGCATGTCGCGCAGGTCGTCGCGAACGGCGTGCAGCGAGATCGCCAGCATGACGCCGATCTCGTCGCCGGTCCTGTAGATTTCGGGCACGATGCCGGAGGTCGACAGCGTGATGCGGCGCTTGGAGAGCGACAGGCCCTCGCCGTCGGAGGCGATCAAAAGCGCAGTCTTGACCTCTTCGAAATTGTAGAGCGGCTCGCCCATGCCCATCATGACGACGTTGGTAATCTTGCGGCCTTCGGCCGGCACGATCGCGCCCTGGGGTGTGTCGCGCTCGGGGAAATCGCCGAGCCGGTCGCGCGCCAGCAGCAGCTGCGCCAGGATTTCTTCGGCCGTCAGGTTGCGCACCAGCTTCTGCGTGCCGGTGTGACAGAAGGAACAGGTGAGCGTGCAGCCGACCTGGCTGGAAATGCACAGCGTGCCGCGGCCTTCCTCGGGGATGTAGACCGTTTCGATCTCGACAGGGCGGCCGGCGCCACGGGCGGGAAAGCGCAGCAGCCACTTGCGGGTGCCGTCGCCCGATGTCTGCTCCTCGACGATCTCAGGCCGGGCGATGGTGAAATGCTGCTTCAGCATCTCGCGCATGTCCTTGGAGACGTTGAGCATCTCGTCGAAATCGGAAACGCCGCGCACATAGAGCCAGTGCCACAGCTGGCTGACCCGCATCTTCACCTGACGCTCGGGAACGCCCTTTTCGACCAGCGCCTTGGCCATGTCCTCGCGCAAGAGCCCGATCAGCGAAGGCTTCTCGGCTTGTGGCGCGCTGCGTGCCTGCGGTGCCTTGACGGTATCCACCCGGTTCAAGATTTCAGTGGCTGCCATGCTCTGGTGTCCTGTCGTACAGAAAACGCCCGTCCGGAGAAGGGGTCCGGAGATTGTCCTGATGCTCGAATTGAAATCGGTCGAGCCTTCAAGCGCGGCCATTGGGGCGCGGGGGCTCTGAATTTGCCGGGGCTTTAGCATTGTTTTGGCCCGGAGTCACGCGCAGTCGATCCTGAATACAAAAAGGCCGGCGTCGAGCGCCGGCCTCATCCTCGCCATGGAGGCGAAGGCTTACTTGCAGGCTTCGATCTGCTTCAGCGCAGCCGAAATGCCCGACAGCGAATAGGCGTAGGTGGTCGTGGTTCCCTTGCGGGACTTGGCGTTGACCGACATGGCCTTACCGGTCTTCATCGCTGCGACGAGCGCCGGCTCTTCAGCCGCGTTCTCGACCCAGGCGGAGTTGCCCTTGGTGAACATCACGAAGGTGCGGCCGTCGATGACGACGTTGACCTTGGAGTTCTCCTGCAGCGGATAGCCCATCATCGCCTGCGGCTCATAGCTGATGTTCTGGCCGGGGCGCTGGGAAACCAGGAAGAAGATGTCGCCGTGGTCGACGCCAGCAGGGCTCTTTTCCTTCGGAACCGACAGGACATAGCAGACCTTGCCGCCGCCGGAATTGTAGGAATAGGCGCCCCAGGCGTTGAACTGCTGGATGCGCGTCGGAGACTGGGCGGCAGCCATGCTGGCGGTTGCCAGAACGAGTGCGATTGCGGTTGCGATCTTTCTTACAAACATGAGGTCCTGCCGCTTTTCTTGCTTTTCGATCACCCGAAACAGGTCAGACGGGCGACGCGTAGTCATGATTTCATTTGTTGTGACTTAATTCAGGTTACCAAACCGTCAACGAGGGCCAAAATCCGCTGGTTCCAGCCCCGAAACGAAGCATTTCTGGGCTTCGCAACCGCATCCGCAGATCTGCCGTCCGTCGATTTTTCGAGGCGCTCCTACGGCGTCGAATGGTCGTCGCCTCAGATCGCTCTCTCGGATAGTTTCCTGCCCCAAGCCATTCCAGACAACGCTTCGCCTCAACCAAGACGTTTCGACGCGCGCCATCCTGAAATGTCTATGCCACAAAGAATCGGGCAAGAGTTTGACTTTTGGGCAGGAATACGGCGCAGTTGCGAATACACCGCGTTTCCCGCAGTCATTCCTCGGGATTGTCGGCCAGCGTTTCGTCGGCCTTGAGGTAGTGGGCTTCCTTGATCTGCCCGCTGATAGCGGCGAACGCGGCGGTCAGAACCGCGACGTCATCGGAAAAGCCGACGACGGCGAGGAAATCGGGGAGGAAATCGAGCGGCAGCACGAAATAGGCGAGCGCCGCCAGCAGGATGCCGCGCGTGCGCGTCGGGGTCTTCGGGTCGATGGCGCAGTAATAGGCGGCGACGAGTTCGCGGCTGAACGGTATCTGGCGAGCGGCGCGACGAAAGGTCGGCCAGAAGCGCCGCTTGATGCGCTTTTCCCTGCGCTCCTGTTCGGATTCTTCGCCGGGCAGGAGAATTTCACCAATCTTTACGTCGTCCATCGCCTCATTTCCGATGTTGCAACGCTCCACAATATGGGAAGTGCCAGACCCATTTCAAATCTATTTCAAATGGTCCGGCATACGACCCGCCGCTGCCTTGTCCATTCTGGTGGCCAGCTTGAAGTCGAGATCCGTCAGGCCGCTCGCGTCGTGCGTCGTCAGCGTGACGTCGACGCGATTGTAGACGTTGAACCATTCCGGGTGGTGATCGAGCTTTTCGGCAACGATCGCCATCTCCGTCATGAAGCCGAAGGCCTCGACGAAATTCTTGAAGCGAAAAGCCTTCCAGATCGAGGCGCCGTCTTCAGCCCTGACCCACCCTTCCATCTTGTGCAGCTGCTCGGCGATCGTCGCCTCGTCGAGTTTCTCAGGCCTCATCCGTTCCTCCCAACTCAATCCCTGTTCGAAGGCTGCATGGCCGCGTATATGTCGACCTGCCCCTATCTCCTTGAAATGGATAGCATGAAACCGATCCGAATTCTTTTTGTTTGTCTCGGCAATATCTGCCGTTCACCGCTGGCCGAAGGCGTGCTTCGCGAATGCGCCGCACGGCAAGGGTTGGCGTCGCAGATCACCGTCGATTCGGCGGGCACGGGCGCATGGCATATCGGCGATCCGCCGGACCGCCGGTCGATCGAGGCGGCACGCCGCCACGATATCGATATTGCGGGGCTTCGCGGGCGCAAGGTTTCGAAGGCCGACTTTGAGGCTTTCGATCTCATTCTCGGCATGGATGGAGAAAACGTCAGCACCCTTCGCCAGATTGCGCCGTCCGGTCTGGCCGGCAAAGTCGACCTGTTTCTCGCTTACGCTTCGGGGCGGGACCAGGACGTGCCTGATCCCTATTATGACGGCCCTGAAGCGTTCGAACGGCTCTACCAGATGTTGGAAGCCGGATGCTCGTCGTTGCTGGACAGGCTCGAAGAGCGGGCTTCGTGAAGCGGAAATACCTCTTCGGTGAGGTAGGGGCCACCGCCGACCGAATCGCGTGACGACAACAGCACGAAGCGTGAAACGGTGAAGGGCGAGGCCATGAAGTTGCCGCGGCCGGAAAGATATTCGACCACATCCTCGACGCGGCTGGAGCGCAGCCTTGCAAGCGTGACATGCGGCGTGAACTTGCGCGGATCCGCAGGCAGCCTGAGCCTCTGGCAGATGCGCTCGATTTCGGCCTGCAGCGCGTACATTTCCGGGTGATTGCTGACCCCGGCCCAGACGGAATGCGGTTTCTTCGAGCCGAAGGCACCGGTGCCGGTGAGTTGGAGCTGGAACTCCGGTCTTTCGATCCGGTCGAGCTTGTCGATGATCTCGTCTGCGGTGCGCCAGTCGACGTCACCAATAAAGCGCAAGGTGATGTGGTAGTTCTCCACATCGATCCAGCGAGCTCCGGGAAGACCTCCGCGCAGCAATGAAAGACTCATCGCAACATTGCGCGGAATTTCGAGGGCGGTGAATAGTCTCGGCATGGCGAGCTCCCCGAATCTCTTGCAGATGTCTCAGCGAATCACGCATCGAGTCTGCAGGCAACTACTATTTGACGCTTGCGAATATTAACACTCTCTTAACTGTGGATGATTTGTTCACTCCGCCTTTGCCAGTGTTGCAAGGAAACGTTCGACCGTGGGCAGCGCCTTTTCGACCATCATGCCGACGCCGTCGCCATTGGGATGCATGCCGTCTTCGAGCTTGAGTGCCGCGTCGGTGACCACGCCATCGAGGAAGAAGGGGTAGAGTTCGAGCCCGTATTTCTGTGCGAGTTCCGGATAGATCGGGTTGAAGCGGGCGGCGTAGTCGGCGCCCATGTTCGGCGGCGCCATCATGCCGGCAAGCAGCACGCCGATGCCGCGTTCCTTCAGCCGTGCGATCATCGCCTCGATGTTCTTGCGGGTTTCATCCGGCGGGATGCCGCGCAGCGCGTCGTTGGCGCCAAGCTCAAGAATGACGCCCCTGGTGCCGTCGGGTATCGACCAGTCGATGCGGGCAAGGCCGCCGGAACTGGTGTCGCCGGAAACGCCGGCGTTGGCCACAGTGACATCGAGACCCTTTTCCTTCAGCGCCTTTTCAAGTCGGGCCGGAAAGGCATCCTCCGGCGGCAGCTGGTACCCTGCCATCAGGCTGTCGCCGAAGCCGACGAGGCTGATCGTTTCGGCGCTTGCCGGTGCCGATAACGCAATTGTCATTGCGAGCCCCAAGAAAAACCGTTGAAAACCTTTTAATGCCATGGGTCTGTTCCTAAATCGCGGGAGCCGTTTTCTTTTTCTCTTTCCGTTTCATATAGGGTTATTTCGCTTGGCCAGTACCATCATCGAGCTCAAAAATGCCGACCTCACCCTCGGAGAGGCCGCAGCCTCGGTGCATGTGCTGAAAGGCATGAGCCTGACCATAAATGCGGGAGAGTCCGTCGGCATCGTAGGGCCTTCCGGTTCGGGCAAGTCGACACTGCTCATGGTGCTCGCCGGTCTCGAACGGCTGGATCGCGGCGAGATCGTCATCGACGGTACGCCGCTGCATCGGCTGAGCGAGGACCGGGTGGCCGATTTCCGCGGGCGCAACATCGGCATCGTCTTCCAGTCCTTTCACCTCATCCCCAACATGACGGCGCTCGAAAACGTTGCCGTGCCGCTGGAGCTTGCCAATGTTCCCGGCGCCTTCGACATCGCGCGCAAGGAACTCGTCGCAGTCGGCCTCGGCGAGCGGCTCAGCCACTATCCCGGCCAGCTCTCCGGCGGCGAGCAGCAGCGCGTGGCGATCGCCCGCGCGCTTGCGCCGTCGCCGAAACTGCTGATCGCCGACGAACCGACCGGCAATCTCGACGCCGAAACGGGCCGGCAGATCGCCGATCTGCTTTTCGCCGAACAGCGTGACCGTGGCATGACACTCGTGCTCGTCACCCATGACGCGGCGCTGGCCGCCCGTTGCTCGCGGCAGGTGCGGGTGCGCTCCGGCGAGATCATTTCCAGCGGCGCGCCCGAACCGATCGCCGGAACGCCACGCCAGGAAGCGGCATCCGCATGAGCGAGGCAGCTTCGATCCGGTTGCGTCCGATGCTCGCCCTGCGGCTGGCGCTGCGCGAAATGCGCGGTGGTCTCAAGGGGTTCTACATCTTCCTCGCCTGCATCGCGCTCGGCACGGCGGCAATTGCAGGCGTCAATTCGCTGTCGCAATCGATCACCGCGACGATCGCGTCGCAGGGGCAGGCGCTGCTTGCCGGCGACATCCGCTTCGAGCTGAACAATCGTGTGGCAACGACGGAGGAGCGTGCGTTCCTCGACGGACTAGGCCCGGTCTCGGTTTCAGCGGGATTGCGCTCGATGGCACGTTTGCCCGATGGCTCAAACCAGGCGCTCGTCGAATTGAAGGCTGTCGATGCGGCCTATCCGCTCTACGGCAAGCTCGAAAGTCAGCCGGATCAGCCGCTTGCTGACTTGCTGGCGCGACAGGGCGACGGTTTCGGGGCTGTCGCCGCCCCCTTGTTGCTCGACCGTCTTGGCATTTCCGTTGGCGACGAGATCCTGCTCGGCAATGCCCGCATCAGGATTTCGGGCACGATCGTGCGCGAGCCGGATGCGCTCTCCGATGGTTTCGGCTTTGCGCCGCGGTTGATGGTGTCTGCCGAAGCGCTCGACGCGTCGGGTCTCGTGCAGACGGGAAGTCTGGTCGAGCACGGCTACAAGGTGAAGATCAGCGATCCGGCACAGGTGACCGCTGTGCGCACGAACGCCGAGACGCGCTTTCCGTCAGCAGGCTGGTCGATCCGTACCAGCTCCAACGCCGCCCCGTCACTGACGGCCAATATCACCCGCTTCTCTCAATTCCTGACGCTTGTGGGCCTGACGGCCCTGATCGTCGGCGGCGTTGGTGTTGCCAATGCCGTGCGCGCCTATCTCGATCAGAAACGCAGCGTTATCGCCACCTTCAAGTGCCTTGGCGCGCCAGCCTCGCTGGTGGCGATGATCTATCTTGCGCAGATCCTGCTGATCGCGCTGATCGGCATTGCGATCGGGCTTGTTCTCGGCGCGCTCATCCCCTTCGTTGCCGCACAGTTCCTGGCCGACCTGTTGCCGATTTCGACCGAATTCCGTCTCTATCCCGGTGCACTCGGCATCGCCGCTCTTTTCGGCGTGCTGACGGCACTTGCTTTTGCCATCCTGCCGCTCGGCCGGGCACGTGGCATTCCGGCAACGGCGCTCTTTCGCCAGCAGGGCTTCGATCCCTCGGGCTTTCCCGCCTGGCCGTATCTCACCGGTGCGCTCGCCTGCCTCGGCGCGCTGGCGGGGCTTGCCATCTTCACCGCCTATGACCGCTACATCTCGTTGGTCTTTCTGGGTGCGATCGCCTTTGCCTTCATCGTCCTGCGTGCCGTTTCGCTGCTGATCTCCTGGCTTGCACGTCGCAGCCCGCGGGTGAGTTCGCCGTCGCTGCGGCTGGCGATCGGTAACATCCATCGGCCAGGGGCGCTCACGCCCTCGGTGGTGCTGTCGCTCGGCCTCGGCCTTGCGCTCCTCGTCACGCTTGCGCTGATCGACGGCAATCTGCGGCGCGAGTTGACTGGCAGCATGGCCGAGCGTGCGCCCAACTTTTTCTTCGTCGACATCCAGGGAAGCGAAATCGAAGGGTTCCGCACCCTGCTCGAGGGCGCGATGCCTGACGGCAAGGTCATCGAGGTGCCGATGCTGCGCGGCCGCATCATCGCCTTCAACGGCGAGGACGTGAACGCCCGCAACGTTCCTCCGAGCGGCCAATGGGTGCTGCGCGGCGATCGCGGCATCACCTATGCCAAGAACAAACCCGAGAATTCGACGCTTGCCGAAGGCCGCTGGTGGGCGCCCGATTACAGCGGCGAGCCGCTGGTGTCGTTCTCGGCGGAAGAGGCGGGCGAACTCGGACTGAAGATCGGCGACATGGTGACGGTCAACGTGCTCGGCCGCAACATCACCGCCAGGATCGCCAACTTCCGCAATGTCGAATGGGAATCGCTGTCGATCAATTTCGTGATGGTGTTCTCGCCGAACACCTTTGCCGGCGCGCCGCATGCCTGGCTGGCAACGGTGATCGATCCCGGTGCGACGCCCGAGGAAGAGGCGACGGTGCTGAAGGCGGTCACGAACGCCTATCCGACGATCACCAGCGTGCGGGTGAAGGACGCTCTCGACATTGTGAACGCGCTTCTCGGACAGCTGGCAACGGCGATCCGGGCCGCTGCGGCCGTGGCCCTCGTCGCGTCCGTGCTGGTGCTGGCCGGCGCGCTTGCCGCCGGCAACAGGGCACGCATCCACGATGCCGTGGTGCTGAAGACGCTCGGCGCCACGCGCACCACGCTGATCCGTGCCTTCAGTTACGAATACATCATCCTTGGCCTTGCAACCGCGGTTTTTGCGCTGTTTGCCGGCGGTGTTTCCGCCTGGTTCGTCGTCAGCCGGATCATGAAGCTGCCGTCGAGTTTCCTGCCGGATGTCGCAGTTGCGACTGTTGTCATCGCGCTGGTGATGACGGTCGGCATCGGGCTTGCAGGTACCTGGCGTGTGCTGGGCCAGAAGGCGGCGCCGGTTCTGCGGGAGCTTTGAGCGGTGAAGTTAACCGTAAATCCCTGTCCTGCAAGGCCATAAACGATAAGGCTGTACCGAATCAGGGGGCCAAAGGTCTTGTACCCAAAGGCTTTCGGCATCATATTTATCCACAGGCATGCTGGAGCCCCGCAGCGGCGCCTGGGCATGGGATGGCGACCTCTCGTTGGGTCTGAGGTCATCCGCCCGACACCGTAAGTTCAACCGGGGCTTAAATGAGGAAACAATGGCTGATCTGAGAAACTACCAAACCCGAATGTCGCCTGCCGGCGCGCAGGCGGGTGCCATGATCGACGAAGGCCTTCGCACCTATATGCTGAAGGTCTACAACCTGATGGCCCTCGGCCTGGCGATCACCGGCCTGGCAGCTTACGGAACATTCGCGCTTGCCGTCTCCAATCCGGCATTCGCCCAACTTCTTTACGCGTCGCCCCTGAAATGGGTCGTCATGCTGGCTCCGCTGGGTCTCGTGTTCTTCATGAGCTTCCGCATCAATAGCATGAGCGTTTCTGCCGCGCAGATGACGTTCTGGGTCTATGCGGCGCTGATGGGCGTTTCGCTGTCGTCGATCTTCATGGTCTTCACCGGCCAGAGCATCGTGCAGACGTTCTTCGTCACCGCCGCCTCCTTCGGTGCGCTGTCGCTCTACGGCTACACCACGAAGAAGGACCTGTCCGGCATGGGCTCGTTCCTGATCATGGGTCTGTTCGGCGTCATCATCGCGTCGATCGTCAACATCTTCCTCGCCTCTTCGGCGCTCGGCTTCGCGATCTCGGTGATCGGCGTGCTGATCTTCGCAGGCCTCACCGCCTACGACACGCAGAAGATCAAGGAAATGTACTACGATGCCGACGACAGCACCGTGGCCGGCCGCAAGGCGATCATGGGCGCGCTGACGCTCTACCTCGACTTCATCAACCTGTTCATGTTCATGCTGCAGTTCATGGGCAACCGGAACAACTAAGCTTGAATGTACAGACGGAAAAGGCGGCTTCGGCCGCCTTTTTTGTTGTGCGGAAAGGACTTGATCGACCGGTGCGATCCATGTGACTGAATGGGAAAATCGAACCTTCAAGATCTGCCCATGCCCCTCACCTTGCGCGACGCCACCGCCACCGATCTGCCCGCTATTACCGAGATCTATCGCGAATCCGTTCTGAACGGTGTGGCGACCTACGAGATCGTGCCTCCCTCGGAGGCGGAGATGGCGACGCGCTTCGCGACCATCGCCAGCCACGGTTATCCCTATATCGTTGCGACCGACGCGGCGGGCACGATCGTCGGCTACGCGTATGCCTCCGCCTTTCGCACGCGCGCCGCCTACCGCTTCCTCGTCGAGGATTCGATCTACCTGGCGCCGTCGGCACGGGGGAAGGGGGCCGGCAAGATGCTGCTCGTCCACCTTGTCGAGCGCTGCACGGCCCTTGGATTTCGACAGATGGTGGCGGTCATCGGCGGCGCTCATCCGGCATCGATCGCTGTCCACCGCTCTGTTGGCTTCGAAGATCAGGGGTTGATGAAGGCGACAGGCTTCAAACATGGGCGCTGGCTCGATACGGCGATCATGCAGCTGGCGCTTGGCGCGGGCTCGACGAGCGATCCGTCTGAGGGCGCCTACCCGGATACGCTTTATCAGGGCTGAGAACGGGCGTTGTCATAGCCTCTGGCGACACTCGTCCTTAAATCCGCCCTCCTGTTATCCGGCTGACGTCCAAACGGTCTGTCAGGTTTCGATCAGCTTCAGCACCTTGTCGAAGACCTTCAGCACCTGTCCGAGTTCCTGCCCGCGTTTCAGAATAGTGCCGTGGACGTTGAGCACGCTAAACGCACCCTGCTTGGCAGCGAGCTTCGGGTTTTTCTCGATGCGGTAAAGCGGCATCTCACCCGATCGCTTGAACACGGAGAAGACGGCCCGATCCTTCAGGTGGTCGATGGCGTAGTCGCGCCATTCGCCTTCGCCGACCATACGGCCGTAGACCCACAGGATCTGGTCGAGTTCGCGGCGATGGAAGGTGATGGGAGGAGCGTTCCGGGCGTTCTTGTATTCCGAGAGATCAACGACCACTTCGGACGCGGCCTGGCGCTGATGTCGCGCCTCGCCTCGCGGCAAATCCGGCTCATCGGTCATCGGCAATCCGGCCTTCTGTTGTGACAGAACGATAACAGTTTGCCTGACACGAGCCGAAAAGCAAGCCGGAAGCAGTCGGCGCCGCTGGACGCAGACGGCATTTCTTGCCTCTGCCCCATTTCAGTCAAATCGGCGCCCCAATTCACCGCAAAACTCGCGGGCGCTGACGGACAGAGTCGTTGCCACCGTATGTCCGTTCAGATCGTCATGCTGCGTGACCTTCAAAGAACGCAGTCATGGCCGGTTCGGTCCGGTAACTTCGAACCCTCAGCCCCAGCCCCTCGATGCTGCCGGGCCGAACCACCCCTAAAGCGCCGCGCGTCAAGTGGCGCGCGCCAAAGGGCGCTGTAAAGCTTCAGCCTTCCCGCCTACTTTCGTCTCAAATCGATTCCGCTCGAGGCGTTTCCGTCGCTCACAGTTTGCCTTGAGGCCCCGCGAGCACGGCCGTGGCTCCGATAATCGGACCCGGGGTCTCGGCATCCTTCATCGACTGCAACAGCACCGCGCAGCCGCTTTTGCCACGCTGCTCCGTCAGCACCGTTGCCGGAAGCGTGAAGGTCGCGGGCTTGCCATCCCACATGCCGATGGTCTGGATGTCGCGCACCGCGTGCCAATAGGAAATCTTCTTGCCGCTGTTTTCGCCCTTCTCGACATCGACGACCTTTGCCCGGTCGAAATAGACGACGACGACATTGGCCTTGCCGTCACCCGCGCCGACCTTGATCGAGATCTCCTCGCCGTTGATCTTTGCCTCGACGGGAACGGCAAGCCCCTTGCCGGCGGCCTTCATGGTGTCGAGCCGTGATTTAATCGCCTGCAGATTGGCGCCGTTGACATGGTCGCGGCCGTTGAGGATCGCCTGCGGCGTGTAGACGCCGTTGCGACCCAGCATGCGGGCATAGGCGTATTGCCGGTCGGTGTTGTCGCTGGAGGCCAGCGTGTCCTTCCAGCCGAGATAGTTCCAGTAGTCGACGTGGTAGGAAAGGGCGACCACGTCGCCGTCATCCACCAGCTTCTTCAAGGCAGCATCGGCCGGTGGGCAGGAGGAGCAGCCCTGGCTGGTGAAGAGTTCGACGACGCCTTTGATAACCTTGCCGTCTTCCGCCATCGCCGGGACCGACGCTGCCGCAAAAAGCCCGAAAGCCATTGCAACAGGGCGAAGGAAATATCTGTCTGCGAATGTCATGGCGTCACTTCATTGGCGGCCGACAGGCCTACTTCACGGGGAAGTCCATTACATACGACGCCGTTGCTTCAACGGGAAGTCACGTTGGAGTGAGGATAGCGGCGGACAACCTGCAGGAAACGTGAAAGGGCCGGGACACCTTGCGGTATCCCGGCCCTTTTTATGCTTCAGACAACCGGAACGTTCAGGCTGCGAGGTCGCGAAGAACCGTCTGCAGGATGCCGCCGTTGTTGACGTAGGTCACTTCGTCGAGCGTATCGATGCGGCAGACCAGCGGTACGTCCTTCACGGTGCCGTCGCCATAGGTGATCTTGGCAACGCGCTTTTCACGCGGCTGGACATTGGCGAGGTTGTCGATCGTGACGATCTCATCGCCCTTCAGGCCAAGCGTCTCCCAGGTCGTGCCCGCTTCGAAGACGAACGGGATGACGCCCATGCCGACCAGGTTCGAGCGGTGAATACGCTCGAAGGACTGGGCGATCACGGCCTTGACGCCGAGCAGGTTGGTGCCCTTTGCAGCCCAGTCGCGTGACGAGCCGTTGCCGTATTCGACGCCGGCGAAGATAACGAGCGGAACGCCCTCTTCCTTGTACTGCATGGCCGCGTCGTAGATCGACATCTCTTCCTTCGACGGGTAGTGGATGGTGTAGCCACCTTCCTTGCCGTTCGGGCCGAGCATGTGGTTGCGGATGCGGATGTTGGCAAAGGTGCCGCGCATCATCACTTCATGGTTGCCGCGACGCGTACCGTACTGGTTGAAGTCGGCAACGCCGACGCCATGACCGATGAGGTAGGCACCGGCCGGCGAGGCAGCCTTGATCGAACCGGCAGGCGAGATATGGTCGGTGGTGATCTTGTCGCCGAACAGGCCGAGGACGCGTGCGCCCTTGATGTCGGAGATGCCCGAGCCGGACTTGCCCATGCCCACGAAGTAGGGCGGGTTCTGCACGTAGGTCGAACCATCGTCCCAGGCGTAGGTCTGGCCCGGAGGAACCTGAACGGCCTGCCAGTTTTCGTCGCCCTTGAACACGTCGGCATACTTGCTCGCGTAGAGTTCGCGGGTAACGTACTTGAAGATGAACTCCTGGATCTCCTTGGAGGTCGGCCAAATGTCCTTCAGGAAGACCGGGTTACCGTCCTGGTCTTCACCGAGCGGCTCGTTGGTCAGGTCCTTCTGGACTGTACCGGCGAGCGCGTAGGCGACGACCAGCGGCGGCGAGGCGAGGTAGTTCGCCTGAACGTCCGGCGAGATGCGGCCTTCGAAGTTGCGGTTGCCGGAGAGAACGCCGGCGGCAATCAGGCCCTTGTCGTTGATCGTCTTGGAGATCGGTGCCGGCAGCGGGCCGGAGTTGCCGATGCAGGTGGTGCAGCCGAAACCGACGAGGTTGAAGCCGAGCGCGTCGAGGTCCTTCTGCAGGCCCGACTTTTCGAGGTATTCGCCGACGACCTGTGATCCCGGTGCCAGCGACGTCTTGACCCAGGGCTTCGACTTCAGGCCCTTGGCAACGGCGTTGCGGGCGAGAAGGCCGGCAGCGATCAGAACCGACGGGTTGGAGGTGTTGGTGCACGACGTGATCGCAGCGATGGCAACGTCGCCATGGCCGAGATCGAAGTCAGTGCCTTCGACAGCGTAGCGGTTCGAAAGCTGGCCCGGTTTCTTGTAATCGCCTTCGAGTGCGGTTGCGAAGCCTGCTGCGATGCTTTCGAGCGGGATGCGGCCTTCCGGACGCTTCGGGCCGGCCATCGCCGGTACGACTTCGCCAAGGTCGAGTTCGAGCGTGTCGGTAAAGACCAGCTCCGAGCCGTCACCGTCGCGCCACATGCCTTGCGCCTTGGAGTAGGCTTCGACCAGCGAAATGCGCTGCTCTTCGCGGCCGGACATGGTGAGGTAGTTGATGGTTTCGCTGTCGACTGGGAAGAAGCCGCAGGTGGCGCCGTATTCCGGACCCATGTTGCCGATGGTGGCGCGGTCGGCGAGCGTCATGTTGTCGAGGCCGGGGCCGAAGAATTCGACGAACTTCGAAACCACACCCTTCTTGCGCAGCATCTGCACGACCATCAGCACGAGGTCGGTCGCGGTGACGCCTTCCTTCAGCTTGCCGGTCAGCTTGAAGCCGATGACTTCGGGCAGCAGCATGGAGACCGGCTGGCCGAGCATGGCCGCTTCAGCCTCGATACCGCCGACGCCCCAGCCGAGAACGCCCAGGCCGTTGATCATCGTGGTGTGGCTGTCGGTGCCGACGCAGGTGTCCGGGTAGGCGGTGATTTCGCCGTCTTCTTCACGGGTCCAGACGGTCTGGCCCAGATATTCCAGATTGACCTGGTGACAGATGCCGGTGCCGGGCGGCACGACGCGGAAGTTCTTGAATGCCTGCTGGCCCCACTTCAGGAAGCGGTAGCGCTCGCCGTTGCGCTCGTATTCGAGCTCGACGTTGCGGGCAAAGGCGGTAGGCGTGCCGAATTCGTCGACGATAACCGAGTGGTCGATGACCAGGTCGACGGGGACCAGCGGGTTGATCTTTTCCGGATCGCCGCCGAGCGAAACCATGGCGTCGCGCATGGCTGCGAGGTCGACGACGGCGGGAACGCCGGTGAAGTCCTGCATCAGCACGCGGGCCGGGCGGTAGGCGATTTCGTTTTCGGCAGTGCCCTTGTCATTCAGCCAGGCTGCGACGTTCTCGATGTCCTTCTTGGTGACGGAGCGACCGTCTTCGTTGCGCAGCAGGTTTTCGAGCAGCACCTTCATCGAGTAGGGCAGCTTCGAAACGCCGGCGAGACCGTTCGTCTCAGCCTTGGGCAGGCTGTAATAGACGTAGTCGACACCGTTGACGGTGAGCGTGGAGCGACAATTAAAACTGTCTAGGGACTTGGACACTGGATAATACCCCGTTCCGTCTGATCGCCAAAAAACTGACGTACGAACGCCCGAGCGCAATGAAGCGCGAATTGGGATGCGGGTGCGGCCATTTCCGCTGTCCGTACGTGGAAATTCATTCCATGTTCGGCGCTAGGATGAAATTCACGCCGACCGCTGGCGTGTTGGCCGCCTTATAGATAATTTCTCCAAATCGTGCCAGACCAACCAAGGTCCAATCGGGACTTTTTTTTGCCTTGCGGCAAAGAGCGTAAAGGGAAGCTGAAAATTGATGCGCCTGCTGGCTGAAGGACTGAGTGCGAGGCGCGGTGAGGATCTGATTTTTAACGATATTTCCTTTGCACTCGGTGCCGGCGAAGCCCTTGTGGTGACGGGTCCGAACGGGTCTGGAAAGTCGACTTTGCTACGGGTTCTGGCCGGCCTTCTGATGGCCGAAAAGGGTAGTCTCAAACTTGAGAATGGCCCTCCTGAAATGCGCCACCCGTCGGAGCTCAGCCATTATCTCGGCCATCGAAATGCGATGAAGCGCGAGCTGACCGTCGCGGAAAATCTTTCCTTCTGGAAAAACTTCATGGGTGATTCGCCCGGCGGCTCGGGCAGGGATCTCGTCGAGGCGGTGGAAGCCGTCGGCCTTCCCGGCATCGCGCATCTGCCCTTCGGCTACCTGTCGGCCGGCCAGCAGCGCCGCATGGCGATGGCCAAGCTCCTTGTCGCCTACCGGCCGATCTGGATCCTCGATGAGCCGACGGCGGCCCTCGACGCCGGCGCCGACAAGCTTTTTGCCGGATTGGTCAACGCGCATCTGGATCAGGGCGGCATCGTCGTTGCCGCGACACACCAGCCGCTCGGGCTCGATCGTATCCAGGAATTGCGAATGACGGGCTTTGCCGGCGTCGACGGAGGCCTGTGGCATGACGCGTGATCCGGCAGCCGACGGCGAGAAGACGAAGGGAGCGCGCCGATGATTGCGCTTTTCCTCCGCGACCTCAAACTGTCTATCCGCGCCGGCGGCGGCGCGATGATCGGCGTCCTGTTCTTCATGACGGTCGTCGCCGTCATTCCCTTCGGCGTCGGCCCCGACCTCAACCTCTTGGCGCGGATCGGACCGGCGATCCTGTGGATCGGCGCACTGCTCGCGTCGCTGCTCGGTCTCGACAGGCTGTTCCAGGCGGAACGCGAAGACGGGTCGCTCGACCTGATGCTGATGCAGGAGACGCCGCTGCTCGTTACCGTGTTCGTCAAATGCGCCGCCCATTGGGCCGCCACCGGCCTGCCGCTGGTGATTGCCGCACCACTGCTCGGCCTGTTCATGAACATGGACGAGCTTGCGATCGGGGCGACCATGCTGACGCTTCTTGTCGGAACGCCGGCGATCACCTTCATCGGTGCCGTCGGTGCGGCCGTTGCCGTGTCGCTGCCCCGCGGTGGACTGCTGGTGTCGATCCTGGTTCTGCCGTTGGCCATCCCGGTGCTGATCTTCGGCGTCAGCGCCGTCTATGCGGCAATCGAGGATCCGGCGCCGTTCCTGCCGCCCTTGATGATCTTGATGGCGATCACCCTGTTTTTTGCCGTCATCGGGCCGGTTGCGGCCGCAGCCGCACTTCGTCATGCGTCCGACTGACGCGGATCAGGCGGTATAAGGATAAACTGTTTGCGGTTTTCGGGCGCATCCCGCTCTAACCCTTTAATATCGAAGGTGTTTATGGCGGCTCAGTCGATATGGTGCAAAATTCATCGTGATCGCGTGTTTGACGGGGATCAATTGCAGCAACAGGCCTTAAGCGTTAAAGAGCGATCATGAGCGAAAACAGCCTTGCCATCCGCAAATTCAGCGATCTCGCCAACCCGACGCGGTTCTTGGCGCTGGCCGATCGCATGCTGCCATGGCTTGCCGCGCTGACAGCGCTTTTCTTCGTCGTTGGCCTATGGCTGTCGTTCACGACGGAAGGCGATTACCAGCAGGGCGAGACGGTGCGCATCATGTATGTGCACGTGCCGGCCGCCTGGCTGTCAATGATGTGTTATTCGGTGATGGCGCTTGCCGCCCTCGGCACACTCGTCTGGCGGCATCCGCTTGCCGACGTGTCGTCGCGGGCCGCCGCCCCTATCGGCGCCTGCTTCACCTTTCTGGCGCTCGTCACCGGCTCGCTCTGGGGCAAGCCGATGTGGGGCGCCTGGTGGGTGTGGGATGCGCGGCTGACCTCGGTCTTCGTGCTTTTTCTGATGTATCTCGGGCTGATGGCGCTCAACCGTGCCATGGACGACCCGGCGCGCTCGTCGCGTGTCTCGGCCGTGCTGGTGCTGGTCGGCTTCGTCAACATTCCGATCATCAAGTTTTCGGTCGAATGGTGGAACACGCTGCACCAGCCGGCAAGTGTACTGAGGCTCGACGGCCCGACGATCGACCCGGAGTTTCTCCGCCCGCTCGTTGTCATGGCCATCGCGTTTACGCTGCTGTTCTTTACGCTGCATATCGCTGCCATGCGCAACGAGATCTGGCGCCGGCGCGTGACGTCGCTGCGGCGACAGGCTGCCCGCAGCGCCGGACGGGAGGCCTGATCTTATGATGAGCCATGCCGCCTATGTTTTTGCCAGCTACGGCATTGCGATTTTGACCGTCGTCAGCCTCTGTCTCTGGGTGATCGCCGACGGGCGGGCGCGCCAGCGTGAGCTGCGCGAACTCGAAGCGTCGGGCGTGCGCCGTCGCTCGGCGGAAGTATCAAGCGGAGAGACACGATGAGCAGCACCCCCGCACCCGGCAGCGAAGAACGCAAGCCGGGAGCCATGCGCGTCGGTCTCGCGTTTCTGCCGCTTGCGATCTTCGCGGCCCTTGCCGCCATCTTCTGGAGCCAGCTCAACTCGGGGAAAGATGTCAGCGAAATCCCGTCGGCGCTGATCGGCACCAAGGCGCCGATGCTCGATATGCCGCCACTTGAAGGGGCGACCCGGAACGGTCAACCGATGCCGGCGCTGACCGATGCGGCCATCAAGGGCAAGCTGACGCTGGTCAACGTCTGGGCCTCCTGGTGCGTGCCCTGTCGGCAGGAGCATCCGTTCATCCTCGAGCTGTCGAAGGACGAGCGCCTGACGGTTGTCGGCATCAACTACAAGGACCAGAACGAAAACGCGCTGCGGTTTCTCGGCGAACTCGGCAATCCCTTTGCCGCCGTCGGCGTCGATCCGCGCGGCAAGGCGGCGATCGATTGGGGCGTATACGGTATTCCCGAATCCTATCTCGTCGGCGCCGACGGCACGATCCTTTACAAGCGCGTCGGCCCGTTCGATGACAGAAGCGTGAAGGAAGGGCTGATGCCGGCGATCGAGAAGGCCGCTGCCGGGTCGTAGGCGGGGCTTGGAAAGCACGGCTGACGGCCGCTGCAGCTTTATGGCAGGCCGTTTACTATTCCTCATTCCTGTGCTCGTCACAGGAATCCAGCCGCGCCGCGTCGGCGGCGCGACAGGATATCACTCTTCGGTTATGCAAAGGGCCTGCGGTAAGTCTGCCGCCGCGCGGACGCGCGGCTACTGGATTCCTGTGACGAGCACAGGAATGAGGGAGCTTCCGATCGACGGTATCCGGGCAAAGCTCGATGGTCTCGCGGCTTCTCCGGCGCTTGGGGAAAGCTGCGGCTGCAGAAGCAAACCGCGTCGCGGAACTTCGAAGCTCGATTAAATCCCCGCCTGCCATTCGCGGACCGCATCCAGCGGCCAGACCAGCATGATCACGTTGAGGGTGAGGTTGTCGCGGATCAGCCAGCCGGTGAAGAGTTCGAAGACGATAGCGATCGTCACCGTCAGCCAGACCGGCATGCGGGCGGCGAACATGAAGCCGGCGACCATGGCCAGCGTGTCCATGGTCGAATTGAGGATGCTATCGCCGAAATAGTCGAGCGAGATCGTCGCCGAGCGATAACGGTTGATGATCATCGGGGTGTTCTCAGCAATTTCCCAGGCGGATTCGATGACCATGGCCAGGAACAGCTTGGCGGTCAGCGGCTTGCCGCGCAGAAGCAGATGGCTGAGGCCATAGAACAGGAAGCCGTGGATGATGTGCGACGGCGTATACCAGTCGGCGATGTGCTGGGAATTTCCGCTCGAATTGACCACGCCCTCGAACAGTTTGACGTAGCCGCATTCGCAGATCCACAGACGGCCCATCAGATGCTGGGTGATGACCTGTATGGCGAGAACGCCGATACAGGCTATAAACCAGATGAGCGCATGCCGGTTCTGACTGTCGTTGCCGTCGATGGCTGTGCTCACTGCGCGTTATCCTGATCCAGCGAATGCTTCATGATCAACGGCATTTGAGCCAGTGTAAACAGGATGGTGATGGGCATCGTGCCCCAGACCTTGAAAGCCACCCAGAAATCGGTGGAGAACGAGCGCCAGATGACCTCGTTGAGCACCGCGAGAACGAGGAAGAAAATGCCCCAGCGCACCGTCAGCTTGCGCCAGCCGTCTTCGTCGAGCTTGAAGGCGGAGTGGAAGACATAGCCGAGCAGCGACTTGCCGAAGAGCAGCCCGCCGAGCAGGATCGTGCCGAACAGCGTGTTGACGATCGTCGGCTTCATCTTGATGAAGGTGTCGTTCTGCAGCCAGAGCGTCAGCGCGCCGAAGACGAGGACGACGATGCCGGAGATCAGCGGCATCATCGGCAGCGTACGGGTGAGCATCCAGGAAACGACGAGCGCGATGGCGGTCGCGGCCATGAACAGGCCGGTCGCGATGAAGATCGGGCCGCCGAGTTCGGAGAGCGTCGGGAAATGCCCGGCCAGCCACTCGCCACGGGAATTGGCAAAGAAGAAGACCATCAAGGGCCCGAGTTCCAGCACCAGCTTCAACAGCGGGCTGACTTCCTTCTGCGGCTTGGTAGCCTCGATCGTCGACATTTCGGGATCCTGTTTTTGCATATGCCTGCCGCTCATAACACCAGCTTTGCGGCAAAACCATATCAAGGCAGCCGGCTTGCGCAAACGCCACCCGACAATTCCGTAAATCGGGACCGATTTACGGGCAGATCATGCAGCAAATCATAGGTCGCCGTATGGCGGTGCGCGTCGAATAGGGCGAGCGGACATCTGCCGTCAGGCGGCGACGCCCGCGATCGCCTCGGCGAAATCCTTGGCCTCGAAGGGTTCGAGATCGTCGATGCCTTCGCCGACGCCGATGAAATAGACCGGTAGCTTGTGCTTGGCCGAGATGGCGACAAGAATGCCGCCCCGCGCCGTGCCGTCGAGCTTGGTCATGATCAGCCCGCTGACCCCGGCGACGTTGCGGAAGATCTCCACCTGCTGCAGCGCGTTCTGGCCGGTGGTGGCGTCGAGCGTCTGCAACACCGTGTGCGGCGCATCCGGATCGAGCTTGCCGAGCACGCGCACGATCTTTTCCAGTTCGGCCATCAGCTCGGTCTTGTTCTGCAGCCGGCCGGCGGTGTCGATGATCAGCACGTCGGCTTTCTTTTCGCGCGCCTGCTGGAACGCCTCGTAGGCAAGGCCTGCGGCATCCGCACCGAGCTTGGAGGAGACGATGTCGGACTTGGTGCGCTCTGCCCAGATCTTCAGCTGCTCGATCGCCGCGGCGCGGAAGGTGTCGCCGGCGGCGAGCATCACCTTGAGGCCGGCGCCCGACAGCTTGGCGGCGAGCTTGCCGATCGTTGTGGTCTTGCCGGTGCCGTTGACGCCAACCACCAGAATGACGTGCGGCTTGTGGTTGAGGTCGAGTTCCAGCGGCTTGGCGACGGGCGACAGCACCTTGGTGATTTCGCCGGCCATGATGCGCGACACGTCCTCGCCGGAAACATCCTTGCCGTAGCGCTCTGAGGCGAGCGTATCGGTGATGCGCATGGCGGTCTCGACGCCAAGATCGGCCTGGATCAACAGATCCTCCAGATCCTGCAGCGTCGCCTCGTCGAGCTTGCGTTTGGTAAAGAGGCTGGCGATCTGGCCGGTCAGCTGCGACGAGGTGCGGGCAAGGCCGCGGCGCAGGCGCTGATACCAGGTGAGCTTGGCCTGCGGCGCTGCAACGGTCTCTTCCTTCGCGCGCTCGGTAGCGCTCGCAAAGCCTTTCGGAAGGCTGGCGGCAGGAGCAGCTTCGGCGGCAGGAGGCTCGAGGGCTGGCTCTTCATCGACGGGTGCATCGAGCGTCGGTGTTTCGATAACCGGTGCCTCGGAGGCTGGTGCCTCGGGAACACTGTCGCTTGCGGCGACCACCTCGTCGGTCGGCGGGGTATCGGCGGTTGGTGTGCGGCTCTCTTCGGCGTCGACCGTTTGCGGTTCAGCGGCGGCGAGTTCCTCCTGCTCAGCAATATCCTCCGGTTCGACCGGCGGTTCTTCCGGCACGGTTTCCTGAAGTGCAGCGTAGGCGTCGAGCGCTTCTTGCGCGGCCTGAGACAGTTGTTCCGGTTTCGCCGCTTCAACGGGTGCCGCCGCGTCTTCGCTGACGACGGTTTCATCGATGCGCGCTTCGTCCGATGCCGGTCCGCCTGCTGTCTCGATTTCTGCCGGCAGGATCGGGTCCTCGACGGCGAGCGGCAAAGCTTCGATATCCGACAGGGGCTCAAGCAGCTCTTCGGCCGTTTCTTCGGCCGTGGGCTGCTCGGCAACGGGCGCGTCGCCAGTCACGTCGATCGGGGTGATCTCCTCGGAAGGAGCCGGCTCCGGCGCGGGCAATGCTTCGGCCGGAACCGCGACTGCGGCTTCCGCTTCCGGCGCGGCATCCTGCGGCTTGGTTTCCTCGACAGTGCCCTTGCCGAAGTTGAAGATCTTCTTGATGAAACCGATTGCCATTCAGGGATTCCGCATGAGTCAGGCCGCAGCCATCTGTTTTACCTGCATCGTCAGATGCTTGCCATTGTGGCCGGTGATCGTGACCGGCACAAGCGCACGGGGTTTGAGGCCGGCGGCATCGACGAGCGTGAAATTTTCCGTGTGGGCGAGGCCGTTGTTTTCGACCAGCAATGTCTGTTCGCTCCCGACCATGCCGTCGAGGTGGCGGGCATGGAGTGCGGCACCCGTGGCGCGAAGCCGGGCGGCGCGATCCTTGACCAGCGCCCGGTCGAGCTGCGGCATGCGCGCGGCGGGCGTGCCGGGACGGGGGCTATAGGGAAAGACGTGCAGATGGGCGATGCCGCAATCCTCGGAAAGCCGCACGGCGTTTTCAAACATCTCTTCGGTTTCGGTCGGGAAGCCGGCAATCATGTCGGCGCCGAGGCTGATCTCGGGGCGAAGGCGCCGGACCTGATCGGTGAACGCGCGGGCGTCGGCGCTCGAATGGCGGCGCTTCATGCGCTTCAGGATCATGTCGTCGCCATGCTGCAGCGACAGATGCAGATGCGGCATGAAACGCGCTTCGTCGGCAATCAGGTCGAACAGATGACTGTCGGCCTCGATGCCGTCGATCGAGGAAAGGCGCAGGCGGCGGATATCCGGAACCTGTTTCAGGAGCGTCTTTGCCAGCAGGCCCAGCGTCGGGGTTCCCGGCAGGTCGGCACCGTAGCTCGTCGCATCGACGCCGGTCAGCACGATCTCGCTGTAGCCGCCTTCGACGAGTTTTCTGGCCTGGTCGACCACGGCACCCATCGGCACCGAGCGGGAATTGCCACGGCCATAGGGGATGATGCAGAAGGTACAGCGGTGATCGCAGCCGTTCTGCACCTGGATGAAGGCGCGCACGTGCCCGTCGATATGCTTGACCATCTGCGGCGCCGTGGCGCGCACGCTCATGATGTCGTTGACGCGCAGCTTTTCTTCCGCCGAGACGCCAAAATCGGGCAGTGAGCGATAGGAGGCGCTTTTCAGCTTCTCTTCGTTGCCGAGTACGGCATCAACCTCGGCCATGCCGGCGAAGGTTTCCTTTTCCGTCTGGGCGGCGCAGCCGGTGACGATGATGCGGGCATGCGGGTTGTCGCGGCGGGCGCGGCGGATCGCTTGGCGCGCCTGGCGCACGGCCTCGCCGGTCACCGCGCAGGTGTTGACGAGGATGGCGTTGTTCAGCCCCGCCTTTTCGGCTTCCGCCCGCATCACTTCGGATTCGTAGGTATTGAGACGGCAGCCGAAGGTTATGACCTCGACGCCGCTCAAAGCGCCCGGGCCTCGGCAGTTCCCGGTTGGGTTTCTTCGCGCTGCCAGGCGCCGGTCGCGGGATCGACGGTTCCCGACCATTCCCATTCGGCAGGCCCGGTCATGACGACATGGTCGTCGTCGCGCCATTCGATCGCCAGCGGACCGCCGGGCACGTTGACGACAACCTTGCGATCGGTGCGGTCAGTGCGGGCACCGCTCACGGCTGCCGCACAGGCGGCAGAACCGCAGGCGAGCGTCAGGCCGGCGCCGCGCTCCCAGGTTCTGAGGTCCAGTTCGCTGCGCGACAGAACGCGGGCGATCGAGATATTGGCGCGCTCGGGGAACATTGGGTGGTTTTCGAGCAGCGGCCCGAAACGCTCGAGATCGTAGGACCAGACGTCGTTGTCGACCCAGAAGATCGCGTGCGGATTGCCCATGGAGGCAACCGAGGGCGAGTGCAGCACGGGATTGTCGATCGGGCCGATCTGCAGTTCTATCCGGCGTGTGTCGTGAAACTCTTCCGACAGCGGGATCTCGTTCCAGCCGAAGCGTGGCTTGCCCATGTCGACGGAAATCGTACCGTCGTCGTTTTCCTTGGCTTCGAGCAGGCCGGCAACCGTATGGAAGAGAAACGCCTTCTTGCCGGTTTCGGCGGCGAGCGCCTGAACGACGCAGCGGGTACCGTTGCCGCACGCCTGCGCCATCGAGCCGTCGGAATTGACGATATCGATCCAGGCGTCGGTGCCGGCAGCCTTCGGATCGTGGATCGCCATGATCTGGTCGAATGCGGTGGCCGGGTCCGCGTTGAGCGTGATGGCTGCCTGCGGCGTCACGCGGTCACGGCGGCCGCGCATGTCGACGACCAGGATCTTGTTTCCAAGCCCGTTCATTCTGGCAAATTGCACGTTGTCGGCCATGTCGCGATTGTCCAAACCGGCCTCGTCAAGCGGAGGCACCCTTCATTCGGGCTGTATATGGCGGAAAAGCCCGGAAATTACCAGTGCCGGCTTCCCAGTGCCGGCTTCATTGGCCCCTGGGTGGAGAGGGCGGCACATCGAAGATTTCGCCGGGGCGCAGGGCCCGGAAGCGGGTGGGCGCAATCTCGGCCTCCTCAAGCGCCTGCTCGAGGGCGCGCACTGGAGCATCGACGCCCTCGTCGGTCAGGCGGAACGTTCCCCAGTGGTGCCCCGCCACATGTTCGGCGGCGCAGTCGATCATGCCCTGGACCGCCTCCTCCGGGTTCTGGTGATGGTCCTGCATGAACCAGCGCGGCTCGTAGGCGCCGAAGGGCAGGTTGGCGAGGCGGAAGCCGCCATGTTTTTCGCGGGCGGCGCGATAGTTGATGCCGCCGTGAAAGCCGGTGTCGCCAACATGATAGATCTTGCCGACAGGGGTTTCGATGACGAAGGCCGCCCACAGCGCCATGCGGCGATCGCCGGAGCCGCGCGCCGACCAGTGATGGCATGGCTCCGCATGGATCGTGAGCTCGCCTTCCAGGTCCAGCCGGTCGCCCCAGTCGAGAACCGATATGTTGGCCTCGGGGGCCGCGCGGCGGATGATCGTGTCGTTGCCGAGCGGGGTGACGATCAGCGGACTGTGCTCCTCATTGAGCGATGCCAGCGTGTCGAGATCGAGGTGGTCGTAGTGGTTGTGGGTGACGAGCACGAGGTCGATCGGCGGCAGATCGTCCATCTCGATGCCGGGCGCGTTGTATCGTGCCGGGCCGATGAGGGCAAAGGGGCTCGCCCTGTGCGCCCAGACGGGGTCGGTCAGGATGTTGAAGCCATGCACCTGTATGAGCAGTGTCGCATGCCCCACCATCGTCACCCGCAGGCGGGCGGCCTCGATGCTCAATTCCGGCTTTGCCTGCTGAAAGGGGCTCGGATAATGGGTGGGCCACTTCACCTTGCCGCGGCCGAGCTGCCAGCGCAGAAGGTCGGCCATGCCCCGAGGCTGCCGGCCGTTGGGGTTGAAGAATCGCGTTCCGTCGAAGTGATCGGAGATGGGTCCCCGATAATAGGCATTGACCTTCGGCATCGTCGTTCTCTCGGCGATTGTTCAGTTGCTGTCGATGAAAAAAGATAGGCGCTTTGAAGCCGCCATCACAGGGTGCAGGTGCAGAGCTTAAGAAATTCTTGAATAGAGCAACTCAATTGCTATTGTTCCTTATGCAGGTTCGCTTCGATAAACAGGAACGTCTCTACAAGGCCATCAAGCTGGTTCGGCCGATCCACCTCAATGTGCATCGCTCGATCGAGCGTATGCTGGAAGGGTCGGGCATCTCCGTTGCCGAAAGGGCTGTGCTTGAGCTTCTCTGCGGGGAGCCGCTGACGGTGCCGGAGGCGGCGCGCCGATTGTCGATGAAACGACAGTTCGTGCTGCGGATCGTCGTCGGCCTGCTGGCAAAGGGGTTTCTGGAGAAGCAGCCGAACCCGGAGCATCGGCGTGCCTATTTCTGTGTGCCGAGTGTTGCCGGCCGCGACCTGTTTGCGGCAATCCACCAGCGCGAACTCGAATTGCTGCACGCGGTTCTGGGCGATATCAACCAGACCGAAGTGGTTGCGGCACTCAGGGTCATGACGCGGGTTGCGACTGCCTTCGAAGACCTGGCGCGCGAACTCGGCGCACCGGATCTAAAGGAAGGCTCATGACTGCCGTCTTCACGCGCGATTGGTGCCGTGATCGTCGTGGCGCGGCCCTTGCCTGAAATCCCTGCGGTCGGATTTGCCTGCCGTTCTTGACTTTTCGGCCGCTTTCCTGTTTATCACGGCAAATTCCTTCGCAAGTGATGACTTCGAAGCCACCGACCCGGCCCCGTCAAGGTATAAAGAGAGCCAGGAGGTCAACATCCGACAGCGCGTTGCGCCCTCGGGTGGTTTTTGGCTTTGCGCCTTGTTTTTCGGGCGGAGGAACCCACGTTTCCGGCGAGTTGCCATGCCATCGGAAACAAGAAGGAAGTGAGAATGTTCGAAAGCCTCCAGGACCGCCTTGGTTCCATATTGAATGGACTGACCGGCCGCGGCGCATTGTCGGAAGCAGATGTTTCCGCGGCGCTTCGCGAGGTTCGCCGTGCGTTGCTCGAAGCCGACGTCGCGCTCGATGTCGTGCGCTCCTTCACTGAAAAGGTTCGCGAGAAGGCGGTTGGCGCCGAGATCCTGAAGTCGATCAAGCCCGGCCAGATGGTCGTCAAGATCGTCCATGACGAGCTGGTCGACATGCTGGGCTCCGAGGGCGTCACCATCGACCTCAATGCGCCGGCACCTGTTGTCATCATGATGGTCGGTCTGCAGGGCTCGGGCAAGACGACCACCACCGGCAAGATCGCCAGCCGGATGAAGACGCGGGACAAGAAGAAGGTCCTGATGGCTTCGCTCGACACGCGTCGTCCGGCAGCCCAGGAACAGCTTCGCCAGCTTGGCGTCCAGACCGGCGTCGATACGCTGCCGATCATTGCCGGCCAGTCGCCGACCGATATCGCCGCGCGCGCCGTGCAGGCTGCCAAGCTCGGCGGCCACGACATCGTCATCCTCGACACCGCCGGTCGCACCCATATCGACGAACCGCTGATGATCGAGATGGCGGAGATCAAGCGGAAGTCCAATCCGCATGAAATCCTGCTGGTCGCCGATGCGCTGACCGGTCAGGACGCCGTCAATCTCGCCCGCAACTTCGACGAACGCGTCGGCATCACTGGCCTTGTGCTCACCCGTATGGACGGCGACGGCCGCGGCGGTGCTGCCCTTTCGATGCGCGCCGTCACCGGCAAGCCGATCAAGCTCATCGGTGTCGGCGAAAAGATGGGCGAACTCGAAGAGTTCCACCCGCGCCGCGTTGCCGACCGCATTCTTGGCATGGGCGACATCATTTCGCTGGTCGAAAAGGCTGCCGAGAACATCGACGCCGAAAAGGCGGCCGCCATGGCCGCCAAGATGGCCAAGGGCAAGTTCGACCTGAACGATCTCGCCGACCAGCTCGCCCAGATGCAGAAGATGGGCGGCATGGGCGGCATCATGGGCCTGATGCCCGGCATGGCCGGCATGAAGGACAAGATGGCCTCGGCCGGTCTCGACGACAAGCTGTTCGGGCGCCAGATCGCCATCATCTCGTCGATGACCAAGGCCGAGCGCGCCAACCCGGATATGCTCAAGCATTCCCGCAAGAAGCGCATCGCTGCCGGCTCCGGCACGGATGCTGCCGACATCAACAAGCTTCTGAAGATGCACCGCCAGATGGCGGACATGATGAAGATGATGGGCAAGGGCAAAGGCGGGATGATGAAGCAGATGATGGGCGGTCTTGCCAGCAAGATGGGCCTCGGCGGCCTTGGCGGCGGCGGCATGTCCGATCTGTCGAGCCTCGATCCCAAGCAGCTCGAAGCGCTGCAGAAGCAGGCGGAAGCCGCCGGCCTCAAGCCAGGCGGCATGCCGGGCCTTGGCGGCGGTGGCCTGCCCGGTCTCGGCGGCGCCAAGCTTCCGGGCCTTGGCGGTTTCCCCGGCCTTCCCGGCCTGCCGAAGAAGAAGTGAGGATCGCTTAAGAGATGATTGATCCCGAGATCAAACAAGAATTGGCGGGTTACCGGCAGTCGATCGACAATATCGATGCCGCGCTCGTCCACATGCTGGCTGAACGGTTCCGCTGCACCCAGGCGGTCGGCGTTCTCAAGGCCAAGCACAATCTGCCGCCGGCCGATCCGGCGCGCGAAGAATACCAGATCGAACGCCTTCGCCATCTGGCGAAGGATGCCAATCTGGATCCGGATTTCGCCGAGAAGTTCCTGAACTTCATCATCAAGGAAGTCATCCGGCATCATGAAGCCATCGCCGCCGATCGCTCGCAGTCCGCGGACGCCGTCGGCACCACCCATTCCGCTTGAACGAAGCGGTCAATAAAGCCTGCAAGGAGTTACTCAAATGGCACTGAAAATTCGTCTCGCCCGTGGCGGTTCCAAGAAGCGTCCTTACTACCAGATCGTCGTTGCCGACGCCCGCAGCCCGCGTGACGGCCGCTTCCTCGAGAAGATCGGCTCCTGGAACCCGATGCTCGGCAAGGACGACGAAAAGCGCGTCGAGCTGAACGCCGAGCGCATCAGCCACTGGATCGCCCAGGGCGCCCAGCCGACCGACCGCGTTCTGCGTTTCCTCGACCAGGCTGGTATCGCCCAGCGTCCGGCTCGCGCCAACCCGAACAAGGGCCTGCCGGGCAAGAAGGCTCAGGAGCGCGCTGCTGAAGCCAAGCAGAAGGCCGAAGACGCCGCTGCTGCTGCTGCCGAAGGTGCCGCAGAATAATATCCGCAAAACGGATGAGGAAAACGGGCGGCATTTCCATGCCGCCCGTTTTCCGTTATGTGCACCCTGAAATCCCGAAACGGATGCGGATGATGAGCAAACTCGAAAACCCGGTTCTGATGGCGACTGTCGGCGCGGCCCAAGGCCTGCGCGGCGAGGTCAGGGTCAAGTCCTTCACCGATGACCCGACGGCACTCGGCGACTATGGCCATCTTCATAGCGCCGACGGGCGTGTGTTCGAGGTGCTGGAAATCCGCGAGGCCAAGAACGTGGTCGTCGTCCGGTTTCGCGGCGTCAACGACCGCAACGCCGCAGAGGCGCTGAACGGTCTCGAACTGTTCGTCGATCGGGACAATCTGCCCGATGACGATCTCGACGAAGACGAATTCTTCTATGCCGACCTCGAGGGCCTGGAAGCCATTGATGGCAGCGGCAAGAGCTATGGCACCGTGACCGGCGTGTTCGATTTCGGTGCCGGCGACCTGCTCGAGCTCAAGGGGCCGGGCAAGCGCCCCGTGCTCATTCCCTTCACCGAATGGTCGGTCCTTGAGATCGATCTGGAGGGCGGAAAGATGCTGGTCGATCCGCTGGCCGCTGGCCTCATCGACGACAAGGACGAGCCCGGCAGCCCGTTTTCGGCCAAGCGCAAGTGAGCGGCAAGGCAATGTCCTTCCGCGCAACGGTACTCACGCTCTATCCCGAAATGTTCCCCGGACATCTCGGCGCCTCGCTTTCCGGCCGAGCGCTGGAGCGCGGCCAGTGGTCGATCGATGCCGTACAGATCCGGGACTTTGCTGAAGACAAGCACCGCACCGTCGACGATACGCCGGCCGGCGGCGGCGCCGGCATGGTGTTGAAGCCTGACGTTCTCGCCCGCGCCATCGACGCGGTGTCCAAGGACGACGATCGCCCACGACTGTTGATGAGCCCGCGCGGAAGGCCGTTGACGCAGAAGCGCGTGCGCGAACTTGCCGACGGCCCCGGCGTGGTGATTGTCTGCGGCCGGTTCGAAGGTGTCGACCAGCGCGTCATCGACGGGCGCGCGCTCGAGGAAGTGTCGATCGGCGATTACATTCTTTCCGGCGGCGAACCGGCGGCGCTGACGCTGCTTGATGCCGTCGTGCGTATTCTGCCGGGCGTGATGGGCAACGAGCTGTCCGGCGTTCACGAAAGCTTCGAGGGCGGGCTGCTGGAGCATCCGCACTATACCCGTCCGCAGGTCTTCGAGGGCAGGGAGATCCCGGCCGTGCTGACCTCGGGCAATCACGGTGCCATCGCCAAATGGCGCGAGGCCGAGGCACGTCGGCTGACCGAGGAGCGCCGGCCCGATCTGCTTCCTCACCCGGTGAAGAAGTAATAGGCGGCGAGCAGTAGCCCGACCGCCACGACCAAAGCGCGGATCACCGCCTGCGGCACCCGCCGCGCCGCCCAGACACCGAGATAGCCGCCCAGGGCTGCTCCTGGAATCATGACCGCTGCATGCAGCCACGACACGACGCCGCCGGCCGCGAAGACAACGATGGCGATGGTGGCGATGACGATCGAGATGAAGTTCTTGAGCGCGTTCAGCCGGTGATAGCCGCCGCCGGTGGCAAGGCCCAGCACCGCCAGCATCATGATGCCCATGCCGGCGCCGAAGAAGCCGCCATAGATCGAGGTTGCGAACTGGCTGACGATGCCGGCCGGACTGATCGCATGCTCGTCTATGCGCGCCTTGGGCTTCAACAGCGGCCCGGCGGCGAAGATCGCCGTCGCGGCGATCAGCAGCCACGGGACGAGCGCACGAAACGAGGCGTTCGACAGGGATATCAGCAACACGGCGCCGGCAAGTCCGCCGATCGCCGAGATGATGCCGAGTTGGATCGCCTGGCGGCGGTCGGCGCGAATCTCCTTGGCATAGGCCAGCGCCGAGGTGATGTAGCCGGGAAGCTGGATGATCGACGACGTCGCATTGGCGACGATCGGCGGCAAACCGCCAAGGGTCATGGCGCCGAAGGTAAGGAAGGTGCCGCCACCGGCAATCGCATTGACCACGCCCGACAGGAAACCGGCGACGAAAAGCAGAAGTATTTCGAAGAAATGCATGGTCTCCCCCCATTGCCCAGCCCGGCATAGCCTGCAGACTTTTCTGCCGCAAGCCCGCGCCCGCTTGCATTTCCATGCGCGTTCTTTCGAAATCTCTGATAGAATCCGCTCCGAACGCCTCCACGGCCCGGAAAATATGGCTTTCGGGGATGACAAGCGAAGTTTCTTCGTGTAAGTGCCGCCCCGGTTCGGGTTTTTGCCCGTCGACCACCAACAAAGAATGGTGAATTCGCTCCTGCCGGGTCCGGCAACATCTGAAGGCACGTCCGACAGGTCGATCGAGAGCGCTCTGGCTGTTTCAGAAGAACTTGAAAGGTTAACCCGATGAACATCATCCAGCAGCTGGAAGCCGAACAGGCCGCCAAGATTGCCGCCAAGCGCACGCTCCCCGATTTCTCCGCAGGCGACACCCTGCGCGTCAACGTCCGCGTTGTCGAAGGCACGCGTACCCGCGTTCAGGCCTATGAAGGCGTTTGCATCGCTCGTTCGGGCGGCGGCATCAACGAAAGCTTCACCGTTCGCAAGATCTCCTACGGCGAAGGCGTCGAGCGCGTATTCCCGGTTTACTCTCCGCTCGTCGAGAGCGTCGAAGTGGTCCGCCGCGGTAAGGTCCGTCGCGCCAAGCTCTACTACCTGCGCGATCGTCGCGGCAAGTCGGCTCGTATCGTTGAGAACACCGGTACGCGCGCCCGCAAGCTGAACGACGCCGAGCGTCAGGCCGTTGCCGAGGAAAAGGCACGGATCGAAGCTGAAAAGATCGCAGCAGCTCAGGCTCTTGCCGCCGAAAAGGCAGCAGCCGAAGCAGCAGAAGCCAAGGCAGCAGCAGAAGCCGCTGAAGCCAAGGCAGCAGAAGCTGCAGCGGAATAAGATATCAATACGAGATCACGATGATTTTGGGTCGAATCGACCCAAAATCATGAACGTGATCAATCCTAATAAACTAGAGCGGGATGTGGGCGGAAAACCGCACACACTTTTCCTTATCCCGCTCTGGCGGATTGTTGGGAAGGCGGCCTCGGGCCGCCTTTCTTTTTTGGTACTATGCGCTTGTCTTTTCTCCACAATCCGTGACATTTTTCGCTGCCACACTTTTCGGGAGCTCTTCCAATGACAATCCGTCGCCATGTGCTTGCGGGCATCGCAGCCGCACTTGCCGTTCCTTTTGCTTTTTCTGCACCGGCTTTCGCCAGCGACCTGCCGGATCTCGGCGGCAAGACGGTTGTCGTCGTCACGGAAAATGCCTATCCGCCGCTGCAGTTCGTCGATCCGAAGACCGGTGAGGCGATCGGCTGGGAATACGACGCGATGAACGAGATCGCCAAGCGTCTGAACTTCAAGGTCGAGTACCAGAACACCAGCTGGGACGCGATGATCCAGGCGGTGCATGACGGCCAGTACCAGATCGGTATGACCGGCATCACCATCAAGGACGACCGCAAGGAGAAGGTCGACTTCTCCGACCCCTACATGCGCTCGCAGCAGTTCATGCTGGTGCGCGGCGACGAGACCCGCTTCAACGATGGCAAGAGCTTCGGCGCCTTTGCCGACGGTCTGGTCGGTGCGCAGCCGGGCACCTCGCCGTTCTACACCGCCGTCTACGAAATGCTCGATGGCAACGAGCAGAACCCGCGCGTCAAGCTGTTTGAAACCTTCGGCGCGACCGTGCAGGCACTGAAAGCCGGCGACGTCGACGTCGTCCTCACCGACAGCGTTGCCGCCAAGGGCTATGTCGATTCGTCCGAAGGCAAGCTGAAGGTCGTCGGCGGCCCGCTCGGCACCGAGGATTTCGGTTTCATCTACCCGAAGGGATCCGATCTGGTCGCTCCGATCAACGCAGCGATCAAGGCGCTGAAGGCGGATGGAACCTTCGACGCTTTGGACAAGAAGTGGTTCCTCGACTACAAGATGGGCGGCTGATCACAGGCAATGGCCTCCCCACAATCTTCTGACATGTCCGCAAAGGGCGACTATCCCTGGTGGTTGGTCGCCCTTCTGGTGATTGCCGTGGCGCTCGCCGCCGTTATCGTCACCAACGACATCTACACCGAGGTCTTCAACGTCGTCCTCAAGGGCATCGGCGTCACCGTCTTCGTCACCCTGATGGGCTTCGTGCTGGCGACGACGCTTGGGCTCGGCATCGCGCTGATGGCGCTGTCGGAGCATGCGGCCCTTCGCCAGATCGCACGCTTCTACACCGAGGTTATTCGCGGCGTTCCGATCCTCGTCCTGTTGTTCTATATCGCCTTCGTCGGTGCGCCGGCACTGGTCGCCGTCGCCAACTTCATCACCGCGCCGCTGATTTCGGCCGGCTGGATGGAGCAGGTGGTGGTGCGCGACATCTCGCTGATGTGGCGGGCGATCATGGCGCTGATGATCGGCTATTCCGCCTTCATCGCCGAAGTGTTTCGGGCCGGTATCCTCTCGGTCGACAAGGGGCAGGTCGAGGCGGCCAAGGCGCTGGGCCTGACGCGTTACCAGCGCTTTCGCCTGGTGATCTTCCCGCAGGCGATCCGTGTGATCCTGCCGCCGCTCGGCAACGATTTCGTCGCCATGGTCAAGGACAGTTCGCTGGTCTCGGTGCTCGGTGTTGCCGATATCACCCAGATGGGCAAGGTCTACGCGTCCGGCTCCTTTCGTTTCTTCGAGACCTATTCGATCGTGGCTTACGTCTATCTCGTCCTTACCATCGGCCTGTCGCTGGGCTTGAGGGGCGTCGAGCGGCGGTTGCGGCGTGCCGAACAGCGTTGAGGCCGCTTCCACCGATTGCCGAAGTGTCAAAAAATTGATATGAACGGCATCATGGAATCCAAGTTCGGATGTCGAGAGCAGAAAATCGTCGTGCTGCAGGACCACAAGCGTCTGCCGGCACGTTTTTTTGCGCGCGTATCCGGGGCGCTGACAAGCCTCCTATCCTGATCCCTTGATCAGCGTTTCCGGCCGCCTTGCTGCCGGCTTTTCCCTTATTTACGAAAATTCGATGGATATATCGCCATGAGCGCACCGCGTACTCTCTACGACAAGATCTGGGACGACCACCTGGTCAACAGCCAGGACGATGGCACCTGTCTTCTCTACATCGATCGTCACCTCGTTCACGAAGTGACGAGCCCGCAGGCTTTCGAAGGCCTGCGCATGGCCGGCCGCAAGGTCCGCGCGCCGGAAAAGACGCTTGCCGTCGTCGACCACAACGTGCCGACCTCACCTGATCGCCATCTTGGCATCAAGAACGAGGAAAGCCGCATCCAGGTCGAGGCGCTCGCCACCAACGCGGCCGAGTTCGGAGTGGAGTATTACTCCGAAAACGACAAGCGCCAGGGCATCGTGCACATCGTCGGCCCCGAGCAGGGCTTCACGCTGCCGGGCATGACCATCGTTTGCGGCGATAGCCACACCTCGACGCATGGCGCCTTCGGTGCGCTGGCACACGGCATCGGCACGTCCGAGGTCGAGCATGTGCTGGCGACCCAGACGCTGATCCAGCAGAAGGCCAAGAACATGCTGGTGCGCGTCGACGGCCAACTGCCGCCTGGCGTTACCGCCAAGGACATCATCCTTGCCATCATCGGCGAGATCGGCACGGCCGGCGGCACCGGCCACGTCATCGAGTTTGCCGGCGAAGCGATCCGCGCGCTGTCGATGGAAGGCCGCATGACCATCTGCAACATGACGATCGAAGGCGGCGCCCGCGCCGGCCTGATCGCGCCTGACGAAACCACCTTCGAATATATCAAGGACAAGCCGCGCGCGCCGAAGGGCAAGGCGCTCGAGATGGCGATCGATTATTGGAAGACGCTGCACACGGACGAGGGCGCGCATTACGACCGCGTCGTCGTGCTCGACGCCGCCAATCTGCCGCCGATCGTCTCCTGGGGCTCGTCGCCCGAGGACGTCATCTCGGTTCAGGGCAGCGTCCCGAACCCGGATGAGATCCCGGAAGAAAACAAGCGCACCTCCAAGTGGCGCGCGCTCGACTACATGGGTCTGAAGCCCGGCACCAAGATCACCGACATTGCCGTCGATCGTGTCTTCATCGGCTCGTGCACCAACGGTCGCATCGAGGATCTGCGCGCCGTTGCGGCTGTCGTCGAGGGCCGCAAGGTCGCATCGACCGTTTCGGCGATGATCGTTCCGGGCTCCGGCCTCGTCAAGGAGCAGGCGGAAGCCGAAGGTCTCGACAAGATCTTCCGGGAAGCCGGCTTCGACTGGCGCGAGCCGGGCTGCTCCATGTGCCTGGCGATGAACGACGACCGCCTGAAGCCGGGTGAGCGTTGCGCTTCGACGTCCAACCGCAACTTCGAGGGACGTCAGGGCTTCAAGGGACGCACGCATCTGGTGTCGCCGGCCATGGCGGCAGCCGCTGCCGTCGCCGGCCATTTCGTCGACATCCGCGAGTGGAAGTAACCCGACCCGCGTGAAGACAAGCCGGTTTTTGAGCTTTTCCGGCGTTGATGGCCGCCCTTCGGGGCGGCCTTTTTTATGGCCCCTATTGCAGGACAAAATGCCGGTACGATGCCAGAATGGGTTTGGTGTCTGGCAAGGTCGAGCGATGTTTCGTTGAATGGGAGGCCGTATGGCTGAGGATCACAGGGCAAAGACATACCGCCTGATGTTGCTGCGCCACGCCAAGTCCGCCTGGCCGGACGGCGTTCCTGATCACGATCGACCGCTCGGCGATCGCGGCCGAAAGGCGGCACCACTGGTCGGCGCCTATATGGAGCGAAAAGGGTTGATCCCCGGACTGGCTATTGTTTCAACGGCGCGGCGCGCGCAGGAAACCTGGACGCTGGTCAAGGGTATCCTGCCGCCGCCAATCCCCGCCCGTGAGACACGCGACATCTACGAAGTTGCAGCGCCTGCCATTCTGACGGCCATTCGGGCGGTCGATCCGGCCATCCGCAACCTCATCGTCGTCGGGCATAATCCGGGCATGGAGGATCTCGCCCATCTGCTTGCCGGATCGGGCGGGCAAGAGGCGCTAGCGCGCATGCGGCACAAATTTCCGACTGCGGCACTTGCCGTGTTCGAGTTTGACGGTTCCAGTTGGGAGGACCTCGCTGCGGGCGGGTGTCGTCTCGTCGATTTTGTGACGCCGCGTCAGCTTGGCTGAGAAACCTGCTCGGTTCAGAGCCTTCGCATCACAAGCTTTTGCACAAGGCTGGCCGGTAGGCGCTTTGCCCAGGCTTTGGCCATCGGTTGCAGTCGCGCCATGGTAAGATCACGCATCAGCCGGCCGCGCCAGGAGAATGCGAAGGCATAGTCCCTGATGGCGACAAGTCCGTCGGCATGCTGCATCTTGTAGCTTTCCGCCGGCGCCAGCAGATCAAAGATAGTGTTGCCGCGGTGGGCGGCCGCCGCGAATGTTCGGTGGATGAGCAACCGTCCGAGACCCTCACGCTCGTAGCCAGGGTCGGTTGCCAGCACGTGGCCGAAGGTGTGGCCCTTGCAATCGAACGACAGGTCGACGCCGATCGGTCGCCCGTCACAGGTGATTGCCGAGGCGTGCAGGCCGGCGTCGGGATCGCCGGCCAGGTCCTCGAAGAAAGCCTGGAAGCGGCTGTCCATAACGGTCGGCGACAGGATTGCGTTTTCGATCAGCCAGTTCTTCTTGATGGCGATTGCGGACGCTACCGCTGCCTCGGCTGCCGGGCCCGAACCCGGCTCGGCAAAGGTGATGTCGCCGTGCTCTCGCAGCCTGCGCAACCGGCGCCGATAGTTCGACCGCTCGCGCGCGGAATAGCCGATGCCCGGGCCGTCGGCCGTCACCCGCCGCGGCAGGCTTGCGAAAGGCGCCTCAACGTCGCCGGGCAAGCGGGCGCTGCTTGCGATCACCGATCCGCACAGGGCGGCGTCCGCTCTCACCCGTCGCGCCTCGAAAACGTCGGCGCCGAGCGATGTCACGGCACTCCAGCCTGCTTCGAGCAGGGCGTGCCGGTCGCCATCTGCCTCGACAAGCACGTCGCCGAACTGCGCCACCGGCGCGCCCATGAAACTGAGCACGTCTACCCCGAGCTTGCGACGACGCATCAGTGGCCAGACGGTGACAAGACGTCCGTCGATACGGCCGGTGAGAATAGAGAGCTGCGTCTTTGCGTCGAGATAGTGTCGCGCCCAGCAACGCAGGAAGATGTGGCGCTGGAACACCTGCTGGGGCGTTGCTGCCCGCTCGAACAGATCGTCCCAGTCCGCCTGCAAGGCCATGAAGCCGTCGAGGCTTGTGACGACTCTGATATCAAGGGCGTCCCCTGAGCGGTCGGGGCTCGAAATCCTCTCGATTGTCTCGGCGATCGGCGACGTCGCTCGGCTGGGCATGGCTCAGCGGCTTCGGAAGTGATTGACGAGCCGCTGGGTTCCCTTGATCGGGAAACGGGCGAGATAGGCAACCATGAGAGCGGGATGGAGAGCGGCAAACGGGGCGTCGTTTTCGACCAGATGCCGGATCGCCAGAACCGGCATCGGCGATCGCAGCGGCCGGAACTCCGGATTCCACAGGCCGCGATCCTCGGACCCCGCATGCATCATGCCGATCATCCGGGCGCGGGCGAGCGAATAGAACCGATGCCGTCGCTGGATCCGCTTCAACATCGCGATCCCATCCGCATTGGCGCACTCTGGAAAGCCGACGATCACGGTGCGGAAATGCTTCATCGCGGGTTTGCAGGGGATGGCTTCGAGCTCGCCGAAGGCGCCACGGATGAGGGCGAAAGCGTCGTCTTCGTCACTGGCGCACGTGCGGGAAATGGCGAGGCGAACCGTGTCGATCTTGGCAGCCTGGCGGGTGAAGGGGCAAACGGCGCCGGTTCGCCCGAGGTCGGGATGACTGTTCATCAGATAGGATTCGACCCAGTCGAGCAGTTGCGCAATGTCGGAACCTTGCGAGGCGCCGTTCGCCAAATCGCGAACCTCTGTTATGCCGAGGAAGCGTCCATCGGTCGCCGGTATCGCTTTGGCCATCGTCGTCAGCATCGGCTGTACTCGCCCTGCAAATCTTGCTTGACGCTACATAGACACCAGAGCTTGCGGAAGTGTTTATGGTTGTGCGCGGCGAGATTTCTCGTTCGGGTTATGCTTTCCGAATTCTCATGTCGATCGCCTGGATGGGGGCATATTGGAGCATGTGCTGCGGCGTCAGATAACCTTGACGACGGTGCCGCGACGCAGGTGCGGGATCAGCCGGCGCATGGAAGCCAGGCTGACGGCGACGCAGCCCTCAGTCGGCTTGTATCCGGGACGGATCAGGTGAAAGAAGATCGCGGAGCCGGCATGACGGCGGCGGCTGGTCAGGTTCCAGTCCATCACCAGGCAGACGTCGTAGAGCCCGTCCTTGCGTATCATCTCCTCGTGGCTCGCCGCGAAGGGGGCCTTGGCCGGACGGTTATAGACGGCGTGGCTGGCAGCGTCGCACCAGAGCATACCCTTGCGGGTTGCCCGTGTCGGCAAGGGCGTCGGCGGAAGCTGGATCCTGTCGCGCCTGACGTAGCCGCCGACGAGTTTCATCGCGGCGCGCGGTGTCGCGCCGTCGCCCTCGCGCTTGCGGCTGGTGACGCCGCTGCGGCCGATGGCCGCTTGCTCCGTGCGGCCATCGAAGGTAACCAGTGCACGCCTGCGATCAAGCGGGGCGGGCCGGACGGAGATGATGGATTTGACTGGCCTTCTTCCCGACGTTTTCTTGCGCATCTCTCTCACAGATTTTTGAATTGTCCGTGATTTGGCGGGCACCATAAGCACGGTTGCATATATAACGCGGTTCCAAAACCGGTTCGCTTGCCAACACGGGCATTTGAGCTAGTTTGAAACCGGAAGCAAACAGGAATTGTCCCATGGCGACCCGCACCATTCTTCTTGTCGACGACGACAATGACCTGCGCGAAACGTTGGTCGAGCAGCTTTCGCTCTACGAGGAGTTCGATCTTCTCCAGGAAGCGTCTGCCGGCAAGGGTATACAGGCGGCGCGCGCGCAGCAGGTCGACCTGTTGATCATGGATGTCGGGCTGCCCGACATGGACGGGCGCGAAGCGGTCAAGCTCCTGCGCAAGGGCGGCTTCAAGGCGCCGATCATCATGCTCACCGGCCACGATACCGATTCCGACACGATCCTTGGTCTCGAAGCCGGTGCCAACGATTACGTCACCAAGCCATTCCGCTTTGCCGTGCTGCTTGCCCGCATCCGTGCGCAACTGCGCCAGCACGAACAGAGTGAAGATGCGACCTTCAGCGTCGGTCCCTATACCTTCAAGCCCAGCCAGAAGCTGCTGACGCTCGAAAACGGCCAGAAGATCCGGCTGACCGAAAAGGAAGCGGCGATCATCCGCTATCTCTACCGCGCCGACCAGAAGGTGGTAACGCGCGACGTGCTGCTTGAGGAAGTCTGGGGCTACAATTCCGGCGTGACGACGCACACGCTCGAAACGCATGTCTACCGGCTTCGCCAGAAAATTGAGCGCGACCCTTCCAATGCCGAGATTTTGGTGACAGAGAACGGCGGCTACAAGATCGTTCCGTGAGGCGGTGACGTCGGATGATTTTCCGCATGTCAGTCGCTTGGGACTATTCGCATCGATCGCTATGCACTTGGGGAACGAACCCGAAGGCATCGTGATTCAGGGAGGTTAGCCGCTTGGCGCTCAACGACGACATCGTTCTTCTGTCCAATGTGCCGCTTTTTGCCGATATCAGCGAGGACAAGCTGAGGCTGATCGCCTTTGGTGCGGAGCGTCGACGCGTGTTCAAGGGGCAGGAGCTGTTTCGCGAGGGCGCACCGGCCGATTGCGCCTTTGCGATTGCCAGCGGCAGTCTCTCGCTGTCGAAAGCCAATGCCGACGGCGCGATGGAGGAGATCACCACCGTCGGCCGCGGCGCGCTTCTCTCCGAACTGGCGCTGATCTCGATGGTGGAGCGCAAGTTCACCGCAACCGCGGACGAAGACAGCGAAGTGATCCGCATCAACCGGCCGCTCTTCCGGCGCATGCTGGAAGAGTATCCGGAGGTTGCCGCCCTCGTCGAGGCGCGTATCCGCGAAAACCTGCAGGCGATGATCAGGCGCGCAGGCGCGCTTGCCGGCCGTTTCGCCTGACCCACTCCCGATAAACGGTCGAACGCCAGGCGCTTGAGGCTTCACAGTCAGATATCGAAATGGGCGATCACCGGCACATGGTCGGACGGCCGCTCCCAGCCGCGTGCCTCGCGCAGGATATCGACCTGCGTCAGCTTCGGCGCGAGGTCGGCGGACGACCAGATATGATCGAGGCGCCGGCCGCGGTCGGCGGCTTCCCAATCCTTAGCGCGGTAGCTCCACCAGGTGTAGAGCTTGGCCGGTGACGGCATGTGCTGGCGCATCAGGTCGACCCAGGCGCCGCCATTCATCACCGTGTTGAGGCCCTCTGTTTCGATCGGCGTATGGCTGACGATCTTGAGGAGTTGCTTGTGCGACCAGACGTCGTCCTCAAGCGGCGCGATGTTGAGATCGCCGACGAGGATCGAGGAAATTCCGGCATCAGCCTCGGCGTGCAGCAGCTTCATCTCTTCGACGAAATCGAGCTTGTGGCCGAACTTCGGATTGATCGAGCGGTCCGGTTCGTCGCCGCCGGCCGGGACGTAGAAATTGTGCAGACGGATCTTCTTTCCGCCGGCCTCGAACACCACCGAAAGGTGGCGCGCATCGCCGATGCCGCAATAGTCGCGGCGATCGCTGAGATCATGCAGCGGCAGGCGCGAGATCGTCGCGACGCCGTGATAGCCCTTCTGGCCGTGCATCTCGATATGGTTGTAGCCGAGCGCCTTCAGCGGCTTCGACGGAAACTGGTCGTTCGGGCACTTGGTTTCCTGCAGGCAGAGAATGTCGGGCTGCCAGGTCTTCAGGAGGTGCTCCACCAGCGGCATGCGCAGTCGAACGGAGTTGATGTTCCAGGTGGCGACGGAAAGGGCCATTGCTCATTCCCCATGATCGGGTAAGTCCGGGCGTTCGACCAATCGGAAGCCGGCTCAGGACGGATGTATTTTCGATGTCCGAGCGGTTTAAGCAGGTCCGGCGGCTGGCGACAAGGAAGGGATGAAAAAGGCCGCACACAGCGCAGCGCGTCTTATCGACGCGCCAAAGTCGCTGTGCACTTTGAAGGGCTGCATGTCCATATCCTTAGATCGGATATGGATCTAAGGAAACATGCAGCGGGCGGCCGACGTCCACAAGCACGGCTGGATCAAAGGCCGTCAGCGGCCCTTGTTGCGCACTTCGTCGTAGGGGATCTTGAACACCTTGTCGTCCAGCGCCATGCCGGTCTTGACGTTGAAGATCATCACCGACGTATCCTTCTTCTGGGCGTCGGTGATTGTCCACTGGCGCAGGTCGTAGGTCTTCGGATCGAACATCATGGTAATGGTCGAATCGCCGAAGATCGAGCGGTCGCCGAGCACGATGGTGATGAGGTCGGATTCTTCCTTGACGCCGCGCACCATCTTGCCTCTCAGGTCGATCCGTTCGCTGAGCAACAGGTTCAGCGGCGTCTTCGACAGCGGGTAGATGTCCCAGGTCTTCAGCTTCATGTTGCCGATGACCACCGACTTGCCGTCGGCAATCACGCGCATCGGCGACGGGGCCTCGTAGTTGAAGCGGATGCGGCCGGGGCGGCGGATGTAGAACTTGCCGCCGGTCTGCTCGCCGCGCGGGCCGAACTGCACGAATTCGCCGGCCATGGTCTTCACGGACGAGAAATGGTCGGCGATCTTCTGGGCGGAGCCCGTCGCCTGCGCAAAGGCTTTCGTGACGTCAAGACCGGCGCCACCCATGCCCGCGAGCGCCGCGAGGCCACCAACGAATACGCGGCGCGACATCGCCGGATTGTTGCCCTGGGTGGTTTTCGTTTCTGTCATCACAGTCTCCTTCATTTCCTTGATCATCTGGAGCGCAAGTGCGGCACCTTCAAGGCGTCTGTTCTAGCCTTCTAGGGGCCGCGCCCTCACATGACCGTTACCGGGCTGCCGTTTCGTCGCTCTGGCGAGGACCGGGTTTATCGGCCGGTGATCTCCGCTTCGGTCGGCACGAGAATTTCCCGTTTGCCGGCATGGTTTGCCGGGCCGATGATGCCTTCCTGTTCCATGCGCTCGATCAGCGAGGCGGCCCTATTATAACCTATCCCGAGGCGACGTTGCACATAGGATGTGGAGGCCTTGCCGTCGCGCAGAACGATCGCCACCGCCTGGTCATAGGGGTCGTCGGAATCGGCAAGATTGGACGTGCCGGCCGGGCCGCCGCCGTCATTGTCCTCGTCGTCGTCCTCGGTGATCGCGTCGAGGTACTGCGGGCTGCCCTGGGTCTTGAGATAGGCGACGACTTCCTCGACCTCGGTGTCGGAGACGAAGGGACCGTGGACGCGCTGGATGCGCCCGCCGCCGGCCATGTAGAGCATGTCACCCATGCCGAGCAGCTGCTCGGCGCCCTGTTCGCCAAGGATGGTGCGGCTGTCGATCTTCGAGGTCACCTGGAAGGAGATGCGGGTCGGGAAGTTGGCCTTGATCGTGCCGGTGATGACGTCGACCGAGGGGCGCTGTGTCGCCATGATCACATGGATGCCGGCGGCGCGCGCCATCTGCGCCAGTCGCTGCACCGCACCTTCGATGTCCTTGCCGGCAACCATCATCAGGTCGGCCATTTCGTCGATAATGACGACGATATAGGGCATCGGCGACAGGTCGAATTCCTCGGTCTCGTAGATCGCTTCGCCGGTCTGGCGGTCGAAGCCGGTCTGCACCGTGCGGGTGATCGCGTCACCCTTGGCCAGCGCCTGCTCGACGCGGGTGTTGAAGCCGTCGATGTTGCGCACACCGATCTTCGACATCTTCTTGTAGCGCTCTTCCATTTCGCGCACCGTCCACTTGAGCGCGACGACCGCCTTCTTCGGGTCGGTCACGACAGGCGAAAGCAGATGCGGAATGCCGTCATAGACGGAGAGTTCGAGCATCTTCGGGTCGATCATGATCAGGCGGCACTGGTCGGGACGCAGGCGGTAGAGCAGCGACAGGATCATGGTGTTGATCGCCACCGACTTGCCCGAACCGGTGGTACCGGCCACGAGCAGATGCGGCATCTTGGCGAGATCGGCGACCACGGGTTCGCCGCCGATGGTCTTGCCAAGCGCCATGGCCAGGCGCGCCTTCGAGGTCTCGAAGTCGCGCGAGCCGACCAGCTCGCGCAGATAAACGGTTTCGCGGCGCTGGTTCGGTAGTTCGATGCCGATGGCGTTGCGACCGGGCACCACGGCGACGCGGGCGGCGATCGCGCTCATCGAGCGGGCGATGTCGTCGGCAAGGCCGATGACGCGGGAGGATTTGATGCCCGGCGCCGGCTCCAGTTCATAGAGGGTGACGACCGGACCGGGGCGGACGTGGATGATCTCGCCCTTGACGCCGAAGTCCTCGAGCACGCCCTCGAGCATGCGGGCGTTCTGCTCCAGCGCGTCGGCGGAGAGCGAGGCATCGCGGGTGACGTTCTTCGGCTCGGCGAGGAAATGCATCGGCGGCAGCGCAAAATCGCCGTCGTCGTCGACGAAGGAGCGCTGGGCTTCGCGTTCGAGCCGCTGGCCGGTCTTCGGGCGAGGCGGGGGCGTGGCGACACGCGAACCGGCCTTCGGCAGACCCTGCTTCGGCGGTGCGGCTTTCGGCGCCCAGTCGGCTGCCACATCATGGTCGTCGTCTTCGTTATCGGGCAGAATGCCGGCGGGGCGGCGCTCATCCATGTCGAAGGACATGTCGTCATCGTCGTCGGCCATGATTGGCGGCGGCGTGACGACGCGGCGCTCGGAACGGTCGAGCGACGGTTCGATGCGGTCGCCGGCAGCCATCGGCTTCGGCCGGGCCGGCTCGTTCAGCGTGCCGAATTCGTCATTGTTGAAATCATAGGGCTCGTCGTACTGGCGCTTCGTCGGGGTGCGGGTCCCGCTCATGCCGAAGATGCGGCGCACGCGCGCCTGCACGGTGTAGCGCATATGCGCGAACGAGCCCATCAGCAGGGTGAAGGGGCCTTCGCTGTCGTCCTCGTCCAGTTCGTCGCGCACGGTGCGCGCCTTGCTCGGCGTCGGCTCTTCGATCTCCTCTTCGTCCTCCTCCTCGCCGACACCGATCAGGCCGGCGCTGTAGATCAGGCACCAGGCGGCGGGGGCGGCAAAGATGCAGGCAAGCACGGTGGCAAAGGTGCCGGTCGGGAAGGAGCCAATGAACAGCGCGGGAAAGCGCAGGATCATGTCGCCGAAGACGCCACCGAGGCCGTTGGGCAGCGGCCAGGTGATCGGCGCCGGAACGCAGCTCAAGGCAGCGCCGGCAAGCACCGATCCGACGAACCAGAGGCCGAGGCGCTTGACGATCTTGTCGAAGCGCTTGCCGCCAATCAGCACCAGTGCCCAGGCAACGGCCGGAAGCAGGGCGACGACGCTGGCAAGCCCGAAAAACTGCATGAAGATGTCGGCAAACGCCGCGCCCGCATAACCAAGCACATTGGTCGGTTCATCCGAGGTGGCGTAGGAGAAGCTCGGGTCGGCAACGTTCCATGTCGACAGCGCCGCGATGGCCAGCGCCAACGCGCCAAACAGCGCGAAGCCCGCCAGCGATGCGATCTGTCGCCAAACGAATGTTGTTAGCACGAACCGGTTGGAACGGCTGTCAAGCGTTGCCGGATTGCTTCTGCTCATGTTGCCTGCTGCCCGTCTCGATCTCTAGGGCGCATTGCGCGCCATGGAATCAACCTAAGCGGAGTACGGTTAATGCGACATTAACCATGCGTATGTCCCGCTAAAATACCGGTGGGCTAAGGTCTGCAATCTGCGCAATTCAGCAAAAAAGCCCGGATCTTTCGATCCGGGCCAAAGGCGATCCGCATCAGGCGGACCGCGACGGGACGGTGAGCGGCGCCTGTGGACGGCGCCGCGATTGGCTTAGTTGTGGTAGGCCGCTTCGCCGTGGGACGAGAGGTCGAGACCCTCGCGTTCGGCTTCGACCGAAACCCGGAGCCCAACGATCGCATCGACCACCTTGTAGAGGATGACCGAGACCACGCCGCACCAGACGATGGTGATGGCAACGGCTGTCAGCTGGGTCATGAACTGGCCGCCCATGGTGACGCCGTCGGCGTAACCGATACCGCCGAGCGACGACGAGGCGAAGATGCCGGTCGCCAGCGCACCGAAGAAGCCGCCGACGCCGTGGACGCCGAAGACGTCAGCGGTGTCATCGTAGCCGAACTTGTTCTTCACCACCGAGACGAAGAAGTAGCACAGCGGCGAAACGATCAGGCCCATGACGATCGCGCCCATCGGGCCGGCGATGCCGGCGGCCGGCGTGATGGCAACGAGGCCGGCGATCATGCCGGAGGCTGCACCCAGCATCGAGGCCTTGCCGCGGGTGAAGGTTTCGACGACCGACCAGGAGAGGATGGCGGCTGCCGTTGCGAGGAAGGTGTTGACGGTTGCGAGCATGGCGCCACCGGATGCCTCGAGGTTGGAGCCGGCGTTGAAGCCGAACCAGCCGAACCACAGCATCGCCGCACCGACCAGCGTCAGCGTCATCGAATGCGGTGCCATCATGTCCTTGCCGAAGCCGGTGCGCTTGCCGACCATGATCGCGCCGATGAGGCCAGCGACGCCGGCATTGATGTGCACGACGGTGCCGCCGGCAAAATCGAGAGCGCCCATGCCGAAGAGCAGGCCGTTGCCGTCCCAGACCATGTGGGCGATCGGGAAGTAGACGAAGGTTGCCCACAGGACCGAGAAGAGCACGGCTGCCGAGAACTTGATGCGCTCGGCGAAGGCACCGATGATGAGCGCCGGCGTCAGTGCCGCAAACGTCATCTGGAACAGCATGAAGATGTATTCCGGAATGACCACGCCTTCGGAGAAGGTGGCGGACGTGCTGTCAGTCGATACGCCGGCGAGGAACATCTTGGCGAAGCCGCCGAAATAAGGGCTGGTCGAGCCGCCGAAGGCGAAGGAATAGCCGTAGACGACCCAGACGATCATCATCGTGGCACCGATGACGGTGCACTGCATCAGCACCGACAGCATGTTCTTGGCGCGAACGAGACCGCCGTAGAAGAGCGCGAGGCCCGGGATCAGCATGAAGAAGACGAGCAGGGTGGAGATGAACATGAAGGCCGTATCGGCCTTGTCGGGAACGGGGGCTGCGGCGGTGGCAGCGGCTGCTGCCGGTGCGGCTTCCTGGGCAAAGGCGACGACCGGCGCAAGAAGGGCGGCAGAGGCTGCGCCGATCCTGACCAGAGAGGTGGAAAGTTTGCTTGACGACATCGAGTAGTGCTCCCTGAACGGCGTGGCTTACAACGCTTCTGAATCGGTTTCGCCGGTGCGGATGCGCACGGCATGGTCAATCGAATAGACAAAGATCTTGCCGTCACCGATCTGGCCGGTCTTGGCGGCGGCGGCGATCGCTTCCACGGCCCTGTCGACGAGCTCCGAGGGGACTGCGATCTCGATCTTCAGCTTGGGCAGGAAGCTCACGGCGTATTCGGTGCCGCGATAGATTTCGGTATGTCCCTTCTGGCGGCCGTAACCTTTGACCTCGGTTACGGTCAGGCCCTGGATGCCAACAGCAGTGAGGGCTTCGCGAACCTCATCGAGCTTGAACGGCTTGATAATGGCCATTACAATTTTCATCGGTTTCCCATCCTTGTTCGCCTCCGGCCGGAGGCCATCTCTCCTTGCTGCGAACGCTGAAAGCGCCTTGCAACCGGACAGCTACATTCAAGGGGCGTGCCAGATTCGTCGTGGCGCGCTAAACCTATGAAAAGTCATGGGAAAATTATCGCGCACGGCAAGTGTGCCGTGGCGAGCTAAAAAATCGTCACTTTAGAAGATTAAAAAATAGGCAGAAAAGATTAAGCGCCTCATTTTTGTTCAGGTGCCTTTTTCCGGATCAGGCCTTCCTGTGCCACCGAGGCAATCAGCACGCCGGAACGATCAAAAAGGCTGCCACGGGTCATGCCGCGGGCACCGTGGGCGCTGGGGCTGTCCTGGGTATAGAGCAGCCAGTCGTCCATCCGGCAGGGACGATGGAACCACATGGCGTGATCGAGGCTTGCAACCTGAAGGTTGCGATCGAACACCGACGTGCCATGGGCATAGAGCGAGGTGTCGAGCAGCGTCATGTCGGAAAGGTAGGCAAGCACGGCCGCCTGCAGATGGCGCTCGTCGGGAACCTGACCGACCGCCTTGACCCAGACGTCCTGGGTCGGCTTGCCGTCGTTGCGCGCAAAATAGTGGCTGAGCGAGACCGGGCGGATCTCGATCGGTCGCGGCCGCTCCCAATAGCGGCGGATCGCTTCGGGGGCATGCGCCAGGAATTTGTCCTTCAGTTCCTGCTCGCCTGGCAGGGTTTCCGGCATCGCCACATTGGGGATGTCGATCTGGTGCTCGAAGCCGTCCTCGTCATACTGGAAGGATGCCGACATCGAGAAGATCGCCTTGCCGTGCTGGATGGCGACGACGCGCCGCGTGGCGAAGCTGGAGCCGTCGCGGATGCGGTCGACCTCGTAGATGATCGGCACGGACGGGTCGCCGGGGCGCATGAAATAGGCATGCAGTGAGTGCACGTAGCGGCCCTCGTCGACGGTGCGCTGGGCTGCGACCAGGGCCTGGCCGATCACCTGGCCGCCGAACACGCGCTGCCAGCCGACCTGGGGACTGCGGCCACGAAACAGGTTCTCCTCGAGCTTTTCGAGGTCGAGTGTGGCAAGCAGCGCATCCATGGGCGTTGCGGTCTCGGTGGGGCGCGACATTTCGGCTGTCTCCAACGGTAGGAACGGCGATGGCATTGATCTATATAGGCATGAAACGATGCTCAAGTGCGACGGGAGAAAGCGGATGATCGATGTGTTGATTGCCGGTGGCGGCTATGTCGGCCTTTCGCTCGCGGTATCGCTGAAGAAGGCGGCGCCGCATCTTGCGGTCTCCGTCATAGACGGCGCGCCGGAAGGCGCCTGGAAGCGCGACGAGCGCGCCTCGGCCGTTGCTTCCGCCGCCGAGCGAATGCTCGACGTTCTCGGCGTCTGGCAGGCGATCGCGCCGGAGGCCGAACCGATCCGCCGCATGGTCATCACCGATTCGAAGACGTCGGATCCGGTGCGCCCCGTGTTTCTCACCTTCGACGGCGAAGGCGAAGAGGGCAGGCCCTTTGCCCATATGGTGCCGAACACCGCCATGGTCGGCGCGCTGCGCGCTGCATGCGACGAATTCGGCGTTACGGTGCGCCAGTCGACGATGGTCGAAACCTTCGAGAGCGGCGATCATGCGGTTGCGGTGACGCTTGCCGGCGGCGAACAGCTGGAAGCCCGTCTGCTGGTCGCCTGCGACGGCGTACGCTCGAAGCTGCGTGATGCCGCCGGCATCAAGACCGTCGAGTTCGACTACGGCCAGTCTGGTATCGTCACCACCGTCGAGCATGAGCGCCCGCATGAGGGCACCGCCGAGGAGCATTTCCTGCCGGCCGGTCCCTTCGCGACCTTGCCGCTCAAGAACAACCGCTCGTCGCTGGTGTGGACCGAACGCACCGCCGATGCCGAGCGGCTGGTCAAGGGCGACGATTTTCTGTTCGAGGAGGAGCTGGAGCGCCGCTTCGGCCACCGGCTCGGGCATCTCAAGGTCGTTGGCGGGCGGCGTGCCTTTCCGCTCGGCCTGACGCTGGCGCGCGATTTCGTCAAGCCGCGGTTTGCGCTTGCGGGCGATGCCGCCCACGGCATCCATCCGATTTCCGGCCAGGGCCTCAATCTCGGCTTCAAGGACGTGGCGGCGCTGGCAGAAACGATCGTCGAGGCGGATCGTCTCGGGCTCGACATCGGTTCGCTTGCCATCCTCGAGCGTTATCAGAGCTGGCGCCGGTTCGACACTTTTCGCATGGGGGTGACCACCGACGTGCTCAACCGGCTGTTTTCCAACGATATCACGCCGGTCCGCATTGCCCGCGACTTCGGTCTCGGCCTGGTCGATCGCCTGCCGTCGCTCAAGAGCTTCTTCATCCGTCAGGCGGCCGGTATCGCCGGCGACGCGGATCCGCGGCTGCTTTCCGGCCAGCCGATCTGATCCGCAAAGCGCGGCATCCCTGGGTTTGCCCCTCACCCTAGCCCTCTCCCCGCAGGCGGGGAGAGGGGATCTGGTTGCGTGCGCGGCAATGGTGCCACATCCAAGAGAAGAGGTTTGGCACCGAGCGTGCGACGGATTTCCTTCTGCCCGCTTGCGGGGAGAAGGTGGCCGGCAGGCCGGATGAGGGGCAGGGGCGGATCGAAATCGCCGCCGGGGAAGGCGTCAGTCCTCGATCTTGCGCGCCTCGGAGATCAGCATGATCGGAACGCCGTCGCGGATGGGATAGGCAAGCCGCGCCTTCTCCGAGATCAACTCTCCGGCCTCTGCATGATAGCTGAGCCGCCCCTTGGTCAACGGGCAGACGAGCAGTTCGAGCAGTTTCGGATCGACCTTGCTGGCGTTGACGTCCACGAGCCCTCGCTTACTGCAGGATGTTGTCGACGTCGCCGAAATTGCGTGCGAGCACGATCTCGGTGATGGCGATCAGCGTTTCGGCGCGGGTCTTGAGGTCGGGAGCCTCCAGCAGCGCCTGCTTCTCCGCCGGCCCGTAGGGCGACATCATCGCCATGGAATTGACCAGCGTGCGGTTGCTGGCGCGCTCGACGCTCTCCCAGTCCGCCTTCAGCTTGTTGGCCTCCAGATAAGCCCTGAAGGCTGCCAGCAGCGCCGAACGATCGACCAGGCTCTCATCGTCGCGATTTTCGAGATCGGCCGTGAACGGGCCGATGCGGAAACGGCGATAGCCGCGCGTGCCGGCGACTTCGCTAAACAGCCGGTAGCGGCACACGCCCGTCAGCGAGGTGATGTAGCGGCCATCGCCGGTTTCGGCAAAGGAGGTGATGCGGCCGATGCAGCCGACCTGACAGAGTGCTGGAACCGGGCCGACGCCGATATCGTTGCGGCCTTCGCAGAAGGAGGGCTGCACGATCCCGATCAGCCGGTTGCCGGAAAGAGCATCGTCGAGCATCGCCAGGTAACGCGGCTCGAAGATGTTGAGCGGCAGCTGGGCGCCCGGCAAGAGCAGCGCGCCGGTCAGCGGAAACACCGGAATGATCTCCGGCAAGTCCTGCGGACCTAGATAACGTGCATTTCCGACATGCATTCCGATCGACCTTGCAGATGTCCGGTCTTGCCCCCGCCACGCATCGCAGCGTGGCCAACCAGATCAAGAAATGGTGCGCCCCTTGAAAATCTCAAGGGAAAAACGCACCGATCTTGCTGCGTGGCTCAGGAAAACAGGATCGACGACAGCTTGCGGCGTGCGGCGATCGTCGCCGGGTCTTTGGGGCCCCAGACTTCGAAGAAGGAGACGAGCTCGCGGCGTGCGCCATCGTCGTCGAAAGCCCGGTCGCGTTTCATGATCGTCAGCAGGTGATCCGCCGCGCCATTGCGGTCGCCTTCGACGTTGCGGATCTTGGCCAGCATCATGCGGGCTTCGTGATCATCTGGGTTGGCGGCCAGGCGCTGTTCCAGAGCGTTCGGATCGCCGAGCTTGCGGGCTTCCTCGATCTGGTCGAGCTTCTTGGCAACCGCGCTGATGCCGGCATCCTTGGCAAGATCTTCCGGCAGGCTCGTCAGCGCTTCACGCGCTTCGGCAATCTGGCCGAGTGTGATCATGCAATCGACCATGCCGGCGATCGCTACCGCGTTCTCCGGGTCTGCCTGCAGCACGGCGCCGAAGAGGCCGGCGGCGTTCTCGGCATCGCCGGCTTCCAGCAATCCCTTGGCATCGGCAAGGGCTGCCTCGATCTCGGCCTTGCTGTCATCGACGGCGGGACCGGCGACCTTTTCAATGAATTGCTTGATCTGGCTTTCCGGCACGGCGCCCATAAAACCGTCGACCGGTCGCCCGCCGACGAAGGCGATGACGGCGGGGATCGACTGGATGCCGAGCTGGCCGGCAATCGACGGGTGGTCGTCGATGTTCATCTTGACGAGCTTCACGCGGCCGGCAGCTTCGGTCACGACTTTTTCGATCACCGGGGTCAGCTGCTTGCACGGACCGCACCAGGGCGCCCAGAAATCGACGAGAACAGGCTGCTGGCGCGACGCGTCCAGCACGTCCTTGCTGAAGTTGGCGGTCGTCGTTTCCTTGATCAGGTCGCCGACCGCAGCCGGTGCTGCTGCCGGCTGGCCGCCGAAGGAAGCCGAAGCGGTCATCTGGTTGCCGAAGGACCCTGCATAGGGATTGTCGTTGCCCGTCATTCTTCTCTCCTCGCCGGCTGTTGATCCGGCTTCCTGCATTCGCGCCAAAGATCGTATGTCAGGCTGTCACTTTCAAGACAAGCGGTTCATGTCCCGTGGCTTCCATGAAGCGCAACAGGTCCTTCGAGCCGATCGAGGTCGTCGCGTCGTTGGACAGCGGGTGGCAGTTGATCACATCGAATGCCATCAGCTCCTCGTCGATGATCACCTTGACGTTGCCGCCGGTATCGTTGATCGCGCCCAGTGCGGTGACCGCTCCCGGGATGACGCCGAGATACTCCATCAGTTTTTCCGGCTTGCCGAAGGAGACCTTGCTGGCCGCGCCAATGACCTGGTGCACCGTCTTCAGATCGACGGTCGCGTGTTCTTCGACGGTCAAAAGGAAGTAGTTGTCCTTCTTGTCCTTCACGAACAGGTTCTTGGTATGGCCGCCGGGGATTTCGTCGCGCAGCGCCACCGATTCGGCCACGGTGAATACAGGCTCGTGGTTTTTGGTGCTGTGTTGGATGCCGAGATCGTCGAGAAAGCGGAAAAGTTCGTCCGCGGTCTTCGGTTGCGCGTCGTTCATCGGGGTGATTCTCCTGGCGATCGATTTTTTTCCAGTCTGCTTTAGGGGAAAACGGCTGCGGCGTGCAATCTCACAGACGCCGGTGGGGCGCGAAAACGCGGCATTTGCGGGCTTCCCGAGCAGGCTCCCAAAAAATATTCGACTTCTCGTCATTTCCCTGTTGCATTCCAAAATCGCTTAGGCCATATAGCGCCCGTCGCCGCAAGTCAGCGACGCCCACGGTCCACCGACTACCCCCGGACCGAGGTAATGAGCGGGTGTAGCTCAGGGGTAGAGCACAACCTTGCCAAGGTTGGGGTCGGGCGTTCGAATCGCCTCACCCGCTCCAATTTTCCCAACCGATTACATTGTAATGTCTTGGGCCGGCGGCACCGCCGGGGCCTCTGGCGCAATGCTTTGAAGCATTAGTGTTCCGCGCCGAGATATCATCTCATTGGCGCGATTTGTCGTTTTCTGCTGCAGAACAAAAAAACGGTGCGGACGCGCCGCACCGCTTTCCAGCCATATCCGATCGAATCAGAATTTCATTGTCAGGCCGGCACGAAAGGTTCGACCGGGCGCCGGCATCAGGCTTTGCGCCAGAGGATCGAGATAATAGCGGTCGGTGAGATTTTCGACCGACAGGTTCAGCACCGCATCCTCGCGCAGCTCATAGGCCAGGAAGGCGTCGAAGACGGCGACGGGGTGGTAGAAGACCTGGGCTGCCGTGACATTCTTCTGCCAGGGCTGGTCGAGCTTTTCCACCGGCCCGCTGGTGTAGGTCATGCGGCCGCCGATCGTCAGGGTTTCGTCGAGGAAGCGCGCGCCCGCCGTGACGTTCACGGCGTATTTCGGCGGGTTTTGCGTGTTGGCGTAGGAGCCGCTGAAGCCGCCCGGCGTGCAGTCCGGCGTGTTTTCCGTGCGGGTATAGATGGAGGCGGCCGCCCGCAGCTGGGCGGCCACGACGGGATCGCAGGTTTCGGCGTTGAAGTAGTAGGTGGTCGAAAGATCGGCGAAGAACCGGCCCTCGTCATAGTTTGCCTGCAGTTCCAGCCCGGAAACCTTGAAGCTCTCGGCATTGCTTAACAGCATCATGCCGTTGCCCGTAGGGTTGTAGAAGCGGGTTATGTAGTCGTCGATTTTTGTGTTGAAGTAGGCGAGCTTGAAGCCGGCGGTGTCACCCGGCGACAGGAGATCCGATGTCATCGTGCTAGCGCCGATTTCCCAGGCGCGGGAGCGCTCGGGCTTCAATGTTGCGCTCTGGACCACCTGCAGCGTTCCCTGCGATGATTCGAACAGGCCCGGCATGCGCAGGCCTTCGGTGTAATTCGCGTAGACGAGGCTGTCCTCGGTGATGTTGTGGCTGATGCCGAACGCCGGGGCAAAGCCGCCATCGTTGCGTTCAAGCTGATTGCCGTATTTGTATTCTTTGACGAACTCGGCGACCTGCGGTGCATAGACCGTGGTGGAGTTGTATTTGAGGTCGCCGATCCTGACTTCGGAGTTGTCCGCATAGGTGGTCGCATTGCCATCGTTCAGCAGCGGATTGGTGGCATCGGTGAAGTTGCCGTCCTTGTCGGCGAACCAAAAGGCATTGGCCACCCAGTTGGTTCCATCCTTGAGCAAGATGTTTCTGTAGGACCTCTTTTCGTAGATCGCTTGCGAATGCCGGTTGTTGTCCTTGCTGTTGAACCTGACGTAGCGCCCGCCGAGCCGGACCGAGAACGCCTCTGTCGGCTGCAGCGCGAATTGCCCCGAGAGGCTGCCTTCCTGTCGGTCGCCGTCGCGCAGGATCCGGTTGTTGTTGCGGTCGTCCAGCGTGATGACGACGCCGTCGGCGGGGCGGATGGTCTCGTTCATGAACGATGCGCCGAAATCGAGCGTCGCCTGTCCGAGGCCGGTGTCGAACTCCGCCTTGTTATTGGCGTCGATGCCCCAGCGGCGGTTCTGTTGGCGGGCCCAGCCGTAATCGTTGTCGAAGTCGGAGCGTTGGGACCGGGGAACCATCGGCCCGCCGTTCAGCAGTTCGCTGTCGGCATCCGTCATCCAGGCATTGGCCCTGAAGTTGATCAGGTCGTTGTCAGCAGGGTCGTAGGCGTAGCGCGCGTTCAAGGCGTCGATCTTCATCGAGCCGAGCGGCCATTGCCCGAGCGTGTCGTCGCTGCCGCGATAGATCACTGACGGCATGATCTCGCCGAAACGTCCGTCGAAATGGCGATAGCCAACGTCGAGCGTCTGCTCGTCGGTCGGCCGGATCGTGGCCTTGAGCAGCACCGACTGGGTGTTGCTCGAGGTGTTCATGACCTCTTCGCCCTCCTTGTAGACCTTGGCGACGGAATTCTCTTCACGCAGATAGGTGCTGCCGTCCCAGCGCTTCACGGGCGTAAAGATGCGGTAGCGGTCGCGGCCATGCGAGCCGGCGAAGTAGTTGCCTTCGTTGCGCTTGGCGAAGGCGCCGACGAGGTCGAAATACTCGTTGGTGTAGGCGACGGCCGCGCTGCCCGACTTGGCGTCGGAATTGAAGATGTTGCCGCGCTCGGTGCGGGCACCGGCTTCGTGTCTTTCCCAGCGCGGCACGCCGGTACGCGGTTCCTGTGGCGAGATGCCGTTGTTCGAGAGGTCGCCCTTCAGCTTGACGCCGAAGGTCGCTCCGTCCTTGAGAATGTCGGTGACGCCGATCGTCTGCATCGCGACTGTGCCGCCGATGGCGCCCGAAGCTCCGGCAGCCAGGCTCGGCCCCTTGTTGATCAGCACGCCGCCGATCAGATCGGGATCGATATAGCTGCGCTGTTGCGTGCCGGCATAGCCGCGATAGGTGTCGAGTGCCTGCTGGCCGCCGTCGACCGTCACGGCAATCCGGTTCTGGCCCTGGACGCCACGGATGTTGACGTCGAGGCCGCCGCCATTGCGGCTGTCGCCCACCTGAACGCCAGGTTGGCCCTTCAACATGTCGCCGGCGGTGCGATGGCCAAACCGGTCAATCGTCTCGGACGAGATGTAGACCGTGGACTTCGGAGCGGTGAAGACCTCATCCTTTGGCGAGCGGACGCGGCCGCCACGCACCGTTATCGCCTCGAGCTCTGTGGAGCCTGTCGCCAGGGACGTGTCCACCGGTTCGGCGCTCTGTCCGAGAACCGCAGCGTTGTCGCCGTTGACGTGGAACCTGATGCCGCTGCCCTGCAAGAGCCGCTGAAGACCCTGCTGTGCAGTGTAGCGGCCGTTCACCGCGGTCGAGGTCACGTCCCGGCCAAGGCTGGCCGGTTGCGAAATCTGCAGTCCGGTTTGCCGGCTGAAGACGCTAAGCGCGCTGAAAAGCGGTTGGGCCGGGATGTTGAAATCGTGGACCGTCTCGTTCGTCCGGCTCTCGGAAGGGATCGCCGACCCGCTCGAAGCGGTTTGTGCTTCGACGGTCGTGGCGGTCCAGAACACTGCAAGCGCCGTTGTTGTTGCCATCAGGCCGGCGCCACGCCTCAGCCTCACATATCTTGTCCCCTCGACGAATGAATGTGCCGGTACCACGGATGCCATTTCAGTACTCTCTCCTGTTCTGCAGACGCCGGAATGCGCAGCGCCTCAGAGTGCAAGACAAAGTGCGGACGGATTTTTTTCAGCTTTCGAGCCGATCGCTCAAAAAAACTTGAATTTTTTTGTCCTGTTTTATCAGAGGCGGGTGATGACGCGCAGAAGCGGCGATGCCGACCGCACATTGCCGCCATAGGGACCGACCAGCGCGCGCAAGGCCTGGTCAGGTTTGCTCAGGTCGTAGATGCCGCTGACCCGCTTTGCCGCCAGGCCACGGTCGGGAACGGTGATCCAGGCGGAGTGGTAGCGCTGGATCAGCTCCACCACGGAGCCGATTGTCTGGTTGGTGACGTAGAGGCGGCCTTCGCGCCAGGTGGCGATGTCGCCGATGGCGATGGCGGCGCGTGTCTCGGCGCCGTTTTCGCGCTCGATGCTGATGACTTCGCCGGGCTCAAGGGTTGCCTGCGAGCCCATGTCATCGCCGAAGCTCGTCCGGACCCTTCCATGCGCCAGAGCCACATCGGTGGCCGCGGAGGTCATCCTCACGTCGAAAGCGGTTCCCAGCACCTCGACCTGGACGCCGCCGGCCGTGACCACGAAGGGCCGTCCGTCGGCGATGACATCGAAGAAGGCTTCCCCGGCGAGAAGGGTAATTTTTCGGCTGCTTTCGTCAAAGGTCGATTTGATCGCGCTGTCGGCGCCGAGCACGACGGTGCTGCCGTCATCGAGCTTGACGGTGCGGATTTCGGCAGTCCTGGTCAATTGATCGGCCTGGAGCCGGAGCATGACGGCGGGGCCGAAAAACAGCGCAGCGCAGAGGGCAACCGCTGTCGACGCGGCTGCCAATCCCGGCCGGCCGACTACGCCTGCCCATGCCCGCCGCGCGTGGCCGCGGGCAGGTCGCATCGGCTGCCGGGCGGCGTTTGTCCCGCGCGCCGGCGACAGCCGTTCGTATTCGGCAGGCGCTGCGCCGAGGGCATCCCACATCGCCGCTGTCCTGTCCCAGGCTGCCCGGTGCTCGGGCGATTGCGATCGCCAGGCCTCGAACCGCCGACAAAGATCCGTGTCCTGCGGCGTCTCGCGCAGCTGTAGCAGCCATTCCGCTGCTTCTTCCTGGATCGATGGCGTCTTGCCGCTGTCGTCGTTGCCAACTGATTTCATCGCGAAGAATAACTCTTTCCAGCGTATCGATGCGCGGTTCCAAATCCATTTCCGGCCATTTTCGGTGACCAGGCCACATGTTTCAGTGGCTAGCCGATGCCCGTGTTCATCTGTTCGGCAAGCCGCGCCATCGCCGCCTTCAAGAGACGATGAACCGTGGCGATCGAAAGATCGAGGTGCTCGGCAATTTCCTGCAGGGTGTAACCGTCAAAACGATACATCTCGACAATGACCCTGGCGTCATCGGGCATGCTGGACAGGATCGAGGCAACGCTGCGAACCTGATCGCAGAAAAGCGCGTGCTGTTCAGGGGTATCCACCGGTTGCGGCTTCCCCCAAAACGGCAGGTTGTCGCACACCTGCTGGCTTTCGTAGCGCTTGCGCTTCTTCAGATTGAACGCGAGGTTGCGGATGATACGCACCAGGTAGGCCCGCGGCGATAACGCGGTGTCTGCGTGTTGCGGCGAGAAGCGGATGAACGCCTCCTGGACCAGATCTTCCGCCTCGGCCCGCGAACCGGAGAGCAAACGGGCATAGGCCAGAAGCGCGGGACGATGCGCGATATAGATCGCGTTCCGCTTGTCGTTGTCCCGCACACTCATATTCCCGCAGTCCGCATTCGCACGGACAGCCTATGCCCTGCCCCAACGGAAAATACTTAACTTTTTTACTCATGTATTTTCAAGCGATTTTTCGTACGGAAGCGACGCCATGTCCCTGCCCCGTGTTTCCGGCTCAGCTCTTCATGAAAACATAGTCCGTTTCCTGGCGACGCAGTTCGCCGGGGCGCAGAACCGCGTTCGGAAAGCCCTGGTGGTTGACCGCGTCCGGCCACACCTGGGTTTCCAGGCAGAAGCCGGCAAAGGCGCCATAGCGGCGTCCTTCGAGGCCGGGCACCGGCACGTCGAGCTTGAAGCCGGTATAGAGCTGCACGCCGGGCTCGGTCGTCAGCACTTCCATCGTCACGCCGGAATTGAGACTGCGGGCAAGAGCGACCGAATGTTTCGCCATGCGCTCCGGCGAGAGGCAGAAGTTGTGATCGTAGGCGATGCGTTCGCCCTCGGTCTGACGCCTGAGCGAGGTCATCTCCCTGAGATCGAAGGCGGTCCCTTCGACCGGGCGGATTTCGCCCGTCGGGACCTGGCGCTCGTTGGTCGGCAGATAATGGTCGGCGGCGATCATGATGTCATGGCTAAGCGCGTCCGCGCTGCCATCGAGATTGAAATAGCTGTGCTGGCAAACATTGGCGAGCGTCGGCCGGTCGCTCTCCGTCTCGTAGACAACGCTGAGCACGCCGCCGGGCTTCAACTGGTAGGTACAGCGGATCCGGCAGTTGCCTGGATAGCCGGCGCGTCCATCCGGGTCGGTGATCGTCAATGTGACGCTGTCCCGCGTCCGCTCCACGATCGTCCAGTTGCGTTTGCCGATGTTGTCGCTGCCGCCGTGCAGGTGCGTCACGCCTTTTTCGTTGCATTCGAGCTGGTAGGCTTGGCCATCGAGCGTGAAGCGCCCGTCGCCGATGCGGTTGGCGCAGCGGCCGGGCGTCGCGCCGAAATAGGGGGAATGAGCGACATAGCTTTCGAGATCGGTAAAGCCGAGCACCAGCGGCGGCTCGTGACCCTCCAGCCGCAGGTCCTGGATCACGCTTCCCCAGGTGAGGATATGGGCGGTCAGGCCGCCGCCCGAAAGCACGACGCGGTGAACCGGCTCACCCGATGGCAGGTGTCCGAAGATATCCGTGTCTGCATGCTTGTCCATCGCCTGGTTCTCCCCGTCCTCGCGGCAAGCAACCTGCGTCATTTCCTGGGGATCGGCAACCGGAAATCGAGATTTTCTGCGGTAGATTCAGCGTGATAGTTGTTTTGTCGCGTCCTGCAGTCCGGCAAGCGTCAAAGGGAACATCCGGCCGCCGAAGAGGCCCCCGATCATGCCGATCGACTGGGTATAGCCCCAGTGCTGCTCGGCAACCGGATTGAGCCAGATGGATCGGGGGAAGTGGGTGGCGAGACGCGAGAGCCAGAGCCCGCCGGCCTCATCGTTCCAATGCTCGACCGAGCCGCCGGGGTGGCTGATCTCATAAGGGCTCATCGAGGCATCGCCGACGAAGATCGCACGGTAGTCGCTGCCGAAGGTGCGCAGCAGCTCCGACGTGCGGGTGATATCGGCGCGATGGCGGCGATTGTCCTTCCACAGGCCCTCGTAGACGCAATTGTGGAAGTAGAAGTGCTCCATGTGGCGGAATTCGCCGCGTGCGGCCGAAAACAGCTCCTCGACGATGCGGATATGGTCGTCCATCGAACCGCCGACGTCGAAGAACATCAGGAGTTTGACGGCGTTGCGCCGCTCCGGTCGCGTTACAACATCGAGATAGCCGTGCTCGGCGGTGGCGCGGATCGTGCCGGAAAGGTCGAGTTCGTCGGCAGCCCCCTGGCGCACCCAGCGCCTGAGCCGTTTGAGTGCCACCTTGATGTTGCGCGTGCCGAGCTCGACCGTGTCGTCGTAATCCTTGAACTCGCGCCGGTCCCAGACCTTGACGGCGCGGCGATGCCGTGAGCCGTCCTGGCCGATACGCACCCCCTCAGGATTGTAACCATAGGCGCCGAAGGGGGAGGTGCCGGCGGTGCCGATCCATTTGGAGCCGCCCTGGTGACGCCCCTCCTGTTCGCGGAGGCGCTGGCGCAAGGTCTCCATCAGGGTCTCGAAGCCGCCGAGGCTTTCGACCAGACGTTTCTCTTCTTCCGTCAGATATTTCTCGGCCAGCTTGCGCAGCCATTCCTCGGGGATCGCCGCCTGTTCGAACTCGTCTGGCGGATTGATCGCCTCGAGGCCGGAAAAGCAATGCCGGAACACGCCGTCGAAGCGGTCGATATGGCGTTCGTCCTTCACCAGCGCCGTGCGCGCGAGAAAATAGAACGCCTCGATATCGAAGGTGGCGATGCCCGCCTCCAGGCCCTCGATCAGGGACAGGAATTCCCGCAGCGTCACCGGGATTTTCGCAGCCTTCAGTTCGAGGAAGAAGGGGATGAACATTTAGCCTCAGTCTTTCTCCGTGCCGATCATGTCCATGTCGTAGGGCGTCGTCTGGTACATCTCGTTGATCCAGTTGCCGAAGAACAGATGCGCATGGCTGCGCCAGCGGTTCTGTGGCGGCAGGGTCGAATCGTTGTGCGGGAAGTAGTCGTGCGGCATCTTGATCGGCACGCCGGCATCCACGTCCCGGAAATACTCGTCCGACAGCGAGGTGGAATCATACTCCACGTGATTGAACATGTAGAGGCGCTTGCCCTTCTTCTCGTGCACGAGGCAAACGCCCATCTCCTTCGATTCCATCAGGATCTCGAGGTCGGCCACCCGACTGATGTCGGCGCGGCGCACTTCGGTCCAGCGCGACACCGGCACGGCGAAATCGTCGGAAAAGCCGTTGAGATAGACGGAGGAGGGCTGCAGGTTCTGGTGGCGGTAGACGCCGAAGGCTTTCTCCTTCAGCAGGTATTTCGGCACGCCGTGGAAATGATAGATCGCCGCCATCGCCCCCCAGCAGACGTTCAGCGTCGAATGCACGTTGGTCGTCGTCCAGTCGAGGATGCGCTTCAGTTCATCCCAATAGGTGACATCCTCATATTCCAGCGTTTCGACGGGCGCGCCGGTGATGATGAAGCCGTCGAACTTGCGGTCCTTCACCTCTTCCCAGGTCTCGTAGAAGGCGAGCAGATGTTCCTCGGAGGTGTTTTTCGCCCGGTGCGCGCCGATGCGGATCAACGACAGCTCGACCTGCAGCGGCGAGGCGCCGATGAGGCGCGCCATCTGGATCTCGGTCTTGACCTTGTTCGGCATGAGGTTCAGGAGCCCGATCTGGAGCGGGCGGATATCCTGACGGATCGCCACGGTCTCGGTCATCACCCGCACGCCCTCGGTCGCGAGGGTTTCGAAGGCGGGCAGCGTATCGGGTATCTTGATGGGCATGGGGCTTCCACTCGATCAATACAAAAAAAACCGGCGGCGATTGATCGCGACCGGTCCTCGGAAAATCCACGTTTCCTCGGCCCTTTAGCGATTTGTTTAACGTGGCTGCAAGCCGGCCGGCCAAATCACCACGGTTCATTTGATAGCGCGGCATGGGCGCGGGGGTCAATGAAAAACGAACCGCCGGCTGAAAGGCCCCTCATCCGCCTGCCGGCACCTTCCTGTAGGCGGGGCGAAAGGACATTGCCGCGACCGCTTTGTTCCCTTTCAGGCTTGCAGCAGGTGGCGGCTGTCCGCGTCCGCTCGCCCTGCTTGCGCGGAGAGGGCTAGGGTGAGGGGCAATCTGTTGCTAGGTGCAGCAAGTCCAGACCGTCCTGCATGCCATATCCCAGCCGCTTTCCGGCCTCGCTCTGGCTGAGCCAGAAGAAGCGAAAGCGGATCGGCGGGCCACCGCCGTCCGGCGTCATCTCGAGGTTGAACCAGGTTTTTCTTTGTTCGCCGGCTAACGGCGCATGGAAGTAATGCCGGCGATGGCAGATCTGCCGGCCGTCTTTCGTGAAGTGGTAATCCTGTGTCGCAAGCGGCAACAATGTCGTCGGCGGGGCAAGCCCCGTCTCCTCGACAAATTCGCGCAAGGCGGCGGCTTCGGGGCTTTCGTCCGGTTCCATCGTGCCGCCGGGAACCTGCAGGTCGATTTCAGGAAAGTCCGGCTCATCGAAGACGAGCAGTTGCTCCCGCCAGGTGGCGTAGATCAGCACCTTGTGGGCGTCAGGCTTCATTGGTCGCGGCGTGCCATGAAGGCCAGGCGCTCGAAGAGGTGGACGTCCTGCTCGTTCTTGAGCAGCGCGCCATGCAGCTTCGGCAGCATGGTCTTCGGGTCGGCGCGCAGGTCGGCCGGGTCGATCTCGTCGGCAACGAGCAGGCGGATCCAGTCTAGCGCTTCGGAGGTCGAGGGCTTCTTCTTCAGCCCCGGTACCTGGCGGATATCGTAGAAGGCGGCAAGGGCGGCCGAAAGCAGCGTCTTGCGGATGCCGGGATAATGCACCTCAACGATGCGTGCGAGCGTGTCGGCATCTGGAAAGCGGATATAGTGGAAGAAGCAACGGCGCAGGAAGGCGTCCGGCAGTTCCTTCTCGTTGTTGGAGGTGATGATGACGATCGGGCGCTTTCGGGCCTTGATCGTCTCGTTGGTCTCGTAGACATGGAACTCCATGCGGTCGAGTTCCTGCAGCAGGTCGTTCGGAAACTCGATGTCGGCCTTGTCGATCTCGTCGATCAGCAGCACCACCCGCTTGCCGGCCTCGAAGGCCTGCCAGAGCTTGCCCTTGCGGATGTAGTTCGCAACGTCGTTGACGCGCTCGTCGCCGAGTTGGCTGTCGCGCAGGCGCGAGACGGCATCGTATTCGTAGAGACCCTGTTGCGCCTTGGTCGTCGACTTGACGCTCCATTCGATGAGCTCGAGCCCGAGAGCTGCGGCGATCTGGCGGGCAAGTTCGGTCTTGCCGGTGCCGGGCTCGCCCTTGACGAGCAATGGCCGTTCCAGCCGGATCGCGGCATTCACGGCGATCATCAGATCCTTGTCGGCGATATAGTCGGCGGTGCCTTCGAATTGCATGGGCTTCCTCCGGTCGTGGCGATGCGCAAAACGGTCCTGCGGGTGAGGTCCGTCGTCATGCCCCTGAGTAGCGCATAAGCGGGTGAGGTGCCAATGCCGCCGACTGCCGCCCGCCAGAGGTCAACCGCGAAAAGCGGTGACCTCGATCTCGATCAGCATTTCCGGGCGGATGAGGTCGCACACGACCATGGTGGCGGACGGGCGGATATCGCCGAACATCTCGCCGAAGATCGGAAACACCCGATCGGCGAAGCTGGCATCGGTGACGTAGTAGTGATTGCGCACCACGTCTGAAAGCGAGAAGCCCGCTTCCTTCAGCGCGCCCTCGATCGTCTTCAGGCAATTGCGCGCCTGATCTTCCACCGTTTCCGGCATGGTCATGGTGGCGTAGTCGTAGCCGGTGGTGCCGGAAACGAAACACCAGTCGCCTTTGGCGACGGCACGCGAATAGCCTGCCGTCTTCTCGAAGGGCGAACCGGAGGAGATGAGCTTGCGCGTCATCCCTTCAGTTCACGCCCAGGGGCGCGAGGCGGCGGTCGACTTTTCGAAGCTGTCGATGGCCGTTGCCTTCTCCAGCGTCAGGCCGATGTCGTCGAGGCCGTTCAAGAGGCAGTGGCGCTTGAAGGCATCGATCTCGAACTTGACCGTGCCGCCGTCCGGGCCGGTGATTTCCTGGGATTCCAGGTCGATCGACAGGATGGCGTTGGAGCCGCGCGAGGCGTCGTCCATCAGCTTGTCCAGGTTCTCCTGGCTGACGACGATCGGCAGGATGCCGTTCTTGAAACAGTTGTTGTAGAAGATGTCGGCAAACGAGGTCGAGATCACGGAGCGGATGCCGAAGTCGAGAAGCGCCCACGGCGCGTGCTCGCGCGAGGAGCCGCAGCCGAAGTTGTCGCCGGCGACAAGGATCTTGGCGTTCTGGTAAGCGGGCTTGTTGAGCACGAAATCCGGGTTGACCGAGCCGTCCTCGTTGTAGCGCGCTTCGGCGAAAAGACCTGTGCCGAGACCGGTGCGCTTGATCGTCTTCAGGTAATCCTTCGGAATGATCATGTCCGTGTCGACGTTGACGACGGGGAGGGGAGCGGCGACGCCGGTGAGCTTGACGAACTTTTCCATAACTTCAGGCCTTCGATTTCAGCGAAATGTTGCGTAAGCGTTTAGATCAGTTTTGCGCCGAAATGAAGGAAAATCTATCTCGAAGATGCTTGCCGGGCAGGTGGAATCGCCTGCTCGGCAAGTGTTGTCATGGATGTTTTGTCAGTTGAGGCTCGTTGGTCGAGGGGTTTGCCGGTTGATGCCGGCGTCAGCCCGCCTTGACCGAGCCCGCTCGACCTAGCCTGCCTTGGCCGGGGCGTTCAATGCCCAGAGCACGCCGAAGGGGTCGCGCAGCTGTCCGTAGCGGTCGCCCCAGAACATCAGCTCAATCGGCATGACCACTTCGGCGCCGGCGGCAACCGCTTTGCTCCACCACGCGTCGATGTCGTCGACCGGCAGCATCAGGCTGAAGGCCTGGGGTTTCTCCAGGGCATGGCCGTATTCCGGATAGGCGTCGCTCAGCATCAGCGAACTGCCGTTGATGTGGAGATGGATGTGCATCGTCCGGCCCTGATCGTCGACCGGCTGCCGATAGGCTTCCTTGGCGCCGAAGGCGTGCTTGTAGAACTCCGCTGCCTTGGCGGCGCCGTCGACCTGGAGATAGGGCACCAGCCCGTTGAGCGCCTGCGGCAACTGGTTTGCGTCTGTTTTCTGCGTCGTGCTGTCCATGTCATGCTCCTGTTCTAGGGAATGATAGAGTGGCCACGACCTTTGCGGGCCTGACACAAGGACGAAGGCAGATGGGGTTTGCCGACAGGGTGGTCGCAAAAAAAATGCGCGGGGTTGGGTTGCAGCGCTGGGCACGCTTCAGCGGAACCAGGACGAGCGAACAGGCCTCCCGTCAAGAGATTTGTAAAAACAAGGAGATAGAGCGCTTCCACTGTTTCGCCTCAACGAAACCGGAAACGCCCTGGAGGTCGATGACTAGAGATCGATGATCGTGCCGCGACCGTCGTTCCAGATGCGCATTTCGCGCGGGGCGGGTCCGGAGGCCGGGCGGGCCGTTGCGCGTGCGGACTTCAGGTTCAGCCGGGCGGCAATGGCACTGCCGATCGCGACAACGGCAGCGATGCCGGCGAGCGCAAGTGCCAGCGATGCGGTGAACACGAAGGCTGCCAGCGTGATGGCGATGGCGAGGGCCGTAAAGAGAACAGAACGTATGCTTTGCATGATCGTCACCTTTCTGGTCCCGATGTGGGTGTTGGCCCCGCTGCTTGCAAGAGGGGTGCGGCCGTTCGCCTCGCCTTGCGGAAAAAATCAAAGGCGGGCACAACTGCCGCATGACAAAATCGATCGAACATCACCCCGTTCGCCTGCGTCGTTCGGTGCTTTGCGTGCCGGCCGACAATGCCCGTGCACTGATGAAAGTTTCGCAGCTGGCGGCCGATGCCGCGATCTTCGACCTTGAGGATGCGGTGGCGCCCGAGCGCAAGGTGGAGGCGCGTGAGGGACTTGTGCGCTACCTCAGCGAAAGCCGGCCGGATTGCGAGATCGTCATCCGCATCAACGCGCTCGGATCGGGCTTCGGCCAGGAGGATCTGGCGGCGGCTCTTCAGGCAAAGCCTGACGCGATCCTGTTGCCCAAGGTCGAAAGCCCGGGTGATATCCAGATCGTCGCCGACTGGCTTTCCGACAACGACGCGCCGGAGGGCTTGCGCCTCTGGGCGATGATCGAGACGCCGCGCGGTGTCGTTAATGCCCCCGCGATCGCCGAAACCGGCCGCACCTTCGGCGGCAGGCTCGATTGCTTCGTCGTCGGCCTCAACGACCTGCGCAAGGAGACGGGCGTTCCAGACCGTCCCGGTCGGCCTTACCTCATTCCGTGGCTGATGCAGATCCTGCTCGCCGCCCGCGGCAACGGCCTTGATGTCATCGATGCGGTGTTCAACGATTTCCGCGATGCCGATGGTTTCGACGAGGAGTGCCGGCAGGGGCGCGACATGGGCTATGACGGCAAGATGCTGATCCACCCCTTGCAGATCGGCCCGGCCAACGAGCGCTTCGGCGTCGAGCAGGCGGCCGTCGACGAGGCGCGCGCCATCATCGCCGCCTTCGCGCTGCCGGAGAACGCCGACAGGGGCGTCATCAATCTTCATGGCCGAATGATCGAGCGGCTGCATCTCGACCAGGCCCTGAAGCTCGCCGCCAAGGCGGACACGATTGAAAAACGAAAGGCAATATTTTGAAACTGTACCGCTTCCTCACCGGCCCCGACGATGCGTCCTTCTGCCATAAGGTGACCGCGGCGCTGAACCAGGGCTGGTCCCTGCACGGCTCGCCGACCTACGCCTTCAATGCGGATACGCAGTACATGCAATGTGGGCAGGCCGTGTTCAAGGAAGTCGAAGGCAAGGATTATAATCCCGACATCAAGCTGTCGGAGCAGTAATCGAGGCTGTCACCAGTGACTGCCCCTCACCCTAACCCTCTCCCCGCAGGCGGGGCGAGGGGACGTGGGAGACCATTGACCACGGTTCTTATGGTTGAGCGGTGCCGCGAATACCTTCTCCCCGCATGCGGGGAGAAGGTGGCCGGCAGGCCGGATGAGGGGCAAAAGGGAAACGGGTGAACTTGTCAGCCGCCCACGTGCTCGACGCTAGCCTCGATCCGCTCCATGTCGTCGTCGGAGAGGCCGAAATGGTGGCCGATCTCGTGGATCAGCACATGGGTGATGATATCACCCAGCGTTTCCTCGTTCTCCGCCCAGTAGTCGATGATCGGGCGGCGATAAAGGGTGATCCGGTTTGGAAACTCGCCCGTTTCCATGGTGAAGCGTTCGGTGATACCGCGGCCCTCGAACAGGCCGAGCAGGTCGAACGGCGTTTCCAGCGCCATGTCCTCGAAAACGTCGTCGGTTGGAAAGTCGGCAACCTCGATGATGAGGTCGGTCGTCAGCTGGCGGAACTCCTGCGGCAGGTGGCCGTAGGCTTCCACTGCAAGCTGTTCGAATGTGGTGAGCGTCGGTGCGTGGCGTTCCCGCCAATCATCGGTCTGGTCAATGCGGGCCATAGGCACTCCTTGTTGCCCTCCATATAGCGATTTTGCCTTTGTTTTTCGAGTGTTGAATTCCTGATGTAGTGGGCGAGGAATAAATTCTTAAATTTGGCTGTTGACTCCTCCCGATGGCTCTGGAATCTATAAGAACATAACAGGAACATCTTAAATGGGAGTTGACCGTCATGGCCGAGAACGCCGTGCAGCGGGAGACCGTTCTTTCGCTTCGCGAAACCATAGCCCAGATCGAAAATCGCAGGCTTGCGGGCGTCGTGAAGACAGTCAAGGCGGCCGATCCAGCAGGCTTCCGGCGCAGGCAAGAGGGCACCCAGTCCTCCGGTCGCAAGGTCCTGCCGCTTGGCATTCCCGAACTCGACGCTATCCTCGAGGGCGGGCTGCCGCTTGAAGGCATGACGGAGATCCGCAATTCCGAGACACGCGATGCCGGGGCTGCTGCCGGATTTGCAACCGCTCTGAGCGCCCTCTGTCAACAGGCGCGCCAGCAGAAGGGCGATCCCGCGGCGCCGGTGCTGTGGATCAGCCAGTCGCTGGCCTCGACCGAGGCCGGCCTGCCCTATGGTCTCGGGCTCAAGGCGTATGGGCTCGACATTCGAAGCCTGATCCTCAGCCTGCCGCGCACGGTGAAGGACGCGCTCTGGATCGCCGAGACGGCGCTTTCCGTTTCGGCCTTCTGCGCCGTCATTCTCGAAATTCGCGGCAATCCGGCATCGCTGGCCTTGAGCGAAAGCCGGCGGCTGCATGTTCGTGCCCGCGCCGGTCGCATTCCTTTGCTTCTTCTGCGTCAATCCGGCCACGAGGAGGCGAGCAGCGCCTTCGTCCGGCTTCATATCGAACCGGCGCCCGCCCGCGAGCGCCCCCTTCCTGACGGTTCGATGCTTTGCGGCAGCATCGGCCATCCCGTCTTTCACGTCATTGCCGAAAAGAGCAGGTCTCCTGCTCCCGTCGGCCTCTTCCTGGAGTGGAACCCCCATGACCGCCGCTTTTACCCCGTCGAGCCCCTACCAGCCGCTGCTGCGGCAGACCCACAACCAGCGCATTCTGTCGCTGGACTTTCCGCATCTTCCGGCCGACCGGGTGGCGCGGAGCCGCTGGGGCACCTCCTGGCTTTCCCGCGGGCGTCCTGAACATCCGCCTGTCGTCTTTGCCGATAGGGCCAGGAATGCCATGCGCCTCGTGGCACTCGATGGTCTTGCCGAAAAAACAGGATTCCAGCTGGGCCAGGGCGTTGCCGAGGCCCGGGCCATGTGCCCCGAGGTCGATGTGCTGCCCGCCGACCGCGCGGCGGACCGCGCTCTTCTGGAAGGGCTCGCGGACTGGTGCAGTCGCTATACGCCGCTGGTGGCGCTCGATGGCGAAACCGGCCTTTATCTCGACATCACCGGCTGCGCCCATCTCCTCGGCGGCGAGAAATCGCTTCTCGACGACCTGCTCGCCCGGCTCTTTCATTTGGGTATCGAGGCGCGTGCGGCGATCTCGTCTTCAGCCGGGCTCTCCTGGGCCGTGGCGCGCTTTGGCGCGCAAGGCGTGATCGCTCCGGAGGAGGCAGCGTGCCTGCTTGCGCCGCTGCCGATGGCTGCCCTCAGGCTTCCGGCCGACATGATCGAAACGCTTGGCCGGGTCGGCCTCAAGCAGGTCGGCGACATCATCGAGGCGCCACGGGCGCCGCTTGCCCGCCGCTTCGGGTCCATGCTGCTCCTGCGCCTCGATCAGGCCATGGGGCTGGAGGACGAGCCGCTTTCGCCGCGGCTTCCCGTCGCCAGCCTCTCGGCCGAGCGGCGGCTTTCAGAGCCGGTCCAGGGCGAGGCCGATATTCTCGGCCTGACGCAGGAACTGGCGGCAAGGCTTAAACCGGAGCTGGAAAAGCGCGGTGAAGGCGGGCGGTTGTTCGAGCTCTTGCTCTTTCGCGTCGATGGCCGGGTCTTTCGCATTGCGGCCGGAACCTCTTCGCCGCTGATTGATCCGGACCGCATTGCCGGCCTGTTCCGCGAGCGGCTGCAGGCGGTGCATGACGATCTCGATGCCGGTTTCGGCTTCGAGATCCTGCGGCTGTCGGTTCCCAAAAGCGAAAAATACGAGGTGATGCAGGAGGATTTTTCCGGCACGCCGGATCGGCAGCGACCGCTTGCCGCCTTTGCCGACAGGGTCATGGCGCGGCTGGGGGCAGAAAGCCTGTTTCTGCCCGTGCTGTCTGAGAGCCATGTGCCGGAGCGTGCCGCCGTTTTTCAGCCGCTTGCGGATGTGGGAATGCTGAAGACGGCAGAGGAGGGCGCTTGCTCAGTTCCGGCCAGCCTTCTGGCGGCCTTCGTTCGGCCGCAGCGGCTGTTTCAAAGTCCGGAACCGGTGGAAGCTGTGGCCGAGGTGCCGGAGGGGCCGCCCAGAAGCTTTCGCTGGCGGCGCAGCCTTCACCGTATCGCGCGCGCCGAAGGCCCGGAACGGATCGCGGCCGAATGGTGGGTCGATGGCGAAAAGGCGGCCGAGCGGGATTATTTCCGGGTGGAGGATGAGAGAGGCCGGCGCTTCTGGCTGTTTCGAGAAGGCCATTATGGCGGACCGACGCAGCCGCGCTGGTTCATGCATGGGGTCTTCGCATGACGACGCCCTATTTCGAGATCGGCGCCTGGTCGAATTTCTCCTTCCTCGAGGGAGCCTCTCATCCGGGCGAAATGATCGTTGCCGCCAGCCGCCTTGGCATTTCCGGTCTCGGGGTCGCCGATCGTAACACGGTGGCGGGCGTGGTGCGCGCCCATGCGCAGGCGAAGGTGGAGGGATATGCCTTCCAGCCCGGCGCCCGGCTTTCTTTTGCCGAGGATATCCCGGATGTGCTCGCCTATCCGCGCAACCGCCGGGGCTGGGGCAATCTCTGCCGCATGCTGAGTGCCGGAAACTTGCGCGCGACAAAGGGCACCTGCACGCTCCATGAGGCCGATCTTGTCGAATGGGGCGAGGATATACTGTTCGCCGTCCTGCCCGATCCGGTGATCGGTGCGCCGGAGGCCAACAATCTCACGGCGTTTCTCAAGCGGCTGAAGCCGCATTTTGCCGACCGGCTCTATCTGGCGCTGGTCCCACGCTATGACGGTTTCGACCAGCTTGTCTTTGCCGGACTGGCCACCATCGCCCGCAACGCGGGCACGCGGTTGATCGCCACCAACAGCCCGCTGTTTCACGAGCCGGCGCGCCGGCCGCTTGCCGATATCGTCACCGCCATCCGCGAGCATGTGACGGTGGCGCAGGCCGGGTTCCGGCTTCAGGCGAACGCCGAACGGCATCTGAAGCCGCCGGCGGAAATGGCGCGGATCTTTCGCGACTATCCGGAGGCGATCGCCAATACCGGGCATTTTTTCCGTCAGTTGAATTTCACTTTGGCGCAACTCGAATACCAATATCCCGATGAGGCATTTGCCGGCGAGACGACGACGCAGACCCTCAGGCGGCTGACGATGGAGGGCGCCCATGTGCGCTATCCCGGAGGCATTCCCCAGAAGGTCTCGACCCAGATCGAATACGAGCTCGATCTGATCGCCAGCAAGCGCTACGAGCCCTATTTCCTGACCGTGCGCAACATCATGGAATATGCGCGAAGCGTCGACATTCTCTGCCAGGGGCGCGGATCGGCGGCGAATTCGACGGTCTGTTACTGTCTTGCTATCACCGAGGTCGATCCGCTTTCGACGACCCTGCTCTTCGACCGCTTCCTGTCGACCGAGCGGGACGAGCCGCCGGATATCGACGTCGATTTCGAGCATGAGAAGCGGGAAGAGGTCATCCAGCATATCTACCGGACTTACGGCAAGGTACATGCGGGGCTGACCGCGGCCGTCATCAGCTACCGGGCGCGTTCGGCCGGCCGCGAAACGGCGAAAGCCTTCGGCTTTTCCGAGGACGTGCAGTCGGCGCTTGCCGGTTCGGTCTGGGGTTGGTCGGCCGCCGACCTGTCGGAGCGGGAGGCAAAGGCCGCCGGCCTCGACACCAAGGATCCGACGACGGTGCGGGTGCTCGACTATGCCACCGAACTGATGAGCTTTCCTCGCCATCTCTCCCAGCATGTCGGCGGCTTCGTCATCACCCGCGATCGGCTCGACGAGGTGGTGCCGATCATGAACACGGCGATGCCCGACCGCTACATGATCGAGTGGGACAAGGACGACCTCGATACGCTCAAAATCCTGAAGATCGACGTGCTGGCGCTCGGCATGCTGACCTGCATTGCCCGGGCCTTCAAGCTGATGGAGCGGCATTACGGTGTCAGGAAAGACCTGCATACGCTGTTCAAGGATGACCAGGAGGCGGTCTACGACATGATCTGCCGGGCCGACACGATCGGCGTCTTCCAGATCGAAAGCCGTGCGCAGATGAGCATGCTGCCGCGGCTTCGGCCCCGCATCTTCTATGATCTCGTCATCGAAGTGGCGATCGTGCGGCCCGGACCGATCCAGGGCAATATGGTGCACCCCTATCTGAAGCGTCGAGAGCAGCGCAATCGCAACATTCCGATCGAGTATCCGAGCAAGGAGCTGGAAGCGGTTCTGGAGCGGACCTTGGGCGTGCCTTTGTTCCAGGAGCAGGCCATGCAGATCGCCATTACCGCGGCAAATTTCACGCCGGGGCAGGCCGATCAGCTCAGGCGGGCTATGGCGACCTTCAAGCGCACCGGCACCATCCACACCTTCGAGCAAAGGATGGTCGAGGGCATGGTCGCCAACGGCTACGACAGGGATTTCGCCGTACGTTGTTTCAAACAGATCGAAGGCTTTGGAGAATATGGCTTCCCGGAAAGCCATGCCGCGTCCTTCGCGCTGCTCGTCTATGTCTCTTGCTGGCTGAAGACCTATTATCCCGATGTCTTCTGCGCGGCGCTTCTGAACTCGCAGCCGATGGGTTTCTACGCTCCCGCGCAATTGGTGCGGGACGCGCGCGAACATGGCGTGCGGGTCCTGCCGGTCGACATCAATCATTCGGATTGGGATGCGGACCTTGAGCAGGGCCTTCTCGACAGCAAGGCAATCGAGCCGCGGCACCGAGAAATGGAGGATGTGATCCTGACGAAAAAGGCCATCCGCCTCGGCTTCAACCAGGTCAAGGGGCTTAGGGAGAAGGAGATCGTGGACAAGCTCGTCGCCCATCGCGGTTCCGGCTATACCTCGGTTCGCGATCTCTGGCTGCGTTCCGGGCTGCCGCGGTCGGTGCTGGAGAAGCTTGCCGATGCGGATGCGTTCCGCTCGATTGGGCTCGACCGCCGCAACGCGCTTTGGGCGGTGAAGGCGCTGGACGAAAAGAGCGCTGCCGAGCGGCTGCCACTGTTCGAGCAGGCGACGCAGGACGAATTCCAGCTGGAACCGGCGGTGTCGCTGCCGGTGATGCTGGAGGGCGAGCAGGTCATCAACGACTACCGCTATCTTTCCTTCTCGCTGAAGGCGCATCCGGTTTCCTTCCTGCGGACGGAGCTTTCGGCGCAGGGGCTGGTGGAAAGCCGCGCGCTCGCCACGGCGCCCGTCGGCCGCAGAGTGACGGTCGCCGGGCTGGTGCTCGTTCGCCAGCGTCCGGGCTCGGCCAAGGGCGTGATCTTCATGACGATCGAGGACGAGACCGGCGTCGCCAACGCCATCGTCTGGCCGAAGGTCTTCGATCAGTATCGCCCGGTGATCATGGGGGCACGTCTCGTCAAGATCCGCGGCCGGCTCCAGCGCGAAAGCGAAGTCATCCATGTGGTGGCGGAGTACATCGAGGACATGACCCCGATGCTCGGGCTTTTGCGCAAGGAGGAGCGCCGCTTCGGTGCAAACGATCGCGCCGACGAGGTGCTGCGACCGACAGCGGACGCGCGCGACAAGAAGGTGCTGAAGGAGTTGCGCCTGGCGGCAGCACGCCGCGCCGCCGGCGCAGATCAGCAGGCCGTTGCGACCGAGGTTGCCGACGTCATGCCGAAGGGGCGTAATTTCCACTGACACAGGGGTATGGGTTCGGTTCGAACCATGCACGCAACCGGCAGCGGCTCTTGCGTGAAACTGCGCGTAGGACAAAGGGCTTGGCAAGCCAGGGGATGACAGCTGTGTTCAAGACGCATTTTCAGCGCTGAACCCTGATACCGATCGTCGGGCCGGACGCGCCGCCTGGCGGATGCGTAAAAATGTCGCAGCCTTCCGGCGGCGGCGCATAGAAATCCACAGCCGGAAAGGTCATTGGTGCAGAGCTAATATTATGAAAATACGATGTTTTCCGTCATGTTTAGATTCGTTCTAATCGGCCTGCAACTTGCGCTCGCGGAGTTTTTTGTTGACAATAAATATCCTCTTTTGCTTTATGAGCGAATTCAGGACGTTGCGTATCACAGGCAAGACGACATGCTGGTTTGCAGCTGCAATTTCATCACGGAAAAAGACATCGAAGATACGATCGTAGCCCTCCTCGATGAGGACTGTTGGCAGCTGATCGTGCCGGCGAAGGTCTACCACGCGATGGAGAAACGTGGCCGCTGCTGCGGTTGTTTCCCCAATGTCGTCGACATCATCATCCGCACCACCGAGCAATATCACGGCCGTCGCGACTCGACGGATGTCGAGATATTTGATTTCATGGCCCGCCTCAAACAATTCCATGAAGACAACCGGAGGGCGGACATTGAAAGGCGACAAAAAGGTCATCGAGCAGCTTAACGAAGCGCTCTATCTCGAACTCGGTGCCGTCAACCAGTACTGGCTGCATTTCCGTCTTCTCGAAGATTGGGGCTACACGCTCCTTGCCAAGAAGGAACGCGCCGAGTCGATCGAAGAGATGCACCACGCCGACAAGCTCGTCGCGCGCATCATCTTCCTCGAAGGTCATCCGAACCTGCAGACGGTCGGTCCGCTGCGCATCGGCCAGAACGTCAAGGAAGTGCTGAAGGCCGATCTTGCCGGCGAATACGACGCCCGCACGGCGTACAAGAAATCCCGCGACATCTGTCATGAGGCCGGAGACTACGTCTCCATGAAGCTGTTCGAAGAACTGCTTGCCGATGAGGAAGGCCATATCGACTTCCTCGAAACCCAGCTCGAGCTGCTGGAAAAGATCGGCGAAGAGAAGTACGGCCAGCTGAACGCCGCACCGGCCAACGAAGCCGAAATCGACTGAGTATCTCGCACCATTCACACGACAAAGCCGCCGATGACCTCGGCGGCTTTCTGGTTTTAGGGCCAAGACGATCCATGACGCCCCGTTGCCTGGCTGCGCTTAAAGAATGGACGCTCAGGCCGACGGTTCGCCGGCATGGCAGCCCCTCAAAGAACTCGGTCGGGATCCGCGAAGCCTCAGCTTGAGCGCATTTGTCCATGCGTGTTCAAACGGCAATGCGCTCTGTACCCGCTTGGTTTAGGGCCGACCGGCAGCGGCTCGGTGCCAGCCCGCCAGATATCGGCGTTGGCCCCTGAGCGGCGTTGCAGTCAGACAGGGTAAAACCTCAACCGGAACCAGGCGGTCGGTGAGGGTTGCCGCCACAATCGCGAGGCCCAAAGCGCCGGCTGCGCGCGGCCCCATGGCAACCTGTACGCTGCGAACCATGCCGGAGCATCGCTTTGTTGTGTGCCCGTTGCCGAATGGCCCCAAGCGAGAGGTCGATCAGCGCAGACTGCTACCTCCAGTGCAGACCCGGCCCAGGTCGAGCATGGTAGTTACGGTGCAGATGGGTGAAGTCGGAAACGACCTCTTCATAGACCTTGCGCTTGAACGGCACGCTTGTGCCAGGCAGACTTGTGCCAGGCAGGCTTTGCATGGGCTTCCACGTCCCAGACGTCGAATTCCGCCTCGTGGGCGCCCGGAGGCGGGTTGATGGCGATCCCGTTCACGTCGCCCGCGGAGCGGAAGACATAAGCGCTGCGTCTGGCCACGAAACTTGCCCTCGAGGTCGATGCCGATCGGGTGCGGTTGATGTCGACGCAGACTCGGCCCCGGTTGAGAAAGGCGTCGTTACGCTGCCAGATGGGCGAAGGCGGAAACGACCTCTTCATAGACCTTGCGCTTGAAAGGCACGATCATGCCAGGCAGGTCGCGCATCGGCTTCCAGTCCCAGGCGTCGAATTCCGGCTCGTGTCCGCCGGGCGGCGGGTTGATGGCGATCTCGTTTTCGTCGCCCTCGAAGCGGAAGGCATACCAACGCTGCGTCTGGCCGCGAAACTTGCCCTTGAGACCGATGCCGATCAGGTGCGATGGCAGGTCATAGTTGATCCAGCCCGGCGCTTCTGCGAGCAGCGAGACCGTGCGCATGCCGGTCTCTTCATAAAGCTCGCGATAGGCGGCTTTCAGCGGATCCTCACCCTTGTCGATGCCGCCCTGCGGCATCTGCCATTGCTGCGGCGAGCCGTCATATTCGGAGTTGCCGACGGCAATCCGGTGGCCGGCCCACACGAGGCCGGCGCGGTTCAGCACCATGACGCCGACGCAGGGGCGATAGGGCAGGTCTCCCGGCCGCAGGGGCTTGTCATTGTGTTTGCTCATCCGCTGTCCTCTCCCGGCACAAGGTGTCATGCACTGCCTGATCACACGGGCGCCGCCCCGAATTGTTCGAACCGTCGCGATGTCTCATCGCATCCATCTTCCGGATCCGCAACGATTTCGTGCGGTTCGTCCGAGGCGCAGCAATCTACCTGTCAGGCGTAGAGAACGTTGCAGCACGTTTGGCGGCAGCGTGCCTCCCGGGCGGCGAGGTCCGATCCAGGCCGTTCGCTCGCGCCTGATGCCCAACGTGACACCGAACGAACGTTTGACCTATCTCTGCTGCGGATCCTTGACGAGCGCCGAGACGCCGACGATCTCGATGCCGCGCCCCTGAGCTTCGCCCGCCCATTGTGCTATCGCAGCGACGCTTTCGTCGAAGGCCGAGGCAACGCCGATAGCCGTGCCATTGCGCCGCGCGATGCGCTCCAGTTCATCGAGTTTCTTCAGGATGGCGTTGCGGCTGAGTTCGCTGTCGACCGTCATGTCGGCAAAGCCGTGCGGAACATCGAAGGCGTCGGCGAGCTTGCCGGACAGCGATTGTGCCGAGGTCCCGTCGTCGAGGAAGAGCACGCCACGCTTGCCAAGATCGCGCATCACCGGCTCGAGCGCATCGGCATCGGAGAGAAAACGCCCGCCGAGATAGTTCATGATGCCGGTATAGTTGGTGATCTGCGCCATGCTTTTATGCAGCGCCGCGATGTTCTTCGTTGCGCCGAGCGAGATGCGAAGCGCATTCGGTCCCGGATCGTTGTCGGGATAGTCGAACGGCTCCATCGGAATTTGCAGCAGGACCTCATGACCGCTGCGCCGCGCCTCCTGCATCCAGCGCTGCAGGCTGTTACCGGCGGCGGCAAAGGCGAGTGTCACGTCCGGCGGCAGGTCGCGGATCGCCTTCTGCGTACCGGTCTGGCTGAGCCCAAGGCCGCCGACCACAAGGGCGATGCGGGTGCCGCGCGCGCCCGACCAGGGGCGGGCATATTGATCCATCGGCCGCAGTCCGTCGGCGCCGGTGGTCGGCAGGCGGCCCTCGGCACTGTCTTCCAGCAGGTCGTCGTTCGGAAGGGCAGCCATGCGCGGGTCCTGGCCGCGGATCGAGCCGACATTGATCAATGCGGGCCCGCTGCCGTCGCGCTGGCGGGGCGTGAACTTGGTGACGGTGGTGCCGTCGTTGGTCAGGGTTTCCTCGACATGGGCGCCGGAGAAGGCGGTACCCGGCTTCAGCGTGCCGCCGCTCGTGTTCGATGCCTGGCCGCTTGTCGCATTGGGCGTCTTGCCTGCCGTTTGCAGCGGCTCCTGCCCAGCCTCGATCGGCGCCGAGGTCTGCCGGCGCAATCCATCGGGGGATATGGCGTTCCAGGCGGAGAGGCTGACAATGGAAACAGCGAAGAGGCCGACGAGGGAGTAGCCGAGAAGGCGACGGCGGTCGCGTTTTGGCGCAGGTTTAACCCGGCGGTTCTGGCCAAGGGGGGCATTGAGATCTGTTCCCAAACGGAGCCTCGGTCGACCTGAAGGAGAGTTGCCGGGTGAGGATGCGCCGTCTTTGAGAGAATCAGCGGTTTCCGGCAGCACCTGCTGCCCACATAGTATAAAGGCGCCGGGTTGACCAGCCCGGCGCCTTCAATGGCTTACTTCTTGAGTTCGGCCTGTTCCGGGCTTGCCGGGAAGGACGGATCGCTCTTCTTGCCGCGCAACAGATCAAGCGCGTAGTTGAGCTGTAGGTCGTCCTTGGTCTCCGGCGGCACGTAGGCGACCGAGCCGGAACCTTCGTCGGTTTCGCTCTGACCCTGGATATGGCCACGCAGATCGGATTCGCCCTGGGCTTCGACCTTGCCGAGCAGTTCCGGCGGCAGCGGCTGTTCGACCTTGATGTCGGGCGTGATGCCCGTACCCTGGATCGATTTGCCCGACGGCGTGTAGTAGAGCGCCGTCGTCAGGCGCAGAGCGCCTGCTTCGCCGAGCGGAATGATCGTCTGCACGGAGCCCTTGCCGAAGGAACGCGTGCCGAGCACGGTCGCGCGCTTCAGATCCTGCAGGGCGCCGGCAACGATTTCCGATGCGGAGGCCGAGCCGCCGTTGACGAGAACGACCACCGGCTTGCCGTCGGTCAGATCGCCAGGTGTGGCGTTGAAGCGGCGGGTCTCGTCCGGATTGCGACCACGGGTCGACACGACCTCGCCACGCTCCAGGAAAGCATCCGACACGTTGATCGCCTGATCGAGAAGGCCGCCCGGGTTAAGGCGCAGGTCAAGCACATAGCCCTTGAGCTTGTCGGCCGGCACTTCGGACTTGATCTTCTCGATGCCCTTCTTCAGGTCGTCGTAGGTCTTCTCGGTGAACGAGATCACCCGGAGATAGCCGACGTCGCCTTCAGTGCGGAACTTGACGGCGCGAACAGCGATCACGTCACGCACGATCGACAGTTCGATCGGCTTGTCGGCGCCCTTTCGCAGGATCGTCAACTTGATCGGGGTGCCGACGGCGCCACGCATCTTTTCGACCGCATCCTCAAGCTTCAGGCCACGAACGTCCTGGCCATCGATCTTGGAAATGAAGTCGCCGGCGAGAACACCGGCGCGGGCCGCCGGCGTGTCGTCGATCGGGCTCGTCACCTTGACGAGGTCGTCTTCCATCGTCACTTCGATGCCGAGGCCGCCGAATTCGCCACGGGTCTGGGTGCGCATGTCCTCGGCGTCTGTCGAGTTCATGTAGCTCGAATGCGGATCAAGCGACGAGAGCATGCCGTTGATGGCATTCTCGATCAGCTTGTCATCCTGCGGAGGGGTGACGTACTGCGCGCGTACACGCTCGAACACGTCGCCAAAGATCGCCAGCTCGCGATAAGTCGAGGTATTGGCCGCAACAGCTGGAACGACAGCCGAATAAACGACGCCCATAGCGGTTGCACCCATCAGCGCCCCGACCAGAACAAGTGAAGCCCTACGTATCATTTCGCGCCTTTCCAACCTCAGCTGCGGTCCACCACGGTCGGGAATCAACCGGTTTTCCGTCTTTTCGGAATTCAATGTAAAGCGTCGGCCGGTCCGTTTCCAGCGCCAAGGCCGCAGCACTTGCGACTCTTTTTTCACCCATTGTCGCAAGCGGTTCTCCCGCCACGACAAATTGACCGGTCTGCACGCTCACCGTCTCCATGCCCGACAGCACCACATGGTAACCGTCGCCCGGATTGAGAATGATCATCTGCCCATAACTGCGGAAATTGCCTGCATAGACGATCCAGCCATCTGACGGCGCAGTCACCAGCGCGCCGGGGTTGGTTTCCAACATGATCCCTTGCAGGGAGTGCCCTGTACCATCGGCATCACCGAACTTTCGCAAAAGCGATCCCGCGGCCGGATAGGCAAGCTTATTCCTCAGCTCCGAGAAGACGTATGCTGGCGCAATGCGGTTTTTGTCGGGCACGGCGCTTCGCGCCAGCTCGCGCGCCGCTTCGCGCTCGGCCTCGCTCATGCGCAGGCGCTCTTCCTCCTGGGCGCGGGCAGCGGCCGCCGCGTCGCGCACCGAGGCGATTTCGTTTTCGAGCGAACCGATGAGGCCTTCGAGATTGGTCGCCTGGGAGGCCAGTTCCTGGGCTTTTCGCTGCTCGGCGGCAAGTTCGGCCGCACTCTTCTGGCGCAGCTTTTCCTTTTCAGCGACGAGCATCGACATGCGACGCTCTTCCTCGACATTGGCCGTCATCGCTGCCGTCAGCTCTTCGCGCTGCTTGCCGATGCCGGCTCTGATATCGGCGAGCGCCTTCAGGTCGGCAACGAGGTTGTCGGTTTCCTCGCGAATGCCGGGCACGACGGCTCCGAGCAGAATGGCGCTGCGAACGGAGCCGAGTGCATCCTCGGGCGTCACCAGGATCGCTGGCGGCGGATTGCGGCCCATGCGCTGAAGTGCTGCGAGAACTTCCGCCAGCACGCCGCGCCGGGCGCGCAACGAGCGGCGCACCGTGTCTTCCTTGGTGCGCAGGTCGCTCAGCTTCTTTTCGCCATCGACGATCTGCTGCTCCAGATCCTGCCGTTTTTTGGCGGAATCGACGATGGCGCTGCGCAGCGCCTCATTGCTCTTGTCGATCTCGGCAATGGTTGCCGCCAGCTCGTCGGCGCGCTCCTGCGACAGCGTGATCGTTTTCGACAGCGCATCGAGTTCGCTGCGGGTGCTGTCGCGACGAAGCGTCAGGTTCGCTGCCGGATCGGGCGGCCCCTGTTGCTGATCGGCGCCCGACGCGCCAGGCGTCGCCGGGGCATCCTGTGCGGAAGCGGGAAGTGCTACGGCAAGCCCAAGCGCCAGCAGCGCCGCAGTGCGGGCGGGCCGCCATGCATCGCCACCGACCTTTTCGAAAGCGCTCATCATGCTTCGGCGCGTCATTTGTCCCTGGGCGTCCAGCCGGAAATACCTGCGCCTATGTCCGCGAGCCGGAACCTCGTAACGGAAAGCGTCATGCGCAGTTTCAATGTCTCTGAGCGTTTGCCGGGCGTGCCACGCTCTTCTCAAAAAGCCTAGTCTGATTTGGCGCATGCAACCAACACATATTCTCGTTATCGCCGGCGTGATCCTGCGTTTCAGACACGGTGGTAGGGATGTCCGGAAAGGATGGTCACGGCGCGATAGAGCTGCTCGGCGATCAGAATACGCACCAGTTGATGCGGCCAGGTCATCTTGCCGAGATTGAGTACCGCGTCGGCGCGCGAATGAAGGCTCGGGTCGAGCCCGTCGGCGCCGCCGATCGCGATCATCAGGTCGCGTTTGCCGCTGTCGCGAAAGGTGCCGAGCAGCGATGCAAAGCCTTCGGAATCGAGCGCCTTGCCACGTTCGTCGAGCAATACCAGCAGACTGCCTTCGGACAGTGCTTTTTCAAGCTGGATTGCTTCGTCGCGCTTGCGGGTATCGGAATTGGACGCGCGGCTTTCATTGACTTCAACCACGCGGGAAAGCTCAAGACCAATTGCCGGACCGGCCTTGGCGAAACGGTCGAGATAGCGGGCCGCAAGGTCCTTTTCCGGCCCCGCCTTGAGGCGGCCGACTGCGAAAAGTCCGATACGCATGACCCAATCGTCTCCGTCTGCGCTGGACCGCGCGTTGCACACCCCCTGAAATCGGGATCGATTCAAGGAGAAGATCATGCAGCGCTCTAGAGCCTGACAGCGACCTTTGCACGTCATACCAGACGGGCGGTGCTGCAGCTACGATCAGTCGCAACAATCGTCTCGGCTGTGAAACGCCGTTTCGGCGATGACAGCCATATTCCCAACATGCATGACCGCAACCGGCTCGCGCGACGGCTCAGACGTCCGACGAACCCGACGGTCTCAATGCAGCGTGCCGTCCTCGATTTCCGGTGTCGCCCACATCTTTTCGATGTTGTAGAACTCCCGGATTTCCGGCCTGAAGATGTGAATGATCACATCGCCGGTATCGATCAGCACCCAGTCACCTGTCTCCAGACCTTCGACGCGGGCGTTGCCGAAGCCCTCGTCCTTCAGATCCGTGGTCAGATGGTCGGCAATCGCCGCGACATGCCTGCTCGATCGCCCGGAGACAACGACCATGAAGTCTCCCAGCGCCGACTTGCCGGCAATGTTGATGGTGACGATATCTTCTGCCTTCGAGTCCTCTAGGCTTTCGAGGACCAGGTTAAGCGCACGGACAGCGGCTTCGTCGCTAGATCCCGTGCTGCGTGGGAACGCGGAGGCCGCATATCCCTTGGCGTGTGCTGTTGTCAGGGTCTTTCCTTTCCAAGTGAACAGAACAGGCACTTCCGATTCGACTGTTTCGCTCGAACCGTCAGTAAATGTAGGCATCAAACCAGAACGGTTTCAAGACGCGAGAAATGAATCATTCGATTTCACGCCGTCCTGGCGGATCGAAGGGCCGTCGAACTCATGGAAGAGCGCGGCCCGTGGACAAAGGTCCAGGCGGGTGCCTGGTGAAAAGCAAGGCGGCGGGCGTCGTCCTCGTCGATGCGGGCGTAGTCGAAGGTCTTTGCCATGCGCGAGGAGAGATAGGCAAGCGTCGAGCCCGGCCGATCGATGACGGCGATCGGGAAGGTGCGGGCAATCTTCTGCCAGTTCTGCCAGCGGTGAAAGCTCTTGAGGTTGTCGGCGCCCATGATCCAGACGAAGCGAATATCGCGGTTGCGCGCCTGGACCATCGCAAGCGTGCGGGCGGTGTAGCTCTGCCCCAGCGCCTTTTCGAAGGCGGTCACCTTGATGCGGGGATCCCGAGCGATCTTTTCGCTGAGGGCGATGCGGTCGGCAAGCGGCGCCAGATTGTTGTGGTTCTTCAGCGGGTTTCCTGGCGTGACCATCCACCAGAGCTGGTTGAGGCCGAGGCGCTGGATCGCCGTTTCGGCAACCAGAACATGCCCCTCATGCGGCGGGTTGAACGAGCCGCCGAACAGGCCGACCACCATGCCGCTTTCGACATGGGGCATGCGCAGGTAGCGGCCGTTCACTTCGCTGGACGTCACGTCAGGGCCTGACCTGTCCGGCGCCGCGCACGCGATACTTGAACGACGTCAGCTGCTCGACGCCGACAGGACCGCGCGCATGCATCTTGCCGGTCGCGATGCCGATCTCGCCGCCCATGCCGAATTCGCCACCGTCGGCAAACTGGGTGGAGGCGTTGTGCAGCAGGATGGCGGAATCGATCTCGGCGAAGAAACGCTCGACGACACCGGCATCCTCGGCGATCACCGCTTCGGTATGCGCCGACGACCAGGTGTTGATATGCTCGACCGCACCGGAAATACCGTCCACCAGCCGGACCGAGATGATCGCGTCGAGATATTCCGTCGACCAGTCCGCATCGGTCGCCGGCTTCAGGCCGTCGACCACACCCGCAAGCTCCTTCGACACCCGAACTTCACAGCCGGCCGCAAGCAGCGCCTGAAGCAGCGGCTTTACCAGTCTGTCGGCGGCGTTGCTGTCGATCAGCAGCGTCTCGGCAGCGCCGCAGATGCCGGTGCGGCGCATCTTGGCGTTGACGACGATCCTTTCGGCCATGCCGAGATCGGCGGATGCATCCACATAGATGTGGCAGAGGCCCTCGAGATGGGCGAACACCGGCACGCGTGCCTCGTTCTGGACCCGTGCGACGAGACTTTTCCCCCCGCGCGGAACGATAACGTCAATGCTGCCGCCGAGGCCGGATAGCATGGCGCCGACAGCAGCGCGATCGGCAACCGGGACCATCTGGATGGCATGCTCGGGCAGGCCGGCGGCCTTCAGACCCTCGACGAGGCAGGCATGAATGGCGCGCGAGGAGTGGAAACTGTCGGAGCCGCCGCGCAGGATGACGGCGTTGCCAGCCTTCAGGCACAGCGCGCCGGCGTCCGCCGTCACGTTCGGGCGGCTTTCGTAGATCACGCCGATGACGCCGAGCGGCGTGCGGACGCGCTCGATATGCAGGCCATTGGGGCGGTCCCACTCGGCGATGATATCGCCGACCGGATCCCTGAGGTCGGCAATCGCGCGGATGCCGGCCGCCATATCGCGGATGCGGTCCTCCGTCAGCGTCAGGCGGTCGATGAAGGAGGCTGCAACGCCGGACTGGCGGGCGTTTTCAAGGTCGATGGCGTTGGCGGCGAGAATCGCGTCGCAGCGATTGACGATCGTCTCGGCCATGGCGGTCAGCGCCGCATGCTTGCGCTCGGCGGTGGCGACGGCCAGCGGACGGCTTGCGGCTTTCGCCTGGCGGCCGATCTCCAGCATGACGCTTTCGACGTCATCCGTCTTCCTGACTTCATCAAGCATGGACTTCATCCCTCCGGCCGTCCTTCTCCTCGGCGCGTTTGCCGGTCATGACCAGATCGTCGCGATGCACCATGGCGGCGCGGCCGGCATAGCCGAGGATCGCAGCGATCTCGGCGGATTTCTTGCCGGCAATCTGGCGCGCCTCGTCGGCATCATAGCCGGCAAGTCCGCGGGCGATCTCGCGACCCGTTGCGCCGATAATCGCAATGGTGTCGCCACGGCTGAACGTGCCCTTTACCTCGCGCACGCCGGCGGGAAGCAGGCTCTTGCCGGAGCGCAGCGCCTCTTCGGCGCCGGCATCGATGGACAGCGTGCCGGCCGGCAGCAACTGCCCGGCAATCCAGGTTTTTCGCGCGGTGACCGGCGAACCTGATGGCGCAAACCAGGACGAGCGGGCGCCATCCTCGATGGCTGCCAGCGGATGGGCAGGCTTGCCCGAGGCGATGATCATGGCGCAGCCGGCGGTGGTCGCGATCTTGCCGGCGTCGATCTTGGTACGCATGCCGCCGCGCGACAATTCCGACGCCGCACCGCCTGCCATCGCCTCGATCTCCGGCGTGATCTCGGCGATCGTATCGAGGAATCGGGCATCGGGGTCGAGATGCGGCGGCGCCGTATAAAGGCCGTCGATGTCGGAAAGCAGGACCAGGAGGTCGGCACCGACCATGGTGGCGACGCGCGCTGCCAGGCGATCATTGTCGCCGTAGCGGATTTCGGTGGTGGCGACCGTATCGTTCTCGTTGATGATCGGCACGGCGCCGAGCTTCAAGAGCTGGTTGATCGTGGCGCGGGCGTTCAGATAGCGGCGACGTTCCTCGGTGTCGCCGAGCGTCAAGAGCACCTGGCCGGCGATGATGGCGTCGGTCGAAAGGCTTTCCGACCAGGCGCGGGCAAGCGCGATCTGGCCGACGGCCGCGGCCGCCTGGCTCTCTTCAAGCTTCAGCGCGCCTGCCGGCAGCTTCAGCACGGTGCGGCCAAGCGCGATTGCGCCGGAGGAGACGACGAGAACGTCGACACCCCTGGCCCTGAGGCCGGCAATGTCGGCGCACATCGCGTCGAGCCAGGCCTTTTTCAGCCCGGTCGCGCGGTCGACCAACAACGCCGACCCGATCTTGATGACGACCCGGCGATACTTTTGAAGCGGCTTGCGGGTCTTCGTCATGTCAGGCGGTCTCTTCTCCGGACTTGGCCGCGACAATGACGGTGCGCAGTGCCCGCAGTGCCTCGGTCATGCCCTTGCTGGTGGCGGCAGAAAGCAGAAGGGGTTGCTCGCCGCAGGCCTTTGCCAGCGCCTTGGCCTTAACCTTCAATTCGTCCTCGTCGAGCACATCGATCTGCGACAAAGCGACGATCTCGGGTTTGTCTTCGAGCCCGCCGCCATAGGCTATGAGCTCATGCTTCACGGTCTTGTAGGCCTTGGCGACGTCCTCTTCCTGCGCGGAGACGAGGTGGAGCAGCACGCGGGTGCGCTCGACATGGCCGAGGAAGCGGTCGCCGATGCCCACACCTTCATGCGCGCCTTCGATCAGGCCGGGGATATCGGCGATGATGAACTCGTTGCCGTCGATGGTGGCGACGCCGAGGTTCGGGTGCAGCGTGGTGAAGGGGTAGTTGGCGATCTTCGGCCGGGCCCGGGTGCAGGCGGCAAGGAAGGTCGACTTGCCGGCATTGGGCAGGCCGACGAGACCGGCGTCCGCGATCAGCTTCAGCCGCAGCCAGACAGTCTTTTCTTCGCCCTCGAGACCAGGATTGGCCCAGCTCGGCGCCTGGTTGGTGGCCGACTTGAAATGGGCGTTACCGAAGCCGCCGTTGCCGCCGGCGGCAAGCCGGTAGCGCTGGCCCTCGGCGACCATGTCGACGATCAGCGTTTCGCTGTCTTCCTCGAAGATCTGGGTTCCGACCGGAACCTTCAGCGTCACGTCGGCGCCGCCGGCGCCGGTGCGGTTGCGGCCCATGCCGTGCGTGCCGGTCTTGGCCTTGAAATGCTGCTGGTAGCGGAAGTCGATCAGGGTGTTGAGGCCGTTGACGGCCTCCACCCAGACATCGCCGCCGCGGCCGCCGTCGCCGCCATCAGGTCCGCCGAATTCGATGAATTTTTCGCGACGGAACGACACGGCGCCTGCGCCGCCGTCGCCGGAGCGTATATAGACTTTCGTTTCGTCGAGAAATTTCATGGGTCAGCCATCTGTTTTGTGTATTTGCGCGGTCGTATTTTGCCGCCATCGATATAGGCGGTTCATCCGGAGGTCAAAGAATATCGTGCGTTTTGCCAGCTACAACATCCAATACGGCATCGGTCTTGACGGCCGGCTTGACCCCGAGCGCATTGCCGCGTCGCTCGACGGCGCCGACATCATCGCGCTGCAGGAAGTGACCCGCGGTTTTCACCGCAACGGCCACGTCGATCTGGTTGCCCGTTTCGAGGCGCTTCTCCCCGGTCATTTCTCCGCCTTTCATGCGCCTTGCGACATCGATATCGGCTCTGCGGTCGAAGATGGACGCGCCGTCAGCCGACGTTTCCAGTTCGGCAACATGATCCTGTCGCGCTGGCCGATCCTGTCGACCCGGTTGATTTCGCTGCCGCGCACCCGGACCATCAGCCCCATGAACCTGCAGCGCGGCGCAACCGAAGCGCTGATCGCCACGCCGGGCGGGCCGTTGCGCGTCTATTCCTTGCATCTCGACCACGTGCTTCCGGCCGAGCGCATCGCCCAGATCCGCTTCCTCAAGGAGCGGCTTCTCGGCTATCCGCTTGAGGGCGGTGGTATCACCGGTGCTGCCGATTTCGGTCTTGCCGAGCCGCCGCATCCGGAGGATTTCGTCGTCATGGGCGACTTCAACATGGAGCCGGAAACGCCTGAGTATTGCGCGATGGTCGGCTCGCGCGACGCTTATTACGGACGCTCGCTTCGGCTCGAAAATCCGGTCGACGTGCTCGCCCATCTCAACCGGCTGACGCCGGAAAGCTATAGCTGGGTTCATCCCGACAATCCTCAAAAGCGCATGCATCTCGATTATGGCTTCATCAGCGCCGGGCTGGTGCCACGTCTGAAAGACGCCTGGACCGATTACGACGCCAAGGGCTCCGACCACTTTCCAATCGGTTTCGTACTCGATTGACGAACACACCCCCCGCGAAGGCGTGCCTTCGCGGGGGGTGTGATTGCTTCAGTTCGGTCTGCGCAGATCCGCCGCGCTCAGCCGGGTCTCGATATGGGCGACCATGGCATTGCGGGCGAGCGCATAGACCTGACTGCACCCGGTGATCTGAAAGCCGAGCTTTTCCTGGACCTTGAGCGACCCCGGATTGTCGGCGAAGACGCCGGAATGCAGGGTCGTTTCCGGCATGCGCCGGAAGAAGCGCTCGATCGCCGCATAGGCTGCTTCGCTCGCCAGGCCCTTGCCCCAGTAGAACCGGTTCAGCCAGTAGCCGACATGCCATTGGCCGTGCCTGAGCTCGATGCCGATGCAACCGATATGCACGTCATCGCCGGTGGTGATTGCCAGCGTCCAGTCGGGCGTGAGGCCCGAGGTCTGGCTTGCCAGCCAATCGAGCGCATCCTGCTGGTCATAGGGGGCGGGCACGCGCGCGAGCATGCGCGCCACCTGGAAATCGCCCAAGGACTGGGCGATCGCCTCGGCATCGCTCCGGCTGTGGGGCCTGAGCACCAGCCGCTTGGTTTCGATCACAGGGCAGGGCCCGGGGCCGGGACGGATCGCGGTGCGCGAGCGTTCGGAGGTGAGCGCGTTCATCGCATGCCTCCCCAGCTTCTGAGCGAAACCCAGGTCTTGCGGTCGAGCCGGTACCATTCGACCGAGATCGAGCCGCCGAGCGCCAGGCTGCCGACCATGCCGCTGCCCTGGAACTGGAAGCCGCACTTCTGGATGACCCGGCGCGACGCCAGATTCATGACCCGGCAGCGCGCATCGATCTGGTCGATGTCACGGGTGCGGAAAGCCATGTCGGTGAGCGCCTGGGCAGCCTCGGTGGCATAGCCCTGGTTCCAATAGGGTTCGCCCAGCCAATAGCCGAGTTCCGCCGTCTTGCCATCGGGATGCGGCTCGATACCGCAACAACCGAGGAATGCGCCATTATCCGCTTTGGTAATCGCGTAGACGCACTTGCCAATCGTGCCGGCTTTGGCGCGTCGCACGAAATCGGCGGCATCGGCCGTCGTATACGGGTGCGGCATGCGTGAGACCATGGTGGCGACATTGGCATTGTTGGCAAGATGGGCAAGGGCGTCGATATCGTCTTCATGGGGCGCGCGCAGAACGAGCCGGGGTGACAACAATATCGGGCAATCGGTCCTTGACCTCTGGGGCCTCAGCCTTTGTTCGGGAGACCGTGATTGGTCTTCCCTCAACAGTTCGGTTTGCATGGTTCGTCCTCCAGAAACGAGAAAAAGGGGAGTTGGGTATTGCCCCATCTCCCCTTTTCAGGTCTGGCTTGGAACCATCAGGTGCGCCAGCCGGGTCGATGAGACGCCGGCTGTTTTAGAGCGCTACCGGCTTATTCCGCTGCTTCCGCTTTCGGCATTACAGACACGTACACGCGGCCATTGGCCTTCGTACGGAAGTCCACGTTACCCGCCGTAAGCGCAAAAATCGTATGGTCCTTGCCGAGGCCGACATTGGCGCCCGGATGCCACTTGGTGCCGCGCTGACGCAGAATAATGTTGCCGGCGATGACCTTTTCGCCGCCGAACTTCTTCACGCCAAGGCGCTTGGACTCAGAATCGCGACCGTTGCGCGACGAACCGCCAGCTTTTTTGTGTGCCATTGGTGTTCTCCTTTAAACCTTCGATCCCAAAACTCAGTTTGCAGCTTCAGCGGCGGCTTCAGACTTCTTGGAAGCCTTCTTTGCCTTGCCACCGGCAGCAGCGATGTCCAGGATGCGGACGGTCGTCTGGTGCTGGCGGTGACCGCGCGAGCGCTTGGAGTTCTGGCGGCGACGCTTCTTGAAGGCGATGACCTTCTTGGCGCGGCCCTGTTCAACGACTTCAGCGCTGACAACGGCGCCTTCGACAAACGGAGCGCCGATGGTTGCGTCGGCGCCGACGCCGACCATCAGGATCTCGGTGAATTCAATCTTGTCGCCTGCTACGCCTTCCAGCTTTTCGATGGTTACGACGTCGTTGGCTGCCACGCGGTACTGCTTACCGCCGGTCTTGATGACTGCGAACATTCTTTATCCTTTCATGTTCGGGCCGGCTCTTTACCCTAAAGGGCAAGGCCGTCTTTTTGTCAGTCGACATTTTGAGCAGGGTTTTCGGGATCATTCCCGAGGCCCTGCCGGTGAATGGGCGCAAATCACACCCGCTGCGGTGAGGGCAAGCCACACCACTTCATTGCGCGAATTAAGGGAAACGCTGACCTCTGTCAAGAAGAAGCCACTCGCCACATTGGATAAACTTCATCGAGGCCCTTGCCAGCACCCGAATCTGCGGCTATGAACCCGACCGCGCCGAACAAGCGCCGACCGACTATGCGGAGAGGTGGCAGAGTGGTCGAATGCACCGCACTCGAAATGCGGCATACCTGCAAGGGTATCGTGGGTTCAAATCCCACCCTCTCCGCCATTGGCCCTTTGTAGCCTCGATAGTTGCAATCCCATTACAGTTCGTCAAACAGGCCCAGGACGGCGTTGCGAATTTCGCAAGGACGTCAGAGGCCGGATTGACCGTGTGGTCCGCACCAGCGGTGCGGCAGCGCTTGCGTCATGCGACTTTCAACGCTGCCGATATTTCCGACAAGGTTGCCTTCTCCGCGTCGCTCACAGCGACGCCGCCAAAGCCCATAAATCCGCCTTCCTTGGCGGCTTCGGCCACGCGCTGGCTGATCTGGTAGAGCCATGCGGTGAAGGCGGCGGCGTCATCCGGTGCCTTGGCCTCGACGACCGTTCGGGCCTGTTGCAGCGTTTCGATGCATCGGGCCTTCATGTCCTCGGGCTTGGAACCCTTGAGCTTTGCCTGCAGGCCGTCGCGTGCCGTGGTTCGCCCTTCCGATGTTTCGAAATCGGCGACGAGCGCCTTGACCAGCGGATTTGCCGCGGCGTCCGTCTTTGCCTGCAACAGCGCGCTGCTGTTGGCGAAGCCCTCCTTCAGCATGCCCCACAGGCCGCTTGGCTCCGCCGCGGTCACGGCTATGCCCGCCATCATCACGCTCTCCAGAAGCAGCGTCCATTCGTCGGTGGTGAATGTCGATTTGTCAGCCATGGCTGACCCTCCTTTGTTCGGTGTCTTGAACAGGACAGGGATTGCCGGTGCCCCCAGGGGGCGCCGGCTTCGCGCGGTTGCTTGCGAGGTCAGGCCGAAAGGGCTGCGAGCTTCGTCTTCAGCCCATCGATCGTCGGCTTAAGGATGTCCGAAACGCCGGGAATGGCGAGCACCTTGTCGAACAGGCCATTGAGCGTCGACATCATCGGGGTGATCAGGGCCGCAAGCGCTGCCTTCTGCTCGGCCGAGAGCTGCCCGGCCACGCCGGTGACCTTGTCGAGCCCGGTCGAGACGTCCTCGATCTTGGGGAGGGCCGCGGTCGCGGATGCAGCGTCGGTAATGCCTGTCAGCGTCGTCTGCAGGCTGGCCATGCCGTCCCGCACCTGCTGGCCGACATCTATGCCGCCCACGGTCAGGCTCGGCGCCGGCGTGCCGGCTTGGGGTGTGACCTGCTCCGGTGTCGCGGCCTGGGGCACGACCTGCTCGCCCGGCCTGCCGAAGAGGTAGAAAAGCAGGCCCGCCAGCACAAGCGCCGCGATCACCCAATAGAGCCAGTTGCGTGACGAGCTCGGAACCGCGGCCGCTGCCGCCCGTTGGCTGGCGGCGCCTGCCGCGGCGGCCGAGGCGGTGGCGCTGCGGGCGGCCTGGTTGGCCGCCTGGGTGGCGGAGGCCGCGGCTGTCTGCGCCGAAGCGCCGAGCGAGCCGAGTGACCCGAGCAGGCCGGTGCCGCCAAGCAAATCTCTGACGCCCGCCGGTAATGCGGCGGCGATGTTGTCCTTCTGGCTGGCGAGCAACCCGGCAATGCCGTTGGCGCTCAGGTCTCCGCCGCTCTGTCGGGCGAGACCGCCCATGACGAGGGGGGCAAGCGTTGCGAGCAGCGAGCCGCTCGCTCTTTGATCAATGCCGGAAGCCCCGCCGATGGCGTTTGCAAGCGCACTGCCGTCCTTGGCACCAAACAGCGATGAAATGATCTGTGATCCGCTCTGGGCAAGCGATGTCTGGTCGCCGCCTGCAAGCATTCCCATGAGATTGTCGAGCGATCCGCCTTGCTGCTTGGCGGTATCGGCGATTTTTTGCGCGCCGCCCGGTTGGGAGGCTACGCCGGTCAGTCCGGCGAGCACTGCAGGCACGGCAGCGGCGACGGCGCCCTGCACCTTGCTGCTATCGAGGCCCAGCGCCGAGGCGATGCGTGCGATCATGTCAGGGGTAAGCATCTGCGCGATGTAGGAAACAAGATTGCTGGCCATTGGCTTTTCCTCCACGTTGATGTCGCCGAAAAACGACTCTGCACATCGAGCGGGGCTCGACGGCGCGGCAATTGGCTGCAAGCACTTCGCGTTTATTTGATTATCGACTGCGAGATTTGTTCGCCAGGAACCCTAGGCGCCAAAATATTAGCACCTGTGGATGTATTGCGCCAGTTCTTGGCAACCTTTGGAAACAAGGGCTGTCGCCAATGCGAAAGCGCGCCGGCATTGCCTCGCCGCTACTGCTTGTCCGCCTCGTCTCCCAGAGGGCCGGCACAGAGCGGTGCTCCGGAACATTTGCAACCGGTTTTGGTGGGGCGTCATTTCATCCCCTCTGCCTATCGACGACATATTGCAACGCGCAGACGGCTGCGCCGCGCTCACCCGAGGTTCAACGACCGGCAGTGAACTCGTGACGGATCCCGGCACCAGGCCTCGATGTCCAGGTCAATCTTCGTGGGTTCGCAGCCATGCCTCCAGCCCGGCAATTACCGCGAGCCTCAGGCTTGCGTTTTTGGCAAGGGCCCGGGCGAGGGATTGCCCGTCGGACAAAAAGCCCATCTCACCCATGACGTCGTCGGGCTTCACCCGGCGTTTCGCCATGATCGCCTTGATGCGCGTGATCGTGGAAGGAAGCAGGTAACGGCCACTGGCGATGGGGCCTCCTGCCGGGAACGGGGGAAGAGAAGCAGTGTCGGCGACGGGCGAATGAGAGGCCGTGGGCAACACGCCTGATATCGCCAGCCATGTGAGGAAGCCCTCGCGCTCGCCGGGTGTCGCCTTTGCCCACGAATTCTTCAGCTTCTCCAGGCGGGTGCGCTGCGGCTTCAGGCCGGCAATGACAAGCGCCTTGCGCAAGGAGGAGATCCTGCCCGCCAATACGTCGCCGTAGATGTCGGGAAATTCCGCCTTCAATCGCTGCTCGTAATGGGCGTTATCGCGTTTCGGCTTCTTCGACATGTTCAGTTCCGGCGTTTATCTCCAGCGTCCTCTAGCGCGCGGGGAGGGAGAGGGCGAGGAAAAAGGTCGATGGCGCCATGTCGCGCTGATATCGGACCACCCGTTTCGAGAAGATCGGGGGAATGAAGCGAATAGGTAGTAGGGACGCGGCGCGCCAAGCAGGGCGTCATGTCCCCGTTCGTCCGTCAAGCTTTGCACAAGTCGGCCCTCGTACCATCGCGTCAAGAGCCGGGATGTGACACGGCGAACAAAGGACAATGATATGTCAAACGATGTCGAGCATTATGCCGATCCGCAGGATGCGGCCGTTGCCCTCTTCCTCACCAACAATGACGGCGAAGAGCTGACCAATGTGCTGGTCGCAGCACTCGAAGATGCGTTCCGTATCCTTCGTGACGAGGTTTCCGGCGAAACGATGCACTGAGGCGGGTCGCTTCAATCGAAGTGACAGAATTAAAGCTGTCGTCAACGTCGTATGGTCGCACCAGCAACGCGGTTCGCCGGCGTGGCTGGCTCACACGTCCGCAATACCCGTGCATGGGTCGAACAACAACTATTGCTTGTTCACGGCGCGAAACTCCCCTTGATGATGCCAGGCTGAGAATCATTGCGAGGAGGCTATCGAAATTCTTCGGCTATCAATGGCTCGCTTACCCAGCTGTCTTTGTTCTCACCTGCGTGATCATTTCCCAAGCGCTGAATGTCGGGTTGGTTGAGATGATCGCTCTGCAGAATTTGGGATGGAACGCGGCCGTTTTTCTGGCCGGCGGATTTTGGGTGGCGTATCTCAGCGGATTGTGGGTGGCGTATCTCAAAAGTTCAGCTCGGGTGAGGAACACCTTCGTACGCTGAACACCGCGTTTTCTCCGGGGCGCGCTCTGGTCTGCGACCGGAGGTGGCGACAAATCGAGCGGCCAGGGGTTGCGAACACCGATCGTTGGCGTTTTCATTTTTGCCGCAACAACGCCTCCACCGAAGCCGCAACCGCCAGCAGCATCCTGTCCGTTCCGTTCCTGCCCACCAGCATCAGCCCGGCCGGCCGGGTCAGTCCCGGCATCGGCAAGGTTATGGCGGTGAGGTCGAACTGGTTTGCGACCTGGCAGTTGCGCAAGAGCAGTCCCTCGACACGATCGTATTCCGCTTTGTCCACCTCGACAGAGGCGATCGAAACGGCGGCGATCGGCGTGGTCGGCAAGACGATGAGGTCGCAGGCTGAGAGCCGTTCGTCCATGGTGCGTGCCAGGCCCGCTCTGGTCTCCAGCAGCGCATCGAGCGCAGCCTGCGGCGTCAACAAACGGCGCCGGAGCGTCGATGAAACCCTGGCATCGACAGGTGCGTCCTCATCCGAAAGCCAGTCGGCATGCACCCGGCTCGCCTCCAGGCCGGCGATAGAGCCGATCGCGGTCGCCTCCCTCAACCGATCAATCAAATCGTCGATACCGCAATCGACAAGCACGGCGCCGGCAGCCGTGAGGTGGTCGAGACTGGCGGCGAAGGCCGTGGCAATTTCGGCAGAGAGGCCGGCCAGGAGCTGGCCCCGCGGCACCCCGATACGCAGGCCGGCGATTGGACGAGGCGCAAGCTCTGCCGCCGGCTCGCCAGCCAAAATGGCATCGGCAGCTGCGCAATCGGCAACGCTGTGCGCCAGCGGACCGATCGAATCGAGGCTCGGCGCAAGCGGGAAGGCGCCGTCGAGTGGGATACGGCTGGCGGTCGGCTTGAAGCCGACAAGGCCGTTCAGCGCCGCCGGAATGCGCACGGAGCCGCCGGTGTCCGAGCCGATGGCGATGTCGCAGGTTCCCTCCGCCGCTGACACGGCTGCACCCGAGGACGAACCGCCGGGGACCAGGCTTTCATCGGTCGCGTTGCCGGGCACGGGATAATGGGGATTGAGCCCAACCGCGGTGAAGGCGAATTCGGTCATGTGGGTCTTGCCGACGATCACTGCGCCGGCGGCACGCAGTCTCTCGACGACGACGGCGTCCTGTTGCGGCACGGCTGCCGTGCGCTTGATGATCGAGCCGGCGAGCGTCGGTTCGCCGACAACGTCGAAAAGATCCTTGATCGACACGATCCTGCCGTCGAGCGGCCCGAGCGTGGCGCCGGTCTGCCGACGGTGATCGGCGGCATCGGCTTCGGCGCGTGCGCTCTCGGCATAGAGTTTGACATAGGTTTTTTCGCTGTCCCGGCGGGCATCGAGCCTCGCCAGGATCTGTTCGAGGTGATCACGCACGGGAGTGTTCGATGGGGACACGATGAGGAACCTGCCGGTATCTGCCGTCGCCGGGCGGCGCGTTGAAGCGTTGCGTCCGTTGCCGGCGCAATGTCGCCGTCAGCCAAGACGGCAATCTTCATAGCAGGGCTTTCGGCAAATGCCACGAGGTTGCCGGCGTGCTCCCCGTGCAACCCGAAGATTCACCCGGGTTTGTGCGCGCAAAGAATGAAGCGGCGATAGACGAACGTGCGCAGGCAATTGCGCAAATTTGCAGTCTTGCGCTGTGCCGCGGCGATCGGCTGGTGGGAGGCGTGTTCGATGATCCCGAAGCCGACAGCCTTCAGCATCGGCAGCACTGTTTCGACCGCCAGGCCGTCTCCGAAGGGCAGGTTTTGCATGATAGCCGCGTGCCGATCGCTGAGTGCGCCGTCGTAGTGATTGTCGGGGCCGATCATCCTGTCGATCTGGTGGATCGCCCAGGATGCCAGGCGCCCGACCGTGGTTGGTTTCGCCCAGTCGCCGTCGAAGACCAGCAGCTTGCCGCCGGGCTTCAGCAGGCGGAACCATTCGCCAAGCGTCGATTGCGGCTGGGTCAATGTCCACACCAGATGGCGGCAGACGATGGCGTCATAGCGCTCGTCGGGTTCCATGGTGTTTTCGGCGTCGGCCAGCAGGAAGCGCAAGCGCTTTTTGCCCGCATGCTTTTTCCGGGCGACGGCAAGCATTGCCTCGGAGAAATCGAGTGCCGTGACGTCGTGGCCGAGGTCGTGGATCAGCCGCGTCACCTCACCGGTGCCGCAGGCAAGCTCGAGCACCTGCAGCGGCTCGGCCCCGAGAAAGTCACGCACCGGCTTCTGCCAGGCATCGAATTCCGGACCAGGCGGGATGCGGTGGCCGAAGGCGAGGTCGAAGGTTTCCGAGCGTTTCGACCAATAGTCGCGGATCTCGTCCTTGAGGTCGAAATTTGCCCGAACGTCCGGCCCGGTGCCTTCGGCCAACTCGCTCATTGTGCCGCTTTCGTCTGATCGATGCGCGCGAAGATCGCATCGAAGCGGCCGCGCGCCCGGCCGGGAACGTCAGTCTTGCGAAAGGCTTCGGTCAATTCGGCGTCGCCGACCTTGATCAGCATCACCATGCCCATGGCGAAATGCGGCGAGCACTTGATACCGTAGAAGCCTGGCGTGTCGAAGGTAACCTCGATTTCCTCGTTGATCTGGCCCTTGAATCCGGCGTAGCCCGCAGGCACCATGCCGTCGATCGAGGCGGCGTTGTGGCTCTTGTGCCCGACACGAAACTTGACGGTGCCGCCGGGTTTCAGCTCGACATAATCAGGCTCAAAGACCATCGAGCCGTTCTCGCCGCGATTGAGCATTTTCACTTCGATCGTCTCGGCAAGCGCCGGTGTGGCAGCAAGCCCGAGGGCAATGAGGGTGGCGGCGATCTTAGCGCGCATGGTCATGTCTCTTCCTGGTCTCGGATATCAGATGCAGCTTTGGCCGCGGGCGCCGGTAGCGCACAAAGCACGCGCCGTCCTCGTCGCGCTCGACCGTCGCCGCAACGCCGAAGACCGCGAAGATGCGGTCTTCCGTCAGGATCTCCGCCGGGATGCCCAGCGCAACGATGCGACCGCGATCCATTACGGCGATGCGGTCGCAGAAGACGGCGGCGTGGTTGAGGTCGTGCAAGGCGGCAACGACCGTCAGCGGCTGTGCGCGGACGAGTTCTAGCAGGCCGATCTGGTGGTGGATGTCGAGATGATTGGTCGGTTCGTCGAGCAGCAGGATCTGCGGCTGTTGCGCCAGCGCCCGGGCGATATGCAGGCGTTGACGTTCGCCACCCGACAGCGTGTGCCACAGGCGATCGGCAAAATCACTCATGCCGACATGCTCAAGTGCGCCGTCGACGATATCGGTATCGCGGCTCGACCAGGGCGAAAGCGCGCCGAGATGCGGCGTGCGGCCAAGCTCGACCGCCTGGCGGGCGGTGATGCGTTCGGTGGTTTCGGCCTGCTGTTCGACCAGAGCAATGCGTTGGGCGATATCGCGCCGGCTGGCTTGAGCAAGCGGGCGGCTTTCGAGACTGACGATGCCGGATTTCGGCGGGCGAATGCCGGCGAGTAGCGAGATCAGGCTGGTCTTGCCGGATCCGTTCGGACCGATGATCCCGAGGAATTCACCCGGCATGACCTCAAGATCGACGGCATCGACGATCAGCCGGCCGCCAGCCGACCAGGAGACAGTTTCGGCCTTGAGTGTCATGACGCGGCCCTCCCGCGGCTGAGGATGAGGGCGAAGGCCGGGGCGCCGACGAGGGCGGTGATCACGCCGATCGGCAGCACCTGACCGGGAATGATGACCCGCGACAATACATCGGCCGCGATCATGAAGATCGCCCCGGTAAGCGCGGCTGCCGGCAGTAGAAGGCCGTGGCGCACGCCGACCAGGAAGCGCGCCGCGTGCGGGATGACCAGGCCGACGAAGCCGATGGAGCCGACGATGCTGACCATCACCGCCGTCATCAGCGCGGTTGCCGAAATCAGGGTGACATAGATGCGCTTCACCGGGATGCCGAGCGAGGCCGCCGATTCCGCACCGAAGGTGAAGGCGTCGAGCGCGCGGGCGTGCCAGAGGCAGACGAGAAGGCCGCCGAGCGCCACCGGCAGCGCCAGCGCCACATCCGGCCAGCGCACGCCCGAGAGATTGCCGAGCAGCCAGAACATGATGCCGCGGGCCTGCTCGGCATTGGCCGATTTGGTGACGATGAAGGAGGTGAGCGCGTTGAAGAGCTGCGAGCCGGCGACGCCTGCGAGAATGATGGCGCCGGTGCCGCGACCGGCTCGGAGCGCCAGCAGCGAGACCAGCGCGAAGGCGAAGACCGCGCCGAAGAAGGCGCCGAGCGACAGCGTCAGCATGCCCGCGCCGATGCCGAGAATGGCGACGGCGACGGCACCGGTCGATGCGCCGGCGGAAATGCCAAGGATATAGGGGTCGGCCAGGGAATTGCGGAGCAATGCCTGCAGCACCACGCCGCAGAGCGAAAGTGCCGCCCCGCAGCAGGCGGCCACCACCGCGCGGCTGAGGCGGTAGTTCCAGATGATGCCCTCGTCGATCGCATCGAGCGGGTAACCGGCACCCCACAAACGGTTGGCGACGGTCTTGCCGACGACGTCGAGCGGAATGGCGGTTTCGCCGATGGCGGCTCCGAGCGCCAGCGCCAGGAAAAGCAATGCGAGCGCCGTCAAGACGGCGCCCGTGCGATTGATCGCTGGAGGTGTTGACCTCACTTCGCCAGGCCGGCTTTTTCGACCGCGTCGGCAAGCACCTCGATGCCCTCGATCGTGCGGATCGTCGGGTTCATCGCCTGTGCGTCCATGACGACGATATGGTCGGCCTTGACCGCCGGTATCAGGCTGGTGACCGGGTCGGACTTCAGGAACTTCATCTTCAGCTCCCAATCGTCGGCCGGGAAGCGGCGGCGATCCATCTTGCCGATCACCACGATCTTCGGGTCGGCCTTGGCGATGGTTTCCCAGCCGATGGTCGGCCATTCCTCTTCGGTCGAGACGACATTCTTGATGCCGAGCGCCGACATGATGTAGCCGGGCGCGCCATTGGTGCCGGCGACATAGGGGTCGATGTCCATCTCGGCGCTGGAGAACCAGAAGACCGCCGACAGTTTGCCGTCGGCACTGGCGATCTTGCTGCGGGCCGCGTCCTCGCGCGCCTTCAGCTTGGCGATAAGAGCTTCGCCTCGATCCTGCACGTCGAAAATCTCGGCGAGCTCAGTGATCTCCTGGTAGATCAGCTCCATCGAGAAGGACTTGTGGCGTACGCCGTCGCCACCGGCGGAATTGTCCTTGGCGGCGCAATCGGCGGGCGAGACATAGACGGGGATCGACAGCTCGGCGAATTGCTTCGGTGTAGCGACGATGCCTTCCGGCCCGACGTGCCACTGGAACTGCGCGGTCACCAGATCCGGCTTGGTGGCGACGACGCTTTCGAAACTCGGGTCGTTGTCGGCAAGCCGCGGCACCTTGCTGTTGACGTCCTCGTAGCCGTCGATAACAGGGCCGATCCACACGGCGGTGCCGACGACCTTGTCTGCCAGGCCAAGAAGATAAAGAATTTCCGTGGTGCTCTGACCGATCGAGGCGGTGCGCGTCGGCGCCGCCTTAAAGGTAACCTCCTGGCCGCAATTCTTTAAGGTCAGGGGGTAGCTCGTCGCGGCCGAAAGAGCGGTCGAGGGAGCCACGGTCAGAAGCAGGGACACGGAAACGGCTAGGGATGGGCAATGGCGCCCGACGGCATTCAAAATGGCTTTCAAGGGAATTCTCTCTTCTCGTGAGCTGCAAAGGGTCAGCCGAAGCGGCGACAGTCGGCCGGGCGATTTTCGGGAGACAATCGATCGCGAACGTCGAGAAGGACGGGAATAGGGCGCGCAAAGCCGCCGGATATGCGGATCATGGACAACTCCTGTTCCGGGCAACCCCGCCCGTGACGTTGGATCTTCTGCTTGACGGCAGGTCTCCTGGCTCGCGGATGGAGCGCTTTCCACCTGCCTTCCCGCAACGCGTGTGACGCGATCGCAGTGGCATGGCGCGCTGTCGCGCCACTGGGGTGTCCGGCATTCCGCTTACAGTTGCGGGGGCAGCCACGGTCTCGGTCCCTTTTGGGTCGTCCTCACCGTGTTCCCTATTAATCCCCGTCGGAGTCATCCTTCGGGGAACCGTCGACGCTACCCTTAGTGGCCCGGTCGGCGTTGCGTCAACCCGACAGGCGACGGAAAAGGCACGGCTGCGCTCGTGTCGGGGCGGGTTACCGTAAAGCGTGGCACGGTGCCGTGTTCACCGAAATGTCGCGAAACCGTCCAAATAGTTTCATGCCGCTGTTAAGCCGCTGACATCAGTCTGGCCAAAGGTCCGGCACGCGAAACACAGCGTTCGCGAGGCTCGAACCGGAGGCTTGTTTGGCCGAAATCCTCACCACGCTCACCCGCCGCTCATTCCTTCTGTCTGCCGGTGCCGCCGGCCTCGTGGCGTCCTCCGGTCTTGCAACGCCGTTTTATGCCCGTGGCTATGGCCGGCCGGAATTCATCCATGGTGTGCAGTCGGGCGATGTCGACACACGCTCCGGCATGGTGTGGACGCGGGTCGACAGGCCGTCGCGGGTGGCGCTGGAGTACTCGACGACCGAAAGCTTTTCCGATCCGGTTCGCCTCGCGGACCTCACCGCGACACCCCAGACGGATTGCGCGGTGAAATGCGCACTCGACAATCTCCTGCCCGACCAGGACATCTTCTATCGCTTCACCGCGACCGATCTTTATGACGTCAACCGGGTGTCGGAGCCGGTCATCGGCCGGTTTCGAACCGCGCCGTTGCGCAAGCGCTCGATCCGCTTCGTCTGGTCCGGCGATACCGCCGGCCAGGGCTGGGGCATCGACGATGTCGGCATGAAGACCTATTCGACCATGCGCCTGCACGAGCCGGACTTCTTCATCCATTCCGGCGACACGATCTACGCCGACAACCCCATTCCCGACGAAATCTCACTGCGAGACGGCGGCGTCTGGAAGAACCGGGTGGTGACGCATGAGAAGCGCGACGTGGCGCGCACGCTCGAGGAGTATCGCGGCCAATGGAAGTACAATTTGCTCGATGAGCATGTCCGCGACCTCAACGCCGTCTGCCCGACCTTCTATCAATGGGACGATCATGAGGTTCTGAACAACTGGTCGGCCTCGACGGATCTTCGCGACGATCCGCGCTATCCGGAAAAGGACGTTTCGGTCTATGCCGCCCGCGCCGCGCGGGCGTTTCACGAGATGACACCGATCCGCAACGTCCCGACGCAGCCCGGCCGCATCTTCCGCAAGATCGCCTATGGGCCGCTGCTCGATGTCTTCTTCGTCGATCTCCGGTCCTATCGCGGCCCCAATCAGGGGGAGGGCGATGAGGGCCTCTTCGGCTGGCGGCAGGCGGACTGGCTGAAGCGGGAGCTGGCCGCCTCGCGGGCCGTCTGGAAGGTGATTGCCTGCGACATGCCGATCGGCCTCGTCGTCTGGGACGACTACGCCAACAGGCGCGGTTCCGACGCCATCGCCAACGGCGACAATGGTCCGCCGACCGGACGCGAAACCGAATTCGCAGACCTGCTGCGTTTCATCAGGGACAATGCCATCGACAACCTCGTCTGGCTGACGGCGGACGTGCATTACACCGCTGCGCATCACTACGACCCGTCGCGCGCAGCCTTCAAGGATTTCCTGCCGTTCTGGGAGTTCGTCTCCGGCCCTTTGCATTCCGGCACCTATGGTCCGAAGGAGCTGGACATGACGTTCGGCCCGGACGTGCGCTTCATCAAGGCATCCGGCGGAGGCGTCGACAGCAACCTGCCGCCATCCGCCGGGCTGCAGTTCTTCGGGATCGTCGATATCAACGGCCAGACCAGGCAGATGACCGTGCGCCTGATGGATCGCCAAGACCAGGAACTGTGGCGCGTGACGCTCGATCCGGCCGCGGTCGCATGAGCGTTTTGGCTTTCGCTGATACCTTTCCAAACCCGGTTGGCGCGACCCTTTCCGGTTGCAAACCCATGGCCTGTCGGGACTTCGGAGCCGGTCTCTCTTGCGCGCCCCCCTTTCGCAATCGCAAAAAAACCTGTATGAGCCCGACCATTGAAAAAGCGGCGTGGCCCATTGGGGCGTGCCCTAAACCTTCCGAGACGAAAAATGAGCATTCGTAACATCGCGATTATCGCGCACGTCGACCATGGGAAAACGACCCTTGTCGACGAGCTTCTGAAGCAGTCGGGCTCGTTCCGCGAAAACCAGCGCGTTGCCGAACGCGTCATGGACTCCAACGACATCGAAAAAGAGCGCGGCATCACCATTCTCGCCAAGGCAACGTCGGTCGAGTGGAAGGGCGTGCGCATCAACATCGTTGATACCCCCGGCCACGCCGACTTCGGCGGCGAAGTCGAGCGCATCCTGTCGATGGTGGACGGCGCCATCGTCCTCGTCGACGCCTCTGAAGGCCCGATGCCGCAGACGAAGTTTGTCGTCGGCAAGGCGCTGAAGGTCGGCCTGAAGCCGATCGTCGCGATCAACAAGATCGACCGCCCGGATGGACGCCACGAAGAAGTTATCAACGAAGTCTTCGACCTCTTTGCAAACCTCGACGCCACCGACGAGCAGCTCGACTTCCCGATCCTTTACGGTTCGGGCCGCGATGGCTGGATGAACGTCGCACCTGAAGGTCCGAAGGACCAGGGCATGGCGCCGCTTCTCGACCTCGTGCTCAAGCACGTTCCCGAGCCGACGGTTGCCGAAGGTCCGTTCCGCATGATCGGCACCATTCTCGAAGCCAACCCCTTCCTCGGCCGCATCATCACCGGCCGCATCCATTCGGGTTCGCTGAAGCCGAACCAGCCGGTCAAGGTGCTCGGCCAGGACGGCAAGCTGCTCGAAACCGGTCGTATCTCGAAGATCCTCGCCTTCCGCGGCATCGAGCGTCAGCCGATTGAAGAAGCGCATGCAGGCGACATCGTCGCGATCGCCGGCCTGACCAAGGGCACCGTCGCCGACACCTTCTGTGACCCGTCGGTCACCGAAGCGCTGACCGCACAGCCGATCGACCCGCCGACCGTCACCATGTCCTTCATCGTCAACGACAGCCCGCTTGCCGGCACCGAAGGCGACAAGGTCACGAGCCGCGTCATCCGCGACCGCCTGTTCAAGGAAGCAGAAGGCAACGTTGCGCTGAAGATCGAGGAATCCTCCGAGAAGGATTCGTTCTTCGTGTCCGGTCGTGGCGAATTGCAGCTCGCGGTTCTGATCGAAACCATGCGCCGCGAAGGCTTCGAACTCGCCGTTTCGCGTCCGCGCGTCGTCATGCACAAGGATGAGAACGGCCAGCTGCTCGAGCCGATCGAAGAAGTGGTCATCGACGTCGACGAAGAGCATTCCGGTGTCGTCGTTCAGAAGATGTCCGAACGCAAGGCCGAGATGGTCGAGCTCCGTCCGTCCGGCGGCAATCGCGTTCGTCTGGTGTTCTTCGCTCCGACCCGCGGCCTGATCGGCTACCAGTCGGAACTGCTGACGGATACGCGCGGCACGGCGGTCATGAACCGTCTGTTCCACGCCTACCAGCCGTACAAGGGCGAGATCGGTGGCCGCGTCAACGGCGTGCTGCTCTCCAACGATGCCGGTGAATCGGTCGCCTATGCCATGTTCAACCTGGAAGACCGCGGCCCGATGATCATCGAAGCCGGCGAGAAGGTCTATGCCGGCATGATCATCGGCATCCACACGCGCGACAACGACCTCGAAGTCAACGTGTTGAAGGGCAAGAAGCTCACCAATATGCGCGCATCGGGCAAGGACGAAGCCGTCAAGCTGACGCCGCCGATCCGCATGACGCTCGAGCGGGCGCTGTCCTGGATCCAGGACGACGAGTTGGTCGAAGTGACGCCGAAGTCGATCCGTCTGCGCAAGATGTACCTCGACTCGAACGACCGTAAGCGCTTCGAGAAGTCGCGGACGGCCGGCGCGGCTTAAGCCCTTCCGACAAAAACGAGCAATTTTCAAAACCCCGGAGCGATCCGGGGTTTTTTGCTGTGTGTGCCAGCGGGGGGCGGCTTGCGGATAAAGTTAAAAAGGCGTTAACCTTCCACAGGATGCCGTTAAAGTTGCCTGTGGGTTAACGCGACGCGGCTCCCGGGCGGGATTCCTGTTCGCCCTGTGTGTGTTTAGAGTCGTGAGTCATGAAGACTGTTTCGATCGAGGTCAGGCCTGGGGAACCGCAAGAGGCGGCGGCAATTGCCGACGTGCATCGCGTTTCATGGCTGCAGACCTATGGCGGCATCATTCCGCACCGCCCGCTGGTCCAGATGGTCAATCGTCGAGACGAGGTCTGGTGGCGTAAGGCGACGCGGGGTCCGGCGACCCTGCTGGTCGTCGACGTGGCGGGAACGATTGCCGGATATGCCACCCTCGGCCTCAGCCGCGCCAAGGCGCTGCCGCAGGAAGGCGAAATCTACGAGATCTACCTGCGTCCGGAATACCAGGGTATCGGCCTGGGACGGGTTCTGTTCGGCGAAGCCAAGAGCCTGCTGCGCTCGCTCGGCTGCCAGGGGCTGGTCGTCTGGTGCCTCGAAGACAGCGATCACGCCTATCAGTTCTTCCAGGGCGCCGGCGGCAGCGATATTGCCGAGGGCATGGAAGATTTCGGCGACAAGCACCTCAAGAAGGTCGGCTTCGCCTGGAACTGACGCCCGCCGTGCAAGGTTTCTCCGGCTTTCGCGGTAGCGGCAGCCACTCTTTCAAAAATCACTCCGGCAGTTCGTTGTTGGGTTCGGCGGCCTTGTCGCCGCGCTTGCCGTGGAATGTCGCCTGGTCGACGCCGCAGCGAAAGGTCGGCGCCACCTCGTCGGCGACCTTGCGGGCGATCGTATTGGGGTCCGGGTTGGCAAGCGCATCGACATAACCGGCGACGCAGCCCTTGCCGTCGGCCTTCTCGGCCACCTTGGAGACGACCAGAACCTGCCCTTCGAGTCCCGGCACCGATTCACCGGTCTTCGGATCGGGGTTTTCGATGATCCAGCGCAGAATTGTCGCAACCGCGGTGCCGCCCTTGGCGACGCGCCATTCCACCATGGTGCCAGCGTGGTTGAAGGGGATGAAGCTCTCGAATGCCCCGTCGAGGTATTCCTTGCCGATATGGCCGAAGGAGAAGCTCTGACGAACATCAATCTCCTTGAAGTGGACAGGATAGTCGCCGTAACCTGGGCAGGTCATCAGGGCGTACATGCCCGGCTCCTCTGCAATCGTCTTGCACCTGTCGCGGCTGACGTCGACATAGACGCTGTCATTGGCAATGGCCGGTCCGGCGAACACCAGGACAAGCGACAGGCATGCAACCTTTCCGTTCATCATGACCTCCCTTCGGCAGGATTTGGCGGCCTGTCCCGGCCATTCGACCACGACAAAACGACCGGTTGAATCTGCGTTGCGGACGAAAGTTATATTGCATCGCGGCATGTTTCCCTTTATCCGACGGGCAAACGTCCCAACTGACCCTGGAGTAGTCCATGCGCATTGACGCGATTTCCATCGGAAAGAATCCACCAGAAGATGTCAACGTGATCGTTGAGGTTCCCGTTGGCGGCCATCCCATCAAGTATGAGATGGACAAGGAAGCTGGCACGCTCGTCGTCGACCGTTTCCTCTACACGCCGATGCACTATCCGGGGAACTACGGCTTCGTGCCGCACACGCTTTCCGACGATGGCGATCCGATCGACGTCCTGATCTGCAACACCCGTCCGCTCGTTCCGGGCTGCGTCATCAACGTGCGCCCGATCGGCGTGATGATGATGGAAGACAACTCCGGCAAGGACGAAAAGATCATCGCGGTTCCGTCGGGCCACCTGACGCAGCGCTACGACAAGGTGCATGAATACACCGACCTGCCGGAAATCACGCTCAAGCAGATCGAGCATTTCTTCGAGCACTACAAGGATCTGGAGCCCGGCAAGTGGGTCAAGATTTTTGGCTGGAAGGATGCCGCCGTTGCCAAGCAGCTGATCAAGGAAGCTGTCGAGCGCGCCGCGAACGAAAAGAAGTAATTTTCAGCTCATTTGCCGACCAGCTCGGCAAGTCGCTTCAAAACATCCTCCGGGTCGGCATCGATCCGGAGCATTTTTTTGCGCTGCGTTTCGCCTGAAAGGAAGGAAATGCGGCTCTTGGCAATGCCGATCTCCTTGGCGAGAACGGCAATCAGGGCCTGGTTGGCCTTGCCCTTTTCCGGAATGGCGCGCACGCGGACCTTGAGATGGTCCTGCCCGTCGGCGCCACTCTCCACCCCATCGATCCCGTCGCGTCCGCCGTTCGGTGTCAGCCGGACGGTGACGCGCACGTGATCGTCGTGGGCGGTAAACGCTTGGGTCGTCAATTTATCAGCGCAGCAGCGCCGGTGCGATCGTCGTGTTCAGGAACAGCTGGATGAAATAGAGGATCACCAGCACCACCAGCGGCGAAAGATCGACGCCGCCCATATTGGGCAGCACCCGGCGGATCGGGCGATAGAGCGGCTCGGTCAGCTGGTAGAGCGAGCGGCCGATCATGTTGATCGCCTGGTTGTTCACGTTGATGACGTTGAACGCGTAGAGCCAGGAAAAGATGGCGGACGCGATGATCAGAAACCACGCGATGTTGATAATAAAGTTCAAGGTGCCGATGACAGCAATCATGCCGGTCTCCAAATCGTTATTGACAGACATGTAGACATTGAGACCTAAACGAGCAAGTACGCCGATTTGCCGTGCGCGATCATGTTTAATGCGGATCGGACAAAGATCGGTACCATCGAGGAGCATTTCCCGCATGTCTGCCGTTCATACCACCCACCGCTTCGCGGCCTTCCGGCATGTCGGTTATCGTCGATACTTCTTCTCGCGCTTCCTTGCCTACTTCGCCATCCAGATCATTTCGGTTGCGGTCGGCTGGCAGATCTACGATCTGACGCGCGATCCGTTCGATCTCGGTCTGATCGGTCTTTTCCAGTTCCTGCCGTCGCTGGTGCTGATTCTCGTCACCGGCTCGGTTGCCGACCGCTACAACCGTCGCATGATCATGGGTGTGTGCATGGTCGTCAGCACGCTGTGCGCCGTGGCGTTGCTAATGCTGACGGTCACCGGGCTTTTCTCGCCCTGGCCCGTCTATGCGATCCTGGTCGTCTTCGGTATCGAGCGGGCCTTTCTGGCGCCAGCCTCGCAATCTCTGGCGCCCAATCTGGTGCCGCCGGAAGACTTGCCCAATGCGATCGCCTGGAACTCGACATCCTGGCAGACGGCGATGATCGTCGGTCCGGTTGCCGGCGGTCTGATCTACGGCTTCGGCTCGGTTGCGCCCTACGCTGTCGGCGTGTGTTTCTTTGCCGCGGCGGCACTGATGGTGTTTGCCATCCCGAAACCGGCGGCGCGCTCCAAGGCGCCGGTGCAGAGCTGGGAGACGATCACCGCAGGCTTTCGCTATATCAAGGCGGAGAAGGTGGTGCTGGGTGCGATCTCGCTCGATCTCTTCGCGGTGCTGCTCGGTGGCGCCGTCGCGCTGATGCCGGTGTTCGCTCGCGACATCCTCGATCTCGGCCCATGGGGCCTGGGGCTGCTGCGCGCCGCCCCAGGCGTCGGCGCCGTCGGCATGGCCATCTGGCTGGCCGCCCATCCCATTCGTCACCGTGCCGGCATGCTGATGTTCACCGGTGTGGCGCTCTTTGGCCTCGGCACCGTCGTCTTCGGTCTGTCGGCAACGCCTTGGGTATCGATCGCGGCCCTCGTGGTTATGGGCGCTGCCGACATGATCTCGGTTTATGTGCGCGAAATCCTGATCACGCTGTGGACGCCGGACGAGCTGCGTGGCCGCGTCAACGCCGTCAACATGGTGTTCGTCGGTGCCTCCAACGAGCTCGGCGAATTCCGGGCCGGCATGATGGCCTCCGGCTTCGGTGCGGTCTTTGCCGTTGCGTTCGGCGGTGCCGGTACGTTGCTGGTGTCGGTGCTCTGGGCGCTCGGCTTCCCGCAGCTGCGCAAGATCGACACGCTCGACGTGCCGGAGCATCGTCGCTAGCGGTGGGGTTTGCCGCTATGCTGCCTTTCTGACGCCCGCCTGCAGGAAGATGAGGTCGAGGAAATTCTCCATCCAGGTGCGCAACGGCCCATCGTGCTGCATGCGGCCGTCGAGATGCGCCTTGCCGATCTGAGCGCCCGGCATTTCGAAGCGATGGGCGCCATGCACCACCCAGCGATGCATCATGGCGCGCGTCAGTTCGCCGTGAAACTGGATGCCCCAGGCGTTTTCGCCGTAGCGGAAGGCCTGGTTCGGGTAGGTGTCGCCGGTTGCGAGAAGCTCGGCGCCGGCAGGCAGATCGAAGCCTTCGCGGTGGAAGTGATAGACCATGTCAGGCCAGTCCATCAGCGCCCGGCCGGCATCGGTGGCGACCAGCGGATACCAGCCGATCTCCGTCATGCCTTCGTGATGCGGCGCGACCTTGCCGCCGAGATTGCGCGCCAGCATCTGCGCGCCGAGGCAGATGCCGAGATAGGGCTTGTTTTCGCGGAGCGGCACCGACAGCCAGTCGATCTCGCGGCGGACGAAGTCCTCCTCGTCATTGGCGCTCATCGGGCCGCCGAAGATGATCGTGCCGCTGTGATGCTCTAGCGTCGGCGGCAGCTCGTCGCCAAGCGCCGGGCGGCGAATGTCGAGGGGGAACCCCTTATGAAGGAGGATCTGGCCGACACGGCCGGCGCTCGATCGCTCCTGGTGCAGGACGATGAGGATGGGTTTCCTGTCGGTCTCGGCGGCTATCGGCATGTCAGCTTTCCTGTCGCGGCTCGCCTTCTTCTGCCGCATCGATCCTTGCCGCAACCTCCTGTCGTTTCAAGACCCGGTCGCGTCCGGAGACGCCGAGAAGATCGGCAATCCGCCAGATCACGTGGTCTTCCATCTCGCTGCGCTCACCATCGGCATAGACGACCTCCCAGAGCATGCCGATCAGTTCGATACGCTGCTCTTCCGAGAGGTTCCGCTTCACCTCGGCGGTGAACTGATAGAAATCGATGGCCTCGCTTTCGGCCGATTGGCCGGCCTCGACCAAAGCGTCGAGTGCTGCATCGTCGAGTTCGTAATGCTGCTTGATGATGGTGCGCATCGTGCGTTGCTCGGAGGCGAGAACCTTGCCGTCGGCCTCCATCACCTGAATGCAGAGCGCGATGACCGCCACGCGCGGATCACCCCTCTCGATCCGCGTCGTCGGGCCGGTCAGGCCCTCGAGAAATGTCCTGAAGCGTTCAAACATGGTTTCGCCCCCAGCCCCTTACAAAACTCAGAACAATCGGAAATTGGTCTTTTCCGGTACTTTCTCGCCGGCGGCCGGTTCCCGTACGCCGGGATCATCGGGGGGACGGCCGAAGAACGGGTCGGCAACCGGCTCGCCATTGGAGGCGGCATCCTTTTCGCGCGGCTTTTCGACGACCGAGGCTGGTTTTCTGGCTTCCGCTACTGTGATCGGCTCCGGGCGCTCCCGCGGAGGTTCGGATACCGCTTCGATGATCACGGGCGTATCGACAACCTGTTTCGCTGGAGCCGTGCCATGGGTCACTGGATGGTGCTCGGCGAGCACTGGCGGCAGGCTGCGGATCGCTTGATCGGCGCTCAGATGGCCATCCTCGACCTGTGCGGCAAGCTGCAGCGACGGCGCCTTCCATTCGAAGGCGTCGAGCCGGCCGCTGACCGGCGAGACCGGCAGCCAGGTCGGCGAGGTCACGCCATCGGCGGTCCAGGCCGGGTCGCGCGGGCTCTTCAGGGCCTGGGCCATCCAGTGGCGGATACGGCCCTCGTCGCCGGTGTCGGCCTCTTCGATATCGGCAAGCAGCAGAAAGATGCTCTCGGTCGGCTCCAGCCGTGCTGCGGCCTCCGCCTTGGTGCGGGCAAGCAGAAGCTCGCGGGCTTCCAGCGCCGCCTCGGCGACGGCGGCCATGGCAACCGCGTTGTTCGGGCGGAGCGATTCGAGTTTTCGCGCGCGCTTCAGCCGGTCGACCGCCGTGTCGCCGCCACGCGCCCTGACGTAAAGGCGGGCGACGTCAGGATGCGGTTCGTGCTTCCAGGCCTTTTCAAGGATCGATGCGCCCTTGCGCAGGTTGTCCTCGCGAAACAGCGCCTTTGCCGCCACCTGTGCGGCGGGCACGAGCGTTTCGTCGAGTTTGATGGCCGCAAGCGCATCGTCACGGGCAGCCTTGGTATCGCCGTCGAGGCGGGTCATGGCGCGGGCCGTCAGCAGCACGGCCTTCTTGCGGTCGGCGTCCTTGCGCTCCAGCACGTGCGCCGTCCGGCTCTGGTCGAGCAGGCGCAGTGCGTCGTCCCATTGTCCTGCCTGGCTCTGGCTGTCTAGGGTCGCCAGCGTTGCCCAGGGCAGGTGCGGCGCCTTTTCCGCCGCCCGTTCGGCATATTGGCGGGCCGCTTCGTGCGCGCCCAGGCGCTTGGCCTCGAGATAGAGACCGCGCAGGCCGAGTTCCCGCGTTTCCGGGTCGCCGGCCATCAGTTCGAACTTCTTGCGGGCGTCGTCGTATTTGCCCTCGATCAGGAAGGTCTGGGCTTCGAGAAGGTGGATCAGGGGTTCCTGGTCAGCGCTGATCAGGCCGCGGGTGCGCGCCGTCATCTTGCGCGCCTGATTGGCATCGCCGGCACCGGCCGCGATCAGGCCGGTCGACAGCGCTTGGTAGCCCCGGTCGCGTTTGCGGGCGCGGAAGTAACGTGTAACGGTGTGCGGCGACAGCCATATGGTGCGCACGAGCCAGATGGCGATCAGCACGGCGGCGACCAGCGAGATCAGCAGCGAGGCCGCACGCATCAGGCTCATTTCGATGAGCTGCCCCTGCCAGACGAGCGACAGTTCGCCCGGCCGATCCGCAAGCCACGCAAAGCCGAGGCCGAGACCGAGCACGATCAGGATGAAGATCAAAATGCGGATCATATCTGTCTTCCTCAGCCCTGGGTTCCGGACTTGTTCATCGTTGCCGCGACGGCGGCATCGATGATGCCTTCGACCCGGAGACGCTGGTCGAGTTTGGCCTTGAACGCTTCGCCGGCGGTCTTGGCAGCTGCCGGCAAGGCGTCCCATTCCAGGGCCGCGCCCTTGAGATCACCATTGTTCAGCTTGTCCTCGACGCGGGCGACGACAGCCTCCGGCGTGTCGCCTTCGACGCTGCCGACGGGGCGCACGCGAATGCCCGACATGGCGCTGGAAACGAGGCGGTCGAAGATGCCCTCGTTCGGGTCCGGTTGATTGAGCGTATCGAGCATCGTATCGGCCACCGCTGCAAAGTCGCGCCGAAGGTCGGCCCGCGTTGCCACGCCTGTCGTTGCATCCTGAGTGAGGCCGGTTACTGCCGTCTCGTCCGGCGCAATGCTGCGAAGTGCGCCGAGCTCGGCCAGGAACGGCCCGCCGCGGTCGATCGCGCTCTTGAGCGCCGTCACGGCGACAGCCTTTGCGACCTGGATATCGTTGGCGGGCTCGTTAAGTTTCTGCTCGGCGGTGTCGATGCGGCTCGCCAGTTCGGCTCTGGCCGTCGTTGCCGATTGCTGCGCCTCGGCAAGGCCCGATTTCAGCGCGGCGATCTCCTTGGTGAGGTTCGTCACCTCGGCCTGCAGCGCTGTCACCTCTGCGGCTGGCGCGGCGCCGGCGCCCGGCTGGCCTGCGGTCTGCTCGAGGGCTGCGAGACGGTTCTCGAGCGGCACGATGTCGATGGTCGCAGCCGGCGCCTGAATGCCGGCCACCTGGTCGCGCAGCACCTGGACCTCGCTCGAAAGCGTGAGCTCCGTGGTCGAGGCGCCTCGGTCGGGGCCAAGCGCGGGGATATAGCCGGCATATTGCAGCACGCCGAAGCCGGCGAGCGTGACGAGGCCGCCGAAGATGCCCGCGGCCAGCGCGCCGGCGTTCGAAGGCGGTTTTTGCACCACTGTCGCCTCGGGCTCGCGGCTGAGATGTGGCGGCTCTTCGGTGAAGGCTGCCGCTGCCGCGTCGGCGCGCTGTTCCTCGATCTCTTCCTCGACGCGCGCTTCTGCCGCGCCGTCGGTTTCGGGGATTACAGTCGGCTCATCGGCAGCTGCTGCGTGGCTCGCCGTCGTTTCCGAATTTTCCGTCACGGACTTTTCCGCTTCGAGGTCGATCGTCAGCGGCTCTTTCTCGGCTTTCGAGCGGCGCGGCGGGTTTTCCGATACCATGGTGACCTCCTACCGTTGTTGCCTGTCGGTTCTTGCAACAAACCTAGTCAGGCTGACCGGTGAGGGAAAGCCCCCCTTGTTCCGTTTTTGATCGAAATAGCATTAGAGGAGGCTGAAAAGGCTTTCCTCGTCGGGTCTTGCCGCGATCTCGACCGGTGCTCCTTCCGGTAGAGCCGCGGCAACCGCGGCACTCAGGCAGAGGTAGCGCGGTGAGAAAGCGGCGGCTTCAAGGCCCGCATCGACAAGCAGCGCGGCGAAGCGCCGCGCCGTGTCATGGGAATAGAGCAGCACGGCATCCGGCGGATCGGCGGAAAGCAGGCGTGTCAATGCGTCCGGCGGATGGGTGATCGGCTGCATCCGGTAACATTCGATGGTGACGTGGTCGATGTGAAGCTGGCGAAGCGTCGCTTCAAATCCCTTGGAGCGGGGGGAGCCTGCGAGATAGAGGAGTGGTCGTTCGGATCGAGAAGGCGTGGCTGCGATCAGTTCCGCAAGGCTCTTTCCGGTGCCCTCTGCCGTGTGGACCAGGGTGAAGCCGAGTGCGCGAGCCGCGCGCGACGTTGCTTCGCCAACGCAGAAACAGGGTTTGACCTTATGCGGTGTGAGATCGGCCTCAAGTTCGGCCAGCACCCGAACGGCTTCGGCGCTCGTCAGCGCGATCGCCGCATGTGGCGTTTCGAGTGCTGCTTGAGCGATCTCAGGCAAATGTTCCGCCTGCGCCAGCGGCAACAGCAGCGGCCGGTGACCTTCGGCCCCCAGCCGGCGGGCCGTAGCCTCCGCGGCGGGTTGCGGCCGGGTCACGAGCAGCCGCATGGTTCAGGTCCAGCTCAAAAAGAAGCCCGGTCCCGCCTCGGCACGGATGTGTTCGCCGGCCTTTTGCCCGAGCGCCTCGGCGTCGACGGCCTTGCCTTCGACGGCGACGCGGTGGTGGGTGCGGCCATCAGGCGTCAGGATCATGCCGGAGAAGCGCAGATGGGTGCCGTCCGAGATCGCCAGACCGGCGATCGGGGTGCGACAGGAGCCGTCGAGCGTCGCGAGGAAACCGCGTTCGCAGGCGACGGCTTCATGGGTTCGGGCATCGTCGATGGCGGCGAGCAGGTCGTTGACACGGTTGTCGCCGATCCTGCTCTCGATACAGATCGCGCCTTGCGCCGGTGCCGGCGGAAACTCTTCCGGGTCGAGCAGTTCGGTCGGAATGTCGGTCATCCCGAGCCGTTTCAGGCCGGCATAGGCCAGCAGCGTCGCATCGACCTGGCCTTCGGAAAGCTTGCGCAGCCGTGTCTCGACCTGGCCGCGATAGGTGATGACATTGATGTCGGGCCTCAGACGACGGATTAGCGCCTGGCGGCGTAGCGACGACGAGCCGACGGTCACGCCTTCGGGCAATTCCATCAGTTTCGGTGCCGTGCGGCCGATGAAGGCGTCGCGGATGTCTTCGCGGGGCAGGAAGGCCGAAAGGAACAGGCCGTCGGGGAGCTTGGTCGGCATGTCCTTGGAGGAATGCACGGCGAAATCGAGTTCGCCCGACAGGAGCTGCTGTTCGATTTCCTCGGTGAAAAGACCCTTGCCGCCGATCTCGGCGAGCGAGCGATCGGTGATGCGGTCACCCTTGGTGGACAGGATGACGATCTCGAACATTTCCGGTGGCAGACCATGGACAGCTGCGAGACGATCGCGCGTTTCATGGGCTTGAGCGAGCGCCAGCGGGCTGCCGCGCGTGCCGATCCGGAAAGGTTTCGTTTGCATCAAAGGCTATCCATTGTTACCGGAGTTCCGTGTACCCACCTTTCGGTGCGACCGCAATCTTTGAGTAGTTCCTGATGTCCTCGCCCATGCGCATTCTCGGCATAGAAACAAGCTGCGATGAAACCGCCGCTTCTGTCGTGCTGCGCGACGAAAACGGTCAAGGAAGCATCCTCGGCGACGTCGTCTTGAGCCAGCTGGAAGAGCATAGCGCCTATGGCGGCGTGGTTCCGGAGATTGCAGCGCGTGCCCATGTCGAGGCGCTCGACACGCTGATCGAGGAGGCGCTGCTGCGCGCCGGCGTGACGCTCGACGATATCGATGCCATTGCTGCGACAAGTGGTCCCGGTCTGATCGGTGGCCTGATCGTCGGCTTGATGACCGGCAAGGCGATCGCCCGGGCGACCGGCAAGCCGCTTTATGCCGTCAACCACCTTGAGGGCCATGCGCTGACCGCGCGGCTCACCGATGGTTTGGCGTTTCCCTATCTGATGCTGCTCGTTTCGGGCGGCCACACGCAGCTGATCCTGGTCAAGGGCGTCGGCGACTATGAGCGCTGGGGCACGACGATCGACGATGCGCTCGGCGAAGCCTTCGACAAGACGGCGAAGCTCCTCGGTCTTCCCTATCCCGGCGGCCCGGCCGTCGAGCGAACGGCGCTGAACGGCAATGCCGAGCGGTTTAACTTTCCGCGTCCATTGGTCGGCGATGCTCGGCTCGATTTCTCCTTCTCCGGCCTGAAGACGGCGGTGCGCCAGGCGGCGCAGTCGCTCGAACCGGTGACGGAACAGGATATCGCCGACATCTGCGCCTCCTTCCAGCGGGCAATTTCTCGCACGCTGAAGGATCGGATCGGCCGCGGCCTGAAGCGGTTCAAGACGGATCATGCGTCGGTCGAAAAGCCGGCGCTGGTCGTTGCCGGCGGCGTTGCCGCCAACCAGGTGCTCAGGGCAACGCTCCAGGACCTTTGCAACAAGAACGGTTTCGATTTCATCGCGCCGCCTCTGGCGCTTTGCACCGACAATGCCGCGATGATCGCCTGGGCGGGCGCCGAACGGTTTGCCGCCGGTCTGCCGGCCGACGGCCTCGATGTCGCACCGCGTTCGCGCTGGCCGCTCGACCAACAGGCGCAGACCTTGCTCGGCTCGGGCAAACGCGGCGCCAAGGCATGACGGAAATCAGCCAGGGCATGATGGACAGACGATGAATACCAATCTCAAGATCGTGGTGGTCGGCGCGGGTGCCTTCGGCACGGCGCTTGCTGCCGTTGCCGCGTCCGCCGACGGCAGCGACGTGACCCTTCTCGCCCGGCGGGAAGAGACAGCACAGGAATGCCGGCGAACCGGTCGCAACGAGCAGGCGCTTCCGGGCATCGACCTGCCTGCAGGCCTCAAGCACAGCGCCGATGTCGCGGTGCTTGGCGATGCCGAGATCGTCTTGTTCGTCATGCCGTCGCAGGCGCACCGCGAAGCCGCCCGTCAATACGGTCCGGCGATCAATGCCGCGGCGACGATCGTCACCTGTGCCAAGGGCATGGAGCAGGCGACCGGCCGCCTCCTGACCGACGTGCTTCTGGAGGAATTGCCGGGGCACGGCATCGGCGTGCTCTCCGGCCCCGGCTTTGCGGCCGACATTGCCAAGGGCCTGCCGACGGCGATGGTGGTTGCTGCACATGACAATGCCACGGCGACGCTGCTTGCCGAGACGCTGTCCGGCCCGACTTTCCGTCTCTACCCATCGGAAGATCGCATTGGCGTGCAGCTCGGCGGCGCGTTGAAGAACGTGCTGGCCATTGCCTGCGGCATCGTCGAGGGAGCCGGGCTCGGCGATAGTGCCCGGGCGGCGCTGATCTCGCGCGGTCTTGCGGAAATGTCCCGCTTCGTCGTCGCCGAAGGCGGCGATGCCGATACGGTTCGCGGGCTCTCGGGTCTCGGCGATCTCGTTTTGACGGCAACCAGCCACCAGTCGCGCAATCTGCGCTTCGGCATTGCGCTCGGCAAGGATGGCCGCGCCAGTGGGCGCCAGGGCGAACTTGTCGAGGGCGCCTTTGCCGCCTCGGTTGCCGCCCGGGTCGCACGCGATCTCGGCGTCGAGATGCCGATCACCGAGGCGGTTGCTGCGATCATCGACGGCAGGCTCGATGTGCGCACTGCGCTTGAGCAATTGATGTCCCGTCCGATCACCCAGGAATGAACTGGTCGGCGGGATGAGGAAAAGTGCTAAGCGGTTTTCCGCCCGCATCCCGCGCCAATCGAAAACTTAAGGAGGAAGCATGCTTTTCGCACTTCAATGCACCGACAAACCAGGCGCGCTGCAGCTTCGGCTCGACACGCGGCCTGATCACGTCGCCTATCTCAACGACCTCAATGCCAAGGGCATTTTGAAGATGGCGGGTCCCTTCCTCGGCGACGACGGCAAGCCGACCGGCAGCCTGGTTATCGTCAAGGCCGAGACGATCGACGATGCGCGCGCCATCGCCGAAGCCGATCCCTATGCCAAGGCCGGCCTGTTCTCCAATGTCGAAATCAAGGCCTTCAACTGGGTCTTCAACAACCCGGAGGCTTGAGACACGAATGGCGTTCTGGCTTTACAAATCCGAGCCCTTCAAGTGGTCCTGGCAGATGCAGAAGGATGCGGGCGAGAAGGGCACCGAATGGACCGGCGTTCGCAACTACCTCGCGCGCAACAACATGCGGGCGATGCAGGTCGGCGACAAGGGCTTCTTCTATCACTCGAACGAGGGTCTCGAAATCGTCGGGATCACCGAAGTCTGCGCGTTGTCGCACCCGGATTCGACCGCCGAGGGCGATGCTCGCTGGGACTGCGTCGACATCCGCGCCGTTCGCGACGTGCCACGCCCGGTGACGCTGAAGGAGATCAAGGATAACCCCAAGCTCTCCAACATGGCACTGGTCACCAGCATGCGGCTTTCGGTCCAGCCGGTCACCGAGGACGAGTGGATCGAAGTGTGCCGCATGGCCGGATTCGACAGTCCGCTGCGCTAGCCGCCTTTTTTCGCGTGAACCTCCGAAGCTCCCTTTCGGACCACGCCCGGAGCGTTCGTTGAAGACCGATCCCGAAAGTTTTATCCGCGCCAATACCGGCGTTCTGTCGCCGCCGCACGTACCGGAGGTCCGGCTGCATCTGGCGACGGAAGCGCACGAGCTGTGGCTGAAAACGGAGGAGGAGCTGGAGGCGATCGGCCTGCCGCCGCCGTTCTGGGCCTTTGCCTGGGCGGGCGGGCAGGGGCTCGCGCGCTATATCCTCGATCATCCGGAGGTCGTGGCCGGCCGGCGCGTCGTCGATTTCGCTTCGGGCTCCGGTCTGGTCGCGATCGCTGCGATGAAGGCCGGTGCCGCTTCGGTGCTTGCTGCCGATATCGATCCGTGGGCCGAGACGGCGGTGCGGCTCAATGCCGAACTGAACAGTGTCGAGATTGCCTACACCGCCGACGATATCACCGGCCGGGATCTCGCAGCCGATATCTATCTTGCCGGCGACGTCTTCTACGACAAATCCTTTGCCGAGCGCCTGCTGCCCTGGTTCACGGCACTCGTCTCTGGCGGTTCGATCGTTATCGTCGGCGATCCCGGGCGGTCCTATTGCCCTCGCGACCGGATGACGGCGCTGGCGACCTACGAGGTGCCGGTGACAAGGGCGCTTGAGGACAGCGAGGTCAAGCGCACGACAGTCTGGCGGTTCGAGCGATCCAAGGCTGACGCCATCAAGGACTGACAAACGCTTCGGCTGCGTTTTCGTTGATCGGTCGTGGCGCCAGCGAGGATGGCGCGATCATCGGCATCATGAAGGTGTCGTGGCTACCAGTCCGACGGGCGCTCCCAGGGCGTACGGGCGAGCGCTAACGCCGGATGACGCAGACGCCATGTTCGAAGGCACAGGCGCGATTGAGCGTTCTCGGTGACACGACGATGATCTTTGCGCGGTTTACCTTTGGTGGCGGTGCGAACTGCCCGTCGTCATAATAGCGGTAGTTGCCTTCCTGGCTGAAATAGATGCCGTTGCCCGGATCGCGATAGGCCGAAATGCCGCCGGCATAGGTGCCGATGCTGCCGATCGTATCGGGAAAGCCGTCGCCGCCGTAGCTATCCGGGCGCTGATTATAGCGGTTGCCGGAAGTCCAGATCGTGCGCTCGCGCGCCCAGCCGTCGCGATAGCGCAGCCGCTCTCCATAGTGCCCGGGATACGGACGATATTTGGGAAGGCGGATGTGCCGCACGCGGCTATTCACTTCCGGCGGTCCGTTCTGCGCAGTCCAATCGTTGCGCGGTATCGAATTGCCGCCGCGCATGGCGCGATAGCCCATGCGGTCGAAGTCGTGGCGGCTAAAGGAGCGATGCGAATCGAACCGGATGTGTCGGCCGCGCGTCTGCACGTCCGATGGGGCACGCCAGTCTTCTGCCTTGACCGGCAGACAGGCGGTCGCGACAAGCAGGCCCGCAAGTGCTAGAACTTTGGTCGCATGGATTGCCCGAAACAGAAACATTCTGCCCGCCCTCCGAAAAACACTTAACAAATCGTTAAGGGCACTCTGGGGCAAAAGCACCGGAAAGTCACGGATTTGGTTGTGGTTTTCGCGCGTATCGTTAATCGGGCGCCACGTCTCGGTCGGACCTGAAAATGCCGCTTTTCGTCTAATCGATTAAATTGATTTTGCACTGCAAACACACTTGTCGTTAAGCAATATGGTGATTAAAGGTCCGAAGGACTGAATTGCGCACAATCAGGTGCGATACCGGACTAAAATCGTCCACTTTTTGGGCGGAAATCCGGGCATTTCCGTGAGGTTCCGATGACGGATGTCACAAGAAGCCGGCCGCTGTCGCCGCATCTTCAAATCTATAAGCCTATCCCGACGATGGTGATGTCCATTGTGCACCGCATTACCGGCGGCGCGCTCTACTTCGGCACCATTCTCGTTGCCTGGTGGTTGATCGCTGCCGCGTCCGGCGAAGCCTACTATGACTGGGTCAGCTGGGTGTTCGGCACGCTTCTCGGCAAGCTGGTGCTCTTCGGCTACACCTGGGCGCTGGTGCACCATATGCTCGGCGGCCTGCGTCACTTCATGTGGGATCTCGGCTACGGCTACGAGAAGCACTTTGCCACCAAGATGGCGAAGGCCACGATCGTCGGTTCGGTGACGCTCACCGTGCTGATCTGGGTCGTCGGCTATCTCGTGCGGTACTGAGGGGACAAGACCATGAACATGCGCACACCTCTCAGCAAGGTCCGCGGCTACGGCTCCGCCAAGGAAGGCACCGACCACTTCTGGCGCCAGCGCGTCACGGCGGTCGCCAACGTTCCGCTGTTGATCTTCTTCGTCATCTTCCTCGTTCGCTACGCCGGCGCTCCCTATGCGGAAGTCGTCTCGGCCCTGTCGAACCCCTTCGTCGCCGTCATCATGGGGCTGGTCCTGCTTTCGGGCCTGATCCACATGAAGCTCGGCATGCAGGTGATCATCGAGGACTACGTGCACGGCGAAGGCGCGAAGATCGCCCTTCTCATGCTCAACACATTTTTCGCGATCGTGGTTGGCGGGCTCTGTCTTTTCGCCATCCTGAAGATCGCTTTTGCAGGGTAATTTCGTCATGGCATCGAACAGTTCACCCGCTGCAAACGGCAAGGCCTACCAGTATGTCGACCACGCCTTCGACGTCGTCGTCGTCGGCGCCGGCGGCGCCGGCCTGCGCGCCACGCTCGGCATGGCCGAGCAGGGCCTGAAGACAGCCTGCATCACCAAGGTCTTCCCGACGCGCTCGCACACGGTTGCCGCCCAGGGCGGTATCGCCGCCTCGCTGCAGAACATGACGCCGGACAGTTGGCAGTGGCACCTCTACGACACCGTCAAGGGCTCCGACTGGCTCGGCGACGTCGACGCCATGCAGTACCTCGCCATGGAAGCGCCGAAGGCGGTCTATGAGCTCGAGCATTACGGCGTGCCGTTCTCGCGCAACGAGGAAGGCAAGATCTACCAGCGGCCGTTCGGTGGCCACATGCAGAACTACGGCGAAGGCCCGCCGGTACAGCGCACCTGCGCTGCCGCCGACCGCACCGGTCACGCCATCCTGCACACGCTTTACGGCCAGGCGCTCAGGAACAATGCCGAATTCTTCATCGAGTATTTCGCGCTCGACCTGATCATGTCGGATGACGGCCGCTGCACCGGCGTCGTCGCCTGGAACCTCGACGACGGCACGATCCATCGCTTCTCCGCCAAGATGGTGGTGCTGGCGACCGGCGGCTACGGCCGCGCCTATTTCTCGGCAACTTCGGCTCATACCTGCACCGGCGACGGCGGCGGCATGATCGCGCGTGCCGGCCTGCCGCTGCAGGACATGGAATTCGTCCAGTTCCACCCGACCGGCATCTACGGCGCCGGCTGCCTGATCACTGAAGGCGCGCGCGGCGAAGGCGGCTATCTCGTCAACTCTGAAGGCGAGCGCTTCATGGAGCGCTATGCGCCGTCGGCCAAGGACCTTGCGTCGCGCGACGTGGTTTCGCGCTGCATGACGATGGAAATCCGTGAAGGCCGCGGCGTCGGTCGCAACAAGGATCACATCTTCCTGCATCTCGACCATCTCGATCCGGCCGTGCTGCACGAACGTCTGCCCGGCATTTCGGAATCGGCGAAGATCTTCGCCGGCGTCGACGTGACCCGCGAGCCGATCCCGGTTCTGCCGACCGTGCACTACAACATGGGCGGCGTGCCGACCAACTACTGGGGCGAAGTTTTGAACGCCGACAGCCAGAACCCGGAGCGCATCGCGCCCGGCCTGATGGCCGTGGGCGAAGCCGGCTGCGCCTCGGTGCACGGCGCCAACCGTCTCGGCTCCAACTCGCTGATCGACCTCGTGGTCTTTGGCCGCGCCGCCGCCATCCGCGCCGGCCAGGTCATCGACCGCAACGAAGCGATCCCGGCCATCAACGTTGCCGCCTGCGACAGGATCATGGCCCGCTTCGACGCCCAGCGTTTTGCCAACGGCTCGACGCCGACGGCGGTGCTGCGCGAAAAGATGCAGCGCGCCATGCAGGAAGACGCCGCCGTGTTCCGCACGCAGGAATCGCTGGAATCGGGCTGCAAGCGCATTTCGGCGATCTGGAAGGAACTGCCCGACGTCAAGGTCACGGACCGGTCGATGATCTGGAACTCCGATCTCGTCGAGACGCTGGAGCTGCAGAACCTGATGGCCAACGCCATCACCACGATCTACGGCGCTGAAGCGCGCAAGGAGAGCCGTGGCTCGCACGCTCGCGAAGACTATACCGGCGGTGCGCTCGGCGGCCGTGACGACGTCAACTGGCGCAAGCACACGCTCGCCTGGGTCAACGACGCCGGCGACGTCAAGCTCGACTACCGCCCTGTCCATACCGACCTGATCGCCGAAGGCATCGATCCGAAAAAGATCGAGCCCAAGGCACGCGTCTACTGATCTTGAGGATTTAGGCACATGGTTGAACTCGCTCTCCCCAAGAACTCGCAGATGACCGAAGGCAAGGTCTGGCCGAAGCCGGAAGGCGCGACCAATGTTCGCGAATACCGCATCTATCGCTGGAACCCGGATGACGGCGCCAATCCGCGTATCGATACCTTCTACATCGATATCGACGATTGCGGCCCGATGGTGCTCGACGGTCTGCTTTACATCAAGAACAAGATCGACCCGACGCTGACGCTGCGCCGCTCCTGTCGCGAAGGCATCTGCGGCTCCTGCGCCATGAACATCGACGGCACCAACACGCTTGCCTGCACCAAGGGCATGGATGAGGTCAACGGCACGGTGAAGGTCTATCCGCTGCCGCATATGCCCGTGGTCAAGGACCTGGTGCCCGATCTCACCCACTTCTATGCCCAGCACCGCTCGATCGAGCCCTGGCTGAAGACGGTGACGCCGACGCCGGCCAAGGAATGGAAGCAGAGCCACGAGGATCGCCTCAAGCTCGACGGTCTTTACGAGTGCATCCTGTGCGCCTGCTGCTCGACCTCCTGTCCGAGCTACTGGTGGAACGGCGACCGTTATCTCGGTCCGGCGGTTCTGCTGCAGGCCTATCGCTGGCTGATCGACAGCCGTGACGAAGCGACCGGCGAACGTCTCGACAATCTCGAGGATCCCTTCCGCCTCTATCGCTGCCACACGATCATGAACTGCGCCCAGGCCTGTCCGAAGGGGCTCAACCCGGCCAAGGCAATCGGCGAGATCAAGAAGATGCTGGTCGAGCGTCGGGTCTGATCCGAGGCGCTTCAAACGCTCTTGCATATAGCGGCGGACCTTGTGTCCGCCGTTTGCATTTTCTGTCCGGCGGGCGAACGATGTGTCTGCAACGGCTCTGCTCGCCCGTCCGGCAATCGTTGATTGTGCCGGTGAAAGACAGTCGTTTCGATCGCCTGAAGCAAGATGCTACTGGTCTGAAGTCGTGATTGTCCGTTCCCGTAGACGTTTCAATCCTGCAACAGGTGTCATTGAATCGTCGTCCCTTGATTTGACAGGTGGATTTGCTGTATTTCGGCCTATATTATCGCGTTGCATCATGGTTCGCGGAACACATCGGGAGTAAAGATATGCGGGTTATTCATGCGGCGGCGGGGCTGGCGGTTGTGCTTGCGCTGACCGGATGCCAGCGGACATCCATGGGTGGCTTCAGCTCCCAGGATTCTTCACCTGCTCCCCTCCAGGCCCAGCCCGTGCCTTCGGTCTCGTCGAACCAGCTTCCAGATCCGACCGGCAACACGTCACAATTCCCGGCTGCACCAACGGCCGGAACGGCGGTCGCCGGTGGCGCGCAGGCGGCCGGCACGCAGGTTGCTGCCGCCGGAGGCGGTCTCGACGTCACCAAGGAATCGATGGTCGGCAACTGGCGCGTTTCGAGCGCCGGCAGCTCCTGCGACATGTTCCTGACGCTCACCAACCTCGGCAGCGGTTCGCGCGGCGGCACGCGTGGCTGCGCCGGCGAGCTGACGGCCATGGGGTCCTGGGAAGTGGCAGGCAAGCAGGTCGTCCTCAAGGATCGCACGGGCAACGCCATCGCCCGCCTCTACAAGACGGCCGATGCGCGTTTCGACGGTTCGACCAATGGCGGTCAGCCGGTCAGCCTCAGCCGTTAATGGCCTGATCCAGCCCGGCTCACCGCCGGGCTTCCCGTTTTCCGGTCCAGCTCGGGTGAGACGTGCTCAATCCTGACGACAGCATCCACCGCAAGCTCGAAACACTCGTTCTCAGCGGCGAGCGAAAACGCGATCCCGCCCAGTTCGCGATCGCGCGACGGTTCGATCACCTCTCGGCCGAACTTCTGGCAAGCAGGCCGTCGCGCAAGACCAATGCACTTGGCTGGCTCTTTGCCTCGCGCAAGAAGGATCATCCGCCGGTCAAGGGCCTCTACATCCATGGTGGCGTCGGCCGCGGCAAGACCATGCTGATGGACATGTTCTTCGAGGCGGTGCCTATCCAGCGCAAGCGCCGGGCGCATTTCCACGAGTTCATGGCCGATGTTCACGAGCGGATCTACAAGCACCGCCAGAAGCTGAAGAACGGCGAGACCAAACAGGCCGATCCGATCCCGCCGGTTGCCTCCGAGCTCTTCGGCGAAGCGCGGCTTCTCTGCTTCGACGAGTTCACGGTGACGGATATCGCCGATGCGATGATCCTCGCCCGGCTGTTCAGCGAACTCTTCGCCAAGGGCTGCGTGCTGGTGGCGACCTCGAACGTCGCGCCGGACAATCTCTATCGCGACGGTCTCAACCGCGGGCTCTTCCTGCCGTTTATCGATCTCCTGAAGGCCAATACCGAGATCATCTCGCTCGATACCGATACCGACTACCGCCTGATGAAGACGGATGGCAGCCCGGTGTGGATCTCCCCGCTTGGGACTGCCGCCGACGCGGCGATGGCGCAGGCCTGGGGCAGGCAGACGGCAGGGGCCGCCGTCGCGCCCGCTGAGGTGCCGCGCAAGGGCCGCAAGATCCCCGTGCCGGCAGCGGCCGGAAAGGCTGCCCGTTTCAGCTTCACCGACCTATGCCAGCAGCCGCTGGGGGCTGCCGACTATCTGGCGATCCTCGAGCGCTATTCCACCCTCTTCGTCGATCACGTGCCGCATCTCGGGCCGCATATGCGCAACGAAACCAAGCGCTTCATCCTGCTGGTCGACACGCTCTACGACAACGGCGCCCGCCTCTTTGCCTCGGCCGCTGCCGAACCGCATAACCTTTTGACGCTGAAGAAGGGGACGGAAGGTTTCGAGTTCGATCGCACCGTATCGCGGCTGATCGAGATGCAGAGCGCGGAATATGCGGCAGAACATCCTGAAAATATTGCGGTTTCGTGACGCGCGAATGACGGAAATTCTTACGTTTACGTAAGAATTTTATGATCTAACCGATTGAAATTGTTCCATCCAAAAGTATCGATTGATATTTTAACGATTGCCGTTTAATGGCTTCCGGCGAAGGTTTGGCGTTTGCGGCGTTTCAGGCCTCGATCAGTTTGGGATCACAAAGGAAGCACTTTCATGGCGCGCAACAAGATCGCACTTATCGGTTCAGGGATGATTGGTGGCACGCTGGCGCATCTCGCCGGCCTGAAGGAACTGGGCGACATCGTCCTCTTCGACATCGCCGACGGCATCCCGCAGGGCAAGGGTCTCGACATCGCTCAGTCCTCCCCGGTCGAAGGCTTCGACGTGAACCTGACGGGTGCCAGCGACTATTCCGCCATTGAAGGCGCCGATGTCTGCATCGTCACCGCCGGTGTCGCCCGCAAGCCGGGCATGAGCCGCGACGATCTGATCGGCATCAACCTCAAGGTCATGGAACAGGTTGGCGCGGGCATCAAGAAGTACGCCCCGAACGCCTTCGTGATCTGCATCACCAACCCGCTCGACGCCATGGTCTGGGCACTGCAGAAGTTCTCCGGCCTGCCGAAGAACAAGGTCGTCGGCATGGCCGGCGTTCTCGACAGCGCGCGCTTCCGCCTGTTCCTCGCCCAGGAATTCAACGTTTCGGTCCAGGACGTCACCGCCTTCGTTCTCGGCGGCCACGGCGACACCATGGTGCCGCTCGCCCGCTATTCGACCGTTGCCGGCATTCCGCTGACCGATCTCGTGCAGATGGGCTGGGTCACCAAGGAGCGCCTCGAAGAAATCATCCAGCGTACCCGTGACGGCGGCGCCGAAATCGTCGGCCTGCTCAAGACCGGTTCTGCCTACTACGCACCGGCCGCTTCCGCGATCGAGATGGCCGAAGCCTACCTCAAGGACAAGAAGCGCGTTCTGCCCTGCGCCGCGCACCTGACCGGCCAGTACGGCGTCAAGGACATGTATGTCGGCGTTCCCACCGTCATCGGTGCCGGTGGCGTCGAGCGCATCATCGAGATCGACCTCAACAAGGCCGAGAAGGAAGCTTTCGACAAGTCGGTCGCTTCTGTCGCTGGCCTTTGCGAAGCCTGCATCGGCATTGCGCCGAGCCTGAAGCAGTAATCGCGTCCCGTTGAGCGGATGCCTGCATCCGCTCGACCTTTTGTTTTTGCCGCATTTTTGCAGGCGGGCGTTTTTCCTGCCTGCAAAATGCTCCAGACAGGAAAAACACCATGAACATTCATGAATATCAGGCCAAGGCTCTCCTGAAGAGCTACGGCGCGCCGGTCGCGGAAGGTGTCGCGATCTTCTCCGCCGACGAAGCAGAAGCTGCCGCCAAGGCGCTCCCGGGCCCGCTCTACGTCGTCAAGAGCCAGATCCATGCCGGCGGTCGCGGCAAGGGCAAGTTCAAGGAACTCTCCGCCGACGCCAAGGGCGGCGTTCGTCTTGCCTTCTCGATCGATGAAGCCAAGGCTCACGCCAAGGACATGCTCGGCAATACGCTCGTCACCGCGCAGACCGGCCCTGCCGGCAAGCAGGTGAACCGCCTCTACATCGAGGACGGCGCCGACATCGAACGCGAACTCTATCTTTCGCTGCTCGTTGACCGTTCGGTCGGCCAGGTTGCCTTCGTCGTTTCGACGGAAGGCGGCATGGACATCGAGGCTGTTGCGCACGACACGCCGGAAAAGATCGTCAACGTCGCGATCAACCCGGAAGCTGGCGTCACCGCCGCAGATCTCGCCAAGCTCACCTCGGCCCTCAAGCTCGAAGGCGAAGCCAAGGCCGACGCCGAAAAGCTCTTCCCGATCCTCTACAAGGCCTTTGTCGAGAAGGACATGAGCCTGCTCGAGATCAACCCGCTGATCGTCATGAAGAACGGCCGCGTGCGCGTTCTCGATGCCAAGGTCTCGTTCGACGGCAACGCCCTGTTCCGCCATGACGACATCAAGGCGCTGCGCGACGAAACCGAAGAAGACGCCAAGGAAATCGAGGCCTCCAAGTGGGACCTCGCCTACGTGGCGCTCGACGGTAACATCGGCTGCATGGTCAACGGCGCAGGCCTTGCCATGGCGACGATGGACATCATCAAGCTCTACGGCAAGGAGCCGGCGAACTTCTGCGACGTCGGCGGCGGCGCCGGCAAGGAGAAGGTTGCGGCAGCCTTCAAGATCATCACGGCCGACCCGAAGGTCGAGGGTATCCTCGTCAACATCTTCGGCGGCATCATGAAGTGCGATGTCATCGCTGAAGGCGTCGTTGCGGCCGTGCAGGAAGTCGGCCTCAAGGTTCCGCTGGTCGTGCGTCTCGAAGGCACGAATGTCGAGCTTGGCAAGAAGATCCTGAACGAATCCGGCCTGGCGATCACCGCCGCCGACGATCTGGACGACGCTGCCAAGAAGATCGTTGCCGCGATCAACGGCTAACTGAAGGACCAGACCTAATGTCGATTCTCGTTAACAAGAACACCAAGGTCCTCGTTCAGGGCCTGACCGGCAAGACCGGCACCTTCCACACCGAACAGGCGCTTGCCTATTATGGCACGCAGATGGTCGGCGGCATTCACCCGAAGAAGGGCGGCGAAACCTGGACCGGCTCCAAGGGCGAAACCCTGCCGATCTTCGCGTCGGTTGCCGAAGGCCGTGAAAAGACCGGTGCGGACGCATCCGTGATCTACGTTCCGCCGGCAGGCGCCGCGGACGCGATCATCGAAGCGATCGATGCGGAAGTACCGTTCATCACCTGCATCACCGAAGGCATTCCGGTTGCCGACATGGTGCGCGTCAAGGCGCGTCTCGACCGCTCCAAGTCGCGCCTGCTCGGCCCGAACTGCCCCGGTATCCTGACGCCGGAAGAATGCAAGATCGGCATCATGCCGGGCTCGATCTTCCGCAAGGGTTCGGTCGGCATCGTCTCGCGCTCCGGCACGCTCACCTATGAAGCCGTGTTCCAGACGTCCAACGAAGGCCTCGGCCAGACGACGGCCGTCGGCATCGGTGGCGACCCGGTCAAGGGCACCGAGTTCATCGACGTGCTCGAGATGTTCCTCGCCGACGAGGCCACGACCTCGATCATCATGATCGGCGAAATCGGTGGCTCGGCCGAAGAGGATGCGGCGCAGTTCCTCATCGACGAAGCCAAGAAGGGTCGCAAGAAGCCGATGGCCGGCTTCATCGCGGGCCGTACCGCGCCGAAGGGCCGCACCATGGGTCACGCCGGCGCCGTCGTTTCCGGCGGCAAGGGCGATGCGGAATCCAAGATCGCTGCGATGGAGCAGGCAGGCATCCGCGTATCGCCGTCGCCGGCCCGTCTCGGCAAGACGCTGGTCGAAGTCCTCAAGGGATGACCTTGAAATGGCGCCGTCGGGGCTGGACACATGAGCCGGCCCCGACGACCGCAGTTATGACGCATGCAGGGCGCACAAGAGGCGCCCGATAATGATGAACGACCGGGAAAACCCGGCATCCCAACTTAAGTCAGGAGGCGGACCAAGACGTCCGCGAGAACCCATGGCAAGGCAAGAGGCCAACGAGCAATTCCAGCTCACATCGTTTCTGGACGGCGCGAACGCCGCCTATATCGAGCAGCTCTATGCACGCTACGAAACGGATCCGTCGTCCGTCTCGGCTGAATGGCAGGCCTTCTTCAAGGCCCTGGCCGACAAGCCGGAAGACGTGGTGAAGGCAGCCAAGGGCGCCTCCTGGAAGAAGCCCAACTGGCCGATCGTCGCCAACGGCGAACTCGTCTCCGCGCTCGATGGCGACTGGGGTACGGTCGAGAAGGTCATCGAGAAGAAGGTGAAGGCTAAGGCGGAAGAAGCCGCAGCCGCCACCGGCACCGCCGCGAGTGCTGCAGATATCCATCAGGCAACGCGCGATTCGGTTCGCGCGATCATGATGATCCGCGCCTATCGTGCCCGTGGCCACCTGCATGCCAAGCTCGATCCGCTCGGCCTTGCTGCCCCGGTCGATGACTACAACGAGCTTTCGCCCTCGAACTACGGCTTTGAGGACAAGGATCTCGACCGCAAGATCTTCATCGACAACGTGCTCGGCCTCGAATACGCGACCATTCGCGAGATGGTCGAAATCCTCGAGCGCACCTATTGCTCGACGATCGGCGTCGAATTCATGCATATGTCCAACCCGGAAGAGAAGGGCTGGATCCAGGAACGCATCGAAGGCCCGGACAAGGGCGTCGACTTCACGCCCGAGGGCAAGAAGGCCATCCTGCAGAAGCTGATCGAGTCGGAAGGCTTCGAACAGTTCATCGACGTCAAGTACAAGGGCACCAAGCGCTTCGGCCTCGACGGCGGCGAATCGCTGATCCCGGCACTCGAGCAGATCATCAAGCGCGGCGGCCAGGAGGGCCTGAAGGAAATCGTTCTCGGCATGGCCCACCGCGGCCGACTGAACGTGCTGTCCCAGGTGATGGCAAAGCCGCACCGCGCCATCTTCCACGAATTCAAGGGCGGCTCCTACGCCCCTGACGACGTCGAAGGTTCGGGCGACGTGAAGTACCATCTCGGCGCTTCCTCCGACCGCGAATTCGACGGCAACAAGGTTCACCTGTCGCTGACGGCCAACCCGTCGCACCTGGAAATCGTCAACCCTGTGGTTATGGGCAAGGCCCGCGCCAAGCAGGACCAGATGGCGACCGTCTTCGAAGGCGACATCATTCCGCTGCGCGAACGCGCCAAGGTCATGCCGCTTCTGCTGCACGGCGATGCGGCCTTTGCCGGCCAGGGCGTCATTGCCGAAATCCTCGGCCTGTCCGGCCTGCGCGGTCACCGCGTTGCCGGTACGGTGCACTTCATCATCAACAACCAGATCGGCTTCACGACGAATCCGGCCTTCTCGCGCTCGTCGCCTTATCCGTCGGATGTGGCCAAGATGATCGAGGCGCCGATCTTCCACGTCAACGGCGACGATCCGGAAGCGGTCGTCTACGCGGCGAAGATCGCCACTGAATTCCGGATGAAGTTCCACAAGCCTGTCGTCATCGACATGTTCTGCTACCGCCGCTTCGGCCATAACGAAGGCGACGAGCCTGCGTTCACGCAGCCGAAGATGTACAAGGTCATCCGCGCCCACAAGACCGTCGTTCAGCTCTACTCCGACCGTCTGGTCGCCGAGGGCTTGATGAGCGAAGGCGAAGTCGAAAAGATGAAGGCCGACTGGCGCGCCCATCTCGAGCAGGAGTTCGAGGCTGGCCAGTCCTACAAGCCCAACAAGGCCGACTGGCTGGATGGCGTCTGGTCGGGCCTGCGCTCGGCCGACAACCAGGACGAACAGCGTCGCGGCAAGACCTCGGTGCCGATGAAGCAGCTCAAGGAAATCGGCCGCAAGATCGCCGAGATCCCGGCGGGCTTCAACGCACACCGCACGATCCAGCGCTTCATGGAAAACCGCGCCAACATGGTTTCGACCGGCGAGGGGATCGACTGGGCGATGGCTGAAGCGCTGGCGTTCGGCACGCTCTGCGTCGAAGGCACCAAGATCCGCCTGTCGGGCCAGGACTGCGAACGCGGCACGTTCTCGCAGCGCCACTCGGTTCTCTACGATCAGCAGACCGAAGACCGCTACATTCCGCTGGCCAACCTCGCGCCGACCCAGGCCCGCTACGAAGTCATCAACTCGATGCTTTCGGAAGAGGCCGTGCTCGGTTTCGAATACGGCTATTCGCTGGCCCGTCCGAACGCGCTGACCCTTTGGGAAGCCCAGTTCGGCGACTTTGCCAACGGCGCACAGGTCGTGTTCGACCAGTTCGTCTCGTCGGGCGAACGCAAGTGGCTGCGCATGTCGGGCCTCGTCTGCCTGCTGCCGCACGGCTATGAGGGCCAGGGTCCGGAGCACTCGTCCGCCCGCCTCGAACGCTTCCTGCAGCTTTGCGCGGAAGACAACATGCAGGTCGCCAACGTCACGACGCCGGCGAACTACTTCCACATCCTGCGCCGCCAGGTGAAGCGCGACTTCCGCAAGCCGCTGATCCTGATGACGCCGAAGTCGCTGCTGCGCCACAAGCGTGCGGTCTCGAGCCTGTCGGAAATGGCCGGCGAGAGCTCGTTCCACCGCCTGCTGTGGGATGACGCTGAAGTCATCAAGGACGGTCCGATCAAGCTGCAGAAGGATTCCAAGATCCGTCGCGTCGTGCTCTGCTCCGGCAAGGTCTACTACGATCTGCTCGAAGAGCGCGAGAAGCGCGGCATCGACGACGTCTACCTGCTGCGCGTCGAACAGCTCTATCCGTTCCCGGCCAAGGCGCTGATCAATGAGCTCAGCCGCTTCCGCAACGCGGAAATGGTCTGGTGCCAGGAAGAGCCGAAGAACATGGGCGCCTGGTCGTTCATCGACCCGTACCTGGAATGGGTGCTCGCCCATATCGACGCCAAGTATCAGCGCGTGCGCTACACCGGCCGTCCGGCTGCCGCATCGCCTGCGACGGGCCTGATGTCGAAGCACATGGCGCAGTTGGCCGCCTTCCTCGAGGACGCGCTGGGGGGCTGATGCCCCCCTGGCGACAAGCCAATCGATAGAAACAGATATCTGATCAACGGAACAAAAATCATGGCAACAGAAATCCGCGTTCCCACCCTTGGCGAATCCGTCAGTGAAGCGACCGTCGGCACCTGGTTCAAGAAGGTCGGCGATGCCATCAAGGCAGACGAGCCGCTCTTGGAACTTGAAACCGACAAGGTGACGATCGAAGTTCCGGCACCGTCCGCCGGCGTTCTCTCCGAAATCGTTGCCCAGGCCGGCGAGACCGTCGGTCTCGGCGCGCTGCTCGGCCAGATCGCTGCCGGTGCTGGCGCTGCCGCCGCCGCCCCGGCTGCCGCTGCTGAGAAGAAGGCCGAGCCGGCTGCTGCCGCTCCGGCTGCTGCCGTTGCAACACCGGCCGCATCCTCGATGCCGCCGGCGCCGTCCGCCGGCAAGCTGCTTGCTGAAAACAACCTCTCGGCCGACCAGGTCGACGGTTCTGGCAAGCGTGGCCAGGTGCTGAAGGGTGACGTGCTTGCCGCTGTTGCCAAGGGCATTTCGGCCCCGGCCGCGTCCGAGCCGGTCAAGGTCCAGGCCCGCGCGCCGTCGACCACCGAGGACGTCGTTCGTGAAGAGCGCGTCAAGATGACCCGCCTGCGCCAGACGATCGCCCGCCGCCTCAAGGACGCGCAGAACACCGCCGCCATGCTCACCACCTATAACGAGGTGGACATGAGCGCGGTCATGAGCCTGCGCAACCGCTACAAGGACATCTTCGAGAAGAAGCACGGCGTGAAGCTCGGCTTCATGGGCTTCTTCACCAAGGCCGTTACCCATGCGCTGAAGGAAATCCCGGCCGTCAACGCCGAGATCGACGGCACCGACGTCATCTACAAGAACTTCTGCCACATCGGCGTTGCCGTCGGCACCGACAAGGGTCTTGTCGTTCCGGTCGTTCGCGATGCCGACCAGATGTCGATCGCCGAGATCGAGAAGGACATCGGACGTTTGGGCAAGCTTGCCCGCGATGGTCAGCTCTCCATGGCCGACATGCAGGGCGGCACCTTCACCATCTCCAACGGTGGTGTCTACGGTTCGCTGATGTCCTCGCCGATCCTGAATGCGCCGCAGTCGGGCATTCTCGGCATGCACAAGATCCAGGACCGTCCTGTTGTCGTCGGCGGTCAGATCGTCATCCGTCCGATGATGTACCTGGCGCTGTCCTACGACCACCGCATGGTCGACGGCAAGGAAGCGGTTACCTTCCTCGTGCGCGTCAAGGACAGCCTCGAGGATCCGGAACGTCTGGTTCTCGATCTCTAAGGGGTCGATCTCCAAGGCATTGGCGGGGGCGCGATCACCGCCCCCGCTTCCTTCTCCGGCCCGTTCATTTCGGATTGTACGATGTCGCTGGAACTGACCTACCTGCTCTGGAGCGCGGTTCTCGCCATCGCCTATGTGATGGCGCAGGCAGGCGCCTATCGGCTGCAGAACGGCATTATCGAAGCCGACACCAATCGCGATGTGGCGTCCGAGCCGAACGTCTTTACGGGCCGGGCGACACGGGCGCTGCGCAACTTTCATGAGACCTACCCGGTCTTCATTGCACTTGTCGCGGTGATCGAGTTTTCGGGCCGAAGCGATGCGCTGACCCAATGGGGCGTGATGCTCTGGTTCTGGGCAAGGCTCGCCTATCTGCCGATTTACATTGGCGGTCTCGGGCTCATCCGCTCGGCCGTGTGGACGGTGTCTGCCGCCGGGTTGCTCCTGATGCTGGCAGGCATTCTCGCCTAGTTTGTTTTCACGCATTTCCTGACGGAAAACCGCTTCGCACTTTTCCTGGAAATGCTCTGGATGGAGGCGCATGACATGGCATTCGGGTCCGACGTACCGCCTATCCAGGCCCACATTTGCGTCAGGGACGGGCTGGCCGCCATCGCCTTCTACGAGAAGGCCTTCGGCGCGGTGAACACCTTTCACCAGATGGCGGAAGACGGCAAGCGGGTGATGCACGCCAATCTCGCGCTGTTCGGCGGCGAGGTGATGCTGCATGACGAGTTTCCCGAATTCGGTGGCAGCGTGCTGTCGCCGCTGACAATTGGCGGCACCGGCGTCGCGATCAGCATCAACTTGGCCGAAGCGGGCGATGTCGACGCGACCTTTGAGCGGGCGACGGCGGCCGGGGCATCGACAGTGCTGGAGCCGCAGGATACGTTCTGGCAGGCGCGTTATGCGCGCATCAGGGATCCCTTCGGCCACGTCTGGGCCTTCAACGCACCGGTTACAAACTCATGAGCCAATATCTTCTCGAACTCGCGTCGCTGATGGCGATCTTCTCCTTCGCCATCGTTTCGCCCGGCGCCGATCTGGCGATGGTCATGCGCCAGTCGATCGTCCATGGCCGCCGTCCGGCGATCATCACGTCGTTCGGCATCGGCACCTCGCTGATGTTTCACGTCACCTATACGATCCTCGGTCTCGGGCTGATCATTTCGCAGTCGATCTACCTGTTCAACATCGTCAAATGGTGCGGTGTCGCTTACCTGATCTATATCGGCATCAAGGCGCTGCGGGCCGGCCAGACGGAGATTTCGGTAGACGCGGCACCATCAGGCGAGCCGGCAAAAAGCCAGTCCGCGGTCAAAGCGTTTGGCCTCGGCTTTGCCGCCAATGCGCTCAATCCGAAGCCGGTGTTCTTCTTCCTGTCGATCTTCTCGACGGTGGTTCACGCCCACACGCCGATCATGATCAAGTTCGGTTACGGTCTGGTGATGGCCACGTGCCTCATCCTGTGGTTCGTCGGCGTCAGCCTGTTCATGACCACGCCGCGCATGCGCGCCGCCTTCACCCGCGCCAGCAAGTGGATCGACCGCGCCAGCGGCCTGGTGTTCATCGCGCTCGGCCTGAAGCTCGCGACCGAGAAGGCGGTTTGATCATGATCATTGCCCGGTTCCTGATTGTTGCTGCACTTGGCGTCGTGGCTGCCACGCCGGCGGTTGGCGCGGAGTGCAGCCAGGCGCGCGCCATCTACGGCGACCGCGACGGCGCCTATGAGCTGCGGTTCGAGCCGGTGGGATCGGAAAGTGCGGTCACGAGCAATCATTTCAAGATCGCGGTGCTGAAACCGGGCCTGCTGCTCGATGGAGTCGTCATGCCGTCGGGAGAACCGGAGCGCGCGACCGGCATCGTCATGCACGAATGCCCAACCGGTGACGTCACCGGCGAAGAGCTTCGCAAATGCACCGTCTGGCAGGGGCCGGTCTATTCCGTCGACAAGGTCGGCGCGATCGACGCGATCCCGGCCGAAACCGCACCGGCTGCACACCAGATCCTGCTGCCCGATTTCGGCCCCGCCCTTCGCGCGTCGAGCGCCTGGGGCAAGGGCAAGGCGGAGGTCGAGAGCTGGGACGCCTTCACGCTCAAGGGGTGCGCCGCATGAGTGGAGCACCCGTCGTTCTCGTCACCGGCGGCAGCCGTGGCATCGGGGCAGCCGTCTGCCTTGGCGCGGCCAAAGCCGGCTGGTCCGTCGTCGTCAACTACGCCTCGAACGCCGAGGCGGCCGACGCGGTCGTGGCCGCGATCCGGCAGGGCGGCGGTTCGGCGATCGCGGTCAGGGGCGATGTCGGATCCGATGCTGACATCAAGGCGATGTTCGCTGCAGTCGACGAGGCCTTCGGCCGGCTCGACGGACTGGTCAACAATGCCGGCATCGTCGGCCCGACCCAGCGTGTCGACGAAATGTCGGTCGAACGGCTTGAGCGGATGTTCCGCATCAACGTCACCGGCTCGATCCTGTGCGCCGGCGAAGCGGTGCGCCGCATGTCGACGCGCCATGGCGGCAAGGGCGGCGTCATCGTCAATATCTCGTCGGTTGCCGCCGAACTCGGCTCGCCGGCGCAATATGTCGACTATGCCGCCTCCAAGGGCGCGATCGATACGTTCACCATCGGTCTTGCGCGCGAAGTCGCGACCGAAGGCGTGCGCGTCAATGCGGTTCGCCCAGGGATCATCGACACCGAAATCCACGCGTCCGGCGGCCTGCCGGACCGGGCACGCGATCTCGCGTCAACCATCCCCGTCCAGCGACCCGGCACGGCCGGGGAAGTGGCGGATGCGGTTCTTTACCTCCTGTCCGATAAGGCGACTTACGTGACGGGAGCCATTCTCAATGTCAGCGGCGGACGGTAACCGTCCTGAAGGAAGGATAATTCAATGGCTTATGATCTTATCGTTATCGGCAGCGGCCCGGGCGGCTACGTCTGCGCTATCAAGGCGGCACAGCTTGGCTTGAAGGTCGGCGTCGTCGAAAAGCGCGCCACCTATGGCGGCACCTGCCTCAACATCGGCTGCATCCCGTCGAAGGCGCTGCTGCACGCCTCGGAAATGTTCCACCAGGCCGGCCATGGCCTGGATACGCTCGGCGTCGAAGTCGGCGCGCCGAAGCTCAACCTCGAAAAGATGATGGCGCACAAGGATGCGACCGTTAAGGCCAACGTCGAGGGCGTTTCCTTCCTGTTCAAGAAGAACAAGATCGATGGCATCCAGGGCACCGGCAAGGTGCTCGGCCAGGGTAAGGTTTCGGTGACGAACGACAAGGGCGAGGAACAGATCCTCGAAACCAAGAACATCGTCATCGCCACCGGCTCCGACGTTGCCGGCATTCCGGGCGTGTCGGTCGACATCGACGAGAAGGTGATCATCTCGTCGACCGGCGGCATCGCGCTTGAAAAGGTGCCGGGCAACATGATCGTCGTCGGCGGCGGCGTTATCGGCCTCGAGCTCGGCTCGGTCTGGGCCCGTCTCGGCGCCAAGGTAACCGTGGTCGAATATCTCGATGCGATCCTCGGCGGCATGGACGGCGAAGTCTCCAAGCAGTTCCAGCGCATGCTCGCCAAGCAGGGCATGGAGTTCAAGCTCGGTGCTAAGGTGACGGGCGTCGTCAAGGACGGCAAGGGCGCCAAGGTGACGTTCGAACCGGTCAAGGGCGGTGACGCCGTCACGCTCGACGCCGACGTCGTTTTGATCGCCACCGGCCGCAAGCCCTACACCGAAGGCCTTGGCCTTGCAGAAGCCGGCGTCGTCATGGATCCGCGCGGCCGCGTCGAGATCGACAACCACTTCCAGACCAGCGTTGCCGGCATCTATGCCATCGGCGACGTCGTGCGCGGCCCGATGCTGGCGCACAAGGCCGAAGACGAAGGCGTCGCGATTGCCGAAATCCTCGCGGGCCAGGCCGGCCATGTGAACTATGACGTCATCCCCGGCGTCGTCTACACCCAGCCGGAAGTCGCTTCCGTCGGCAAGACCGAGGAAGAGCTGAAGGCTGCGGGCGTTGCCTACAAGGTCGGCAAGTTCCCGTTCACGGCCAACGGCCGTGCGCGTGCGATGCAGGCGACCGACGGTTTCGTCAAGATCCTCGCCGACAAGGAAACCGACCGGGTTCTCGGCGGTCACATCGTCGGCTTCGGCGCCGGCGAGATGATCCACGAGATTGCCGTCTTGATGGAATTCGGCGGTTCTTCGGAAGATCTCGGCCGTACCTGCCACGCCCACCCGACCATGTCGGAAGCGGTCAAGGAAGCGGCGCTGTCGACCTTCTTCAAGCCGATCCATATGTGACGATTTGGCAGGGGGCTGCGACAAGCGGCCCCCTGTTCCGCGCCGTCATTCGGCGCGATCCTCGATCCCACGCGCTTGCGACGGAAACCGTCGCTTCCAGCAATTGTGCAGTCCCCGACCCCTGTCACCGGATTGCGCTCGCTACGGCCAAGAGGGATCATGAAACCGAGACCCGCCACCGTTCATCTGCCGAGCCCGCATCTGCCCGATGCCGATTGGGCCGATCGCTTCGAGCTTGCCCTGAACGGAAAGGGGCTGACGGCGATCGAGGCGGCCGAGCGCTCGCTTGGCAATTCGCCGTCCTGGGTGAGTGCCTTGCTTGCGCTGCGCAACCGGCTGGTATCGCTGGTTGGCCTGAAGACCGAGGCGCCGGCGCCCGGCGAGCATGGCCTGATCGGCCCGTTTCCGGTCCTATCTCGAAACGACGACGAGGTCGTTCTCGGCTTCAACGATGCCCATCTCGATTTCCGTATCGTCGTCGATATCCGGGCAGGCTCGGCCGTCAACCAGATCGTCGGCATGACGACGCTGATCAGGCGCCACAACACGCTCGGGCGCGTTTACCTGGCGGCGGTCATGCCGTTTCACAAGGTGATCGTGCCGACGATGCTGGCGGGCGCGGCGGGTCCGCACGCCTGAGCGGCTTCAATTTCGATGCGGTGTCTTCAGCCCCGACAACAACAGGTCGAGATTAGTGATGGCATTGGCAAGGCGCGCGGCGGGGTCGTCCGCTTCGGCGACCCACAACGCCGCGTCCACAAGCGCGCCGTTGATCATGTGCGCGAGCGTCTCGGCATCCCCCTGGCGGACCACGCCAGTTGCCATCATCATCGAAAGCCTTCCGGTCAACGAGGTGTGGCACGCGCGTCTGCTCGTCTCCAGATAGTCGGCCCCGAGAAATGTCGGGGCGTCCTTCAGGACAATCCTTTGAATGTCCGGTTCGAGTGCCGTCTCCAGAAAGAGCCGGCATCGCCCGACGAATCCGCCCCAAAGGTCCGGTGTCGCGGATGCGGCGTTGAGCCTTTCATCCATCTCGGCATCCATGGCCGAAACCACCGCGCGCAGCAGGCCTTTCTTGTCGCCGAAATGATGGTAGAGCGCACCGCGGGTCAGGCCGGCCGCAGCCGTCAAGTCGTCCATCGAGGTATCGGCGTAGCCCAGGCGACCAAAGGCTTCGCGCGCGGCGAGAACCAGCTTGCCCCGCGTTTCCTCGATCATGTCACTGCGCGCCCGTCGTGCCATTGTTGACCTCAAAGTTGCATACGCCTCGTATGTTAATTGACATGCGAGGCGTATGTGAATATGTCTCGCGTACATTGCGTATGTCAATACTGGCGCCCACCGGGTGCATCTCCGGAGTCTTCATGGCAAACCCTTACGGTCAGATTTTCGCCGTTCCCGGCACGATTGGCTTCACGCTGGCGGGCCTGGTTTCGCGTCTGCCGCTGTCGATGATGGCGATCGGCATCATCACCATGCTGGCCCAATCGCACGGCTCCTACGGCCTCGCCGGCGGTGTGGCGGCGGTCTTTACGCTTGCCTTGGCGCTGGTGGCGCCGCAGGTGTCGCGGCTCGTCGATCGTTTCGGCCAGCGTCGCGTCCTGCCGATTGCCGCGGCGCTCAGCATCCTTGGGACCACGGGTCTGCTGATCGCAACCCATTGGAAAGCGCCGGACTGGACACTTTTCGGATTTGCTCTCATCGCCGGTTCCGCGCCCAGCATGTCGGCCATGACCAGGGCGCGGTGGAGCGAGATCTACCGCGGTCGTCCGGAACTGAAGACCGCATTCTCGCTGGAATCGGTGTTCGATGAAGTCTGCTTTATCGTCGGCCCGCCCATTTCGGTGGGCCTCAGCGTCGGGTTGTTTCCCGAGGCGGGTCCTTTGGCTGCCGCGGTCTTTCTGGCTATCGGCGTTACCGCTTTCGTGCTGCAGAAGAGCACCGAGCCGCCGGTGCGACCGCCTGAAACCATCGTTTCGGGTTCGGCGCTGCGCTATCCGGCCTTGCACGTCCTGATCCTGGCGCTTGCCGGCATGGGCGTGATCGTCGGCACGATCGACGTCGTCAGCGTCGCCTTTGCCGAGGCGGAGGGTCAGCCGGCGGCCGCAAGCGTGGTTCTTTCGCTCTACGCGCTCGGCTCGTGCATCGCCGGCCTGACCTTCGGCGCCGTCAGGATCGGTTTGCCGTTGCCCAAACTGTTCCTGATCGGGGCGGGGATGACGGCCGCCAGCACCTTGCCGCTGTTGCTGGTCGGCGGCGTCACCAGCCTTGCCGCCATGATGTTCCTGTCGGGTGTGTTTTTCGCGCCGACGATGATCGTCGCCCTGAGCATGGGCGAGATCGTCGTGCCGCCGGCCAAACTCACCGAGGGACTGACATGGTTGACGACCGGTCTCGGGATCGGGGTTGCCGCAGGCGCGGCTACGGCTGGCGCCGTGGTCGCGCGCTTCGGCGTGCAGGCCGGCTTTCTCATCGCGGTTGCAGCGGGTGCCCTGATCCTTGTCGCAGCACTTGCCGGCTATCGCCGTCTGTCAAGGATCGACGCCGCTCATGCCGTGGAGGCAGACGTCGCGGCGGATTCTCGCGCAAGCGCACGCGCCTGAGAATGGCAGATGCCAACGGACCGGTATGTTTTTCCGGCCAAGGGCCTCAGTTGGCGCGGGTGACGGAGAAGCCCTGGCGCTTGAGCAGTCCGACCAAGCCTTCATCGCCGGCAAGGTGCAGGGCACCGACCGCCATGAAGGCGTTGCCGTTGGCAAGGATCGGTTCGGCGCGCGTTGCCATCGTCTTGTTGCGGTCGATGATGATGCGCTGCTCGAAGTCGGCGTAGCTGGCGTCCTCACTGGCCACATCCTCTGAAACGGCCTTCATCATCGGCATGATCATGCCGGTGTCGCCGGAGAGATAGAGATCGGTGGTGGTGGCGAGCACGTCGTCGATGGTCTTGCCCAGCGCGAGCGTCTCGATCAGGGCGCGCAGGTGTAGTTCCGTCGGCAGCGAATCCATCGCGGACAATTGCTCGATGAGGGTCTCAAGTCCCTTCAGTGTCTTGCCCTGGCTGACGGCGTCTTCGGCAAGCTTCTTGTCGAGGAAGGATGCGCCGGCGGCCTTGCGTGTCATCTCGCAGGCCGGCAGCGCCACGAAGCTCGCAATCATCCACGGCTTCATCTTCGCGACCAGAGTCAGCGGGATGCCGCGCGCCTTGAGGCCCTGTTCAAGCCGTTCACGGTCGTCGGCATCGAGGAAATCATTGATGGTCTTGTTGCCGGCAAACATCGTCAGGTCGGGCCGCATCAGGATGGCGGCGGCCGACTTCTGCTCGTCGATGATCTCGTCGGATTCCACGATGACGGTCGACGCCTTGGCGAAGGCTTCTGAAGCGCCTTCGGGCATGGCGAGCACGCGCGGATCCGTCACATGCATGGTGCCGAGCAGCCAGGAGGGCGCGATGCCGTCCTTCTCGATCTTCCAGAAAATGCCTCGGCCGTTGGGGATGGCGTCCGCTTCCGCCTTCAGCCTGGCGAGTTTCGCGGGATCGCTTTTCTCTAAGCCGGCAATGAGGTTCGTGCCGCCACAGACGGTGTCCGTTGCCGCTGCTGCATCCGAGACCGAAACCACAGCCGCAATCAGGCTTGCCGCGAGCAGCAGATGGATGAGCGCGATCAGCCAGAGGGCCATATCGGCGGCCCTGGCCGCGAGGTGACGGACGGGCTTGGCGATCGAATACATGATCACTTCCTAATGTTCTGCCGAGTTCTGCGGACCCTACGCTTCGTCGGTCACGGCTTCCTTAACGAATATGGTTAATGAGGCTCTCCGCCCAAATTCAGGCGCGGGCCAAATTCAGGCACGCGGATGCGCTCGGTCGTAAATCTCCAGGAGCCGGGTCGAATCGACACCGGTATAGACCTGGGTCGTCGACAGGCTGGCATGGCCGAGCAGTTCCTGGATGGTTCGGAGGTCACCGCCGCCGGCAAGCAGATGCGTGGCGAAGGAGTGACGCAGTGCATGCGGCGTGGCGGTATCGGGCAGGCCGAGTGCGCCGCGCAGCTTCTGCATCTCGCGCTGGATGATCGCCGGTTGAAGCTTTGCCCCGCGGGTGCCGCGGAACATCGGCTCGTCGGCGCCGGCGTGGTAGGGGCAGAGCTTGAGATAGGTCGCAACCGCATCGCGCGCGACAGTCATCAACGGCACGATACGGGTCTTGCCGCCCTTGCCGGTGATGCGCAGCGACGTTGGCGTGCCGGCAAAATCACCCGGCGTCAGGTCGAGCGCCTCGGAAATGCGCAAGCCGCAGCCGTAGAGCAACGTCAGCACGGCCGCGTTGCGCGCGGCCACCCACGGCTCCTCGGCAAGCTGCGCCTCCGTGGTGACGACGTTGAGCGCCTCACGGTCCGTCAAAGGCTTCGGCAGCGATTTCGGCTGCTTCGGCGAGCGCACGGCGGCGGCACCGGCGGCATTGGCAAGACCGCTGCGTTCGAGATAGCGCAGGAACGAGCGCAGGCCGGCAAGGCCCCGGCCGAGCGTACGTGCACCTGCACCGCCCTTGCGGCGCTGGGCGAGAAAACCGCGAAGGTCGGCGGGCCGCAGTGTGCTGATGTCTGAAAGGCGAGGCGGGCCGGCGAGATGGCCGGTGAGGAATGTCAGGAATTGCCGCGTGTCACGCTCATAGGCCTCGACAGTATTTTCGGACAGGCGACGCTCCTGCAGGAGCCCTTGCAGCCATCGCTGGCGCTCTGAAAGCAGGTCTGGATGGCCGATGACGATGAGCTCGTTCATTGTCGCTTTCCATGATGGTGGGTCGCCGACAATGCCCTGACGCCTCTTATGTTTTTGCTAACGTACCCTTGGATTTTGTCATCCTTCGATCATATAGAATTGCGATGTTCAGCCGCAAAGAATCGGGTGAGGCCATGGCGGGACGGGATTCGGTGAACGGATTCGCGCATTATGCTGAAGTGATCGCCCTGGTTTCCCAAGGGCAGCCCGGCCACATCGTCGATACCCTCATTGCCGAGCGTGGCCAGCGGATCGTCAGGAGCCCGATGTGGCCCGTTATCCGGCCCTTTCTCTACACGCTTCTGAATTACCGAAAGGCACTGGAATTCGCTGATGCCGTGGCCAATGTACCGGGCTTTCAGGCCTTCCAGCATCTGAGTTCGCTCCTGTCGCTCGAGGTGCGCGTCGACCGGGCCGAGCGCATTCCGGCCAAGGGCGGTTTCCTGCTGGTCAGCAACCACCCGACCGGGATCGCCGACGGCATCGCCGTTTTCGATCTCCTGAAAACGCGGCGGCCGGACATGATGTTCTTTGCCAACCGCGATGCCGTCCGCGTCAACCCGCGTTTCGTCGAGATGGTCATTCCGGTCGAATGGCGCGAGGAGCACAAGAGCAAGCTGAAAGCCCGCGAAACGCTGCAGGTGACCAATCGGGCGATCGGCGAAGGCAAGGCGACGGTGCTGTTTCCCTCCGGCCGCATCGCCTACTGGGCCAACGGCCGCCTCAACGAGCGGCCATGGAAGACATCCGCTGTGGGCTTCGCACGCAAGTACGGCCTGCCGATCCTGCCTGTGCACATGAGCGCACGCAACTCCGGCCTGTTCTATTGGTTTGCCAAATGGTCGACGGAACTCCGCGACATGACGGTGTTCCACGAGTTGCTGAACAAGAAGGGCGATCTCTTCGATTTCCGCATCGGCAATCTCATTTCGCCGGACGCTCTGGACGGTGACGCCGCCGACGTGACGAAGGCCCTGGAACGGCACACTGTGTTCGAGCTGGCGCGCGACGCTGATGCGGAATTTCGGCCGGTGGTGCGTACTGCCGTTGCCTGCTGATCCCTTCATGTGATTGAGGGAATCGGCTAAAGCAGACCCATGCTGCTTCGCTCGATGTTCGCCGAAAATTATCGTTCGCTGAAGTCGATCCGCATGGATCTGACCGGTGTCAACCTGTTCATCGGTGAGAATGGGGTTGGCAAATCCAACCTCTACCGCGCGCTGCAGCTGGTGCAGGCGGCCGTGCGCGGCAGCCTTGCTCATGAGATCGCCAGGGAAGGCGGCATGTCCTCGGCGCTCTGGAGCGGCCGCAGGCGTCCCGACAAGCCCGCGCGTATCCGGCTCGAGACGGAACTGATGGACGAGGAGCGGGCCATCACCTTCCGCTACCGGATCGAGGCGGGATTGCGTCCGCCGCTCGCTGCAGCAGGCTTCGCCTTCGAGCCGCAGGTCAAGGAAGAAGAACTAAGCGTCGAGACCGGGCGGCGACCGGTGACGATGATGAAGCGTTCCGGTCCCGGCATCTTCGTGCGCGGCGAACGGGGGCGGATGGAAGACTACCCCGAGCAGGCGCTGCAATCGGAGACGGCGATCGCGCTGCTCGGCGATGCCGGGCATTATCCCGAGATCGGCACCTTCCGGCGGGCCGTCGATCAATGGCGGTTCTTTCACGGCTTCCGCACCGATCGCGATTCACCGCTGCGGCTGCCGTGCCTTGCTGTGACGGCGCCGATGCTCGACGAGGACGGCACCAACATGGCGGCGGTGTTTGCGACGTTGCGGCACACACGGCAAGACACCGTCGATCTCGACCGCGCCATCGCCGATGCCTTCGGCGGAGCCTATCTCGACGTTCCGGATCCCGGACAGTTCGCCGAATTCTCGCTGGTCTTCCCGGACTTCCCGCAACGGCCGTTTTCGACACGCGAGCTGTCCGACGGCCAGATGCGGTTCCTGGCGCTGGCGGCCGCGCTGCTGTCCTATCGCCGCCCGCCCTTCATCGCCCTCAACGAGCCGGAAACGAGCCTGCATCCGGATATGCTGCCGGCGCTCGCCGACATGATCGCCAGTGCCGCGCGCGACAGCCAGATCTGGATCGTCACCCATTCCGAGCGGCTGGCCGAGGCCATCCGCGAACGCTGTGGCGTTCGCGCGCGCCGGGTGATCCGCAAGGATAGCGCCACCTGGATCGACGGCATGCGGCTCACCGGCCTGATGGACGATGATGACGCATAAAAAAGGCTCCGCATCGCTGCGGAGCCCTCGAATGTCCATCCCGAAAAGATCAGGCGATCTTCTGGCCGGTCTTCGCCCAGTCGGCGAGGAAGGTTTCGAGGCCCTTGTCGGTCAGCGGGTGCTTGACCAGAGCCTTCAGCGTTGCCGGCGGCGCGGTGACGACGTCGGCGCCGATGAGGGCGGCTTCCTTGACGTGGTTGACGGTGCGGATCGAGGCGGCGAGGATTTCGGTCTCGTAGCCGTAGTTGTCGAAGATGTGGCGGATTTCGCGGATCAGGTCCATGCCGTCGAAGGCGATGTCGTCGAGGCGGCCGACGAAGGGCGAAACGAAGGTTGCGCCGGCCTTGGCGGCCAGCAGCGCCTGGTTGGCCGAGAAGCACAGCGTCACGTTGGTCTGGTGACCGTCGGATGTCAGCGCCTTGCAGGCCTTGAGGCCGTCGAGCGTCAGCGGCAGCTTGATGCAGATGTTGTCGGCGATCTTCGACAGAACGGCCGCTTCCTTCATCATCTCGGCGTATTCGGTCGCGGTCACTTCGGCCGAAACCGGGCCTTCGACGATGCCGCAGATTTCCTTGGTGACTTCGGTGATGTCACGGCCCGACTTGAGGATCAGCGAAGGGTTGGTGGTGACGCCGTCGAGGAGGCCGAGATCGTTCAGCTCGCGGATTTCCTTGACGTCGGCGGTATCAACGAAAAATTTCATGGGGTCACTCCCTTGGGGCACGATTGCCGTTCGGGCGCATATCTACCGGGAGGAATTCCTTTGGCAGAGATCGCGCGCGTTGAAACTCTGGTGGAACCGTGAGAAACCCTGCGCCGGCAAGGCTGCGGTTCGCAGCGCAGTTTTCTTTAACCGAAACACGTGGCAAGGTCACGGCAAAATGACTCGCGATTCAACCGATTTATTCGGGCCAGTTTCAAGCCGTCGCGTCGTGCCAGTTCTGGTGCCGATGCCGGCGTCCAAGGCCTATTCCTACGCGGTGCCGGATGGCATGGCGGTCGAGCCCGGCTCGATCGTTCAGGTGCCGCTCGGCCCCCGTCTGGTCGTGGGCGTCGTCTGGGATGGCGACGACGATGGCAGCGTCGATCCGAAGAAGCTGAAGTCGATCGAGAAGGTCTTCGACTGCCCGCCCTTGACGCCAGACATGCGCACATTCCTCGATTGGGTGGCGACCTACACGGTAACGCCGCCGGGCTTGGTGGCGCGCATGGCACTGCGTGCGCCCGCCGCCTTCGATCCCGAACCAATGGTGGAGGCGCTGCGGCTGACCGACATGCGCCCGGAGCGCATGACGACGGCGCGCGAGCGCGTCATTGCGGCTGCCGGCGACGGTTTTGCCTGGACACGTTCTGGCCTTGCCCATGCCGCCGGTGCCTCCTCGAGCGTTATCGACGGTCTCGCCCAGCAGGGTGTGTTCGAGACCGTGTTCATGGCGCCGCCGCCCGTGGTGGCTGCCCCCGATCCCGAATTCACTGCCCCGAGGCTCGAAGGGCCGCAGAAGGATGCAGCCGCCGATCTGCTGGCCGCGGTCGAACAGGGCGGGTTTTCCGTGTCGCTGATCGACGGCATCACCGGCTCTGGCAAGACGGAGGTCTACTTCGAGGCGATTGCCGCGACGCTCCGGGCCGGCAAACAGGTGCTGATCCTGTTGCCGGAAATCGCCCTGACTGCGAGCTTCCTCGAGCGCTTCCAGGATCGCTTCGGCTCGAAGCCGGCCGAGTGGCATTCGGACCTCGCGCCGAGAACACGCGAGAAGGTCTGGCGGCAGGTGACAACGGGCACGGTGCGCGTGGTCGCCGGCGCACGCTCGGCGCTGTTTCTCCCCTTCGAGGAACTGGGCCTCATCATCGTCGATGAGGAGCACGACCCGGCCTACAAGCAGGAGGACCGTGTGTTCTACAATGCCCGCGACATGGCCGTCGTGCGCGGCCGCATTGCCGGCTTTCCGGTCGTTCTGGTTTCGGCGACGCCATCGGTCGAAAGCCGGGTCAATGGCGAGGTCGGCCGCTACAAGCCGATCCATCTGCCGACCCGCTTCGGTGATGCGGCGCTGCCGCGGCTCGGTGTCGTCGACATGCGCCAGCATCCGCCGGCACGCGGCGGCTTCCTGTCGCCTGTGCTCATCAACCAGATCGGCAAGGCGGTCGAGCGTGGCGAGCAGGCGCTGCTGTTCCTCAATCGCCGTGGCTATGCGCCGCTGACCCTTTGCCGCGTCTGCGGCCATCGCTTCCAGTGCCCGGATTGTTCGAGCTGGCTGGTCGAGCATCGGTTTCGCGGCCAGATCCAGTGCCACCATTGCGGCTATGCGGAAAAGACGCCCGAAGCTTGCCCGGAATGCGGCACCTTCGATCATCTGGTTGCCTGCGGCCCGGGGGTCGAGCGCATCGCCGAAGAGGTCGAGCGCCATTTTCCCGATGCCCGTACCATCGTGCTCTCCTCCGACCTGATGGGCGTGAAGCGCCTGCGACTGGAGCTGGAGGCGATTGCGCGCGGCGAGGCGGATATCGTCATCGGCACCCAGCTCGTCGCCAAGGGCCACAATTTCCCATTGATGACGCTGGTCGGCATCATCGACGCCGACCTCGGGCTTGCCAATGGCGATCCGCGCGCGGCGGAACGCACGTTCCAGCTGTTGTCGCAGGTGACCGGGCGCGCCGGGCGAACGGGCTTGAAGAGCCTTGGCCTGTTGCAGACCTATCAGCCGCAGCACCCGGTGATGCAGGCGATCGTCTCCGGCGACGCCGACGCCTTCTATGACCGCGAGATCGCCGAGCGGGAAAAGGCGCTGCTGCCGCCGTTCGGTCGGCTGGCGTCGCTGATCGTCTCTGCCGACACCCGCCAGGATGCCGAGACCCATGCCCGCGGGCTTCGAAGTGCCGCACCGCGGACCGACGGCATTTCGATCCTGGGGCCGGCCGAAGCGCCGCTGGCGCTGATCCGCGGACGTCACCGGTTTCGGCTGCTGGTGCATGGGCGCCGCAACAGTGACATGCAGGCCTTCGTCAAGGCGATGATTGCCGCCGGCCCGAAGGAGCGCGGCTCGATCAGCGTCCAGCTCGACATCGATCCCCAAAGCTTTCTCTGATCGCAAGTTTCCTCAGATCTGGCGTCTGCTTTCGATCAGAAGTTTCCTGGGATCGCCGAGGTGATCGAGCGGTGGGCGATTCACAACGGCTGCGACATGCGCTAGAGGTTTGAGGCGTGTCGCGAGGGGGGATGGCCCTGAGCGCGATGCGAACGAGATCGGCGCTCATCTGCGGGAACGGGCATGGAGTTCTACATTCCGACGGAAACCGGCGAGTTTCTCGCCTTCTGTGCGGCGGCCGCAGCGGCGCTGATCGGCGTCGTCATGCTGTTTGCGCCGCGGCTTGCCTTTCGCGCCGCCGGCATCGGTATTGCCGAGGGTCGCCGCGGGGGGCTCGCCGAGGCGCGCTCGACCATGGGCGGCATGCATGCCGGCCTTGGCCTTGCCGCTATCCTTCTGGCGCAGCCGATGGTCTATCTTGCCGTCGGTGCCGCTTTTGCGCTTGCCGCTTTCGCTCGGATCCTGTCGATGATGAGCGATAACGGCGCCACGCTCTACAACTGGGTGGCGCTTCTGGTGCAGGCCGCCCTTGCCGTTCTTCCGCTTGCCTATGTCTTCGGAATGATCTGATCGCCGCCCTCGCGTTTTCGCGATTCACATCCTCAGGAACGAATTTACGGCAAAATTCGGCCAAACCGGGTCGACTTATGCCGCATTCCTGCCGTTCGCGTGTTGCGAGTCCAAACTTCCTATGCTAGACGAACCGCGAATTGCGGGGGAAGTGGGTCGCCAGGCCTCGATAGCCCGCAAATTATTGCAGCAAATTCAGGACGTTAAGTTGACGGCTCGCCGCCACCACCGTTCTTGGATGAAATTGAGAGAAGCTTGTGCCCGTGGCAGACACATCCCAGCTTATTTCCGGTGTTGCAGAAAGGTATGCGTCCTCGCTTTTTGACCTCGCTCTCGAAGCGGGTTCCGTCGAGGCGGTCGGTGCGGATCTTACCCGCGTCCAGGCCCTGATCGATGGCAGCGAAGACCTGAAGCGGCTGATCGTTAGCCCCGTCTTTTCTGCCGACGACCAGTTCAAGGCCATTTCGGCGATCGTCGCCAAGGCCGGTATCTCTGGTCTCGTCGGTAACTTCCTCAAGGTTGTTGCGCGCAATCGCCGCCTGTTTACGCTGCCGGGCATGATCAAGGCGTTCCGCCTGATCGCCGCGCGTCACCGGGGTGAAATTTCTGCCGACGTAACGTCGGCCCATGCGCTCACCGCAGCGCAGGAAACTGAATTGAAGGCGGCGCTCAAGAGCGTCACCGGCAAAGACGTGACTGTGAACGTCATCGTCGACCCGTCTATTCTTGGAGGTCTGATCGTCAAGGTCGGGTCCCGCCAGATTGACACTTCCCTTCGCACCAAACTCTCTACCCTTAAGCTTGCACTGAAAGAGGTCGGCTGATGGATATCCGCGCCGCGGAAATTTCCGCAATTCTTAAAGATCAGATCAAAAATTTCGGCCAGGAAGCAGAAGTCTCCGAAGTCGGCCAGGTGCTTTCCGTCGGTGACGGTATCGCCCGCGTCTACGGCCTCGACAATGTTCAGGCAGGCGAGATGGTCGAATTCCCGGGTGGAATTCGCGGCATGGCGCTGAACCTCGAAGCCGACAATGTCGGCGTCGTTATTTTCGGTTCGGACCGTGACATCAAGGAAGGCGACACCGTTAAGCGGACCGGCGCCATCGTGGACGTTCCGGTTGGTCCGGAACTGCTCGGCCGCGTCGTCGACGCGCTCGGCAACCCGATCGACGGCAAGGGCCCGATCAACGCCAAGCAGCGCTCGCGCGTTGACGTCAAGGCTCCTGGCATTATCCCGCGCAAGTCGGTGCATGAGCCGATGTCGACCGGCCTCAAGGCCATCGATGCCCTCATCCCGGTTGGCCGTGGCCAGCGCGAGCTCGTCATCGGCGACCGCCAGACCGGCAAGACCGCGATCATCCTCGACACGATTCTCAACCAGAAGGCCATTCACGACAATGGTCCGGAAGGTGACAAGCTGTATTGCGTCTACGTCGCAATCGGCCAGAAGCGTTCGACGGTTGCCCAGTTCGTGAAGGTTCTGGAAGAGCGTGGCGCTCTGCAGTACTCGATCATCGTTGCTGCCACCGCATCCGACCCGGCTCCGATGCAGTACCTCGCACCGTTCGCCGGTTGCGCGATGGGCGAATACTTCCGCGACAACGGCAAGCACGCCCTGATCGGCTACGACGACCTGTCGAAGCAGGCTGTTTCCTACCGTCAGATGTCGCTCCTGCTGCGCCGCCCGCCGGGCCGCGAAGCTTACCCGGGCGACGTTTTCTACCTGCACTCCCGCCTGCTCGAGCGCGCTGCAAAGCTCTCGGACGACAATGGCGCCGGCTCGCTGACGGCTCTGCCGGTCATCGAAACGCAGGGCAACGACGTTTCCGCGTTCATTCCGACCAACGTGATCTCGATCACCGACGGCCAGATCTTCCTTGAAACCGACCTGTTCTATCAGGGCATCCGTCCGGCCGTTAACGTCGGTCTTTCGGTTTCGCGCGTCGGTTCCGCCGCGCAGATCAAGGCGATGAAGCAGGTTGCCGGCTCGATCAAGGGTGAACTCGCTCAGTACCGCGAAATGGCGGCCTTTGCGCAGTTCGGCTCCGACCTCGATGCCGCTACCCAGCGTCTGCTGAACCGTGGTGCCCGCCTGACCGAACTCCTGAAGCAGCCGCAGTTCTCGCCGCTGAAGACGGAAGAGCAGGTCGCTGTCATCTTCGCAGGTGTCAACGGTTACCTCGACAAGCTGCCGGTCAACCAGGTCGGCAAGTTCGAGCAGGGCCTGCTTTCGTACATGCGTTCGGAAGGCAAGGACATCCTGGAAACCATCCGCAAGGACAAGGCGATCTCCGACGACGTCAAGGGCAAGCTGAAGGCTGCAATCGACAGCTTCGCCAAGTCTTTCGCCTGAGCGGATTTCATTTAGGACGGATAACGGATGCCTTCACTTAAGGATCTGAAGAACCGGATCGCCTCCGTCAAGGCGACGCAGAAGATCACCAAGGCGATGAAAATGGTCGCCGCGGCGAAGCTTCGGCGTGCGCAGGAGGCGGCCGAGGCCGCCCGGCCTTACTCGCAGCGCATGGCTGCCGTTCTCGCCAACATCGCCCAGGCGGTCGGCGCGGACGACGGTGCACCTGCTCTGATGACGGGCACCGGCAAGGACGACACGCATCTGCTGGTCGTCTGCACGGCTGAACGCGGCCTTTGCGGCGGCTTCAACTCGCAGATCGCTCGCCATGCTCGCGACCACGTTCGCAAGCTGCTTGCCGCAGGCAAGACGGTGAAGATCATCTGCGTCGGCAAGAAAGGCTTCGATATTCTGCGTCGCGAATTCGCGTCGCTGATTATCGATCGTGTCGACCTGCGTGAGATCAAGAAGGTCGGCTTCCAGAACGCCGACCAGATTGGCCACAAGGTCATCGCGCTCTTCGAAAAGGGCGAGTTCGATGTCTGCACGTTGTTCTATTCTGAGTTCAAGTCCGTTATCGCCCAGATTCCGACGGCACAGCAGCTGATCCCCGCTTCGGCCGGCCCGGTCGCAGTGGAAGCATCGGATGCTTCGGCCGTCTACGAATATGAGCCGGACGCGGGCGCGATCCTAAGCGATCTCATTCCGCGCAACATTTCGGTGCAGATCTTCCGGGCGCTGCTCGAGAACGTCGCCGGTGAAATGGGCGCAAAGATGAGCGCGATGGACAATGCCACGCGCAATGCTGGTGACATGATCAACAAGCTGACGCTGAGCTACAACCGTCAGCGCCAGGCTCAGATCACCAAGGAACTCATTGAAATCATCTCGGGCGCGGAAGCGCTCTAAGGTTACGAGAAGAGGGTAAGGATTATGGCTAAGGCAGCTACCCCGAAAGAAACCGCAGCGGCAAAGAAGCCGGCTGCACCGAGGAAGGCAGCTTCCGCCAAGACCGCAGTTGCGGCAGCTGGCGCTGTCGGTCGCGTAACGCAGGTCATCGGCGCCGTCGTCGACGTTGCGTTCGAAGAAGGCCAGCTTCCGCTGATCCTGAACGCACTGGAAACCGACAACAACGGTAACCGCCTCGTTCTCGAAGTCGCGCAGCACCTCGGCGAAAACTCCGTCCGCACGATCGCCATGGACTCGACCGAAGGTCTCGTCCGCGGTCAGCCGGTCACCGACACCGGTGCACCGATCACGGTTCCGGTCGGCGACGAGACGCTCGGCCGCATCATGAACGTCATCGGCGAGCCGGTTGACGAAGCCGGTCCGCTGATCACGTCGGGCAAGCGCGCTATCCACCAGGACGCACCGTCCTACGTCGAGCAGTCGACGGAAGCGCAGATCCTCGTCACCGGCATCAAGGTCGTCGACCTTCTCGCGCCTTACGCAAAGGGCGGCAAGATCGGCCTCTTCGGCGGCGCAGGCGTCGGCAAGACCGTTCTCATCATGGAACTGATCAACAACGTCGCCAAGGCGCACGGTGGTTACTCGGTATTTGCCGGCGTGGGTGAACGTACCCGCGAAGGCAACGACCTCTACCACGAAATGATCGAGTCCGGCGTTAACAAGCACGGCGGCGGCGAAGGCTCCAAGGCTGCGCTCGTTTACGGCCAGATGAACGAACCGCCAGGCGCCCGCGCTCGTGTCGCTCTGACCGGTCTGACGATCGCTGAAGACTTCCGCGACAAGGGCCAGGACGTTCTGTTCTTCGTCGACAACATCTTCCGCTTCACCCAGGCAGGCTCCGAAGTGTCGGCTCTGCTCGGCCGTATTCCGTCGGCCGTGGGTTACCAGCCGACGCTGGCGACCGACATGGGTCAGATGCAGGAACGCATCACCACGACGAACAAGGGTTCGATCACCTCGGTTCAGGCCATTTACGTTCCGGCCGACGACTTGACCGACCCGGCGCCGGCTACCTCGTTCGCCCACCTGGACGCAACGACGGTTCTGTCGCGCTCGATCGCCGAAAAGGGCATCTACCCGGCCGTTGACCCGCTCGACTCCACGTCGCGCATGCTCGATCCGATGATCGTTGGCGAAGAGCATTACGAGATTTCGCGTAAGGTCCAGACGACCCTGCAGCGCTACAAGTCTCTCCAGGACATCATCGCCATCCTCGGCATGGACGAACTGTCCGAAGAAGACAAGCTGGCGGTTGCCCGCGCTCGTAAGATCGAACGCTTCCTGTCGCAGCCGTTCTTCGTGGCCGAAGTCTTCACCGGTTCGCCGGGCAAGCTCGTTGCTCTCGAAGATACGATCAAGGGCTTCAAGGGCCTCGTCAACGGCGACTACGACCACCTTCCGGAAGCCGCCTTCTACATGGTCGGCTCGATCGAAGAAGCGGTCGAAAAGGCCAAGAAGCTGGCTGCAGAAGCCGCTTGATAGCATCGTGAGCCTCGGCGCAGCGATGCGCCGAGGCTTTCATCCTGCGTTCCGCCCATGGCGGGGCAGGGAAGACATGCACAGCCTGCCACCTCAGGTGGCGAGCCCACGAGAAGTGAATGGTCATGGCCGACAGTTTCAATTTTGAGCTTGTTTACCCCGAGCGCCTGCTCCTCTCCGAGAAGGTGACGGAAGTCGTCATTCCGGCGACCGAGGGCGAGATGACCGTGATGGCCAATCATGCCCCGACAATGACGACGGTAAAGCCCGGCGTCGTCACCGTGAAGACGGCAGACGGCAGGACCGAGCGATTCGCCGTCTTCGGCGGCTTTGCCGATATCCTGCCGACCGGCTGCACCCTGCTTGCAGAATCTGCCGTGCACGTCGACGAGCTCGACCGCACTGCGCTGGAAAAGCGCATCGAGGCGGTTCGTGCCGAGCTGGATGGTGCCGGCGACGAAAAGAAGACGCGCGTCGAACAGTTCATCGCCGAACTGACGAAGCTCGGGGAAATCGTGATCCCGGCCTGAAAGGGACATCCCGACGGGATAAACCAATGAAAAAGCCCCGCCTTCGAGCGGGGTTTTTTGTTACCGGGTGGCGGATGCAATAGAGCCGCCGTACCGTGCGCCGGTGCGAATCGGTACGGCGTAAAGACGATGGGCAAGCCGGCATCCTATCCGAAGTGTGGGGCATGCCTCGCCTTTGGTGCGGTTTGTTTGCGCGGCCGGCTTCAGGCATTCTTTAGCATCGGTCCTGTATGGATGGGCATTCGTTCGATGCGCGCAGAGGCTTGGCATGATGTCTAAGATCGTCCCCGTAATCATGGCGGGTGGAAAAGGGACGCGCCTGTGGCCGCTGTCGCGCTCGGGCGCGCCGAAGCAGTTCCTGCAGATCCTGTCCGATCGCTCACTGTTCCAGCAGACGCTGGATCGTGTCAGCGATACCAGCCTCTACGAGCCGGCCATCATCGTCACCAACAGCGATTTCCGCTTCATCGTCGCCGAGCAGGCGCGCGCCGTCGGGGCGCCGCTCAGCGACATCCTGCTCGAGCCTGTCGCCCGCAACACGGCACCGGCGCTTGCCGCCGCTGCCTTCGTCGTGCTCGCCAAATTCGGCGAAGCCGCAATCATGCAGGTGCTGGCCTCCGATCACGAGATCGATGCCGGAGCGGTCTATTTCGATTGCATGCTGCGGGCACAGCAGGCTGCGCAGGCCGGCGAACTGGTCACCTTTGGGATCACGCCGACGGAGCCGGCGACCGGCTACGGCTATATCGAGCTTGGCGAGGCGTTGTCGGCGGGCGCAAACCGGGTCGCCCGCTTCGTCGAAAAGCCGGATCGCGCCAAGGCGGAGGCCATGCTTTCGACCGAACATTACCTCTGGAACTCCGGCATGTTCATGCTGCCCGTCAAGGTCTTCCTCGACGAAATGCAGCTTTATGCGCCCGAGGTCTATTCCCAGACGAAGGCCGCCGTCGAGGGTGCCAGCAAGGATCTCGATTTCAGCCGGCTGGAGGCGAAAGCTTTCGCCGCAGCACCTGATATCTCGGTCGATTATGCTGTTTTCGAAAAGACGGCCCGCGCCGCCGTCGTACCTTCGTCTTTCGCCTGGTCGGACCTCGGCAGTTGGGATGCAGTCTGGAAAACCGGCCGCAAGGACGCTGACGGCAATGTCGTCACCGACAAGGCGACGGTATCGAACACCCGCAATTCTCTGGTGCTGTCGCGGGACATTCACCTGGCGGTGCAGGGGCTCGAAGACATCGCCGTGATCGCCAGCGAGGACGCCGTCTATGTCGGGCGGCTGGAAGACAGCCAGAGCGTCGGCAACATCGTCAAGGTGCTCGCACGCTCGCAGGCGACATCGGAGCTTACCGAGGAGCACCCGACGTCCTACAGGCCCTGGGGGGCGGTCTCCTCGGTTTCCAGCGGCGAGCGCTACGAGGTCAAGCGGCTGAAGGTCAGCCCCGGCCAGAAGATCTCGTTGCAGAAGCATCATCACCGCGCCGAACACTGGATCGTCGTACGTGGCACGGCGGAGATCACCATGGCCGGCGAAACGCGTCTGCTGCATGAAAACGAGTCGGTCTACATTCCGCAAGGCACCGTGCACCGGCTGCACAATCCCGGCAAGATCCCGCTGGAGTTGATCGAGGTCCAGACCGGGTCGTATCTCGGAGAAGACGACATCATCCGGATCGAGGACGAGTTTGGCCGGACCTAGAGCGCTTCATCTTTAAACGGAGGCATTCTGCCGGAAGGAATTTCGGCCAGGACCAAGGCGGTTGGCGAAGAGCGCAGCTGACGCTGCGGTCGAGACGGCCACCGCCGGCAATGGCCAAAATTCATCCGGCCCTTCGGGTTGGCTGAAAACGACCGCCCACTGTGTCGGATGGCTTGCTCGATGGAATCGGCATCGCTCAGCGCCATCCTTCGTGTGGAGCGGCCGTTTTGAGCCAACAGAATTGCTTCCGTTTAAAGATGAAGCGCTCTATTGCCGCCGAACCGGCGCTCGTGCCGCAGCACCGTTCACGCTTGAGGGCTTGATCGTGCAGCGTGGCCGACGCGCCACCTTGGGCAGGCTCATCCCCACGAACTACACCGCATAAAAAATGCCCGGGCAGAACCCGGGCATCAAAGTCAGCACAGTCGAACCGGGTTATCTCAGCCGGCGACGCGCTCTGCCTCACCCTTCTGGGCGTAGTAGTGACCGAAGCGGTTTGCGAGGAAGGTATCGAGAGCGATGTCTTCCTGACGAACGAAGCCCTTGGACGCGATCTTGCCGTTGGCCAGCAGATCGAGCACGGCGCAAATGCTGCCGGCGGTGGTGATCTGGATGCCGCTCTGCATGCGACCGGCGACGACGCCGCTATAGACCTTGTTGGCGTAGGTTTCCTGGATCAGGCGACCTTCGCGGAAGCCGGAAACCGTCACGAAGATGACGACGACGTCCTGGGTGGTGGTCGGCAGTGCGTTTTCGAAGATGTCTTTCAGGACTTCGCGGCGGTGACGCAGGCCGAGGTCGTTGAGGAGCGCCTTCATGATGGCGGCGTGGCCGGGGTAGCGGATCGTCTTGTAGTTCAGCGTGCGGACCTTGCCCTTCAAGGATTCGCAGAGCGTGCCGAGGCCACCAGACGTGTTGAAGGCTTCGTAGGTGACGCCGTCGAGCGAGAATTCTTCGCGCTCTTCCATGGCGGGCACTTCGATCAGGCTATGCTCGACGATCGCTTCGCAGGGCTCGATATATTCGTTGATGACGCCGTCGGTGCTCCAGGTCAGGTTGTAGTTGAGAGCGTTGGACGGGTACTGCGGCAGCGCGCCGACGCGCATGCGCACGCTTTCGAGCGTCTCGAAGCGGCTGGCGAGATCATTGGCAACGATCGAGATGAAGCCCGGTGCGAGGCCGCACTGCGGAATGAAGGCGGTGCTGGCCTTGGCGGCGATCGCCTTGACCTGGCGGGTGGATTCGACGTCTTCGGTCAGGTCGAGGTAGTGGATGCCGGCGTCTGCCGCGGCTTCGGCAATGGCGACCGTCAGGTGGAACGGTGCGGCGCTCAGAACGGCGAACTTGCCGGAGAGAAGGGAAACGAGCGCCTTCTTGTCGCCGATGTCGACGGCAGCCGTGGTGATGGCGTCGTGCTTCTCGATCTGGCTGAGCTGCTCGGCGCTACGGTCGGCAACGCAGACGCTGTAATCGCCGGTGTGCGCGAGCATGCGCGCAATGGTGGAGCCGATCTTGCCTGCTCCGATGACAACGATGTTCTTCATGACTTTCCCCCAGGGTATGAAATGCGTTTCGTTCCCCATTGTCTGGCGGGGAGCTGTTGATTTGAAGCGCTGATATGACTAAATCGCCTATAGATATTCGGCAGATTGCCTAGGTGGACCGACGAAATGCAGATCACCGACAAGGATCGCGAGCTTCTCGCCGTGCTCAGCGAAAACGCCCGCATGCCGACGGCCACGATTGCCCGCAGGCTCGGACTGTCGCGAACGACCGTGCAGGCGCGGATCGAGCGGCTGGAGCGCGAAGGCGTGATTGCCGGTTACGGTGTCCGTCTGTCGGAGAGCTATGAAAAGGGTCTGGTCAAGGCGCATGTGCTGATCACCATCGCGCCGCGGGCACTGAGCCGCGTGACGCCTGAGCTTGCCGCCATCCGCGAGATCCGCATGCTCCACTCCGTCAGTGGCAGCTTCGACCTGATCGCGGTCGTTGCGGCGGCATCGATCAACGAACTCGACCTGCTGATCGATCGCATCGGCGAGATCGACGGCGTCGACCGCACGCTGTCGTCTATCATTCTCTCGACCCGGATCGATCGCTAACCCGGGTCAGGGTTTTGTGTTGAGGTCGGTCTTTTCCGGTCCGGCATCCTCGGTCGAGCCCGCTTCCGTTTCGCCGCTCGCCGGCACCTTGGC